>NZ_BBBI01000007.1 GCF_001315985.1 Vulcanisaeta distributa JCM 11216
TTCATGACCATACATGCAGCCGTCACCAGGGAATTAGCAATTAAGGCTTTGAAGAGCGATAGGGTCATACCCATCGTCTCTAGGGGGGGTGGGGGGGATATGCTCATTGGCTGGATGCTCCATAATAATGCTGAGAACCCATTCTACGCCAGGTGGGACTATGTGCTTGAGCTCTTTAAGGAGTACGACGCCATCATCTCGATAGGCGATGCCCTACGCCCAGGAGCCACGGCAGACAGCCACGACGAGTTCCACATAGCGGAACTAATCGAGGCGGCGAGACTGGTGAAGAGGCTAGGAAGGCCGGGGGGGTTCAAGTGATGGTTGAGGGTCCAGGACATGTACCACTTAACGAGATTGTTTGGGATGTTAAGCTAATGAAGAAGTTAACGGATAGCGCGCCGTACTACGTCCTGGGGCCGTTACCTACCGATGTGGCTGCCCCCCCCTACGACCACATCGCCGGCGCCATTGGCGCCGCAATTGCTGGGGGCAGCCGGCGCGGACTTACTATGCTACCTAACACCTGCTGAGCACCTGGGCTTACCAACGCCAAAGCAAGTTGAGGAAGGTGTAATAGCCTTTAAAGTGGCGGCTCACGTGGCGGACACGATAAAGCTTGGCAGGAGAGCCAGGGCCTGGGATGACGAGGTCAGTAGGTTAAGGGGTAGGCTTATGTGGAGGGAAATGATATCCAAATTAATAGATCCAGATAGGGCCTGGGCCGTGTATACGCAGTACGGGGAGCCCAGGGTTAAGGGTTGTACAATGTGCGGCGGTTACTGCCCAATGCTCATGGTGATGCAGCAAATTAAGAAAGTTAAGGGTGAGGCTAATGGATGAGACTTGGGTCTGGAGCACATGGGTTAAGGCTAGCAGGTTAAGGGGGGGCGCTGACGTTGCGATAGTCGCTGCTTGCCTACCCTTCGTAAACCCGAAACTCTATCAAGAGATTTCGAAGAATAAGGTAGTGCTGCTCGCCTGTCCTGAGCGTGAGCACTCGGCGCTTTACGGTAAAATAGCGAGCATGGTTCGATCGTCAAGGCCGAGGTCGATAATGATAGTCTCGATAGATGGTAGCCCACACTGTGCATTACTTCACGCATCGGTCAACGAGGCTGAGTACATACTCAATGAGGACATACCCAGGAGACACTACGTGGTACTTGACGGCGAAGAGCTTAGAGAAATATCGCCGAATGCCGTGAGAGTCGCTAGATACTTATCGATTGTTGAGGAGTTGATCAGGAAAAACCCCGAGGCACTCGAGGAGTTGGCAAAACATAGCCTTGAATATAGGAGTAGCCTCGCCAGGACTGGTAAAGGCGATGCATCAAGGACCTAATGGTGCTATTTCACAATACTTCTTGCAAGTTTTACCAAGTCCTCCACGTATCCTATATCCTCCCTAATCTGCCTCGCTTCAACCTTGCCTCATGGAATCCTTCCATATGCAGAAACCACGCCCTACCCCCCCACCAAAGCCTAACCTCCCCTATTGGGCTTGCTACTTATTGAGCTCACGGCGTCGAATAGCAACGTTGTTGTTTACCTCCCTGGGCCTAGGGCTATGGCCATCGCCTTGATGGCCTCCTCGGCGGCCTTGTAGAGCTTCTCGCTTGCCTGCACGGGGGGGTCCCTACTGACCAATTCAACGCCCTCCCTCAGGAACCTCTCGGCAAGCTCAAGGTGAACCTTAGACCGTTCACTTTTAGGTTTAATACCTTTGATATTATGTCAATACCCCCTCTTCATGGTCTCATTAATTAAGCTCTTAGGTATTGACGTTGTCGAAATCACTCTACACTCAGTATAAAGCCTTACTTAAAAAGTAGTTTGTGCTTTAATTAGTGCTAAACGGGATAGAGTGGAACATGTTCTAGTGCGGTTGTTTCGGGGGGGAAGCCTAGGGCCACGTTCATTGCCTGCACTGCCTGTCCTGACGCGCCCTTCATTAGGTTGTCTATTGCGGCTAGGATCACAAGCCTGTTTAACCTATTGTCTATTTCGAAGCCTATGTCAACCAGGTTCGACCCTATCACGTACTTAACGTCCGGATACCTCTGAAAGCCTGCTCTATCCTTAACAATCCTGATGAATGGTTCATTACTGTACATGGCCCTAATGGCTTCCACACGTCTGGCTCCTGCACAGATTTCGTTAACCACGCGTGTGCCGTGGTTAGTATCCCCCCCCTGACTAGGTCTACGGCGTGTGGGGTGAATGCTACGCGTACCTGCTTATTAATTAGTAGGCTTAGTTCCTGCTCTATTTCTGCCGTGTGCCTGTGGTGAACAACCTCGTAGGGCCTAATCACGTATGTCCTGAAGGGGGTGTAGGTCGAGCCTGGGCGCGTGTGCGCCGGCGCCTGAGCTCGATATCTTCGCATCAACCACAATCCTCTCAGTATCCACGAGACCAGCCTTCACCATAGGTGCTAGGGATATTATGGCTGCGGTTGCCATGCACCCAGGCACGGCTATTAACTTGGCGTTTCTTAATTCCTCCCTATGTAACTCGGGAAGCCCATAAACGGCCTTCTTAAGTAGGTCTGGGTATGGGTGTGGCTTCTCCCACCCGTACCACTCAACGTAGGCATTTGGGTCCTTAAGCCTGAAGTCCGCGGATAGGTCAATCACGGTTAGTCCAGCCTCGTAGAGCTTTGGAACCCACTCAATACTCTGCCATGTGGCAGCGCCAGGAATACTACGTCAACCTCCTTTTTGAGTATGGCGTCAATCGTGGAGTCACTGAAAGTTAGGTTTGTCCTGCCCCCCCTAAGGTTTGGGTGAACCCTAAATATGTACTCGCCCTTAAACTCCCTCGAGGTTGCGCAGGCAAGTTCAATACCCGGGTGGTTAAGCAATAACCTAAGTAACTCACCGCCGGTGACCCCCCCGCTGGCCCCCCCTACGACGCATGCCTTGTACTTACCACTCACCATTGAACCACCTCGCTATTGTGTTCACCACGTTATTCACGACATCCATTGTTAATTCAATCCTGGGTTCTACACCAAGGATTAGGTGCTCATTACCATAGGCGCCTATTGTGTACGTACACATAATGCACCCAATGTTCCTTGAAAGCTTCAAAACCCAGGGCTTTAGGTCGCCGCAACCAATACACTCATCACCGATGACTTGCACGTTAATGATTTTGTCTGGCGCCTTAATAACCATGTTAATTCTGGCCAGCGGATTAGCCATGTACATCCTATGCTCAGCCACTGATTTACCACCTTCCCACGTGGTTACTAAACCATCGAGACTTAACGCCGGTGATGGTGTAGCCAAGTAAGCCCTGCCAAGCCCCCCCCTAATTACCTTACCAACCACGTTGGGATTTAACGCAACACTTATCTCGGGCGTTGGGTAACCCAGCCTGGAGAGTTCCCTAAACAGTGCGGCTCTGTTAATAGCTAGCACGTAGGCGCCACGTGGATTTAACGTATCCTCAAACAAGCTGGATATTACGAGGGCCTCAAAGGTATCATCGAGGAGCAGCACAGCCTTGCTATTCCCGCGTTTCACTTCATCATCTCTAGTATTTATTATGGTAACCCTGAAGCCCCTATTTACTAGATCATTGTGTATTTTCTGCTCTACTGGACCGTACTTACTGAGTACAAGCGTGATGTCTTGGTTGACCGTGGTTCCTGCTTCAATGACCACCACCTGTGCTTACCGTAGCAATGAGACTTTTAAATATTTTCTTTACTATTGCAGGGGTTATAAACGTGTTATTGTTAGTAAAGGAAATGTTTATATAGTGTATTTAGTGGGTAACCTGTGGGAGTGATGGAACGGTTTCCATACTTTATGACACAATGAGAATTGAGGAAAGGCTAATACTTAGGGAGCTTAGGGACCTTGGCGCCAACGTTGCTCTAGTGAATATTGATAACATATCTCTTAACCTTAATGAGGGGGGGGTGATGACCTCGGCATAGTCCTCGTGAGGTCCATGAGCCATACGAAGGCGGGTTTAATTGCCCGTATTCTAAACATCCAGGGTGTTAAGACTATTAATAAGGGACTGGCCATAGAGAATTCATGGAATAAGGCCATTGCCATCTCAACATTGGCTAAGGCAGGTATACCCACCGTCCCAACAAGGCTCTTACTATCGGTGGATACGCAGTATGATGGTGTTAATTATCCGGCCATTGTTAAGCCTGTCCACGGTTCCTGGGGGGGAAGACTCGTAAGCCTAGTGGGCAATCACGATGAGTTAGTACTGTTGCTTAGGCATAAGGCCGTGGGTGATGCCTACTCAAAGATTGCCATGATTCAGCCATTCATTGGCGATGGTACTGACTACAGAGTCTTTATAATTGGTGATGAGGTGGTTGCGTCGATGGTTAGGAAACCAAGCCCAGGTGATTGGAGGAGTAACGTTGCCAGGGGTGGGGTTGCTCACGCACTCAAGCTTAGTGCAGACGCTTATGAAATTGCCATTAAGGCCGTGAAGGCCCTTGACCTTGATTACGCAGGCGTCGACCTACTATATAGCAATGAGACTGGTTACATGGTTAATGAGGTCAACGCAATACCTGAGTTTAAGGGCCTCATGAGCGTCTCGGGCATTAATATTGCGCGTAAAATAGCTGAGTATGTGATAAATACTGCCAGGAGGTGATCACTCAATGAGCAATGACCTACTTAGGTTTGAGGATGAGTACCTGGCTAGGTACTACAGCAAGAAGACCATAAACATTGTCAAGGGCTACATGCAGTATGTTTGGGACTCAAACAATAATAAGTACCTGGACATGCACACGGGCTTTGGCGTTGCATTCCTCGGCCATAGGAATCCAAGGATCATAAACGCCATCAAGGACCAACTTGATAAAATAATCACGGTACCACTGACCTTCTATAACGAGACGAGGGCCGAGTTCATTAGGGAGTTCATGAGGGTCGTACCGAGTAGTTTCGGCAAGGTATTCCTACAGAATAGCGGTACCGAGGCCGTGGAGGTCGCCCTTAAGATAGCGAGGAAAATTACTAAAAAGGCTGAGTTCCTGGCATTCCTGAACTCATTCCATGGCAGGACGATGGGTTCCCTCTCGGTAACCGGTAATGAGAAGTATAGGAGGGCCTTCGAACCAATGCCGTATAAGGTCAGGTTCGCACCATTCAACGTGGTTGACCAGGTGGATAAGTTGGTGACTGAGGATTTAGCAGCTGTGATTGTTGAGCCAATACAGGGCGAGGGCGGTGTTAACCCAGCAAGGCCTGAGTTCCTAAGGGCCCTTAGGCAGGTGACGAGGGAGAGGAATGTGTTGCTTATATTTGATGAGGTCCAGACCGGGTTTGGCAGGACTGGGCGTGTTTGGGCCTTTGAGAATTACGGCGTAGAGCCTGACATATTCACAGCGGGTAAGTCAATAGCCGGTGGGTTACCAATCGGAGTGGCAGTCGTTAGGAGGGAGTTCGGTGACGTTTTCGAACCTGGGGAGCACGGTAGTACCTTCGCAGGTAATCCACTCGTTATGGCTGCGGCTAGGGCAGGGGGTTGAGGTCCTGGTTAATGAGGATGTGCCTGATAGGGCGAGGGCTATGGGTGATAAGTTAATGAGGATACTAGAGGATGAGTTTAATGGCTTGAAAACAGTCTTGAGAATTAAGGGCATGGGACTTATGATGGGTATTGAACTTAAGAAGAGGGCTGATCCGTACATTGATAAATTAATGAGTGCTGGACTACTGGCGAGTGTTGCTGGTGGGACTACCGTGAGGTTACTACCACCTTACTGCATAACTGATGATGATTTAGAGACAGCGGTTAGGGCTCTTAGGTCTGTCCTGTCAGACTCATCATGATGTCATTAAGTATGTTATTCAATTCCTCATCACCTAACGGCTCCCTCCTTAAGCCATTATCGTAAAGATGCATGATCCTCTTATAGACCGCATCAATGAGTTGCGGTGTTGGTTCTATACCACGCTTCTTTAGCCAGTACTCTATCGATGACCTGCCTGAGTACGGCCCAACCAATATATTCGCCTCGCGACCAATTACGGTGGGATCCATTGATAGATACGTCATTGGATTCTTCAGTTGAGCATCGACGTGTATACCCGCTGCTGTTGTAAAGGCATTCTCGCCAACCAGTGGTTGATACCTCGGCACTGGGTAATTAAGACTTCGGAATTCCTCGGCTATCTTACTAATCACCCTGGGATTCATTCCATCAAAGGAACCCCCCCTAAGCCTGGCATACCAAATTACCAAGGCCTCTATGGCACATTACCAGCCCTTTCTCCAATGCCCAATAGCGTTCCATTGTTTATGGACGCACCGTAAAGCCAGGCAGCGACTGCGTTGGGTACTGCCATGTAGTAATCGCCATGACCATGGAACTCCAGGGACTCGCTGGGTATTCCCAACACCTTCCTAAGGACCCACACGAGCTTTGGTACGCTATAGGGCAGTGGCGCGAATGGGTAGGGTACGCCAACGCCTGTTGTGTCTGGTAGCTTTATCGTGATCTCAACGCCATACCTCTCCCCCAAGCTTAAGTAGCTTCTCCACAAAGGGTATTACAAAGCCGACCACGTCAGACCTGGTCACGTCCTCAAGGGAGCACCTAAGCCTAATACCCTCCCTCAACGCGTACTCCGCAACCTCTAGGTACTTAGCCACGACTCTATCCCTCGTGGAATTGAACTTATACCTAATGTGTATGTCAGATATCGACATTAACATAACCATTTCATCAAGGCCTGCCTCCTTAACGAGCCTCACATCCTCAACCCTAGCCCTGCCCCCCCCAACCAATTACCCTGGGCCATTCAAGGCCTAAGTCCCTAACTGCCTTAACAAGCTCTCTATCCCTACCAGTGTATAGGAAGAATTCGCTCCTAATTATTTTGCCGCTTCCATTATCTAAATCAGCCAATAACCTAAACAATTTAACAGCATCATTTATTGAGTAATAAACGTAGAAGGCTTGTTGCCCATCCCTAAACGTCGTGTCGGTTATGAATAAGCGCCCAGGTGGTTCTGGATCGATATTAATCCCATCAGTTATTAACCTAGGCGGTAAGGGCCATTGATTAAGATCAGCATACTCCAACTCCTTGTACTCAATACCCTCGTGCTTCAATAGTCGTATTAACGACTCATTATTTTCCCGGGCTAGTGAACCCTGGTTGTTAAGTGCTTCAATTAGAACCACCCAGGTTTTTCGTAAAATAAATAATTTATAAATTTTACCCCCTAATAATAAATATGGCTTAAAAAACAATACTATTTATAAATATTCATAAATTCAACTATCGCCTGCTTATATATATCTATGGCCCTAAGGTAATCCTCAACAAATATGTATTCCTCAAACGAGTGTGAGTACGCTCCATCGCCAGGCCCATACGCAACCATGTTCTTTGTCAATAATGCCAGGTCATTCATATCACTTGTACCCCATTTCCTGGCCGGGGGGGTGGGTCCCTTACCTAATACCTTAATTATTGCCCTAGACACTGCCCTAGCGCTTGTATTATTGATTGAAACCTCGACGGGTTCAGTGCACCACCTCATGTTTATGGTGATTAATCCTCCATACTTACCCAGTAACTCATTAATTCCCGCCTCAACATCCTTACATGATTTCCCAGGTGGTATCCTAACGTCGAGTATCAGCTGCAGTTACTTGGTATCATGTTCTCGGCCTCGCCGCAGTTCATTATTGTTGGCGTCACGAGAAAGTTCTCGTAGGATGTACCAGCCATTAACGTATTCCACAAATCCCTGTACACATTCATTGCAATGAGTATGGAGTTAGAGCCCAGGTCTGGATTTGATGCATGGCCGCCCCCCCTAGTCCTCACATTAACCTCAAGCCTAGTACCGCCCCCCCTGTACTTGACAACCACCTTATCAATCCCCCCCGTAGGCTCACCAACAATAATACCCGTGGGCCTCGGCACGTGATTACCACTTATCAAATACCTAGTGCCTAGGCTATCACCCTCCTCATGTACGACGGCCGTAAGCACGAGAGTTCCTCTACTCAATTCGCTCTCCATGAATGCCAGCAACATGGCCATTAACGGGCCCTTATCATCGCTGGCCCCCCTACCAATGATTTTATTACCCTCACGCCTAACCTCTATGAAGCCAGGCACCGTATCCATGTGAGCATGAAGCCATAGGACGGGCTCTCCATCACCCTTAATGGCGATTACATTACCAACCTCGTCAATTCTAGCCTCAAAACCATTCATAATTAGTAATTCCGTAAGGAATTCCGCCAACTCATGCTCATCACCCGTGGGTGAGTAAATGTTCAGGGCCTCCATGAGTAATTTTAACTTGGCCTCGTCACTGAACATCGTCAACCCCCCCTCTTAACAATGCCCATTACCAACTCCGCTATTCGCCTAGCCACATTAACACCTGTCACCCTCTGCACATTCTTGAACTCAGGCACTGTGTTGACCTCCAGGACCTTATAACCACCGTCAGACTCAACAACATCAACACCAGCGTAGTAAGCACCAACGGCCCTAGTAGCCTTGACACTTATGTCCTCAAGCTCCGGATCAATCCTCACGGCCTCCGCCTTACCACCCCCCCTCGCGGTGTTCGTCCTCCAATCATCATTAACCGCATACCTATAAATCGCTGCCACCGCCTCGTCACCAACCACAGTCACCCTAATGTCCCTACCGGGCTTCCTAATGAACTCCTGAACTAGATACGTCTCATACTGGGGGGGATTCTCCATGGAACTTCTATGCCTTGCGAGGAGCATTAGATCCTCCCTACTACCCACTAGGCTTACGAGTCTTCCCCAGGAACCGTGGACAGGCTTAACAATGGCCGGGGGGGACCCAACAACGCCTAGGGCCTTCATCGCGGACTCACTGGATAAGGCCACTATAGTGTTTGGTATTGGAACACCAAATCGATTGAGTATAGCCAGCGTGACCGCCTTGTTATTGCCAATCATTATTGATATGTAGGGATTTATTGATTTACCACCAATGGCTTCATACAATTGCGATAATAATTGAGTCCTGTGCTGACTGACAGTCCTTATAAATGCTGTGGCAACCTCATTAGCTCCAGGAAACTCAAAGGTTAAGTCCTCAGCACTCACAAGCCTATAATTAATGCCTAAATTATCGAACTCCCTAATGAGCAGCTTCTCGTCAAGCCTTATGGCATCGTAGAGGAAGTGTACGACTTCAATCAGAACCACCCCCCCTCAGCAATTATTCACCCCCCCAGTCCTCCTCCTCAACCTTAATCAGCTTCAACTGTATTAAGCCATTCTGAATAACCACTTGGTACTTCTGACCGCAACTTGGGCAGCTGACCAACTCACCATCAAGTACATCATCTGGTATTTCTATGTCTGCCCCCCCACAGACCTGGCAGGAAACCTTTGTTGGCATCACGTTACTACGTGAATATAGCTATTTAAGCATTGCGGCTAATAGCAGGAGGTTTTATAAGTCAATGGGCAGGATATATATTCTCAGGAATTACCTGTTGGGATTACGTGAGTGCCAACACCATTAATTGCAGACATGATTGGCTTATCGATCACGCCATTGGAGATTATCGCATATACGCCCTTACTGGCCAATTGGGCCGCCGTGTAGACCTTCCTCTTCATACCACCCCCCCTAACCTCCGGATTCTTAAACAAATCCTGCGCCTCAGCGGCGCTTACCCTATTAATGACCTTTCCATTTATGAGAACACCATCAACATCCGTAAGAATCACCGCGTATTTAGGCATTAAGAAGAGTGAGAGTATCTCGAGTGCTTGGTCTCCATCAACATTTAATGGACCACCAGTCTTATTATCCATGGCTATTGGCGCTATCACCGGCGTGAAACCATCATTAAGTAGTTTCATTATGAAGTCCTTATTCGCACTCTCTATCTTACCTGTGTAACCACCATCAACAACCCTCTCCCTACCCCCCCTCTCATCAATTATTATCATCGACTCCCTCCTCCTAGCCCTCAGTAGGCCACCGTCAACTCCAGAAAGCCCGATGGCGTTAACCCCCCCAACGCCTTGCAACCTACTCACCAAGTCCTTATTTAGGTACATCATACCCATGACGTAGGCACGCAAAGTCTCTTGATCTGTGTACCTGCTCGTAACCCCCCCGCTGGGGCTTGTTACGAACTTGGGCTTAAGCCCCCATTCTCTCCATTAGCTCATTTATGAAGTAACCACCACCATGAATTAGAATCACCCTATGGCCATTATTGATTAAACCAGGTACTTCCTTAACGAGGTTATCAACCCCCCCTTCCTTATTACGGACCCACCCACCTTCACTATTATTAGCATCATTAAGTGGCTGGTTATCAATATTATAAATATTGCCATAATGAAAACATCGGTTTAATATTTAGAAGCGAAAGCTACAACAAGCCTCTTAATTCATTAGCGGCCTCACTAATCCTCTCAATGCCCATGCGTATTCTCTCAATGCTCTCTACCACGAAGGATATCCTAATCGCTGATCTATAAATGTCACTGAAGTACGTGCCTGGTATCACGGTTACACCATACTTCTCAAGAAGCAACTCAGCAAATTTCTCGGAATCCCTGATATACCTCGATAAATCAACGAAGATGAACATGGAGCCCTTTGGAACAATAAACCTGGACTCGGGCAAGTACACCCTCAATGCCTCAACTGCAGCGTCCCTCCTTGACCTATACTCCTCGATTATGTACTTAAGGTGCTTCATCCTGGCCTCGGACCTGAGGTACGCGGCCACGAACTTCTGGGCAATAACGGGTGGGCAGTATGTCATCTCCTCAGCGGCTAGCTTCAACTTGGGTATTGCATCGCTTGGTCCGTAGATGAAGCCCAACCTCCAACCTGGTATTCCTGGATCCTTCGAGAATGTATTTATTGAGATTACGTGGTCAGGCGCATATTTATATATGTATACGTGTTCACCTTCGTAAATTAACGTCCTATATGCCTCATCGGACACTATCCAGAAGTCCCTATCCATGGCTAGATCGGCTATGGCCTTGGCGGTGTTCTTATCGATAATATTACCCGTTGGATTGTCTGGAGATACTATTACCAAAGCCTTCGTCTTATTGGTTACTAACTCCTTAAGTTTCTCAATATCAATCTTAAATCCGTCATCCATACTCAAACCAATCCTTTTTACCCTACCACCGAAGTACTCAATAATTGGTTTGTAGCCGAAGTACGTGGGGGGGTCCAGGAGAACAACTTCATCGCCTGGATTTAGGATCGTCATGAACGTTGCAAATATGCCCTCCTGACCACCCGCTATGATCACTACATTATCTGGACTCACATCAATGCTACCAAGTCTTCTTAAATCCTCAGAAACGGCTTCCCTTAACTCAATAATACCCTGGCTCGGTGTGTATCCGTAAGTTCCATGCTGTTATCCTCAACCAGTTGCTTAGCCAGTAAGGACCTTATCTCAATTGGTGGCGGTAGACCCGGTTGACCGGCAGATAGGTTTATGATATCCCTTCTCTCTCGCTTTAGTCTCTCCCTGATAGCGTCGATTCTCCTCGTGGGGGGGCTCTCCCTTAGGAAGGTTATTGATTGGGAAAAACCGCGCATTGAAGTCTTGTTTTGAGCAAGTATATATACATTATGTATCCAATACGGTACTGTAAATGTCTTAAGGGCAAAGCTTATAAAATATTTATAACAAGCCCGTGTGAATGATTCGGTTTGAGGAGGTACCTCGTACTTCAGGATGGGAGCGTGTACCGTGGCTATGCCTTTGGCGCTAATAACGATGCTGTTGGCGAGGTAGTGTTTACAACAGCTAATGTTGGTTATCCGGAATCCTTGACGGACCCATCATATAGAGGGCAAATACTCGTGTTCACAAGCCCATTAATAGGTAATTACGGCACATCGCCAGACCAGTGGGAGAGCGACTCAATTCAGGTGAGTGGCGCTGTTATTTTTGACTTAACAATGCCCAGTCACTACACGTCGATCATGAGCCTTAACGAGTGGTTTAAGAAGGAGGGTATACCAGGCATTTATAGGATTGATACCAGGGCGTTAACGGTTAAGCTAAGGGAGGTTGGCGTAATGATGGGTGCGATAGCCGATGATGTAAATAAGGCCGTAAAGCTTCTTAGGGATGCGCCTAGGTATGATGATGTTGATTTCACGAGATTAGTCTCGCCAAGTACGCCGATTAAGTATGGCGATGATGATAAGCCCTGCATTGGTATTATTGACTGCGGCGTTAAGATGAGTATTGTAAGGAACCTACTAAACAGGGGGGGCTTTAGGGTCGTTAGGTACCCATGCCACATGTGGAAGAACGCCTTAAATGACTGTGATGGAATCCTCCTTAGTAATGGCCCTGGCAACCCAAACCTACTGACCTATTTAAGCGATGTTGTTACCGATGTGATTAGGGATAGAAAACCAACCCTAGGGATATGCCTAGGACACCAGGTAATTGCCCTAGGCGTTGGGGGGGCTAGGATCTACAAGATGAGGTATGGGCATAGGGCAATCAATAAACCAGTACTGGACCTAATTAGGAATAGGGTCTACATAACGACCCACAACCATGGATATGCCATTGACCCACAGAGCATAAAGGGCACAGGTTTCAGGGTATGGGCTATACAGCCTGATGATAATACGGTGGAGGGGGGGCTGATTCATGATAGATTGCCAATACTAACAACGCAGTTCCACCCCGAGTCCAAGCCCGGCCCCCTTAGACGCTAATTGGGTCTTTGATGAGTTCGCGAGGATGGTGATCAACCATGGACGTTAGGAAGGTCCTAGTGATTGGTAGCGGCCCCATTAAGATTGCGGAGGCTGCGGAATTCGATTACTCGGGGATACAGGCGCTTAAGGCGTATAAGGAGGAGGGCTTAACTACGGTCCTCGTTAATCCAAATGTTGCCACAGTACAAACAACGCGTGTATTTGCAGATAGGGTTTACCTGATGCCCATAAAGCCTGAGTTCCTGGAAATGGTTATTGAGAAGGAAAGACCTGATGCAATTGCCTGCGGCTTCGGTGGCCAGACAGCGTTGTCGGCGTGCATAAGTCTCAACGATTTAGGAATTCTTAGGAAGTATGGCATTAGGGTTCTGGGAACGCCAATAGATGGCGTTAGGTCAGCCCTGAGTAGGCAATTGTTTAAAGACCTAATGAGTAAGTATGGGATACCGGTACTACCATCAAAGACCACGTACTCACTTGAGGAGGCCTTATCAGCGGCCAGGGAATTGGGCTACCCAGTGCTTGCCAGGGTATCCTTTAACCTAGGTGGTGCAGGTGCCTTCGTTGCACATGGCGATGATGAGTTAGTTAATAAGTATCATAAGGCATTGGCCATGAGCGAGATTAAGGAGGTTCTCGTTGAGAAGTACATAGGCGGTTGGAAGGAGATCGAGTTCGAGGTCATGAGGGATCAGTATGGGGGGGAGTCAGTGGCCGTGGTTTGCATGGAGAACATAGACCCCATGGGCGTGCACACGGGCGACTCAGTGGTTGTTGCGCCCTGCCTAACATTAACAAATGATGAGTACCAGAGGGCTAGGTTAATCTCCATTGGCGTTGCAAACGCGATAAACCTAGTCGGTGAGTGCAACGTGCAGGTTGCTATTAATCCCAGGGGGGGCCCGGAGATGTACGTAATAGAGACAAACCCAAGGATGAGTAGATCAAGCGCCCTGGCGAGTAAGGCCTCGGGGGGGTACCCACTGGCGTATATAGCGGCTAAGCTGACGCTTGGTTATAGGCTAAGTGAGTTGATTAATAAGGTGACCGGCAAGACCGTGGCCGCCTTTGAACCAAGCCTTGACTACATAGTAGTTAAGATACCGAGGTGGGAGAGCGATAGGTTTGGCATTGATGAGCCCCCCCTGGGCCCTGAAATGATGAGTATTGGCGAGGTCATGGGCATTGGGAGGACGCTTGAGGAGGCTTGGCAGAAGGCAGTGAGGATGCTTGACATTGGTGAGCCAGGCCTCGTGGGTGGTAGGATATACCATGAGGCAAGTATTGAAGAGGCTGTGAAAATGGTTAAGGAGAGGAAGCCCTACTGGTTCCTGTACGCGGCTGTGCTTCTTAGGGAGGGCTTCTCCGTTGATGATATTAATGAGTGGACCGGCGTTGACAAGTTCTTCCTATACGCGATTAAGAGGGTTGTGGATTTCTACGAGGGATTAAGGAGGGGCGAACCATTACCGCTTGAGGAAGCCTACATACTCGGTTTTAGCGAGGAACAGCTAAGGAATGCTCTTGGCAATGAACCGGAGAAAAAATTACCCGTGATTAAACAAATCGATACCTTAGCCGGGGAGTGGCCTGCGGCCACGAACTACCTATACTTAACGCATGGTGGTGAGGTTGATGATGATGCAGGGCCTGGCGTTGATGTCGTAGTCACGGGCGCCGGTGTCTTTAGGATTGGCGTTAGTGTTGAGTTTGATTGGTCCGTGGTTAATACAGTACTCATGCTTAAGAGACTTGGTTACAGGGTTGGGGTGTTGAATTACAACCCAGAGACCGTATCCACGGACTGGGACTTCGCGGATAAACTCTTCTTCGACCAATTAACCCCCAGAAACCCTAAGGAACATACTAATTAAGGAGAGGCCCAAGTTCGTGGTGCTATGGGCTGGGGGGGCCAGATTGGACAGAGACTCTATGGCAAGGCTAGGTCCTGGCTAATTGAGAATGTCAGGATACTGGGCACGAGACCGGAGTCCGTGGATCTGGCAGAGGATAGGTCCAAGTTCTCGAAATTACTCGATGAGTTAGGCCTTGACCAACCACCCTGGGCCTACGCATCAACTATTGAGGAGTTGATAGGGCTTGTGGAGAGGTGGCTTGATTACCCAGTAATTGTTAGGCCAGTTATGTGCTTGGTGGTACGTACATGGGCATTGCCAGGAATAGGCAGGAACTACTCAATTACGTTAATAAGGCAGCTAGGATAAGCCCCCCCGAGCACCCCCCCGTGGTTGTGTCCAAATTCATCGGTGATGGTATTGAGGCTGAGGTTGATGGTGTTGGTGATGGTAATTCCGTGATCGTTGTGCCCGTGGAACACATAGAACCACCTGGCGTGCACTCCGGCGATAGTACCATGGTAATACCACCGAGAGGTGTTGATTATAGGTTAGATGACAATTGGAGAATTAGAATGGCCGAGGCTCATTGAGAATCGCTAAGGCATTAGGCATTGTTGGGCCATTCAACATACAGTTCATTGCCGGGGGGGATAAGCTATACGTGATTGAGGCTAACGTGAGGGCCAGTAGGTCAATGCCCTTCACCAGCAAGGCCACTGGTGTTAACCTAATGAATTTGTCCGTAAAGGCTGCATTAAGTGGCCTGGGCATGGATAGGGAATTCATCGTGCTTAGGCCAAGGCGCTGGTGGGTTAAGGCAAGTCAATTCGCCTGGAGTAGGGTTAGGGGGGGTTCATACCCGAGGCTTGGGCCTGTGATGTATAGTACGGGTGAGGTGGCATCGAGTGGTAAGGCCTTTGAGGAGGCATTACTTAAGGCCTGGTTATCGACCACGCCATCGAGAATCCCAAGTAAAAACGCCCTGGTTTATACATACGATGAGCAATACGTTAAGGCAATCGACGAAATAAGAAATCGCCTGAGCAGGTGGCTCACGGTTTTAGACGATACTGGGGGGGAGGTTAGGGCCATGCTTAAACAAGGCTCCGTGGATATACTCATGACTGGGGGGGGCGATACTATGAATAAGGACTATGCCACACGTAGACTGGCTGCGGATACCGCAACACCAATAATACTACACCCAAGCCTCGGGCTTGAGCTAACGAGAGCCTTTGAGTGGTTGAGAGGTGGTGGTAAATACGTGATCGAGGAATTGCTTGAGACCGAAATTAGCTAGTAACCAAGTAGTTTATTCTCAATTTCATTAAGCCTACCCATTATTGAATTAACCCTAGCCATTAACTCCCTAACCTCACCAAGCCTGGCCTTAGCATTCTCAATAACCGAACGTGGATTTGATGAACCATGTACAGGCTTCATTAGTGACTCAATAACATCAAGGCCAACCTTAATGCCGCTCCTCAACTCCCTAGCGACCTCACTATACACGTCCCTAAACGGCCTACCCTCCCTCATCGATACGGTCTCTGCATACTCAGCAGCCGTAACCACGTACTTACCCAGTGACTCCTTAACACCCTCCTCATTAACCTTAATGCTGTTGATGAAATCCATGAATATCGAGAGGCCCTCAAGGGCTATTTTAATAATAAGCCATAGGTGCCTAGTCAATTCCTGCAGGTCAAGCTGATAGCCAGATTCTACGGGCCTAAGTATCGAGTACATGGCCATCAAATGCCCCCCCACGGCCTCCCCCCCAATCCTAGCCCTAAAAACCTCCAGGGTGGCTGGGTTCCTCTTATGCGGCATGATACTACTCGTGGCGAGGTGACTCGGGTCAGCACTCACGTAACTTAGCTGGGGGGGCATCAACCACATCTCAAGGTTATTAATGAACCTGCCAACCTCCACCAGGTAATTAACTACCACCGAGGCCGCGGATATTACGAAGTACCTGGAGCCCGTCGCATATATTGTATTATCAACAACACCATCAAAACCCAGTTCTGCAGCCTCCCTAAATCTGTCAATACTAACCATGGTACCAGCAAGCGGGCCTGAGCCCAGTGGCGACCTATTGATTAATTCGTAGACATGCATTAACTCGCTGAGGAAGTCCCTGGATAGGTCGTCTAGGTAAAGCATGTAGTGACCAAGCGTCGTTACCTGGGCTGGCTGCCTATGGGTTGAGCCTATTATCACCTTATCATACTCCTCAACGGCCTTGCTCAGAACGACCTCCCTGAGCTTAAGCGTGGTGAGTATTAAGTCGAGTAAAGCCCTCCTAAGCCTAAGCCTAATTGCCGTTGTCACGTGGTCATTCCTAGACCTACCAATGCCGACCCAACCACCTATGCTGCCCAATCTCCTGATTAATTCTGCCTCGATGTACTCATGCACATCCTCATAACCAACAAGCCTGCCTGGTTCATAACCACCACGCCAAATATCCCTGAGGGCATCCCTAATCCTCCCAGCCACATCATTATTAATAACGCCAACCCTCTCAAGCTCGTTAACATGAACAATGAGAGTAATTATCACGTACTTAAAAATCTCGGAATCATCAATGATCGATGACGTATAACTAATCTTATCAATACTTCCAGCCCCAAGTAACTCCCTGCGATACACAGGGTTAAGTCAGAAATCACGTTTTAAGTATTTCATTGACCAATGCTACGTAGAATGTCCTCCATCCCCCCCCTAATTAATGTCTCAATATCTCTCCTAGCAGAATCATCATCTCCGTAAGGGCTAAGGACCCTTTCAGGGTCAGGTCCATTGTATTGGTACTGATAGATCCATAAGGCCTTATCCGTGAGTAGGTCAACCCTGCCGCCGATGATCATTGCCACATCCTTCAGGTAACTCGTCGGCATAACCGCTATTACCCAATCAACCCTATCAACACGCTCTCTCCTACCCCCCCTCAACCTAACCTTACCACTAAAGACCTTGCTCAACTCATCCCTCCTGTCAACAGCCAATGCGGCCACTAGGGCCTTCCACGCCTGAAACGCCTTGCCAGCAGCGTTTCTGATCAATCCCTCGCTAAGGAATCTCTTAGCAAGTTCTAACTTAATCTTAGCCTCATCAATCCTAATCCTTTTGTACTCCTTAGGGTCGTACCACGGCTTCACTAATTGCATATGAAATTCCCTCCTAGGTAGTGGAAATCTAGGCAGGTATTTAATTTATCTTAAACGGAATATAGTAAGTTTATCCTGAGTATATTAAGTCATTGGGAACCCTTTACCGCGAGCACCATGTTCCTCAACTTTCGTCTTGCAGATTCAAGGGTTTGCACAGGGTTTGTGGCACTTGAGGCAAAACCACATCCTGGAGCTACGATTAACTTACCCGGGTCACCACTGACCACCTCCAGCGCTGCTTCGTACCTCCTCCTAATGACCTCCACTGGCTCCACATTCCTTGACTTAACACTGACGATTCCCAACGCCAACTTCTTATCCCTTGGTACCGCGTACTGTTTGAAGTACTTTAGTTCCTCGAAATCCCTAATACCATCAAATACCTCGAAGGGTCCGAGAACACCCACCTTTAGATCGTAGAGCTCGGGCAACGCATCATCATAATGACCAAGTGTATTGAACTGGGAGTTATTGAAATTTCCCCAGCAGGAGTGGATCTCGAGATGCTCAGCAGGTAATTTAGAGAGGACCTCGTTATTCAATTCCACAGCCCTCCTAACACGCTCCTTAGCCTTACTCTTATCGGGGGGGTTATACTCGCCATACACGTCGAACTGGAGTATGTCTGGCGCATCGAATTGGACAACATCAGCACCCGCATTAAGTGCTGCCCTAACCTCGTTAATTATTATTTTCTCGACATCATCGAGGTAATCATCAACCGTAGGATAATACTGCTTAGCCCGCTGACGGTACTTATCAATTAACTCCTTAGGCCTTGCAGGCATCCAATCAGGGTCTGGGTAGACCCTGGCCATGAAGCTTGGTGCAAGTATCGTCACCTTAATCCTCCTCCTAACTCCCAATTTATCCAAGGCCCTCTTAATGCCCTCGACCTCCCTAGCTAGTATTGGCTTACTTGGGTCGTACTCTATGCTTCTCAATATGACCGGTATGAACCTCCTATCACCTGCTGAGTTTTCCCAGTATAATTCCGTGACCTCAAATCCAGGTAATTCCGTTAAGTCGCTAATGAATGATTGACGCCTGTACTCCCCCCCATCATTGATTTCGTCAAGCCCAATCTCGACTTGCATCCTAACTACATCCTCAATGGCCTTATCCAGGTTTTGAGGAGATAGGTTAGGTGGTCTTGGTAAACTACCCACGTGGGTTGTCCTAACCTTTTCCAAATCCATATAGTTGATTTAACTAAGGAGGTATTTTTAACAATAGTCTCTTTACGCTCTATGCCTAACTCTATAGGCCGTTAATGAATGCAGCACGTGCATCTTTATGAAGCCCCCCCTGGCCTCTTCCTCACTTGGGTACCAACCACTCACGTAATCTACGAGGTCCTTACTATAGCTTGCGTATGGACTCTCCCTACCAAGTATTGTTAATCCACCGAAGACCTTAACCTTAACGACACCGCTAACCCACTTATTCATGGCTTTAATGAGGCCTTCAAGCTCCTCACGCAGTGGCTCATGCCATAGACCACCATAGACCAGGTCCGTCCAGGCCTGGTCAACAATCTTCTTAAACCTGTACTCAAGCGGTGTATAGACAAGCTTCTCCAGGTCCCTATGGACCTCGATTAGGGTTAATGCAGCCGGGGGGGCCTCATAGACCTCCCTTGATTTAAATCCAACAACCCTATTCTCGATATGATCAACCTACCGAAGCCATGGGCACCAACAACCTTATTAAGCAATGATATTATGCCAACCATGCCCATCCTCTCACCGTTAACCGCCACGGGTAGGCCCTCCCTGAACTCAACCTCAAGGATCAGCGGCTCGCTGACCTTCTCAGGTGATACCGTCCACTTAAAGGCATCCTCAGGAACCTCGACACCCGGGTCGTCAGTCTCACGACCTCTATACTCCTCGACCATAGATTATCATCAATACTAAACCTACCGTGTATGTTAGGTATTGGTATGCCATGTTTCCTCGCGTACTCAATCTCCTCAGCCCTATTCATTCCCCCCCAAATCTTCGCTGGCTCAATTATCATGAGATCGGGTGCCAGGGCCATCAATGCCTCGTTAAACCTGACCTGGTCATTACCCTTGGAGGTTGATCCATGGGCAACCGCGTCACAGCCCTCCCTCTTAGCTACCTCAACGACCTTCTCGCAATTAACGGCCTGGCCAATGCCGTACCCAATGGGTACCTGTCCTCATAGAGTGCGTTGGCCATTATTGCCATTGCAACGGGACCCTCGGCAAAATCCCTCTTGGCATCTATCGTGTAATGCTTAGTGGCGCCAGCCTATATGCCCTTTCCTCAATGTCTCTGAAATCATCGTCTTGCCCGACATCAACTGTGACCGTTATAACCTCCGCATTAAACCTCTCCCTAAGCCAATGAATGGCTACTGTGGTATCGAGACCCCCCCGAGTAGGCAAGTGCGATTTTACTGGGTTTCCTAGTCGCCGGTTTAGGGAATTCACGTCCTTCCTAAACCCTATGTATTAATAAGCCTTATCCCAATAACCTATATAACTTTAACCAACCACTGCAATGACAGGTTTCGAAAGACTCCTTAATTCCCTTGAAATATCCTCAGGCCTTAACCTACTTATATAATTAATGAACCTCTCGTAATAATCAGTTGGCAAGCCGTAGGTTGGTATCACTGAATGGAGCATCGCCATGCCCTCCGGTGATTCGCCAGTAACCTTAAGCCTACCAACCCTATTCCTAATAGCCATCCTTAGCTCCTCCTCTGAAACGACAGAGTCTCCCATAGTGCTGAGCATGACGTTAAGGGCATCCTTAAGGACTTCCCTACGCACACCGGCCATTACGATAAGGACTCCTGAGCTGCCCAACGGCCAGTACATGGAGTAGGCATAGTAGGCCAATCCCCCCCTCTTTACCCTAACCTCCCTGTAAAGCCTCGATACTAAACCCATGCCTCCGAGTATCGTATTCATCACCATAACCCTGAAGGAGCCCTCAAGGTCCATAACGTCATAACTTGGGTATGCAATGGCCACCGTGGTCTGCACCTTACCCTCAAGCCTAATATCGACATCACCACTCCCAAATCTGTCAATGGGTACCTTAACGTAGTTTGTAAATGGCAGGTTAATCTCTAAATAATCCTCTGGAGCCACGACAGTTAGTGATAATACCCTCAATGCGTCAATGGCATCTTTAATGTGGCCCTTCGTCATATCAATAAATTTATAATCATAAGCAATTGGGTGCCTTGAGTATGGGTGATCATTAAATAATACTTTCAATGCCTCCGCCACAGACCTAATGGCCGTATCCTCTCTGTTAATGCCTATGCTCGTTCTCGCCTCTCTAATGGCATCATCAATCCTATCAATGACTGGACTCAGTAGCATATCCTCAATGAGCTTCACAGCTTTATCAACAATGGGGGGGTATCTAGCCTTAACCCTTAGGTTAGTGCGTCAAACCCTTTCTCAAAGGAGAATGATACTCCAATCCTCTCAAGTTCCTTAGCGTAACTGCTCATCCTCCACAGTGGTATTAACACATTCGCAATCCCAGGACGAGATTCCTGCAGCGAGCCTAGGTTTAATTTAATGTCGAGTACAGCCACGTCCTTAACGGGAGACCTAATGAATAGTTTATTCGCCGTACCCATCACCTATAAATTATTGATATTGACCTATCTAATAATTTATCCACGAAATCCACGTACTCGGTGGCGCCCACTTTCATGGCGTCCTCAATTATCGAAATTAACCTACCTGGGTCATTCATAAGTAACTGCGACAAACCATAAATCTGGCCTAACTTACTCGGTGAGTCCATGGAGAAGGCCAACCTGGCCCTTATCCTCTCCCTAGCGAAGCTTAGCTCATCCTCGCTAGGTCTCTCCATAATTAATTCCCCAATCCTTGCGATTACCCTGTCGGGGGGGTCCTTAACATTATAAATGATTATTGAGTATAGGTTATTCATGTACGTCACCTCATAATAACTATAAACAGCGTCTCCAAGGCCCTCCTCAACAAGCCTATAGAGCCTTGATGACCTTGGGACCGCCATGGGTTCCCTACTCGTTAGGCCATATGCAAAGGCCCTATCGCCCGAAACTACGAAATCCATGAGAATAAGCCTTCTCAAGCCATCAATGTCATGCATCCCAGGGACCTTGAAGGTTATTAGTAACCTGGGTGTTTCACCACTTGATGCCTTTAACTCAACCCTGACCTTACCCTGCAATCCATCATCCCAGGGCTTAACGACCCCCCCTGATTCACCGCTAGACCCTATATTGCCGAAGTGCTATTGGCTAGTTCCGTGGCTTTATCCTCACTTAACCCGCCGACCACGACCAATACGGCATTACTGGGGTTGTAATAACGCCTATAATACCTAAACAACTCATCCCTGGACACCCTGTTTAGGTCACTTCTCAAGCCAATGACTGCGTACCTATACGGGTGCGTGTCCCAGGCAATCATCGAGGCCCTATACATGAGCCTGAAGTCTGGGTCATTCTCATTCATATCAAATTCACTAAGCACAATCTTCCTCTCAAGCTCGAATTCGCTTGGGTCAAAAACCGCATTTACCATTCTCTTACTCTCAATTTCAAAACCCAACTCGGCGTATTCCGTGGGCAGCACCTCTACGTAGGCTGTGTAGTCGTAGTTCGTAAAGCCATTAAAATAACCACCAACCCCCCCCTCGATGAGCTCGTCCACGCTACCCTTTATTCCCTCAATCCTCCTGAAGAGCATGTGCTCGACTAAGTGTGAGCCCCCCCGAATATACCTGGTACTCATTCTTGGCGCCCACGTTGTAAAACATGTAAATTGCAACAACATCAACGGGCATGTAGTGAGTAATTACTGTTAGTCCATTACCCAACCTGGAGATACGCACCATACAAAAGGGTAATAAGGCAGTGGCCATAAAAGGATTGCGAGTGATGAGTTCGCGAAATGATGAATAACCAGTTCTATACTGAAGCAATAATTCCCCTTAATTAAGACCCAGGGATAAGGCTTTTTACCTTTAATTCATGGTTAATTTAAGTGACGAGTTTAGAGCCCACTGATTAATGCCTGTAAAGGGTGATGAGTGGCTGAGTGCTGATTAATAATTTATTGAGAAATGGTATAATAATTTAAGGAAATTTTAGAAAAGTGAAATGGATAAGAGGAGAAACTAGTCCACAAGTTCTATCTCGATTTTTATGTTCTCAGGCACCCTCATCCTCATTAACTGCCTAATGGCCCTCTCATCAGCGTCCATGTCTATTAATCGCTTATAGATCCTCATCTCCCAATGGTCATACGTGTGGTATCCCTGCCCACTCGGTGCCCTCCTAACAGTGACCAACAACCTCTTCCTGGGTAGTGGTATTGGCCCTGAGACCTTAACGCCGAGTTTCTTGGCTATGCCCACTATTTCACTGGCTAGGTTATCAACCTGCTTACTGTCTGTTCCCCAAATGCGTATTCGCGCCTTTCTCGGCATTAATCATCACGCCTTAATTTCAACCTTCTTCGGCTTAATCTCGATTATCTGGCCCGCGGCTATTGTCCTACCCATGTCCCTGAGGGCAAACCTACCAAGCCCTGGGAAGTCACTGTACTTCTCAACAACCACATCCTTGAGCGGCTTAAGCCTAACAACGGCCACATCACCCTGCTTAATGAACTGGGGCTTCTGCTCCACGGTCTGTCCAGTCCTTGGGTCCAGCCTAGCGATTATCTCGATTATCTGTGCCGGCACGGTTGCTGTGTGCACATGTAGCACTGGTGTGTATCCAGGGCCTATTGCCGTTGGATGCCATAGCACTGCCAGCCTCGCCACAATTTCCTCAGCAACTGTTGGTGGGTTGGCTAGGTGACCCATCACGTCACCCCTCTTTACGTCCTCCTTCTCAATACCCCCCCTAACGTTAATACCAACGTTGTCTCCTGGTTGTGCCTGCTCTAGCTTCATGTGGTGGGTCTCAATGCTCCTGACATCGCCGACCTTTGCGGGTGGCATAACGACGACCCTATCACCAACCTTCAACACGCCGGTTTCGATTCTGCCGACAACCACCGTACCGGCTCCAGTTATTGTGTAAACGTCCTGTATTGGTAATCTGAATGGCTTGTCAACGGGTCTCGGTGGCGGCTGTATTGCGTCCAGGGCCTCTATTAGGTTGGTCCGTTGTACCATGGCATGTTCTGGCTCTTCTCCTTGATATTATCGCCCTTCAGGGCGCTGACGGGTATGAAGGGCACCTTTGATGGGTCATAGCGAGAAGCTTCATGAACTTGCTAACCTCGGCCTTGATTTGCTCATACCTCTTCTGGTCATAATTAACAACGTCCATCTTATTAACAACCACTATTATCTGCCTAATACCCAACGTGGCGGCTAGGAATAGGTGTTCCCTGGTCTGCCCCCCCTGTGGGCCAATGCCTGTCTCGAACTCACCAGGTCTTGCAGATACAACGAGCATGGCAGCATCCGCCTGGCTTGCACCGACTATCATGTTCTTTATGAAGTCCCTGTGGCCTGGCAGGTCTATGATTGTTATGAAGTACTTGGGAGTCTCGAAGCCTACGTGCATTGCCTCAATCGTGACACCCCCCCTCTCCCTCTCCTCCTTCAGCCTGTCCGTTACCCAGGCATAGACGAAGTCCTCCTTACCCATCTTCTTGGCTTGTTCCTCAAGCTCCTTGAAGCCCTTCTCATCGACGTAGCCAGTAACCACCAGTAGATGACCTACCAATGTTGATTTGCCGTGGTCCACATGCCCTATAACAGCTAGGTTAAGGTGTGGCTTTTGTAAAGCCGACTCCTTAGGCTTCAGTATTAGGCTCATACTTATCAAGACCGAGTTATGAATGAGTTAATAAATTTTTAGGTTTTTAATAACGAAGAACCTAGGGAAACAGGCTCAGGATAACCTCTGCCTAAGCTTCTCCACGCTGTCCTGGACTATTTTCTGAGCCACCGGGTCCAGCACCCTGGCGCCCATAGAACCTATTAAGCCGCCGACGTTTCCATCGAAGTACCAATTAACCCTAGTCCTACCTGGGCTCGGTTCCTCAAGTTTGAAGCCAATCTCGAAGTCCATGGTGCTCTGCATGCCCGTGCCCCCCTACCAACAACCCTGGCGCTCTCTGGCGGCTTCTTCTCGGCGAATTTGGCGGTTATGTTTATCGTACCCTTAATAGCCCCAACACCCATGCTAGCCTTAACCCTGAAGTTATCGGGGGGGTCAACCACGTCAACAGACTCAACGCCTGGTATTATAGAGGCTATGTTCCTCGGGTCAACGAGGAAGTTATAAACCACATCCCTAGGCTTATTAACCTCAAAGGAACCATCATAGTGAACCCTCGCCATACAGCAGGTCAATGCTGAACTCATTTATAAGTAATTCTAACGGTACTTAAATCAATAGGGTGATTATTGAGATCACGCAGGACATGATTAGTGATGCGGGTATGGCTATGAACCCAGTGTTGAGGCCGTACACCGATATTAATATTGACAATAGGTAATTAATTAGGCCACCTAATGAACTAGCTATGTGGTATGAAACGCCTGAACTAACATGCCTAATATCGCTCCTAAATAGTGATACCAGATATAGTGATTGGGGGGGCGTATAGGCTAATGCATCGGCTATACCAAATAAGATAAATAGTAATAATGGCTGCACCCTAAACATTAATGCATTTATTAATGCGAAAATTACGTACCCAAGCACCAACACCTTAACAGGCCCTGCCCGAGTCATTACGGCCGACGTTATTAACGTGAATATTAATAGGGAGATTGTGGCTGCGATTATTAGGTTTGAAATCCCATACTCATTAAAATATATTAGGAGTACGGAGGTATATACGTAGAAGCTGGAGCTTTCACCGAACTTAACGCCAATCGCCCTCACGACCTTCCAGGCATCCTCAATACGGAGGGTGGGCCTCCAATTAATGGGTTTGGCGCCCTCGGCAAGCGCCAGGATTATTATGGCTGATGAAAGGCTTAGTAGTGACCCCATCAACAATGCCAAACGCCAATTAATAACGGCAAAGGCCGTCAATAGCATACCCAATGGCACGCCGAGCTGTATTAAACTCGTTAGGAACCTGCCAACACTACCTCTCACGGATTCGTAGGTCAGTATCGATGCCGAGGCCCACTCGCCGCCGATGGAGAGTCCCTGGGCGATCCTTAGGACTATTAATTCATACGCAGTGTACCATGTTCTTTCAATGATCGAGATTAATAGTGTCGAGACACCCATGATAATGAGAGTCAGCACCAGTGATGCCTTGCTTGAGAATTTATCACCGATTATGCCGAATACGTATGCACCAATGGGTCTCGCAATGAATGCTACAAATATTGTCGTGAAGGATAATAATACGCCCAAATGTAGTGCTGACTTCGTTAGTATTATTGATGCAACAACATTGTAGGCTAGGAAGTTATACCATATAGACACCGTGCTCACCACGCTGAATAATGCCACTACTAAATTCCTCATGCGTTTAATCTTAATATTAAATCTGGGCTCTTGAATATTGCGGATTAACCCACCTACGGATTAATTATTATCAATAGCGTGGTTAGTAGTAGGATTATGTCCGTGGTTAAGCAATACATGCAATAAGCCCTGTGGCTCACCTGTAGGTATATTCCGTAAACACCAATTAGTAGGTCAATCATTGATAGGAACAATGCAATCATTAGCATGTTCATCATTATTAGGAGACCTATTAGGAATAGAACAATGGCAGCCCCCCCAACGGCTAGTAATAGCCTAATCCTCCTTGGCACTATGAAGTTAAACCTATCACAATGAAAAACGCCGGGTAGGCACACATTCACGTACCTAATATTCTCATACGTGTAGTACGTCATTAGTCCTGAACCAATCAGTGGTATTACGGCGAGTAATGGTGTCATTGAAACGCCTAAAGAAACACGTATTAAAATCAGGATTGATTTGTGCAATATGCTATCTAATACATTATTAAATTAGTGAATGCCCACTAGGACCTAATTATATAAAGTATGTGAGGTAATTCCTGAAGTATTATCTCAAGCCCTGTCTTAACACCATCCGGCGAGCCGGGTAGGGCCACTATTAACTTACCCCCTGCGATGCCGGCCGTGGCCCTCGTCATTATCACGCCAGTACCAATCTTCTGATAACTAACCTGCCTAAACAACTCACCAAAGCCCTCAAGCTCCTTCTCAAAGAGTGGCCTAAGGGCCTCTATCGTCACGTCACTCCTGGCGAGGCCTGTACCACCTGTGAGTACTATCACATCCACGTCATCACGAAGGAGTAGGGAGTCGACGAGCGAGCGTATCATGACCAGGTCATCCTTAATCAACTCCCTACCAACAACCCTATGCCCAGCCTGCCTGAGCATGGACTCCGCCAGGTCCCCCCCTGATTCATCGGTGTATTGTTGACCACTCACCTTTGCGTTATAGCGTGATGTGGACACTGTTATCACGAAGAAATTAGCAGTCTTAGGACCAGCCTCCCTATGTATTGTTCTTGGCACACTCATTGAAGAAAGCACCTCATGATTTAGTATTTAAGGACTTCATCTGGCTTACGCATAATTATTCATTAACCGCGTAAAAACACTTATTTAGTCCAGCTAATCAACAAGTCGATGTCTTCCTGCGAATTCTTCAGGGCCTTAACTAAGGCTGGTTCAGAGAGTGATAGAATGGTTATTGTTAAAATGTTTGTTGGCGATAATGCGCTATCCGACATAATAGTTAATGGAAAGTCACTACTCGGCATTACGACCAATAAGGAGGTACTGGAACTGGCCGGCAAGGCATTGACTGAGGGGGGGAGGACCGTTGAGACCGTGGTAAACGGCATTAAGGTGATTTTAGAACCGGTGGAACCAAGGCCTACGGTCATCGTTGTTGGCTCGGGGGGGCTTATAGCCAAGGCCCTTGTTGATGTTGGTAATGCCATTGGCTATTACGTGGCCGTTGTAGGGAACGGTGACGTAGATAAGGACCGCTTTAGCAATGCGCACTTCATAAGTAATGACCTCAGGGACCTCGAGAGACTCGTTGATGAGAACTCCATCATAATAATAGCAAATGAGGGTGGCAAGCCGTATGATACCGAGGCCCTCTACATAGCCCTTAAGCACAATGCAAAGTTCATAGGCCTACTCGCCAGCCAGAGGAGGGCTGCCGTGATGATTGCGGATATGGTTAGGAGGGGGTTAAGCCTTGACTACGTATTAAGTAAGTTGCACTCACCCGTTGGGCTTGACATTGGGGCTAAGACTGCAGGCGAAATAGCCCTTAGCATACTCGCCGAGGTTATGATGTTCATGAGAAACGCAAGTGGTAAACCAATGCGTGAGGTTAAGGATCCGAGGAAGTTCGTAAAGGATGCCCTTGAGGGTAGGATACAGGAGCAATCATGTTCCTGGAGACCCACTGAATTTAAGTTGTGAATTTGTCTCGACTTACTGCATCGTTTTCAACTCTCTCAACCTCTGAACGGCTAATTTAACGGCCTCGATAATGTTCTGGTAGCCAGTACACCTGCATAGGTTTCCCGACAGACCCCCCCTCCTAATCTCCTCCTCTGTTGGGTTGGGGGGGTTCTCACTCAATAGCCAGTAGGTCTCCATTATAAAACCAGGCGTGCAGTAACCACATTGAAGGGCGTGCTTCTCCCAAAAGGCCTCCTGTATCGGGTGTAGCTTGCCGTCCTTGGCCAAGCCCTCAAGCGTAAGTATCTCAGCGCCATCCGCCTGAACCGCAAGTACTTGGCAGGACTTGACACTAACTCCATTCATTATGACCGTGCACGCACCACAATGCCCAGTATCACAGCCAACATGTACACTAGTGAGCCCAAGATCCTCCCTTAGGAAGTGAACGAGTAGTTTCCTTGGTTCCACCTCCCTCTCGTACCAGACACCGTTGACCTTGACCCTAATCCTAACCCTCTCCTCAGGCCCAACCTTGAGTGTTGCCGCCATGCCCATCACCTCGACAATGCATTCTTAATAGCCCTCCTAGTCATTACCTTAACCATGGCCCTCTTATACTCGGCTGAGCCCCTAATGTCGCTTATCGGGCTTGACTCCTTCATCGCCCTTTCAGCCGCGTCCTCAATAACGTCATCCGTTAATTTACGCCCAATCAGGGCCTTCTCGGCCTCGCGGGCTCTAAAAGGCCTGGGCCCCGCGGCCGTGATTCCAATACCCGCGTCCTCCACTGAACCATCAGGGCTGAGCTTAAGCATTACTGCGACACCGACAACCGCGAAGTCACCGGCCTTACGCTCAAGCTTAACATATGAGGACTTAACGGTACCGCTTAACCTAGGTATCACGATCTCGCCAAGAACCTCGCCCCTACCTAACACCGTAGTGAATGGACCGGTTATGAAGTCCTCAACAGGCACCTCCCTAGTTCCTGAGGGACCAAGCACCTTTACAGAAGCCCTAAGCGCTATTAAAGTTGCGGGCCAGTCAGCCGCTGGGTCTGCATGAGCCAGAGAACCCGCCATTGTGCCTAGGTTCCTGATTTGAGGATCACCAATCTGTACCGCAGTCTCAGGAAGTGCTGGGTATATTTTCCAGAGGTCACGATTAACCTCCACCTGGTGGTGCCTAACCAATGCGCCGATGCGTATCTTATCATTCTCAATGCTTATATACGATAAGTTAGGTACCCTGTTGATATCAACCAAGTAGGAGGGCCTAACCAACCTAAGCTTTAGCATGGGCATTAGGCTCTGTCCTCCTGCAAGTATTTTGGCATTCTCATCAGCCTCAAGGACCTTCACGGCCTCCTCCAATGAGTTAACCCTTATGTAACCAAATTTCGGAGGATACACGTTAATGCGGTTACGATCATACTAATTAAGCATTACTTCAATATTCAGTTAAAGTACTTAAGGCGTAATTACTTATAAAACATTATTTACTTACACGTTAATTAATGCCTTACATAGGTGCTCGTATTAAGAGGATCGAGGATCCTAAATTCATCACCGGCAGTGCCAGGTATGTCGATGACATAGTGTATCCAGGTACGCTTTACATGGCGATACTAAGAAGTGCAGTCCCCCCATGCGAGGCTTCTTAGGGTTGATTACGAAGATGCATTAAAAATTCCAGGGGGGGTTATTGGCGTCATAACGGGATTAAACATTAATGTTGAGAATAGGCCTAGGAATTTTCCCATGGCTAAGGATGAGATTCTATACGTGGGTCAACCAATAGCTGCCGTGGTTGCGGAGGATAGGTATAAGGCCTATGACGCCCTTGATTATATACAGGTTGATTATGAGCCATTACCTGCTGTGGTTAACCCAGAGGAGGCCGTTAAGGATGATGTAAAGGCTGTGGAGGGCATAAGTAATATCGGCTATAGGTGGACATATAGGGCTGGAAACCCGGAGGAGGAATTGGGAAAGAGCGATGTCGTTATTGAGGCAAAACTCGAAATCGGTAGAGTTTACCCAGCCGCGATGGAGCCCAGGGGGGGATTGCTATCGGTGTACCAGGAGGGAAGGTTGACGGTTTACGCCTCGACACAGGCACCGCATTATATGCGTAAGTTCCTCCTTGATGCATTCAAGAGTTATGTCAGTGATATAAGGGTTGTTCAAGCCGACACCGGTGGTGCCTTTGGCTCGAAGATGTTCCCATACCCTGAGGACTACATAGTCACTTACGCAAGCATTATCTACAGAAGGCCCGTTAAGTGGGTAGCCACTAGACGTGAGGATTTATTGAGTACATACCATAGCAGGGCCCAGATACATAGGATTAAGGCTGGATTTACGAGGAATGGTGAATGGAGGGCATTGATTGATGAATTGATAATAGACCTGGGTGTGGCAACCCATGGCTATTACCTGGCCGACATAACGTCCACGTTGATAACAGGCCCCCTATAAACTCAGGAATGTGCTTGTGGAGGTGTACGGCGTCAAAACAAACAAAACACCGCTTGACCAGTATAGGGGGGGGCTGGTAGGCCTGAAGCTGCCTTTGTTTATGAGAGGATAATGGACATGGCTGCTGATGAGTTAGGAATGGACCCCCCCATAGAGATAAGGAGGAGGAACCTAGTGACGGAGCTACCCTACACTAACCCATTTAATCATAAGTATGATAGCGGTAACTACCTACACCTACTCAGTATTGCCGAGGGTTATTACAGGGATTTTGAGAAGAAGGCCGAGGAATTAAGAAACAGGCAGAAGGGCCGGTGTTGGCCTGTCATTTTACATAGAGCAGAATAACTTTGGCCCGTGGGAATCTGCATCAGTTAGGGTTAAGTCTGATGGTAAGGTCCTCGTGATAATCGGCGCGGCACCCCATGGGCAGGGTGATGCAACCGCCATAGCGCAGATAGTGGCTGATGAACTCGGCATCGACATAAGCCAGGTGGAGGTTTCATGGGGGGGCGACACCGAACTTATTGGTGAAGGCTTTGGCACGTTTGGCAGTAGGACACTGACACTGGCCGGTAATGCCGCATTGCTTGCTGCGAGGAAGCTTAAGGATAAGCTTAGGAGGGTTGGCGCCGCGCTGATGGGTGTTAATTACGAGGATGTGGTTTATGAAAATGGTGTTGTTAGGGATACTAAAAGCGGTAAGTCATTAAGCATTGAGGATATAGCGAACGCATTAACCACAAGTGTTGGTGGTACATGGACATACCCAGTCGAGCCATCGCTTGAGGAGACGGCCTATTTTGGCTTAAGTGGCTATACATATCCGTATGGCTCTCATGTAGCCTTAGTTGAGGTTACCGAGGAGGGGTTGGTTAAGGTCCTCGATTACGTGGCTATCGACGATATTGGCATGGTGGTCAACCCAATGCTCGCTGAGGGTCAGGTAATTGGTGGAGTTATCCAGGGCTTTGGTGAGGTCGTCCTAGAGGAGGTTAGGTATGATAATGACGGCAATCCACTTACACAAACCTTCAGTGAGTACTGGATACCAACGATAATGGAGTCCTTTAACGTTAAGTGGTATTACCTCGAAGAGGGCAAATCCAATGCGCCACTGCCAACTAAGGGCATTGCCGAGGGACCTCTGATTGGTGTATTGCCGGCATTAACGAGGGCTGTGGAGAATGCCGTTGGTAGAAGAATCACGAAGATACCCATAGACCCATCATTATTGGTTAGATAGTGTGCTACGGGCTCTACTTTTTATTTAGGGTGATTTAATCCTTAGTACGGGGGCGGATGATGGCGAGCCACCTAGGCGGCTACTCGCCTGACACCCCCCCTTACTATTTATTATTTTATAAAGTAAAATTCACCGACTTTCCTTCATGGCTTCTACGTATATTGCAGGTCTTCCAGGCAGTGAATTCCTAGCCCTATTGCTGGGGTCGTACGCCGGATTGGTCGCATCCTGGATAAAAACCTCAGTGCCTATTCTCGACCTGATGTAACTGCTTAATTCCTTGAATACCCTTATTTCCATCTCCCTACTAACTATTTTCCTCGGTATTGTACCATCAACGACCTTAGACACCAAGTTAGCCACCCTATCAGCCATGCGCCTATACTCCGGCTTACCCACTATTGCCCTTATTGTCTCACCCATCGTCTTACCCTCATTGATAAGTCTAGTGGCCTCATTAACGATTTGGTAATACTCATTTGGTGGACCCACGTATAGATATACCGACTTAGGCGTTATCTTCGTAACCCTGAGTATCTCCTGCACGTCCTCCACAGCCCTCTCAATAAGGTCTAGGGCAATGTCCAACTCATCATTTATTAACTCCTCACTATACTCAGGCCAGGGTTCCAGGGATATGAACGTATCATTACCCATCCTATGCCAAAGCTCCTCAGCAATGTGAGGCATGACCGGCTGTAACAACTTAACCCAACGCTCCAGTACGTACCACAGGGCCCACCTAACCTCATCCCTACTCGCATTAATGACACCCGTAATCTCTAAGTACTTCTCAACCGATGAGAGTAGGTCGAAGAATGCCTTAAGCGTGTACCCCCCTAATGTTCTCATTATCCATATCAACCGTCGAATCACGTATTACCTTATTCACCTTAGAAACTAACCACTGCGTAATTAATGATGAACTCCTAACATCAATATTAACTGTTGGTTTGCCCTCCTTGATTACTTCATTTGCAAGGTTCCAGAACCTAACTAACCTACCTGCGACACTGGCTACGTCATCCTCCCTCCAATCAAGTGTTGAGTCCAGGTCGGTAGCTGAGGCCAGGTAAAGCCTGGCAAGGTCTGCGCTGTACTTCCTTGGAATGTAGGGTAGTGGAAGTACGTTACCCAACGACCTACTCATCTTCATGCCCTCCCTAATCACGTACTCATTGAGCGTTATCGACCTCGGCCAATACTTCTCTGGAAATATGGCGACGTGGTGGAACACGAAGAAGCTCAGGTGACTACTTATTAGATCAGGACCGCTATGCCTCTCATCCACTGGGTACCAGTAGTCAAACTCATTTCTTAAATCCTCAACAAGCTCCTTACTGACACCAAATAACTCAGCGACACGGCTTGGATCACCCTCGCCTAAGAACACGTAGTTGAAGAATGCCATTATTGCATTGAGGGCATCCTTATCGTTACCCCTACTATTTATGACCCTCTTGGCGAAATCGCCTAGTTTCTTATCAAGGCCGCTTGACCTTACTTTATGGGCGATTGTGTAATATGCCATATATATCGTTGAGTCACTCAGGGACTCGATTATCCAGTCTGGATCCCAGGGCAGTCTCGTGCCTAACCCCCCTCTTCCTTGCGCACGGTCTCATGGACAACCAATTAAACACGTCCTCAAAGTTCTTCCTGTACTTCTCGGGTATTATCCTCATTGAATTAAGGCACTTGAATGCTTTAGCCTTCCACTCTGGATTTCCGTAATTTAAGAACCACTGATCCTTAATCACAGCCGCGATGACGGGATTGCCGCTCCTTGTATATACCTTCCTGGGTTCAAGCTCGTACATTCTACCCCCCCACGCACCCTGCTCACTCAGTGCCTTAATCGTCCTCTCCCTAGCCTCATTGACGCTTAATCCAGGGAATAACGTATTCTCCTTCATAACGCCGTTGTAAAACTCCTCCCTATACACGATTCTCGTAGCCTCGTCAAGCTTCTCCTTATCGCCTTGGTCCTTAACGCCGAGTTTCTCGACCACGTCCTTGGCCGGATACCTACCGTAGTTGGGTAGCTTAATGATGCTTATGGGCTCTATCGATTCAACAACCTCCTTAATCCCGTACCTACTCAATGCCTCCTCATCCTTCTTAAGGTCTATTAGGGCTACGTAATCGTAGGGTGCGTGGGCAGGTACGCTATAGACGATACCCGTGCCCGTATTCTCATCGATGAAACCGCGGGTAGCACCGGCACTCTCCTATTAATTAGTGGTGTAATTACGTACTTACCTATCAATTCCTCACCACGTACTGAACCAACGACCTTAACGTCATAGCCCTGATAACCTAACTTCCAGGCGGCTGGCTTCGATATTATCCATCTCTCGCCATTAACCTCGGCAATGACGTACTCAATGCTTGGGTGAACCCACACATTCGTGATTCCATATATGGTCTCAGGCCTTAATGTAGCCGCGACCAGGTACTCATTTGAATTCTCCAGCTTAAACTTCACTAGGTTGAACTCGAGTATGTCTATTGTTATTTCGTCCCCCCCACCCTTAATGTCATGCTCACCCACTGCCTGATTCTCATCCGGTGAGTATAGGACTACGTGGCTGCCCTGCGTTATGTAACCGGCCTCCCTTAACCTGTAGTACTGCCAGATAATGAATGCGTTGTAGTCAGGGTCTCCGGTCGTGAATTGTCTCCTAAAGTCCATTGAGTAGCCCATGGACATGAAGTCCCTAGTGTAGACTGAGGCGAAGAATTGGGCTATGTTCCAGGGGTTAGTGAATGTGCTTAGTACCTCCTTAATCTTGCCTGGGTCGTCTACGTATAGGCTTACGTACCAGGAATACAGCTTTATATCCTCTGGGTCCCCCTTCATTATCCTGTCAGCCACTGACTGTATCGGAGTTCCCGTTATATGCCATGCGATTGGGAATAGAACATTAAACCCCCCCCTAGCCCTCTTATACCTAGCCATTATGTCGCCTATCGTGAACGTCCTACCATGTCCTATGTGCGGTGAACCCGATACGTATGGGTAAGGCACCGTGATAAAGTACTTGGGTTTATTAGACCTTGGTTCGGCATTAAAAATGCCTCTCTCGTACCACTCCCTCTGCCACTTTCTCTCAATTTCCCTAATTTCCCTTAGAAATTCACCGTATAATTCTTCAACCTTTGACTTAAACGCTTCCATTTCATTTCCTAAGAAAAACCATCGTTTTTAATAATTACTATTTCATTTTTAAGTCTTTAGTCAGCACCGCTGACCTCGGTATCAAGGAACTTAGTCTCCGCTAATTCAGCAAATCTAGAAATAACCCTCTCCTCACTAATTATGTCTCTGATGGAGATAACACCACGTAATTTATCCCCATCCATGACTATTAAATGCCTCACTTTATAATCATTCATTAGTAGGCAGCCCTATAAACACTATCCTTGGGACTTATAGTAACGAGGTTACCCACAGTACCAACATCCGTAACCCTGGCGTTTAAGTCAACGCCATTAGCCAGTGCCTTAATTATGTCTCTCTCCGAAATAACACCAATGGGTTTTCCTGAACTATTAACGATCACCAGTAGGCCGATGTTTTCCTTACTCATTAAATCAATAGCGTCCTTAACCCTGGCCTTATCGTTTATTACAACGGGTTCTCTCTTTATTATTTTATCAACAGTAATGCTCATCGACAATTAACGCATATAATCATTTATAAACTTTATGCGTTATTTATAATGATAAAATAATATGAATAATCGCCAAAAAGATGATAAAATAATTTAAAAAGAGAATACGATCCTTATTAAGTAATGGCGTATTTAACGACCCAATCCATAATTGGGATCATAATCTTCATAATATTAATCATAACAACAATAATAGGGTTTAGAGGTAAGACCGTGATTATTCGCGAGTTGATAAGACACTCACGCGTTGGTGATACTTGCATACTCTCCATGGACTTAGACATAGTAGACCCGTTAAGACGAAGGACCGCATTGGAGGGACTCTATGCATACATTACTATGTACTTCGTTAGGGATGATGGTTCCATGATACAATTCTTTAAGGGTTACGTACCCTCATTGAGCAATACTTGGAGAGTAATGGATTTATCACCAAGCATTAGGTTGTTTAACCTAGCCATTGGTGGTGATGGTATAGTCGTTACTGATATATTAATACCATATCCATCATCCCTTGAATCACCTGGTGGCTTAATAATGCCATTTGATATAAAGACCGGCGAACCCACTGGAATTATCAATTTCCTAAGCATTAGGAGGGCCTTGGCATCAGAGCTCGGTGAGAGACTTGCTCAATCAATGAGCCTAGCGAGATTGTAAAGAGGATTAGATTAGATTTATCATTTTACAATGGCGTGAGTCTCACAGAGTATTCAACATCATTATTGAAGTTATTGGCACATGTGGGTGTTCAGGTTAATAATGAGGTTAGGATTATTGAGGGTTCCGTTGATGCGAGCCTTAGGAAAAACATTAATTGCCCATACCTCTTTAGTAACGCGCAATGCCTATGTAAGGCATTTAGGACTACATGGGCTTGGTTTACTATTATTGAGGCAATCCTCAGCCTAACCTACGTACTCATACCCTCCCTACTCATACCATTAATAATAGCCCCCCCGATAATATACATAGTATTGACTTTACTGCTCTCGCTACTGAGGATCATCTAACAATACTGTATGGGCAATACCTCCTGTGTTCACAGCCCGAACATAACCCCCTACTCGGTGATGGCTTTGGATTCCTAAGTCCGAGCCAATAATCAATAGCGTAATCAACATCCCTAAGAAACTCATCAAATCCCCTAATACTTATTCTATGAATAGTAACGTACTTAGAGAGCCTCACAAAATCCTCACCACCCTCCAACTGCTTAATTATTATGTCTATGTTATTGATTATTCGAAAGTCCGAGCCACGTATAACCTTTATAATAGCCACACCCCGTGGGTTAAGCCCTAGGTAATTCATCATGTGGAAGTACGACTCTGCCTGCAACACATCTCTACCCTTCACACTCCCTAATCCTGCTGGACCACCTATCGTCTTTAACTCAATTATATACGCGGGTCTATTATCAAGGTTAATTACCAAGTCAGGAAGGCCAAGTATTGGCACATTCCTCCTAACCATGATAAGTGACGCCTCCTGAATAAACGGCTTGCTAAAATCCGCATGACCAATCCAATGCTCCATCTTAGAATTGAAAAAGTAAATACCCTCCTCGCCGCGATTTACAATGACTGGGTTCCAACCAGGCTCAAGCCCAAGTCCCTCCTCATTCACACCGAGTTGCTTGAATGCTCTTGAAGCCCATTAATCACGTTCTTATTAACAATCCTACCCTTTAGGTAGTCCAAGTGCATTCTATATTCGCAACCATGAACCTGCGAACCAACGTATCCACTCATTAAAAAGAGGACACCATGCTTAAGCCTAGGAATTATAATCCTCTCGTCGCCCCCAATAGAGCACGGCTGATTCACCAAGCAATTCCATGCGAGGCGCAATATCGAGCCTAGGCAAGTAAGTCACCCAAGATATGTCATTAATTGACCTTATATCACCTATAAGCATTACTGGACCAATCCCGTTAATTACCCCTTATAATAGGTAAACCCAGTAATTCCCGTATTCACCTAAGGTTTATAATCCCAGCGGTAAGGCGTTGTTGTGGGTAAGGTAAAGATCATAGCGACTATAGGGCCTGCCTCAGAGAAGCCTGAGGTATTGAGGGAATTAATTAAGTACGTCGATGGCATAAGGATAAACTTCTCCCACGGCAATACCGAGGAGTGGAGATCCAGAATATCGAATGCCAAGGGCTTTAGGGGGGGCGATATTGCAGTACTTGGTGATTTGAGGGGGGGCCCTGGGGGGGTTAGGACGGGTAGTATGAAACCCATAACGCTTAATGTTGGCGATTCCGTGGAGTTTAGGCTCGCTGATAAGTCGAATGGGGGGGGATTCGTACCAATACCCAGCCCATCATTCTTCAGAGTCATAACCATTGACGATGTCATTGTGATGAATGATGGTAGGTTAAGACTACGTGTTGATAAGGTTTCGGCCAATAATGCCGTATTAACGGCATTAACCGCGGGGGGGACTATTTCCCAGGAAAAGGCCGTGGTTATTAAGGGTAAGGATTATCCACTGCCAATACTTGATGATTATGATAGGGAGGCCCTTAGGTTCGCCGTAGAAGTCGGTATGGACTACGTGGGTATTAGCCACGTTAGGAGCTCGGACGATATTGACGAGGTCCGGACTGAGTTAAGGAGCTCGGTGGCGACTGGGTTAAGCTCGTGGCTAAGATTGAGGGTCCCGACGCCGTGAGGAACATGAGGGATGTCATTTGCGCCAGTGACTATGTGATGGTTGCCAGGGGGGGCGACCTAGGCATGCACTTTGACCTTGAGGAGATACCCAGGATACAAAGCTCAATAATTCGGGAGGCACAGAAATGCGGTGTACCCACCATGGTTGCCACGCAATTGCTTGAGTCTATGATTGAGCAGCCGGTGCCGACTAGGGCTGAGGTTGTGGATATAACGAATGCCGTCATGGAGGGCGTTGACTCATTATTACTGACTGGGGGGGAGACGGCGGTTGGTAAATACCCAGTGGATGCTGTACAGTGGTTGAGGAGGGTTGCCACGGAGTATGAGGATGATGTGCGTATTGATAGGGATGTGATGGCTAACCTAACCGATAGGCTCGCCCTGGGCATTGTTCAACTTGCGAGGACATTGGTGCTAAGATTGTGATTTATTCGAGGGGTGGCAGGTTTGTTGAAGCAATTTCTAAGTATAGGCCTAGGGTGCCACGTACGTGGGTGTTAGTGATGAGAGGATACTCAGGAGATTAAGGCTTTATTGGGGCGTTGAGCGATACTCATTGGTGACGTTAAGGACTATGACGAGGGTGAGAGGGAGACCTTAAATCGACTGATAAGGGACGGCTTAATTGCAAAGGGAGACCTGGTTTTGTTGACCCATGGGGTTATAGATACGTATAATGACTATAGCATAAGGATACTCAGGGTTTGATTAGGCGACAACGTCTTCTATGTATTATTATATACGCCACGTAGGCAAGCACTAGGGTAATTATTAGGAAGAAAATGGTCACCGACGTGTAGCCCATGATTAACGACCTTATTGATAGGTATAGAGGTAATAATGGCATTAATATAACCAACGCTAGGCATAGGTATTTTATGTAATTCGCGCTGAATGCGGCATGGGAGGCATTAACCGAGTTAATAACCCTTAACACATCACCAAGCTTTTTACTATTTGGCTCTATGTAGAGCTTGACGTAACCAAGCCTCACCAACTCCTCAACGGCCTTCCTCTCATCTTCACTCAACGAGTCATAGGCAATCCTACCCCTACTCAAAATTCTCCTGAGTAACTCCCTACCCCCCCTCTCGCTCAACTCATCCATCTCAGTATCACCTCACTAATTAATTCAGACGAAGATAACTGCCTAAATAAGGCATTACGGGATCTAAGTAACTCAACGGCCGTGTTAAGCCTAATAGATACCTCATCAGGCTTTCACCATAAATAACTAAGTAATTACTACCGCCATCACTGATGAAGCCCCCAAGGCCCATTATATCACGAAGCAAGGAGAAATCCAGGGTGTCAATTCGTAATGCTGAAACCCACCTATCGCCAATACGCACCACACCATCACCAACACCAACACTGAGACAAAGCCTGCTAAGTTTTAAGTCATTAATTCCCTGAGAGGAAACACTCCTTAATAGCCTAATTTTAGTTGTAACCAAGCCCCCTGAGGTACCCTTACTTTTCCTACGCCTCACAACAAGGAAATAAATTACTAATGCAATAACCAGTACAATCATGAATAATACGGGACTTATTATAAAGAGAAAGAAAGATACTAAAATACCTAAAATCCAATACCAATTTTTCCTTAAAAAATCACTAAACATGATTGCCTTCAGAATATAATAATCGTAGAAGCTAATTAATTAATTGGATAAAAAGAGAAAGAACCATCAATAGAAAAGCTTCATTAAATACGAATTAACGATGCTGATTTCCTACAAATCAACATAAGGCCTTATGAAGCATGAAGATAAATGCTTTATTAAGTATATAATGAACCAACGTGATTAAACACCTGTCACAACCCAACTTTCACATTACAAATTAAATTACAACCTTTATAAGAACCCGTAATATAAATGAAACGGTATGTCCAAGAAGGAGAAGAAGGAGGAAGGAAAGAAGGAGGAGAAGAAGGAAAAGAAGAAGTGATAATAAATATGTTGGGTGAGCGAATGATATTTACTTAAAACAATTTATATTTTCTTTTTCCTTACTGTTTAAACATGCTGTGATCAATAAACCTATAATGAAGAACTACCTGGAGGAAAATGGCCGCTGTGCGCCCAGCCACGGCATAACTCCCCCCCTTCTGTAGTATTTGTCTAAGGCCCTACCCGGACCTCACCCGTGGAGATCACAGGCCCCCTATTTGGGCCACCGTCCCACAGCGACCTCTCGGTCGGCGGGTTGCCCCCCCGCGGGGGGGACCCACGGCACTGTGGGGAAGTTTCCTCAGGCGAGCCGTTGCCGGGCTCGCCCGGTTGCCTGCCGTGGCTGGGCGCACAGCCGCAAATTACTTAAGTATACTGAGGCTTGATAAAGCTTATCCCGTGCATTGGATATACTTCCTCATGTGCTGAAATCTTATTAAACCCTTAATGCCAGTTCGATTTGAATGAGTAAATACATATACCCAAACGCCATTATTGCAACTGCAGGTCACGTGGATCACGGCAAGACAACACTGGTGCACGCACTCAGCGGTGTCTGGGTCGCCAGGTACAGTGAGGAGATTAAGAGGGCCATGACTGTTAAACTCGGCTACATAACCATAGGCCTCTACGAGTGCTCGTCAATGGATGGCGAGTTTAGGATGATAAGTGATGGATTGCTTAAAGACGGTAAGTGCCCCCCCAATGGCGATGAACCGGTACTAAAGAGGAAGGTGTCAATACTTGATGTACCGGGCCATGAAGTGTTAATAAGTACTATGATATCAGGAATTTCCTATATCGATGCCGCTTTGCTCGTGATCGATGCCTCAATGCCAGTGCCCCCCCAACCACAGACTGAGGAGCACTTCACGGCATTAACAATAATGGGTCTCAATAAGTTAATAGTTGTTCAGAACAAGCTTGACCTAGTGAATAAGGAACAGGCCCTAGAGAACTACAGACAGATTAAGCAGTTCCTTGGCAATACCTGGGCCAGGAACTCACCAATAATACCCGTGTCCTCGCTACACAAGGTCAATATCGAGGCCATATCCTCATTAATCGACAGATTAGTACCACCCAGGGAAACCTCAGGTGGCGACTTTAGAATGCTCGTATTAAGAAGCTTCAATGTTAATAAGCCAGGTACCCCACCAGACAAATTGGTTGGTGGCGTGCTTGGTGGTACCGTTATTAAAGGCTCGGCTAAGGTTAATGATGAGATTGAGATAAGACCAGGGCTTAAATTGGGTAATAAGTATGAACCAATAATCACGAAGATAGTCAGCATAGCCATCGGTAATGAGTACATCGAGGAAGCCAGACCAGGTGGTTTAGTGGGTATCGGCACCGAGCTTGATCCAGCATTAACGAAGGCTGACTCCCTCGTCGGCAGTATTGTTGGTAAACCCGGCACACTACCACCAGTATGGAGTGAATTAACTCTTGAGTTCCATAGGATAGAGAAACCCAGCGATCAAGCGTTGAGGGAGGTTACGTTTAAGCCTAAGGACGTGATCATGGTCCATGTTGGATCAGCAGCCGTTATGGGAATCGTAAAGGGATTTCACAGTGATAAGCTTGATGTGATACTTAGGAAGCCGTCTCCGCAGAGGAGGGTTCCAAGGCCGTGATCACAAAGCAGGTGAATAATAGGTGGAGGATCGTTGGTTATGGAATCCTAAAGGGCGGTAATGCAGTTCTAGAGTGAAGTAATTGATATGAAAGTAGAGTGCGTGGTCTTCGATACAAGCGCAATACTACTAATGTTCACCGAGGGCCTGCGCGTCATTGATCAAGTAATTGAACTTATTAATTCACCAATAATACCCATGATCCCATACCCAATACTTAGTGAATTAATTAAACTAAGCAAATTAGGTAGGCCCAGTATATCTAGGGCCTCAAGTAACGCCCTTAATTACGTTATTAATAATTTCTCAATAGCCAACGCCGCGGGTTCACCTGACAATTCCGTGGTGGAGGTATCCACTAGGTATGGCTGCATTGCTGTGACTTGCGACATGAAATTACTAAAGAGACTGAGGCGGATGGGCGTTAAAACAATTTATCTAAGGGCCAGTGCAGGCAAACTCGAAGCTGACTTTGACCTTAATTTTTAAGGTAAGAAAAACAAGACTTTATTGATTTTAAGATGAAACTTCTTTGTTATTATTTATTGTATTATTAATCACCGAAACAACAACGCCTGCGGCCAATCTCTCCGCATCACCCTGCGTTGCGAAGGCGAATTCATCATAGGCAACCTCACCATGCATCTCCCTATCACCAATCCTCAGAGCCTGTGGCGGCGCCCTCAACGGCACGATCTTACTTATTAGCTTAAGGATTAGGTACGTCATTAAGGCGTCATAGGCTATCACCACGGCGACCCCCCCCAATAATTGTAAAACTACCTGGAATGGGTTACCATAAAGCGCGCCAGTAAGGCCTGGATCCACATACTTAGTAATGCGTGGATCCGCAAATACTCCGGCGAGAATGCCGCCAATTATGCCTGGGACCGCGTGGTCTGAGAATACGCCTAAGGCATCGTCAATGCGTTTCGTAAGCCTAGACCTAAATTGGAACATGTTTAGTGAGTACCATGCGGCGGCGCTTGACACGGCACCGATTATTACTGCGCCAACGCCATTTACGTAGCCCGCGGCTGGCGTTATACCAACGAGGCCGGCCACCGCGCCGGACACGGCGCCCGTGAACGTGGGCCTCTCAAGATAGGCCATGTCAAGTATCATCCATACCACGACAGCCACCGCCGTAGCCAGGTTAGTGTTTATCACAGCTATTGCAGCGTCTATCGTTGACCCATACGGATCACCGCCATTAAATCCGTTCCAACCAAGCCAGACAAGGCCGAGGCCCGCCGCGACCTGGGTCAAGTTATGCGGTTGTAACTTCCTCTCCTCAACCAACCTCTCGCCAACCATCGCAGCTGCTATGAAGGCCGCTATACCCGCATCAACATGTATTACGTAACCACCTGAGAAATCCACAACACCAAGTTGCATAAGCCAACCACCGCCCCCCCAAAGCCAAAAGGCCACTGGACTATAAACGAGCAAGGACCATAGTGGTACGAAGAGCATCCAAGCCTTAAAGTTCATCCTCTCTATTAGGGCGCCGACCATCAGCGCCGGCGTTATTGCGGCGAAAACGAATTGAAAGAATATCAACGTCGACATGGTTATGTTAGGGTACTGCTGCGCAGCAGGTACGCTGGCCTGCGACGCAATAATATTGCTTGTTAACGCCGGTATTGGCGTGCCCAATATGTTAAGACTGCCTATCTTCACTAACGTAGGTCCAAATGCGAACATGTAGCCCGCTAATACCCAAATGATTAGTACTATGGCAAAGGCGTAGAGCACCATCATCATTGTATTTATTGCATACTTACGCTTGGTCATGCCTCCATAAAGGAGCATTAGGCCAGGTACGCTTTGAAGACCTACGAGGGTCGCTGCCGTGAGCATCCACGCATTACTGCCGGTGTCTAGCATGGTGGCACAGAGGCTGGTGGGTACCCAGAGAGATTTGGCGGTGTATCAGCTTAGCAACCATTGCAGTCGCTAAAGCCATGATTAAAAGCACTGGCGTTATCCTGCTCAGTATTACTAACCTATTTATCCTATTTACCGTTTTAATGGGTCACTGGGCACAAACTATGTAGACTAAGTAGTTTTTAAGCTTTTCTCTCTGTGCTATTTATATTATTATCGTAAAAATATTGGATCAGGGAATAAATATAAATTACTATGTATTTTTATTTTAAATATATTGATCATCTTGATTTAAGCAGTGACTAGGTACTTACTGTACTCCCACTGGGTTATTATATTCCAGGTCTTCTCCCAGGGACCAACATTTGTCAGGTAGTCCTCCCACTCATTCTGCTTAATCTTAACGTAGGCATTTACCAACTCGCTTGGTAATTCAGCGGCTAGGAAGCTCTTTGATAATTCCTTTAATGTGTCCTCAAGTGTGGCTGGCGTTTCCTGGGCATTGGCTAACTCATACGCCACCTCCTCAGTTGGTGGTGGTGGTTCCTTCCTATCCTCGAGACCCTTAATTGTGGTCTTCACCATGCCGCGAAGGCCAGGTATGGGTTCATGCTTGGGTCTGGGTGCTATACTCAATCCTGTTAATCCTCATCTTATACTGTGGTATCCTAATCATGGCGCTCCTATTTGCGTAGCCCCAGACAATCCTCGTGGGGGGGCCTCGTAGTGAGGTACCAACCTCTTGTATGAATTGACGAGTGGTGCGACGAAGCTGCTTAATGCCCTCGCATTGCTCAATATTGCGCTTATTGCGTAGCCGCACTCCTCAGTTATCTTTCCAGTATTGCTCTGGAATAGGTTCTTGCCGTCCTTCCAGACGCTGATGTGCGTATGCGCGCCGCTACCGTTGACTCCCCCCCAGAAGGGCTTTGGCATGAATGTGGCCACTAAGCCGTATTTCCTAGCAATGTCCTTAGCCATTATCTTAAAGTACACAACCTGGTCAGCAAGCCTAAGTGGGTCCGTGGCGCCTATATTTATTTCGTATTGACTTGGTGCGACCTCGTGATGGATCTTCGTATAATTAATGCCCGCATCGGCTATTGCCGTTATTAACTCCTTCATGAACTGCGACTGCACTGTGACGTTCCAACCATCGAAGTAAATACCTGGGTCAGCAAACGCAGGTTTACCACCATCTTCCTTAACCACGAAGAACTCAACCTCAACGCCCATTAGGAACTCATAGCCCTTCGACCTAGCCTGCTCCAGTGTATCATTAAGTACCCTCCTCGGGTCGAGCGGTGATGGTTTATCTGCTATGTCAGATATAAGTGTGAATACGTCGGCTACCTTACCATCCTGCCAATACTCAATGTACACAGCCCTTGGGTCGACATACGCCACGAAGTCACTCCTATTTACTGTTGAGTATGATGGTATTGACGAGGCATCAAAGGGCATTCCATCAATGAAGAGGTCCTTGGCCATGTCTATTGGTACTATTTCGGACCTTGGTGCGCCGTTTATGTCGACTATTATGAACTTAACGTACTTTATGCCTGAGGCCTTTAGGATTCTCCATAGGTCTGCCGGTTCGATTTCTAGGCTCTTTGTGGGCACGGATAATGTGCATAAAGAGGTTTTTAAGCTTTATTCTTATTATACTTAGTCTTTCCGTAATAATATATAGTACGAGATAATTCATATATATTCATAATATTTTATTTAATTTAACATCATAACGCATTAAAGTATATTGAGTAAGTCCTGATACCGTAATTACCCATCATGAACAAAAGGTTTTATTAATTGGCCCTCCTATGTGGCGTTGATATGATGCAGATAAAGCTTGGTTTTGAGGAGTGGCGTAAGTTGGGTAAGGAGATTGAGAGGATCGCCCAGAGTGATGAACTTGAGTTAATCATTAGTATGACATTTGGATTTACGGGCATTGAGGGTAATGAGGGTGAGGAGGAAGAGGAGGTTGAGGAGGAACATGAACATCATCACCATCACATAACGGAATTACCTAGGGAGGTCATCGAGGAACTGAATGATTTCATGGACATACTAAAGACAAAGTATAATGCAAAGATTGACCACCACGTGCATGGAGACCACGCAGGCGTGGTCGCCTCAGTGATGACAAATGGTAAGGATGCAATAAACGTGTTTAGGAACATAATCGATGATGCCAAGAACTGCGAGAACTGCGTATTAGCTGGAATTGACGGTGAGTTTCACCTTGGTAATGACGTTAGTATAATCTTCTTCGGCGATAGTTATAAGTTAACATTCATATTACCTGCCCAGGACGGTAGGCGATTAATAATTAGTGAGGTAAATACCTAGGGCTTAACTCCTAGGTAAATCTCGATATACCTCCTCATCGTGTTATAATCAACGGCACCAATTATTCTATAGATTTCTTCACCATTCCTGAATAGTATCGTGGTTGGTATTGACATAACACCATACTCAGCGGCAATCTCTGGGTATGAATCGACATCGATACGCCCAAAGAATACCCTGCCCGCAAATACCTGGGCCAACTTATTGAGTATTGGTTCCATTATCCTGCAGGGTATGCACCAGTCAGCGTAGAAATCAATCACGGAGGCTGAGCACTCCCTAATGTACGATACGAAGTTGGTATTGTTAAGTACTGCAATACCATTAGGCACGTAGGCCTATTAATTTGTGTTTCCCTGGCACGTGCCATTATCATTTCCCTGTATATTCTCTCAATTATCTCCCTCTCCTCATCCATCCTAAAGGGCAAATTACTGAGCCTTTAAAAGCCGTTAGCGCCTGTTCACTCGCAAATCAACTCAGTACATACACACCATACACCTTATTAATATTGTCCACACAAAGCGTGTGTAGGAATTCCTCATTGATGAAACCATTTATTAAGTAACTCCTTAACTTCCTAATTAATGTCCACGGTGGTATCACAGCACCGGGCCTCTTGGGATCATCAATGAAGTCACTCTCAACAACGAACCTCGGCCCATGCTTAACGGCCTCCTCAAACTCGCCCCCTCCTCCCCATGGGTATTGATGGCATTATACCATTATTACTAGCCATGTCAATCGTTACGGGCTCTGCATGATGCATAATAACACTATAGGGCCTATTGCCCACCCTTTTGACCATATTTATTATTGATAATGCAGTGTCAATACCATTCCTCTCCAGGTGTAGGTGTACGATAGCATTGACGTCCTTGGCAACGCCGAATGCGTACTCTAACAATTCATTGAAGAGGTTAGTAACGTCGCCCGGCACCTCCCAATGGGGCCTACCAACCTCGCCGATACCCACAGCCTTGCCTTCCCTAACATACTCAGCAGCTAAGTCAATTCCCCTTCTCATGAAGTCAAGAACCTCCTCCCTGGACCAACCCCTCCTGAGTAATTCATAACCCTCGGCTGGGTGTAAGCCAACAACGGCCACGGACTTAACGCCCTCCTCATTAATAATCCTGGCGGACTCCACGGTGATGTCGTACATCCTCCTAACACTGTCAAGATCCCCCCCAGGCGTTAAACCTAGGCTCCAGGTGAGTAGGGCGACTATCACTATGAATCTGCCACCCTCCCTCTTAAACCTTCTCGCCAACTCCCTGGGGCCCATGCCGATTACAGGGTTTGTATGTGCATGGTTATCGCATAGTGGTAATTCCCTGCCCTGCATTGCCATGTGGTTCATGTTTTTATTAGGACTTAATTAATAACCCTTCAGGTGATACTTGGCAATCAATTACTGAGCACCCTAAGGAGTCTCGGCATTCATAGGTTGTGCATACCCCCCCACAGGCTCAAGTGCAATTATTACCTGCCGCAGTGCATAGCCGTGAATTTATTACTGGGTAAGTACGTACTGTGCTTAGGCGGTTTTGGTTACCGCGTAATTACGGGAATTAATGAACTTGAGGTGCTTGCGTTATCCTTAACGGGTACAATACCATGCGATGTATACCTAACTAAGCCCGAGGATTGCTTGGTGTCACTGGATTTCCCAATTAATGCTCCTGAGAAGCCGCACTTCATAATTGACCTATCCCTCTGGAGCGATCATACGGATTCCGAGAAGAACGAACTCATAGAGCAGGTACTGGCGTCGATAAATACCGTAAGGAGGTACCTTTGGGACCCGAATCTGGAATTAACAAGTGTGAATGATGAGTTCCTCGATAAATTTAACAAATTCGCCAGGGGGGGGTTTAGGCACGGCGTAGTTATTAGACGAGACCTATCTATCATACGCGGCAATGCGGTTATGCTTGATCCGGAGGGTGATTGCGTACTTAATGAGGAGTTGATAAGGAATGTCCATACATTCATTATTGGGGGGGTATTGTCGATAAGGAGAGGAGGATTAAGGGCGAGACGGCTAGGCTGTATAGGCTGCTTGGCCTTAGTGTACCTAGGTGCAGGATCGAGCTTAGGGGATCGATAATAGGCGTTCCTGATAGGATAAATAAGGTGATCGAAATAATACTAACGACACTATTTGAGACCGGCAATGTCGAGGCTGCGATCATCAGGGCTATGTCCAAGAGGGATAGGGTGAATAGGCTGTTTTATGAAATCCAAAGGGCTGCGTATAGGTTACGTAGGAGGGTAGCACCGTGCTTGTGATCCCGAAATCCATGGTAAGCAGGATCAATTGGGTCAATGCAACTGAGGAGGAATTGAATTTAGCACTAAGGAAGTCGCACATTTACGTGATTAATGACGAGGAACTAAGCAAATACCTATCACTCGGTATGGCTAGGCCTGGACCCCCCCTAACGAGCAAATACGTAAGTAAAGCATAAAAACTCATAGGTGATTTGGCGAGCAATTATGCCAAGGCCGGCATTAAGGTCAAGGAGATTAAGGAGAACGCAAGCCAGAACGCCGGGTGGCAAGCACGTAGTTCATTACGAAAAGAGGCTTGCCTCTAAACCAAGATGCGCCATCTGTGGAAAGCCGCTCCAGGGCATTGATGAGGCTAGGGTTAAGACCAGGCATGTTTCTGGTTTAATGGTATCGAGGCCATACGGCGGCTATATTTGTCACAGATGCTTGGCCCTCGCCCTTAGGATGGCCGTACGATTGTCCTCAACGTGATTAGAAATGGGTATTGTAGCCATTAGTGGACAAGCAGCCAGTGGGAAGACCACAGTGGCCAGAGAATTGGCAAATAGGTTGAATTACAGATTTGTATCTGCTGGTGAGTTATTTAGGAAAATAGCCATTCAACGAGGCATATCGTTACTCGAGCTTCATAGGATTGCAGAGACGGACTTTAGCATTGATAAGGCCGTTGATGAGGAGACAATCAAGGAGGCTAGAAAGGGTAATGTAGTTATTGAGGGCCACCTAGCCGCTTGGATACTCAGGGATGTGGCTGATGTACGCATTTATCTGAAAGCCGATATTAAGGCTAGGTCGCAGAGGTTGTCGGCTAGGGATGGTAAGTCAATTGAGGATGCGTTGAGAGAGATTAAGGCCCGGGAAGAATCAAATAGGAGAAGGTACCTGCCATCTATGGCATTGATATAAGCGATATCTCATTTTTTGATCTCGTCATTGATACAACATACATAGATGCTAAGAAGGTCGTCGATATTATCTATGAGTATGTGTATAATGTATTACGTAATAAGGGCAGGTTTTAACTTAACACCCCAATTACGCGGCTAACTAATCCACCGTCGTTAATCCTCAACTAGTAACTTAAATCAAGTTGTCTCACAGAACCCACTCGGTAATGGATTCAGGAAGTAATTGAACGCACAGCTTTAAGGTTAAAGTCATAAGGGTGCTTATTAAACTCATTAATGCAATGCTAATTTTTATGCTGAGCCGATATACTACATCCTTAGTGATTACATTTACTTAGCCTAATATCTTTCGATACGCCCTTAGCCAGGTATAGATTGATTCACCGCCAGCCACGTACTTGTCCTTCATGAGTCTGTAAGCTGATACATAGCCTTTATAGACGAGGTACGCGTAATAGCTATTAAGCTTGGCCTTGATCACGTTAGCTTGTCGGACTTCGCCATAAGGAGGGCCATGTGGTATGCGTAATACTCCCTGGTCTTGACATCACCGTTCCACCACTTATCATAGAATACGTCGAGAAAGCTTAGGTACTCATCGATCTTATCCTTAAACGGGTCCCTCACGTGCCTTGCCAATACTTCCCTTAATTCATCCTTCCACGTCCTCACCTCCTTGGGCTGTATAATACTCATCAGAGTAGCTAGTTATTTCTCTTTCTATTTAAATCTTTCTCTTTTTAATCAAAAGAGAAAATGATCACACCATACCTAGGTTATCCAGTAATTAGGCTTACCTTAGCTCCTGAGTTACTTAATAAATACTGAACCGCTTGATAGGTGTAATCCGCTATAATTTTTAGTAATGTGTATGACAAATAACCCAGTTTATAAATAATATATCCTCCTATATATAATAAATCACTAACCTGCTTATCTCCAATGCTAAATATGTATGCCTTTAGCTCAGCCTTAAATGGAGCGACTATTGAGTAGATCAGGGCCAGAGCCACTATAACTAGTAGTACCTCGAAAAACACCCTAACAGCACTCATATTTAATTATACCTAATTGAATTAATTAATTAAATATTTCGTTTAATCGAATACGAGAATATCCTCATAGGTAAAAGGCTATTGATGCGTAACCCACGGTCTCCAATGTATAGCCACTGGTGTCGCCAGACGTGGCATGCCTCAATAGTACCACGTTCTTAACACCAAGTCTCTTGGCTGCAATTATCGCTGTCGCAATTGCACCATAACCACAAGCTGACACATCATAACGCTCAATAACGTCGAAGAAGGAATCCTCATCAAGCCTAAGGACTGGGTCTATGGCCCTCATGTCCTTCTCAGTGGTTATTTCATGAGGCTCATAATGATTCCAATCACTGGAAGCCACATAGACTATAGAACTTGGCTCATGACTTAATATGACCTCGGCAATTGCATTGCAAGGTCCTTAGCCACCTCCTTTGTCTGTCTCCAAATTATTATTGGCACGATCTTCACGTTATTGCCAAATATGTACTGTATAAAGGGTAATTGAACCTCAAGTGAGTGCTCCTGGACAAAGGCATAGGTGTCAGGTTCCAGGTACTTAACCCTACTCATCAGTTCCTTGGCCACCTCAGAATCAACCTCAAGGGTACCAAGTGGGGGGGTTTCCCAGGCACCCTCGGGGGGGTATATGGCTACAGGCGCGCCAATACCATAGTGATTAGGCCCAACTAGGATGAACGTCCTTGGACTATGAAACCTGTAAACCTCAGCGAAGGACATGGCAGCCACGGGACCCGAGTATACATATCCTGCGTGTGGGACTATGACTATGGGCACGGCCTTAAACCCCCCCTCACGGGGGCTGCCTAACTAATTGACCAGGGCCTAATGGGTGGCTTATTGACCATTCAATCTGCTTGATTAATTTATCCCTATCAGCCTCATAGAATGCACCCGCAACCGCTGGTTTGCGTACCTTGGCCATACAGTGATTAGTCTAGGCCGGGAAAAATAAACGCTTTACTTTGCATTGATTAGTTAATTAATCTCAGTGCTTTATTGGCTAACTCCCTCAATCGATATCCTGACCTCGAATTCCTCAGGTGGCACAGGCAGGTCCTCATTCTCCTTCAACTCGCCCCTAACCCTAAGCACCTGCCTAGCCAATAACCAGTATATCAGCGCCAAGCTCCTCCTCCCTTGTTGTTGCATGGTATTATCAAGTCCACGTAGGATATTGGCGTGTCCGTATCCACGAGCGCAATGACTGGTATACCCATCGTGGCTGCCTCCTCAATCGCCTGCGCATCCGCCTTTGGGTCAGTGGATATTAGTAGGTCAGCCTCTATGTAGTGGTTAAGGTTCGGGTTTGTGAATGTCCCTGGTATGAACCTACCCGTTATCGCCCTACACCTAACGAATTTACAGAACATCTCCACTGGCTTGAAGCCATAGGGCTTGGCTGAGTAGGCTACCACCTTCTCAGGGTCATACATAGTAATCATCTTGGCCGCAATCCTAATCCTCTCATCAATCTTCCTAAGATTGAGAATCCTAAGACCATCAGGCCTCACGGAAAACACGAAGCCCCTCCTCTGCAGATAGGCATTGGACACCCTAGTACCAAGCCTAACACCAGCCGCTAGGTAGCGCTCAATTGCAATTAGCAGCTCCTCCTGCGGTGGAACCGGCGCAAGCCCTTCCTCACGGGTCTCCTTACGTTCCTCACCCATTGAGAACTACGGTGAAGAATCTAATTAATAAGTATTTCACTATGAAGAATTTAATAGTGAGTATTAATGCCTAAGCCTTTGGACTAATGACTGATTCATCCTGGCTGCCTTACCCATGTAGTCCTGAATCCTAATCAACTCATTAAGCTTGACAATCCTCTCACCACCAAGGACCCCGCTCTTGATTATCGGTGCCCCAAAGCCAACGGCTATGTGCGCCAGGGTCTCATACTCAGTATCGCCAGATCTATGGGACACCACTGGCACGTAACCGTTAGACACCGCCAACCTAACAGCCTCCCAAGCCCTTGATAATGTGCCTATTTGATCGGGCTTTATTATTATGGCGTTTGCGGCACCCTCCTTAATGCCCCCTGGTTAACCTGGATGGATTCGTCGTGAATAGATCATCACCAACAATTAGGCACTTGTCGCCTATGGAGTCCGTTAGCTCCGCGAAGGATTGGAAGTCCTCCTCATGGAATGGGTCCTCGACGTAGACAAGCCCGTACTTCTCAATCAACCCCCCCTAACAAACTCAAGCTGTTCCTTGGGCGTTCTTGAAACCCCCTCATTGGTGTATACGTACTTCTCACCATTCCATAGTGTTGATGCCGCCATATCAACGCCAATCCCTATTTCAAAACCCATCTTGGAGCTGACCTCCTTAACAGCCCTACTCAGGATATCCAATGCCACGTTAGTGGATACTTTGGCTGACCAAGCACCCTCATCATTACGACCACCGGTAAACGTTGGGTCAGCCTTAACCAACTCCTTAAAGACAGCCCTATGAACCTCAATGTTGGCTTTAAGGGCGGAGTAAATGTCCTGTGCGCCGTACGGTAGCACCAGGAATTCCTGAATATCAGGGCCAAGCCCGCGGCTATGCTTACCACCGCCAATTACATTACCGAGTGGGTACGGCAAATCCCTGATATTAGCGCCGCCAAGGTGTTGATAAAGTGGTATCTCTAGGGCGTTTGCCGCTGCCCTGGCGGTTGCCATTGACGTGGCTATGGCAACCGCACCGCCTATCCTCGAGAAGTTCTCCGTACCATCGATCTCCTCAAGCCTTGCATCAACTTCACCCTGTATTGACGCATCCAAACCCATTAGGTCAGGTGCCACGCTCTTCTCAAAGGTACTAATTGCCAGGTCGACGTCGTTATTGGGGAAGTAAACGACCTCGTGAGAGCCCTTGATGCACCGGCTGGTGCTGCCGCCCTCCCATAACCATCTGTCAGGTATACTTCAACTTCAACGGTCTCCTCACCCCTTGAGTTAAAGATTTTCCTGATACCCAAATCCTCTATGGTCGTGTCTGGCATAAACCCTAGTAAGGTGAAGAGCCCCAGTATTAATGTGTTATTAGCGGTAAGTATACGTTTACTTTACGTATACGCATCAATCCATTACCTAGTTAGTATAGCCCTTGCAATATCAATTATTGGGTATAGTGTGTCGGAATTAACAACAATCCTCGCAGCATTAGCTACCTCCTCATTGACAGGGTTATAGGCTATGGAGTACCTAGCCCTCCTGAGCATTGGTAGGTCCATGTCACTATCACCAACGGCCATGATGTAGTCCCAATCTAGTCCCAACTCGTTAATTAACTCGTGAACAATATCCTTATTCTCGACATTTACCTTAACTGAGATTAATGAGCCATCCTCATTAAATATTAATTCATTGCTTATGAAGTAGTTCACGTAATCCCTAATGGGGGGGATACCCGTGTAGCTCAGGCCACCACTAACCGCTATTATCAACACGTTATTATCCTTAAGGAACTTCAGCAGTTCTAAGGCGCCTCTCCTCAGGGTTATGGGGACCTCAATCCAGGTCCTGGGCACGCCCATCCAGAGAAGGGCATCAACGAGCGCCCAATCCCTATAATTAATGAGCCCTGCCTTATACGCCTCCCTATTTATCGAAGCCCAATCATCAGTACCGAGAACCTTATGTAGGTGCTGCCACGCTGACCTGAAGTACGTGAGGACCCCCCCATCAATGTCGAGGATTGCCGCCTTAATCATTACTCATCACCAATGCCAACGTCCTTTATTAGTAGTCTAATCATTAGTAGTCTATTCCTGTGCTTAGCATGTGAGTTCTTTGCAGTGGCTGGCGCAGATAATTCCTTAATGAGTAGATGGTTCTTATTATTGTCCTTAGTTCTAATGAAGAGCTTATTATCGTTAAGGGCCTTCACGGTTATACCTTCCCTATTAATGCCTAGAACCTCAACCTTAGTGATCACATAATCATCTTCAACTTTAATTATGCACTTAGGCTCCCTATACCCATCGTATTCGGATACCTCCCAATTACCCAAGCCATCCCTAATTACTATATCCATGATGTTCATTAAACCTTGCATAAAAGCGTTTTTAAAGGCATAATACGTCATTCCCGAGTATGCCCATTGACTTCAGGGATTGGTCCTCAGGCGCAATAACGACGCTTGAGATGAGGGTCATTGATAGGAATGCCGTCTACATGGGCATTGATAGGCACATACTCATGGAGAACGCAGGTAGGTCTGTGGCAACGGTAGTCATTGAGAGGTACCCAAAGGCCAGGAGGATACTCGTTGTTGCTGGGCTTGGTGATAATGGTGGTGATGGTATTGTGGCTGCTAGGTACCTACACTCATGGGGGGGTAGGGAGGTCAAGGTTGTTCTCCTGGGACGCATTAGTGATGCCAGGGAGGAATTGGTTGTGGATAACCTGGGTATTCTTAGGGGGGGGTTGAATGTTGAGATAATAGAGGCTCCAACACCCTACGACTTACTCGCTCATCAGGAGGTCTTTCACCCATGGGCTGAGGTTATAATTGACGCAATCATAGGAACTGGGATTAGGGGGGGTGTTCTTAGGGAGCCGCAGGCAACGGCTATTGAGTTAATCAATAAGTCATCGGCGTATAAGGTAGCTGTTGACATACCCAGTGGGTTGGACCCCCCCGACACCGGCGAGGTTAGGGATATCGCTGTTAAGGCCCACGTTACCGTAACAATGCACAGGCCTAAGGTTGGCTTGGTTAAGGAGGGTGTTTCCCAATATGTCGGTGATTTGGTGATTGCGGATATCGGGATTTCTGAGGAGATAGAGCACATCGTCGGTCCCGGCGACCTATACTACATGAGCTATGCCAGAAGGCCCGACTCTAAGAAGGGTGATAATGGGCGTGTATTATTCATTGGTGGTTCCAGGGAGTTCACGGGCGCCATTTACTTAGCGGCTAAGGCGGCACTTAGGACTGGGGGGGTCGACCTGTCAGTGGTTATGGCTCCCAGGGATGTGGCCAGGGACATAAGGGCTCACGATCCAAGCATAATAGCTATACCCCCCCTAGACGGTGATTACCTAATGCTTAGTCATGTGGATCAAATAATGGAGCAGGTTGGTAAGTCCCATGTAATAGCTATTGGGCCTGGGCTTGGGCTTAGGGAGGAGACTATGAGAGCAGTTGTTGAGTTGATCTCTAGGGCTGTTGATGTTGGTAAGAGGGTGGTCATTGATGCTGACGCCATTAAGGCAATTGGTGAGTTGAAGAGGCAGGACTTAATAACGAAGAATGTAATTGTAACGCCGCACGCCGGCGAATTTAAGTGGTTGACAGGCGTGGATGTTACTAAGGAGGTTAACACCTGGTCGAGGGCCTTGATGGTGCGTGATGTGGTTAAATCATCACTGAGGGGCGGTGTTGTGTTGCTTAAGGGTAATGTTGACATAATAACCGATGGCGAGAGGTACAAGCTCAACTTCACGGGTAATCCGGGTATGACTATTGGAGGCACTGGGGGGGATGTGTTGACTGGCGTTGTTTCGGCATTAATGGTTAAGGTCCAGGACCCACTTGAGGCAGCTGCAATTAGTGCCTTCGTGACGGGGCTCGCAGGTGATTTAGCAGTTAAAGATCTCGGCTATCACATATTACCAACTGACGTTATAGATAACATACCTAAGGTATTCAGGAGTTTGATGAACATTGATGATATTGTTAGATCATCGATTCATCCACAGGCCTTAAAGCTAATTGGTTAGGCAATTAATTATCAGTAGCCTGGAAGATCATCAATTACTGATCAGGGTCCACCATAGTCATCATTAACATTCAAAGGAACTATGAATTAATTAAGTTTATTCTAATGGCATGTGTACTATCCTCCTACTCCGTGTTGAATATCTACGCCCGCCTCTCTCGCGGGACCTCCTAATGTCTAAAGCTACGTCCAATGGATTATAGGTGATTGTTACGTTAACAACATCATCGTTTGCACAGGCAACAATATGCATTTTAGGGTTGTTAATTAATATTACCTCACAATTATAGTTCAAGCTATGATACTCATTGCCGTTATAATCACCTATTAATTGTTTCTTAAGTGCCATCCATAACGTTTTACTTATTACTATTGTTTCCCTAATCATTCTATTTAACTAATTCAACTCCAAATAAATAAAGGTTTCCTCACAGTAATTCAAAAAACATGAATAGAGACTTGACTTTTATTTCCTCGATACAAACCGCGTTAAATACATCGTAGCCTGTAACGAATGCAATGCTTATTCCTAACTTATAAAAGCAACGAGATGTATGAGTAGCAAGTTAGTCAGTGGGAGGATTCATACGGACACTGGCGCATTATCACTATTAATAACTAATTATGCATTCTCCTTGATTACCCTATTGTTGATCAATAAATACCACGTTAATATTATTAGATTAGTATTGACAACGGGTCTCGTTATATTAAATATCACAAGCCTTGTAAGAGCCCACCTAGGCCTGATATCCAGGAGGGGGGGCTTAAGCGATTATTTACTGTTTCTAATAAACACGGCCCCCCTATTTGCTTCTCATCCCCCTACCTAGGTATTTGGGTAATAATACCCTTAATACCCCTGGCTTTATTTATGGCAGAGGTAATGCGTGGGAGAGGTAGGTCGGTAATGGCTAATGTGTCTGGGACTGCATTAATAGCATCAACGTATCTTGCATGGTATACTCTCATGGGTGGTATTTTGATTAATCTATTTGTGGCTGTGTCGATAGTATGGGTTACCTACCATGCATTTTCTGCATTATATGTGGAGGGCAGGTTGCCGTTTAGGCGGGGGGGTGTTAAGCCGTACCACTCATCAATGCTTTGGTTTATAAGCTTACCTGCCCTAGCCTATGGGCTGTACATCACTAGCGGTACACTGTCTCTGGCGGTATTGATTGAGCCATCGCTTAGGGCGTTAATTGCCATTAAAGAGGATAAGTTATCCATGGGTGATTTAAGACGTAGGATTAGGGAAATTGGTATTGGCCTATTAATTGAGTCTTTGGTACTGGCCACCCTGGTCTTGATTCTTATTTATGCATTGGCGTGATCATTAACGGGAAGTATTGTGTTCATGAATTCAGCTACCTTATATGCGGTATTTTGATGAATGTAATAATTGCTATGTGGGTGTAAGCTGTGTATTTCATGGATACATTTCATAAACGGGATTGAGCCCTATGTTAGTACTAGAGTTAAATGGGTTTACTCAGTAGTTATGGTATTGTGACTTATAGAGAAATAGTTATAAGGACATAAGTAGTAATAGGTCTAATGGTACCGAGTACTTCAGATGAGGTTGAACGGCTTTTCCGAAGTAAGATGAGTGATGAAATGTATCGAAGACTAATGAACATTAATAACCCTGAGCTTCACAAGTTCATAGCCTGGGCCGTAGACCTATGCAAGCCTGATTCCGTGTTTATAAACACAGGTAGTCCTGAAGATTTTGATTACATTAGGAGAAAGGCAATAGAGACTGGTGAGGAGATAATGTTGAAAACCCCTGGTCATACCGTTCACTTTGATAGTCCTTACGACCAGGCCAGGGCCCGTGAGGACACGGCCATATTATTGCCTAATGGTCAGAAGCTTCCCTTCATAAGGACTAAGGACCGTGATGAGGGATTGAAAGAAATTTACTCACTACTTAACGGTATAATGAAGGGTAGGGAAATGCTCATTGGTTTCTACTCACTTGGGCCCAAGGGCTCGCCCTTCAGTATATTGGCTGTTCAAATAACGGATTCCTACTACGTAATGCATAATGAGAACATACTATATAGGGCTGCCTATGACGAGTTCGTCAGGCAGGGTGAGAGGGCTAGGTTCCTCAAGTTCCTTCATTCACAGGGTGAGTTGAACGAGATGAAGCAGAGTAAGAACATTAAGCAGAGGAGGATTTACATAGACCTTCCTGGCGAGACTGTGTATTCAGTGAACACGCAATACGGCGGTAACAGTATTGGTCTCAAGAAACTGGCCCTTAGGCTCACGATTAAGAGGGCCATGGAGGAGGGATGGCTTAGCGAGCACATGTTCCTGATAGGCGTTGAGGGGGCCAAATGGCAGGGTCACTTACTTCACCGGCGCATTTCCGTCATACTCAGGCAAGACGTCAACGGCAATGCTCGGTAGGTTAATCGGGGATGACCTCGCATTCCTAAGGAATGTCAATGGCGAGGTTAGGGCGGTTAACCCAGAAATAGGCGTCTTCGGGATAATCGAGGGCATAAACCCAATCGATGATCCATTAATATACGAAGTGCTGACAAAGCCCAATGAGATAATATTCTCGAACGTGCTAATTACCGAGGATGGCGAAATATACTGGAATGGGATGGGTAAGCCAGAGCCTGAGAAGGGCATTAACTACACGGGTAAGTGGTGGAGGGGGGGAAAAACCGATGAGAAGGGTAACCCAATACCACCATCACACCCCAACGCCAGATTCACGGTATCACTAAAGGCATTTAAGAACCTGGACCCTGCCTATGACGATCCAAGCGGTGTTGTTGTTGGTGGAATAATATTTGGAGGTAGGGACCCTGACACGCTTGTTCCCGTCTTTGAGTCCTTCAATTGGGAGCACGGCGTAGTCACGATAGCCGCATCCCTCGAGTCGGAGAGGACTGCGGCAGTAATCGGTAAGCCGGGCGAGAGGGAGTTTAACCCAATGGCCAACCTAGACTTCCTATCCGTGGACTTAGGCGTTTACATAACGAATTACCTGAAGTTTGGCGAGGGCCTTACGAGACCTCCAAAGATATTCGGTGTTAATTACTTCCTTAGGGATGAGCAGGGCAGGTTCCTGAATAGTAAGGAGGATAAGAGGGTTTGGCTTCAGTGGATGGAGAGGAGGGTTCATAACGAGCTTAACGCCATAACAACGCCCATAGGCTACATACCGAGGTATGAAGACCTAAAGGTCCTGTTCAGGGAGGTGCTCAATAGGGATTATAGGCTTGAGGACTACACGAAGCAATTCGCGATAAGGGCTACGAAACTCCTCGAGAAGATAGACAGGATTTGGAAGATATACTCAGAAATACCTACGACGCCGAGGAGGTTCTTCGAAGTACTTGAGGAGCAGAGACAGAGGCTGCTGGATGCCAGGAGTAAGTACGGTGACGTAATACCACCGCAGAGGTTTGAGTGAATTTGGCAATCAATCTTCCTTGTTCAAAATCATTAATTTATATTGAGAACCACTGAGTCTAATGGCAGTATCTATTATCTGTAACTCGCTCTTTGTGGCTAACGTCACCGCGCGGCCGCTCCTATCAAACCTTGCGGTTCTGCCTATTCTATGAATATATGTCTCCGGGTTACTTGGTACATCGAAATTAATTATTAACCCCACATCAACTATGTCTAAACCCCTGGAGGCTAAGTCGGTAGCTACTAGGACTACGTCTCCATTCTCATCCCTAAACCTCCTTAGTACTCTCTCCCTCATGTACTGCTTCATGCCACCATGAAGCAACAATGCATGGTAATCCCGGGACAACTGCCTATACATCTATACGCCCTCTCCCTAGTATTTGCAAAGACTATGGATTTACCCGCCAACTCCTTCGTCATGACTCCATACTTCTCCCTCCAAAAGCCATTAATCAAGTATACGACCTGGTCCACAAGCGGCAACTCATACTCGTGGTTACCCGTCCTTAGAAAGACAGGATTCCTCATAATACTACGTAACAATTCATAGATTTCCCTAGGCAGAGTCGCGGTGGCGGCATAAGTCTGCTTTCTATTATGCGCCAGGCTTGATATAACACGAACATCATCTATGAAGCCCATATCCAACATTCTATCCACTTCATCAATAACGAAGTAATTAACACGACCCAAATCAATGTAGGACTTCCTCACTAGATCCAGTAATCGCCCAGCGTCGCCACAACAAGGGATGCGTCCCTTACAGAACTTATTTGGTCGTCATAAGGCACACCGCCATAAACAATGGCATGCTTAAACCCAAGGTACTTATTGAAGTAGGTAAATTGTGAAGCAACCTGAAGCGCTAATTCACGGGTTGGCACGATTATTAGGGATTCCGTAACCTTACCAACCATGGAGTTCATTATGGGCAGTAGATAAGCCGCGGTCTTACCACTACCCGTTCGGGCCTGCATGGCAATATCAACACCCTCTAAAGCCTTCGGTATGACTAAGCTCTGGATCTCTGTGGGTTTCTTAAATCCAACATCGGCCAGGGCCTTCCTAAGTTCCTCTCTTAGTTCGTCAAATACCTCGTTCATTCAGCACCAATAAACTGGGCATTAATAAAACGGAGCCTAAGCAAGCATTCCCTCCTAATTGCTGGAGATGGCTCTATGAATTGGTGCAGTAAATATTATTAGGTAGGTAATGAAATAATATTGGCATAAATGGCGTCACGATGGTACGCAAGGGCTGAGCGATATAAGGCATTGAGTAAGGACATGCTTAATAGGGGGGGTTCTACCCAGAGACATGCTTTTTTGCGCAGCAGGCTGTTGAATTTTACCTTAAGGGTAAGCTCATAGAGTTAACGGGCTCGAGATTATATACGTATTCAATAGTCACGCTGTTAAATCAAGTGGTCTCAATACTTAATAGGCCCATTAACAATGATCTCATTAAGTGCGCTAAACTCCTCACTGAGCAGTACATAGGGTCTAGATACCCTGATGCCCGTATGATTGATTATGATAAGGATGATGCTGAGGATTGCCTCAGGTGCATGGAGATTGTGATGAATTATGTTTAGGGAAATCCTCCTAAGAATGCATCGCGAAATCGAGGAGTGGATAAGAGAGCTATGTAGTGAGGGTTACACGGTCATATTATTTGGTTCGAGAGCACGTGGCGAGGCTAGGATAGACAGTGACTGGGACCTGCTCATCATAGGCAATGAACCACCCACCGAGCCACCAAATGACCTAGCCCAGGTACATTACGCCAACGCTCTAGCGGCTGAAAGGGAAATTGAGAACTTCAACACAATATTCCTCGACGCACTCTACGAAGGTAAGCTATTATGCGGTGACGCAGTGATGTTCAATAAATTGAGAAATAAAGTCCTTAACGTGACCAGGGATTTCGTAAAGACGAAGGACGGATGGATAAGAATAAGGTAATAGAAACTGGCGGACTCAGTGGGATTTGAATCCACGATCTATAGCTTATCGTAGAACTTATTTCATCATTACTTACAGGTTTACAAGTGGAAAAGAATTAGTATTCCTTAAGTGCGTCTATATATCCTTTCATGCCTTAAGCTTTAATAATATAAAAGATTTCATGTTTATTTAGTGATTTTGTTTCATTAAATAATTCTATTTTTCTACTTAGAGTGTTTAAATTATTAATAAAAGCTTTAGTCATGCTCTGAAATATTTTATGCCATGTCTTAATCATAAGTCCTCACAGGGTCAGGTTAAAAAGCTTATTCGAGAATTTAGTATTGGTATGAGCCTTATTAAGGAATTAACGCGGGAGCCTACTATTGATTTAGTTAGGTTCATTATTGCGTATTATATTAAAAAATATAATAGGGGTGTTAAAGCAGAGGTACTTGTTAAGCTCTTATTCCTAGTTCTATATACGGATGAGAAGGGACTTATTGATTCACCAAGGGTGAGGTTGCCTGAGGAATTTAGGATCTACTTAAAGGGCCCATTTGTACCAATTGATAGGTTACTTGGCGGTGAGTTAGAAATGTCTAAGTATGGTATTGCTAAGGTTGGTGATAGTTATTACATTAACGTGAACGCCCTTGAGGATGCCTATAGGTCCCTTGAGAAGAGGGGGGGTTGAAAGATCTGGCAGATTACGCCATGAGGGTTGTTGATAAGTATGGTGCGTTGAGGGAGGAGGTCTTGATTAACCTAACTCTCGAAATACTAGGTATTAAGAACGAGGTTATCAAGGCAATGGCCTTTAACATGGACTTGGAATCCTTCATAAAAGCCATGAAGAAGCTCAGGGAGATACTAATGAGTAGGGAATATACTGACGAGGAGGAACTCTACCCAGACTTATTTAGTGGGTGACTTCATGGTATTTAGGGCATTCCACGTTTTTGTCGACACTAGCGTGCTCGTTAAAATAATATACGCAATAACTCTATATCACAAAGTAAGCGTTTCAAAGAGACCACCACGGATTCTTGGCATGCTTGAGAATGGGATCCTAACTATTTATACCGATAATGCTGTGATAAATGAGCTTAAAGACACAGCTCTACCTAACCTATTAAGCAACGTCAATAGGACAGAGCATGGATGGCCCAATATAAAGCCTGACATAATGATACTGTACTGTATTGATGAATTGAATTATTTAGTAAGTAGAAACTATATAAGGATTGCCGAGGAGGATAGGTCGTTAGAAAAACAAAGGAGGGCCTTAGGGAATAGGCCCACAAGGAGGGTTTGTTGGAGGGATGGTCTAATAGACGATATATTAAGTAGGGTCCCGCCTGAGATGGTTCCATTTGAGGATATTAGTATAATTAGCTCATTACTCTATGCCTATGACTTACTGGCCACAGTACCAAGAAGGGCATTATCCGGTATAACAAAGGGCAAGTTAGTATTTATTACTGACGACAATAAGCTTAAACAATTCGTAGAAACATACTTAACATGCAATAATTGTCCCTGCCGGGAGAAAATAATTACCTTAAGTTATAAGGACTTCAAAGATAAATTGCTAAAGTCCTTCCTAGGAGCACAATAAATAGATACATAATAATTGAAATATCAGGTCTAAAGCTCCTCATGTTCTGATGGCTGTAATATCTAATGAATGCTTTGCACCCAGCAGAAGAAGTTATTTTTAGGAAAAATGCGTTATGTTACTTAAATCGTTAAGGTACAAAGCCTGCAATCAACGCATCATAAACCTAACATGGAGTTATCTACGAATTTCCAAACATGAGGAAAATAAGCAACAGTATAATTAAGAGAGATTGTATATAAATTTGGCGGGCCCGGTGGGATTCGAACCCACGACCTATGGGTTAAAAGCCCACCGCTCTACCTGGCTGAGCTACGGGCCCGTATTCATTAATTATTTGTACTTTTAAGGTTTTATGTTGCCTTAGTTTTTTAATTGCGGTATTTTTATTATGCTGTGTCTTCGATTGTTGATGTTAGGCTTGGTGATTACCATGGTGAGTGGGTTTTGGATAGTGGTGTTGTTAGGTATGTTGAGCATATGGGTGGTGATGTTATTGAGGCCGAACTTGAGGGCTGTGGTGAGGATTACACCGATTGTGTTATTGACGATGTCGTTAAGAGATTTGGTGATGAGCTTAAGCTCCCAAGGTCTGTTCTTGGTTCGGTGAGGGCTAGGCTTAAGGCCCTTGGTTTCCCATTGGTGATTACGCTGCGTGAGGAGGTTAATGTCTCAATTGTTGAGTTCAGGGGTAAGAACGGCAATGCCCAATTGATTATTCGCTATCAACTTATTTCCTGAGGAGGATTACCCTGAGCACCGCGTATAGTATGAATGCGACTATGAATATTACAAGGGCCAATAGCGCTATTCCGCCGAGTCCCAGCTTCACGTATGAGTAGCTGCCCAGGATGCTTCCTAACCCCATGCCGAACCCTAGCACTAGGCTGTATAGGCCCATTGCTGAGCCCCCCCTCATACTTATCAATGCCTCATCACCCGTCAATGCTAGTATTGATGGTACCACGGCGGATGCATGAATATGAAGGGGGCTGAGGCGGCGACGGCGATTATTGGGTTAACACCCAATAGGAGTAATACGGTTAGTATTATGAGGCCGATGCTCACGCCTATAACTCCAATGCTCATGGTCCTTAACCTGCCAAGCCTGTCCGATACGTAGCCAAAGAACACAGAGCCTAGACCGACCACTAACGTTGCGCCTAGGAAGAGAGCGCCAACGTGTATCGGCATCACACCCTTAATGCTCCCTATGGCCCTGCCCGAGTATATTGCAGCGCCGAGGATTGTCGTTATTGAGAACCAGATGGGTAATGTCGGCACCACCTTCTTCGAGACACCCCCCCTTAATGGGTTTAGGTATACAGCGCCGATGGTTGGTTTCGTCTCGACTATGTACCTAAGAACAACTGCGTAAAGTATTATCAATAGTATTAACAGCATTATGAACGCCGTGGGCCCTTTCACCACTTGGTAGAGTATTGAGCCAATCATGTAGCCAAGCGCATAACCGAATATGTTTATGAAGTCGAAGACCCCCATGCCCAATCCCCTGTATCCTCTTTCTGTTATGTCCGTTATCATAGCCAGCATGGATACGAGTACCAAGGCCGCGCCGAAGCCCATTGCACCGTTAAATACAGCAGTGGCCAATGGGTTCTTCAGTAGGGCTATTGCTATGTATATTAATGCCATGAATATTAAAATCCAAGTATAACCCATTATCAATGTTAGTTTTCTGCCAATTTTATCAGCCATGTAACCAGCCACGAAGGAGCTCAGGGCCTCAACGAATGGGTATGAGGCCAGTATCAAGCCGACCATTATGTTACTACCTGGTGATAGGTAGGATATTAGGAACGTGTTTGCTCCCGACCCAATCCTAATCATCAGTATTGGAAGGTACGGCAACAGCGCCTTACTACTTCTCATTGGTGTTAACGTGATGCTTAATTCTTATTAATTTATTTTTGAGTAATGACTACTGTATGGTCGCCATACACCTAATTGATAGGTATTCAAGGCAGGTCGCAGTCATCGGTAGGGAGGGTCAGGAAAGGCTTTCGAGAGCTCATGTAGCAGTTGTGGGCTTAGGAGGCCTTGGAACCTTAGTATCCATGTATCTAGTTGGCGCCGGTGTTGGTGAGTTGACTATAATCGATTATGATACGATCAATATAACAGACCTTCACAGGCAATTACTGTATAGAGAGGAGGATATTGGCAAGCCAAAGGTTGAAGTTGCTACGAAGAGGCTTCGTGATATTAATTCAGCGGTTAAGGTAAGGCCGGTGAATGAGGCGTTAACCAGTGAGAATGCTGAGGAGGTCATTAAGGACGTCGATGTCGTGGTTGACGCACTCGATAATTGGTTGGGTAGGCAGGTATTAAATGAGGCCATTGTTAAGTTGAGGAAGCCCCCTAGTCCACGGCGCGGTGAATGGTTGGTATGGCCAAGTATCAACGATAATACCAGGTAAGACGCCCTGCCTCTATGAATTAGTGCAGGTAAAATCATTGCCCCCCCAGTGCGTTGGTTATTGCCCAGTCGTTGGTCCTGTGGTTGGTGTTGTGGCGTCGATAGAGGCGACTGAGGTCATTAAATTGATAACGGGCATTGGCGAGCCCCTTATTAATAAGTTGTTGATAATTGATGGTAAGAATTGGGTCATTGATGAGATAAAGCTTAGTAGGGTTGAGAACTGCCCTGTCTGCTCAAGATATCTTAAGGAAAAATAATTTTAAGGAAGTAGTTAGCGATTACTCGCTCATGAGGAGGTTTTTATCGGCGCTATGGGCTAAGCTGAGTAATAGGCCATTGGCGCTTTGTGATAGCGGTGATGTTGATGGTATAACAAGCGCAGCCCTATTTCTGAGGAAGTACCCGAACGGTGTCGTAGTGCTTGCGGCACCGAGCGAGGTTAATAGGTCCTGGTGGATCAAGAGCCTCTCCTGGACCTTTGTGGCTGACCTACCATGTCCAGGTAAGGTCCTCATAAGGCTGATCACCACAGGACCAACAAGCCCTGCGCCAAGATTGAGTTTTATGACCCGGAGGCGCCTGCTCAGCCCTCATGGCAATGAAGGCCCTTGATCTCGAGAATGACCCAATAGCCAATAGCCTTGTTAAGGTGGCTATTGAGACGGATACCGCCAACATAACGAGTGAGGAGGCTGAGAGGCTCGACCTAGCCGTAAGGTTCGCGTCATACCCTGAGAAGATCTTTATTATTAAGAGCCTCGCAATTAACGGTCTTCAAGCATTGAGTAACTCCAGGATTAGTAGGTTGATTGAGAGGGGTTACAGGGCTAGGAGACTCATGCTTGAGATTGCCGATAAAATACCAATTAAGGATGTGATCAATATTTATAGCCCCCCCATTGACCTGGGGATATCCTATAGGCAATTAACAATTGAACTACAACATAGGGGTGCCAAGATGGTAAACATATTACTTAGGTTAAGTAGGAGGGCATTCAGGTATTACTGTGGGCTGATAGGGATAGCCCATATGACTGCACCCAGGTGGCTACGAAGCTTGGTGGCGGTGGTCACAAGTACGCCTCAGGTGCTCAGTACAAGTCGCCGTTCTTCAATCCAGGTAAGGGTGTTGAGACTTTCATAAATACGTTAAAGGCCTACCTGAATGTCGATAGGCTTGAGGTCCTTGAATTGGCTAGGGATTCCATAAGGACGATTACCTACTAAGTGATCAGCGCTTTGGACCATCGTCACTCATCGGTGGCTACCATCATCATCACCCCGTAGTACCTAATTACTAAGTAGCAAAAGTTCTTTAAATATGCGCTTTCACGGTTATGGCGGGTTTCCTTGGGTAGGGTAGTCGTTATTGACCACCCACTGGCGCAAGCCATCTTAACGACTCTAAGGGATAGAAATACTAAGCAAATCGAGTTTAGGAAGGGCCTTGTTAGGCTTGGTAGGTTGATGGGTTACGAGATTGTGAAATCCATGGACATAGAGACCGTGGAGGTAGAAACACCACTTGGTGTTAAGGCTAAGGGCGTTAGGATTAGGGACCTCGATCACGTAGTCATTATACAGGTTCTCAGGGCTGCCATGCCGTTGGTCGAGGGCTTGGTCAAGATTTTCGCGAATGCCAGGATGGGTGTTGTCAGTGCAAGGAGGTTGAGGAGTCTCATAAGCCCGGCTCGCTGGACTTCGACATTGAAATTACGTATGTTAAGGTGCCCAGGATATTCAAGGACGATATCCTCATAATCGCTGATCCAATGCTCGCGACTGGCTCTACGATAACCTCAGTATTAAGGCATGTCCTTAAGTATGGAGTTCCCAAGAGGACTATTATAGCCAGCGTCATAGCCACTAAGTACGGCATAGAGAGAGTTCTCAGGGAGTATCCATTTGCCGAGATTTATACGGTTGCCATAGACCCTGAGATGAATGAGAGAGGCTACATAGTGCCCGGGCTTGGTGATGCCGGGGGGGACAGAGCCTTTGGTGGTCCTTAAAATTGATTCTCCTAATTATGAGATGATACCTTATTCATTACATAATTTAGGGCCTCATCAATAAATCCCTTCTTAGCCAGTTCATTGAATTTCTCATCATTATCAAGCTCCATGTATAAATCCAACCTAGTCCTTACGTCGCTCACGACCTCCTTAAGCTTACTCTTAACTGCGTACCAAACCCTAGCCATGTTCATTAACTCCTCATCCTCCCTAAGCGTGTTCATTATCTTCTCAAGGGTTCTTCTTGCCACAATACCGCTGAGTCCCTCGGTAGTAACAGCGACCCTAATACCATTAATCTCGCTCTCAAAGGGAACCACCACCTCGGTCTCTTCGGCATTTGTGGCATCATTAAAGAACTTCCTCATGTCCTTAGCCAACTTCCTAACCTTCTCGTTTATTGCCTGGTCATTGGTCGCAATAATCACCAGGTCAGCCCACTCAAGGTTTCTCCTGAGCAATTCCTCATCATGAGCATTACCCCCCCTAACCAGCTCCACCTTGCCCTGCTCGGCATAGCGCATTAGTTCATTACTAAATTCAAGGCTTATCACCCTAACATTGGCACCCGCCAGTAGGAACTTGATAGCCCTCCTAGTACCAACGCCGCCGCCTCCGATTATTAATACGTTCCTACCACCAAACTCTATAAACAGTGGTACCCTCACAATATCTATTTCCTAAAGGGTCAATTAATTATTTTTACTTACACCTACTAAATGCAAGCCTCTATTAAGTACTAAGTCCCTGATCTTGACAATGGTATTGAGCGAAGGCAATTCCTCATCAACACTCAAATCAGCCCTCTTAATACTATCCTTGATCCAGGTGCACTCATTAATTGGTAAGCCGTGGACTGACCCAGGCACGTTAGACCTAACCAATTGCCTAATAATGCTATCACCGCTAAACTCAATAACTAACTTGGGATAATTAATCGCGACTAGGTCAAAACCAAGCATTATGATTATGTCGTAATTATACCTCCTGAGGAGTTTATTGATGGCCCATGTAAGGCTTGATTTACTACATGGTAAATGACGCCTCGGCATTATAACCTCAATACCTGACCTCACAAGCAACACAGCCAGTATTGAGTAGAATTGGGGGGGCTTAACACCTGGTGGCGGCAGTAGTAGTACCCTACCGTTAATGCGTATTGGCGTGAAGACCAACGCATCGCTATCAATATATACGTGGTATTCATCATTACTGAACACCTCAATCATCAAAAGGGAGCATGAATACCCTACTTAATAGCATTTACCTTTTGAGGAACTCCTCGAGTCTCGCCTTAACCTCAGGTTTTAGTGACTCCTCAGCCAACATATTCAGCAACTCATTCCACCTATCATTAATCTCATTAATTATTGAGGATATCATTAATCTCTTAATCGTCTTATAAGCATCATGCGGTATCGCGCTTACCTTATCAATGAGTTCTAGGGATACCCTTAATCCCTCGTCAACGTTATTGACTACTCTATGGACAAGCCCCCAATCAACTGCATCATCAATGCTTAATTTAAAGTCCCTATCCAGGAAGAACCTGGTCTTTAACATGCCGAAGAGGTATGGCGCGAAGGCTGGTGTCACGGGTACGAGTCCATACCTAATACCAGGCAGGGAAAACTCCGAGCCTCTAACCGCAACGACTTGGTCAACGAAGTATAGGAGTTCCGTTGCGAATCCGTAGGCTGAGCCATTAACGAGGGCAATCACCGGTTTTTCACAATTTGCAATAGTAACGGCTAAATCCTTAATTGCCGAGAAGTACCTCCTAGATTCCTCAATGTTTTTAAAGCCGTATATCTCGGCCAGGTCAAGACCTGCCGAGAAGACCTTACCCTCACCAGTTATTATGATGCCCTTATAATTTCTACAGCCCAGGGTCACGGCATCCTGGGTCATCAAGGTCAACTCGAGGTTAAAGGCATTCCTTTTTTCGGGTCTATTTAGTTTTACAATTAATGATCCTTCCACAGGCTTGGTAATTACGGCATTCATGGGCATAGATCCACTCATTATTGATAATTCAAAAGTAATAATTTAATCTATACCATCCCTATTTCATTAGTAATTTTTATAAAGGTAGTATTAGACGTGGTGAGGGCATCTTGGTATACCCAACGGACAGAGTAGGGGCCGTAAAATATGACGCAAAAAGAGGCCAGGTCGAGTTAACTAAAGGATATCCAGAGGAGAAGTTTCTGTGGAATGTCGACTTTCACCCAACGCCAATAAGGAAGAGGAATTGGGACTGGTATACATATGCTGCTATTTGGTTCGGTATGGCATTCATAGTGCCCAGCTGGTCCCTGGCAAGTGTTGGTCTGTCCTTTGGCTTGGGTACCTTTGACTCAATACTCCTGGTGTTCCTGGGCAATGCCATAGTGCTGGTGCCAATGATAATACAGAGCCATGGCGGTGCGAGGTACGGCATACCAGAGCCTGTCCTAACGAGGACCAGGTGGGGGGGCGTCTACGGCGCAATATTCCCGAGCTGGATTAGGGCAATCATTGGAGCCGGTTGGTGGGGGGGAATAGAGACCTACATAATGACTGAAGCAGCCGTGGGTATATACGCAATATTGGCCCATAAATTAAGTGTGATAGAGAGCTACGTGGCCCAGGGTAATGCAAGTCCATATACGTTAAGCCTAGCCTTCCCGCAAGTCTTCTGGACAACTTTCGCGGCGATAATACTACTGCAAGTAGCACTGCTCTACTTCTCGCCAGTGCCCGAGGCACAGCCAGCCCTTAAGTGGTTCGCGAGGCTCGCGGCGCCGCTGGTGCTTCTTGGCTTCGTAATACTGTGGTACAACTTCATGAGCTATCCCACTGGAACTTCGGGCAGATATTCTCGATCAAGCCCACGGTGACCGGAATTAATTACTGGATAATGTGGTTCGCATTCCTAAACGCAAACATAGCCTACTGGGCCACAATGGCACTATCAATGCCAGACTACACCAGGTTCGCCAAGAGCCAATTCGCGCAGGCGATTGGTCAGGTGCCTATGCCGTTCATGATGCTTGTAATAGCGGTGCTCGGGGGTCATGACCACGGGAGCCATAGAGCAGGTATACCACGTAGCTATTTGGGACCCAATACTAGCATCAACACTATACCTAAGCCCAACACTCGCAATACTACTAAACGCATTGTTCTTACTAGCCACGTTTTCCGTGAACGTATTTGCAAATACTGTTGGACCAGCGTATGACTTCGCGAACACATTTCCGAGGAAACTAACATGGTTCAGGGGGAGCGTTGATCGTGATCGCAGTTTCAATAGCGCTTGGTGCGTGGACGTATTACGGCTCGGCATACGGCTACCTATATAATTGGTTACTGACGTATGGTGGGTTGCTGGGGGTCTGTTGAGGGTATCATAATATTTGACTACGCATTAATAAGACGCTTCAGGTTTGAGTTAACCGATGTATTCTGGAGCAGGGGGGGCAGGTTTAGGTACTGGAGAGGTATCAACCCGGCGGCTTTTATTACCTTCATAATTGTGGAGTTCATAATCTATGCACCCTTCATACCATATCACGACATAATATTTAGTAACTCATGGTTACTATCCTTCCTACTATCGGGATTAATATACGTGCCGCTAATGACGCAGTGGGTCATACCCAAATACCAACCCGAATTGAGGGGCTCGGTATTTAAAGGAGGTTATGCAAGTAATGAAGTGCTAACAGTATTTAACAATAAAGAAACGTGATACAGCCCTCAAAATAAAACCCATTTTAAATGTCAAAAGGCTTTCTTAGGCACGATCCTTGTCCCCACTAAACCCTTAATCACGTCTCTAGCCCTACCCAGCGGTCCTATGTACGCAGCCTTCCCACCACCCTTAATGAACCTGATAACCGCTAGAACCTTCGGCCCCCCCATACTACCTGGCGGGAATTGACCTTCATTATAGTACCTCTCGAGTTCGCCGACCGTGACCTCCGTCAACCTTACCTGATTAGGCTTCTTATAATTGATGTATACGTAATCCACGTCAGTCAGTATTAATAGGTAATCAGCATTAATGGCATTAGCAAGTACTTGGCTCGCTAAGTCCTTATCGATAACCGCATCAACACCCCTAACCTCACCATTGCTGATGATTGGTATTCCGCCGCCACCCACGGCTATGGGCACGTAACCCTCCCTTAATAATAGTCTCACCAAGTCAAGCTCCATAGTGCCCACGGGCTCCGGTGATGGTACAACCCTCCTAAACCCACCACGCATATCCCACTTAAAGACCCAACCTCTCTCCTTCGATAATTTATCCGCGGTTTCCTTATCATATATCGGGCCTATGTATTTCGTGGGGGGTTTTGAAAGGCTGGGTCATTTTTATTAACGATTGACCGTGAAATAACAATGACGGGACTCCGCCGAATACCCCGCCGCAGGAACTCATTGGTCAAGGCATTGGCTATTAAGTAGCCCATCCAACCCTCGGTGGCTGCGTCGATCATATCAAGGCTCAGGTAATCACTAACCCTCTCGGCAAGCAAACCGGCCTGTGGTCCATTACCATGGGTAACGACTACGTCAAAGCCCTCTTCGATCATGTCAGCGACGTCACCTGCCGCAAGCTTAACCCGTTCCCACTGTTCCTCAGGCGAACCAACCTTACCACCCTCTCTTGCGAAGGCGTTCCCACCCAGTGCAATTACAGCAAGCACGCGGTATTACCGTTATACGTATTTATATTTATTATGCACTATTGCACATACTACACATGGTGTCTAAACTTAAGTGTATACGTGTTTTATTATTCCTTACCTGATATTGTTGTAATACAACGGTATTTCCAATGATGAAAAGCATTACTTTTAAATATTGTATACGACGTATACGTTAGATGCTCAAGAAGATAGGTGATATCATGCATTTATCCCACGATGGGAGATTCGTGATAAGGTTATCGTTAATTCCCCCCCACTCGGTATTACAGTTTATGACTATACAATGAAGAGACTGGGGGGGTCTCTCTACGACATTATTGGTCCTGTAAATTCGCCCTACGGTCTAGTTAAGCTGGATCCTCAACTGTCGAGGCCTGAGGACTTCGTGGGTAAGTCCGCTTATGTCAGAGACGTAGATATGAGGAAAAGGAGGGGGGGTGGTGGACATGGTCACGGCAAATAATCTCATTAAGGCTGAGAAGCTCGTGTGTCCTAACTGTGGATCTACGGACATAGTCTTTGACCGGAAAGGGGGGGCGAATTGGTTTGTAGGCATTGTGGCTTAGTGATTGAGGAGCATGTCATGGATTTAGGACCCGAATGGAGGCATTCAGCGGCGAGGAGGCACTAGCCCATGAGAGGCTAAGCCAATAAGCCTGCACTGCCCGGTCAGGGCCTTGGCAATTCCATAATCAGTGTAAGGCATAACTTAATGCTTCATAACAAGTTAAGGGCGTTAATTAGGCTCAATAGGTATAATCAGTATCAATATACCGAGAGAAGAATTGCAGAGCTCCTTGATGTGATTAAGCCCGTTAAGTATGAACTAAACCTGCCCGATAATGTCATTGAGGAAGCCCTAGTCCTATTTAGGCAATTGGCGAGTAGGCATGACCTCAGGGGGCGTCAGGACTAAGGACCTGGCCTTAGTCCTACTCTACGTGGCCTGCAAGAGATCTAAGGTTGTTTGTACGCTCCGTGATTTAAGGAACGCCCTAAATGTCGAGAAAAGCAAGAGGATTAGCAGGCTCCTTGGTCTTGTTAGGCAGGTAATTGGCAATAATGACGTTGTTGTGAAGAGTCAGGAGGAGCTGGGTAGATTTCTCCAGAGGGTTATCAATGCCCTTAAGCTGAATGAAGACATTAGGTACCACGTGACAAAGCTGGCCATGGAGATCATTAACGAGGGGGGGCAACGTAGACGCCTAACCAATGGCAGGACATTTTACGCGCTTGTGGCTTCTGCGGTTTACATAGCCGTGACTCTAATGGGCGTTAGGAAGAGGCAGCGTGATGTTGCTGAAGCCTCTGGCGTCACTGATGTGACCATTAGGAACCGCTATAAGGAAGTCATATCTAAGATAGATATTGTTATTGAGGTTTGATGGTGAATCAACGTTATTTCATTAAAATTAAACTGGGTTCTATCCCTTGATTATCTTCATATTACTGAGGTCGCATCGTATTTAGAGGTAGGGGGGGCCTTATTTGGGTTGGTGCGTATAACGGGGTACTTTAAACCAGGGAGGTAATTACCTGAAGTAATGATTAGAAATTTTTTAAAGGGTGATTTTGTTGCCTTTGTTCGTGAGTAGTGGCGTATCATCATTAATTAGGGAATTGAGTGATAAGGAGACTAAAATCCTTGAGGAGATTTATAAGGCCGGTGGCGAGATCATGCTCAGGGATATTTGGAGGGTCATGGGTATCAAGAGTAAGGCTGGCATGCCATTCATAACTAAGCTCGAGAAGAAGGGCTTACTTGCTAAGGAGAATGTTGGCAGTGGCAAGAGGGTCATGTATAAGGTAAGGTTGACGGAACTAGGCATGGCCGTGGCCAGGGAATTAACGGAAGCCGGGTCATTAATGAAGGTCCTCACGTATGACCTGCTGACCAGGATACCTTGCTTCTACTGCCCGTACATCGACATCTGCGGGACAACCGATGAAATAACGCCTGAGAAGTGTGAGTATCTTAATAAGTGGATTTATGAGATGGTTAAGAGGGGGGGTGTCTAATAGTTAAAATTAAATTAATCACCGTATTAACAATAGGTTAATGTCCAGGGAGTTATATAGGGTATTCATTGCCGTGGATCTAACGGACCAATTAAAGGAACCAATAATTAAGATGCAGAGGGAGTTCATGAGTGCTGGAGTCGACATGAAGCCCGTGGAGCCCGAGAACCTACACATAACCCTGAGGTTCATTGGCGAAGTAAGCAGGGAGCTTGTTGAGGAGTTGAAGAAGAGACTCAACAATGTTAGGTATAATCAATTCACAATGCATATTAGGGGGATTGGGGCATTCCCAAACATAGAGAGGCCAAGGGTTATTTGGGTCGGCATTGAGGAGGGCGCGAGGGACTTGATGAACCTGCATGAATTAATAATGAAGTTCACGGGAGACATTGGTGAGAGGGATGAGAGGGGCTTTGTACCGCACCTAACCATTGCCAGGGTTAAGTACGTTAGGAATAGGGACAGGTACATGGAGGTTGTTAGGAAGTATGAGAATATGGACTTCGGAACGCAGTTGGTGGATTCTGTGAAGCTGAAGAGGAGTGTGTTGACGCCAAAGGGGGGGCCGATATACAGTGATTTAATGACAATAAGACTATCATGATTAAAATACTGGACTCCCAGGTATCTTAACCTTATGTTGCTTACTCCTTAATTTATGATAGTGATACCCGGAAAGAGTACCAATACAATAAATGCACCAATACCGGCCAAAATCCCCCCCGGGTTGGTTATGGCGCGATTAATTTGGTGCTGTATCGAACTACGTATACTGCCAATTACAGCTTTTATTTAGTTTGATTTGTAACAACCTAATACAAATGCTCATTTTAATAGCATTTAAGGATCGGCATGGTGATACTGATATAATATTGATTGGGTTAAAGATAGTATTAATAAACGTGATTATGGTTTTCCATAAGACGGTTAGTGTAAGATGTGGGAATGGTGTTGGGTGATTTCGCATGAGTATTCGAATTACTGAGCGTAGTCTCTACCCAATTATTATTAATGTTCTTAGGGATATTGCTGGGAAGTACGGTATCAGCATATCCGGTGTTCAGGAAATCAGCCTCCCCAATAGGTCCTTTCCAGATATTTGGCTTCGTATCGATAATTATAAAGTACTTATTCAGGTTAAGATAGATACTACGGAGAAGATAATCGATGATATTGCTAAGACATACCCAATAGCCAGGCAATTGGGTTTTGACCTAATTGGAATACTGTTTCCAAAGGATATTAGGCAGGTAAGACCTGAGGAACTTGAGAAGGTAGGCCCTAATCTGAGGGTTTCCCGAGGCCTGGTCCTAACGGCTTGGCAGGGCATTGATTTAGAGGATGTGACGCTCTACGGGCTTATCGAAACCGTGGTTAAGGGCCTAGTTGAGTTTAGGCGTGTGCAGGTGCCATTAATTGATTATTTAACGATTGCGAGGATTACCAGGGAGACTATTGAGGAACTTGCGGTAACCCTGAGGGGGGGATTAACCGGCATTAAGCAATACTTCGATGGGACCCAGGCAATCATTGGTAGCTTTGATTATTACAGGGCCATGCTCGAGGACTTTTTAAATGAGGAGGAAATGAGGATTTACACAGCCGATATAATGGCTTACCTACTCGCCCTTCAATTACTGTTCCTACATATTGTATCCAGGAGGGTTTACAATAAGGTAGTATTGCCTGAGGTGCAAAACCCACTGTCTCCAGATGAGTATAGTGATTTCATTGATAGGCTCTATAATAGTATTATCACTTCAGGTAAGGATGTACTAAGCGATTACCATAAGATACTGGGGTCAATACTCCACATGCTCGATATCCTTAGGGCATTAAAGACGCTAGAGCCTAATTCCTACATAAGGATAAGCCAGGTATTGGCTAAGTACGTGTATACCTTCTACCCATTAAGACCTGAGCACGTTAAGGAGGAGCTCTTTGGCAGAATATATCAATTTGGGCTACCGCCAGAAACTAGGAAAAACCTGGGCGCCTTCTTCACAAAGCCCCCAGGCAGCTAAGGTATTGGCTAATTTAGCCATTGAGAAGTGGGATGACAAGGTTCTCGATCCAGCCTGCGGATCAGGCACACTATTGGCTGAGGCATACCAGGCCAAGCTTAGGAAAGCCAAAGAGCAGGGTATTAGCATTCCTGAGGATAGGCTTCATGAGATCTTCCTTAGGGAGCATATTGTTGGTATTGACGTTATGCAGTTCGCCAAGGAGTTAACAACAATAAACCTGGCGTTGCAGAATCCATTCGTTAAGGTTGAGCCAAGGGTATTTGCTGGTGATGGTATTGAAAAGATGGTACATGCTGAAAAGGTAATAGGCGATGACCCATCATCGGAAAACATCGAAAGATACTTACGTGAATCCCAGGAGGAGTATATGAAACTGACTCTACCGCATGAGGGATTTGATGTTGTTATAATGAATCCACCATTCACGAGGTGGGAAGAAAGAATTCCTGAGAGGGAAAAGGGAAAATTAGTGAGAATGCTTGGTAACATAATTTCAGGCGGTAGGATAGGCTATTGGGCATTCTTTTTCGCGGCCTCGGACAACGTGATTAGACCTGGTGGAAAAATAGCCGCAGTAACTCCTGAGGAGTTTTTCTCGGGCCGTACGGCAATAAGCGTTAGAGAATACCTACTTGGCAGGAGGGGGGGGTATGCACTGAGGTATGTGGTTAGGAGTGCTGTGGAGACCGCCTTTAGTGAGGGTGCGCACTATAGAGATTACTTGGTTGTGCTAGAAAAGGGGGGGTGACCCGGCCAGGGATTACCTGGTCTTCATAATCCTGAAAAGACGAATTGAGGAGCTAACGGATGGTGACATCATGAGACTTATGAATGATATAAGGACGCTCGGTCAGGGTGGGCATCATCGTTCGATCTCCAGCGATTTCTTTGACGTGGTTATTATTCACGATGTTTCGAGGCTCATAACCAGGTTTGTGGATAATTTAAAACCAATCGTGGGATTTAATAGCCCAAACGCCCAAAAGCTATTTCTGGAATTACTTGATACGATTGGGTCCTTTCCCAAGCTTTCTGACGTGGCCGAGATAATCACTTATTGGCCCGGGAAATATAGGGGGCACGGTGAGGGTGTTGAGGATTACGCAAGGAGACTTTTTATTGCAAGATACGGCGCCAGAGGTAAAATCAGTTTCCGGCTTGTTAATGAGGATAGGGATAGGGTTGTGATCAAGTTGGGTAACACAGACGTGAAAAGAGGCATTGATAGGAAATACCTAGTGCCAAGCCTGAGGACTGCATCTAATGTTAGGCACTTCGATATCACGGGTGAAAGCGAATTTGCGTTGGTGGATGAGCACGCACTAGAAGATGATGATTGGAAGGCAGCGGGCCTTAATGATGGCAGAAGGAGGCGTAGTGCTATATATGATGTTCGTGAAGCCTACAGAGATAAGGCGAGCAGGACTTTAATAACGTATAGGGTCAGGATAACGTCACCAAACGTTTATTGGCTCGTCTTTCATGCCAATTATCCCATCATTTACACAGCCACCACCTTAGGTTTAAGGTTGAAGGAATACGGTGCTAAGGACATTAACGATGCTTTAAAATACGAGAAAATACTAACCCTATACTTGAATAGCGCATTTACATTAATTCAATTACTTGCATATCACGTGGAGACCGAGGGCGCTTGGATACGCCTTGACACCGATAGGGTTTGGAGTAATGTGATTGTTCCAAGTATTTACGATTTAAAGTATGAATTAGTGAATAGGGCGTTCTCCATATATGACAAGGTAAGTAAGATGGACGTCCCTCCACTGTATGATAGGATTAAGAGTGGGGATTCTACGCAGAGAACCATTGATGAGTTAGTTATAGATATGCTAGGTCTTGGTGATGGGTGGAAGTCAAGATTAAATGACCTGTATAGGGCCATCGGTGAGGAATTTGAGTACATGCAGAGAATACTCGAGAGCAATAGAGACACAAAAAGAAGGAGAACTGAGGAGGAAGAGGAGGAAGGTGGGAAACAACAGACAAGTCTCGATATGTTCTTTTAAGTAATCGAAAATAAATTACGAAATAAGTCAATGGGCAGGGTACTTCATCATTAATAACTGGTTATGGTAATGGATCGCGATGATCCATTTTAAGCGCTAAAAATAAGCGTCACAACTCACTTAATCACCCTATTGATTAAAGTCCCAATCTTCTCCACGTACAACTCCACGGTATCGCCCGGCCTTAGCTTCGCCCAATGTCAAGCCCAGTACACCCAGACACAGTGCCGCTTCCAAATACGTCTCCTGGCCTCACGTACTCACTCATTGATACGTAGGATATCATATCCCCCAAAGTCCCACTGCATATCCTCTATCTTCGTATCACACCAAGTCTCTCCATTAACCTTAGCATAAACTCTTAGGCCCTTTATGTCGGGTAGTTCATCCCTCGTGACGATCCAGGGACCAAGCCCATTAGCAAAGTCCTTGCTCTTACCTGGACCAAGCAGGAGCCTCAGCTCCACCGCCTCCAACTCCCTGACGCTGAAGTCGTTAAATATCGTGTAACCAATAATTAATTCGTAAGCCCTATCCTTACTCACGTCCCTACCCTTCTTATACGTTATCGCGGCCACCTCAAGCTCGAAGTCTAAGGTTTTAGCATAACTCGGCCATGGCACATCTTCCATATGTCCATAGAATATGGCTGGGTCACCCTTATAGTAAGTCGGCACTTTAAACCACTCCTCAGGTACCCTGGTGCCCATTCTCCTTGATGATGCCTCAACATGGCCCCCTAAAGGCGAGGAAGTCCCTAAGCATGTTAGCCCTGGTCAATGGAGCCTTCAACTTTACATCGCTAATTAATCTCATCACGGCAATCTCCCTATGTCTCTTCACCCAATCAATAACGCTATTGATTAGTTTCAATCCTTCATCACCTGACTGCAGGACACCCAACATATCAGGCGGCAGAACCGCACCGCAGTACCTCTCTGCATATTGCTCATCCTCACCCCTATCAATAAGCATCGCATAGCAATTATCATTTAAATCAACGACGTATCTATCATCAAGCAATACTCCGGATCTAACTCTACCATCCTTCAAGTAACTAAGTAGTTTCATTGATATATTGTACAATTAATAAAACTTATAAGTTTTATTTGAATTATTATTCATTGAAAAACATGGAATGGCAGACAGGCCTTATCGAACTTGATAAGGGCATCTACGCATACATACAACCCAGGGGGGGTATCTGGTTCATCGCAAATGCAGGCCTAATAGTTGGTAGGGATTTCTCCATAGTCATTGACTCATTAACAAACGAGAAAATGGCCATGGATTTCCTATCAAGCATAAGGAAAGTCACGGACAAGCCAATACGGTTTCTAATCAATACCCATTACCATGGTGATCACACATGGACCAATCACCTATTCAATGCGGTAACGATATCCCACGTAAACACGAGAAGGCTCATTGAGGAGGAAATGAGGACAAACGTGATAGGGCTTTACGAGAAGTTATTCCCCCGAAATGGATTTCAGCGGTGCCAGGTATACACCGCAGGACCTGGTCTTTTCGGAATCGCTCACGCTCTATGCGGGTGATAGGGCAATCGAGGTTAAGTACATTGGGTATCCGGCGCATACCGTCGGTGATGTCTATGTTTACATACCAGACTCCAGGGTTGTATTCACGGGTGACCTATTGTTTGCCGAACCATGCACACCCTTTGTACTATTTGGTTCAGTCTCAGGATCAATAGAGGCCCTTGATCGTTTGGCTTCATTAAATGCCGATATTTACGTGCCTGGCCACGGCCCCCCCGTGTCGTACGGTAGGAAGGCACTGTACAGGGCGAGGGATTACCTAGTGTACATTAGGATGAGGCCTGGAGATACTTTAAGGAGGGCTTGTCATTTTATGAGGCTACCCAGAGGATCGATCTCATGGAATTCGCTAATTGGTACGATAAGGAGAGGATCGTAGGTAATATAGCAAGAGCCTATAGCGAATTCAGTGGCGAAAAGCCAGGGACGCCGCTGCAAAATCTCAATGAGGTGATAATTAAAATGAATGAATATAGAATTGCTCATATGAAATAATAAAATAAAGCAAGTTTAGCCCATAAATACATACGAACTTTCCTATTAATTATTAAGGATTTTCCATTTTCAATTATTGGTGCGGGGGGGGTGGGATTTGAACCCACGCAGGCCTTCGCCAACGGGACCTAAACCCGTCCCCCCCTTTGACCTGGCTCGGGCACCCCCCCCGCAAGCTCATTATTCATTGTCCTTGGTTTATTAATTTTTTGTACGTACTTTTCATCGATATCTATTCGATAACTGAGAATGGTTTTTAAAGAGGGGGGTCTGCCTTGTGTGTTTCGATGGATCCGATATCACTATCTATAATAGTACTGGCCCACTGGTTACTTAATCAACCTGTGGCACCTGGTGAGGACTCATACCTAGTGTTCACTGTGTTCAACCCAACGCAGACCTACCTATTCAACATGACCATAACCATAAACTCATCATTAATAACGCCGATTTACTACGTTAACTCATCATCAAATTACTGCCAAATACCCGTTGTACCACCTGAGGGTAATAGTTCGTGCATTGTCTATGTACAGGTTGATCCTGACGTGCCCATGGGCATATACGAAGTTCCTATAACGGTTAATTACACCGAGGTTAACATAACGACTACCGTTAAGCCCCTCATTACTTATCAGACTATTTCGATTCCAGTAACCACCCTAGTCACCACCATGCTTTATAATAATACGCCAATAATCACCGGGGGGGTCAAGACCGTGCCTGTGACCATACAGATACCAACAGTAATGGGGGGGTCGATACCCTCAATAACCACTTCCCAGTCCTCAGAGAGTGTTAATACGAACGTTTCCATCCCCATACTTGGTTATACCGGTTTTGAGGCGACGGCCATGATAGGTACGCCAGATAATGTGGTTCAGGCATTACCTGGGTCCTACGTGCCCATTACGATATACCTAACTAACTACGGAAATACCCCTGTCTATAATGTCACGGTTACCCTACTATCAGCACCACCGCAGCTCGATATAGTAAACACCACGCAACACCTTCCAGCCCTACCGCCAGGCCAACCAGTGCCATTGACATTTTACGCATACGTGCCCAGTTACATACCGCAGGGTAACTACACACTGGAGCTCAGGGTTGATTACTTCACGGGCGTTGATGATATGATCAACGCAACACTGGTGGTTCCTCAGGAACCCATTGTCTATATTCAGTCCATAGCCACAAACCCACCCGAGGTATTCCAGAGCTACCCAATGGCTCAGTTAATACTGAGCATTGTTAATATTGGGTCTGGGATTGCCTATAACGCTGCGCTCTTCATAAATGGTTCAGGCGTGTCACCATTAATAAGTATGCCGTTGATACTCGGTGCAATACCACCTGGCCAGCCGATACAGTTAACTGTGCCCATAAGCCTACCAAGCGATCCAGGTAATTACACGGTGGGCATATCCATAACATATGACGGTGGTTCAACAACGAGGTATTTCCAACTAAATGTAAGGCCTAGGGCGAACCTAATTGTTGTGGGTGTTAGTTATCCACAGCCACCAACCCCCCCATCAGACCTAGGTGCACTACTCAGTACGATTACATCACCAACATTATCACCTGGTGCTTCTAAGGTTCCAATAACAATCACGATAATGAATGAGGGACCAGTCGAGGCTAAGAACGTGATGGTGACTATATCCACGGGCCAGGTAATACAGCCTCACGTATCATCGAGCAACCCACTTTCGGCATTAACGGCATCAGAGGCATTCATTGGTGATCTAGAACCGGGTCAGGAGATAAACGTGACTTTCCTGGTGGATGTTGATTCAAACGCTAGACCTGGCACCTATCCCTTGGTGCTGACTTTCGTGTGGAATCAGACGGGTTCGCTATACCCATTAACTGAGTCTGTGACGACCTACGTAACGGTAAAGCCAGCACCAAATGTTTTGCTTTGGATTGTTCTCATACTAATAATAGTCGTGATTGTAATAGGCATATTCGCAGCCATAAGGAGACGTAGGTCGGGCAATAATAACCGTGGGCTGCAGGTCTCCTACGGCAACCAGGGACCAGGTAATTACCAGAGCAGGCTAGTGAATTATGAAGTGCTCTGTGGCGGTGATGGTGGGTGCGTGGACGTGGAGTTGGTCTAGAGGGCGAGTATGACGTTGCTATGCATGGCGTGCAACGGCGATACTGGTCACACTAACACTTGTTGTTATGTATACAGAGGGTATGTTGGTACCATCACTACCGACTATTCAAAAGGACATGAACATATCCACCGCCGACGCCTCCTGGATACTATCCATATACATCCTCATGGGTACATTATCCTCGGCAATAATGGGTAAGCTTGGTGATATGTTTGGGAAGAAGAGAATGCTCATGGTAACGATGATTACGTACACAATTGGTGCCCTCATTACGGGATTCTCAACAAACTACGGAATGCTCCTGGTGGGTAGGGCATTACAGGGCGTTGGCATGGCAATGATGCCCCTAGCCTTCGCCCTAGTTAGGGAGGAGTTCCCACCGCGTATGATACCGCAGGTCCAGGGATTAATAAGCGCCATGTTTGGCGTTGGTATGGCGGTGTCGCTACCACTCGGTGCCTATGTTTCTCAAACCCTTGGCTGGCAGGCCACGTATCACACAGTCTACCCATTTATATTGATTGAGGACTTAATGGTTTACCTATACATCAGGGAAAGCAGGATTAGGAACCCACAGCCGATTGACTGGGTCGGCTTATTCCTACTCTCTGCATCATTAGCCAGTGGTTTAATAGCCGTGACGGATGCGCCGACCTATGGCTGGACTGACCCATTAGTAATATCATTACTCATACTCTTTGTGCTTGGCTTTGGAGTATTCATACTATATGAAACAACAGTTAATTATCCACTGGTTCCTATTAACCTATTGGGCAATAGAAATGTCATGGCGGCCAACATAGGCGTTGCCCTGGCTGGTTTCGCCCTATTCCTAATGGCTCAGGCCCTAACATACCTGCTCGAGTCACCTCAACCACTTGGATATGACCTGTCAATACTGAATGCAGGTATTATGATGATACCCATGGCCGTTGTCCAAATGATAGTTGCGCCGATAGCTGGTAGAGTCATTACGAGTCTCGGCGCAAAGAAGTTGGCGGTTATTGGTTCATCAATAGCCATAATCGGCCTATTAATGCTAACATACACGGCATTTTATGGCTTATCATACGTGATAGGGTCAATGTCTGTGTTATCTGCCGGTATTAGTATGGTTAATGTTGCCGTAATAAACATACTGGTGTTCTCAGTGGGTAGGAGGAACATGGGCTTAGCCACGGGCTTAAATTCCGTGTTTAGGAACATAGGCGGTGCATGGGGACCAGCGGTGGCTGGTTCGTTAATGAGTATGTACCAGGCCTCGGTACTAATCTCATTAAGGCCATTACTATGGATAACATTACCTGCCAAGTTCTCCTATCAATTAATGTTCATTATAACTACGGTTCTCTACGTAATGGCAATAATAGTCATTGTGACATTGACACGCGAGGTATTCGTGAAGGGTGAAATAAGGGCTCTCGAGGCTTAGGTACTTGACCAACCAATGAAGTAGTCCCAACCCCCTATACCTAAGTATTGAGCCTTTAAAATAAACACCGTTACCATCCTCAACAGTTGCAAACGGCTTAAACCCGAGCCCCTCAAACTCAGGTATGCAATTCCCTTTTATTGAGAATACTGGTAGGAATTCCTCACCGCCATTAAACACTACCTCCTCAATATTGATGCCCGTGATACTACTTACGGAGTTTAGGAACTCATCATTAACAGGTAATTCATTGACCACTATCTTAACGCCACCATCTATAGACATGGTCCAGAGTACCTTGCCAAGCCCATCACTTGAGTCCATACTAGCTGAAATACAGTCCCTATACCGCAGTAGGTCATTTAACATGCCCAACTCAGGCTTAGGTCTCCTCAATATTTCAATACCTTCCCTAACGGCTTTTATATCAATCCACTTATCAAGCTCGTTGTTATAGTATAATTTGAAGACAAGGCCCGTATAGCCAAAGCCAGGTCTTGTAACTAATGCGTCACCAACTCTGGGTTTCCTACCTATAATACCAGCCAATGGCTTACCCACGGCGGTGACGTCGATCACGTCGTCAAGACCCTCATTCAAATCGCCGCCGAGGTACTTCACACCTAGGTAATTGGCTCCCTCCTTAAGTCCATTAATCAGTTCCCTGAACTCATCAATATCTGAGTCGCCCCCTCATTGTTATGGAGACGACAGCATAAAGCGGCCTGCTTAACTTTACAAGGAAGTCACTGCCCACCGCAGCCATGGCCTTCCAACCCATGTCAAAGTAGGTCATGAAGGGCATTCTGGATGTTGATAGCGAGAGGCCATCAACCTTTATGGCTAAGGTATTACCATCAATTTCCATGAACTCTAGGTCATTATCCTCACTGGTATTAATGATATTCCTAATGATACTTATTAAGTTCGTTTCCCCAACACCCTTTAATGGCTTCCTAACCATAGGTAGAAGCGCGCTCATTGAGAGTTATAAGGAATTAGTGTTTTATGGCTAAATCACTGGGTCACTTCCTCAAGGAACTTTAAAACATCCTCAGGACCACTACTCTGTTTAATCAATCCCCCCCAAAGCTTTGAATCCCTACATAACCTATACCTAATAATACTCCTACTACTGTCAACCTGCAGATAACCAGAATCGCTAAGTTGCTTAAGTACGTGCTTAACAAGCGTGAGCACCACGGGTATTGCGTCATTAAATTCGGCATACTCGAGTATCTTTTTAGGTGTGAAGCTCACGCAGGTACCCCCCCTTGCGTACTTAACAGCCACCCACAGGCCCCCCCTCGCGACCAACTCCTCGATTTTCTTGAAATCTGCGTAAATATTTGTTATCTGGGTCATTAAGTAGACGTAGACAGCTGGATTTAAAGGGTTCATGATTAGGTACGTATACGTAATAGCCCTGTATATCCAGGCATAAATATGCAATAAATATGCCTGTACCTAGGGCTTCCCATGGGGGGGCATAAATAACTACCCACGGCTTATAAATTAGTTAGAATCATGTGAGGACCCGCTAATAATAAAGCAGTTATTGATGAAGCCACAATCACTGCCGATACGAGTAAGTTTACATCCTCATTCTCAAGGTCATAACTACCCATAATCCTTATAGTCCTCTCGCCACACACGTGAACCTCCCTATCAGTCATGACACCACACCTTGGGCATCTATACTTAGGCTGAAATAACGCTCCAAAGATACTATCAAGAACCTCACCTAAATAGCCAAGGACCAGGACTATTACGGTAAGCCAGGTATTCACGGAATTAATATAACCCAGGGACTTGAGTAAATACTGAATTCCTAAGTACGTAAGTGCTATCGTGGACGAACCGAGAAATGAGCTTAGCTCTCCTAGCAATGTAACGCCACCAGATACTCCAGGGTCCACGGTAATCCAGGGCCTCGTTATTAACCTTGGCCTTGACTTACTAAGAACGCCTAACTCGGAGGCCCAGGTATCTGCATTTGAATAGCGATGCCCGTTACCGCAGCCGTGGAGAATAATTGATACATCGATACGTCATGGCTTAGGTAAGCCATGCCGGCGAGTAATGCCAATGCACTGGGTATTAGGCCAACAGCTAATACCTGCTTCCAATTTCTCCCTCTAACGTCCTCCGCCGTCCCAAGTTCCTCCTTTCTCTCAACACCGATTTTGGTAAGGGCGCTCGAGCTGCCCAGGAAGACTATGAATGGTACTATTGAGGAGGGCCCGCCGAGCAGTATCATGAAGCCCACGAGCGCCGATGGTATAACAGCGTCCCTCGTTATTACCTTGATTCTCAGGGCAGCGTATGTTAATGCTAATGATATGATTAATGCCGCAATTACAATTAATGAATACATAATTGCCACATTGACTATACTCATAATTTGTTCATGCATCAGTTAAATACTCAATAAGGTTTTTTAAGTATTATTTCAATAACTTAGGGATTTGCCGTAATTTATGCCCATGATGAGTCAGAGTTACGCAGATTAGTGACGAGAACATACCCGGCTGAATCCAATCCCTTAAATAGGACACAAAGCTAATTAATTTTGGAAGAAGAAAAAGATATTTATATTAAGATTTAGTTGTGGCTTCGATGGGTCGTAGGAGGAAAAGCCGTAAGAAGTTAATGCTTAAGCCTAAGAAGACCCTGCCCAAAATATTCACGTGCCCGCATTGTGGTGCTCCATTGGTTAACGTGAAGATTGATAAGAAGGAGGGGGGGAAGGTACTGGTTAACTGTGGTAGTTGCGGCCTTGAGGCTGAGTTCAATTACATACCTGGTCTACTCCCCCCCGTGGATTACTTCAATAAGTTCGTGGATCTTTATTACCAGGGTCAGATAAAGCCTAAGAGGGAGGTTACGGTGTCTTTAACGCAATTAACGACTAAGTCAAATCCACTACTTAGTGAGGTAAATGAGAATCAGGAAGAGAAATTAACGGAATCCCTTAACGAAGGTGGTGAGGAATTTGGCGAGGGTAGTACCGAGGAGGTCTATAGTGAGGAGGAGGGCGAGTATATCGAGGATACCGGATATACTGAGGAGTGATATTTAAAATACAAGAATTAATTATCATCCCTAATGGGCGTTAAGGAATACCTACTGAAGCGTATTGCTGAGGTTGGCACAATACACATGACATTACTCGACCCGGATAAGGTCACTGCAAGGGAATTTAAGGAATTAGCATTGATGGTTCAAGAATACGGTAGTGATGCATTGATGGTAGGTGGTTCATTAGGCATATCCGAGGGCCAACTCGATGAGTATCTAAGCACCATTAAGGATTCTTTAAAAATACCCGTTATTCTATTCCCAGGCAGTGTAGCGAATCTGAGCAAACATGCTGATGCGGTATTCTTCCTAAGCGTGCTTAACAGCACCGATCCATACTTCATAGTTGGCGCCCAAATACAGGCCTCAGTACTGCTGGTAAAGAGGTTTAGGAACCTGGAGCCAATATCGTTGGCATACATAATTGTTGGTGATGGTGGTGCCGTCGGTTACGTAAGTAATGCAAGGCCAATACCCTATGATAGGGATGACATCGCCCTAGCCTATGCGTACGCGGCCCAGTTAATGGGATTTGACATGATATACCTCGAGGCTGGCAGTGGTGCTCGTGAATCCGTGAGACCAAGGATGGTTTCTAGGGTGAAGAAGCTTGTTAGTAAGCCTTTAATTGTTGGTGGTGGTATTCGAGATCCTGAGAGGGCCTCTGAGCTTGCCTTAGCTGGCGCTGATGCGATAGTTACTGGTACGATAATTGAGGAAAAGCCTGAATTAATTAAGGACATTATAAGGGCCGTTCATGAGGGTGGAATTACAAGGAAGAGGAATTTAGAGGGGAATTAGGAACTTAAGGATTATTACTAGTAGTGAAATCGCGATACCAAGAAAAATAACCAACTGCGGGCTTACCTTGATCCTCTCGATTTCCTTAGCCTCATTAAACTTAACCAGTCCAGCGGCAATGAATGGCGACATACCGGATGTACGCCTACGCCTAGGCATTATTTATGGTCTTATTCCGGGAGATTAAAAACTTATCTTCACCAAAACCAATAATTACTCCACTGGATCTAGTGGTTCAATGCGAACATCGGAGTCACGACCAGGGGGGGAGGCTTAATCATAGAGTTGCCATTTGGGTCCTCGATAATTATCCTAAACCTAAACTCACCCTGAAGCGCCTCTGCACCTTGTACTTAAACTCCCTCAGTCTACGTATGCTCTCCTCATTATCCTCATTAAGAACCTCCATCCTCTCCGCAACATCGATCATCCTTAGTAGTAGGCCCTCGACCGTAGTTATCATGGCCTCCGCATCAGGCCCTGGATCGATGTCAAAGCCAAGTTCGGGACTGCTTATTCTCGCGGTCTTCGACCTGAAAATATAGGTCCTATAAACGTCAGTATCATCCTTAACCTCGTACATTATCCTAGATGGGCCCCCCCTGGAGTTAAGGTATTGTATATCAATCCTCTTATAACCGCAGTGATCACATTGATTACTGTATAGTATTAAGTCACCGAAGGCTGGGTCACTATACAGGATCTCAATTACATGAAGCGTGTCTTTACCGCATACTGGGCACTTTTCAATTCCTGTATAAATCACCCTACCGTGAATGCCCACATCGTAATTGCTCATTGAAGATCATGGCCTAATCCCAGTATTTATTACTATCCTTAATTTGCATCATTCCCTGGATACTATGAGTAAGTCATCTTTAAAAGGGGCTGTTTCATACGTGATTTTTAATGAGCTCAATAACGCCAAGTAGGTGGCTTGCAGCCCTTGGTATTGTAGCCGTGATGGTACTTGTATTATTCATAATGGGGTTCTGGTACGCGGTCTACACACCCGGTGTTGTGCCATCGTGTTCAGGGTCATTCACATTGATGGAAATCCTCACATTAATATTATCAATCTCGGGAGTTTACTTACTAATAAATTACCTGAGTAGGGGGCAATGTAAGTGATATATTGCTGGTGATTTTCGCGGCTGCCCTCGTGATATTTGCAATGAGTTTCTATTTATTGTCTGTCTCGCCATACGGCGCCATGTGTTAAGTCTTAAAAATAATCGTAATGAGCGTTTATCGCTATGGACTGTGTATTTTGCAGGATAATTAAAGGTGAGGAACCTGCCTACGTGGTTTATGAGGATGACTATGTAATAGCCATACTCGATAAGTACCCAATAAGTAGGGGGGGCCACACGCTTGTCATGCCAAAGAGACATTATAGGGATATAACCGAGATACCGAGTAATGAGTTATGCCATGTAATAATGGTTACAAAGGCAGTGGCGATGGCAGTAATTAAGGCATTGAATGCGCCTGGGGTGAGGATTGTCCAGAATAATGGTGCCGAGCCGGCCAGGTTATCTTCCATATACACTTTCACGTAATACCAATGACGGGGGGGCACATGGTAGGTAGGCATTATTTAACTGAGGAGGAGGGTCGTGAAGTATCTGGGTTATTGTCTAGGGCCATCAAGGAAGTACTTAGTAATATGGGTTAACCTTTTATACTAAGTTATAATTAATTATTCTCAATGGAGGTATTTGGCCTAACACTAACCCAGGTAATAAGCATAATTGGGCTCTTCGTACTCGGCCTACTGGTGGGCATATTAATAAGGAGGTTGATTGGCGTAGCCCTTGTACTACTGGCCATAGTAATACTGGCCATGGCCCTGGGCTATCTAAGCCCATCAACCTGGTTTCGCTACTTCACTATGCAGGTTATACAATGAGTATTGCCTACTCAAAGGTTCAGCAGTTCACGGTGGCGATCCCATACTCATCACTGGCATTCATAATAGGTCTCATCATTGGCCTAATAAAGGGTTAATTGAGGTAGGAGACCCTCAGGTTTGACCTATATAGGAAGTCGAGGAACGAGTCAAAGGCATTATTCAGGTATTGAGGCCTATAGACAAGTGCCTCGTTATTACTTATGAATACGAATCCAGTACGTGGTGGAAGTTCATCAGTATGCATGTCCATTAGGTCTGCAAACTCTTCACTGGGTCTGTGCATTATTACAATGACTCTATCCTCACGTGAGTGGTAATTCAGGGCTCTCCTGCTGGGTACAATCCATGGATAAAGCATTATCAGCTCCCTACCACCCTCGCCAAACACGGTATAGACAATACCACACCTGGCAACCCTGCTATAGGAGTATTGACCGTGAGGACTTAGGACCCTCCTCATATACCTAGCGCTGGAGTCCTTCATTTCATGAATCACGGCTCTAAGCTCCCTCAGGTCAATGGCTGGGTTAAGTATGAGCTCACCAATCGAGCCATCCAATACACCATCAATCCTCACACTGTGGATGAGCTCTTTAAAGTCAATGCCATAAATAGCCCTAAACAACCAACCAATGGGCCTTGAACTAAAGGCTGCTGATTCCACAGCAATTAACTCAAGGGTATTAAGCTGCCCAGTTGCTCCCTGACGTCAGGTACTGAAACGACGCCCCCCCATCTCAAGTAGTCTAGGTATTAAGTACTCAGGTACGAACAGGACATCCTTATTCCTATGCATTAAAATGCCGGCTCTTACCAACTCGGTGATTACGTCCTCATTAAAGCCCATGAGCCTGAACTGAACCCTAAGGACACCTTCATCGCCCCCCCAAGCCCCCCCATGTACTTAACCAATGCGTATGCCGCATTGCCGAAACCCCCCCCTAACCTTACCCATTGAATGGTCAGCCAATAACTCATAAAACCTCCTAATTTTACTGCTCACGTCCTCCCCCCCAAGCAATGACACAAGCTCTCTAGCCCTTTTAAGCACGTCCATGTACCTGTCACCATACCTCAAATTAAAGTCCCGAATTAATGCCTCTTCATCTTTCGCATCATAATTAATCAGTTGATATGCTCCCTCCAGTACGTCAATGCTTATTTGCTCGTTCACAACAATTATTACTAGGGCTAATAGGGTTTTAAATAGCGCATTGTCCCTTAAAATCACGTGAAGCCCCCCCATGAGTATAAGTTCGTGATGCCCCCCCACGAACTCGAGGAATTAACCAACGCAATAGGCGCGTTATCAGCAATCGATGAGGAGAAGGTACCTGTATGGGAATCGATGGGCAGGGTACTTTCTAGGGACGTCGTGGTACCCATAGACATACCACCGCACCCAAAGGCCGCTTATGATGGTTATGCCGTTAGAAGTCAAGACACCTCCAAGGCACCAACCAGGTTAAGGCTTGTGGGTTATGTACATATTGGTGAGGTGCCAAGTATTGAGGTAGGCCCCCCCATGGAAACCGCCTACGTAACCACCGGCGCCTACTTACCGAGTGGCGCTGATGCAGTCGTTCCTGAGGAGTTCGTTGATGTCGTTAGTAATAATGAGGTTGTCATTAACAAGCCAGTTAAGCCCTGGGATAATGTAGACCCAGCGGGCGACTTTGCCAGGAGGGGTGAGGCGGCCCTTAGGGAGGGTACGGTCATAATGCCCTGGGACATACCAGCACTGCTGGAGCTTGGTATTGGCGAGGTTTGGGTTAGGAGGAGGGTCAGAATATTCATAGTAGCTACTGGCTCCGAATTAATCGAGGTTAAGGCGCCAAATGAGGTGCTAGATGCAATAATTAATGGTAAGGTCGTTGAGAGCACGGCATCGTTCATAGGAAATTACGTGAGGATGTACATACCGTACGCCGAGGTCGTGGGCAGGACCATAGTACCTGATGACCGGGAAGCCATCAGAAATGCGGTAATGAAGGCCCTGGACATGGCGGACATCGTGATAACCACGGGAGGCACAGGACCAAGCGGTATTGACTATGTTTATGAGGTAACGAAATCACTAAACCCAAGGATATACATTAGGGGGGGTTAAGGATGAGCCTGGCAGACCAACGGGGGGGCTTGCAGTATTGGGTGGTAATAAGGTCATCATTAACCTGTCGGGTCATCCAATATCGGCCTTGAATGCCATGACCGTGGTCGTTAAGGAGGTCATTAAGAGACTCGCGGGTGTTAAGGTGGATATTGCGGAGCCCAGGGTAATGGCTAGGCTAGGTAGGGGGGGTACGCTTGGTGATAAGGAGTTCGCCAGGCAGTATAGGGTTAGGGTTAGGAGGGTCGGTAATGATTACGTCATAGAGGAGTTACCGAGACAGGGCAGTTCACTAACGCACACACTCCTGATGGTTAATGGACTCGTGTTCACGAGGAAGGGGCAAATCGTTAGAGAGGGCGATTACGTGGAGGTACTACTCCTGAGGGAACCACCTCGTGATTAATTTTCAGTTTCACGAAATATTTCAGCCCCCCCAACACTGAAAGTAACTTATAAATCAAGTGGATAAAATAATAATGTGAAACAAACACTACTGCAAAGCCAGGAACAGAGACATAGGTGCGGGATAAGCGACATCAGGGAATTCCTAATAAGCTACGCACTAATTAACTGCAGGAGGAACATAACGAGGGACAATGAGTACAAGATAACAATGGCGTGCTTCCATGCGTGGCACCAAACAAGGTACGGAATCAGGGCATCACAACAATGCATAAGAACCCTAGTACTCTACCTACCGGCAATAGCCAGGAACTACAACTAAAAATAGAAAGAGAGGGAAACGCAAAATACATAATAACTAAACTAAAATAATACGTTAATAATATGAATGAATTTGGATAAGTGACGATGTTAAGTGAGTACTTAGGGGCTATTACCACGCACTAATTACTGGTCTAGTCCTAGGTAATTATGGATATCACCGGAATAATCCTATGGCCCAGGAGCGTCAGCGTTATATTATTTTCAATAGCATTAATTCTCGGTATAGCCCTAATAATCCACAGCATTACACGAATAAACTCCATAAGGTCCCTATCGACGAGGATTAAACGCATTGAGATTAAGAACGACTTAGTAATCCTCAGCACGATAAACAGCACCCACGAGATTAGGCTTAGTGAGATAGCCATATGCCATAAAGCCATAATGGGAAGAGGTTATAGGCCCTACGCATATAACGTCTTCATCAATCACCAAGGCACTACATACAAAATACCGCACCTAAAGCCCGAGGACTACGGAGCATTAAGGCAAGTACTGAAAAGCCACGGAATAGACATAAGCGAATGCCAGGCACGCCAGTAGGCCACATTGCACATCAAAGGCATTACAACCCCCCCGCGCCGCCTCCCTAACTATTGGGTCCGTAAACTCCAGGTTCTCATCAATTATCGAGTACCTCTTCAACGTCGTTAATACATCATGAAGAACCCTATCACTAATCGGTGAACCCTCATAATCCTCAAGACCCCCCCTCTTCAATAAGCCCCCCCCACTCCCTAACCCCCCCCGGAGGCAAGCAACCTAAGCACCACCCTATACCTCCTACTAACCCTAAGGCTGAGGAAGTTATCAAGCTCCTGCCTAGCCAGGCTAACGGCATCACCAATTATTGACTCCAGGTCCCTACCACCAACACTCCTCGAATAACCATAGTACGTCAACCATCCAATAACACCATCAAGCCTATCCACAACCTCCCTAAGCTCATCCTCACCAACTCTAACACCAACCTCAGAGAAACCACGCCTAAGAAACTCCAGGGACTCCTCGCGGGTCAACCTCTCGGTAACAACCTCGCATAAGCCTACCAAACAATGGGGGGGACTCGGGATTACTAAATATGGAGTTCAAAACACCCATTTCTGAGCCAGATATTATGAACTTAGTGTTCCCGAGAAAGTCATAGGCGTGAGCCACGGCACTCCAAACCTCGAAACCCAACGACCCACCAAGCCTCTGCGCCTCATCAATAACAATAACAAGCCTAACACCCGCGCTCGCGGAGGCCTCATCAAACTCCCTAAACAACTCGGTGAGTAATGGCCTATCCCTACCCCCCCAATTAAGCGAGACCTCAAAACCATGCACCCTAACACCCCCCCTAACACCACTTAACACCCTAATGAAACTACTAAGTAAGGCCCTATACGGAGAGTACCTCCTAAGGAACTCACTTAACGCCCTAGACAAAACCTCATACAACCCCCCCCTCCTGGACCTAATTACCTCCCTAACATCAACAAATACATAAGGCACACCCAACTCATTAAGCGTAGTCAATATCAAAGAAGTCTTACCAGTCCTCCTCAAACCCCCCCTAACAACAATAAGCCGCGTCAAAGAATCACCAACAAAACCCGAAAGCCTACCAAACTCCCCCCCCTCAAAATCAAACAAATCCACCCTACGTACCTTAGGCCTCGTATCAAACAACACGCTTCCACACCGAAAGCAACTTCCACAGCGGAAGCGTAAAAACCTAACCCAACAACACAACAACCCAAACAACCACGAAGAAAACCTTAAAAACCAACAAAGCAAAAGCAACCACGCCCCCCCCGGTAGCTCAGAGGTTAGAGCGGCCGGCTGTAGTCAGCCCCCCCGTGGGCGACAACGGAAAAGCCCACGGTAAGCAGTCACCGGCAGGTCCCGGGTTCAAATCCCGCCGGGGGGGGACTTTATTCTATTATTTATATTTACATTAGTGAAAATTAAATATTTTTAATATCTCTTTTGTTATCTTTTTGTAAATTATTTAATGTGATAAGGATGACGTTTACTTAAATCCTTGTTGTAAGTTTTTATGCTATTAGATCTTAATACGTGATGGTATGACTGTTTTTACTACTGCATTGGCTTTTTGTAAATATTGTTAGGCTATATTTTATTAAATACGATAGTAATTAATGGGATAGGTAATAGAAATCTTCATGCCTTAATTAATGATCTTTCACTGTGGCTAGTAGTCATGAATTACGTCTATGCTATTAAATGCTAATGATGATGCGTGAATCGCTATGTACGGTGCTGAATTATGTTTATTATCATGTTGATTTACCTTGTATTTGGTTTGTTCATAAGCCTTGAGGAATTGTTCATAACTTAACCTATTGTTTACGTATTCAATAATGATGTGCGAAAGGGGAGAGAAAGAGGAAGGTTTGGTTTTGATTTTGAGTTTTGTTTTTGTTTGTCTTAGGTTATTATGTTTCCTTGTTCGTCTACTTTGGCTATTACCTTCCTCACGGTCTTTCCGTCTGGCGTCTTGAACAACGCCATCACAAAGCCCTTCCTACCCTTAGGCTGAACCTTCCAAACCTTCGTAGGCTTAAGCTTCCTGCCTTCTACTTCGTATTCCTTCTTAGCCAGATCCTCCAGTGTGACCATATTGGTCGTTGTTTTCGTGGTTGCCTAGTTTAATATGGTAATTGGTTATTTTGTATGTTTGTCTTATTAATGCCTTCGTTGCCTTGGCCTTATGCGTTTACGTGCGGTTTGCGATGCGTAGCACTTTTAAACTGGTTCCTTGCCTCTGTTATTAGCCGGGTCGTCTAGCGGCCAAGGATGGCGGGCTCTGGACCAGCAGGGGGGGTAGAAACCCGTTGACCCCGGTTCGAATCCGGGCCCGGCTACCACTCTTTCGTAACCGTGTTACGGTTTATTGGATTGGTACGTGATTATTTATTTATAAATTGGGGGGGTTGGTTAGTTTTTGTTGGGTTTGTTGGTGCCGTAAATGGGCTCATGAGGATTGTTGAGACCTTTCATGCTTATTGATTGCTGGGCTTCTGGCATGGGTTTATGTCAATGATGTGCCCTGCAGCGGGTGTGTTTTTAATCGAGTATGCGGTATTGATTTTAGGTCTGGGTCACCATTTCTGTGGTGCTTAATGGTTTTTGCGTTAATCCATGGAGATCTACCACGTTATACGTGGCTTGCACCTATTAAGGGGAAGATCGTGCTTTTTAGCTTTCTTTCAAGCCATGTTTAGGTTTTTGCTTCCTTGTTGCTGCCGTACCTTAGGCCATTGTGAATGCCTTTATGTTCTTATCCACGTCTTTTCTGATGTTTGCCTTTATTGATTCCTCAATTATGTTTTGCGGGATGTATTGGTTTAGTCCCATTATTGAGTAGAGCGCACCGAGTATTATCATGTTCTCGTAAATAATACTACCCAGCTTAAGTGCATCATCATAGGCGTTCACCGTGTAAACCCTCTCTATACTGCTTCTCAGAATGTCCTCTAGCTCGTTTATACTTGGTATTCTCTGTTTCGTGGCCGGCGGCCTTATCAACCTCCTGTTCACTATGAATATGGTGTTTTTGTTGGCATAACCAACAGCCCTAAGCGCCTCAAGTATTTCGAAGGCTACTACGACGTCCGCGCCTCCTTTGGGTATTAATGGTGCATCTACATCCCCCCCAATCCTAACGTGGACATCTATGGAACCACCCCCCCTCTGGCTTAGTCCGTGGGTCTCGGCAACCAAAGCCTTATAACCAGCCCTTACGGCTGCGTCGCCGAGTACCGTGGCGAAGGTCACAAGTCCCTGACCGCCGACACCGGCTAGGTATATGTTGAGTCTCATGATTATCACCCTACATCTCTGCCCACTTCTTCAGCCAATCCCTAACATTGCCCTCCGGCTTGATTGCATTGTATGGGCATACCTGTGCGCAGACGGAGCAGCCAACGCACATGTTGGGGGGGTCTATCCAGGCCTTCTTATTCTCGAGGGGGGGCACTATTGCCGGGCATGCAATTAGGTTGTAGCATATTCCGCAGGCCCTGCATGCGTCTGGGTCGACGTAGTAACGCGCCACGTAGCCCCCTAAACAACCTCATGGCCTCTAGCGCGCAGCCCCTCTTCATGACCACGACCGCAATACCGCCCTTCCTAACCACGTTCACGGCCTCCATCATCACCTCCTGAGCATTCCTAACATTGAATGGATCTACCGTCCTCACATAATCAGCACCAATCGCCTTAGCAATATCCTCAATGTTTATTGTGCTTGTTGGGTTTGGTTGTCCACCTGTCATTGCAGTGACCCTGTTGTCGAGGATCAGTACCAGCATTGGTGTCTTGTTATAAACGGCGTTAACCAGTGCGGGTAGGCCTGTATGGAAGAATGTTGAGTCGCCAATTATTGATATTACCATTGTCTTGCCGTTGGTTCCGTGGTAAAGACCCATGCCTAGACCTAGGGAGCTGCCCATGTTCGTGAGTAGGTCCTGTTCATTGAATGGATTGTTAATACCTAGCTGTAGCACCCAATGTCGCCACTAAATAAGGCTGGCGCCGGCCTTGGCTGTGACGACCTTCAATTCATAAAATGACGCCGCGTGGGGGGGACAACCTGGACAGAAGACGGGCAGTCTCGGCGGTGGTGCGTAGTCGATCTTAACGGTATTTAATGATGAGAATGGGTTTACTATATTGAGGGCCTTTGATAATCCTTCCATTACGGAATTGATCGTTAGCTCACCAACCTTATTGAAAATATTCTCTGCCTTACCGAGTACCGGTACTCTGACGCCCTCGTCATAGAGCAGTGCCTTTAATTGATTCTCAAGCACTGGGTCTCCTTCCTCAATGACGATAACCCTATCGGCCTTAGCAACGGCATCCATAATCACCTTCCTGGGCAGTGGTACTGGGGTTGCAACATTTAGTATGCTTGCCCTTACACCGTAGTTCTTAACGGCCTCCAGTGCGTATGTGAATGCCACGCCGCTGGTTATTATGAGGCTTTTGCCACCATCTACGTAGGTATGCGGTAATTCCTCAACACCCAACTCAATGCTACTCCACCTCTTCAGTAATTCCTCCTTGAGTGCCCGTGCATTTGCAGGAATTAGTGCGTGTCTCCTTGGGTCCTTAACGTACTCCCTCGAGTACTTGGGAACCTCCGGCGTGCATATGGTTACTGGACCTCTCACGTGCGATACCCTGGTAACTGTCCTCATCATCACTGGGTGCCCATACTTCTCACTAAATTCAATGGCAAGCTTTGTATAATCCTTGGCGCTTTGTGGGTCATAAGGCTCGAGGACCGGGATATAGGCGTGAAGCCCAACCCACCTATTGTCCTGCTCATTCTGGCTGCTCCACATGCTTGGGTCGTCAGCCGTGACAATCACAAAGCCACCCCCTCACGCCTGTGTAGGCGCTGGACATTAGTGGGTCCATGGCCACGTTGAGACCCACGTGCTTCATGGTCACCATCGACCTGGCACCAGCTAGGCTGCGCCGTAGGCCACCTCGTAGGCCACCTTCTCATTACTGCTCCATTCAGCGTAAACTCCAAACTCCCTGCCGTAATCAATTAAGTACTCAATGATTTCGCTTGATGGCGTTCCTGGATAGCCGGCGGCAACGGCTACCCCCAGTCTCTAATGCGCCATGGGCAATTGCGTGATTGCCAAGCATTAGCCTAACCGTGCAGTTGCTCATCAGCATTACCTAGGCATATGTAATTTAAAGCCTTTCTCCTAGAACTTGATAAATTAATTAGTGATATATTTAGTTTAGTATGGATATATAGTTTATATTCAGCCTAGAACGATATCGTCATTAATCCGCATGTCTAGGGCTCATCATCGATGTTCTACCCGTAATACTAATTTATATTATACGGAGCATATAAGCATGAAACGCGCGTTTCTAGGTATTGCATTAGTTATTTTAATTGCTTATTTAATATTACCTGGTCCCTAATCGATTTCGTGAACAGTATGAGGAGGAATTTGGCGGTACTCTTGGCTGTACTTGCAATAACAGTCTCAGCTGTTGTTCTGGCTACGCAGTATCAGGTATCGCCAAATGTTAATTCACCATCAACGATAATCCAGCCGTATTACGCAATACTTGAGTATATTGATTATATAAACACGACAAAGGCCATAACCCTTGCGCCTGGTCAGTCTATCACGATACAGGCGCCGTTACCTCCCGGCCCAGGTTATGTACTTGATTACGTCGAGGTTAGCATTAATCCGCCATCACCGGCCGTGTTAATTAGTGGTAGTAATTTAATGTATAGTAAGAATGAAATTGGTGCGATAGTTAGTGCTTACACGACAAGCAACAGTCTATCAATAGCGAATACAGGTAATCAACCGTTAAATGAGACAATATCAGTAACGTATGTGTTTGTGAATGAGGAGTATGTGGCATTGAATACATCCGCATCATCGTTCACACTAAGCATCTCAGTTCCAGATAGCACTATGCAATATGTAACGCAGCAGGTGATTATGTTATCAATACCGAACTACATGCCCTTTGAGATAGCTGGTGTATCGTTGCCCAATGGGACGACATTATCACAGTTAATATCCAGCTGGAGTCCATTGGCCAATTACATAAAGATTGAGCCTAAGTACATGGAATTAACGGCTAATGGGCTACCCCCCCTGGTCAGTACCAGGTAACGATCAATTACGGCAGTGAGTACATAATGCCAAGCGCAATGCTGGTTAAGGGTACGGAATTCCTGAACTATACGGTTAACCCAGGCCAGACCCTAGAGATAACTGGTTCAGAATTCGGAGTTCCACCAGGTTGGAACCTACTGGGCTACATAGTTGTTGTTTATACGGTGCAGCCATTGGTTGTTGGTCAGCAGCCTGGTCACTTTGAGGTCATTGCTAATAGGGTCTCGCCAGCCTATCTATACAGTGATTTGATTCAAGTTAGTGGCATTAGTTACTTGCTGCCTCCATTCATAAGGTTTGCACCGATGATAGGTATTTACATAGTGTATGATAGGTACTTCGAGATTGTCGATAACCTAAACGTGCCGCTTGTCGTGACGTTCATGCCAATAATCTACAAGCCAATTGGGCAGTGGGTTAACGGTAACCTAGAGGCCACTGTAAGTGACGCTGATGTCTCTAACGGTCTGTGGACCGCATTAGTTGTTCAGCTTCCCGAGATAGCCCACATATATAAGATAGTCACGCCAAGTGGCACGGTATATACAGGCCTGGTGAATTCGGAAATACCGTGGGGGCTCAGCCGAGAGATTGGTCTCGATAAGCCTGATGGGTCTCAGGCATACATAGCAGTCTCAACACTGGGCGTTAGTGAGACTGGTACATACACTGTTTATGTGAATTGGACCCCCCCAATAACAATGCACTTCACCAACACGTTGAACGCCCCCCCAATAAGTGGTGTGGAGGTTCAGGCTTACGTGAATGGTTCATTAATAACAAGCAGCGTTAGTGACTCTAATGGCAATGCATACATAAATATTGAGGAACCCACGCCGTTCATGGCAACGGTCTATTACGACAATGTGCCCATTTACTATGTTAACGTGAATTCATTGATTAATCAGCCAATAGGTATAACGATAGGCCTATACAACGTGACAGTGCTATTTGTTGGTGCAAGGAACCAGGCAATATCCAATGCCAAGATAACGCTGTACAGGGTTGGCACTGGCCCAATCTATAATGGCACAACAAGTAATACAGGGACGGCGGGATTCACCAACGTCCTAAGTGGGACATACCTAGTTACTGCCCAGTATGGCAATCTAAAGTACAGCGAGTTGGTGACCATAAATGGTAACGACGTGATAACGATAAAGTCGGACATACTTGCCATAATTGATGGGTTCCCAATAACCACAATGGAGGCATTGATAGGTACACTAGGGCTTGGAGGTGCCACGCTATAGCCTTTGCCTTTGTAAATAGAAAAAGCGGTAAGAACTATGATGTAGTCACCATGTGAGTTTTTTATTAAAATTTATAAAACTCAAATTAATTTCTTTTAAAATAATCAATGACTTCTTCTCTCGTACTCAATCCTTAACTCCCTTGCAAGTTCCATGACCTTATTTAACGGTTCATGCCTAACATCAAAGACCTCATGAATCGAGACCAACCGCCTATACTCTCTTTCAAACCGGAGGAGTTCTTTTTTAATGCCTTCAATCCTTTGCGACCTAATTCTCCTAAGCAGTGCTTCACCCCCCCATGAAATAAGCCTTTGGCAGTCAACCTCCAGTCTCCTAACAATCATTGGTCTAACAGCCTTGAACTGCTCATCCGTAAGCTCTATAACAGCATATGCAAACTCGCCCTCAAAACCCCTCTCCATTATATCAATTAACTCCTCCTTTATGTTCAACAACTTTCTCTCCAGTTCTTGCTGAGGTAGCCAGGAAACAATTACATTGGGTAATACCGAAAATCCTGAATCAACCAAGTGCTTGTTCACTAACCCCTGAACCTCATCGTTACTCCCATATATTAATACCAATACGAATCGTCTCATGGGTCTTTCACGTATGCGCCTAAAACATTAATTATTAATTCCTTTACAAATGAATCCTCAACAACACCCACCAGTGAAATCCTTACAGATATTAACTCCCTACGGGAACCATCATCATAACCCACAAACTCCCACTCAAGGCCGTTAATTACGTCCCTATGATAAATCAACTGCACATCACCAACCCTGAGTGATTGGTCAATTGGTAAATTCCACGGAGCTACAACGTCAATACTAAGTATTGCCTCACCCTCGCTGAGATTAAGAAGTCTAGCCACCGACGTGTTTCCACACGCGTATTCCCTAATGGTTCCCTTATTAATTACATTAATACCTTCGCACTTCATATTTCGGCAATCCCCCCCCAACACTCATTTTATTACTTTTAACTCAGAGGTAGAGAAGGGTTTAAATACTATGTATTACTTGAAATACTTGATTAACATGTCTAGCAGTTCAGGCAGTGGTGAGGAAAGCAGTGAGAGAAAGACTGTAACTATTAGGGGATTAAGCACTGACATTTACGACAGAGTAAGCAGGCTTGCTAGAGAAACAGGCACAACAATTGGTGAGATAGTCAACGAGGCCCTAAGGAGATACATAACAACGTTAGAGAACATATCCAGGGCAATTGATAACATGATTAGTGCTGGCAACGTCGTTGTAATAAGCGGTGTCTCCTCATTAACAGTAACCAGGGCTGACCTCGAAGCCCTGGATAAGCCCGTGATTTTCAAGGACATGGATGAGCTCATATTTACTGAGGACGTCAATAATGATATAATAAGGAGTAAGGTTGCCAGGATAGTCAATGTTAACACAGTCTACGTACCAAAGTCAGTATCAACATTGTTAATAGCCTCAAAGAGCGAGCTCGTTAAGAAGATTGTACCGAGGTGATTAACCTTTAATTAGGGTATACCGTTTAAAATCACGTGAGGGTTCTTGTTATTGGTATTGGTTCAATGGGTTTGAATCACATTAAGGTTCTTACGCAATTGAAGAAGGAGGGATTGGTAACGGAAGTCTATGCAGCGGACATTGATAAGCAGAGACTTGAAATGGCCAAGAACCAGGGTGCAGACCTAGTATTTACTGACTACCGTGAGGTATTATCGCACAGGCCAGATCTGGGTATAGTGGCTGTGCCAACATCACTCCATTACGTAATCGCAAGCGAATTAATAAACCACATGGACCTACTAATAGAGAAACCAGTCACTGAAAGACTGGGTGAGGCGTTAGACCTATATCGTAGGTCAAGGTCCCTTGGCCGAAGGGTCTTCGTAGGCCATATAGAGAGGTTTAACCCTGCATATAGGGCTCTAATCAATGAAATTGGTAATGAGGAACCGGTTTATGTAGGGACGATAAGGGTTGGAAAGTTAAGGGGGGGCAATCCCCCCCAATCATACGTTAATGTACTCCTTGACCTGGGGGGGATTCATGACATAGACCTCGTACTTAACATCATTAATGAGGGCAAGGTTAAGATACTAGGTACTGTCCTCAGGGGGTAACCCAATCAGCAGTGCATGGGCTTTACTAAATATTGGCGATACCGTGCATGCCCTCCACGTGTCCTGGGATTACGAAGTGAGGGTTAGGAGAATGCACGTGACACTAAGGAGTAGGTACTACGAGGTTGACTTATTAAATAGGGTTTTGGCACGCGATGGTGCAAAGCAGGTTATCGAGGGCCCAGACCAATTAAGGCAGGAATTAACACATGTATTAAATGTCTTAAGGGGTGTTGAAAAACCAATTATAGATATTACCGACGGTATTAGAGCATTGGCAGTAATCAATGGCATAATCACCGGCAGCTCCACCATAGACCTGGATACAATATTAATGTGAGAAATCAATAATCGACTTAACCTTAACAATGTACTTACTCGCCAGATCCTCAGCCCAACTGGGTAATTTCCGTGCCGCAACCACCTCATTAATTAGGGTCTCCGCATCATCGCAATCACTCAATCCCTGATCCCTACAAATCTTAACCAAGTACCTGCTCCTAGCCTCAAACAAATCCCTATCCATGCTGATCCTATTACACTCATGATCGTAAGTCCAACCCCCCCTCCTCAAATCCCTCAAATGAAGAAGAAGGTGCGCCGCGACTCTACCCAGGTCCATAGGCCCAGGCGCCACGTAAATACCCTCGTTAGTCGCATAACAACTACTACGCCCCCCCATGTAAATATTAGCCATTAAATTAATCAATAAACCAAGGCAAATAAAGGTAACGTTCTTAATGATTAAAGGCCATTAGTATCAATATAATAGGTGTGGAAATACGGAGATGGGAATATCTCATGATAATTGGGTATTACGCACGTATATTGGAGAATGATAAGCCGTAAAATAACGAGTGTGGTGGGCCCGCGGGATTTGAACCCGGGATTTCGGGCACGAATCGTGTCTCCCGCGCGTGAGGCTTGTACGGGGGGGCATCAGCCCTGGGCATCCTAACCGCTAGACTACGGGCCCTGGTTCATTTGAATGATGTGCATATTTTAAAGCATTTTTCCCAAAGGCCCACGTTGACTTGTCGACGGCCCGTCATATTGCCATTTTTGTTCTGTTTCTTCTGGTTTTTAATTTTCTATTTTTTCCTAGGTATATGTTAACTGGATGGTTATGATTTATATCCTAGGTTGTCACAGCGGTCTCGGTATGAATAGGAAAATAAAGGCTGACGGCCTTCCCTATAAGACCCGTGTTTATATTAATAACCAGGTTTTGATACCATCAGATTTAGTTAAGAGTCTCGGCATTGAGAAATGCTATTTGCTAATGTAGTTATTAAGTATGGGGATAATGTCATAAGCATTAATGGTGTTAAGCTCCTTAGGAATAAACGCGCATCATCTCGGCAATTCACAATACCGAGGGAGGTTAGGGAGGCCTACGGCATTAAACCACTGGATGACATTGAAATTGTTAGTATTGAACCAGCCAAGTCCCTTGATAATACTAATAATGGAGAGAATGAAGCACCGAGTCCTTAGACCACCCTTACTTTCCGCAGTACTTACTCTATCGTTGTTTTCGTTCTATAAATTTTAATGTTCTCCTTCCGGAGTGCGTTTATCACATGACTCAGTAAGTTCCTGTTTGCCATGTACGCTTCCTCAATTGGTATCAATCCTTCACCCCCCCTGACCTCACCTCTAGCCACTAGGTCGGCCACGATTGCGGCTGTAAAGCCCGTGAGCCTGGCCATTGATGTGAAGCCTCCCTGGGCATAATCAACACTCTCAAACCTAACAATGGCCTTATTACCGTTTACCTCGCCCCCCCTAGCCTCAACAACAGTTATTGAGAAGTCACTAGTACCGGGCTTCAATGACTTAGATAGAGCGAACTTCGCGGTCTCGAGGTCACTTAGTAACCCAAGGTCTCTGAGAACCCTCATAACCTCCAAGTGCCTCCTCCACCTAATAGTCCTCTCATAGGCGTTCTTCAGGGTTTTGAAGCGCCTTGGTAATGTAATCAGCAGGGTGCTTAAGCCGTTGGTGTAGAACTCTGCGAAATCACCGTCAACGAGCCAAGACTTAAAATCAAAGACCTCACTTAAGGTTCTATTGAGACTACCTTGCCATCCCTAATGATGGTGGCGGGCCTAATGTATTCCTCAATGGTACTTTCCAACGAGAAGAGTAGCTCATAGTAAAGTGGCGGTTTTGGATTAATTGGATTACCACCGACGTGAATACCAACTTCCTCAACAACCTCAAGCTCACTTGCGGCAGCCATTGCCAGTAGATTTGTTAGCCCGGGGGCCCAGCCACAGGCTGGAATAACGATAGAACCACTACTTAACCTACGGGCTAGCCCCCCCGCATCGTACTTCCACATGAATATTAAGTCAATCACCGGCTTATCAAGCTCATGAATTTTAAGGACTACTTTATCGGCAATCGACTGCGGAACAGCACTAATAATTACATCATTCTCGCCAGCAATACTTTTTAGGGAATCATCACGTGTGACATCAATCTTAAACACATTGTTTATACCAATTCTCTTAGCCTCATTAATTGCCTCTTCATTCACATCATATCCATTAACAATATTACTCGTATACTTAACTAAGTAATGGGCGATGGCACGGCATGGGACCCAAACCAACGACACCTATGGAAACCACAAGACCAATAATTACTAAGGTCCTTATTAAGTTCTTTCAGGTTTATTACTTGTCTCCTCACCCTCCTCAGTACTCAGGTAGTAGTAATACTCGCCAATACTCCTCTGGAGCCTATCCAAGTATGAATTCCTCTTATTAATCCTAGGCCTACCTACCTGCGGTTCTCTTCTAAACGTCACATCTTGGCCCCCTCAAGAACTCATTCATACCAGTCCTCAAGTCCGTTGGTGGTTGGGCAACGCCATGCTTGCCCGGCTCGCCTGAGAATACCATGACCGACGTACTTAGGTAATCAACCATTGTTATGTCATGCTCAATCACCAAAGCCACCACATCCCTCTCCTCAATTATCCTCCTAATCACGGATGCCACCCTAACCCTCTGCTCAATGTCCAGGTAAGCCATCGGCTCATCAAGTAGGTAAACCTCGGCATCCCTAAGCAACGACCCAGCCACAACAACCCTCTGAAGCTCACCACCACTTAGGCTTGATAACTCCCTGTCCATTAAGGGTGTTAATGATAACCCATTGGCCAGGTCAGGCCATATTATCTTCGACATAAAGTCATTGCCAACAATCATCGCTAGGTATTCCCTGGCGGTCTTATCGCCGTACTTAACGGCCAAGTCCCTGACATATTGGGGGGGCTTATAACTAATCCTGACCTCACCATGCGGTATAACAACCCCCGAGTCAGGCTCCAGCTCATTGACGAGGAGCCTGGCAAAGGTTGTCTTGCCAATTCCGTTGGGGGGGCCAAGGACGCCAATAACCTCACCCCCCCTATGTATGACTCCAGCCTTAACCTCAAGCTCGAAGTCCCCCCCAAGCCTCTTCGTTAAGTCAGTCCACTCAAGTAGTACCTTCTCCCTCTGTATAGGCCTTGGGGCTGGCTTAACCCTGAACTTAATTGGCTCCTTCCTAATTAGCGTATTCTCACTGGTTAAATAGCCATTGAGGTACTCATTGATTCCCTCCCTGGCACCCTTTATGTGGGAAACAATGCCGTAAGCGCCAGGCTTACCATAGAGAATAACCACTTGATCTGCCAGGTAATCTAATACGGCTAGGTCATGGTCAATCACAATCACGTACTTATTACCACCGGTGATATCCTTAATGGCCTCGGCAACCCTCAATCTCTCGACTATGTCAAGGTGAGTCGTTGGTTCATCAAATATGTACGTATCGGCATTCCTAAGGAGCGCCGCTGCAATCGCAAGTCTCTGGAGCTCGCCACCACTCAATTTATTAACGTCTCTATTGAGTAGGTGCGTGAGGTTTAGTTTCTCGGCGATCTTCGCCACATCCTCCTCATTACCACTTATCTTCATTAGTATGTCCTTGACGGTTCCCTTAACGTACATGGGTATTAACTCGATGTATTGAGGCTTATGAACAACCTTAACCTCACCCCCCCTGTAAAGCCTCGTTAGGTATGGCTGTAACTCCGTACCCCCCCTGAAGAACCTTATTATATCCTCCGTACCCACCTGCGAATTAGTGCATAAATTAGGCCTTAATTCACCGGCGAGTATTTTAGCAATCGTCGTCTTACCCATCGCGTTTTGACCAATTATTCCAAGCACCCGGCCAAGCTTAGGCATGGGTAACCTAAACAGTTTGAAGCCGCTTGGTCCGTACTGATGAACGCAGTCCTCGCCCAGCTCGCTTGGTAAATTAACAATGGTTATCGCCTCGAATGGGCACTTCCTAACGCATATACCACAGGCGGTGCATAGGTCTGTTATGACTGGATGACCCAACTGCTCATCCATATATATTGCCCTCTTACCGCCCCTCACGATTGGGCAAAACCTAATGCACTCTTGGCTGCACTTCCTTGGTTGGCATAGGTCCTTATCAACGACTGCAACCCTGACGGGCATTATTGACGGTTTATGGAGGGACTAAGTGAAATTAAACCTTATGCCTGGGTAATTACGCTGAGAGTAATACTAATAAGATTTGGCGTTACGGCATGATTAATGAATTTTAGGGTTGAGCGTAAACACCTCTACGTGGCGCTGGTGCTATACCTGCTTTATGCTTTGTTAACGGCTTACGTAGTTACAAACGGAGAAAGCAGCCCACTAAATACATACCTATTTTTTGCGGTTTTCAATAGCAGGATACCTCAACTAACGCCTCTGCTCACGGTAATAAGCATCGATGAGTATGGAAGGGCGTTCTTCTGGATACCCGTGGCATTGATACTCTGGTACCTCGGCGGTAGGTATAGGAGGGCTAGTGTGCTCATGGTTTCAGCCTTCGTGATAAGCCTAGTACTCGGTGAATTAATGAAGCACGTAATGTACGAGCCAAGGCCATTCCTGGTACTACACATAACACCGCTGATCCATGAACAACCGGACTCCTCGTATCCATCAGCCACGCATTGATCGTCAGCACCGGAGCGTACGCAGTAATAATGACGTTGCCTGGTACGTATCACTGCCCTTAACCGTGGAGGCATTGCTCGTGTCTTACGGTAGGGTTTACGTAGGAGTCCACTGGCCACTAGACGTTATAGCAGGTTGGTTATTGGGAATAGCCAATGCCGAGCTTGTACTTGCCCTACCCTGGTACTACGAAATCGTTTACGCAGTAATGAGAAAACTACTTGGTTGGTTGAGCTATAGGCCTGAGGGTTCTACGACCAATTAGGATATAGCCCGTATGAGCATTAACCCAGGTCTGAGGCCTAACCTCACTGGGTTCTGTCTTCCATTCCCTGACCATGACATCAAACATTTTAACATCAATATAGCCATAATCGCGCATTGCCGCGAGTACCCTAATCACTTGGTTCACCGTGGGTACGTAAACCACGAGAACCCCATCAGACCTCAGCGCCTCCGTTGCCCTGGGTATCGCGTTCCAGGGATCACCCATATCCAGGATCACCGCGTCTAAATCCCTCTCGGCGAATCCGTCAGCGATTACATCCCTTAGCTTCAACTCAACCCAGTCAAGAAGCTCAAGCATTTCGAGGTTCTTCCTAGCAGTACTTATGGCATCCTCCCTCTTATCATAGCCGTAAACTTTACCGCTGGGTTTAACGTAGTAGGCAAGCATGGCGGTCATAAACCCACTCCCAACGCCAGCCTCCGCAACCCTACTGCCGGGGCCAATCCCTGCATTGATTATTATTTGGGCTGCATCCTTTGGGTAAATAACCTGGGTAACCCTATCAGCCCTCTCGAGTAGGATATCCGTAATTAATGGCCTCAATACAGCAAGATCATAGCCCAGGTTGGTTTTTATTAAGGTGCCGTACTCCCGGTTAATAATATCGTCAGTATTTATGATACCTCTTATCGTGCTTATCCTCGAACCCCCCCTAGTTACCCTAATCACTGATCTAACGCCGTCACCAACAATCAATACATAATCTCCCTCCTTAATGGGCATACCTCCCTCAGGCCATTGAGTATGTGGGATTATTTATGGATTTTTACGGGAAGGTTCATCGACGAACTGCTCAATGTATTGCATGAATTCCTCGAGGGTTCCCTTAACCAATCCTTTCTTAAACAAGTCATTCCACTTATTAATGATTTCCTTAAACTCCGCCTTAGTCTTGATGGCGTCCTCTATTGACGAAATTTCAACCCTGAAGTTCGCGTAACCACCCTTATTAATTCCGGGGGGGCAATACCCAAGTGCCTTATCATAGACCTCAAACTTAATCACACCGCCATCAAGCCAGTAAATGAATGGGTAGTACCTACATACATTGGGCTTGACTGGGTGCACGGAACAAACCAGTTTATCGCCGACCCACTTATTGAATATGCATGTGCCATCAAGTCTCTTCTTAAGCACAAGGTAGTACTCACCATCCCTAAGCCTTATCACGGCTCATCCCAATCAGCAGCCATGTCCTTTGGAAATAGGGCAAGGAATTCCCTGGGTCTCATCCCCCCCGTGTACCTGGCAATCCTAGCCGCGTCCCTATGCGTCACAGGTATCCAGTAGCGCCTACAGCATTCGCCGCATAATGTACAGGTAAACCTAACCCTTGGGAATTCTGCGCTTATTTTGATATTCATAATAATTTAGGGCAGGTTTTAGGAAGACCTACTTATGAGGATTATGTTTGAGGTGATGATCCCTTAACCTCCTGCAGATACTTACTTACCTCATCCGTGGTTAATTTCCTAAATATCTTTGTCTTAACATCAACAACACCTATCTCAAGCCTATCAGGCTCGGGAGCCTCAAGAACAAGGCTTAACGCCCTAATGGCGAGCTTCACACAATCGTCGAGGCTCACATCGTACTTATACTCCTTCTCTAGGAACTCCGTTATTCTAGATGACTCAGCGCCCATGGCGACGGCATAGAAGCCAAAGTATATACCGCCTGGGTCTGTCTGGAATAGCCTTGGCCCATGCTTATCAACACCACCAACAATTAAGGCGGCGCCGAATGGTCTCACGCCGCCATACTGAGTATGCATTTGCTTTAGGTCGCTAATTCTCCTAGTTAGTAATTCGACGTCTATTGGTTCATCATAAAGTAACTTATGCGTTTGCGCCTCCTGTCTTGCGTATTCAATGAGTACCCTAGCGTCGGATAGTAAACCCGATGCTGCAATGCCGATGTGGTCATCTATCATGTAAACCTTCTCAATACTGTTTAGATCAATTAAGGCGCTAACCTTCCTCTTCTCAGCGGCGAGTACGACACCATCCGCGCACTTAATGCCGATGGTGGCCCAACCCCTCTTAACGGCCTCACCAGCGTACCTAACCTGGTATAGCTCACCCTCTGGGCTGAATATCGTTATGGCTCTATCATACCCGTAAACCTGTGGTGAGAACATACCCTTCGTTAATGCCTTATCAAGTGGGCTTTTTAAATCAAACCTACTTAATTGTTTATTTTGTAATTGAGACTTGCCGCGTAAGCTTTTTAAATTAGTAATCGAGTTCGATATCGGATATGAGAATAGCGATATCGGTGAGTAATGGCTTTGTTTCAGGACCTGGTGAGGGTGATGAGGTGTGGATAGTGGAGGTTAGGGATAATGGTACTTACGAGGTTATTGAGCGATATGAAAACCCAGCCAAGTACGCCCAGCAGGTTAGGGGCATATTCATGCTAAGGAGTATACTTGAACGTGGAGTTGACACAGTTATACTATCCGAGATTGGGCCTCCAGGCTATAGATGGGCGGTTGGAAAGGGCATTAAGATCTACATATTTGAGGGACATGTTGATGATGCAATTAAGGCGTTTATTAACGGTGAATTAACCGAGGCGCAGGGGCCAACACATGAAGAGCACCATGGTCACCATAGGCATCATAAACATTTTGAGGAAGAGAGAACTAGTGTGTATGAGATTCTTAAGCCTACGTGAGTAATGGGATGATTATTGCAGACCTGGGCTGTGGTGAGGGTTACTACTGCGATTTCTTCAGGTATATGCATCAAGACTTTATTGCGTTGATATTGATGAGGCAGCAATCGAGGAGGTTCGTAGAAGGTTCGGTAACTACGGCAATATAACCATACTTAATGAAGATATTATTAGCACATCAATACCGAGTGATAGCGTTGACCTTGCCTTCATGTCCAATGTATTTCATGATATTGAGGATAAGGAGGCAGTCGTTAAAGAGGTAAATAGGATACTGAAGCCTGGCGGTAGGTTAATAATCATCGAGTTTAAGAAGGACGTAATGTTTGGACCACCATTTAAGCTCAGACCCGAGGAGGTTGAGCAGTACTTCAATAAATGGGGGCTTTATCAGAGAAGACTATGCAGAGGTTTCTCCTTATCATTACATGCTGGTCCTTAAAAAGGCAAGGTTGGGTGCGGATTGAATATATTTTGCTACGGTTTAAATATAGGTATAAATAGTTCAAAAATTAAATGATAAGAAATGGCTTGCAAGCCCGATTGGCTTATTCGGTATAAGGATGTCATTAGTGAATTAAGGCTTGCCCTATATGAATTCGAGAATGGGGGGGTCTTGACTTTCAATTTTTTATTAATAGGATAAATAAGTCGTTGATCAATTGCGGATATGGTCCTATAAAAGTCGTGGTTTCCGACTTCATGACGGGCATTTTCGGAGCCTATGCGGTTTATATACCTCGTAGATCAGGATCTATGATGTACATCTCCACAGAACTTATGAAAAGGCCAAGGCCATTACTTGGTAGGATATTGATGCATGAGGTTTTTCATCACGTACTTTACCAGAATCCCCCCATCATTATTATTCAAAATAGCGCCAAGAAGAATTGAGCCATTTATTCTCATATCCATACCACTAATAACCATTATTACCTTAGCCATGATTTTCAACGATGTATCCTATAGCTTTTTACCCTATATTATTGCTGTTTCATCAATAACATTGATATCAATAACGGTCATATTGATAAGGGCATTAAATGAACATGAGTTAGTGGCCACGGCCTTAGTAATTTATCTATTAACTAACGAGTGGATTAAGGATTGGGCGTATTACCACGATGAGAATGCATTGATGAGTATTAAATGGAGAGTGAGCACAGTGCCTAAGGGAGTCGTTGTGGCACAAAGATAAAAAATAGGATTTGGTGTTTGGGATTCGATGATCAAGCTCGTACTACTTGATATTGATGGCACCCTAACTAGGGATAGGAATACCGAGGCCCTTGATCCCGACGCAATCGCTGCAGTGCAAGAACTTGTGGGTAACTACATCGTTGGCTTAGTAACGGGTAACGCGTTGATAGTTACCCAAGCCCTCTCCCGTTACATAGGCCTACCCAGGGGGTCACCTCTTATTGCCGAGAATGGATGCATCGTTGATTATAGGAGTGAGGTTCGCGAATTATGTGAGGACTTAAACTTGAGGGAGATCGCGTTAAGCCTAATGAAAATGATACCGGACCTAAGGCCTACGTATCAATTCAATTACAGGAAATTCGACATAACATTATGGGCACCCAGGGATCCCTACGAACTAGTGGAGGATGTTAAGGATAAATTGAAAAGAATGAACCTAGACAGTAAGGTGAAGGTTTCCCACAGTGGCTATGCCCTACACCTACAGCCGATTAATTCAAGTAAGGCCGTGGCCGTTAAGTACCTCTGTGACACAATAGGTATATCTTGTAATGACACTGTTTATGTGGGTGACAGTGATACGGATATTGACGTAATGGACGTTGTGGGTTACGGAGTTGCAGTATCAAATGCGACGGACGAACTTAAGAGAAGGGCTAAGATAGTGCTTGATAAGCCAAGTGGTAAGGGAGTTGCTGATTTCCTAAGGAATTACTTGCCAAGACTATGATTTTTTGAACATCATTAATAAGTAATTATAGGCGTTCTCAACGTTGAAGTTATTCCTAGTAAAATCCCTAAAATCACCATACCTCCTAACAAAGTCATTATCTAATCCCTTAACGGTATCATTCCACAATGATTTACCTAAGCCCATATTCCCCGCTAGCTCAATACTGAGTGGTACATCAAGTGCCAATGCCATTATCGCACAATCAATAGTTGGTTCGCAAGTCATTAGTACATTCCTTAACTCATCCCTATTAAATGCATTAATCACGTATTGAATCAATAACTGTGATTTAGCTATTACGAAATCAACGGTTCTCCTAAGCATGGCCAATGATACCCTGTACATTACATTATCATTTATACCCTGTGGTATGATCCACATACTGACTAGTTCTGGGTCGTTCAAAACCTTTACTAGGGCAACTTCCCGCAATGCGATAATCCTGGCATCCTCCTTCAATCGAAGCAGTTCACTTGGTAGTACAGATATGATAGACTGCCCCTCAGCATCGATGTACTTAATGGGCCACTCCTCATGCGTCACCTCCTTAAGGCCGAGAGCCTCCCTTACCCTATTGTGGTTATCTGTTATGTAAATAATAATATCATCACATGGAACCCCGAGTTCCTTAATGGCCCATATAATTAATTCCTTAACCTTATTTAATTCATTGTCCGGAATACTTACTAATTGTATTATCTCCATTTTGGCGTATTGTTTTACTTAGGGTTAATAATCCTTAACTGGGATCAGGATAAAAAATACAAATGAGAATCTTAATTGGCAGTAAAAGCTTTTAAAGGAACTATACCCCCTGCATTCATTAATGGTATTACCAAAGTACGATGTTGTAATAACCACAGACCGCTCAATGATGAGTAATTATCACGGTAAGGAGTTCCTGGGATTCGTGACGACGGGGGGGCCATTATTCATAACAGTAGGTCCATTTAGGAAACTTGGCGAGTGGATTCATGAGTACATAGCGATGCTAAGATGAAGGTTGATAAGTACGGTAGGCCGTATCAAGCGCCCTACGGCATGAGGAAGATAGAGGCCGCGCTGCTTGATGCAGGTATAAATGCCGCAATAATTGACCCAGACCACGTGCATAAGTACATACCCAATGCCAAGATGCTCATGCTCAGTCACCATGATTACTTCGGACTTAATCCACCATCATCGACCTGGTCAGCAATTGTTGGCAAAGAACCACTCAATGCGTACTCATTCAGGAGGTTCATGATGAGGATTAGGCCATACATAATGGATGCCAAGAGTAGGAATGGCCTTAAGGTTGTTGTTGGCGGTCCAGCGGCATGGCAGTGGTTATACCTGCCAGAGCTCATGGACTTCTTTGGGGGGGTTGATACGGTATTTGATGGTGAGGGCGAGAGACTCGTCGTTGACCTTGTAAAGAGAATGCTCAATAATGAGTCTGTGCTCGATATGTATATGTTGGTGTGAATGATGTGCCAAGTATTGATGAGATACCGACTATTAAGTACCCAGCAGTTAATGGCTTCATAGAAATAGGTAGAGGATGCCCGAGAGGCTGTGCTTTCTGCCCGGTTACAATAAGGCCGCTTAGGTGTACTCGCTCGAGAAGATCGAGGAGGAACTGAAGCTTCATGTTAAGTACGGCATAGTACATGGCCTAATACACTCAGATGACGTGCCACTGTATGGATCGACAGGCGTTGAGCTTAATCCCGATAAATTGATTAAACTACACCAACTCGTTAAGAGGTATTACCTAACAATGGCCTGGAGCCACACAACATTGGCATCAGTATTAACAGCAGAAAAGAAACACAATAAGTTGCTACGAAAATTGCCGAGATAATTGAGGATGAGCACCAGGACTGGTGGGGGGGCGCACAGGTGGGCCTGGAGACTGGTTCAAGGAGGTTAGCCAAGGCCATAATGCCCGGCAAGGCCGCGCCGTTTAAGATTGAGGATTGGTGGGACGTTGTTGAGGAGGCATTGGGTGTGATGCATGATATTAAGCTCATACCTGCTTTGACGGTGATTATAGGGTTACCTGGGGGGAGACGGAGGATGACATAATGGAGACAATAGAGCTACTCGATAGGATAAGGCCATATAGGAGCTTGGTTGTGCCCATGTTCTACGTCCCCATGAACACATAAGGGCTGAGAAGGATGGCTGGATAATCAAGTACAACCTAATGCCTGAGCACATCGAGTTAATGAAGAAGATGTTCGAGCACAGTATATACTGGGCTAAGGACATTGTGAACCACTTCTACCTAAAGGGACCGCAGTACTGGCCGGTTAGGGTTGCCGTTAATTACTTCATGAATTACGTGGAGAAGAGGGTTAGGGCCTTATACGATAGGCTTGACCAGATTGCCGCTGAAATTAAGAATAGAAAGTTAGTTTCGAAGGTAGAGGCTCCTAAGCTCATGGAGTTATACACATCATCTAGTGAGGAGGAGGAATAGGTTAAGTCCTCATTAATTCCTGCATTTTAATTAATTCGTGGCTAGTGAATATTACCCTGGCCTCGTTAATACCCACGTTTCTGAAGGTCTCAAAGCTCTCCCATGGGTATATAATGTAGACCCACCTAACCCACTTATAGGCGTAATAGTCAGGTACATACCTGCTCGTTATTGCTTTGTAATCAAGAACGGCGGTCCTGACTTCCCTGGCGCCAAGGCCTATTAATACCTCCCTAGCAGTGCTAAGTGTTAAGCCTGAATCACTAACGTCATCCACCAATAACACACTGAGATTCCTAAGGGTAATGCTTGGTTTATACTTAATGGCAATACTATCCTTAGCCCTACCAAAGTTCCAATGCGTTAATTGCATAAGATCGGTGGGTATTCCAAGTATATCGGACATTAATGACGCAATGACAACACCACCCTTGGAAATACCTATTAACGCATCAGGCTGGAAATTACTCCTTAAAATATCCTGGACCAATTTTAAGACGCCCCCCCTTTCGATATCTTCCCACTTATACCGGTGATAATCCGCCATTATAACTCGTGAAAAGGGTGGTTTATAAACCAATCGTTTTACGTATTTAAATAAATACTCCGAGCTATGGCGTCACGATACACGGGATACCTAAGGTATTTATACACAGATAATGCTTGAGAAAATAAATGATTAATAGGTACCAGGTAATGATCATTTCAGGAATACTGATAATATTGGCTTCATCAATACCAATATACTACTCTCACTGGGAATCGGCGATTTCGTATAACCATGTTAATGCAACAACATGCATAGAGGTTTTGGATAATATAATCAATGGTTCATTAACTGGCAATAGAATAAATGAGGTTATAAAGTCCCTGGACCAATCATTACTTATTTCAATTGAGGTAAACATAGAGTATACAAATGGTTCGAGTGTGACCTACGGCTATTACACACCGATTGGGGGGGCAAGTGGCGTGGCAATAGCACCAATGATCTCCGGCAATATCGAGATTTTCGGCAGGACTCACTGCGCATATATGGGTCGTGATTACGTGATTAATGTGTTCATTGGGCAATACGTGACAGCACTATACCTATTTGGTATTGGGATTGCGCTTATAATCGTGGGTTTCGTAATGATTGCACTGGGTGATTATTTAAAGGATAAACGTAATCGCCGGCGTTTTGGTCAATAGTTTAATAATACGATATTAACCCATCATTGGTAAAATAAGTTTATTAATGGCCCTGTAAATTTAATAACTAATGTATATGCAGTTACTACCCCCCCAGGTATTGCTTCAGGTCGGTACGATAATAGCAGTGGCGATACTGGCAATATTTTTACTGATAATTATCATTGCAATACTGGCGTACTCGATTAGGATCGTTCCTGAATACCAGAGAATCGTTAAATTGAGACTCGGTAAGTATAAGGGCATCTATGGACCTGGCATTGTGTTCATAATACCCGTTATTGATAGACCAATAACGATGGACCTAAGGGTCATATCAATTGACTTATCAAGCCAGAGGGCCTTGACCAAGGATAACGTTGAGGTTACGATAGACGCCGCGGTTTACATGAGGGTCATCGATGCAGCCAAAGCGGTACTGTCAGTGACTGACTATAGAAGTGCCACAGCGACGCTAGGTGCCGCCGTCCTAAGAGACGTCATTGGTATGGTCGACTTGGACACATTACTTACACAGAGGGAGGAGGTTGCCAAGAAGATAGCCTCCATAATCGATGAGCACGTTAGTCCATGGGGGGGCGTTAAGGTAACGGCAGTTGCGATAAAGGACATAAAGCTGCCTGATACCCTGATCAGGGCCATGGCAGCCCAGGCAGAGGCTGAGAGAATGAGGAGGGCTAAGGTTATCCTGGCCCAGGCAGATTATGAGGCATCGCAGATGTACCTGAAGGCTGCTGAGACCTACAATAAGAACCCAATATCACTAACGCTTAGGCAACTTGACACATTACTTGAGGTGGCTAAGGAACACAACCTAATACTTGTTGTGCCGAGCTCTCTTGAGGTCACGACATTGTCAACACTAGCCGCGGCAGCGCTGAAGAAGCAGCAGGAGGGTTCAGGTGGTACGACCCAGCAGTGAGTAAACATGAAGTTGAAGTATGGGCCTTTAATTGCGTTAACTATAATGATTTTGTTAACAACGGCGTTAATTCACATATCAATTGCGGGTTCTAATACGTATGTGATTCATGAGGTATATGTTTTTAATCTTAATGGTGAAATAACTGATTTGACGTATGAGGAACTACAAAATGCTCTGCAGCTTGCAGAATCAACACCGAACTCGGCATTATTAATAATCCTTGAAACACCGGGTGGGGGAATTAGACGCCGCGCTAAATATCGTATCGAGTATTGAGAACTCGAAAATACCCGTGATAGGCTTTGTATATCCCACGGGCTCATATGCATGGTCTGCGGGCACGCTTGTCCTTATGTCAACCACCATAGCCGCCATGGCGCCAGGTACGGTAATAGGCTCCTGCGAGCCTGTTGAGATAAACCCAATAACTGGCCAGGAGGTGTTCATAAATGAGAGCAAGATACTCAATGCGATTAGTCAGTACTTCATGGAGGTTGCCGAGTTCAGGAGTAGGAATGCGACCTTTGCCCATGACTGCGTATTCTACAACACGAATCTTGGACCTGAGGATGCACTTAAGTACGGCGTTATAAACTTCGTAGCCACGGATTTGGATTCATTACTTAATGAAATAAACGGCAGTACAATAAGTGGGGGGGTTACGTATTACGTCATTAATCCGGAGGTCACGTATTACCAGCCAGGCATTGGGTACCAGGTTTATGAGGTCTTGATTAATCCCACGATACAGGACCTATTGGCCGGGATAGGGCTCTTCCTCGCCATTATCGGCTTCGCAGTAAGGCATTACTACCTGGCTGGGGGGGTTGGTATTATACTGATGATAATACCCATGCTCACGGGATTATCCGTCAACTGGCTCGGCCTGGCACTACTAATTATTGGTTTAGCCGCAATAGCCATTGACGTGCACGCGGGCTTCACAACACATGCATCACTATTCATAACAGGTATGATACTTACTGTACTGGGTCTCATACTCCTCCAACCAACCTACTCGCCTCAATCCTGGTTAATGGCTACAAACCAGGTCGAGGCCAGGATAGTGCTTTACGTGTTAATTGCCTTCGTGGGTGGGTTTGGAGGATTCATAGCGGCTAAGGTGATAGGCATAATAAGGACAAGACCTCTCTCAGAGAGACTTTACTGGCCCATTAATGATATTGGGACTGCTGTTGATGATATTAATAAGGACGAGATTGGATACGTGAGGGTGAGGGGGGGCGAATACTGGAGGGCTAAGGCGCTGGAGAACGTTAGGAAGGGTTCTAGGGTTGTTGTTGTTGGTGTTGATGGCGATACCCTACTTGTGAAACCATCCGCTTAAGATTATCATTATTTTCTGGCTTACGTTATAATTAACGACAAATTAAAGAAATCAAACCCAGTTACGCTTATTAAGTTTAGTGATGATAATCAATGGGTAATGGCATCTAGTTATGATGTAAGACCGAGACTTGGCATTAGGTTTTCATTACCTGTGAATATTTTCATTTTCATTGGTTTCCTGGTGATATCGCCCCCCCTGCTTTTATTTCTATTCCTAGTACTGGTTAGCATTGGTGTACGGCCATTGCTGGCATTGACGTTGACACTGGGTTCATTATTGACAAGTTATATTAATGTGGTTGTAGCCGAGGTCACTTACTATACACCGTTCACGCCATTCATCGACTTCATGAAGTTATTCCCAATGCCAATCACTATACAGAGGTTGATAAGTTATTTCTCGAGGTGAATGTGGGTGGTGCCGTGATACCAACGATAGTATCTATATACCTAATAACTGAGTACCTCATCCGCAGTATGTTGGTGTTTATTTCTTTCGTGATGTCATTGGCATTATCATCATTAATAATATGGCGCAATGCCAGATTAATCCCTGGTATCGGGATTGCACTACCATCTGCATTACCGATTCTACTAACTCTAACGTTCACATTAATAACCACAATAACACTTCATGCAAATCCACTGGCCTTCTCGTATAGCCTTGGTTCCTTATCGACATTACTTGGCGCTGACATATTCAATATTAAAAGGGTTGTAAGGGTGATGAGAGGTTACGTATCAATCGGCGGCGCAGGCGTCTTTGACGGAATATACCTAACGGGTCTCACGTCATTAATACTGGCGTCCTTATATAGGGCGCTATTACTTTGATTTACAGGCAAGCTTTTAATCCCCATTAGGCAATAATTGCCAGTGATGAATTACAGGTCTACAGATGATAATGATGATGCCTTGCTGGCTGACGCAAGGAAAATCAAGGCCGTAATATTCGACCTAGACGGCACCCTAGTAGATACAGTGCCTCTACATGTGGCGTCATGGATAGAGACGTGTAAACGCCTTGGCTTCCCCCCCATACCTACCATGGAGTATGTAAGAACGTTAATGGGACTTAGGGCCTTAGACATTGCGAAGAGATTATGTGGCGACATAATTGCCGAGAAGGCGCTTGAGATTAAGAATGAAGTGTACTTATCATTGCTTGACAGAGCCAGAACCATTGACGGTGCAACTGAATTGCTAAGTGCCCTTAAGGATCGAGGATTTATAATAGGTATAGTCACCTCAAGTTCTAGGAGGGTCGCCATCAAGGTCCTCGAGGTAACGGGACTTCATAAGTACGTGGATGCCCTCGTGGCGGGGGACGACGTCAACAGAGGTAAGCCAGACCCTGAACCACTACTGAGAATACTTAATTCCCTAGGTCTTGATGTCCACGAGGTCGTGGTTGTCGGCGATTCTAGATATGACGTTGAGATGGCGCTGAATGCGGGGGTTAGCATTGTGTTTTTCCTGGGTAAGCATGAGGATCCTCGGGTAATAAGCATCAAGGGTCTATTAGATGTTGCTAGGTATCTTGGTCAATTCTCAATATAAGCATTAATTTTATTAATTTTTCCCTAGGTCTTTATTGTAATGGTGACTCTGCAGACAGGAACAATGATGCTTGTGATAATAGTGATAGTTATAATAGCCGTGGTTCTGGCGTTATTATATAGGCTGGGTTATTTTGGTGGACGGCGTGGGAAGAAGGGGGGGCAGGGCGAAATAGAGCAGGCGTTTCCGCAGTATAAGCCTGAGCAGAAGTCTCAGCAGCGTCAAAGACCAAGTCCCTTACAGCCTTCTCAGGAGGTGCCTGCCGGACAGGGTGGTAGGGCATTACTTATCGAAAGTAAGCCCGTCGATGTCAAGCCGCTGCAGAGTCCCGAGAAACCTATCGATATTGATAGAATTGAAAAATTAATTAGGGGCATTGAGAATGAGTTAGTACAGATACTTAGGCAAACATCAGCGGATACTACAGATCTACTGCTCTCGAGAATTAATGAACTCAAGAGCTACATTGGTCAACTAGAAAGGCAATGCCTAATGCAGAGTCCACCCTTTGTTCAAATGGGTTATATCCCATCTAGTCTATTGGAATTCAAGGAACTGTTTAGGGCGTCCTTCGTAGGCCTTATGAAGGGCAAAAGCATTATTGAGCATGTGGGTGAATATAACATTGACGAGAGACTTATAAGTTCCGTTGTTAATTATAACATGGACCTCATGGTCGTATATAGCGGTAATAGGTACGTATACTTGGTAAAATATGGTGATTACTCACTTATTCTATCGACTGATGAGTACTTAGATTCAGTTAGTAGTGGCCTGGTTAGGTTACTATTTAAGAGGTTCATTGATGAAGTATTTAAGCCATAAGGCTAGTTCCTTATCCTACGCTTAATGGACCAGGAGAGTCTCCTAATAATTAATTTGGGACCGGGGTAATGCGCGATGGTCATAACACGATTATTAAGTAAGGCCTTAAACACGGACTCTACCGTTAAATCATCGACCTCAAACACAGTATGGGCAATACCGACGAGGTCAGGCACATGCGCATCACTATTCGCAAGACCGGGTAACCCAAGCTCACGGGCTGCCTTAGCGGCCCTCCAATTAAACACTGGTAATGCCCCCCCTGCATTAAACACCTCTATTGCATGCCATTTATACCTCCTCACCCTATCGCCAATGCCATGCCTCAATACATCATATGGATGTGCGGGTACTGCCACGCAGTTATTCTCGGCGACCCAATCAAGGAGTTCAGGTATTGATTTTGGCACGTTATCAGTGCCCGGGTACTCACTGCATAGTACCAATACATCGCCATTAAGTGTCCTGACCTCATTGCCTACTATAAATACGAAATCACCCCTTGACAATAAGTCATTATTCCTTATGAACTCTAACGCCTTGAGTGAGCCTTTAAATGTATCGTGGTCCGTTATAGCCAACGCTCTTATACCCTTATCCAAGGCATTTATTATTACATCCCTTGGCTCTCCCTTGCCATCACTATATATGGTGTGCGTATGTAGGTCAGCCCTTACTTTTATCGGCATTTCCACACCTCCTTAATTCCTCCATTAAATCCCTCTCAACAACCTCACCGTTGGGTTCAACCTCCTTAAATATCTGGGCCTCGTAAATAAGCACTGACGTATCCTCATCAAGCCAGCAATCAGGTGGTAGAAACGCCTTCATGCAGCCCTCATTGAGGAATGTCATGGAGTCCCAGCAATACTCAACGGGGGGGACCTGAGGCAGGAGAAGCCCCGAATAGTAGCCCTTCTGAATGACAATGCCGTGCCTACCAACCACGATCTTCTCAGGATAGGTCCTCGGATTTCCAGGTTCAAGTAACTCGAGTGGGCTTAATACGGATACCTCGAAGGTAACCTTGTTCAATTCCTCAATACTCATAGGCTCAAACCTTGGGTCCTCAACGGCGGCTGCTATGGCGCTCCTAATCACACCATTCACGGTGTTATAAACCGCCTGCGGAAAGCCAATACAACCCCCCCTGAGCTCGCCCCCCCTCCTATCCCTACCCGTGAATATTTCTATCGTTGTGAAGACTCCATACATGTCCTTGAGTAACTTCGGTGGTGTATCTGATGGTGCCTGAATAATCTTACCACTACGTAGGTATTCCTCACGGCCGCCCTAGCCAGTTTAACCAGGAACCTCCCCTCCTCTATGTTGTACGGTTTGAACATTACTACCACCCTTCTCTATTTTAGAGCTAAATAAATACACTATGCCCGTGATAATCCCCGAAACAATTACAAGGGATAGCATTAAGGCATCTAAAGCCTTGTTGGTATTACCGACTAGGAATTGCCCATTATCCATGAAGACCACGTAGTAAATAAGGACTATGATAGTTGCTATGAACAGTACCGTGGCAATTATGACAGTATGCCTCATCAATCCTCAAGCCATGGTAATTAATATAAAAGTTACCACCTACGGAGTATTAATGCCTAATAACGTCCTTATCTTATCATTAACGCTCTTAAATACATGCACATTGCTTAGGAATATTAGGTGAGCAATATACTTATTCAATTGATTAAGCATGCCAATGAGTTCATTAACATTGTTAATAGGGAAGTAGTCATCATCAAGCAGCTTAACCGCGGTCCTCTCGGCCTCCCTAGCCTTAACCCTGAGCAGGTTTAGTAATGCCGTTGTTTTATCACTGGGTATAAACCACCCCCCCAATTCCCTGCTATCTAACTCGCAAGCCTTATTAATCATATCCCTGACAGGCTTAAGCCACTCACTATCACCAGTGGCTAGGTACGTATTTAAAGCCGCGGTCATTGCAGCAATAGCCCTAAATTTATCGCTGCCGATTTCCTGAAGACCCCCCCACTCAGCCAATGCCTCGAGCTCGTCGAGCCTACCCATGAGCTCAATGGCTGGGTGATCCTTCCTAAGCCTGACATGTTTACCAAATACTATTACCTCGCTGAATCCGCCATCGCCTGGGCACTTGATTGATCCATCAATCCTCAGGCAATCAACGAATACGTTAGTCATAACAAACTCATTTAATTCCTCATTGGGGGGGAAATTAATATAGGTAGTACTTAATTTAATAATGCAATAACTAACAACGACTCAGTAGAGGTGGGTGAAAGTGAGCTTTACGTGCAGCATATGCGGGAGGCGTGTATCATTTTGGGAAGTGGCTTACGTAGGCAACTCCCTGGTAATCTGCAAGAAATGCTATCCTGAATACTACGTAAAGCATTGCCCATTGATTCGAAGAAGATTAGCCGGTGAATTACCACAACCATGCAATTACTGCCTATACCGCGGTAAGTGTGATGAGTATATAAAATCCTCACTAAGAGGCGGTAACTCACCGCAGTAGACAAAACTTATAACTATTCCAAGCCTATAGGACCTGAATGGGCAAACGGCCATGGGTTATTGAGGAACTCGACCGTGGTAATTACGGCATTATGCGTAGTTCAAGGTATGGGAGGTGAGGGGGCATCATATGCTGTGAGTGGTGGTGCGAGGGTTATTGGGCATCATCTGGATATTACGATCTATGTAGCGAAAAACCAACAATACCGAGCAAGCTTAATAGCGTCTCCTCAATACTCAGGGGATTTGCAAGCCCATCATCATTTCCCCCCCGAAGTAAATTATTAATATCGTTATGGCCACTAATACGTAATAGAGTACGAAATTCCCTAAATAGGTTATCAATTAACGAATTACCTAACGTTCCTGACAAGGTATCAAGAATTAATGTTGATACTGACGTATTAATAATTGGCGGAGGCTTGGCCGGTCTTTCAGTGGCGAGGGAGCTGGGTAAGCTTGGTTTGAAAACGGTGATTATCGAGGGTGAGTACTACCTTGGTGGGCACTTGGCCGTTGATGATACTGAGATCAAGGACTTAGGTAGGGGGGGCAGTGAATTCATTAGTAAGTTGGGTAAGGAGGTGAGTAGTTCAACCACAATACTCACTGGAACTATTTTTGATGGGTTCCTTGAGGACGCATCGATAGGTCACTCCAGGGATCACTCAAAGATTTACGTATTTAATTATAAGTACTTGGTGTTGACCCAGGGCTTTAGGGAGGTTCCACTTGTTTTTCCAGGTAATGGCACACCACGCATGATCACTGGGTTGACAGTACTTAAGTTCACCAAGTGGTGGGGGGGCTTTAGACCGAGGAGGGTCTTGGTTTGGGGGGGTAGTGATGATTGGGGGGGGTGTTAGGG
>NZ_BBBI01000008.1 GCF_001315985.1 Vulcanisaeta distributa JCM 11216
CAATCTCTAGAATTCTACGTACAAACGCCACTCATTACGATATACATTAAGCCCTTCCTAGCAATACCCATAAACATGGCACTTGCTTTTTTGGTACTATTTCCATACATATTCATAATAATACTATTCGCATTGCTCATTGGTATATACTATGTTGATATTCGTAGAATTACCGCATCCTTTAAGAATTTGATTCGTAAAGGTACGCATTAACTATTAAATTAAACTCAATCTTTAGCCATAATAATTGAATGCTTACTTCATGGTTAATGGAAACATTTACAATAATCAATTACCACAGGAATATGTCAATGGTTTGGATGCATACGCATTGGAACCTTTACCACCATCAACATACCTAGCAATAAGCTACCAAAACGCATACCAAACAGCATTCCAAGCAGAAAGCCAAAGAGCATTAAATAATTATCAGGAAATAACATATCAAGGAATATTGAATAACCTTTATTCTGGATTTATTAATGGAACATTTGGATATAAGGAGAACTATAATGGCTTAACAATTGAGATAGGTAATGGGGGGGCTCCATTAATTGAAGATATTACTAATTATCAAGACATCCCATATCTGTTTATTTCTGTTGGATCCGGTGGAGGTTCGGGTTATATGTATTTAAACTGGATTATCGCAACTTTTGGAGTCCCTTACGAGTTAATAGTACCTTAGAAATAAAAACTAACTATAGCTTGTGCCCAACCCATATATGACAAATTTTAGATTATAACCATAGCTGTCTATCAATCCATAAGGTATTATTGTCCCATTATTCATAATTATTATTTCTCCTCCAGAAAATGTCCCCCCCATATGTTGTAGGTTCATTGTTTCTTGTAGTATTGTTCCTACTCCTGGTTGATACCATAAGTCAGATGTTCCAGATACTGTTGCTGCCTCCTTGTATCCTACATCTAGTGCGTATGCTAGTTTTGTTAAGTCACTTGGATCACTTACAACTACTGTCCAGTATCCTGGATTAATCTTATCTAATAGTATTGTGTTTCCCTGTACCGGTATTTGAATTACTCCCGTTGAATTACCAATAACTACCATGTAGCTCAATGGTATGAACTGTTGACCATTGATTGTTGTTCCCATGTTTTGTTGATTGAAGGAGTTGATTACATTGATTGCTTGATACAGCGTGCTGCTGGATACATTGTACGTGCTAACCACGTGCAAATTACCCTGAGAATCATAGTAGAACAGCTCAAACAACCCATTACTGGGCATTAAAAACACGTACGGTGCGTTGATGCTTACGTACGTGATCGATGGTCTTGGAGTGAGTGGGTGGGTTAGGAGTAAGGTGGCCACCACGGCAGCAATGATTACGATTGCGACCGCAATGCCGATGATGACTGCCCTACCCATTGCCTATTGCCTCTGTGTGGGTGAATTAAGCATTGCGCATTGGCGAGTCAAACAACCCTAACGCCTAGCTTGCTTAGGGCGTTGTTCACGTACTGACCAGCCAAGCAAGGCCTCGGTAGTTTCCAGAATGGCTTTCCTCTGCCTATTTCCTTGACCTCGATTATCCCGATCAGCGTTGGCGTTGTTGATACTGACGCTTGAATGTTCAGTACCGTGTCGGCTCTAATCAAGCCTTGACTAACGAGCCTGCGGTACATCCTGACTATGTTCGGAGCCTCGCCTAATCGCTCAATGATTAAGGCGTAGCCCGAGTCCACAAGGGTGATGAGTGATTCGGCGTTCTCCGGTGGCCAGATGAGGTTGTTGTCCCAGCAGAATTGGCGCCTTACCTTCCCCTTGATCAACACGTCGCCTGGGTTTATTGGCATTTCCTGGGTGTCGAATGCCCTTGGTGTTGTTGAGGCGATTAGCAGTAGGTCCCTTGTGACCAAAGCCACCGAGCCAAGTCCAACCACCACCGAAGCCGGAGGCCTAAAACCATAGACAAACAAGTCCCTTTTCCTAACACGCCCAACCCTAAAAACAAGCATCAAAAATCAAAGCAACAAGCTTTAAAGGGGCTGGACCTAAGGAAGCAACAAACACGTGAAACAACAAACAGCAAACCCTAGGAGTGAGTGAGTAAGATCCAATTCATGCCGGGGACTTGCTGAACAAATTCCTCGGCATCCGAGGAACAATTCCCATTGAGTCCTTGGTGTTAATAGAACAAAAAGCAGTTCATGCTAGGGACTGCTGTCTCTTGTTTAATGGCTCTCTTGATTGCGGTCTTTCGTTGATGCATTGTTTGTGCTTCTCAACCGTGGGTCTCGGTTTACCATGTGGAATTGTCCATGGTGTTTTTGGTATTGATCTTTCGGCTTGATTCTTCGAGTTGCATGGTCTCGGTTCTCCATGACACATGTTTGTGCTTCTCGAATGTGGTTTCCGTGGCTTTCGTGTTGCACGTTTCGTGGTTTTATTCCACACGGCTTCGTGGCTTGGCTTTTAAGCCAATGCCTTTTTGCTCGTTGGATGAGGTTTAGGAGTGTTAGGGTTAGGGAGGATGTTTATGAGTTATTGACTAGGCTGTCCGAGGCTGGCAACACCTCGATTAGTGAGTTGATCCGCCAACTAATCACGGCTTACCTAGCCATAAACGAGATCAGGGAAATGCTAAGGCAATGCCTAAGCCAATCAGGCATCAGCGTCAACAATAGGGTCGTTAATACCGAGTCCATTAGGGACTCCATTAGGGAGGCTCCTAAGGAGTTAATTAACGAGCCTTTAATCAACCTCGAGGATAATCCGTGGGTCCAGATCATTAGGTCTAGGGTGGCTGGCAATGAAAATTGAGAAGGATATTGAGGGGTTGGCCATCGAGAGGTTGAGGTCTAAGTTTCCCGGTAAATCAAGCTCGTGGGTTAGGCGTGCCTTGAAACGCTTCGAGAGCGGCTCGGTTAGGCAGGTAAACGAGAATGCCTGGATAGTGAGTGGTGACCCAAGGCTTGGCGACAAGTACCCGAGCTACATTGTTCGCCTCAGGATGGGAAGTACTTCTGCTCGTGCTTCGAGACCAACTGGGGAGTGAGGAGGAGAAGCGAGGTGTGCACGCACATAGCCGCAGTCATACTACACAGGGAATACTCAAGGCTACTACAGCCGATTTATGCGGCGGTAATAACCATGGAATGCGAGGGGGACTACCACCTCGAGGTCACGGACAAGGAGGTCAAGGTGATTAAGCAAGTGAAGGCATTGAGCAACGACGTCCTTAAACCAAGGTACAGGGTCACGTACATAATAACGAGCAATAACCCAAAGACGGTGAGGGTTAGGTACGCATGCGGTGATGAGGTTGATGAACAAGAGGTAACATTAAGCAAAACCATGAGGTACTTAATCGAGCTGCTATTGAGGGGTTAGTGCGTCAAGGCACTTGGCAAGCACGCTTAGCCGAGGAAGCGAGGATCAAGACCGAAGCCTCCGAACAAAAACCAACACGCAGGAAGTAGGCAGTAATACTCAACGTATCGCCGGGAGATGCGTGCTGCATTTTACCTCCCCCCCCACAGTCTTCCAAGGCATCTTGGGGGGGAGTGTCGTTACGAAGGCCCCCCTCCCACCCCCCCCTTGGCTGAACCACCCAAGCCTTCACGGCTTAAGCCTGTACTTGCCACCCTCACACCCCCCCTCCTAGCCAGTTCCTCTATGTTGGAAAGTACTGGCTTTAACAACCCAACAATCGTAAATGGCGAACAAAGCAGCGCCCCAGCCCAACCATTACGCAACCGCAACACTTTAATAATTAGGATGCCCAGGGGCTAACGCCCCACACAAGCCCTACTAGCGGGAGGTCCCGGGTTCAAATCCCGCCGGGGGGCACCACCATGGTGTTGGTTTTGTACGGTAAGTGGCGTTTATTCTTGTTTAGTTGAATAAACCTAGGTTTGGTTTTGTTAAGTCCTGTTTTTCATGTTTTCATTCCTTGAGCTGAGTGAGTTTCGTAGTGGGCTTTTACATACGGTATTGCTTTCTTAAATGGCTTAATTAATGCATAATTATCGCTCAGTATGGCTTCGTTTTGCTGTCACGTATTGCTCCTCTTAATTACGTGTTTCGATCCTGGTTCATCCTATTGTCATGAATAAAAGTAGTTATTGTGCGATGGGGTGTGTCTGTTTAGTTTGTAGATGGTTTTTGTGACTATGATGCTAGTTATTATACCTATGATTATGGCCAGTAGTACCATGGTTATGAGTAGTAGGTAGTAATTGTTGCTGGTGAGTGCGGGGGGGTGTGTCTGGGTCTCGCCTAATATGGAGGTGGGCCCTAATGAGGTTGGTGATGCTGAGGGTAGTGTGCCAATGATATAATTATTACTGGGGGGGCTTACGGCGATACAGGTGGGGGGGTAACCAGGGTTAACGTTTGTGGGGGGGATGGTATTAATCGTTGGGTAGTGCATCAGTACGCAGGTATTATTGGCCATAGCACGACCTATTAATATTGGCCTTACGTATACCGTGATTATCACGGAATTATTGCCAGGTACCGCAACCTTTAAGCCGTAGATTATTAATAACTGGGGAACCGTTTTATTGACTAATGACTCAATCACCGTGACGTTAACTGGGTATCCATACGCATTGATTGTTTTATGGAATACGCCCACCACCGTGGTGTTACTGCCAAGACTTACCTCGCCCTGGTAGTAGAGGATGTATGGTATTGAGGGTAACCTGCTTAGGTAAACCACACCGTCATTGACGCTGGTACATAAAGACCTTGGTAAAAACGGTGTATTGGGTATGTATTGGATCAATACCCATGGATCCGCGAGTATTACGGGAACTGCGCACAGAATGCCACCCCCCCGCACTAACTCACCGTTTGGTGCCTCAATACGCACCTCAACACTTGATACTGGGTACTCACTAATGGGCTTTAGCGTAATGTTTTCCCTAACCCATGAGTACATGTACGATAAGCCCCCCTACTTAGGATAATTGATAACTCGTCTCCACTCACTTCCGTGTAGCCTAGGTTGATGTCTCTTGACCAGGTGGTAGCTACTACGTAGTAATTCATTGATTGATTTATTGAACGTAGTAACCAAGTCGCTATTGGAAGACCTGAACTGGCGTTGTAAATCAGTACCCCCCCATCAATGCCGTTGTCCACCCCCCCAACTAGGTATACGGTCAACGTATCATTTCTTGGCAGTATTGCTGGGCCAATTATTACTTGGTTGTTTGTGTTCGGCTCCGTGTTGTTGAGATACGCTCCATGAACTACATAGGTCGTTAATATCATTAATGCCATTATTAATATCAATACCTGGGTCCTACTCATCAGGGCTACTTAACATGGTGGGCTTATTTTTTCTAATCATTAGTACGTGATGTTCCAATACCTAGAACTTTAAGTACTTGGGAACGGCATTACCGCGAATGCGCAATAGTGACAAGGCAAACCTAAGTGAGACGGCTCTTAGGATATACCTACTACTGATTAGAGAGGGCAAGTCCATGAGCATTAGGGAGATACAGAGGGCTCTAGGATTATCAAGCCCTGGGCAGGTTTACCATCACTTAGAGCGGTTGAGGGCTCTTGGCCTCGTTGTCAGGGACTCTGATGGCTATAGGGCTGTTAGGAGAAATGGGGGGGTTGTTGAGGGCGCAATAATTCTCTGGTCCAGCGTAATTCCAAAGTCAGCCTTCTACCTGGGGGGGTTCTCAGTAACCCTAACGATGGCCTACGTAGTCACCGTAGTGCTAGGCTTAATGAGGCTTGACCCAATGGCTTTAATAGCCTTAGTCTCACTACTTACGTTCTCAATAATTGAGTTCAAGGAACAATTCACTAAACTAAGAAGACTACTTCGAAGCAGTGACGAGGTGTTTTAACGACCAGAATATTGCTTATTAATTGTTAGAAATAATCATGGGCACGATCTTGCCCTGAACAGGCTAGATTGTTCATGGTACTGTCGGTAACAATCTTCGAGTAATGGCATTAATATTAATCCGTAGTATTTATGTAAAGCGACATATGATACGTATAACGTACACATCAATGATTACTGAATAATGTAACATCATTAGGCTCAACCACTAATAGACCATTGATTGATTAGCCATCGCGTCATGCTACGTATTATCAAATCTAACCTGGGTAGTGGTAATTACGAAATAAAAATAATAACAACAGCGAATTGTGAGGTCTCGCCCTGGTGATAATCTGCTAGGATTATCTCAGTAATTATGACCATAATGTAGCCGTGCTGATAGGTTCGGGTTTAAGGATACTATAGCCATACCGTTTATAACGCTAATCCAGTGCATTATTTCGTGTCCTTTCTATATACGGCGTCGTAAACTCCCTAATCATCGAAAGTCTTTAAGACTAATGACACGTCTTCCTCGTTCTTTAGCAACAATACGAATTTCACCCTGGAGTTTTAAATGGACGGTAACCCATTCATTATTGATAAGCGATAAATATATTACTCATAAATAAGTAACAAGATGCTCGATTACAGTAGTGCATAGGACCTGAGTGATGCGGCTTAAGTAATACCGTTTAGGTGCCAGTGGTAATTCCACAGAACTTTTATGAACATACATCCTCTTACGCCGCAGTCCTAGTATTCACAGGCTAATTGGACGCTAGACTACGGCAATACTGTTAGTATGGCATGTAATTGCGTAGACATAGACTTAAGCGCATTAAAATAATAGGAGGAACATCGGCTAATAAATAACGAGCTTCAATTCCACTTAAAATTAAGATAATCGTCAACGTATTGCCTTACCCAATAATGGTCTCCTGCAGACTCATTACTTAATTACCGTAAATTACGGCTCGTTGCGTACCAACTCTTAGAACGAGGTTTATTAAAGCCTAGAAATAATTACCACTTAATTTAAGTAATTAATGGTGACTGCATACGAACAGAGGTGTAATGAAACCAGGGTGGTTAGTAGTGATTATAATAATTACCGCTGTTGTTATTTTCCTATCTATTAAGGTTGCCTATGAACTTTCTCATCCTCGTGTTTGCCTATGCCCTGCCACATTTAGCGCGGATCTCGTTGTTTTTAATGGTGATGAACCCATACTCAATAAATCGCTTATTGCAGGTCCTCCATGCCTGTGCGCTGGCTTTCGCGGTTGGTCTCCACCAAGTGGTCTTCCATTTATAATTAGTTATCAGGTAATTAATGAGCAAAAGTGCGGTATGTTAACTAATACTACCGCGCCACCCGGCATTATTAATTACACGTGCTACGTATTATTCGGTTATGGTAACTCCACAGGCTTCTTAATCCCAACGTAAACACTCACCTCACCAGGCGCAGTAAATAGTGCCAAGGAATTGATCAGTGAGTTCCTGGTGTACAACGGCGCCAGCCTAGGTGAGGGGTTCAACGGGACTGTGAGGTTATTGATGGGGATACCCGCGGTAAGGGATTACATTGGCGGTGATAGGCTGGTTTTAATTAGTGAGGGTTTCATAACGAATACGACCAGTGTCGGGAATCACCTAGTTATTGATGTGATGGGCATTGAATATACGATGGGCGTGATTACGCGGAATGAAACGGTGATGGGAATAATATATGTAGAGTATGTCCCATTCGAGACGCAACAAGGGGGGGGTATAATGATGATGCCATTAAAGATAGCGATAAGGTTAATGCCTAGTAAGTGTTGCGGGTAATAGGTAAGGTAAGGGTTTAAAATGCGTTGTTCATTAAAATCACCATATTAGGTCAGAATCTCAATTGTTAAGCACTACATACATGAAACGCGCCAGCAACAAGGAAATGCGCGTTAGGCGTAAACTGTAGAACCAATTCAATTCTGCTCGGTTTACTTTTTCTGAACAGCCGGAGTTAGAAAAGTTTGGTGGAGTAAAGAGAAGCTGGTGGTTATGGGGGGGTTTGGGTTAAGGCTTTTGGTTGTGGCTTTGTCCGTGGTCGCCCTGGTTTTGGTGTTTGTGCTTGCACTGCACATTGTTAATGGGCCTAAGACAATTAATAGGGCGAGTCTCGGCACAGTTAATGGGCCGGCACCGATAGGCATAAACACGCCGATCTACGTAGTCGGACCAACAACACTCATTCAAGGACTGACTAGTATTGGCATTAATCAATCACTGATCAGGCCCGTGGGCCTTAGTGAATTACCAAGCCTACCAAACAATAGCCTAGTCCTCATTGATTGGTCTGTGATTGGGCCTGGCCTCATAATCAATGGGGGTGGTTTGGTTCACGTGAATGTGAGCTCAACAAACTTCAAACTAATTAGGGAGTTGATTGGGCGTGGTGACTTCGTGGTAATCCACGGAAACTCCAGTGATGTTCCGTTGATTGAGTACACACTGGCCCTGGCTTGGTCAAGGGCATACAACACGAGCATTGTGGCAATACCCATGCCAAAATACCCAAGCGCCTGAACTACGTGGCGGCATTCGGCAACAACCACGCACTAGTGATTGGGCCGCACACACTAAGTGCGGCACTAAACATAGCAAGCAAGTTCTGGATACCAATGATAATGAAAATATCAACACCAGACCCAACTGGAGAGGACATATGTTTGGAATTAATACAAACATATAGTCTACCGCAAAATGAACCTGCTCTGGTCAATAATGCATATATAATTGCCTACGGCGAACAGGCCTATAGCGATTCATATGGTAGTTTTCAGGTCGACTTCTGTACGTCATGGTCGAGTATTGTTGATCAACAATATGGTAAGTTCTCAATAGGCTATGCCGAGCTCTACAACTTCATTGAGTACATACCAAATTCAGGCACGGAGATTGAGTACCTAAAGGCCTTTCAGGACGGTTACGCGTCGTACATTGTTTATGAGTATGAGCTTGGCAAAGCCTCGCAGTTACCTGGAGACGTACAGTATATAGCTAGCACAGGCGGAGGTTATGAGCCAGGTTACTGGACAGATCCTAATTATTCTCCACAGGAATTGCTATGCTCATCATCAACAACATACACTGTTAGTGTGACCACCGGTTTCTCCATCTCGCTCTCAGGGCCTTCCGCCGGAATAACAATTTCACAATCAACCTCCAGTGGTTATAACTGCCCATACTACACAATATTCCCGAGTGGTTCACCCAGCACAGCAACGCCGTTAGGATATGTCGCGGCTAATTCAACTTGGGTCTTCACACCGCAGAATGCGCAGGCAGCCACTGCAGAGCAGGCCTACGGAGTTGAGAGCAATGGGTTCACGTATATGGGTCCGGCATATACTCCGTTGCCGACGGCATTCACAATACCGGCTGGTGCTCCGTAGTCGTTAATAGTACGTCGAGCTTTTGGCCTTGCTCTGAGGAGATCGTCTATGACATTGATTGGGATGTCTGGGTTAGCCCCCTATATGAGTACCACAGGTAGTGAGGTACCAGTTGTTTTAACCAGCAACAGCCAGGGCTTAAACATAAACAACGGCTTCTACCACACAACAAGCTGCTGGCTAGGATAACCAAACCCAAAACCCAAGTCCTTAAAACTAACGTCCTTCCTCCCTTCAACCTCCCATCATAAATGACTTACCCACTAACAATCCACAATCACAACACCATAAACAACCCTACCTGAAACCCTATCCTCTCTAGGGATCACCAATAAACTTCAAGAAGGCGATTGAGACCATGACCAATGCCCTAACGAGACAGGTAAAGGCACTACTCACCGGCTCGGTGAGCATGACGTAAAACCCCAGCCCCACTCAATTCTGCTCGACTCACTTTCTCTGAACACCCAAAGTTAAAAAAAGTCAAAGTCCATATATTTATTACTCTTGATGGGTGTGGGTTCCAGATTAGGGTTCTTGCTTGTTATTACGGTAATGATCCTCGCCCTTGCAGATGCATTACTTATTGCGGTACTTCTGAAGCCCTCGGTGATATCATCGGTGATCAATGACATTAAGGGCGCAGTAAAGATTGTACTAAGTACCACCTACAAATTTGAATTAATGAGACAGGGTGTGGCTAAGCTATCGTCGACTAAGCCGCAGCCGCTTGCCCTACCCGTCACCGCCTATGTGGTTGGGTCCAGTCAGTTCATTAATGGGTTGGTGAGTGCCGGTGCTTCTGAGTCGATGATTAGGCCCATAACCCTTGGTGAATTGTCCTCGGTGCCTAATGACTCGATTATCATTATTGATTGGAATTACATCAACGAGACTATGCACACATCCCTAAGCCAATTAGCGAGGCAATTAGAGAACGTGATAGGTAGGGGTGACCTAGTAATCCTTTACACGGCAAGCCCAGGGTGGGTTTTACCGCTTGAGGATGCAATAGCCGTGGCGTGGGGAAACCACTACCACAGCACTGTGATCGGTTACCCAGTCATGGCCGTAAACACATCAACATACATAACGGCCTTCGGAGGCAAAAACTACCTAGTAATAAGCCCAGTGCAGGTAAGCAATGAATACGCGGTAACATTGAATGGCTTAATAGGATATTGGATGCAGATCAGTGGTGTGTTGACGAATCAATCACAGTCATTGAGACTAGACCCGACCTATTATGACCAAGATCTCTGCACTGAGATACTCAATACCATAGAGAGCCAAAACCTCAATGAGTGGTTGTTCATGACGGGACTATATAAAAGCCAGGTTGACTCATACACAGGTGATTATTATCTGTTTGATTACTGCATAACCGGTACTTATAAGCCCAGTGGAACTTTGGCCCCCCCAGGTATTCCAGTTTCATATCTTGGCTTTAACAACTTAGTGACAGGTAGTGGCGGTAGTGGTGGTAATTGGGCCTACTATAGGGTTGGGGTTAACATGACAACGGCGTACTACATAGACCAGGAGAACGGCTATAACTCATACATGACGTGGACCGGGACCGATGATGAGCCGGGCAGCACTAGCTGTAGCTGGCTCAGTACTTCCGTGTTGCAGGTAATTGAACAAATAGGTTCAGAGATACTCCAGTTTATATACGACGCAGCATCGGCATCCGACCCGTCCAACCCAGTTTATTCACTAACGGCATCAGTAACAACGATTAATAGCGCCCAGGGCACTAGCAACATTGTCTGGTCCATAGGTATTGAGAACCAGAATTGGTTCTGCACGCCAGAGCAGACCCAGGCTGATTACGAGTACCCAGTGGGCTTCGGCGTGGTTAATTCACAGGGCTATTGGTACGTAAACCCAAGCACTGTGAACACGGCGGCATCGCCAGTATTATTCAGTGAAGGAAGTATATGTTTCCCATGGATTGATAATTATTACCTATGGGAATCATTTGGTAGCGAGGTTTATTTCGTGCTTCAATACAACCCAAGCGCGACATATACCGTTAGCTTGCAACGCATGTATACCGTACCACTCGGCTTCTTCTATAACTACATGACTAGCTGGATAACAACCACATGCCCAGGCTAGTACCGTGTAGTTTCCATGAATTAGCTAAAACTCTCTAATTTCATGATTTTCCCTTCATGCCATGAATGTAATAAGGTTTTTATATTTTCATATAGAGTGGGGGGGGTTCGATAAGTTATGTACTTACGTAATTGGTCGATAATAGCCACGATCACCCTACTTATGGTTATCATTATTACTATTTACTTATTTTACCTAACTCATACCTTCACCTTAACTATTACTGAGAGATTTACGAATCAAGCGGTGGCGACAAACATAATTAGTGAACAAGCGTTGATTAATATTGATGTGCCAATCTACGTTGTTGGTCCTTCAACGCTTGTTCAGGAGTTGATGGGATTAGGCATTAATCAATCACTGATCAAGCCCATAACCATTAGTGAATTACAAAACCTACCAAACAATAGCCTAGTAATCATTGATTGGTCTGTGATGAAGCCGCTGCTTTACTTAATTAATGGAACTGGAATTAATGCCACTAGTCCTGCCATTAATACCTTAGTGAACCTGCTTAAGCGCGGTGATTTGGTCTTGGTAAGCGTCAATAGGGGGGGTTCCTTACCTATTGCCGAGTTGGTCTTAACGTACTCTCTCGCCAGGACTGGCGATGTTAAGGTTAGTGGTTTCACGAACGTTAATTCGTTTCCATACCCAATTAGTCAGTACCTAATTGCATACCCAGTAATGCCCATAACGATAAACTACACATTAATCGCAGGCTTCGTTTATAGGCGTGGTGGAGTGATGGCATTGATAGTGGGCCCGTTGAGCATGCATGACATGCCTGGCCTAGTGATTGCATGGTTAATGTCCACTGGTAGATACGGCATGGTTACAGCCCCATTAAGCATTTCGGACCCAGGTTACGAAAATACGGACCCCCTGCTACGCATCTTGGCTAAGCCTATTAAACGCACCAAGTGATTCGGAGGTGTATACGAGAATGGTAAGTACATATTCATATGGGGTGCCCAAGCATTAGCCAGTGAGGTAACGCAGACCGTCATTATGAATCATAACCTCGGCATCGCCGCTGTGCAGGACAATTACGGCGACACCTTCTACTATGACTCCTGCATTTTGATCCTTAACACCACGCAGTTTTACACGGATACGCCACCGAACATACCCATTGAGTTAATGGGTGATGTTGCCTACGTGATGACCCCCCCATCCGGCGGTAATTCGCGAATTATTAATAATAGGGCATTGCCTGGGCCTGGATTATTGTATAACTTAATCAGCGGCTTCGACCTATACACTAGTTATGAGGATTATGTAAAAGGCTTGACTAACTCATTCATCATAACCACGAGCAGTGGGTACTCACCTACGCCGCAGTCATCATCTGGTTCACCATCCTTTGGGTTGAGTATAGATTATGAGACCGCCAGCATGTTTGTTGAGTATACATTGCCATCAATAAGTGGAGCATCTGAGGGCATTAGCGTAAGTACTTACCCGTCTGCCTCAGCCTACGGGCTTGATGCGAATAACTATACATGGGACTTTTACTACAGTTTCATTGGTCCTCTTGACCTATCAAGTGATGCCGACTTCATTAATGGTTTTATTGTCGGTGGTCCAGGTATGGTTGGGGGGGAGTTAGCCATGCCTAATTTCTCGCTTGGTAATACCTATTGGGTCTATGTACCATTCAACGCTGAGGTTGAGACACTATGTTGGGATGCTTGGGCCAACATGGGCTGGATGATGGGAGTCATGCCGGCATCATCAAGCATTATAGTGAGTCCAAATAATGTGAGCTTTTGGTTCTCGTCGCCACAGACAAATGCACCAAGTGGATCATGGGTTAGTGGAACAGCAATTAACAACGCGCCCCTTTGCGGTTCAGTATCCTTGAGCGCATCAAGCTGATTTAAGAAATTAAAAAGAAATAATTTTGGATTTAACATAGGAACATTGATGAGTAGTACTGAATCGCGACGACTTGTAGAGGACTACTATAAGGTATTCCCTGAGGAGATCACTATAGAGAATTTCAAAAGTATAAAGAACTTAACGTTAAAGCTCAGGCCGGGTATAAACCTGTTAGTTGGTCCCAATGGTTCAGGTAAGACGAATATTCTAGAGGCCATACACTTTTTCATGAGGGCATTGTCAAGGGATGAATTAATTAAAATACCCTACGCACCATACATACCCTATTATTGGGATCCGCAGGACCTATTCTATGCTAAAGACATTAGCAATTCACTAGGCTTTAAGCTAACTTTAAGAATAACCTGGGAGGAAGAGCACGATATATACTCAACACGTATAATCCTCTCCACGAAATTTACGTTAGCCGGCTCGAGAAATATAGAGTCTCAATGGTTTGAAATAAGTACGGATGGGTCAAGGATTGAGGTCATGGGGAATAGCCTACGTGTCTACTTAAAAGCTGAGTATGTCAAGTATTTAGAGGATTTATTAGAGGATTTAGAAGTAAGGCTTAATGATTTTAAGAAATATAATGATTATTTAGTTGGTGATTTTAGATTATTAAGTCATGGAATAGACGGAATAATGGAAATTCTTTATCCTTCTTTAGGTATAGGTGCTTCAAAAAATTACGGAAATCAGATCCTCATGATCCAACGCATATTGATACCCGCTGTTAAAGGCGATATTCTATTAATACTTAAATGGAGCAGAACTAACATTGATGAGTATAAAGGCGTAAATACACCACTTTTCTCCGAAGTATTTGATACGGTATTTTCTAAAGCAGTACTTCTAAAACACCCAGATGTAGGCGCCATTTCAGAACCTGTGCCAATACGTGGATTAGAAAGGATGGACGTTAGGGCTAGGAACTTAGTATCAATTTTATACTCACTTCGTGCTAATAAGCGCCTTGGAAAACTTGAGTGGGTACTTAGGGAATTATTCCCCCCCGAGGTGAGTATAGGCTTTAGAGACTTTGCAGGGAGGGTGGCTTTAACTATGCAGGAAAGAGGTTTAGAGCTTCCTCCGCCCAATATGCCCGATGGTCTCATTAAGGTGTTGGCTATAGCCACGGCGGTTGAGCTCGAGCCCTCTCTACTGCTTATTGATGAAATTGAGAACAGTCTGCACGCCAAGGCCTTAGAGGTGATCTTCAACTTACTTAATAATCTGGAAGTACCTGTATTAGTCGCTACTCACTCGCCAATCCTCGTGGATTTAGTGGGCCCTGAGAGGACTATAATTGTTAATAAGGACCCAAACATTGGCACTACAGCGGAGCAAGTGAGTGATATTGAGAACCTCAGGAGTAGGCTTAAGGAACTCGGTGTCGCATTCAGCGATTACGTATTTTATGGGAGGTGAATTTATTGGTTAAGAGGTTGATGATTGTTGAGGATACGTACGGTGTTGATTTCCATAGGGAACTATTACGTAAGTTGGGGATTAATATGAACTTGGAAATAAGGAGGTTACCGACTGGTAAATGCAATAATGCACTTCGAAGGAAGGTATTGGCGAATGCATTGTCTGGCTCATCGATGGCGTTTAAGGCTATCTTCGTGATCGATGAGGAGGGGGGGAAGGGCGTGAATAATGCTGTTAATGACGTGTTAATGCACATGAGGCTTGGCTCTGTATTGGGCTTGGTTTTGATAAGATTAAGTGTAGGAGGTCGCCAGAGGATGAGCTGAGACGTAATAAGGGCGATTATGAGAAGGAGTACTTGGCTGGTTGGGCCAGGGATGTTGATGTTGGAAAGTTAATGGGCGAGATGGATTTCAGGGATTATCTTAATGCCCTTAATTGGTTATTTAATGATCCGTAGTTATGAATGTAGGTTTAATAAGGCTTTAATACTCCCTTAATGATTCAATAAGTTAATGGCGATTAGGGAGAGCGACGTCATAGTCGTTACCTCACCCTACATCCCTGGGTATAGAATTGTTAAAGTATTAGGCGTCGCCCTGGGCATTACGGTCAGATCCAGGGGGGGTATTGGCGGTAGGTTTTTAGCGGGTCTCAGGGCTCTGGCTGGCGGCGAGATCAAGGAGTTCACCGAGTTGGCTGAGCAGGCGAGGAGGCAAGCCATTGAGAGGATGATTCAGCATGCGAAGGAGCTCGGCGCTAATGCGGTTATTAGCTTTAGGCTTGATAGTAATGAGATCAGCGAGTTCATGGATGAGATCATAGCCTACGGCACAGCAGTCTAGTAGAGCCTGAGCAGGGCGGTGAACGTGTGGTGATGGAGTGATTAAATGTAAGCCCTGCACCATGCTTCTTAGCAATATATCCGTGGTTTCGTAATTCGTTAACGGTATTACACATCAATAATTAGCATCTAGGTGTTAACCCCCCCCGTAATCGCAGTATTATAAGGGAGTGCTACTCATGATTAGTACTGCGTAGGTTCATTCCTGAAGTCTAATTTGTATTTTCAATATCTAGGTTGAATCGCAGTAAGTATTGCATTGTGTAATTAGCCGTTTCCCCCCCGGCTTCTTGCCATTGAGACTATCTCATTGAATTCGGTTGTATTGAAGTAATTTAACGTATAATTCACAAGCTCGGTTTTACCCTGTATTATGTATAAGATCGTATTTCCACTTGGTAATGGCGTCACTAACATAGTCTCATTGATTACCCTGATCGCCGGTAAGCCGCTGGGCAGTAGGCATATTAGCTCACTCAGGTTAGTACTTGTGCGAAGCCTAAACCCACTTGTCATGCTTTGCACCCTAGTTATATTACTAATCACTCTGAAGCAATGCACCTGCTGATCATGCCACTTAGTGGTATTTACATAATTAATGTATGATGTAATTGAGTAATTTATACTATACCCTTGTACAGCTGTGCTAAATGTAACATTACCTAGTAATTCATTGAATGGCAGATACGCCGGAAGCGCATTCAATGTTTCCAATGGTAGGCAGTTAATGCTGCCTGATTCATGCCCATCCACAACTACGTAGGCTGCCCCCCCACATAAACTACTTCCGTTTGTCCAATATGCAATTTCCTGCATGTTTATGCCAGGCGTACCAGGAAACAAACCCTCACACATGGTCCTTATCGTGTCAATGAAAGCCCTACTATTATTAACTGACCCAGCACCAAACTGTAGTATATCATTGCATTGAATTATTTGATTACCTGGACCTGACATTGTAAATTCTACATAGCTACTATTGTATATCGCCGTGAATGAACCATCACTCAATAACTTCCTGAAATTATTAACATAACTAATAGGTTGAGCGTACAGTGCAGATGAATTTAATATGATAATCACTACCGCTGCTGCAACAATTATTATTACCAGAGCAGTAATCATGAACGTACTCTTCATCATCAAACTAACCACTCATCAAATATTTAAGGTTTGTTATATACCGATATCTCTATCTCTTTTACTTTGTATTAAGCCATGACCAATAGTAGCACCATGACTATTCTGTTAACCTTATCACGATATCGCGTAACATTATTTTGTGACGCTACTCGTGTGAGCCACGATTAAATGGGCAGACAATCACAGTCTCAATCTCTAGCAATACATAACATAATTCCTCAATGTCCTTCTCGATTTTCATTGCTAACCATCGCTGACTCAGGCCTGGTTATTTGGATACATGGATTATCTTCGAAACTCATTGAGTATTCGCCAATCGACTCCCTATATTGCTCCCTAATGGAGTCTCTAATGGACTCGGTTTTGGCTATGCTAGGGCTTACATTGGCATTGGTGCTGGTCTTATCGAGGCACTGCCTGAGCAATACTCTGACCTCATTGATTGTTAAATACGCAGTGATTAGTTAGCGAATCAACTCATTAATTGACGTGTTGCTCACCTCAGATAGCCTGGCCCCTGGCCGGCAGTTCATACACGTCCTCCCTAACCCTAACACTCCTAAACCTCATCCAATAAGTAGGAAGAGACCAAAACAGTTGATTCATAAGGACAAGGAGACTACGTTGAGGATACGAACAGTTGAAGTAAGCAATGAAACTATTAAAGCGTGAAAAACGCCCCCATGCAGCCCACAGCATAGCTACTTAAATCAGGGCATAACGCAAAGGGAATTGACAAGGAGACACGGAGAAAACAACTACCGTTAATATTGCTAAAAGTGTTAGGGGGGGAGTGATTATTGCCATTTTTGAGTTTTTTGTTGCCATGCCCATCACCAGTAGCGTGATATTATGTAGTCTGGTGCTGTGTTTTTCATGAATATTGTTAGGTTGTTCATGTTTATAACCCTGGGTAGTCCCTGGGCCATGGCTATGTAGATTATTGGCTCCTCGGTTATGTACGTACCCTCCATGTAGAGCTGCTCCGCGGTTGGCGTTGCATTCGGTTCGTGTGGTATAAACCCAATCCAGTCATTATTAACCATTAACCCAACCTCCTCACCCTCACTGCCCACGTTGCATGATGGTAGGATGTATGGTATTGATGAGTATATGGCGACCTCTATCACGTCGCTTGGCGTGGCATTAATTGGTGGGAACTCAGCCACAAAGCCTGTGTGCACTACTGACCAATTCATAGCCCTGGCATACTGCCAGAAGGTTAGGGTCTTATTGCCGAGTGGGTATGTCGTGTTTACGATTGTGGCTATCGTCAGTGTTGGTGAGGCTGTGCTCGTGGCTATTAAGGTGCCATTTAAGTAAACACCCATACCCATAACCATGCCAGGCTGTGACGGCCCCGGCAGTGAGTAGTTGATTACTGTGAGTGGTACATCAATGGGTATGTTTACGTAATTGATAATCATGTTTCCATGAACATGATAAACAAGCACAATGAGTGAGTTGCCTGGAATTACAACACCACCATTACACGCTAACCCACCATAATAAATGAACTGAGGAACGGGAAGTGCGGGTAGATGCCTCGAAGAGCTTACACCAACAGACGCGTGGCTACGCCCAATAAGGACAAACTTAATAACAAGGAAGGAAACAACCAAAGCCACCACAACCAACACAGCTGCCATTATCCACTTTATTCTTGGGCCCATAATCCTCACATAAATTAATCAATGGCTTGTAGGTGCTAAACCGTGAAGGTAACCCTACCTGCCCGTTTCACTCATCTTAATACCCAAAGAAAGAAAAATCTGTGGATAAGAGGTTATGGCTTACTAACTAAAAGCTGGTATTCATTTCACGGTCGGGATGATTGGTTTAAAGGCAATCTATACTATTCGTAAGTTACCTTCACTTAACCTTTGTTATCGGTAGTTTCCCATTCCTTAGATCATTTATCAATTGAACGACCTCGCTTATCGCCGCCTCCAGTATTGTCCTGCCCTTTTCCTGGCTCGCCCTTGATGGGTATCCCTGCACAGCCTTCGTATACTCCATTGCATAGGCCTCCTTCCCATACACCCTAAACCTCACCTCAACCCACTCATCAGCCGAGCCATCCCTGGGTATCCACTTGACCAGGTCTGGGTACGCTGCCCAGACCTCACTTGTCTCATCCTCGGCAGCATGGCCTTCCGGCGTTTCCAAAACCCTTTTCCTGGCTTCCTTGGCCAGGTCTATCCACCAGTTTATGATTATTATGACTAGGTTCGTCTCCTTGGCCGCGTCCTTAGCTGCCATGCTTAGGGCGTCCGTGTTTCCTCCATGCCCGTTAATGACGACTAGGTACTTAATGCCGTTTCTGGCAACTTCCCTGAATATATCCCTATAAAGCATGTAGAGTGTCTCATTGCTTATGGATATTGTGCCGGGGGGGAACTTATCGAGTACGTACGTATTCCCATACCAAACAGTGGGCAATAGGAGTGCGTTGGCCCTCTTGGCGGCTTCCTCGGCTATGTAGGTAGCCATTAACGCGTCAGTGCCCAGTGGTAAGTGCGGTCCGTGGGCCTCGACAATACCCGTCGGTAGTAAGGCCACTGTTTTATCCACCTTCTCGAACTCAGGCCAGGTGAGTTCCCACCAACGCATTAATCAGTGATTTGGCAATACCTTAAATGCAATACTCTGAGGTTAAGGGTCCCAGTACTGCCTAGCCATATCTCTAAGTGCCAGGGCTAGTTCGAGGACTCTCCTATAATCCCTCGACTTGAGTACCTTATTGACCACGTCGAGTCTAAGTTGGCGTAACCGTGAACCACCACGTTCCTAAAGCCCACTAGCGACTTAACTAGGGCCTCTTCCTCACCCGTCATTAAGCCCTTCTCCCTTAGCTTCTTGGCAATTCCTGAGTAGCCTTCGACTGCAATGCCCATGTTTGATCATAATCGCTGGCACAGGTCAATGAAGGCCTGGGCCTGAACCTGGAGTGCGTGTATTGACGCCAGTTGGTCTCGCCAATTGTTTAGGTCATAGCCACGGTCAACTAATTCATCGAGCTTCCTAGTCATATCCTCAATAATACTAAGCAACTTATTTAGGATCGCTATCTCATCACCAACGCCTTACCCGCATTAACCACTAGGTCCAACTTCCTGGCATCAATTAAGAAGTCCTCACAAATAGAGACCCTCCTATGCATCCTCAGCCAAGCATCATCACCAGCCATGTACAGTATCACACCATCACTAAAAACCTCATGAACCAGGTAACAATCAGTACCATCACCAATGGGCACTAGATCCACCTTATCCGTACCCAGGTAATCAAACAGGTCAAAGAGTAACCGTGAATACCTACCTAGGTCAAAGCCTCCCATGAACTCCACCGCAATATCAACGTCCTCACCAAAACCCCTCCTAACTATGGAACCAAAGAGAACCGCATAGTAAATACCGTAGCTACCCCATGAAAACATCCTCAATCTACCAATCACCGATTTATCAAGCATCAGGCCCAATCTAGAGATTACATACATACTTAAAGTATTTACGTTTACCCAATGTCTATAGGTTATTACTCGCTTACAGCCCAACCGTAAGATATCTCAGCGCAGCAATAGCCTTACTGATAATAGCATTATTTTAAATCTCGTGAGTATAATGGGCATAGGCCTAGGCCTGATTATATATGCGCCAGTCATCGCCTACCTATATTACCTAACAACGCTCGCACCGAATAGGGTCTCCAATCTCAACGACGTAGACGCGCTAATACTCAGTGCGGAGCACGAATTAAATATTGCGAAGACTAGCACTTATCCAGTTGATAATTTAAGGAGGGCATTTAACTACGCAGTTAAGGCATTGGCAATTAGGGAGGGGGGGTTACCTGAGGTTCAGGATGCAGTGAGGATAGGTCATTGGACAGGTCAGTTAGTGACGAGTGCTGTAATGCGGTTATCAGATAAACTACTGACAGTGAGGGAACTATGGCTAGTCCTAGACCAGGGTTCAGTAACAAACATTAATGAGACAATAGGTAAGGTTAAGGAATTACTCAGCAGCGCCCAACCATAGCGCACAGTAGCGCTGGGCCATGAAATATAAATAGGGCAGGTAATTCAGGTAGTAACCACTACCATTAATTACGATATTCATTGTCCAGTAATATTCGACGCCCATGTGGTTTCTATAATTAAGGAGTAGGTTTATACTTACCATGTCTATTCCGTAGTAATAGCCCATGGTATACATCTTCGTTAATGCGGATAGACCCACCATCACTGGTACGGGCGTGTTATTTAGGTATACACGCATTACCAGTGTTGGTGCTGTGGTGCTACTCACGTTGTAGTAATCTATGCGTGATCCCTCGCCCGTGATTGTCATGAATGGCTTCGGCTGGGCCTGTGTTTGGGCTAGGACTGCCAGGGCTATTGAGAGGAACGCTATTGATAGTATTGCCAAGGCGATTATGCGTGCCCTGCCTACCTGCCTGGGCATAGTGGTTACCCTAATCATGGGCTTTTTTACTTCGGCTTTTCATAACTAATGCACCCTGCCTCATTCGGGCAAGCCTCCATTGGAATTACTACGTTGCTGATCTTCTCCTCACCAATCGTGGTTGATGGCCCATGGCCTGGATAGACAATGAAGTTGTTGGGTAGTTCCCTGTATAGCCTGCACACGGAATCCCTGAGCCTATCCATGTCACCTCCAGGTAGGTCTGTCCTACCGAGCTACCAGCGAAGAGTGTGTCTCCCGTGATTACGAAGCCATCGCCAATTATCGATATTGAGCCCGGCGTATGCCTGGAGTGTGCATAACCCTTAAGTTAAGCGGTAATTGTGACCCCCCCTCATCAATGAACACGGGCTCCGGCAGTTCTGGCTTTGTGAATCCCCCCCACCTTGAGGCTAATTCATTAAATACCTCCTTCAATTCCCAATCAAGCTTATGCACCACGAACGGAACGCCTAAGTGCTCGGTTAATTCCTTAACCGCACCCACATGATCAAAGTGTAGGTGCGTTGCAACTACGGCTAAGGCCCTCCTACTGCCTAGGGCATTTAGTATGGTCTCAGCCTCATCCCCAGGGTCAATTATCACGCAAGAATCACCGTTGCATATAAGGTAGCAGTTGGTTTCAAGGGGGGGTCCAACGACTATTACCTCCACGGTGAGCATTAGGATCCCTGCCCTTGGCTTGACCTACCCATTATTGACCACACCTCAATTGCGCAGGCGAGTATTGACAGTGACTGTATTGTAGCCCCCCCACGTAGTTTACGACCGACCTATTTACAAATGCCAATATCACGGCCACTATGATGAGCAAGGCACTTGCTAACCACATGTACCTCGATGCCCTATGCGTCGCAATGCTCATTAGCACTGCGTATACGCCGACCATGAGCACCAGGGCAATTATTAGGAAGGTCGCTGAGGCCATAAACTGCCTGGTGAATAGTAGGACTATGCCGATGATGATTGCGGCCACAAAAGCCGTAGGCACGTAACCCCCCTCTCAAGGCCGCCGCGTATGAGTACAATACCCAGGTAAGTGTATAGGCCCAGTATTAATGCCAGGGTTATAAGGGCCAGTATGGCTATGTTGCTGGGTATGTAGAGCATGAAGTATGGCAGCGGTATGTCCGTGTATATGGTTAGGTAGCTAGTTATGAAAAGCCATAGCAATGACGCAAAATTCACGACAACAAAACCAACATAAAACCAAACAAGCCTATCAAGAGTCTTTGCGTCTATGCCCATACTACCATATCCTCACTACGTATTTTAAATACCTTATGAACCGTGAATCCCCCCCGCCTTTTATTGAACCGCTAAGTAATCCTTTAATAATCCACGCTATCCCCCCCGTGATTGAGTTATGGACAGTAAACTACGCGGGTACTTGGCAATGATTGGCGTTTTAATTGTGTGGGGTTCCTCATACTCTATTTCCAAGGTGGCAATGCACTACATGTCGCCCTTCGTACTCACGATGTATAGGTTCGGCTTTGGTGGATTAGTACTACTCCTAATTGGCAGGGGGGGTTAACGATAAGTCGTAAGTACGTAATCAACGCATTACTCAATGGAGCTTTATTCGTGGTCTTTCTGAACCTAGCCATTGAGTATAGCCTGAACCCAGCCCTGGTCTCGGTGCTTGTTTATACGCAGCCAATTTTTGTGCTAATACTATCAATAATACTATATGGCGAGAGACCAACAATGCTGCAGGTAATCGGCATCATACTAGCGTTCATCGGTTTATTAATAGCCGTTGGTGTCTATAATTTCGATATTGGTGATGCAATTGCAATCCTCGGTGGCTTCATATGGGCTTTAGGCACCCATTACTACAGGAGAAACCTCGCTAAGGAGAATCTCATTAGGTTGAATGCGTCAATGGCGGTGATCTCAGCATTAATAGCCTCACCAACGTTGCTCATTAATCCATACATGGCATTATCACTGGATGCCGTAGCGTGGGGGAATACTCGTGGCCCTAGTGGCTCAGGTAGCGGGGTTTCTACTGTGGTTCTTGGGTGTTAAGGACCTTGGTCCCATGACCGCTAGTTCAATTTCAATACTCGTACCTGCATCTGCATATTTATTCGCCCTATTAATACTTGGTAAGGCCCCCACGGAGATGGAGGTAATAGGCTCGGCAATAACACTCACCGGCGTCCTAATATCACAGTTAAGGGCCTGATGAATCTCATTGACCCTGTAGGTTCAGGGTTTCGTAAAGAACCTGCTGACCGTTTGTGAACACCGCCTCTGCTGTGTTTATACCGTAGATCCTCGAATCGCCGTTATAATTCACGGTGCAGTTTCCAACCCTCAACGCCGCGCCTACGTAATGCGTCCCATTACTAATTATGGTTAATAATGCCGAGCTCCCAGGCGGTATGGCGCATCTATTGCTTGACACGAAGTCGACATTGTTGATTATGATGTATGCCAGTTCTACGTACTCCGTGCCTGAATTAATGATTATAAATGTCGCGTTATCCTGTGACATACTTGGGCCCTCAATCATTACCCTAACGCCAAATGACCTTGATGCATTGCCGGCGATCCCAAACACCCAAACTGCTATTGCTATGGTTAATGTTATTGCTACGGCCACGAGTATTATTATCGTTACTGTTTCACTCAACCCCCCCTCACTCATCGTGGTTATTAAGTTTCAATTCCCCCCCTTAATAAACATTATTCTTAATAAAATTAAGTCACGATCAGCAGTAAAAACGTTAGTAAGGATATAGTCATGAAGAAACAACTTATACCAAGTTTAACCATGAATTACGAGTTGATATAAGCATTAAGGACTTAACCGCGGTACTCGTTGCCATCGGCATGGTCCTAATACTAACGTTGATCGCTTTACTGAATATGCAGAGTGCACCATTTTCAACAGGTTCATGGACTAGTATTGTATTAACAATAAATTATTTAGTCAATGTTCGTGTTAGTTGCTTTGTTTGGATTTGATGCATTGGTAGGGTTTTCACGTTTCAGTGGGGGGGCGTTTGGTGAACATTGATCTGGACCATGTCTCTGTGCGTGGCATACCCTTTACAACAATAACTTCAACGAACAAACCTCACCAGCGAGCTTATCCCTACCCAACCACACAGCCTACGCAATAACCACGAAACCCACACCCAAAAATAACAACAAATAACCAGCACAAAACACCCAGCAGTTTCCTAAGCTCCGGAGTCAGGTAATGGGCTTTAAGAACCAATACACGAACCAGCTCTGCGGTGGTTAATACTCGTCTTACGCATTATGTACGTGCAGGTGCAATACTACTCTCCATTAACCTGGTCATTACCTTCGACGTTAATTCGTACGTCACAGCTATGTTTGAGTTCAGAACCCTCAACTGATTACTTATGAAGTCGAGTCTGTCGACAACCTCCTTACGTAGGTCATCGATCTTTCTACCTAATTCGTCAAATCTGACGTCAATTTTCTTACCCAACTCATCTATCTTATTGCCCAATCCATCAACCTTATTACCTAGTCCATCAATTTTCTTGCTCAATTCATCGAGCCTATTCATCATTGCGTACATGAGTACTAACTCTGCATCCTCCCTCGAGACTTCCTTCCTACTAATCCAATTGGGTAATTGGGCAATAACGTAGTCCACACCCTTACTGAGGAGTAGGCTCATTAACTCACTTAGGTCCATACTAATTAAATTGGCCTCAAGCCTTAATTTAAGCCTTATTTTTAGGGCGTTTTTGAATAATGAATATATCTGCAGTATTTATTTACAGTAAGCCTTATAATTGTATTCGATTAATAGTTTACAATGAGTGTAGTACTGTCTGTTAGGATACCCAGGTGGTTGAAGGAGGAGTTGGATAGGCTTGGTATTGACTACTCGAGGGAGATTAGGGAATTCCTTGAGAGGAGGGTTCGTGAGGAATTGGCGAAGAGGCTTGAGGCTAGGTATGAGGAGCTTTTGAGGGATTCACCGCTGATAAGGGGTAACCTTGCCGTAGAATTCATTAGGGAGGATAGGAATGCCAGGTAGGCAGATCGTATGTGATGCAAGCGTTATAGTTAAGTGGGTTATTAAGGAGGATTACAGTGACTATGCCGAGAGGATACGTATTGACCATCTTAATGGTCGCATCACAGTCGCTATACCATCAATAGCCATCGCCGAAGTAGCCAGCGCCCTGAGGAAGTATTATCTACGTAAATTAATAAGTGAGGATTATATGAGGAGAGCCCTGGACTTATTGAGTAATAGTTTATTGCGTGTTTACGATGTTACGTGGGGCTCAGTAATTAGCGCGAGCGAGTTATCTATTAAGTACGGCATTTCGATATACGATGCCATATACGTGGACCTAGCCATGAGACTTAACACAGTCATGTACACGGCTGATGATGTATTAGTGAAGTCGTTAGGTGTTAATCAATATATGAAGCACGTAATTGATTATGCCCCGTGACGTGGGCATTTAGTAAAGTATTGTTGGGTCCTTCCTGAGCGAGGCTTCCCAGAACATTATCTCGAAATTAACGCTGTCCTTAAATGCCCTCTCCATATCAGGTGTTATCTCATACTTATCCAGCGTCCTTAGGATGATCTCAACCCTAGACCAGTAATCGCTCGATACGTAGAACTCGGCCCATGCATTGAATATGGCGTTGCCAGTACCAACAACATACTTACCAATCTCGTGGTAACCCCCCCCATGCATGGCGCCCATGCCGCGAGGAACTGGGGCCAACCCAATGAGGCGTAGTAGTGTAGATGCCTAATGTATGCGTAATTAACCAGGTTGAACCCTGTATTATTAACTTCCTCCTCTGTTATTGATAAGTCACGGAATAACCTCTCATGAACCTCCGCACCCCCCCTCTCCACATTGCTGAATACAGCCGTTAACACGTCGATGGCCTCATTAAGTGGGGCCTTGCTCGCAGCCTCAATCACGGCCTTCTGCATTTCCCTCACGTACTTCGTATCCTGAATTAGGTAATACCTAAAGACGTCCATTGGTAATGAGCCATTCCTTAGTCTCTCAACGAATTCATGCCTAGTATATTTATTCCATAAGTCACCCACCAATTCCCTGAGCTTCCCGTGGGTACTAACCATATGCTTAATTTCACAATTATCTAGTTATTAAATATTATTAACAAGTTTATCGAACATTAGGACTGCACCTGCTAAGTTCGTTAATGACATCGATTGGGTTCCTCTCAACAATCCTCTTCCTAACATACTTAACCCTTTCACCACTCCTCCTGTCAATGCCCTCAAGCTCAACTCTAGCCCTAACCAGGCATGTACCAAGGGATTCCCAGGTAAGCCTTGGACCACCCAAGGCCTTTATTACGTCACCTATATGCGGAGTACTCTCTGGCGGGACCACCCTACTCCTTTGGGCTATCTCAACGTGGTAATTATTGAAGCCAACCCTAACGCGGTAAAGCATGTACTTGGCAACGTCACGGCAATTATCATTAAGTGGAATAACCCTGGCGTCAAAGTAGAGGACTCTACCGAGGGCGTTACTAATCACGGCTGATGCAAGGCCAGCCATTGAACTGATTAGCTTGTACTCACGCCCATTAAACGGCACATAACTAAGGAGGAAGACATTAATCTCATCGCTAATCACGAGTGCGTACTCGCCGGAGAAGGCCCTCATTAATTCAACGGCAGCCTTAATCAATGCCCTATGGACCCTCTCATCCCTGGGCCAGTTAAAGTCCTTAAGCGCCTTGCCAAAGCCAGCCCCCCCATCAAGCCTAACGACTATTGGCGGCTTAACAACATTAGTAACTACCCTGGAGTCGAAATCCCTCTCCAACTCCACGGGATTAACATTAATCAATAGGTTAAGCACGTCAATGCCGTCCATTAAGCTCACGGATTAATCAGGTAGAAGCCATTTAAAAATAAGCCCATGAACAACCAACGTAAAGCAATTAATGTAACCAACGAAGCATTTTAAGTGAACACCCGAGCTAAAAAAGTCCAGCTACGCGCCATACTTAGTATGACCGGCATAGACTGGCTCAGGATAGACCCAGCCCAGTTAAAGGATAGGCTCTACACCTATGGTGCAATTGCTCTACTAATAGTCACGGCATGGCTCGTAGGTATACACATATATCAACTAATAAACCCACTAACAATAACAATCGTGCTCGCAATGCAACCAGGAGGAAACAAATCGCAAACAACTATTGCGTACCAATGTGGATGGAGTTGGTCATCTCCATCAGCACCGCCAGGCGCTACCGTAGCGTTTGATGGTACGTGCGAATATGACTATACACTTGGTTTTGCCCAGTATTATTTTGAAGTTTATATATACGATCCATACGGACCACCAATTAACCCAGCACCATATGGTACTGTAACATTACCCGTAGAATATGGGTACTAAAACTGAAAGCGTGACTTTAAATTACATTTACTATAATGGGCAGTATGCATGGTATTGGGGGCACTGGCGAATTGAATTATTGGAATCCAGTAATTCCTATCGGCGTTATAGCAGCATCAATAAGTGGTTACTGGACACCTAATGCATCATATACGTATGAGGGATGCGTCTATGCAGGACCAACATTCGGGATGAATCTTGGCTCACCAGGCTGTGCATATTTATCAGTGGGTTAATACGGTGAACATAATGCGTAAATGCATAATAATTTAAAACATGATTTCTTACTCATGGTGGGTATTATGAACAAGAAACTTCTAATTAAATGCATCTACGCCGTCGTGATCACTCTCTTTCTAAACCCAATGCTATCTATTATTGGGTTATTTACATCATCACCGCAAGTATTATCGCTCACTATTGCCTTTACTATCATTTATTCGGTAATAACATTGATATTAATTCCATATTTATTTCACGATGTTGTGAGCAATTTCAAAGACTCTCTCATCTATACGGCACCGATATTTTTAGTATCGCTATTTAGCGTAACATTTCAAGGGACATACTTAGGCATAACTGCGGCTTACAATAATATAAATGCGATAATGAGAGGTATGCTTGAAATAAATTCCTTCAACTTTAATACAATCATGCAGAATCTACAACTTGCATTGGCATCGCTCTACACAATGCCTCTTTCAGTAGCTTTATGGTTCCTAATGGCATATATAACAGATACATGGGCTAAACTCTATTTAAAGAAAAAGAAAATTCAATTACATACACATCACGAATAAAAGCTCAATCATAAATAAAAATATAAAAATTTATTATAAAAACATCCATAATTACCTAAAATTATTTAAACCATAATATACTTTTCAATACGACATATCTAATTGAGAGGGGGTGCACATAAGTTAACACTTAACCTAAGTAAAATAGTCACGAGATATCCTAATAGTATCACATATACGTGAACTATAAATTTAAGTGACTTAAGTGACACCATAGCTTTATTAATTAAAGTAACGATTTAAGATCAGCATATTGGAATTAGTTAAGCTTTAATTAATGGTTATTCAACACCAGCAACATTACTCATGAGGTATATGTCGGGTAAGATCGTTAGTAGCACCATTTTAAATGCATAGCACTTAAGCATGCATTAAGTTACGTAATTAAAAATTATTAACTAGGTTTTAGTGATCATAAATAGTAGGTGATGTTAAGCGGGGGGGACGGATCTGATGGGTGAGGACCCAAGACCTGCGCGCTGACGCATCTTCATTAAGTCCTTGCAGGTTGTATGTGCAAGGTTTTTAGTTGGGTATGGGAGTATACAATTTTGGCGTGGTAGTGTGATAATTAATGATAAATTAGCAATGGCTAGGAGTTATGTAAATATTCTAAGGTCGATTAGGGATAGAGTGAGGACTGTTGATGATTTAAGTAGGGATTTGGTGCTTAGGGGGGGTGCCGTTGAGCGTTACCTACACTTAGCCGTTGAATCCCTCATTGATGTGGGTATGAGGTTGTGCTCAATTCTCAATCTTAGTAAACCCGAGAGGTATAGGGATGTTGCAAGAATATTGGTGAGCGCCAATGTCCTTAGTTATGAAACTGGTAAGTTGTTTGAGTTATGGATTGGCTTTAGGAATGTGCTTGTCCACGGCTATGCCGTGAGAGATCCCGAGATATTAATTGAGGCTTTAAGTGAGGTTGATGAGTTAGATAGGGTAATTAATGAGATTAGTAATTTCGTTAGGAATAGGTCAATAGATCCCGATAATAATCAATCTATTACCAGCGATAGAGGATTTATTAACATAATAATCAATAGGGCTAAGCAGGTATTGGAGAGATCTAGCTCTGTGTTATTCGCCTACGTATTTGGTTCATGGGTAATTGGTAGGGCGTTCCCAGGAAGTGACGTGGATATTGCCATATTCACTAGCGAGGAATTGAGTTGGAAGGAACTCATGGGCGTGGCAATGGACCTGGAGGACTCACTAGGATTGAAGATTGACCTTGTACATCTCAATAGGGCACCGTTGTTGCTGGCGTACGAGGTTATGAGCAAGGGCATCTTGATCCTGGGTAGATCCCGAAAGGAGGATTGACTTTGAGACTAGGATCGTTAAGGAGTTCCTGGACTTCAAGCCGAGACTCACTCAGTATTACAATACGGTGCTTAATCCTTGGTCATAATTAACGCGTTTAGCACCGCCCTACCGATCCTGAGCACGGTATCTCTCAACTCACTTGCCGTTAGGAACCTGCCTGCCCTACCCTCGGTCAGGTTATTACTCACTATAAGCACCGCTGCTGTCTTCACGTTCCTAATGAGACCTAGGAGAAATAGTATTGCGGTCTCCATCTCAACGCCCAGGAAACCCCTCGAACCAAGTACGTTGACTAAATCCTCCTCCGCATAGAACGCATCGCTACTGTATACCGGACCAGTCCAGATCCTCACACCCGTCGATTCGAGACTCCTCACCAACTCACTCATTAGGTGGTAATCAGGTATTGCTGGGTAGCTATGAAACTGCCCAGGTACTGCGTGTATATTCCTCCGTAGTTGTATGCGGAGCCCGTGGGTACAACCACATCGCCAATGCCTATCTCCCTCCTAAGCGCCCCCCCTGCGGTTCCAAGGCGAACAATGAACCTGGCACCCATGCTTATCAACTCCTCAATCACTATGGCGGCCGATGGAGCTCCGATTCCATGGGTCGCCACAGTGATGTCAACACCATTGTACTTGCCTGTGTACGTTATTAACCCCCCCCTATTCTCATTAACGAGCCTCGCACCAACGAGTAACTCACTTAATTGTCTCGCCCTCTCTGGGTCACCAACTATTACCACCCTCTCGGCAATATCCCCCCCAGGATTAACCCTTAGGTGTATTGGCGTGAAGGTCACCTCACCATGTCAAGTACTGGCGTCTTACCGAAGTCCCCAAGGTCGACCTCAGCCTCACTGCCTGGGTATGGGATTAACCTAAGCCCAATCGACCTGCGCTTAATACCAACTATCGTATGTAAATCATTGATTAAGCCTTAATGAGCGATAATTGGCTGCTTGGTATTGGTACCATATCAACACCGGCTACGCAGGTCATCGTGTACTTAACAAGCTTGGAGAATATGACTAAGCCTTCCCTAGCCCTCGCCTTCAATTGCTCATCCTCAGCAAGCGGCAGCATTACCTCGTTAAATCCAGTCACCCTAAATTGATTGGATGCTTCCCAAATGGCCTTGTTCAATTTATAAATGGCACTTAACGTGCCAGGTCCACCGAACCTAATCCCATAAATCCTCTCAATGGCATCGACAACGGACTCCTCACCCCCCCAGGGTGATAGTGAGACGTCGATCCCCCCCAGGTAATCAATGCCCAATTCACTTGCAATCTCCCTACCAATGTCCTCGGCGGTCTTAAATACCCTGGTAAGGTCATTACGTAGATTACGCTCATTACTTAACTCGCTTGGGTATAGTATCGATAGGGCTATGCCATGGTTATTGCCGAGGTTTATTGAGTCTGGGTAGTATGGCGTGAGTATTGCGTCGCCGATTAATGCGGCGATCCTCCTGGACAAGGCCCATTGATTTAGCTCCACAAGTTTCTTAAGCACGTTTGTAAATAACTCGGTGTTGTACTCATTCAATTCCTTGAAATCACCAACCCAAATACTCAGGTAACTCCCCCCCGACTCAATGAATGCATTAACCACCCTCTCTAGCTCGAACCTTGACTCCATGGCTATATTTAGCGATGCATGAATGTACCCAAGGTCAGCGCTTACCTTATTTATCGTTGTTGATAATTCCTCGAAGTCCCAGGACGGCTCAATGAAGGGTAGTGTGACCCTCCAGGTCCTTATCTCAATCCCTCTCCTACCACTAACGTTGCTTATTACATTACGTAGCTTAACCAATTCCTGCCTAAGCTCATCAGCATTAACCCTGCCATTCTCCACGGGGTAAAACAACGTAACTGCGCGGATAATCATTAACTCAGTAGTGGCTTATTCTCATTTAAGTATTGTCATTAATTAGTAATAATATGTTAGGTAGTGATTGTGCTCGTTAATAAACGAACCCCCCCTTGCATACGCACTGCAGACACCCTTCAATGGGCACTTGTCGCACTGCGGCTTGTCCCTAATGCATACAGTCCTCCCAAACTTCCATAGGAAGTCATCCAACGCTATTGGGTCCAGCTTACCAATCCTAATCACCGCGTCCCAGGCGTCACGGACTGCAACCTAAGTTCAACATCAAGCTCCCTACTAAAGTGCATATCACGTCTCATCAGCTCGAGAACCCAATCCTCAAGCCTTACGATGCCGAGCCTATAGGCAACCCTCGTAAGGTGATTATCAATTGGTAGCTTAACTTCCTGCGGCTTAACCTTTAGTAACCCACGTAGCACCAGGAACTTAATCAATAGGTACGCTTTCTTCCTTACGGGGTCCTCATAGGCTGCCATATCGGATAACCTATCAATCAACTCCTCAACACCCGAGACATGGAAAAGCCTAATCGTTGTCCCATAATTCCTAAGCACGTAAGAACCCACATCCCTAAGCAGGTAAGCCCTAACACCATAATCCCAAACAGGTCCATAATCACCAACGAGCCAATCCCTAACCACCGCGGGATCAAGCCTCCTTAGGCTGGCTGGACTGAAGAAGGAACTATCCCTACTAAACATCTCCATACCCAACCTCCAAAGTAGGTCAGAACCCGTGAAAACCTCATCGCCAACCCGCCTCGTGAATTGCCGATCCCCAATATTCGTCCTATGGTCGATCGCCACCATAGCCAGGAAGTAATTGTACGTGGCCTCTATATCCGCATCCTTAGGCGGGTAAAACCTTGAATCGAAGGCGTCGGACCTACGTAGGTCCAGCGATGCCAGTGCCTTGGCTACTTCGATAATTTTGTCCAAACTAAGTGTTGCGGGTATCCTAGCCATAACTAACTAGGTACTTTGGTGCTTATAATCCCTACGTAATTATGACAACCAATGAATACCTAGTAGTACTTCCTAAACCCTAGCTGCGGTGCTACCTCCCTGAAGCACCTCCTGCATAGGTAAAGCCCGTACTTCCTAATGACTGCCTCGTGAGTACCACATCTTTGACACCTAATTACGGCCCTCCCATACTTACGCTCCTTGGGTGGCTTTATCTTCGCCATTCACGTTATCGGAAGAAAGCCCAGTTAAAAGTATTTTTGCCCGTGAAAAATTAAATAGTTAGCAATCTGCCTCAATTTGAATGGCAACAACGATAGTCAGTACGGTGGAATTACCTGAAAAGGCTAGGGAACTGCTAAGGAGTTATAATGTCAACCTCTACGAACTACCGAAGTTGGGTAAGGAAGAACAATCAAGCGCATTATCCAGCGCCGAGATACTAATGTGCTGGTGCGGTAGGGAGTTTGACCTGACCAGCAATATTAAATCCATGCCCAGGCTAAGGGTGATACAGACGTTCTCAGCAGGTGTTGACCACCTACCATTCACAGCAATACCAAGCAATGTAGAGATCTACAGCAATGCGGGGGCTTACTCGGTGCCCGTTGCCGAGCATGCGTGGGCCATGATATTAACGCTCGCCAAGGGATTGCACAAGCCCGTACTAAATGCCAGGGAGTACCTAGGTAATGAATTAACGAGCCCGCGCAAGATCATTGAGTCAACACTACTCGTCCTCGGCACTGGCGGTATTGGTAGGGAGATTGCGAGGATTGGTAAGGAGGGGGGGTTCAGGACCTACAATATCGGCATTAATAGAAGCGGTAGACCAGCCGAGTACTTCGATGAGGTTTATCCAACGAGTAAAATAATCGATGTACTGCCAAGAGCCGACATAGTGGCAATAGCGTTACCACTGAATAAGCATACGAGGGGGGGCTTAATCGGCGAGAGGGAGCTTAGGGCATTAAAGCGTGGCGCCATTGTTGTGAATGTCGGCCGCGGTGACGTGGTTAAGGAGGAGGACCTGTACAGGGTTCTTAAGGAGAGGCAGGACATTAGGTTTGGCACTGATGTTTGGTGGGTACATGATGGGCATGAGGAGATACCACCGAGGACGCCATTGACGGCATTACCTAATTTCCTGGGTACACCGCACATAGCTGGTGGGGGGGCTCAGAGGGAGATTGCTGAGTACGCGATGATTAGGGCTGTGGAGAACGTAATTAAGTACCTTAGGGGGGGAGAGACGCCCATGAATAAGGTCAATAGAGACGATTACGTTTAGATCACGCCCATGAAACAACACATCGCCTAGCCCTCACTTAGAAATTTCTAACCATGGCTATCAACACGGCATCACCGTAATACCTACTCCTCCCAATACTCACCATGATCAAACATCACGTTTAGGTAATTCCTAGGATAATACCTATTGGTGGTTTAGACCCCTGGACGCTCCTCGATAGGGAATTAATATTCATGGGTAAGGATGGGGGGGTGACTGCTAGGCGGCACTCTATTGATCAAATTGATTGAATAAGGCGGGCAGGAACCTGGCACCATCACCGCCAATATTAACATCCACGATGTACGGCCTAGAACTAACGAAGTAACCCTTAACAACGGCATAATCACCACCCACCACCTGAGCCCTAACAACATTACCACCCACAACAACCCTCATACCCCCCCAGCAAATGGGCACAGACACCACTCATCGAATCCCAACCACTAACTCCACATAATCAACCAGGATACGGGGGTTTTAAGCCCGTGGGCCCTTGGGCGGGGTCTTGGCAGTTTAAGTTCTTCATTGCCTTGGCTATTGACCAAGCCCTCTCGATATTACCCTCGCTCGTTGCTTCGTTAAGCATCCTCCTAAGCACTCCACAGACCTTAGCGGCAAGCTCCGGATACTTCTTTATTACGTCCATGCCCATGTAGACTGTGAACTTACCACCTCGTATGCTCAACTCTACGTCATAGCCAGTACTCTTAAGTCTTTCCTGAACCGCCACAGCAGCCTCATGGCTCTTACGCACAGTCTTCAACTCAACGTAGCCATCTTTAGTCACATGCACATTCATTGATATACCATCAATGACCTCAATTGATGACCTACCCAACGGCTTAACCCTCGCGTTAGCCAACTCGATTAAGCCCCCCCTAAGCTTATCCGCATCAGATAGTTGACTCAACTCCTCAATCAAAGCCTTAATCAATGGGTTACTAAGCCACTTTCGGGTGAGGATGATGGCCTTTGAGGAGTAAATGCCGATTATCTTCGCTTTCAAGCACTTTCTATCACGTTCCTTGAACCCTAAACCACCCATCCTATCAACGACGCCTTTCCATAATCCATACTTCGAATAGCCAATTGTAAGACTAATGCCTTCCTCTCCCTTCTTGGCGATGATGCTGGCATCGCCGAGCACTGCAAATAGTAGGAACGTCGTGAATCCCTCATCGTCAAGCTTAGACGCCTCCTCGGCGATCTTGGTCTTACTCTCAGTTAAATCCTTGTAGTTCATTGCCGTTAGGTGCCACGTAATTTTTACATCACCATTATTTACGCCTAAGCCGTTTATGCACACGCGGTTCTCCCCCCCAGGCCATATCAACGGCCAAACCATGACCTGCCAAAGATGGTCAGTGGTCATTTCTGGATAGCCCTCCTTATGAATTGCCCCCCATCCGTGAGCATTAGGCCGTACTGCATTGGTCTCAAGACGCCATCACCGAAGAGCTTCGGCGTAACCACATCCACGCCACCGAGCTCAGTCAGCGATATAGTCACCGTCACGTCTCCTGACCTGACAACCCTCTCAACCTTAACCACCAGGTGCTTAGTGTATAGGTGCGCCATGAAGCTCCTATCCTCATTGAATGGGTCACCCCCCCTAATGATTATTGCCGCCTCACCACCCCCCCTTAACTTCTCAATCAACTCCACTAGCTCTGGCTTATACCTCCTCAGCCACTTCTCGCGTGCTCTCTCGGCCAACCTTAGCATTTTCCTACCAGCATTGATCATCGCTATACTTAGGTTGGCAATACCCTCGTCACTGACATCCTTGATTTTCTCCTCCATAGGCATCAACCAATTTCTTAGAGCGTTGATGGCGTTGTCGAATGGCGTTGTTGATTCGTTTAGTAGCACGTTTCTGTGCTTCTCGACTCTATTCATGAACTCATTGATCAGTTTCATTGTTTCTTCAACAACCCTTGGGTCGCTAACCTCCTCACCGCACTTCAATCTCCTCGAGCCCTTAATTCTCACACCCCAGCATATTCTTAGGCCGTTAAGAGCCATGGAGACATCCATGAATTTAACTCCCAACCAAACTAATAAATCACTATCAGGGAAGTACCGAACAGATTTAAGTAGGTGATTGAATGGAGTACCTTGGTCCACGTTGAGAGGCTCGTGAAGGCTTAGGTATGATGGACATTACCGCCCATGTCTCGAGACGAGTTGGGAAATTCACAGAAAGAGCGAGGTTTGCACCTACATAGCAGCCGTAATACCGTGAAGTATGACGGAGATTACCGCCTCGAGATCCTTGACAAGGATGTTAAGATCATCAAGCAAGTGAAGCTAATGAGCAGTGACGTTGTTAAGCCAAGGTACAGGATCACGTACGTAATAGTGAGCAATAGCCCAAAGACAAAAAAATAAGGTACGTCTGCGGTGATGAAATAAACGAGCGAGAGATAGCCCTAAGCGAGGCAATGAGGTACATGGTCGAGTTATTAATAAGAAGTTAATGTGTAAGTGCTATGGGATGTCCTCATCGTGGGTTTGAACCTATGATCAGAGGAAGCCCTCGCCGCACATGACTAGCCAGGGAGTCTTCCAGGCTGACAACCAACACCTCGTAATGCATGAAGAGTTTAGACAGCGATACTTGAAATGGTTTACCTTATCAGTATTATGGGTGATGAGTTACGAGGGTTGGTTGAAAATACTTAATAATTTGTTTCTCTACCTTTGCATATATGGGTGAGTGTTGCCCTGGTGGCTCTATCTCCGCTGGGGATGCCACTAGGGTTGCCTATGACTATGTTTATAGCATGTATAGGGATCAGGCGTTTTGGAATATGTATAGGTTAAGCCTAAAGGTTGTTAGGGCTTATAGGTATGGCTGTGTGTATAACGTAATAATCAACGTAACACTAACACCAATATCACTAGCCTTCGACAGGGGGGGAAATCCAGTAAGGAGGACCCATAGGGTTCAGGTCGACCCATGTACAGGGGGGGATATCATAAGTGTCACGTAGTGCACTTACGTAATGTCCTCATTCAAAATCTAGTGCATTAGTGAGTTGATGATTATTAGTGCGACTGCTGTTATTAATGCACTTACGATGGTGTATGTCGTGAAAGTTAGGGCTTTGTTTGCGGCTTCAATAATCACGTAATCCGTTGATGTGGACCTTATAATAAGCAGTATGGCAATGATGATTACAAACCCAAGCACTATGCCCACTGTAAAACCACCCCCCCGATGCCCATTGTATGACTTGAATTCATTAAAGGATGCCGCGGCTATGATTACGCCAATCACCACCGACAGCACCATTAGGAATACTGTCACATTATGCACATACTCAATACTCATAAAATTACTTAATGAGAGTATTATAACGAATGCAATGAATAGGGTGAGTGGTATTGCGAAACCAATAACCATACCCTGCCGCAAACTCGACACCACAATTACGTAATAGAAACCACCTAAATTAACTTAACGGTGTTCACCCTTTTCATGCCTCTCATAATACTTATCTATACCCATGGCAATTAGTGTTAGGCCGGAGCCAATCATTGGACCAGCAATACTTGATAGATTAATTGACTGTGTTGGTGATGGTAATGCCGACAGCATCATGCCCATTGTTGTTGTTAATATGCCTATAGCAATAACCTCAAAACGACTATCAAGAACATTAAATGCACTACTTGATAGAATAAAGGTCGATAATGTAAAAGTATGTTTAGGAAATGGGAAAGTAAGGTGTGTGGAGTATTGAGTGAGAAATTTTGTAGAGGGAGTGTGACTTCAGGGATATGGAAGAAGTTTAGAGATATAGTCTTTGCGGTTGTATTTTCATTCTTTGCAATAATACCTCAGGCTTTAGCAATTGGCGCGGTCTTTAGGTATTACTTAATGTATGTGCATCATATCGTAATTACACTATTTACGTTCATATTCTTAGTTCTCCTCGCAATATGTGTACTTATTGCTGATATATTGTTAATAATTTTAATTCATTGCAGTATTCCCGGTCCTCATTCATGGTTGATTCCTATTTTAGTGCTTCAATCGGTTTTTGCCGGTATCTTTATGGCTTACTTCCTGCCCTTCTTAATAATAGATTACTCATTTTCATATACATTTAACGAGTTCTTGACTTACCTTTGTATGAGCTCACCAGTAATGATAATGACCTTCTCTCAAGCTATAATGTACTATAAGATAAGAATTAAAGTTTAAAGAACTAAAAGTTATTATGTTAAGTTATATTAAGTATTTGATGATGAGAGTATGAAACCTTTAAGGCCCTGTACATTTCCGTACTTAGCTACATCATCTTCCTTACCTAACCTTCACCTTTCTCTTAACCTCATTAATTATCATTATGTAAAGTATTTTAAGTACTATTTATGGCATTACCTGTGCAACGGTCTGACTTAATTACGTACTTACCTAAGGATGTTGTTTATCACGATGGTTCAACCGCAACCCTATCTCTTGATTATGTTTTAACTGAGGGGGGGAATTTAAGGCTGTACGTACCTCCGGGTAAGATGGAGGATGTAGTAGGGGGGGCTTTAAGGAATGCTGGCTTTAAGGACGCTATACTACGGATTCCTAAGGGTGAGAGGTACTCCCTCTCGCTAAGGCTCGGTGATGCATGGGACTTCACGTTAGAATTTATGAGGATGGCTTTATAGACTGTCATTTTGAGGTTAGTAGAGAATACCTTGAGCATCTAACCCATAGGTCGGTCCCATGCATTTACGAAGTATTCATGCTTTATAGAACTGTATACGATAAGTTATACGTATTCGATAATGCGGCTAAGAAGTGGATAGTAAGAATAGAAAGTAATTATAAAATCAGATTACCACCACCATCTACATCAACGGAGTGGAAACCAATTGTTGTTATGGGACTCACTATGGTAGCATTAATACTATTGTTAAACTACGCACTATCACGACCTGAAAGAGAAAAAGACCAAGCTATATAGGGCATTAAATAATACCTACACGGAAAAATATTAATTGTTATAGTAATACCAGAATAATAACAGATTAATGCATAAAATAAGTTTAAGTATAAGTATACTGTTCGATTTTTGACCAATATGCTAAGTTCATCAATGATGAGTTTAATGGATGCCTTATTGATTTCACTCTATGCATTGCTGGGCATTAATGCGTTTTCCACACCACGCTATGTACATGAAGCCAAACAAGTGCTTGAATCCTTAGAAAAAGCATTATTAATTTCCCTCATTTTCTTTTTAAATATTTATCTGATTTACAATATTACTATTACTAACATTAATATATTCATTACAGAAATATTGAGGGAGGTGCTTATAAATTTCTTTGGCATTTCAACCTATTATCTTTTTGCAAATATAAGTCGGTGTGGACGAATGGGGGGGCGATGTAGTTTAGCAAGCATTATGAAGTATCTCATGTTCATGATTTTAATTATGACTCTCATTATCTATCTATGAATTAAACCTAAACCATGGCAGCTTACAACGAGACCCTAATTTCTAAAAACCCGAAACTCATTAAACGAGGTTAGGAAGCCTTAGCTCACACGGCAATAAGGAAGCACAGAAAACCAAAACAATAAATCAAACATGAATAAAAACACCTAAACCCAGGCGCAATGAGATAAAAACCAAAGAGAGCAAGTAAAAATCCTATTAAATTTATTAATTTCGCCCAATCAACTAGTAAGTTTTAGATCATTGCTATTCCACCCCCCCAGAAGCCATTAGACAAGGCCTACATAGAAGCCCTCCTTCTCGAGTTCCTCACGGACCTTGTCCGGGAAGTCTATTGGCTTTATGAGGGGTTCCCTGGAGAACACCCTAAGCATTGCATTTAGTATGTCATTGTTATGTGGGTATGGCTTCTTCTTAACCATTATTAGCAAGGACTCTAATGATACCCTTAAATTAGTAATTTCCTATAAAATTCGTGGTCATAGATTATGTAATAAATAAATAGTGGTAGGTAGATCATTGGTATTACATTTACGTAATTAATCGATGATTCTGTAGATGATCCACTGCGTTCATTGATTAGCCTTATCGCCGTTCTATTAATCATGAACGATACTTTTACGTATGCCATCTTATAGTTTGTTATGAAGTAATTGCTGTGAGCCTTGACTATAGCTACTATGGTTATGTTTATTGGGAATACATAGTCATAATTACTGAACATGCAGGTGAGTAGGAAGCCATTTGGCACTGGTGTGTGGGGACCTGCCGATAATGCGGGTATGTACGTCCACGAAACCTCATCCGCCTTAATAACGGTCTTCACTGCCGTGCCCCCCCGATAAGTAACCTGTGACTCAGAGCCAAGTGGGTTTGGTGGTATTGTCGGTATTTCGTACGGTATGGAATATATGGTCTTACCCGTGCTCGTGGGTGCCACGGTTATTAGATCTAAGCAGGAATTGGTGCCGATGCTTACCTTGATGTAGTAGGGTGGAAGATACACCATTACATAACCAAGTATGAGTATGGAGTTGGGTACATACGTCTGATTGGTAATGCCGATATCCACCAGTGAGTAATTAAGTAACGCCATGTACTCCATGGGATGCTTACCACTGAGGACTAAGCCGGTCACTGGGTCTAGCCCGCCGTACTGTGGGTTTAATGATGCGGATAATAACGATGATAGCGTCACCAGGGCTAATAATGATAGCGCTATTGACCAGGCGATTATCCTTATTACGTGTATCCTCGTAAAGTTAACGAATTTACTATCCACCATGCTTATGTTTGGCGTGAGCCAGGCGATGAGGAGTAGTATGTACGATATTATCATTATTAAGGCACCAACAATGGCTATGTATAGTATTGCGCCTATCATTAGTGCAATACCTGCATACCTATGTAACCTACTTAACCCATTAATCGCATGGTATATGTAGTACGAGAACGCAATTATCAACGGCCACACAGCGACTATTAATGCGTATACTAACGCCGCTTGATTAAATGGGTACCTAAGCCATAATGCATGCTCGGTGATAAGTATGTAATTACGGAGTATGAACTCACGGTAACCTTAACAATGCCATAAAGCCCAAGTATTATAGCGGTAGTGGCGTAATTAAACGCAATAATGACTACCATGATTATCAATGCGATCTTAGCATTATTAAAAACGACCCATTAATCCAAGCTCCTTGAAGAGATATAGCAACATCACTAAACCAAGCACTGTGAATACTTCGTGACCTACGAACTTAATTGAGCCTATTATCAGTAGGATTGAGGATAGGGCGCCGAGTAGCCTTGTATTAGTGATTGATTGAGATCGTTCATTACTCATTATTGATAAATAGCATTAATCTAATTATATCTTTTGCTCTGTCATAGTTTGTCCTGCTCATAATTTTTAAGAAGGAATGCCCTCGTTAACTCCTTACCGAGGTACATGGCGTGTGAGTAGTTAGTGAAGTGATTACTATTCTTGAGCGTGTTATATGCCTCCTCAAGTGATTTAAACGAGAATCTCCTATGTAGTGAGTTCGTGATTGGCAACCTATGCTCAACAACCACGGACTCGCCCTCCCTCATAACCAGGAAGTTACCCCTCGGGTCCTCAACGAACTCACTGAATACATTGGCGTTTCTCCTCACGAACTCCTCAGCCCTACCCAGGTCTTTGGTGTATATCCTAGCTGAGAATGGCATTACGGCTATGGAACCCACGCTATACCAGGCGTTGAACTCCCTGTTCAGGGTCTCGACGACTTTCTTCGCAAGAGACCACCACCTATATAACTGCCTGCACCAGTCATTGAGCACGTCCACACTCCTCAAATAAACCACTTGATTGTAATAGTCACCACTTATAACACCCTGAACCAGGTAATCACCCCCGTAATAAACAGCATTGACCGAGTACGGATTAATCCTCAACTCCCTGACTATGGCATCAACCACCTCGGCAGGAGGCTCAAAACCCCTAAGCCCAGTCTCGCTAAGTCTCCTGAATGGGTGTGGCTTACCCATCGAGTCTATGACCACAAGCGGCGTTATCAACTCCCTATAATCACCCTTATCAAAGCCGTAATTTAGTACCAAGTCAACGAGCTTAACCCAGGACCTGTAGGTGTCCCTCTCATAAATAAAGCCGCCAACCAGCGGCAGAACCCAACCACCGTCATGCTCATTTTCACGAACCTCCACATTCATTAATGGTCTAACGGGCTTGCGCCCAGGCCTGTAGTTCTCATGGACGACCTTTATCAATAAGTCGGCATTACGCGCCTTAAATGCCTCCCTAAGGTCTATCACCCTCACCGTAGACCTAACACCATCAGCAATATCCCTGTCCACGAGCAAGACATCCAACACGCCATCCCTAAAGAACCTAATCAGTAAATCACCAACACCATTATAGTCAAGGCCAAAGACTATCAGTGTGTCGACCCAGTTAAATCTTGATAGGGTGGCTACCATGTAGTTAATACCTATCGGTGTGTATAGATTACCGATTATACCCACGAGTTTAATCGAATCACCAAGCAGCCTCTTCACCTGATCAATACCACTCCATAAAGTCACAATGGCTATGTTGGAATCCTCATTAATCACCTCATAATTAAACCTCACAACTTCCGTAGCAATGGGCCAGTTATAATACTTGCCATCATAACTAAGGGAGAATGCTGGGTATTAAGCTCGGTATTAACAATGCAATAGATATTATGAACATTAAGGCCCAAACCCTAACGTCACCTCTAAACACCCTAAATCCATCAAGCACTATACCGGGCAGGGCCAGCGGTAACAGGTTGAAAAAGCCCAGCCATGCATTGATCGCGTATATGAGGCCGGCATAGTAGGAGAATGGGCCAGGTAGTAATAATGATAGGGGTAGGAAGACCACGGCAAACACAATGTTCGTAGCAGGGCCCGCAAGCGCTATCCTTAACTCATCATTTCTCGTGGGGGGGTAGCCCCCAAACCTTTGGACCAATCACCGTGGCACCGGGTGTGGCTATTATGAAGTGGAGGAAGGATGTTGCCAGGGCAAGTAGAAGCCCAATCCACCAGGCCTTGAAATACGCTATGTAACCCAACCTCCTCGCCACCTCCCTATGCATCAGCTCATGGCCGAGGAAGCCAGTCAATACTGCAATAAATGTGGCCATTAAGCCGCCAACGCTAAGTAATGTGCTGAAGAGGTTTGCGAAGGCTATTGTCATGATAATTAAGGCAATCACGATATCCCTAACCTCATGCCTATACGGCCTAAACGGCACTCCATAACCACCACCCCAATAATTAATGTTCATCAAGACGTGGTGATTAGATAATTATTAAAGCCTTTCACTCAGACCCATCAATACCTCTTTAAACAACCTATTAAACACGAAGGGGGGGCCCTCGTACGCGAATGCCGTAACCACACCAACCATGTTCGCACCACTCCTCATTAAATCAATCACCTGCCATCCATGGAAGACACCGCCAAGCCCAATGACCGGGTTCCCAAAGCCCCCCCACCTCCTAACCTTGATGATCAACGACTTAACAATTGGGTAGATCGGGTAGCCGCTTAATCCGCCATAACCAACGGAAATCCCAGGCTCCTTAGTTGGCAGGGTATTGGCTATTGTTAATCCAAACCCACGCTTACCAGCCATGTTCACAACCCACCTGTAAAACTCAATATCAACCCCCCCAAGGGGCAGTTTTATGAATAACGTACCTGGAAATGCCTCGACACCCCTAAGCAATTCACCTAGATACTCCCTATCCGATATCCATGAGCCACGGTAAGTAGGGCTACTAATATTTAACTCCACGGCATCCACGCCATAACCCCTCAAATTATTAAGCATGTACATAAACTCACCGATTGAGAACCCCCGCCAAGCTGACAATTACGTAAGTACCGAGTCTACGCAGTCCATTGAGAATACTCGGTAATCGACTTATGAAGTCTATGAAGCCCCTTGATGGTAAACCCATGGCATTAACCATGGCCTTTAAACCAGGGTACTTAACGATGCGTGGTTTTGGATTACCAAGACGCGGCTTAAGCGTGATTGAGCCAATGGTTATGAAGCCAATACCCGCTGATGTGATCCGTGACGCCAGAAATCCATCCTTATCAATCCCCCCCGCGCCAAGTCCCAGTGGATTCTTAAGGAGCCTGCCGTTAACTTCGATTGGCATCTCAATGCCACGGCTGCGGTAATTAACAATACCACTCCTAATGAGTGCATGCGATGTCTCGTAGGTGAACTCAGGAGGTAGGTAATTAATTAGTTTGAGTACCTGGGTTAACACGCGTGCTCACCAGGTAATTAATTATTGAATTACGTAACTCATCACTGATTAACCCATTCTTGACGAGAATGTCGATCATCTCCGTAATCCGAAGTAGGGCAACAGCGTTAACGCCCTCCCTCCTAATTGCATCAAGCCCGCCCTGCTCCCTATCAATGAAGGCCGCCGCCACAACCACATCACCACCGTGACTCCTAACAACCCTAATAGCCCTAATTATCGAGCCTCCCGTGGTCACCACGTCATCGATTACGGCAACCCTCATACCCTGCCTCAAATCGCCCTCGACAAGCCTCGCCATACCATGCTCCTTAGCCTCCTTCCTAACGTAGATAATGCCCTTACCAAGCTCATAAGCAACCATTGAGGCCCAGGGTATACCCGCCGTCTCTATGCCCGCCACAACATCGATGTTGAAGCCCGATAGTAAATCGGCCATAGACCTAACCAACTGCCTATAAATGCTTGGGTGGGTTATTGCGAGCCTTAAGTCAATATAGAGTGGGCTCTCAATACCGCTGGTTAATTTGAACCGCCCAAACTTGATTGCGCCTATCCTGTAAAGACTTATTGCCAATTCATCGCCTGGCATCGCCATCACGTCAGTCCAAAGTACTTCTCAATGTCGTTGAGTTCATGTATTGTGCCGCAGTAATCACATATGAGCTTTAGCGGTTCCCTAGACAGTACCCGGAACCTACTCCTTACGGGCTCCCTTTGTTGATTCGTTACGCACCTCGGGTTCTTACACTTGAGCAATCCCTCAATAACGTCCGGTATCGCCACCTTGAACTTGCTGACTACCTCGTAATCCCTTATTATATTCACGGTGGCCGTTGGCGCGACGAGAGCCACTAGATTAAGCTCATCCTTAGTTAATTCCCTGCCCTCGATCTTAACGATATCCTTAGTGCCCAGCTTCCTACTCTCCACATTCATAACCAACGCCACCCTAAACCCCCCCTCACGACCACTTATGCCCAGTAACCGAAGCACCAAAAGTGCCCTACCGGCTGGTATGTGGTCGATCACCACGCCATCCCTAATCTTACTAATTATCAACTCCCTCTTACTACTCACGGCCTATCACCCGCAAGCACGAGCTTCAGCAATGCCATGCGCAGGGGAACACCTAGGCTGGCTTGTTTGAAGTACCTGGCCTGCGGCATGTTGTCGACGGCGAAGTCAACCTCATCAACCCTTGGCAGTGGGTGAAGTATTATTAGGCTTGGTTTACCCCCCCTCTCGATCAACTTGGGCGTTACCTTGTAGGCGCCTTTAACCTTCTCGTACTCCATTGGGTCAGGGAACCTCTCCCTCTGTATCCTGACGACGTAAAGCACGTCCAAGTCATTAATCACGCCGTATGGGTCATCAGTCCAGTCATACTTCATACCCCTCGAATTCATGAACTCAACAAGCTCCTGCCTGGGCCTGAGTAGTTCTGGCGATATCAAGTGAAGCTTAACCCTGTAGTAGGACAGGGCCTGGACCAGGGAGTTGACGACCCTCGCATACCTAAGGTCGCCGAGTATCCCGATGGATAGGCCATCAATCACCTTAAACTCCCGCCAAATCGTGTACAGATCAAGCATTGCCTGGGTTGGGTGGTTCTGGGAACCATCACCGGCATTAATCACTGGTGACTCCGCAACCTCAGCCGCGAACTTAGCAGCGCCCTCAAGGCTATGCCTAATCACTATGGCGTTTGCGTAAGAATCAAGCATCCTAATCGTGTCAGCAAGGTTCTCGCCCTTAGCCATTGACGTAGCCTCAGTACCGCTGAAGCCAATTACTCTACCACCAAGCCTAAGCATGGCGGTCTCAAAGCTAAGCCTAGTCCTGGTGCTCGGCTCGAAGAAGGCCAGGGCGAGGACCTTATCACTGAGGATATCAAGCCTGGACTTGGCATACCTCTCCATGTTAAGAGCCTCAGAAAACAAAACCTCAAAATCCTCCCTACCGAAATCCAGCACGCTTATTACATCCTGATTAAACCAAGCCATGTCTAATTTTTATATTTTAATTTAAATTAAACTTTCGTTCTAAAAACAAATAAATATATAATGCATCTCGTGCATTTATGTACTATAAGAAATAGAAATCAACTATGATTATTCATTCACGGAATAAAATAATACTAAGGATACGCAATTCTTCTGCCTGGTCCCTCTGTAGGTGTCCTGGGCAAACCATCGTATATTCTAATTATTCCTTATTCCCTTTACTTTATCATCCTCAATTTGATAGAGAGCTTCATAAAGTTTGGGCACGACCCTAACCCTAGGGCCCAGGCATACACCTTTTTACTTGGTCTATAAACACCGTAGTGAACCTCAATTACCTTCGGCATACTTACCTCCTCACCCACAGCTCTCCTCGTCTCTTTTTGTTTGATCCTTAACCCTCCTTGGTTAGGGGGCCTTCTTTTTGCCTTTCCTCGTCATTCCTACTCATCTGACTTACTTAACCTCGGGCAGATCTCCGCAGGCCTTATGGAACCATTATGCGGTCCTCGACCCATGCGTCCTCAATCATTAACTATCGCACTAAGCCAACATACGTTGGTAAGGTGTATTAACGAGGAATTTTCAACCCCCCCACTCGACTCACTTTCTCTGAACACTCAAAGTAAAAAAAAGCTCTGTGAAATAGATGATTTTGATAATTATGAGCCTAAGAATAAAGTGGATAATAGCGGCTGTGGTAATCGTTGTTGCTGTTATAGTTTCTTTATTTGCTAGTAGGCTCATTATGGGGGGGCCCATTATGAATCATACTACTAAGCTTCCTCCTACACTGGTACCGCATTCGATTATTTATGGTAGTGTTGCTTGTAATGATTCTTATAATGTTCTTGTTCCTGGCAACACGACGGTAGTCCTCGTTTATCACGTTCACGGTAATTTTACCATTAATGACGTATCCCTAGTCATCGACTTTCCACTAAGTATCATCAATGAGACTCTGTCAGTGGCATTTAAATTGCCGAATCCAGAGAATGCCATGTGGCTTGGCATTTACGTAAATGGCAAGTTAACGGCCTTTGATAATCAATCTGACCCAATCATTGCGTTGATTAACGCAATTGACCAGCCTTACCCATATGTCTATTACAATACAACAACGAAGACTTATGAAAGCGCACCAGGCAAGTTAACGACATTTTGGCAGTTCGTCAAGGCTGAGAACATACCAGCAATATACACGGACTTCAACGTCGAATTTTCGGCCATCCACGTCAAGTCAGGTGATACAATCGTGATAGTTCTATACTCGGCAGTACCTTACGCATTACCTGTGTGCGGCATAACCAGCGAAGCAGAGGAGGTTCAGTCAATGGTTAGGAATAACTTAATTGGCTTCTCGCCGCCAAGCCCAAATGCGGTACCGACAGTCCAGCAGTTGGTTGGAGCTGGTCAGTACATAACTGAGGTACCCACGATATACCTAATGAGCAAGCCGCCAGTCGCCAGAAACCCGGAGACAATAGGCATAAGTGGTATAAAGCCATACATGAACAACACAGCACCAATATATATAATGGCATATTCCGGGTTTGGCGGGTGATGAGTATGATAGCGAGAAAATCAGAGATAACCACTATACTCACTTTAACGCTTTTTATGATATTAACTATAGTAACGGCATCTACTAAAGTAGTTGTGGCATGTACATCACCAATTGGTGGATGCAATTACGAAGTTACCACAAACGGAGTAACGCCAAGCTATGTTGGAGCTTACGCAGAAATAACAAACACAATGACCGTACAATCCTATACATCATCAACAACGAATTGGATAACGTTACAGTATAACCCAGACACGTACATGGTATTTTATAATCCATTTGATGGAAGTACAGGGAAGTGGGTTCAGGGAACCATTGCCTTCTACGTAGCCACGAATCCGCCAGGTAATGCTAATAGTTGGGGGTATGGATATTTCTTGGTACAAGTGTATAATGTATCTTCTAACTATTATGAGTGGGAAAATTATCTCTATATAACTATTAATGGTCAGTATTACATACCGTGGCCACTTATTTCTGGTGCTTGGTGGTATATTACGTATAATGTTGGTAATAATGGTTTAATTTCCTCAATCTCCGCGGGATTATACATACCAAACAAGGGAGGATGGGTTGGAAGTATTTCTGTTCCATCTCAGCATACAAATCGTTGGTACAGGTCTAATGTTGTTTGGGCCGGTGCCAATAGTGGTTCTGTGACTTTTAATTCTGGTGGTTCTGGCACGTTTTATTACTGCTCTAATTTACCACTTTATCAAGGTCCGTTGGCCCAGAACACTGCTGAGAACTCTAATGTGCAGTATACGCAGATATACACAGTGCCGATAAATCCATACCCATACCCACCTTCATCACCATGGACTTGTATAAGCTACGAGGAGGTATACCAAGGCTTCCAGACGTAGTTTGATTCCGCGATTAAGAGTCCTCAATCCAAAATCACCACCCTCTTTCTCCTTCCCTCCTCCAACCTTCATTCTCGTCAAACGCTAACAGCTGATTTGATAGAGACTTCTTCGAAAAGGTGAGTGGAATACCGCTATGGACCTATTACCTTAATGGTGAATTTACCACCATGCATAACCCTAATAGTGTTGCTTGATATCATTTCATACCTACAGTCACTGCATTGAACCTCTCTGGGTGTAATTGGTGAATCAATTAATAATTCGTACTGCCCATTCCCAATGGGCTTACCTGGGCCTTCGTAATTAATCACGAGCTCCTTACCCTTCATTAATACACTCACGTTCTTAACCAACCCATGTATTGTCAATATATTGCTAGCCGTAACTCCACGCCTCAGTAAATCCACGGGCATGCCCCTGAGTAGTATTGGTGCTTCAAACAAATCATTTATTATTAAGTCCCTGATTAGCATTATGAAGTCCGCTGCAGCCCAGCCATGCGGTGCATCGCCCTGCCCACCCCCCTCTCGGTTATTATTGATATTCCCTCAGCCCAGCCGTAGGTTGGTGATGCGTGATTAACAATCCATGTTAAGTACTTACCCACCCGCTCCCTATCACCAAGTATCGCCCAGGAATGCGCTAGGTTCATCGTTAGGTAACTACCGTAAGTACCCCCCCACTGGTGGTATTCACTAGACCACCATTTAGCCCATACAACTCCTCAGTGACCTCAAGCGTTCTCCTGACCAATGGGTTATCGAGTGGTAATGCCATTGTTGGCCACACAACCGCTATGACCCTAGTCATCGCCGAATCAGCAACCCTCTCTGGCGCAGGCACTATGTACTCAACGCCGAGCCTCGCCCTAACAACATTTATCGAATTAATTAATACATCCACGAACTCCCTATGCAACTTCTCAACCCACTCATAATCCTCATGACCCGCATCCCTAAGCACCCTGCCCCCCCAACTCCCTCAACCCGGCTATGGCCCACATATCATCCCAGTAATGGTGGTCCATGGGCCCCCCCGTGTCCTCGGCAGACCAGGACGGCGGTAACAAACCTCTTATCGACTCATCGCCAGTAACCTCCCTATTCGTCTCCAACCACTCAACCCCACGCCTAATCACTGGGTACCACCTCCTCAATGCATCGTAATCCCTCGTTAACTGTACATACTTGCTCACGGCCCATAAGACCTGCCCATTGGCGTCATACTCCTTCACTTCGAAATCCACTGCCTTGAAATAACCGCTTACGTCAACCCTCCTTAACAGTTCCTCAACAACGGCCTTGCCCATGTCCGTTAGGTTAGACATTGTGAGGGCCGTGGCCATGTATGAACCATCCCTTATCCAGAAGAGGTGGTATATCAATGGACCCGGCGTTATCTTACCCCCATCCCAAAGCATTACCAGGTTTGCGGTTGATTGACGGAGAATATCGCCAATGACGCTACCGTTTATTGATACTGAGAACGACCTCCCATTTATTGAGTCCCAATTACGTAATTCCGCAACCACATCATCATCACTGACCGCCTTGACTAAGGTCCTATTGTGTGGGGGTATTCCTGAGTGGGTCCATCGGGGCCTTAACCCTGAGTCTCCACTCATTACTCTCATTAATAATGGCATTAAAACCAAGGGCTGCGTGAGCCCAGCCTAATTCGTCATTGGTGTAAAGCTCGCTGTTAAGCCTACCAAGGGCTGCATCCTCACTCGCATCCTTATTTGCATCGTATGAACCAAATTGCGTTGGTTCCTTATCTGTGGTTAAGGCTAATTCGCCATTAATCGTTATGAACCACCCATCGCCCTCGACGCCCGCGCTCCTCACCTCGACCATGTGATCGACATTGTACGGCCTAGTCACCAAATAAATAATGTAATTGCCCGGTAAACCAGTTATTCCAAGGTCAATAATTAGCACATCAACCCCCCCAGACCTACTGGCTACCGTTGACCTCGTAACAACCCTCATAAGGCCAAGGTCCCATTCATTGATTATTATTGGATAACCAGGTCTCTCGAGGTATTGCCTAAACGATCCATGCAAACCCGGCATGTAAAGCCTTGATCCGTCGTAGATCCACACCTCGAATGCAACGTTTTTACGGACCATAAAGAGCATTGCCGGGTCTATCACGGCCTCATTAACACCCTGAACACTACCAACCATGCCCCAATCCTTAAAGTGAATATTCCTAAACGGCATTAACTGGGCGGGTTCAAAGCCCCCTGCCGGTAGGCTCTAATTGCTGTCTCAGCCATCTTGGCCAGGCCCAATTAGGTCTCCTGTAGTATAGGCCCATTATGAACATGGAACTGCCGAAGCTGTTTAAGGCGGACTTGATGAACTCATCAACATCCCTACCCCCCCACATTTTGGCTGCATGTTCAAACCGTTTACTGACGTGGCTCATTCTGCTTCTTGAAGCATTAATTTAGGGCATTTTAATAAATTCCCCCCCAATTAGAACCTTGCGTATTGTGAATCAATACGATTTTACTCTGCATAATAATTAAACTGGTTATACCCAACCTATTGGAAAAATTTATTTTTGCTAAATAATTCAGTGCTCACTGTAGAGTCATGGTGAGGGTTTACCTTCATGAAGTTACGAAGATATTTGGAAAGAACGTAGTGGCACTAAATAAGGTGGAGCTTGAGGTAAGGTCTGGAGAGTTCATGGTTGTAATGGGGGGGCCGTCAGGTCATGGAAAGACAACGTTACTCAGAATCGTGGCAGGCCTTGAGGAACCAACTGAGGGCGAGGTATGGATAGGTGATACGCTCGTTGCATCACCGAGAAAGGGCATATTCATACCGCCAAGGGATAGGAACGTGGGTATGGTATTCCAAAACTGGGCCCTTTATCCGCACATGAAGGTCTTCGACAACATAGCCTTCCCATTAAGGATTAAGAGACTTCCAAAGAATGAGATCGAGAAAAGGGTTAGGGAAATAGCTGAGGTCCTTGGTATAGCTGAAACACTAGATAGGTACCCGAGGCAGTTATCAGGTGGTCAGCAGCAGAGGGTGGCAATCGCAAGGGCGTTGGTTAAGGAGCCCCCAGGTGCTCCTCATGGATGAACCATTCAGTAACCTTGACGCCAGGATCAGGGTCATGGCAAGGGCATTCGTTAAGGATATCCAGAGGAAACTTGGGATAACCACAATACTCGTGACCCACGACCCAGCCGATGCATTGACCCTGGCAGATAGGATCACAGTACTTAGGAGGGGCTCCATTCAACAGATCGGTCTTCCCAACGAGATTTATGATAAACCAGTAAACGTGTTCGTGGCAAACTTCATAGGTGATATAAACCTATTTAATGGCTTAATCATTGGTAAAGGCAACAAGGTCTATTTCGATGGTGGTGATGTGAAGATTCAATTACCACCTAGTATAAACGTGCAAGGTAACGAAGACGTGATTCTCGGTATAAGGCCCGAGGATGTGGTTCTGTCTAAGGAAGTCATTAATAATAATGACTTAACCTATGTTGGTAAGGGCATTGTTGAAATATCGGAATTCGCTGGCGGTAAATTCAACGTGATGGTTAAGCTACAAAGTACTGAGGTTAAGGTTGTCTCATCAACCAGCTTTGGACTTGGGGAACCCGTACACATGTACTTCAATATACATAAGATAAAGATATTCGATAAGCAAACGGAGAAGTTACTATACGGATAGAGACCCTGTTAAAATTTTAATACTTTAGTGAACCAACGTATTGACCTAGATGGCGTATAAGGTCAAGGACGTATCTCTCGCCGAGAAGGGACGCTTACTCATTGATTGGGCCGAGAGACACATGCCAGTTTTAATGAAGATTAGGGAGAGATTCATTAAGGATAAACCGCTTGAGGGCGTTAAAATATCGGCTAGCCTACACGTGACTAAGGAAACCGCAGTTTTGGTCCGGACACTAGTCGCTGGCGGGGCCACAGTAACCCTAGTGCCCTCAAACCCACTATCCACGCAGGATGAAGTCGCAGCCGCACTTGCTGAGGAGGGCGTACACGTGTATGCATGGAAGGGCATGAATGAGAGGGAGTACTATAACGCGATTGGTTTTGCCATTTCCCAGGAACCGGTCGTTACCATGGACGACGGTGCCGACCTAACCGTAACACTGCATAAGCTTGCCCTTGGTGTTAAGAGCAGTGAGACGAACTACGCATTGGAGACAGCTGGTGACAGGGACTTCGCTAAATTAATAAGTGGTGTTTACGGCGGTACTGAGGAGACGACAACCGGCGTCATTAGGCTGAGGGCAATGGCGAAGGAGGGAACGCTCAGATACCCAATAATCGCCGTTAACGACTCATACACCAAGTACCTATTTGATAATAGGTATGGAACTGGGCAATCAACATGGGACGGGATACTTAGGGCCACGAATATACTAGTCGCGGGAAAGATAGTCGTTGTCGCCGGTTATGGTTGGGTTGGCCGTGGAATAGCCATGAGGGCTAAGGGCCTTGGTGCGCGTAGGGTAATAGTCACCGAGGTAAACCCTGTAAGGGCGCTTGAAGCTGTCTTTGATGGATTCGAGGTCATGCCGATGAGCGAGGCCGCGGAGGTCGGTGACATATTCATAACGGCCACTGGCGACATAAACGCAATAACCCTGGACCACATACTCAAGATGAGGGATGGGGCTGTCCTGGCCAATGCAGGTCACTTCAATGTGGAGATTGACGTGGCGGGCCTCGAGAGGGTTGCGGCTGAGAAGAGGAGGATTAGGGATTACGTGGTTGAGTATAGGTTACCAAACGGTAAGAGGGTCTACCTACTTGCTGAGGGTAGGCTCGTTAACCTAGTGGCCGCTGAGGGCCATCCGAGCGAGGTCATGGACATGTCCTTCAGCAACCAAGCACTTGCCGCCGAGTACATAGTAAGGAATAGGGGTAAGTTACAACTCGGTGTTCATAAGCTACCTGATGAACTCGACATGGAGGTTGCAAGGCTTAAGCTTGAGACCATGGGCATAAGGATTGACCAACTGACCGAGGAACAGAGACGTTACATAACCAGTTGGGGGGGTCTTGGCACTTAATCATTATCGCTACCAAGGAAAATCTTTTAGAGTAGTAAATTCTGTAGTATAAAACTACTATGGTAATGCCATTAATGCTCATCTGGATAATAACGCTATATAGTAATGGTACATCGGTTGTGAACTTAAACACAACCTTAGTCGGCGAGTTCGTGACGCTGCAATTACCCGTTCAGCCTCAATCATACGTTATGGTCCTTGTCAATGGCTCAGCAACGGCATACATGATAAACGGTACATCAATAATAATACCTGTACTGGGAACCGCCAATGTGTCGGTAGAATACGTACCAAAGGTATTCGTAAAGAACAACTTCGTTGGGATAAACGTTAGTAACTCCACGGTAGAGATTATTGTCCCAAGCAATATACTAATTGCAAACATGACACTATCAATAATCAACATGAACATGACGAATAACGAATTAATAATAACTGCTAGGGGGGGACCTGGCGAGTTTCTATACACCATAATGCCGACACCAATATCGACACCGCCAAAGCACGCGCCAATAGTAACAACTCATTTGTATAATTACGGAATCATCATAGCGATCATCATAGCAATTATAGCGATTTCATCCATATTCTATGCACTAATGAGAAAACGTGAAGGGGGGGAGAGGGGGGGGAGGTCGTGTCCACGGCTGCCTTGAATCTTAACGAATACGAAAAGGCCATACTGAATTATTTGAGGTCCAGGGGGGGTGGTTCTGCCTTTGAGATCGATATCTCCAAGGATCTTGGCATACCGAGGACGACCGTGTGGAGGAGCGTCAGGAGACTTGAGGGCCTAGGCCTTGTTAAGATCACTAAGGTTGAGGGTAAGAACATGGTTATGTTAATCAAGGATTCACAATACTAATTAACCTGGCAATTTCAAGGAATGAAGAGACGATTTCCTTAATGAAGCCATTGTCGATTCCTTGAGTGGTCTCACTGAATTCGTTAATCCACGATGTAAATCCCTTAATGAGCAGGGCTGCTGCCGTAGTTAATGATAGCGTTAGGCTTGATAAATCTCCATCACTCACCGCATTCCTTAATAAATCAGTGGGATTGTCATTCACTGGCTCGTTGCTCATTAACTTAATTAGACCAAGGCTTACGCAGTAAAGTGCGTGGAGCTTTGACGCCCGCCTTAGCGTATCCCCGGTTAATTCCGTAGATTCGGACACGGTGTACATGAACTCCTCATGCAGCAGCTCCGCGGTTGATAATACATAGTCCCTATTACCGGCCTTGAATGCCGCCATTAAGGCATTAACAATATCATTAATTTTAATTCCCTAATTAACTCATTCATTGTGGTCATTAAAAATAATCCTCATTGGCAGTAAATAAAAATTAAGGCGCTCTAATAATTGGCTGGGATGGAAAAGCTTGAGGATAAGATAAGGGCGTACATAATTAGGTATATGGACCCAAGCAGGTTTGGAGGTAGGGTTATTCTTATTCACGGTAACGATACTAGGGAATTCCCAGATATAAGTAAGGCAAGGGCTGTAGCCTTCTCCATGCCCGGAATATCGATAATAATCGCTGTACCTAGGAAGGAAGAGGCCGATGAAGCATTCATAAGATTCATAATGCTCAATAAGGAGACTTAGTAGTCCTTAATCACTTTATATAGTGCAAATACTTAAATTAAGGTTAGTTTGCGTAAATTAGCGTGAGGCTCCTCGAATACAAAGGCAAGGAGTTGCTGAATAGGTATGGCGTTAAGATACCCAGGGGGGGCGCCATAGTCAAGAGTCTCGACGACATTAAGGTACTCAACACCCTTAAGTTCCCATTGTTTGCAAAGTCCCAAGTACCCTTTGCAGGTAGGGCCAAGATGGGCCTAGTGAGGAGGGTCGACACCATTAAGGATGCGGAGAACGCGGCCAGGGATTACTTGGGTAAGGTTATTCAGGACTACCCGATTAGGAAGGTGCTGTTTGAGGAGGGGGGGTTAACGTGGCCAAGGAACTTTACGTATCCATAACCCTGGACAGGGAGAACAGGGGGGGTTACCTAATGCTGGCGTCCACGGAGGGCGGCATCGATATAGAGGAAGTCGCGAAGAAAAGCCCTGAGAAGATAATTAGGCTTTACATAGATGATTACGAGGGACTAAGGGACTACATGATCAGGGGGAGTAGCCCAAAAACTCGGCCTAGAGGGATCTGCGGCGCAGGACTTCGTGACCGTGGCCAAGGCCATGTATAGGGTATTCACCGAATACGATGCAGAGCTTGTGGAGATAAACCCACTGGCGCTCACAACCGATGGCCAGTTAATAGCCCTTGATGTTAAGGTCATGATAGATGACAACTCACTGTTTAGGCATCCAGACATCAGTGTTGAGGATAGTGATTACACAATGGAGGAGCTCGAGGCCAGGAAGTACGGACTACACTACGTGGAGTTGACGGGCTATGTGGGGGGGATCATGGCCAACGGCGCGGGCCTGACGATGGCGACCATGGATTTAGTCAAGGAGTATGGTCATGAGCCGGCCGATTTCCTCGACGTTGGCGGCGGTGCAAGTAAGGATTCGGTTAAGGAGGGATTGAAAATGCTATTAACTGATGATAGGATAAAGGCTGTTTTAATAAACATATTCGGTGGAATAACGAGGTGCGACGAGGTTGCCAGGGGCGTTGTTGAGGCACTGAATGAAGTCAAGACCAATAAGCCAATCTTCATTAGGCTAAAGGGCACTAATGAGGAGGAGGGCAGGAAGATACTGGCTGAGGTAGGACTTAAAACCTATGAGACTGCGGAGGAGGCAATGGAGGCGTTATCAAAGGCTATAAAGAGGTGATGGGCATGGCAATACTCGTTAATGAGAACACGAAGGTCCTGGTCCAGGGAATAACGGGTAGGGAGGGATCAAGGCATACGGAGTATATGCTTCAATACGGTACAAAGGTGGTGGCTGGAGTCACGCCGGGTAGGGGTGGTCAGACCGTTCATGGCGTACCTGTATTCGATACAGTCGAGGAGGCACTTAGGAAGTTCCCTGACATAAATACGTCAATAATCTTCGTGCCAGCCCAATTTGCGGCTGACTCGGTATACGAAGCAATCGATGCAGGCATCAAGCTAATAGTAATAATCACAGAGCATATACCAATACACGACGCCCTAAGGTTCGTGAACTACGCAAAGAGGAAGGGCGTGACCATAATAGGCCCCCCCAACTGCCCAGGAGTTGTAAGCCCACTGAGGTCTAAGGTCGGCATATTACCAAACCACATATACACCAAGTCGGGGGGGCCGGTCGGTATTGTGTCCAGGAGTGGAACATTAACCTACGAAATATCTTACCACCTAACCCAGGCAGGGATTGGGCAGTCAACGGTCGTGGGCATTGGCGGTGACCCAATAATCGGCACAGACACACTCGAGGTAGTGAAGATGTTTGAGGAGGACCCAGAGACGAAGTACATAGTGGTCATCGGCGAGATAGGCGGGACAATGGAGGAGAGATTGGCTAAGTACATAGGGTCTGGGAAGGTCACGAAACCCGTGGTGGCCTACATATCGGGCAGGACAGCACCGCCAGGTAAGAGGATGGGGGGGCATGCTGGAGCCATTGTTAGCATGGGAATGGGCTCCTACGAAAGCAAGGTTAAGGCATTCCAAGAGGTTAATGTGCCCGTGGCCAGAACACCCACCGAGGTTGTTAAACTAATCAAGCAGTACATACGTTAAAATCATAATAAACAAACTTCAATAAAAATCATGCTGAATCACTATTATTTACGTGAAGATCAATATAATCATTAAGGAGGATCTTAACTAGGCCCTCATTAATTATCGTACTAATCAACTCGAGGTAAGCATCGGCAGGCGTCACGGACTTGATCGTAACACCAAGAGACCTACTAATACTCCTAATATTACTGGTGCACTCCTGAAGCATTGGGCACTCGGGCAAGCCCTCGGTGACTCCTTACCATTAATAATCACAAGACCAGCCCTCTGATCAACAATTGCCCCCCTTATCATTGAGAACCTCGAGAACCGCATAATCACCGAACTCCCTAACCCTATAAACAAGGAATATTGTAGCGGCCAGGTAATAACCACCATCCTTCCTAACCAACCAACCACGCCTAATGAGGGCGTTTAAGTACCTGAAGACCTTGGCCCTGGGCATGTTCAACCTCCTAATAAGCTCCGTAGGACTAGCCACACCAAAGGCAATGAGCTTGAGGAGCTTAGCCCTATCAAGCTGAACACCAAAGTCAAAGTTATACTCACTAAGTATGCGAATACCACCACTAATGACGCTGGGGGGGAACTTGGGAACCCTAATACCAACCCTAACCTTAATACTCATCAATAGAAGAAGGCAAAACCAAAGTATTAACCATTACCCCCAGGTATAAATCAAGGCACTGATTATGCCGATGATTCGGCCGTGGCGGTAGCACCGCCAGACTGCTCAATAACCTTATCAAGCTCCTCGAGCCTCTTCTTGATCTCATCCTTGGGAAGGGCTATCTTCAGTAACTTACCATCCTTAATCTCATACTTAATAACCCTCTCAGACTCATCAAAGACGTACTCAGGGGGCCTAGCCATGTCCTCGGGCTTGAACTTAACTTCATCAAAGTCAACATAGGCGATGTCATGAATAGGCGTGGGGATCAAGGCACCGACTGGGCACGCATCAACACAGAAGTGGCACAGTATGCACTCGGTATACCTAATACCTGGGTAGAACTTACCATTGGGAGCCCTATACATTTGGATGGCATTCACGGGACAGGCCCAGGCACACTGGAAACAGCTTATGCACTTCTTAATATCCAGCATTATCCAACCCCCCCTAAACCTCTCAGGAACCCACCTGACCTCGCGTGGGTACTGTATCGTGAGTCTATTTGGCTCCACGACCTCCTTAAACCCCGTGATTAATGCCTTCGCGTGGTAAATAATGTCTTCGGCAAGGGTTCCCCCCCTTGGTTGTTTTATCTTTATGACCACGTTGCCTTATTACGCCCTTAAGTATTTTAAGCTTTATGGTGAATCCTATTATATAGACCCTGACTATTACAGTGCGCTAATGAATTATGATTATTTTTAATTACCATGAAGAAATTAATTAAAATATCTCGGTAGAACTTAAATAATATACTAAAAACTAATGGTTTTTATTTTTAAGTTTATAATTCATGCCTTAGCCCGTCGATACATTGATTACTATTTGTGTTGAGTTAACAATACAGATGTATGGCGTTATCTGAACTATGTCAATTGGCCTACCCTCGAGCAGTAAATCCACCCACTTATACACGGGCAGTCCACAAATGCTGAAGGTGTAGAAGGCATTGGGTGGCAGTAGGACTGGGTATACTAGTACCATGTGCGCATAGCCAATGGGTAGGTACCTAAAGAAGTTATTCGGAGCGAATTGCCTCAGCACTCCGGTGTAGTAAAGTAGGACTTGTTGATACTCACTGGGTGTGTAGCCTAGGAATAGGGTGCCCATGACTAGGTCCTCCTGCATTTCATAAAGTGCGAACGTGGCGTTCTTACCAATTGTTTGAAACTCATACTCAAGGCCAAGTAATGGTTCGCCCGTCTCATTAATAATTTCGCGTGCACCAGGAGGCGCTAATTCAAGGTAGCCCCCAGCTCTGTTCTGTGGTTTGGAAGGTGAAGTGTGGGTTGATTGTTGATGTGAGGCCAGGCCCTGAGTCATCAATTACAATCAAGTGTGAATCATTGAATATCTGTATTGCGTAGTATGACAGCAGTATTGTACCTACGCCACCGGCACTAGACCCTGCAAGGACCACCTGCTTCCAGGGTCCCTGGCTGCCGCCCACCTCATCGCCATTATTGCATCGACAAAACCAACGTGGTAAGTCGTCACGCAATCCATCATGCCGTTAATGCCAATGCCGCAGTACTCCATGACCCTATCCCCAGAGAACACATCGCCTGTGTCGTATGGTATGAACACGTATGTCCAGTTCCTAAAGGGATTTAATGGGTTGCTCCTGTTGAATATTCCTGTATATGCGAAGAGGTCGACCCAGATGTTTGGGTATGTGGCGTTCATGGTTAATACGGTACTGACACCAAGCACCGGGTACCAACAGGTGTAGTAGTCTGTGCATGCACCACCGGGTTCCAGGAAGACGAGGAGTTTGTCCTCAGTGCCCCTACTCACGAGTATGTAAGTCCTACTACCATTACCAGCTGGCTGGGTATGGGAGCCAAATCAAGGTCCACTGGGTTCCCTGGCTTGGGTAATTGATGGGTAGGCTACTCAGGCTTGGCATGCCGGCTAATGACGCATTGAATGGGTTTGCATAGTATGGTATTAGGATTATCCTAAGATCTGTTGTGCAGTTGAGAGGCATGTAGTTGCATTCGTAGGGGGGGGTTATGGTTAAGGATTGGAGCGTGTAGATTGATTGAAGTGCGTGGGCGCCATGGGCTTGAGCAATTATTATCATTATTGCTAGTATTGATAACACAGTGAGAGCCCTATAGATTCTGTAGTACATCATAAGTGTTAATTCACGCTTTGTCTTTTAAACTTTATCTATATTTATCCTAAATAGTAGGTAATTAATAAAAGATCTATTCCTCATGGGTAAATATTATTGCCTAGCAATCCATATCAAAGTCACTAGAGTGCATGTTAACGTGGTTATCGAAATAACTACATAAATTATGTATATAGGCTAGGCAATAAGCATGCCGTGAATAAACGCCGATCAATTATGCAAGCTCAATGCTCTCAACAGGTCTTGCCACAGCCCTATATACATTATTAACCCTCTCAATACCAATATAATGTAATTTCGCTAGCGCTGTATTAATTAGTCCGTGTATGTAGCCCTCTGTGAAGGCTGTGTTGAGTTCTTCGTCGAATGGGTTTGTAAATTCGATCCTTATCTCACCTCTCGTTATCTCCATGTTTTTGTATATTAATCTATTGTATGCCGTGGCTGTGTATAGGTAGGTTTCTATTGTTGTTATTGGGTCTCCAATCGGTATATCCGTAACTACGGCCTTTGCGTATTCATAGCCGAGTCTGTAGAGCATTCTTTCTACTTCTTTGGTACCCATCTGTTGTAATACTGCCTTGAGCGACATGAGGAAATGTCTTTGTGAGAATGCGAGTGGTGTTATTGATCCGTTGAGTACCTCCAGCGGTTCTACGTCCCTGACCGTGCTCAGGTCATGTATTATCTCATTTATGTGATCCTCTATGTTTATCATTAGGGTGTATGAGTTTCCGATTATGTTCCTTATGTTAATGCCATGTTTTAGTAATAATGCCGCTATTTCATTAAGTATTCCGGGCCTGTCCCTGATCACCTTTATTAATAGCCAAGGCATTATTTCTACTTGTTATCTTCCTAGATATAAACCTTAGTATAATATTATTAAAAATACCTACACATGCATTAGCCAACGTTATTTATTATTTATACTTTTAACCGGGCGTTATTATTATCAAAAGTAAAAGGGAAGAGAGCACACCAGCCCCCCCACGCTGTGTGGGTCCTACTACCCAATGCATATGTAATCCCAGTATGCCTGCCCCTGGGATTGAGGAGTATTTGGCAGGTATATTCCGAAGCCCACGTATTGGTAATCCGTATTACCACCAACGTAATTAGCCACATTAAGTGAGTAGCCAGTCCACGCGCCCGTGGGTATTTGACCCCCAAAAATGTTGTATAATTTATAATATTGATTGCCTCCACTTGACACCGTCAGGCTCTCCACCGCACTATCTATATTACCTACGGCCGAGGAGCTGGGGGGGCTTTGCGTCCCCACTTGCCAGTAGACGACTACTGCGTAGTGGTTGTTCGTTATCACGAAGAAGAAGGGTATGGCGCCTGTGGTGAATTGTTCAGGGTATACATAGACCGATGCGTCTGGGTAATTACCAACCTTAATACTCATCAGGTGGAATACGTTGTAGTAGTACATGATTGTGTACCCATTTGGTGGTGTAGCTGTTGCCATGGCATAGGTGTATATTGGGTTGGGAAGACCATCTATCATGCTATTCTGAAGCGCCTCATCGCCGTAACTAAGCCCTAGACCAGCTCTAGGATAAACATAGCTCTGTAGCCAGTTTGTTGTTGCGTTTCCTATGTACCCGAACGCCATGTTCTGGCACGTGGTTGGTAATGATGATGTGGTTGTGGATGTTGGTGATTGCTGCACGCTTATTTGTACCGTGGGTACGGTCTCCGTATAATTATTCACAAGTACTGTCACTGGTATTGATATGGTTCCAGTACTCGTTATACTGACCGGGATTGATATTGCCGCTACACCGCTTGGCGGCATTATTGTGCTATTGACCATGGTATTCCCATTCACGTTTGCCATTACCGTGGCGTTCACCCACCCTGTGGAATTATTCGTAAGTAAAACAATGACATTAACGGTACTTGACACCCCCCTGATAAACGATGGATGGCGCTATTACACTGACCTCTATTGGTCCTCTGTAGAGGTTTATGCCCGGCGTTAAGCCGCGCTCGTTGGTACTAGCACCACTAGGTTACCCACCCCCCCTCCATTTACTAACGTGCTCGGTACCGTTACGTACACCACGCCATCATTAATCACGTAACTGCAGTACTGCATGTACTGTACACCGCCTATGTCATACTTACATATGGCCTCTGCATTACTAAGTGGCGCAGCGCCGCTTAGCTTCATGGTGATTACGTAATTACCACCCACAGTATTGAAGCCGTTCAATGAGGCACTCACCTCGGTACCTCTAAGGGATTGCAATGACTCTTTCTCCTCAGCCACGTACTTACTGAAGCCGTTGAGTACGGAGTAGATTACGGCAAGTGATACAATGATTATCATGATTATTATGGCCATTACGTAAAGCTCCCCCCCCAAGCCCCCCCTACTGCCCAAGCCCCCCCTCCTCGGCCGTGAACCCATCACAGGAGACCACCTTAACCAAGTAATTAGTATTATATGGGATATTTAAGTTTGAGTAATTGAGCATAAGCACCTGGCCAGGGCCCAGCCTAGCCAGTGGGTTCGTTATGCAGTTGCTTGCCACGGCCACTTGGTACGCAGTCGATTCATTAAGTATGTACACGCCGGATATCCCGCATTGCTTGTCACCGTAATTGTATAGGGCTATGCTTATTGATGTTATTGAGGAGCCCGTGGTGTTAAATGCCGTGCTCATTATCGAGAACTCGCAGGAACTACTAAACATATTCGCAAGTGAGTAACCGAGGGATTCCAAGTAACCGTAGAAGTACCCGAAGATCAATAGGCTCAGGGCCACGGCTATGACCAGCAGTATTGTTGCGCCCACGACCTCACTAATGCCGAGGGAGGCCATGGGAGATCACTTATGGCGTGATTTTGATTTAAAGTGCTTAATGTATTCACTTGACTATGATGATGCCACCACGGATGTCGTGTACTTAGTGCCTTCTGACGTGACAAATAGTAATTCATAAGTTGTTCCAGAACTTATGCTGCATCCTGTTGTTGAGGTTATTGTTACCTCCCTCGTTGTTCCAGGGCTTATTTGAACGGGGGTAAATCCTGTTGAGTTTACCAATTCACATATCAAACCGCCATTTGTCGAATTTAATAGGTAAATGCCCGTTATTGTTACTGTTACTGAGCCTGTGTTTTGGACGTAGGCCGTTAATCCACTAGTTGCTGATAGGCTTGCTGCGACTACCTGGAATTGTTCTGGTGTTGCCATTGAGCTTACCTTACTTGTTGTTGCGGATAAGTACCCACTGAACCACATGTAGAGTAGTACTGCAGCTACCACGGTAATGACTATCAACAGTATGGCTGCGACGATTGGCTCTATACCCACGCTCTTCCTATTATTTCTATTTCTGGCCATCAATTCCCTATTTATTTTCAATCTTTTATAAATCTTTCTCTTAATTATGGTTATACGTTTACTTAAGTTTCATGTCATGCCTAGGTATATTGTTAAGTACATTATGTAATTCATCAATGTGAGTGTTATTATCAATATGGACGCATGCAGCAAGCCAACAATTGATCTTCCATAGACGATCCTCCCAACTATCACGCCGGCAATTATGGATTGGATTACACCGCTCATTACTATTATTGATGAGAATAGCTGGGTGTCGATGGTGGATATTGTTGGCGCTGTGATTGTGCCCGTCGATGTGGTTATCGTTATCCTGCTTATGCTCGGCATCATTAGGTAGATAATTATTCCAGCGAGTACTATGTATATTGCCATGACCACGTAAATCAGGGCTAGGTAGGGCTTAACCTGGTTTGCCCTTTCTAGGTAATAACTTACTAGGTCTTCAAAGGATTTGTAAGCCGTATCTAGCGTTTCCTGAAGTTTCGCCCCCCCTGATTTTACAGCGGTGTCGAGTATTACGGCCAACATTGCCAGATAGTTATTACCGAGTTCTTTAGATGCCCTGGTTAGGTCCTCCCTCATCGTTGTTATGCCCATGCTCTCCTTCCTAATGGACTCGGCTATTATCCTGCCAAGCCTACCTTACCAGCCCTGGCGAGCGTTTCAGCAATGCCGCTTAGGGGGGGTTGGCCCGAGCTTAAGCCATCCCTTAGCACCCTGATTACGGCGGGCATGTCCATGAGTATCTCGTTATTTACTCGCCACAGCCTATACTCGGTGATCGATAGTGGCAGTAACTCGATGGCGATGGCTATGGCAGTTAACGTGACCCCCCCAGTATGCCGTAGGGTATTGGAACGCTTAGTGCTAATTTACCGATGCTGACTTGGACGTAGGTCTTTGGTAATAACACGTATGATAATGCAATCGTGATGGCCACAACCCCTATAGTTACTAACCGCAGTGTTACTTCCTTACGCATATTAATGCCTTCCAGGAATGCATTTGCTTCAAATTATAAAACTAAACTTTTAAAATTTAAAAATTTATAGCCTAAAGTTTAGGAATTATACTGTGGATAATAAGGGTGCTGAATTAATTGATGAATATGAGATTGTTAAGGGATTGATTGGTGTACTCATTGTTAGGGACAGAATTACTGGGCTCTATTTATATAACGTGGTTGAGCCGGTACTTAGCGATGGTGCAGGCAGAGTGCTTGCGAGGGCCAGGGAATTGCTCAGGATGAGTAGTTCATTACCTGGTGATGATAGTGTCGAGAGTTATTTGAAATCACTGGTTGACGAGGCAATGAGTAGATTAAGGGTTAGGTTAAGTGATGATGAGTTGAGGAACGTCATGTATTACCTAATGCGGGATACGGTGGGTTATGGTAAAATTGACCCATTGGTTAGGGATGACTATATTGAGGATGTTAATATTAATGGTCCAAATAAGCCCGTCTATGTGTGGCATAGTAGGTATGAGCACTTAAGGACTAATATTGTCCTTAGCAATGAGGAGTTGAATAGCCTCGTTGTGAAGATTAGCCAGAGGGTTGGTAAGAACGTTAGCTCCGCATACCCAATACTAGAGGGATTACTACCCGAGGGCCTCAGGGTTGAGCTTGGGCTTAGGGATGTCTCGCCCCACGGGCCCATAGTGACCATTAGGAAGTTTAGGGCTAATCCCATAACCATCATTGACTTAGTAACTGACGGTGTCATTAGAGCCGAGGCCTTAGCGACCCTATGGTTTATGCTTGAGAATGGCATTAGCATGGTCATCATTGGACCAACAGGTGCGGGTAAGACCACATTACTCAATGCGTTGCTGTTCCTCATAAGGCCTGAGGCTAGGATAGTGACGATTGAGGACACCAGGGAGATTAACATACCCCCATGAGCAGTGGGTACCACTGGTTGTTAGGGAGTCTGAGACGCCCAATGTGCAGAGTGTCACGGCATATGACCTAGTCAAGGTCTCAATGAGGATTAGGCCTGATTACCTGGTCGTCGGTGAGTTGAGGGGTGAGGAGGCCTACGTCTTCTTCCAGGGACTGGCCAGTGGGCATACCGGCCTTGCCACGATACATGCCAGCTCATTAAACGCGGCCGTGAGGAGGCTGTTGTCTAAGCCCATGAGTGTTCCTCCAGCCCTGATACCCCCCCTGGCCAACATATTCATATTAATTAATAGGGTGAGGGTTGGCGATAGGATTGCCAGGCGTGTCATGGATATCAGTGAGCTATTGGATGTGATGAAGGGCGGCCTAAGGGTTAACACCCTGTTTAGGTGGAGCAGGGATAAGGATGAACTTGTCAGGTTAGGTGATAGTGCCTTGATCGCTGATCTCGTGAGGATGGGTAGGATACCCCCCAGGAGGAGGTTGATAAGGAGCTTAGGAGGAGGACCGAGATTGTGACTGCCATGGCTAAGTACGGGTTTAGGTCACCCGACGCAGTGTTTAGGGTCACTAGGAATTACTACGTGGATCCAGAGAGGACCTATAGGACCGTGATTAGTGGTGAATTGCCTTGATTAATCCGTTGGCTGCCTATAGGCGTTGGGTGTATGATTACGTCAATAGGCTTTATTTGCTTAGCGGTTACGACTTCAATAGGGACTTCACGGTTGCGGTAGTCATGTACGCGCCGATGATTATTGTTACGTTAATTGCGGCCTTCGTACTCGCACCAATAAGTGTGGTAAGGAGCCTACTGCTCCTTGCAGTAATTGTATTACTCGTTGATTACTTATCAGTGCTTATTTACGCTAATGCAAAGGTCTATGTAAGGTCAAGCCATTTCGAGAGGTATCTATCAAATACACTTATGGTTATGATACCACTAATAGCCAGTGGTTTAACGCTCGAGGAATTAATAAGTACCCTGCCAATATTGAGAGAGACCCATACATAGCCAGGGAGTTTAGGTTAATACTCAGGGATACCAGGGAGGGGGGGGTATGGACGTACTAACCGCGCTTAGGGTGAGCCTTAACAGGGTGCCGTCAAGGACCTACAGCGAGATCTTCAGCCTTATAGCCGAGACCTACCTAATCAGCGCTAACTTAGCCGATATACTGATGCTCAAGCTCGAGTACCTAGTCAGGAATAAGTACAATAGGTTGAGGAGCGCGACCCAGGCGCTTGGTCTGTTCATGGAGATTTACCTGGTCATAGCACTGCTCCTACCAATACTGCTCGTGCTCATTGTAATTACCCTATCACCGTTAGGACCCATATACCTAGGGCCAATAACCCTAAGCCCAACACTCGCCCTACTAATAATGACACTCATATACTCGCCAGTGATGGGGGTACGTAATGTACATACTAATCGACTCCACGATATCCTCAATAGAATAACTAAACAGCCTTTACCTGATCGGACCCTATATAAATTAAATAAAATTAAGATAATACTATATTGACTATATTGAATATGATATCCCACTTCCAAAATGTTATAAATAATGAATCAAAAAGAGTTGTCAATTCATTAATAATGTAAAATGATCAATACATTGGTAATAAAATGTAAAACATTATTTTAAGGTTAAATTTCAATCTCTCTTAATACGGCATATAAAATCATGCTGAGTTAACAAGTTCGGTTTCAGACGCCCTCACAGTCCTCGGCCTTATCTGAAGTATCTCAATTTGATCCATGGGCCTAATTCCGTATAACTCCCTGACCCTCCTTGGTATCGTAAACTGCCTACTAACCGTATGCCTAGTCCTAAGCAACAATACATTCCTCAACTCAATAACAAATCCATTGAATGAAATCACTATATCCGCGTACTTAGCCCTCTCAATGCCGAGGGCCCTAACTAAACTTGCGGGAATGAGGACTTGATTATTCATGTAAATCCTGGCCCTGTAGGGAAGATTATTAATAGGTAATCCTCTACTCATATAATTAAATTCAACTCCAAAAATAAAAAGAATTACGCTAAAATCATTAAAAGAGAGTATGATCGAAATGATGAATTGAAAAATATAAAATATATAGATATACGATATAAATATATAAATTAAATTTAATCCCGGGCTAAAGTATACATAATAAATAGTCACGAAAAATCTCTTTTTACACAACTCAACTAAATAGCATTAATATCAACCTTAAAATGAAAGAAGGGTTTTTAACTCCATACTAAAAGTCGATGAAGGTATGAGCACCACTGCTACGGGAGGTAACGAAAGAAGGAAAGTACTAACACTGGTGGCAATAGCACTGGTTGCGGTTGCCACCATAGCGCTTGCTGACGTGATATACGTGTATACAGGCACAATAAATGCCGTGCCGTATACCACCACACCGCTCCAATTCTCCACAGGCCCGAACGCTGGCCCGTCAGATACGGCGGCTGAACCATTCATAAACTTCACAGGAACTAACACCGGCTTTACAGCATCAATAGCCCTAACAAACTCCAGCGCTGCGTACTTCTACCAAGCCGGTACTTTAACCGTCAACACAGCAGGTAGTATATACGTAACGAGCATCACCCCCCCATCAGGCCCGTCAATGATTAATACAATGACCATATACATCATGAGCAGTAGCGGTTCGACGGTGTGCTCATTCACCGTGCTCAGTGGTGGTAGCCCAACCACAACGCCTAGCTCAACATGCTCATTGGGCACCGGCACGTATTACATAAACCTCTACGTTGTACCGAACACTCCAGTAACAAGTACGGAGAGCGAGACCGTTACCGTCAACTTCGGCTACAACGTAGTCAGCTCTACGTCGATATCAGTGCCATAACAAGGGTGATGCCCTTGTGGCTTCAATATCACTCAAAATATTTCTCCTTATCTCTATCCCACTCATCCTCCTGGCCATAATTGCTATTTGGGGGGGCAGTGCCCTACTCGCCCCATCCATTGTTAGGCAGGCGTCATTAAGTAATGTACCGTATGTAAAGGTCTCATCAATAAATGTGACGAGTGCTGGCGTTTTCGTAAAGTTAACAATTATTAAGCAGGGTTCACTTAGCTTTACGCCATTAGGTGGTTGGATCGAGGTTGTGGATACTGGGCAATCAAGTAACGTCAGTAGTAACTTAGTTGCCGTGTTTCCCCCTGACCCCGCAGTATGTTGGTTTAAGTAGTGTTGGTGTTAAGGGTATTATCTATGGGTACTTAAATGGTAGTACGGCCTACATAGCCTTTTTCGATATAGTGCCCATACACGTGGTTAACTCCATAGGCATTATCAACTTCACATACAGTAATTGCCTACTGACCGTTTACCTGAATGCCTCACTCGTGGTACCCGCAGTCATTAACTACGCCATTAATGTCTCATTATTCACGACATACACGCACACCTACGTCTTCAGTACGGTGAATCAACCATTCAACATCAGCCTAATCATACCGCCCGGTAATCACGTCATTAAGCTCGAGATACCTATTAAACCGACTAATGAGGGTTATACCTACGTATATGGATGCGACATAGAACCTGGAACATACTACACACTTTATATGCCCATGGAAATAACGTACGTATACCCCCCCATGGGAAACACAACCCAATTCACAATATTTATAAAGATGGCCAAGGGTGGTTAAGGCGTGAGACCTGAGGTGTTAGTGCTTCTTGGCTTGGTCCTTGCCTTCGTGGTTTCCTGGCTATTCATACCCGCCTGGGGGGGTATTTCCGGCAGTAATTACCGCCTGAGGTTGATGCCCTGGGGGGGTTTCGTGGTCACGTTCTTTGGGGGGGTGACCTACGTAGTGCCACCGCCCACGGTATTCCTAGTGCCTTCTTCGCCCTGGACTCAGCCTGATCCCCCCCATTATCTGGAGGAGGAGCGTCTACGCGCTCTATTTATCGGCCTTATTAGCCGTACTCTCACTAACCATGCTCATAGACACAGTACTATTCCAGCAGAGGTACCTACAGGTGAGGAGCTTTATAATAGTGCCCACGCCAAACGGTTACGCCTACATTGAACTGCCGCATAACTCATTCATTGGCTTACCAACCTACCTACTGATTATGGCTACGGCAATAGCCCTACTCAATATGTTAACCAGGGCCAGGTGGTTAAGGCTTAGGGGGGGTGGTCGCTTGCCGTGGCCGTTAAGGAACACGGCGTACTCACGGCGATTGAACAGGCACTTAACAGACTCGGTATTCCATACACGAAGACTCCGGACGGTATTACCGTAGGTGACCTACTCATTAGGCCTATGGGTGATGAAGTCCTGCTATTATCGAAAGCTAGAGGCGAGGTCACGCTCAATGAAAGCCTTAAAGTCAATGCTGAGGCCGTGGCCTACGTGATTTATGAGGCTATTAAGGAGGCCTTGAAAGGTAATGTCGAGGTGGTTGAGTATGCCGAGGAGTAACCATCACCTAATGTCTATTATCATGTTGTTATTTACAGTGTTATTGCCAGCATTGATTATTTCAACAATTGTGTTTGCTGACGTAATTATACTATACGATGGCTCCGCACGTGCAATTCCCATAAAATCTCCAATAACGGCCTTAAGTGGTTCATGCCCATGCGGCTGTGCCTCGTGGAGCCCAACGTTAAGTGGGTTCTCCTCGACAATTACTGCGTATACCATGAGTACAACGAGTGGTTATGTACTAACCACACCGCTCGTCGTATTGAGCACGAGCACTGCGGGTACCATAACCATGACCCTAAGCACAAACGCCGTCATGAGCTACGACTACATTAATGGCACACAGATATACCCAGGTCAGGGAAGCATGAGCCTAAGCAGGTACAAACCTGCTAATGCAGAAGTTAGTACTTAATGGCCCAGTAACGAGTACCATTACATTCAACGGCCAGTACGGCTACTCACCAACCACTGGAGTAACGTACTACTACGGCTTCACGGAAACCATAAACCCACCTTCATCAGACGTAATGAATCTGTTAAATGGCTTGCAAGCGTGGTATGTACCCATGTTTACCAGGGTGACTTTGGCAACCCATTCACTGGGTATTATCCTACAAATTCCTGGCCTGTCTACTACGGTCCCTCGAACTCGCCGAGTAATTACTGGTATTACATATCGACGAGCATTAATCAGCCCATCCTTAAGATGGTTAGCTCCGCATATGGTTGGTCCTCAGGCGCCATGTTCTGGCAGGAAAGCTACAGTGGCGGTACCGTCACTATAACAATAATAGGCGTGTACTCCAACGATGGGACACCCCAGACCTCGCCGGCATACCCCTACGTTGGTGACGGCTACATAATTTACCTATTCCTAAAACCCACTCGGTGGCAAATCAGTAACAGTTACAATTACTCAATACCCTACGTCTCATCCAATGAATACACATCCGTAATCTCACCCGTACAGGGTGACGTGATGTTCCCACAAAGCCCCCTCAAACTACCTAGTCATTGAGTGGAACCCGCTCTGGCAATATGCATACACTACCAATGGTGCACCGGGTCAGTGGAATGTCTGGATAGTATCGAATCGTAAAGGATCTTCTGCGAATGTTGGGCCAAGCCCATCCCCGAATCTGGGCAGCCCTTACTCCGGTTGGGATGGAATTGGTAATGGGTATTTCCAGCCCAACCTGGTGATTACATATGCATTACCGTGAGTTATAATCCTAGCACCAATACGTTAACTGGTACTGCATATGACCTAAACACGGGACAGTCGGCCGGCTTCACACTGAGCTTAAATGGTTACTTTACACCACCGGGTAGTGGTACCTACGTATTTGGTGCGGCGGGGGACAAATGGCGCTGGACAAGCTAATTGGGGCATCGTCTATGTTAACTACCAGGGTTAATCCAGGATTTATCGTTACTCAAGTGCTTCCTCTGAGATTATTATCTTGGCTTATTGTTTTCTCAGCAATTGACTTTACGTGATTTGGAGTTTCTATTGTTCGTGAACTTACTTTTGCTATTGTCGTCCTTATGTTGCTGTAGTCTTGGTATTGTCGTGACTTTAGGACTTAATGGTGCATTGCTGAATTTATCGTTAAATTACGACTCAAAGCCTGAGCCCTATAAAATTATTGCAGTGGTTACCCTGTATTAAATTATGGTTAGTAATATGTTATGGTAAGGTTTAAATTAAGCCAATGAAACACTTGCCTTAAATGAGACTTGTTAATGTACTTATTGCGTTTTTGCCGTTTATCATCGCGCTTGTTATTACCTACTTTATTGGTGTTAGGGGGGGTTTGGGGTATTGTCTTGGCTTATTTCGTGGTGCTTATGATGGTCGTCTCCTTCCAGTCTATGGGCTTGTTCATTACTTATTGGCTTAGGGGGGGGTAGGGATTATGAGGGAGCCGTGCTCAGTAGGGCCTGGAGGGTTGGCGGTGCGGGTAATTATAGGATTGCCGTGGTTATACCAGTATTTAATGAGCCTCCGGGGGGGCTCGTTGCCGAGACTGCCACAATATCCAAGGCGGCGGTTGGTGAGTTGGGGGGGGATGTCTATGTGCTTGATGACTCGACTAGGGAGGACGTGAGGAGAGGGCTTGATTACTATGCGGAGGAGCTTGGCTTCAAGGTCTTCAGGAGGGGGGGTAGTAGGAGGGGGGGGTTTAAGCTGGCGCCGTTAATGATTGGCTTAGGGCCTTTGGTGGGGGGGATTACGACTACGTGGTCATTATGGATGCTGATCAGAGACTTTTGCCTGGTGTCTTTGAGCATGTTATGCAGTTCTTCGATGACCCGAGGGTCGCCTTTGTGCAGGTTCCGCAGTACTACTCGGGGGGGCTTGACACGGCGATCGCACTCTCCGCCTGGATACAGCAAATACCCTTCCTGAGGGTCATAATGAGGGGGGGTAGGCACATGAGGAACTCGGCGTTTAGCCTGGGCAGTAGTACTATTTACAGGGTTAGGCATTTGTTATCGATTGGCGGCCTCTATGAGGGCAGTGTGACTGAGGACATATACACATCAGTGATGCTTCATGAGAGGGGGTTCAGGAGTGTCTATGTTGACTTACCATTCGTGTGGGGGGGCGGCGAGGCCCCCAAGGACCTGCCGAGCTATATGACACAGCAGAGTAGGTGGGCCCTTGGCACCTTCCAATTGATTGGGAAGTTACTCAACGCTAGGTTGGGTGTTTCGCAGTTGTTGGATTACATTAATGGCGCTTATTACTGGTTCTTCGTGAGCATCCTGACCATAGCGGGTATCCTGGCGCCAAGCATATTCCTCATGTTCAGGGTATTCTTCCTAAGCATAAACCCAATACTCTACCTGGTCACGTATATCCCTGTGTTCCTACTCTCATTGATGTTTTACCTAGCCATAATGGGTAGGTATGGTTATGGACTTAGGGAGTTCATGTATCACCAAGGCATTCAATTCGTAGTATCCCTACCGGTCACCATAGCATTCATCTGGTGGGTCCTGAGGAGGAAGGGGTTTAGGGTCACGCCGAAGGGCGTTGGCGCGTCACACTTCACCATTTACCACACGTACTACCTAGCCATCATTGCCTTCTTAACGGCGGCTATAGTCATTGGCATGTTTAATGCGATCCACACAAGCGGTGCTTTATTCTATGCCTACGTGATTAACCTGTTCTGGGCCGGCTGGTGGTTGGTTATGGCGTTGCTTGGTTTTTACATTAGCCTCGCCCTCCCCCCCGCACCGGAGAATGCCGTTATGAGGGTCTCCCAGTCTTACGATGGGCTTGAACACCATGCACTGCAGCTGCTCACTTGTGGTATACAGCTGGAGAGGGTCATTGCTGCTCATTACTTCAGACTTGCAGAGGTGCATAGAGAGTACTCGGAGGTGCTTAGGAGGATTGCTGAGGACTCGGTGAGACATGCCGAGATTTACTCAAGGCTCCTTGGGTCGCTTAGGCGCTTGAGGGGGGGGTTGCACGTGGAGGGGGGGTGTATTGTGGGTGGACTAGGCCCCATGTAATTAACGTAATTAGGGCCAGGGATTATGGCAGGGACTTGGGTAGGCTTATATTCATTGCTGAGGAGGTTATGATGAGGGTTTATGCGAAGCTTGTGATTGAGACCTGCAGTAAGTTGGGTCTGGGTATTGAGGAGGTTAGGGGGGGTATAGTGAAGGATGAGGAGGTGCACGAGGAATTACTGAAGAACATACTCAGTAATGTTACTGCTGCTCACTAATTCATGCTGCGCTCTTAGGTTTCCAGGCTTGTATGCTCGTTGATGGTTCATGCAATACGATGGTGATTAAACAAAGGTTGTCCTTGATTACGTGCATTAGGGTGTTTAGGGTAGAATTTCTAAAAAGCGTTATTAAGTGATTCGAGGCGCCTTTAATGTGGAGATTGGTTACTTGGATTATAGGAAGGACCCTGGGACTTATGTCTACGCCAAGGTCCTTGATGGATTAACCGAGGCTAGGTTAGCCCTGGAGATGCTGGGTAGGGGCTTGGTTCAAAATGCCTCGGCTAGGGCGTTCATGAGTGTTAGGTCCATAGTCAGCGCATTAATCGTTAAGAATTTTGCTAAAATCATAGAGGGTGTGGATGAAAGGAGGAGGGCTTGGTATGAGGACGTGGGCTATTCAGCGCCAACCACTGGGTTAATAGGTATTTCTAAGGACTTGAAGAAGCTGGGCATAGATGTGGAAGCCGTCGTGAAAACGGCGTTGCTGCTTCATAGATTCTCCTATAATGGCTTTGATCTAAACCTAGTCGATTATAGGGACCTTGATGAGGTTAAGGATGACATCACTGAGGTCGTTAACTGGGTCTTAACGATTAAGGAGTTATTCCTAGACGTCTGGGACGAGAGGCTAGAACGGGAGGTTGGTGAGTTAAGGAGGTTGCTTGGGCGGTACAGGCTTAATGAGTATCTGAGACTTAATTATTTCTCAGAAATATTTATAGGCTTAGATTATTAATAGCTTAAGGTATGCTGGAGGTTAGGGTTAGGGTTTCTAAGAAGAATACTATTTACATACCTAAGGCAATTTCTGAGGCGGTGGGTATTTCTGAGGGTGATTACGTTGTTTTAAGGGTTGATGGTGGTAGGATAATCATTGAGCGTGTTGAGGATCCATTTGAGTATGCGTTGAAGGTTAAAAAGTTCGCTGAGGTGACCTTTGAGGAGTTCGAGAGAGAGTCTGAGGAGATGCAGAATGAATACTGGGGCGAGAGTTCGAATACTTCTTGACACAACATACCTTTTACCTATTGTGGGTATTAATGTTAAGGGTTTAGATGATGTATTAATCGCATTATCAAGGGTTAGGAAGAGGTTTAGGGCTGAGTTCTATTATACGCAGTATAATATTATTGAAATCTTGGGTAAGCTCTCCAGGCTTAATTACGATGAGGATACCGTGGTGAGGGGGTTAAAAATCATAAATGATGAGTTCATACTCACTGAACCAACAATTGATGGTTACATTAAGGCCCTCAGGCTTAAGCGCAGGGGGATTCAATGACTTAATAGACCTGCTTCTATACGCCACAGCCGTCACCAGGGATTTAAAGTTATTAACCAGGGATAAAGGTCTCATACAATTCCTAATGCGTGAGGGTGAACCAATCAATAACGTTCTCTCCGAGGAGGACTTCCTAAGTAATGCCTAAATTAGATGGTGATAACCCTAGCACTCACGTAAATCATCATACAAAGAGCATGTAGTACTCCGTCTTCTCAATTTTACCAGTCACTGGGTCGACCCTGAGCCCAAGGGTCTCCAAGGTATCAACGCCGATCACGGGCATTGCGCCACTGAACGCGAGTATCCTGACCGGACCCCTCCTACCCTCAATCTCAGCCTCAGCAATGAACACCCTAGCTCTCGCCACCCTAACATCACCCACTCACATCATTGCGAATTTAAAAATAAACTTAGTAATTGGGGACGCTTAATCTCATGGCCGCCTCCCTATACATTGGGTCAAGGAATTCATAATCCTTGATTACGCCTAGCCTCTCCAGGGTCCTTATTATATTACTCAGTGATGTCGGTGACACCGTTACACCCTCAGAATCCTCCACGCACTTGACCACCTTAGACCACGTATTACTACCACTGGCGATGCACCTAAGTACTAGGGCCGTCCTCCTAGCGTTAATGGCTGAATAATTCGCCTTAGTCCTTATGAGTCTTTCAAGCTCGTTTAAGGCCTCATTAATTGCGGCCTCCCTAATCATGGATAGGTCCCCAACACCCCTAATGTAGGCGTTGGCCGCATAAACAAGCCAACCAGGTATACCGTCAAACGCATTCACGATTTCCTCAATAATACTCATAGGAACATCAATGTCTAACTCCCTAAATCCCCTCCTCAGGAAATCAATGGACTCATCACGGGTGAACCTATCAATCCTCACCTCATGGAAATACCTACCAAACAATGGTGAGTTTGGATCCTCAACACCGATGAAGTCATAAAGCAAGCCAACCTCGGAACCCGTGAGTATAAACGTTATGTTCCTATCAAAGTCATAGGCGTGGGCTAGGGCATTAAGCACCTCACCTGACAACGGACCCCCCCTTAACCTCTGGGCCTCATCAAATGCTATCACAATCCTTCTCTCATCAAGCCTATCAAATAACTCAGCAAGGTTGATCTGCTCCCTACCCTCCACCTAATCTCGACGGCATTACCCATGATTGAAATACCCCCCCTAATCCTTCTTAGAATATCAATAAGTTTATCAAGACTCGATGATAGGGCATTGGATATTAATCGATAAAGATCAGATCTGCCATAATTATCCCTCAATGATCTACAATCAATTAATACATAGGGTATGCCCAATTCATTCAACGCCACATTAATCACCGATGTCTTACCAATCCTCCTAATACCAGTAACCACAATCAAGGGCTTACCAATGTTGCTTAGGATATCATTCAATTCCTCATCCCTATCATAGAGATCTGCCTACTCGTCTTCGGCCTCTCATCAAGGAGCATGACTACAACCCCTTTGGTTAACTACAACCCCCCCTCCAGCCATAAAAACCCTTCTAACCGATGCGGGCATCCATAACGGCCCTGGCAACGACTGGGTCAGGTATGACGTACGTATCGTTGACCTTACTCAGGTAGCCATACCTAATGAGATTCTTCATGAGCCTACTAAGCACTGCATCAGAGACTTCACCCGTCCTAACCTCAACATACCTCCTAATCTCACTCCACGTACTTAACCCACGAGCCACAGCATTAAGTATGGCCAGGTACCTAGCCCTTGATGGCTTAATAACGGCATCAAGCTCACTGAGTACCAGCTTAACACCATCACTGAAAACCCTGTCCAGGGCCTCCCTGTGACTCAACTTATCAATACCCCCCCTTAAGTAACCGTATAACGTCAACCAACCAACAATACCGTCCAACTTCTCATAAACCTCATCCAACTCACCCTCGTTAACGTCAATTCCCAACTCAGCAAAGCCCCCCCTCCTCAGGAAGTCTAGGCTCACCTCCCTACTAAACCTGTCCACGTAAATCTCCCTGATGTACCTACCATAAAGTGGCGCCTCTGGATCATCGATTCTCAGGAAATCCCTCAAAACACCAACCTCACTCCCAGTCACTATAAACGTAATATTACTTAAGTTGTCATAAGCCCATGCCAACACACCATCATACCTAACGTTTGAAAACCTCATGTACTGAGCCTCATCAAACACCAGTATAAACCTCGTGGAATTACGCCAACACCACTCATCAATTGCGTTAAACAACCCCGCCAGGTCTATTCTCGACCTCCTGGTAAGCCTAACCTCAATACCACCTGCACCAACTCTAACCCAGCTTATGCCCCCCCTCAACGCGTCTTTAAGACTCTCCCAAAGCCTCTCGCCCCCCCTTCCCACGAATTCCCCTAAACCCATTAAAGATATGCCTAACCAGGTTACCAACATTAACATTACCATCAATGAAATATATCTGCCTCACATCGACAAGTACGTATGGTTGAGGGAGATCACTTAAGAAAGCCCTGACTAGGCTCGTCTTACCAATCCTCCTAATACCATAAACAGCGATGAGTTTATCACCCCCCCTAAGCACGCTATTCCTTAGTTCATCGAGTTCAATCTCCCTATCATAAAGATCCCTTCTAGTTGTCTTAGGCTCCACGCTGAATAGCATGACTAACTCCCCCCCCATTAGTTACTAACCCCCCCCGGGTTAGTTATTAAGCCTTTAATCAAGCGGTAATGAGCATGGAGCAATTAAGTTCAACGTGCAGGTTAAGGCGCTTATGTAGGTCATAGCAGCGAGGATAGAATTACTCCTGCCCCCCCTGACCAAGCACCTCACCGACTATCCTCTCTATCGACTTAATCAACCTCCTATCAGCACCGCCACCACCCAGGGAGTTAATGAAGGAGTTCAGGACCTCGAGGTCCACGCCATACCTGCCGTAGTAACTCGGTAGGTAGTGGAGGACTACGTTCTCGTCATACCTAAGCACCTGGAGAACCTTCATTAGCTTTAGGAAGTCTATCGAGCCCTCGAATATGGGCAAACCAAAGGAACCACCCCCCCGCTTATTACTGAAGTAAATAGCCTTAACATAACCACTCAACTCAACAAACCTCCTAACGAAATCCCTCAAACCCCCCCTCTCCCTAGCCACGTGAAGGGCGAGACCAAGCCTATGCGGTGAAACCTCATTAGCAAGCTCAGTAACCTCACCAGGACTCCTCAGGAAATCCCCCCCAACACCAAACTCCCAAATAACCCTGACACCATACATCGAAGCCTCATCGAGCAATTCCGCTAGGGTATTGACATCATTAATCCCTGGTCTAGCCACCATAAAATCCGCATTAAGGTAATCGAGCAACGCCATGAATCTCTCCGCATCACCCCCTCCTCCTTAGGTAACCAACCCTAACCTGGCCAACCCTAAGCCCAAGATCCTCAAGCTCCACCGCTAGGGCCGGCAGGAACTTATCAACGTCTGGGAAGCCCCTAATATCGAGCTCTGCCTGCGTATTCAATTTGGGCAGGTCCCTAATGGGCTTAACACTAATGAGTAGCTCCACAACATCGACAATGTGGAATTAATTAATAAAACTATCGACAATGAACAAGGAACCAAGCTTTTTAAGCCCAATAAATAATTATAAATACACCATGAGCGAGAACATCGATGAAATCGAGAGGAGGAAAATAATGATGAAAATGATGATGGAAATCATTAACAAGGCCCAACAGAAAACAGGCACTAAGCGTGAACTAACCCGTGAGGAGGTTATCCAATTAATTAGGCAAATAACGAAGGGAGAGAGGGCTGGCGAGATAATAGATAACGCCCTGCAGTTATATGGCGACACTGCGGTTCAAGTATTCAGACAATTAGTTGAGCTCCATCTGGGCGGTAAGCTGGGTGAGCTCCAGGATTACGAACTCTACCAAATACTCGAGAGGGTTGGGCTCCACGTGCCATTAAGGACCAGGGTAAGGATTGTTAGGCACGGCAGGAGGAGAGCATTGGAACATCAGGCGAGTAACGGCTGCAATAACAAGTTATACCTCGGCTGAATCACCATACCCCGGCTTTACACGAAGTCTCAGCACTATGTACACTACTATTACAATCGCCACCACAACGGCAACAACGTACAAATACCTATCGATTAATCCTATGATTAACGACCACTGAGCAGCGAATGCATAACCAATATACACGAGGATCGAGTCCCAGATCAAATGCCCAAGGAATGTAACGGCAATGAAACTCGCAATCCTCATAGCAGCCAGGCCCGCCGGGAATGATATGAGCGCCCTAAAGCCAGGCAGAAACCTAAAGCCAAACACGGCCACCGCACCATACCTACTGAACCACCTACCAATGAATTAAGTCTCCTCCTGTCAAGGCCAAATAACCCGCCATACCTAAGTAGGAACGGTATCCCGAGGTAGTAAGCAATGTAATAATCAATTAATGAACCAATGAGACTACCGAACGTGCCGATTAACACACCGAGCACGGGATCTATGAAACCCAGCGACGCGTAATAACCAACCAGAGGCATAACGACCTCGCTGGGTATTGGTAGCGACATACCCTCAAGAACCATCAGTACAAATACCAGGGCATAACCGTATAGTCCCTTAAACGCGTACTCAAACATCATTAACGAGACTAGCAAGGCCCTAATAAGGGTTGTGCGGAGTATGCTGGGTATTATTCGAGCGTACAAAGTTTCAATTAAGCTAACGGGGGGGTATTTCACGGGAAACCTCTATTTGTGGCATGTCTGCATGTGTCGTGACCAGCATGGGACCAATAAGATACATGATCACGGCCGCGATACTCGCCATGGCAATAGCGGTACTGGCGGTAATGGCTCAGTCACAATACGGCAATGCCCAGCTAACCATAAATGCGCATAATGCGACTAATACCATGCAGATAGTTAATTGCACGCAACATGGTGAGTTCCAGGGAGAGTTTCAATGTGGTGACCAGGTTGGTGTTCAGGCTAATGTAACGGTCCATAACGTGACTAACGGATTGCCCTATCAGTATGAGGATGAGGTTGAGTACGAGGCATCAATGGAGGATTGATGAGCGGGTTCATTATAAGAACTCTTAAAAATCACCATGTTATTTCTCTTCCATTAATTATGAACAAGCATTACATAGTTGGCAAGGGGGGGAAATGCCCTAAGTGTGGGATGGAGGGCACGGTAATACTCAGGGTTAGTGGTTCAAGACCCTACGTCTATGTCAGGCATGGCAGGGTCTGGCACTACATAGGTACTCTGGACAGGGTTAACCTAGAATCAATAATGAATAGAGAATCCCGCCCAGTAACCATTAATCAACACCCCCCCAATACCCTTTATCTTAAAGCCATGATCATCGCCATGCTTGCAACGGTTGTCGTTATGGTTGTCATGGGCATGTTTACGAAATACCTAACGCCTAATAACAATGTTAATGTAAATACTGAGGGTGTGGGTAACACCGCCATGGTTAATTACGGTGATTTTGACATAAATGATGGGTTCATAAACGTTAGTTATGGTGAAACTAATATTTGCCCTCTCACTAATGATATTGATTAAATAATGAGGATCGGCGCCATAGTACTTGCTGCCGGCGAGAGCAGGAGATTTGGCGGTAATAAATTATTGGTTATGGTCGGTGGTGAGCCAGTCATACTGAGGGTTTTGAGGGCGTTAAGTGGGTTTGAGAGGGTCGTCGTTGTTGGGGGGCCTACGCCAGTGAGTTAATGCCTTACCTATCCAATGAGGTCGTCATCTATAATCCACATTATAAGGATGGTATGAGCACATCAATAAGGCTCGGCCTACGCTTCTTTCAGGACTACGACGCGGTACTCATAGTACTTGCGGACATGCCCCCCCTAATAACCAACGAGATAATATCAAAGATAGTGAGCGCGTACCACGAGGGATGCAGTGCCGTTGTACCAACGCACAATGGCGTCAGGGGAAATCCAGTGCTGATTCATAGGACCCTATTCCCAGAATTAATGAGGTTAAGCGGTGATGTCGGTGCGAGGGAGGTATTGAGGAGTAGGGCTGACGTGTGCACTGTAGAGTGCGGACCTGAGGTCTTAATCGACATAGACACATCAAGTGACTTAGTCAGAGTCCTCAATATGGTTAAGGCTAATCGCCAGTAATAAACTCCCAATAAACGTGATGATAGGCACCGCATTAAGCACGGCACCAATCTTAATGAGTAAGTCCCGCTGCATCGTTTTCCAGAAGAACATGGATATTGAAACATCACCCAGGAACGCAATTCCCATGCTTATCACAGTGATTACGTAGGTCTGTGGTGTGAAATGCGCCATTAGTAATAACGACGAACCAAGCACTAATAACAACGCACCAATAGACCCAATACTCAAAGACTTTGAATACCCATTGAAGCCCAGGTACATAATCACCGATGATACCATGTATGTTAATACGATTAGTAGGATGAGAGGGGGGGAGTAGAAATACTCTGGATATAGAATAACTATGAAGTATAGAAACTCGGCTATGAACTCCAGAATAAGCCCAAACCTAATAAGTCCACGGTTAAGCATAACAGTAATTACCTGCGCCGGGTTAAAAAGCATAGGGAATAGAAAAAGCCAAAAAGAAACAACAACATGAAGGCTTATATTTAACTTACACCAATAACATTTGATATGGGCCACGTATACGTTGACGTAACAATCAAGGGCAGGGCAGGTTCGAGGACCCTTAGGATGCTCGTAGATACAGGCTCAACGTACATAGTCCTAGACCCAGACCTAGCCAGGGAACTCGGCCTAGTTGAAACGCCATACACCGTGGAATTAATAATGGCTAATGGCACTAGGGAGGGGGGGCGAGAATATACGTGGGCGAAGCCAAGGTCAAGGGCAGAAGAGGGCCAGTGATGATAGCTGCCCTAAAGACGCCAACACCATTACTCGGCGTATACGCCCTAGAATCACTTGGGTTTAAGGTGAATCCAAGGACTGGAGAGCTCGAGGAAATAGGGCCAGAGGGAGGCTACCTACTTTAATACATACCTACATTTAGACATAGCGAATCCCTAGTACTAATCAGCCTGCCTCTCACTACTATCAGGCACTCACGTCTTTACGATAGGCCCTCAATCATTAATTAACAACCTGATAGAACCGAAAGTGCCGTCAAGTACGATCAATCTCGTTAATCCTAACGAACTATCCTTTACGCCTAATGGTTCGATTATAATAATTAATTAAAACTATGCAAGTAAGACACTATATATGAATAGTAATGATCCAGCAAGGATGCTGAAAATCCCGATGAGTAAGAACGACCTAGTGATCATAATCAACGAAAACTCAAATAAAACATTCATGCTCGAGAAAGCCATAGCTGTGACTTAAAGCATTAAATGCTACGGCCTCCATGAGAATACTTTTAGTAGCGTCGTTTACTTCATACTCGAGCACCAACCGGGCACGCCCTGGACCGTCAAAACCATCAATTAACTACCCCCTCAGGTGGCACGTACAACGCGATATACGGCACCAGCAAGTGCCCATGAGCCACATAACCACTCCTACCTAAAAACACCCCCCCTAAACTCAACCTCAACACCCCCCCTCCTCTCCCTAACAGCCCTATCATAGATCAACTTGGCGAGCACCAAATCCTCCACAGCAATGCCCAGGGACTTGAAGATGGTTACAGAGTCATCACCCTGCCTACCCTAGCCCTACCAACCACGATGTCGGCCAGCGGGACAACCCTGGACCAGGCGGCATCGCCAGCCATTATCAAATCACCGGCCTCCTCCCTGGCCTGGCTCACGTCATCAACCGCAATAACGTCTGCCCTAAGCACCGCGTCGGGCGCCAACTCAGCTATTGGCCCAATTACTGCCGATGGCATTAATGTGCATCCCAGACCTCAGGTATGAACCACGTATGAATGGGTCCCTCGAATTGGTGGCCGTGACCAAGACATCGACATCCCTACAAACCTCCTCATAATCACTGGCAACCACAGCGTCAATGCCCCTAGACATTATGAAACTGGCGAACTCCTCGGCATGCCCACGAGTCCTACTAAAGACCTTAACCAACCTAAGGTTCAAGACCCTACTCAAGGCCTCAAACTGGGCCCTAGCCTGGGTACCAGCACCAACAATGCCGAGCACGGACGAGCCCCCCCTCCTCGCCATATACTTGGTGGCCACGGCAGACGCAGCCCCAGTCCTAAGCTGCCCAAGCCTATCAGCCTCAATGACAGCCAACAACTCACCACTATCGAGACTAAACAAGACAACCACAAACCTAGTACCATGCCTCGTACTCAGGTATGTCTTAAGCCCAGCAACCCTATAATCCCCCCCAAGAACTATGCCCTGAAGTACGTGAAGCACGGCGCCACTAACGATGGCCCTACGCTAGGCAGGTTAACCGCACCACCACTACCCAACAACCTAAAGCCGTCCTCCACAGCCCTTATGGCGTCATCAAACGAAACTAACTCATTGACCTCAAATTCTCTGATCAGGAGCACAGGGCATTAATGGCAAAACCCCCCCTTTAAAGAAGTGCCCCCCCAACAACAAAACGAGTGAAGAGGTCAGAGTTAGCTGAGGAAGTGATGACCCATTCATGAACAGATAACACCTAGGAAATCGGGTTTAACCTCACGCCCCCCTTCAAACCTACCTCCTACTTACGCTCTTTATGTCCGTGTTCACGGCCCTGTAAAACTCCTCATAAACAAGCCTATTTATGTCACAATTCACAAACTCACCACGCCTAGCAACGACCTCATCGGCATCCGTATTAACCATGGTGACCTCCTCACCCTCAACACGCCCAACATTACAATTGACAAACCTAACATGCCTACCAACCACCCTCTTCACATCCACATTTATTAACGTCACATCCTCGCCCTCAACCGCCTCAAGACCTGCATCCTGAACCTTAACGCGCTTACCCTTAATCACCCTAACCTCCTCAGGCGGACTCACCAGGTCTATTTGATCACCCTCAACCACATTACCCTCAATCACGACTCGCCTCGTCTTCACCCTTCCCGGGATGAACCTTAATTCCGTGACCCTCCTATCCAGGTCTATCGATATTAAACCAAGCCTTATCCTCCTCGGTTTAAGGCCTGCCCTAGTCCTATTAACGAAGTACTCGTAATACCTATCGAACTTCTCAGCCATCACTCCACCCTCAGCATGTCCCTAATCTCACTGAGCAACTGCTTCATCTCCCTAATCCTCTCCATGATCATCCTCATGACCTCCTCATCACTAACCTCCGCGTACTTCAACTCACTCATGCCTCACCACCAACCCTCCTCAACTCATCCCTAATATCCCTAAGTATTGCATTCACATAATCAAGCTCCTCCAACAAACTCCTTATGAACGCCCTATAGACGTTTAATTGATTATTCATGGCCCTCAACTGCTCATCAACATTATCGAGTATGGGCACGAAGGAGAGTATGGCCAACACGGCGCCCCCCCAGAATATGGCGAAGACGCTGATTATAGTTGCGGCCACCAGGAATGGCCATGTACCGACTTTAAACGCCATGTAGAACACGGCTATTGGAACGCCTGCACCCATTACCAAGCCTGCCAGGAGCATCACGGATATCGATGCATACGGCATCCTCAGCCCAGGGACTCCGCCAACCGCTCCAGCAACTGCCTGTCTATGACTAGCCTGAAGTCCCTCACCCTGTAAACCTTCCTTAGGTGTGGCTTTGGCTTCTCCTCCACCACGTAAGTACCCTCCACCAACCCAGCCTCCTCCAAAACCCTCAGGTGTAGGTGGGCCAGGGCGTATGGTATGTGGAGCCTTTGGGCCACGTCCTGAATAAACGTCGGGTTCCTCACCAGCATTAGGAGTATCCTCACCCTTAATGGGTTTGACAACGCCCTCCCAATCTTCACCAAGTCCTCCGGAGACTCCACTTTTAAAATCAGCCATTCACCTCACCCCTAACTATAGCATACCTAACTATTAAAATTGACGCCAAGGAATAAACAAATATACCTCCCAAGCCCACCAACAACTCATTTAAGTTCAGGTTCAGCGAACCATTAATGGCCAGGGCCATGTATGTTGTCGGGAGGGCTAAACTAACGTACCTCAACACCGGGGGGGTAAAACAGTGATTGGGTAGTAAACCGGCGCTAAAAGCAATAGGGGGGGCCATGGAATCACTTGAGAGGCTTGGTTAACAACCCTATAGTTCCTAACCCCAATACCCAGGGCATAGCCCAGTAGGGCCGAGGCTAGGGATACGGCTATAGCCACCACCGTGGTTAAGGCTATCTCGTGATCCCATAGGACTCACCAACTATGAATATTGCCAGCACCAGTAAGGCTACTATTGAGGGCATGCCTAATAACACTAATTGCATTATATAGCCCAGGGCTATATCCCAATGGTCAGCACCATTGGCGAACATTAGGCTATATATAGTCTCCCTCCTGAACGATGAGATGTCCTGGGCAGTAGCTATGAAGGGTATTACGAAGCTTGTATTGACCACGGTACCGGTTATGAAGTAGTCCATGTAGGCTGGGTTACCCACTATCCTGAGTAGGAGTAGCCAAAGTATGGGGAACATCAGAGTGAGACCTAGGAATACGTAGATCCAGGCCCTGTTACTTAGGATCATGTACTTAGCCACGGTGTAGACGTTACTCAGCCTCATGGTTGAGCACCTCCATGAAGACGTCCTCGAGGGATGGCTCCCTAACCTCAAACCTAACCCTCCTCCTAACCAGGTCGTTAATCACATTAACCGCCTCATCCCAAGTCACCCTAATTGACTTGTCACCATCGTCACTCCTAACCTCAACCCACGGCAATTTCCTCCTCAACTCACCTGGAGAGCCCTCCATGAGTATCCTCCTATTCATAAGGTAAACCCTATCACTGAGCTCCTCAGCCTCATGAAGGTAGTGCGTAGTCAATATCACCGCGGACCCACCATCCCTAGCACCCCCCCTAATCACATCCCAAATCCTCCTCCTATTCTGCGCGTCAATACCAACCGTCGGCTCATCAAGGATTATCAACCTAGGCCCACAGGCAATCGCCGAAGCCACCAGAACCAGCCTCTTCATACCTCCCGACAACTCATCAATGAGACTATTCCTATAATCCCCCCCCAAGCCCAACAACATCAATAGCCTCATCAACACACCGCCTAACCATGCCCCCCCCAGGCACACCCCCCCTAAGCCTAACAAGCATCTCCACATGCTCCACAACCCTAAGCAAACTAAACGGCACAGCCTCCTGAGGAACAACACCCATCACACCACTGCCCCCCCTGGCCTTCCCAGGCTCATACCCATCACCAAGACCCTACCCCCCCTATCAGGCCTCAACTCACCATAGACCTGCCTAAGCAACGTAGTCTTACCAGCACCATTAGGACCAAGCACCGAGACAACCTCACCATAATCAACGTGGATACTAACATCCTCATTAACAACCAACGAACCAAAGGACTTCCACAAACCCTCAACCCAAACTACAGCACCTCCCGACTTCATTATCAAATAAAATTTATACTGAATAATTTTTAAATTTTACTGAACACGAAACCCAGGCAAACCACACAAATAAGTAAACACCATGAATAAATGCACGAACACGGCCCAAGACCACAACCTTAATTTACTAACCCACGCCCCCCCTAAACAACGTGATTAACGACATAAAGTACCTAAACGGAAACATAATAATCACACTAAACCAGGAAACAACGGCACTAGCAAACACCGTAGACGGAGGACTAAGGAACGGCATCAAATACATAATACACCACCAAGTCCCCCCCAGGAACTTCAATAACGACCCAATTAAGGAAGCAATTAAAACGCACAGGGAATTAACGATAGATAGCAACGAGGCAATAACCTTCCTAACAGCCACAGAGTTGCCAAGAAACCACACAATACACAGGGAGACAATTTACGGCGTAGAAATCGAGGTATCAGTTACTATAGGATTAATAAATTACTACAAAATAAACAGGGGGTGATATAGAGACGTGGGGGCTTTCACGAATCGACAATAAACATGGCGATAATCATAAGTAAGCCATTGACGTTACAGGCAATGATAGACGCCATTGCGCTGAGCTCGCAGGTAAAGGCGTTAACGTTGGCAGAGCTAACTGGAGATAGGATGCACGGAACAACATCAGACGCGGTGGCAATAATAACACCAACCAAGGGCAATAAGGAACCATACGCAGGGCCAGCAACAACGATAGGCAAAGCCATAACCCACGCAATATACAACGCACTAATAAGGGCATACGGAACATATACACAGGGCACGTAAAAAGAGAAGCCCAACCTGGCAGTGGGCCAGTCCCAAGGCTATCGGGCCACCTTGATTATTACCCTTCCTAGCGCACTCCACGAGAATTAAAAAACTCCTCAAGGCTATATTGATGGCGCCAATGACGTCCCTATCACCCTCAAATCCACAGTAGTTACAGGTTATTTTACCTTTAGCCCTACCTAGGTAATTGCCGCATCTTGGGCACGCACTGCTAGTGTACTCAGGCCCAACAAGCACTAAGGGTATTGAATCCCTAATGGGCATCAATACTTCACCTGAATAACTTATCCAGAACCAGGAAACCTCAACGGCAGAGCACTTACTCACAACTTCGCCAAACCTATTAACCATAAATTCCCAAACCGCCCTAGCCCTGGCCAGGTCACGCTTACGCTTATTAAATAACCTAAGGTCCTCAAACGCCAAGCCAACCAACGCATTATGAACCCTTTGAACACTGTGGGCAGCCCTAACCACGGCACCCAATGCCTTATTAACTATGTTACTTGTTAACTCATTACCCCGATAGTTATTAACTCCTGGGTACCTAACCTCAACCACATACGCCCTAGTCATGGCATCATAAACACCCAACGGCACTAACGAAACACCATTCTGCCTAGCATATATCACGGCCAAATCATTAAGCAACCTAGCCCATGCACCAACAAAAGCCACGACAGAACGCCTAGCACCAACATCAACACCGGCAACCGTCACATCCACGGCAGGCAGGCTTGTGATGTGTGGATTGGTAGTTGGGTATTAAGAATTATTAAGATGGGTGTGAGGTGTTGGTTGATGGGTGGTGTCAAGCCAGTATTTGCTGGTTTTGTTGGTGCTTTGGTTTTCCTGTTCCTTTACCTGCTTTTTGTTTGGTTTCAGTTTTATTTGCTTGGTGATTCCTGGTTCCTGCATTGCCTAGGCCCATACTCACCACTCGTCATTCGTATCGGCCGCATTGGGATTAACCTAATGCCGATAATGATTGACGCCGTTGTCTTAGCAATACTCACCCTAGCAAACCTCAACTCATTAAACGCATTGGGTAAAGCCCTGGGTTTGACGGCAATCGCCTCCTTAACAATCGCATCAACAGCCTCACTCGCCTACTCACTCATTGTTCACGGCTTAAGTGGTTTGACAATCTACGAATTCAACTCACTCACGATACTCGTGGCGTTGGTGATTGATGTAGTGGCGATAACGGCAGTATGCATGCTGATTAGGGCCAGGGAGTGCTTAAGGACAAGGGCTTTCGCTCTGGTCACATACACCAACGCATTAATCATAGACTACCTAATCGACTCAGTGAACTCGGTGGTTATTGCTGTTGTGAAGGAGCTGGAGCCGGTGATTGGTGCCTTAGGGCCAGCTGATGGATTGGTAATTGATCCACTACTAATCACGTTGATGGCATTTCTAACACTCCAATTAAGCCGTAAACAATAGCCTTAAGTACCCATGACACAACGCATGGGGGGGTGTGGTCACCACCGATTAATGTAGTTGCTACAGCGATAATTCAATGGCCCCTCAACACCACAACAAGCCTAAACTGCACAGAAACACTCACAGAAATGAAGATCCAAAACCCCCCCTCAGTATTTACTTTAACCCTATTTTACGTGAACTTTGCTTTGTGGGCCATACTTTTACTTGGCTATTATTACTATGGCTATTATAGGGTAAGTGGAACATACGAGTTGGGGGGGAGGTACTACGCGCACTACGTGCTCTATAGATCAATAACTTATAGAGGTAGGGGAGTTCCATGGGCAGGAGCCCTACATCTCGGCCTAGTGAACTTCCTACTAGTATTCAACCTACTGTACACTGAGCTATGCTACGCAAGCATAAAGGGACTAACCACATGGCCCTTAACATGGCCCTTAATAATATTACTAATATTATTAATAATGATAGTCTCGACACTAATTATGTTCCAAAAACCGGTAGTTAAGAACGCCCCCCAGGCATCTGGCGATGTATATTCTTGGCGGTAATTCTCACATTATCAGGAATACCATTTTTAATGTACATAGGGAGAATAGGGATAATACTGATGATAATATTATTCATAATAATCATAATCATTATCATTTGTATTTATTTCTTGCGAATAAGGAGGGGTGATTTACGTGAATACTCGGTCTCATTTATTATGGGCGCTATGGCCATACCCTTACTTATAATTATCTTATTGATCCTCTCATTATTCGTACGATTTTCATTAATAATTACTGCATTACTATCTACTTTTTTCCTCATACCGTTCCTCTCCTGGGCTTTGATACCCAGTAGGTTCTTGCGCATGGTTCTTATTAGTGTCGAGTTTCTTGGTGTTGGCGTTACCTTCTACGTCGCCGACCTACTCCCCCCCTCGGCTGCCTTTGGTGCGTTGGTTGCTGGCCTCGTCACTGCCGTCACCTTCATGTTCAGTAGCTACATTAGGGCACCTAGACTCTACACGCTAACCATATCCCGACTGGTATTTGGAAACGATGAAGTCTTTGGACGTGTACTGAGGTTCTACTTAAGGGTTGCAAGGCCTAAATTGGCTGATGTGCCTAAGGAGGCAAATGCAGGGTAATCATTTATAGGGAGCGAGACCTTCAGGAACTCCACAACGGCTACCACCCATGGGCCGACATTGCGCAGGCGTATAGGGTTTCAATCAATCCGCTCTATATGCATAACCAGTTGGTTGTTAGGGATATTGAGACGTTCGCGGATCTAGCCCTATTCGAGGTTGTTGAGGTTAATGGGTGCAGGTTCCTATGCGTCTTCTCCGGAGATAGGCCAGTCGGCGCATTGAGGTGTGCCAGGGCATTCGCGATAGATGATGAATGTAAACAAACACCATGTAGTGGGGGGGGTGTCCTCAGAGTACCTTATGGTCTCGCCAGCCTATCCATACCATGCGAAGGCCTCAGCGATGACGTGCTCATGAGGATTGACGTAGGCTTTAGTGGTGGTAGCCTTGAGCTGGGCCCGGTAGGCTACGGCAATTTATCACGTATTTACTAAACGCCTTCAGTAACTGCGGGGGGGATAACTGCATGATGACAATACCGGAATTAATAAATAGGGCAAACAATGAAGGATTAAGGATGGAACTAGGCACACTCATAGAGCTACCATCATAGCACCAGCCCACTAACTACCTCAATCAAACCTCCTCAATCCTCGTGCTACCCCACTCATCGCCTATTGTGAGCCTTAGCCTCACCGGCTCAGCCCTACCATTCTCGCAAGTCACCCTAACCTCGATTTCGTAGACACACCTCGTTAGGCAGTCCTGAGGTCTATTCAGGCATCCATTTAGCATAACCGGCCTATTATCCCGCATGACGAAAACAACATTCATAACATCCGGCCTAGCGAACCACGCATAGGGTGGTGAACCGCCGCACGCCATCGCCATGCTTGAGTTGCCGGCGAAGAATGGCCTATTATTACCATCGAGGGGGGGCATCACGACTAGGTTAAACACCCTAACATCACTGGGGGGTTAATATCGACCTTAATCACATTACCAGCCCAGGTTAGGTCAACCCAATAATTATACTCAGGCTAGGCCCACCCCCCCTACACTCGCCAGAGCCATCAATTGACAACCTCCTCAAAACCCTAACCTGAGCCACGCAATTCCTGGCAATGCCAGGTCCAGAGTTCTTAGCATGGAGCCTTAAATAACCGATGGAATTCGTGATAAATTCACGGCCTGTGCCACAGAAGTCTGGGTATGTGTTAAAGATCGGCTTATCCTCCACAACCTCAATATTTACTACGGCCCACTTAAAGTATTCCAAAGACCCATTGGATATCAAGATCAGCCCAGCGCTTATGAGGGGGGGCTCGCCGCAGCAGCATAGCTAATCGAGTACGTAATTAATGTAAACCCAGCCGCGAATGCGTACACACCAACACTCAGTATAATGACAGGCAAGACATAATACCTATACAACAAATAAATCGCAAAAATCAAGAAGGAGATACTAACTATGGCAATTAATAAAAAAGCGGTTAATTCACTGCTGTGCAGTAATGCATAACCTAACCAGACACCATTCAAGAGCGATAGGGATAAACCAATAGTAACAACGCCAATATACCTGGCATTAGCATATATTGAATACAAAAGACCACGCAACATAAGATAAAGTAACACATAACTAAGGATGAGGAGGAAAATTAATATACATACGATTAGAACAGCCTTGTTTTCCAATAGTAATTCGAATTGTTGCGGTACGTGGTATTGCTGTAGGAATTTAATAAGTAGTTGCAGTAAGAATGATGTATATATGAGGATGGCAATGAGGAGAAACTCAAGAAACCCAATAAGCACGGGAAGAGCGATAATAAGTAATATTTTAATGGCTGACCATTTTTGTTCTGAAGTATTGGAATCCCTCGATCCCATAGGTTAGATTAAGCCCTATAGCATTTAAGGGTTTAATTAATGTGCCGATGCTCCTTATCTCTCAGGGTTGACCCTGCTTAGGCTAGCCAATGCCTTATGCCATCACCCACTCCACCTTTACTCCTTCTCCTTTCTTTCAATTTTTTAAACTCATCCTCAATAATCCTCAACACGTCGTCAACGCTCTCCACGCTCTTGGCGCCCATCCTAATGAAGTATTCGTATCCACCCTTAATCCCTGCATCATTAACCCTCGGCTTCATTACTATCACGGTCCTACCCATTTCAATTCCATACTCAACATGCCTCCTCGTACCCCCCCAACCCTTACCGCCACCCCCCCTCCTCTTCCTAGTCTCCGGAATAACTACTGCAATGCTCATGCCGTCGGTAATCCTATTCCTAATCGCCAACCAACTCCTAATTTCATTTTCGGAATTAGGCTTTACTAGGTGCTCGGAGATGATGGTTATGTTGTCGTAAGCCTCCAATGCCTTGGAGGTTATTCCTTCAAACCCATATAATGTCGCGTCCTTGCTTTGCTTAATCTCAAGTATGTACGGCCTAACGCCAATCACGTGGCCGCCGGCATCCACGGCGCCATTAAACGCCTCCTCATCAACGCCAGAGGCAAGGCCCGTAATTATCGGCAACCCCCCCAGCTCCTTAACAATCCTCCTGGCAACCTCACGAGCCAACCTACGCCCCCCCTCCCCCCCACTTGTCCCTAGACCCGGCAATCGCCACCGCGACTAAGTCACGGCGCAGTGGTTTACCAACCCTATAAAGTATCGGTGGTGGATAGACATTACCCTTACCATAGTTTAATAGTAATTCAGGGTATTCAAGGCTATCCATCGGTACTGGCGTAATGCCGACCTTCCTAAAGTCATACCCACCAAGCTTTTCTCCGTACTCCTCAATGGCGATCCTACGAACCTCGCCCATATTAACTAAACCTTCAATAATTTGGCCAAGGCGCTTCCCACTAAGAACCTGCTTGGCGGCGGTTATTGAACTAGCCATTTTAACCTTAACCTCATCCCAATGATCCGTAATTGCATAGTATTTACCTGGTTCATTAAATAACTGCTCATAATTATCATAGTACTGGTAATACTCATGACCCTCTAAATGCCTGGGATTAATACGTAAGTAATTCCTAACCGCATCCCTACCAAGAACTGCGGCGTAAACCCTCCCAAAGCCTGCATCCTTAAGGGCCTTTGCCACGGCATCCAATGTGGCGCCCGTAGTCCTAACATCATCAATTATTAAAGCACCCCCAGCATCTAACTTGCGCAGCCTACCCTTGTTAATGCTTATTATCCTCATTAATTCACTAAGTACGCAGTTGTAGAGGTCGCCACCATCGCCAACCCCCCCTCACGGCACCTCCTCCTAATATCACTCGTTGGTGTTGGCTCACTTTTAATCACTAGGTCCTCAACCACCTTAAGGCCAAGCCTATTCCCAACCTCCCTAGCCAGAGCCGCGGCTTGGTTATAACCACCCTTCTCCTCTGGGTGTTTAGGCGATGGCACAATTATGATGTTATTCAAATCATGCCACCTCAACTTAATGACCTCTGCCAGGGCGCAGCCCAATGGTTCAATGACGTGATTACTCCTCTCCTCCCTCTTAAGGTCTAGTATCCACGCCGTGAGGAGGTTTGGTGGTTGTTCACCGAATTCCTTGCTATAGTATAGGCCCAGCGATAGGAATTCATCAACGTACCTTAAGGTTCGCTCCCTCATTATAACGAATGGGTGGGCAAACCCATCATCAATCCAGTAAGTGCCACGGGCGAGAATGAGCTCCTCAACATCAACCTTCACATGCACGAAACCCCCAATCACAAACCCAACAATCGGTCACACCAAACCACTAAACATAAGCATTGCTAAATAATTAATAAGGTTACCTCGAGATAAATCAACCCCTCATTACCAACTCGACTAAGTACCTCATTGCCTTGCTTAGGGCTATCTCTTGCTCGTTTATTTCATCACCGCATGCGTACCTAACCTTGACGGTTTTTGGTCTTTCGCTCACTATTACGTATGTGAGTTTGTACCTCGGCTTAAGGACGTCGTTACTCAGTGCCTTCACCTGCTTAATGACTTTGACTTCCTTGTCCGTGATCTCGAGGTAATAATCTCCTTCGCACTCCATGGTTATGACCGCGGCGTATATTGGCTGTAGTAGCTTGAGTACTCCCTGTGGAGTATGACTGCGGCTATGTGGGTGCATATTTCGCTTTTCCTACGTATTCCCCCCCAACTGGTCTCAAAGCACGAGCAGAAGTACCTACCGTCCTTGAACCTAACCACGTAGCTTGGGTACTCATCACCAAGCCTTGGGTCTCCACTCACCACCCAGGCATTCTCGTTTACCTGCCTAACCGAGCCAGACTCAAACCTCCTCAAAGCCCTCCTGATCCACGAGCTCGATTTACCGGGGAACTTAGACCTCAACCTCTCGATGGCGAGATCCTCAATGTCTTTCTCAATCCTCACTGTTAATCACCACCGACTTAGACCTAATTATCTGAACCCACGGATTATCCTCAATGCTAATCAAGGAATCACTAATTAATTCCTTAGGAGCCTCCTTAATCGAGTTCCTAATGGACTCGGTTTTGGCTGTGCCAAGGCTTGCATTGGCGTTGGCGATTGATTGACTCAGGCATTGCCTTAGCATTTCCCTAATCTCGTTTATGGCTAGGTACGCAGTTAGTAATTGGCGTATTAGGTCGCTCATTGTTGCGTTGCTGACCTCGGATAGTCTCCTCAAAGCCTCATACACATCCTCCCTAACGCTTATGCACCTAAACCTCATCCAACAATCAACAGCACAGACTTAAAAGGCGTGAAGCAACGAACCAATGCATTACGGTTAATGATCCAATTCATTATGAAGACTGCGGAAGCCACGGTCGAAAGCCACAAACAATGCATTACGAGAAGCCGAATCCGTAATAACGAAGCAACGAATTAAAGAGGCGGCAAGCAATTAATGCATTGACACTCCGAAAAACACGGGCGAAAACCACTAACAATGCATCAACGAAAGACTGTAAACAAAAGAGCCATTAAACAATGGGCAGTAACCTCTAGAATAAACTGTGCTTTATTCTATTTACCTCAAGAACTCACTGGAGATTATTCCTCGTTACTCGAGGAATTTTGTTCCGATTAATTTCTGGTATGAATTGGATTTTGCTCACTCATTCCTAGGGTTTGTTAATCATTGTTTAATGGCTTTTGCTCAAGCCCCTTTAAAGCCTTGGTTGTTGGTTTTTGATGCTTGTTTTTAGGGTTGGGCTTGTTAGGAAAAGGGACTTGTTCATCTATGCTTCGCCTCGCCGAGCAAGCCAGTCACTGTTGGCCCTGGCTCAGTTGCCCTGGTCCTGAGGGGCTTGGTAATCGTGGCTTCGGCAACGCCTAGGGAGTTCGGTGTGAGGGAGTTGCAGATAAGCCCAGGCGATGTGTTGATTAGGGGTAGGGTTAGGAGGCAGTTCTGCTGGGACAAAAACTTCATCTGGCCACCAGAGAACGCCGAGTCACTCATTGCCTTGGTTGACTCTGGTTATGCGCTCGTAATCGAGCGATTGAGCGAGGCTCCGAACATCGTTAGGATGTACCGTAGGCTCGTAAACCAAGGCTTAATTAGAGCCGACACGATACTGAATATCCAAGCGTCAGTATCAACAACGCCAACGCTGATCGGGATAATCGAGGTTAGGGAAATAGGCAGAGGAAAGCCGTTTTGGAAACTGCCGAGGCCATGCTTGGCTGGTCAGTACATAAACAACGCCCTGATTAGGCTAGGCGTTAGGGTTGTTTGATTTGCGGTGGCGCAATGCTTAATTCACCCACACAGAGGCAATAGGCAATGAGTAGGGTAGTCATCATTGGTGTTGTGGTTGCCGTTGTGATCATTGTTGTTGCCGTGGTGGCCTTCCTACTCCCAGCGCAGATCAAGCCAAAGCCCACCATTCAGTACCTAACAATCAACGCACCCTACGTATTCCTAACGCCCAGTAATGGGTTGTTTGAGTTGTTTTACTATGACTCGAGTGGTAACCTCCATGTAGTTGGCACGTACAATGTCTCCAGCAGCACGCTTTATCAGGCAATCAACGTGATCAACACCTTCAATCAGAAATACATGGGGGGGACAACAATCAACGGCCAACAATTCATACCGTTGAGCTATGAAGTAGTTATTGGTAACTCGACGGGAACAGTCTACATACCGTGCAGGGAAACACAATACTACTGGATAAGGTTAATCCAGGATACTGGACAGTAGTAGTGAGTGATCCAAGTGATTTAAACAAACTAGCATACGCACTGGATGTAGGATACAAAGAGGCAGCAACAGTATCAGGAACATCAAACCTATGGTACACACAACCAACAGGAACAATACTACAAGAAACGATGAACCTACAACACTACGCACAAAACCCATATTTTGTAGGGGGGGAGAAATAGTAGTAATGAATAATGGAACATTAATACCCTGGGGGGATATCTAATTGGTACTACGCAATATGGTTATGGAGGAAGTTTAAACTTCATATTACAAGCAGGCCAACCTTATTCAGGTTAGTAGCATAATGCCTTTTTAGGCCTTCTTTAATGCTAAGGTACAGATAATTCATAAGGAACTCCAAAGGTAACAATAATCCAGTTTAAATACATATAACCATTACCTCCACCAGAACCAGTAGATACAAACAAATAAGGAGAAGTTTGATAATTATCTAAATTTTCAATCAAATAATATATTGGAGGATAGTCTCCGTATTCTTCATAATATCCAAAAGTTCCATTAATAAATCCTGGATAGTTATTTAGTCTATTAGCATTAATTCCTTGATAATTATTCAATGCTCTTCCACTTTCTGCTTCAAATGCTGTTTGGTATGCGTTTTGGTAGCTTATTGCTAGGTATGTTGATGGTGGTAAAGGTTCTAATGCATATGCATTTAAATTATTCACGGGTTCCTGTGGTAATTGATTATTGTAAATGTTTCCATTAACCATGAAGTAAACATCCAATTCACCTGGATTACTCGTATCATTACTAAACCAATAATATGTATGAAATACTCCATAGTACATGTAATTTTTATTCTTTTGTTGATCTAATGGAGTAAATGGAATATAGTTAGTACTGGTTGCATAACCAACCCGAGTTGTTCACTTAGTGAGTGTGATTAAGTAAGTGGTGTAGAGCGCCTCCACACCACTTAGTGCGTTGGTTGTTTAGCTTAGATCGGTATGGAGGGGGGGCACTCACTTGCCTTGGCTCGCCCCCCCAAGCCCAGTCTCCCTCAGCTCCCTTAGTAGTTCCACTGCTTGTTCCTCGCCCACGTCCCTCAGCAACTCCCTCGTCCTCTCAATACCCAGTGCCTTGGCTATTACACCGGCTATTGCGGCCTTGATTAGGCTCCTCCTATACACCTGCCTACCCAATGCCCTAGCCAACGCACTCAACTCCTGATACTCAGAGTAAACATCATCAACACTGACCACGTCACTGAGGAACCAGCGGTTGAGCATTGTAATTACCTGGGCCCTAACAACCGCGTTTGGACCTAGGGACTGGCTGAAGACGCCCTCGAAGGCATCCTCAACGAGCCTCCTAAGCCCAGGTCCATACTCATCGCACTCGGGGGGGTCCAATACGCAGTCAAGAACCTAACGGCGACCGAAGGCTTAACACCAAGCCCCCAGCAGTTTCTCAGCCAAGGCCTCACACTGACTCCCACGGCATTGAATACCGTGCCTACCAAGCACGCCCACTATGGCCTCAGCCAAACTCCTCACAAGCCTCAACCTAGCCTCAACACCATCCCCCCCAACACCAACAACCATGTCAGCCCCCCCAAACCTCCTAACCAACTCGGCTATTTGAGATTTGGGTGAAACTTTCGGCCTTGTATTTATTTGTGTATTATCCCTGGCCCTTGGGTCTGTCTTGACTGGCCTCTCCTCGGTGCCTTCGATTACGTAATCCCTAAGCACAAGTCCGCTGAGGGCATCCACTGGGAACCCATCATCATTAACAACCACAAAGCCCCCTCAGCCCAACATCACCGGCTTGACTCATTTAACCACTAACCCCCCACTGGACCTAATAAGGCACTGATTTTCATCAATTAATAATTATAAATTGTTGAAAATCGGCAAAGTCAATACGTTGAGTTAATCAATCCATTCAATCCCAAGCTCAATGCAGACCATCATCACCTATTGAGTACTTGACCTCGAAGCCCGGGGCCAGGCCTGGTACGTCCAGCGCCTTCATTACCCCCCCCTCGCCCTTGCTCTTACTAGCCCTCGTCATTAGCCACCTCGCGTTCACTGTGTGGGCTAGCACATTGCCTCCAACCGGCATCTTAACCTCTATGTACCCCCCCGTTGGGCTGGTCATGACCTGGTTAGTGTAAACAACCAAAACACCCAACCTAATGGTTAGGCGTCTAAGCCAGTCGAGTACGTAGTGTAGGCGTTGCTGCCTCTCGGCCAACTTCTCCCTACCACGGAACTGAGCCCTGTATAGGGCTGTGATGGAATCGACAATGACTACCCTGGCGTTGTTGTTTATGACTAGGTCTGTGAGCCTAAGCTTAATGAAGTCCTCTAGGTCATCAACCGTGGCTGGGTTAAAGACGAGTAGGTAGTCATTGATTGCCTGGTCGTAATCAACGTTGAACCTACTGCACATGTTCCTGAGTAACTGACTCGATAGGTACTGGTCAATCGTCTTCTCAGTGTCTATGTAAACCACCCTAAAGCCGAACTGCGAAATGCTGGCAATCGCCACCTGCAGGGCCATTATCGTCTTCCCAGCACCAAACTCACCGGCGAATTCATGACTCGCGCCGAAGCGTAGACCACCAATGGCTTGGTCCAAGCCCTCGACGCCAGTCCCCCCCAGTACCGGCATTTTGCTGATTGCCTCAATCCTCTCCCTAGCCGAGACTGCGGATGGGGACTCGGCCAGCAACTCCCTAGCAGTGTTGATTAATCGCCTAGGCAAATCGGTGTCAGGACTGCCAAGCAACTCCTGAAGCTCCTCAGCATTGAACAGTAGAATGTGCCTAAGCTCCTAACGCCGACATTGATTAACCTATCAACAGTCTGCCTACTAAAGCCGAGCTCAACTAATCTCTCGATTTCATTACCACCCTCACCCACTGACTCCCTCCTTTTCCCAGGCACGTTATTTATTGTGGCAGGTCTTTTAAGGGGCCTATTTACTCTCTAGTGATGGCTATTGAGGCTATAGAGCTTGGGTCGCTGGACATAGATGTTAAGGGTAGGGAGGAGGTTACGCTTAGGGAGTTCCGCAGTAGGTTTAGGATACCTCCCTGGCACCCATGCCCGTGTGGTGAGGGTGATGTTGGTAGGCTCCTCGATGACTCATACCTAAATAGGCTACTCGACAGTAGGCAGAGGCGTGCACTACTGCCAGTCCTAGTCATCGGCAATTACGTACTAACGAGCACATGCCTATACAGGGCAGCGGCATCCATGGAACACCCAGCACTGGATAGGGTTAGGGTGATGGTGTGGAGCCTGGGGGGGGATTACGATGAGTCCGAGAGGTTTGCGGTGATGGCTTTAACCGCCGAGTTATGCCATGTTCATGAGGATAGGGGGGGTGATAGGGACATTAAGCTGGACTTCGCCAGGGAGCTCATTAAGAACTACGTGATAGACCAGGCAGTGCGTAGCCCAGGTGAGGCGCTCAAGCTAATTGATGAGTTGGGTAGGGGGGGATTCCACACTACGGAACTCGCCAAGGTATTCAGCAAGTACATAAGAGCCAGCGTACGAACAAGCGAAAATTACATAAGGGCATTGATACTCAATAACGACTTCATCAATGAGCTCAGGAATATCGTGGAAAAACTTCTGAGCAATAACGGCGAGAATGTTGGAAGCAATGCAGTTCACGACGAAAACAGTCGTGAGCGCTTTCGTCGTGACTTCGTGAGCCCTCCCGAAAACGTTGATCATGAAGGCGTGGAACAAGGTTCTGCGGGTGGGGGGTTGGTGATGAGATTACCAAGAGGCTCAGGGTTCTCAGGATTAGTGGTTTGTTGGGTGGTGATGTTGGTTCCATTGAGTTGAGGGCCTTGTTTAAGCTTGGCATCCGCGACCTAGAGGTGTTGGTGAGGAGGCTTCAGGAGGTGCCCCCTGAATCCCGCGTTGGCCTTATTAGGAGGGTTGTGGCGTTGATTAATGAGGGTAAGCTTGGTGACGCCAAGCTCCTCATCCACACAGGCAATGCGCAGTTCAGTGACTCGGGAGTTGGTAATGTGGCTGAGGGTGTGGCTGACAGCGAGGCTGGGAGTGCGAGGTTGGGCGTGGTGTGTTGTTTAGGAGGAGTTTCGAGTTTGCTTGTGATGAGGACACGTGCACACACATTAGGGAGTTGTCCGAGGCCTCCAGGGATTGGAGGGTTGACTCCATGGCCAGGGCATCGATAATGCTAGCCGCAAGGCTCGTTAGCGAGGCCGGTAATGAGGCCCTCTCAGAGGCCCTAAACTCACTGGTTAATCACTTAGGCGATTCCGAACTGGCGAGGGTGTTGCTGGCCCTGGTTAGGGCTTATGAGGGGGGGGATAGGGCGGTGATCAAGCACCTAGGCAAACTACTGAGTGGTGAGGCCCTAGGCATACTACGCGCAGTTGGGGGGGGTGACGTGGATGCGTTACTCAATGCCTCTAGGGAGGGCGGTGTGGGTGAGGTTTGTGAGGCAATTCAGTACCTAATCGCCGACCTAATGAGGGCGTTGCCGAGGGTGGTTGGGGACTCGGTGAGCGTGAGGGTTAGCTGCGCCTAACAACCCCCCCTTATTAAGGGTTAATCAAC
>NZ_BBBI01000009.1 GCF_001315985.1 Vulcanisaeta distributa JCM 11216
CTCGTAATGCATTGTCTGTGTCTCTCGACCGTGGCTTCCGCAGTCTTCATAATGCATTGGGTCATTAACCGTAATGCATTGGTTCGTTGCTTCACGCCTTTTAAGTCTGTGCTGTTGATTGTTGGATGAGGTTTAGGTGCGTGAGCGTTAGGGAGGACGTGTATGAGGCTTTGAGGAGGCTATCCGAGGTCAGCAACGCAACAATGAGCGACCTAATACGCCAATTACTAACTACGTACATGGCAATGAACGAAATCAGGGAATTACTCAAGCAATGCCTGAGCCAATCAATCGCCAACGCCAATCTAAACAATGAGGTTGCTAAAACCGAGTCCATCAAGGACTCCATTAGGGAACAACCTAGGGAGTTTATTGGTGAATCCCCCCCAGTGAGTTTTGAGGATAATCCGTGGGTTCAGATCATTAGGTCTAAGTCGGCGGTGATTAACAATGAGGGTTGAGAAGGATATTGAGGAGCTAGCTATTGAGAGGTTGAGGTCTAAGTTTCCTGGGAAGTCGAGCTCGTGGGTTAAGCATGCCTTGAAACGCTTCGAGAGTGGCTCCGTTAGGCAAATCAACGAGAATGCCTGGGTGGTGAGTGGTGACCCGAGGTTGGTGATGAGTACCCAAGCTACATTGTTCGCTTCAGGGATGGGAAGTATTATTGCTCATGCTTCGAGACCAACTGGGGGGATAAGGCGAAAGAGCGAGGTCTGCACCCACATAGCCGCAGTCATACTACATAGAGAATACTCAAGACTACTACAGCCAATATACGCCGCGGTCATAAACATGGAATGCGACGGGGGACTACCACCTCGAGGTCATGGATAGGGAGGTCAAGGTGATTAAGCAAGTGAGGGCATTGAGCAACGACATAGTCAAACCGAGATATAAAGCCACATACATAATAATGAGCAATGAACCAAAAACCGTCAAAGCAAGGTACGTATGCGGAGACGAAATAAACGAGCAAGAGGTAACCCTAAGCAAGGCGATGAAGTACGTGATTGAGTTACTGCTTCGAGATACTTAATGATTTGTTTTAATAAAACCTTTTAATCTTAAATTTACTAACTAAACCTCGAGTGCGATGGGAGCGAGAAGAAATTTTAGAATTAGGAACATAATTAGGAACATAATGATTTACGTATCTCCACCCCCCCTGGCCACATTGCTTCTATTTTTAATGTTAGACGCATTTTTTGCCTCTATTGTTGCATTTTTCTTCATTCCTCACTTAATAGTACTTGTTATCGTATTTTTATTTTTATTAATAGTAATAACAATAATAATTAGTATTTTCTTTATACGTTTGTTGATTCTCATGCATAGGGCTATCCCGTCTCGTAGTGTGCTGTATTTATTTTCAATTATTTATTCTGCCTTTAGCGGTGTTTTAGCCGGTGGATGGGTCGTAACGAGTAAACCCCCTCGTAATTTCGGCATTGAGTATGGCGGCTAAGATCGGCGGTATCATAGGTAGCGTTGTTTTATTGGGTATTTCCATAGCATTCCCGTTGAGTTACGGTATTGAGGTTTGGGGGGGAGCGGTAATTTCGGACATTGGCGTGTTTCTAATGGCGATGGGCTTCGTGATGTTGATTACCCCGGGTACTCCCTACGTAACTCCTGCCGGCGTCATTGTTGGCTCTGGAGGTGCCTTGATGGCTACTGGGCTTCGGGAGTACTTCAGGGTGATCTTTACATCGCCTGATCCGCGTATTGAGGTTGTGGAGGATAAGCCAGTCCTCAACACATTCCCAGACTTCTGTGGTACGAACCGTCCTCCTCAGCAAAATGCCATTGGTTATCTTAGGCTTCACGTTAGGAATGTTGGCCGTGGTGCGGCTAAGAATTGCGTGGCTCAGGTTAGGGTTTTGAGGAGGTTGTCTATTGATGGCTCTGGCGAGTGTAGGGGTGGGCCTAGTGGTGAGTATAATGATTGGCTCGACCTCACCTGGACCGGCAATAAGGATAGGGTCGATATTAATCCCAATGACGTGAGGATATTCAACCTGGTCGTGATGCCCCCCCTCGATGGTAATAATAGGCCATTCTTCGCCGGCAACCCAAGCATGGCGACGGCGTGCGGTGGCTCACCACCCTACGCATGGTTCGCTAGGCCGGATGTTACGAATGTTGTTTTCGTCATGCAGGATAATAAGCCGATTATACTAAATGGATGCTTGAATAGACCTCAGGACTGCCTAACGAGGTGTGTCTACGAAATCGAGGTCCAGGTGACCTGCGAGAATGGTAGGGCCGAGCCGGTGAGGCTAAGGCTCACAATAGGCGATGAGTGGGGTAGCACGAGGATTGAGAGGGTTTGACCGAGGTAGTTAGTGGGCTGGTGCTATGATGGTAGCTCTATGAGTGTGCCTAGTTCCCTCCTTAATCCTTCATTGTCTGTCCTGTTTATTAATTCCGGTATTGTCATCATGCAGTTGTCCCCCCCGCAGTTGATGAAGGTGTTTAGCAGATACATTATGAATTGTTGTAACCTTACCGGGCCTAGCTCAAGGCTACCACCGCTAAAGCCTATGAAAACGTTCATGAGTAAGTCGCACCTGATGTACTCGCAGCTCTTACCCATCCTCCATACTGGTTCACAGTCATTATCTAATGCAAATACCTTGGCGCACCTCAATGCGCCGACGGGCCTATCCCCGGAGAATAGGCATAAAACCTACGGCCATTAACCTCGATGACCTCGAATAATGTGAGGTCCGCGAATGTCTCGACGTCCCTGGTGACTAATTGATTGCTGAGGTTGAATGGGTCCTGCGGGCTTGGCGCCTGTACCTGCCTTGTTATGTCAGCCCATGGGTGGTAGCCGTTGTGGAGTTCCTGAAGGTCTCGCCCCCCCCTATAAATGATTACCCTGCATTTGCCTCCTTAGGCACATCAGCCAATTTAGGCCTTGCAACCCTTAAACCAAACCTCAATACACGTCCAAAGACTCTATCATTCCTAAATACCAGTCGGGATATGGTTAGTGTGTAGAGTCTAGGTGCCCTAATGTAGTTGTTGAACATGAAGGTGACGGCGGTGACGAGGCCAGCCACCAACGCACCAAAGGCAGCCGAGGGAGTAGGTCGGCAACGTAGAAGGTAACGCCAACACCAAGAAACACAATACTAACAATGAGCATACGAAAGAACCTATTGGGTATCAAGGCCCACGTGAAGAGGGGGGGTATGAGGATGAATGTGAAGATTGATGCGAGAATGTATGCGGCATCGCCTAATTCAAAGGCAAGAATGACGAGAGTTACTGCCAAAATTGTCAGCAGTATTAAGGCTAGTATGATTCGCAGTCGCCAATTACGCGGTGCATCCCAAAGTACTCGTGCTTGACAATAAATGATTAATATCAGTAGTATTGCAGGAATGATTGCCGAGATTATTCTTGTTAATAGTGTGGCTAGCAAACCATTAATCTCAGCCATATATAGCCCAAGGTATGTTAGGTTGCAAGACAGCATGAAGTTTACGAGGGTTAGTATCACGAGACCTATCCATGGTGACCTATGATTACCAATGCTTATTCCGTAGAGTAGGTAGTTTGCGTAGTACTTCTTCAGTTCATAAGTATTGAGTACTTTCCACCTCCAGTAATAATAATAGCCTATGAATAGGATGAGCCACCAGGCTATGTTCACGTAGAGTAGGGCTGAGATGAGTGGAGTGGTTGAGCTGTGGGTGCTGGTTATCGTCACAGTCACTGTGCAGTTGTTGGTTGAATTAACGCAAATACACGTCAAACACATTACCAAAACCACAACCACCATGGATTTAAGGCTATTGTTTACGGCTTAATTGGAGTGCTAGGTAAGTCATAAACGCAATTAGCGGTGGATCAATTACTAAGCCGTCAAATGGACCTAGGGCTCCAATCACTGGTTCCAACTCCTTAACCGTAGCAATAATCATTGAATCAACCGAGTCGATTATGTAGTCTATGATTAGGGCGTTGGCGTAGGTGACTAAGGCAAAAACCATAGGTTTTAGCTCTCGCCTTGAGTAATACACATACCGCCGTTACCGCGATTACATCAATCATTAATGCCACGAATACCACGAGCGAGCTAAACTCGTAGATTGCTAAGCCACTTAATTCATGAATAATCAGTGAGTAGGCGAATGAGGCTGCTGAGGCAATGATTACGGAGACGATGGCCGTCAAGCCCAGGGCTTTACCCAATGCGTTTAATGAGTTGAGGTTTGCTAGGGTAAGTATTGCTAGGACAACGGCATCAATGATTAGTGGTATTAGGCTAATCCCGATGTGGCCAACGTGAATGGCGAGTGGTGAGTATGGGCCTAGGCAGTGCAGGAACCAGGAATCACCAAGCAAGTAAAGCTGAAACCAAACAATGAGTAGGTAGAGGGTTGCGAATAATAACGCGTCAATAACGCCGGCCAGCATTGGCTTGGCACCACCCATCCATTTAACACCACCCCCCCACACCTACTTTTATGCATGGCGACCACCCAATACCAAGCACCTCAGTGCTTCGAGGAGACCTAAGTGGTGAGCTAGCCAATGACTAAAGAGCGATTGATGAAGCCATGAAGCCAATCAACGAATTCCTAAACCAAGCAGAGAAGCACAGAGGCGGGCATCCTTCCAGGCTAGACTACCGGCCCAAGGGAAAGCCGAGAACCAAGAAATTTAAGCTTTTAGTTTCGTGGTTTCGTTAGTGACTCTATGCATTGTGGTGGTACGTAGTCCACGAGCCTTATCCTATCTGTCGCAGTCAATACTTGGTAACCATCCTTTCTTAGGCAGTCTGCGTTTATCCTCAGTATTACCACATCGTCACCATGCCTAATGGCTACCTCATACGCATCCCTTGGGTCTAGTACTAGGTGCACGTACTTCCTATTCATAGGCTTTATCCCCCCCTCGCGCATTATTCGTACCAGCGCCTCCTTCGTGGTTCCGTGATATAGGGTCTTCACTTCATTATCAATCTCATACTTTATATTGACATTGAGTGACTTGCTATGGCCATACCTAGCCCTAATCATGCCATCCCTAACCTCAAATCTACCCTTTGGGTCGAGCAGCGCCACCGCTATTACATGCCCCCTTAGTTAGCCATGAGAGTGCCTTTGGATCCCATCTACTCCTCAATGCATTTACTAACTCGTCAATGCCCACCCAACCTTCCCTATCCATTGATAGGTTTACCGCGCCTGGGTTATGCCTAAGTAGGTAAGTCATTAAATGACTCAACCTGCTCCTTAATTTACCATTTAGTAACAACCTAGTTTGTACTCCGCAGTGCGCAGTCTCTTCGGTGTATGAACCGCAGATCACGCATTTGTATATACTCCTCATTAGCCGTTTAATTAATGGATCAACATTACTTTAGTCTTTTCTTTATCTTGTGTGGTTAATTGAAATAATTGATCATGTTCAATTCAAGCGTGAGCGCGGGAGCCGATTTACTTAGGATGATTGAGGATATGCAGAGACTATTCACGAAGCTTTATGACCTAGCCATGACAATACAGGGCGGCGTATTTATAATACATAGCAATGCCTAATGAACCAGGTACCCTAGGCAGGGTTTTAACCACGATAGAGGCAGCCACAGGGCCTAACCTGCTGTTAGCCTATGCTTATGAATGATGATGACTTAGTGAAGTAATAAGCTACGCCTTACTTGCTTACTAAGCGGAGGGTGATGATGAGGTTGGTAAGAAGCTTGTTGAGGCTTCGAAATCCACTGGTGCAATAATACTTGGTGCATATAAGATTGAGAATAAGATGCTGTGATTAATGACTTTAAATTTATGAATACCTAATACCGCCTGGGTCCAGCTTATTTAGGAATTGCAGCTCATCCTGCGTTACAGGTTCAAGAACGCTTAATGTCTCCCTAACCCTTGGTTTAAAGGCCATGTTATTAATCACTTCATCAACGCTTATACCAGGGAATAAACCGGTCAGTACTAATTCGCCTAATTCATGGTCAAACTCGAACATGGCCTTTGGCGTGCATATGGTTAAGCGTGGACCCTGCTTCGTGGGGCCAGGAGCCGTGATGAAGTCAACCCTCTCAACAAGCGTCCTCCTTGAGTGTTCCCTAAGCCACATCACTATCCTACGGGCCCTCCTGTATAGGTAAGCCGCGGCTGCACCGCCTGGTAGCCGAACCCTGGGCTTTTCATAACTACCGATTACGGATAAGTTCATGTTACCACGGCGATCAACCTGGGCCGCCGAGAAGAACATTACGTCTAGCTGCCCTCGCCTGGCGAGATCAAACGCGTCTAGGCTTATTACGAAGCCCCCCCTACCATTAATTAGCGAGTATGGGTCCCCCCCGACGACGGTGTTATTACGAAATCCCTGGGTTCATAAATCTCGGCCACATTTATAAACCAAGTATTTATACCCCAATGCCTAGCCAATGCTACTGCCAATACCGCCGGGACTGAGCCAAGCCCGTATAGGCAATGTCACCATCCCTTAACTGCCTCGCCATGCACTTAATGACGTTATCCATGTCAGCCATGGGCAAACACCTCAAGCACCTTCTCAACACTAAGCCCAGCCTTAACGCTGTCGAAATACTTCTTGATAATTTCGTAATCAGCCTTATAATAACCGTACATAGACGTCGGCCACGCACCCCCTTGGCGAGTGCACAACCGCGGTTATCATGAAGCCAGGTATTGTTAATCGATCAGGATGCTCCCTAAAGTAATCCTCACTGACTATCTCCTCCGCCGTAACTATAGCCTTCCTGGCGGCTTGGATCTTAAGTAAATCCTCGTATTTAGGACCGTAAATCTCAACATCACCCCCCCTCTCATCAGCCTTGTGGACATGTACTAGGGCCACGTCAGGCCTTATCGCCCTAACCACGACTAACTCCTGGTCATTAAATGGATCCCTAATCACCTTCCAAATACCCCTCTTGACGTTCAACGGGACTAAATCACTGTCCAACGCTATTGCTGATGGCATGAAGGGAAGTCCATAAGCCCCGCACGGAGTCCAGCCATTACACCCTCACAAACATCCTCTATGAACTCCACCTCGCCGCCCTCCACCATTCTCCTAAAGCCTGGCGCGATGCCGAAGTGCTCGAAAGTGACCATGGCAGCCCTAATCCTCTTAACCCTACCCGATATCGTTAATAAATCGAAGGCAAGCCCAGGCTCCCTATCCACCAGCGCCAAGTCCCTCTTGTTTGACTTGACTATGGCTATGGCCATAGACATGGGATTACGGTGAAAGGACATGCCTCCAATCGCTATTTCATCGCCATCATTTATCAAATCTAAGGCCTCGTTAATGCTCATTAACTTGTTTTTAGCCATTCGCAATCACAGTACTAAATTAATTAAGTGGAGGTATTAAGTTTTACGATATGAATGCCTTAGGCGCAATTAGCACCTCATCACCATCACTTAGATTAGTGAGCAAGCCCTTTAGCCAGTATATATCCCTACCATTCACAATCACTACGTAATTCTCATTAAGCTCATTACCCCTAAGCAGTATTTTTGGTATTTCCGGGTTTAATTCACCAAGCCTTATTATTAAATCCTTAACCGTGGATTCATCCGGTACCTGCACAGTTATGTTTATAGCGTTGGCAAGCTCATGCAAATTAGCCGATAGTATTACCCTCACCCTCATAATTATCAGATACAAACAGAGTCAACAAATGCCCTTGCCAATTCCCTAGCGCGATCTATCGAATTCGTCTCCTCAACACATGCGTTCTCCTCATCCTTCATGTAAACAATGTATTTACCACTAACCTCGTAAATCATGCTTCTACCAAAGCAGTTCTCCTCAAGCAACGTCTGATAAGCCTCAATAGGTTCTTTATCAGATAAACCATCAATAATACTCCTCACCTTATCATTATTACACTCCATTAAGCACGTAGGAATTATAGTCCTTAATAAATATAACGTTAATACTTAATTAAGCTAGCACATGCTAAGTTACCGGATGGGAAGAGAATACCCGAGATACCCCTTGGTGGGTGTTGGCGCCGTAGTTATTATGGATGGTAAGATCCTCCTAATAAGGAGGGGTGCGGAGCCCAATAGGGGGGGTAAGTGGTCGGTACCAGGCGGCATGGTTGAACCAGGCGAAGACCCGGACCGCGCCGTACTTAGGGAGTTGCAGGAGGAGACGGGCATTATTGGTAGGTCAATGGGGCTCTTTGGCGTTTACCAATACATAGAACGAGATAAGGAGGGCAGGGTTAAGTACCACTTCTTACTGCTTGATTATTTAGTGGAACCCATTGGCGGTGAACCTAGGGCATCTAGTGATGCCACGGAATTAAAATTTATTGATTTAAGGGAAGCATTAAACCTCGACTTAACAGACACCGCTAGGCAATTGATAATGGATCTAGTGGATTCGGGACTCAGACCGTGTGGCGGCGGCTTAATTAAGTACGTTAATAAAGTATCTCAAAATCGCTAAACTCATTCCTGGGCTCCTCATACTCCACCTCAACATCCTCAACCACGGCCCCCCCGGTGGCCCCCCCTGCTTGGTAATACTTATCAACTGCTCGATGGCGTCGTCCGGGCCCTCTGCCACTATCTCCACAGTGAAGCCGTCGGGTAGGTTTCTGACAAAGCCCTTAATGCCCAGCCTCTTGGCATTCCTCCTCACAAATGCCCTGAAGCCAACTCCCTGGACTAGGCCTTTAACAAGTATGTGGACTCTCTTCATCTTATGGTCCGAATAACGCTTTAAATGGGTCTTTAAAGGGTATCTAACGTGTTGATTACCGACGTTAATAAAGTGATTAAGGCGTTGCCTGGGATCGTGCTTTTCATAAGTCTATTGTTCTTCATTGGTATCAATACCGCGCATGTTCTGATCATGGTTGCGCTCTTTGTGTTGTTTTATGAGTTATTTAGGAAGTATCCGTTAAGGAATAATTGGTTTATAATACCGTTGGTTTCGGAGGTCATCCTTGCATTATCTGTGGCATTTATAATTAGTAATGCCTATATCTACGATGCACTGGCCGTATTCGTTGGAATCACTGTACTAGTTCTGTCATTGAGGGTTTCTGACTTTAGGGCAATTATTACGTTAGCTCTGTTGTATATCCTTTACCTATTTTACATGGGTTATGCTAATCCAGCACCTCCTGAGCTTTACTTGCTGGTTAATTCGCTCCTCATATTTATGTCCTCATTAGTAATCACAATTAGAAACTCGATCATAATGTATAGGATTGACTTCCCAGAGGATTTGATTGATAGGGTAATAACATACTTAGGCGTATTATTGATAGTACCGGCGGCAGTATTTCTCTTCGTATTTAATCAACCCTACGTGTATATGACTCTGGTACCATCTATCGTGTCAGCAACACCAATGGTGAGAAGACTCCCGGGCTATATCTCTGTAACCCTATTAATACTGACACTTGTTTATGGCGTTTACCCAACAATTAGGATTTATTGGTTGGGTGTCACTGCTTAGTACTTATCTTCACAATAATGTACTTAAGACCAACCAAGTTAAGGTTTGTTAAGGGGTTAAGACCACCAATATCGTGGTTAGGCGCTTGGTTGGGCGGTAAGTACCTGGTTGATGATGTGGTTGCCACGGGCGGTTTCAGCTACGTGCTTAGGGGCAGGGACGAGTGGGGGGGTAGGGTTTACGCCATCAAGGTTCTTAAGGACCGGGACTCCCGGGGCAATCCGTTAGCTAACGACCCAAGGTGCTCTCGTCATTCAAGAAGGAGATGAGTGAGTACCTACTCATTGAAAGCCCGCACATTGTTAAGGTGTTTGAGGTCCACATACCACCTGACGAGAAGCTCCCGTACAAGTCACTGGAGGATTACTTGAGTGAGCCGCCTTACGTGGTTATGGAGTTCATGGAGGGAGGATCGCTGAGGGATTTAATGAGGGAGAGGGGACCGCTAGAGCTCGGTGAGTTCTTGAGGCTGGCGTACTCGATAACGCTTGCGTTGTCCGAGCTCCATAAGGCGAACATAATACACCTAGACCTTAAGCCTGAGAACATATTGTTTAAGGATAGGGAGAGGAGGATTGTGAAGATTGGCGACCTGGGCGCGGCTAAGATAATGGTTGGTGGTAAGTCCTACGTATCGCAATTCTCAATAGCCTACGCAGCCCCCCGAGGTTAGTAAGGGCGTTGCTGATGTTAGGTCAGACATTTACTCACTTTCCTGCATATTTTATGAAATGCTGACTGGTATGAACCCGCACATGTATAGATTAAGTAGTGGCCAGGTAGTAATACCTCCGCTCAATAATTATAGGCCTGACATACCGCCTGAAATAGTCATGTTAGTGATGAGAGGCCTTGAGTTAAACCCATCGTTAAGACCCTCAAGCACAGGTGAGGTATTGGCCGTTCTTAAGAAATACCTAAATAACGCATAGATTGTCTAGTCATTGCTTTTCCTCGGTTATTATCGATAACTTAATTACTGTGTAATAGCCAAGCCTAATGACAACATCACCACTAAACCTATACTCACTCACCTTCTTAAATGTGTCACCATCAAGTACGTACGTGCCATTTGTACTATTTAAGTCCTTAATTAACAATTCATTTCCAACCATGGTTATTACCGCGTGTTTCCTAGATACCGTTGGATCCGGTATTATCACCATATTCTCAGGACTCCTGCCAAGGGTTATCTCCTTAATTATTGATAGGTCAAAGACGACCTTAAAGTCCTTCATGAAGTCCCTGGGGGGGCTCTCAATAAACGTTAACTCAAGCTTACTAGGGCTTCTTCGCATTGTTTCTGTATTCGGTAACTCCATCCTCCTAGTCTCTTCGGTATGCTCCATTACGCATTAACATGAGCTCGAAATACCTTATAAGAGTTACTATCATTCGATTATTCATTTAACCTTAGGATTTAGTCGTTGACTCCTGCATGCCCTGCGTAGTCGATGGGGGGGCCGAAGTTTGAGTCTGCGTTTGCGCGGGTTTGCTGGCTGATGGCGCTGTTACTGATTCCCTGCGTATTGGAGCCCTAGATAACGCAGCTTTCTTCTTCCTCTCATCCTCAGACCTAACCTTTAGTATCCCCCCCAGGTAAATTGCGCAGTTTATGCAGTAGGTCTTGGTTACGTAGTACCTAGGGACGATGGCGCCCTGCTTCTCAAGCTCCCTAGCCAAGTCACCAGGCACTGGTGAGTATGGTACAGTAACCCTAACGGCCTTGGACCTAGGCACTAACTTACCACAATTGTCGCAATAAACCATCGGTTCCTTGCCCTTATCCCCCTTGTGTCTTCCTCGATTCTTCCTCTTCTTCGGCATATCTTGGTCCATTGCATTAGGCGCTTAAAAAACATACCCCCTCCGTAACCACGTGTTGATTAAGGAGACTTGCTTGCCTCATAAGGTTTTTAATCATGAATTAATGACTACATATGGGCTTAATGAAGGAGGCGACACTATACAAGGCGTTTCAGGACGGTAGGGTTGAGTGCACGGCATGCGCAAGGAGGTGTAAGCTTTCTGATGGGCAGTATGGATTTTGCGGTGTTAGGTGGAATTTAGGTGGCAAGCTTTACTTAATGGTTTATGGCAAGATATCGGCAATAGCCGTGGACCCAATCGAGAAGAAGCCACTTTATCACTTCAATCCAGGCTCCATGGTCCTATCCTTCTCAACGTACGGCTGTAGCTGGGCATGCCAATACTGCCAGAACTTCGACATAAGCCAGAGGAGAGTCCTCGAGGGGTTCGAGGTAACCCCGGAGAAGATTGTCGAACTGGCTGAGACTTACGGAACCCAGGGAATCACGTATACGTATAATGAACCATCGATATTCGCGGAATTTGCGTATGACGTTGGAATCCTAGCTAGAAAGAGGGGGGGTTATTCAACACATTCGTTACTAACGGATACATGACTGACGAGGCTGTTGACTACATATCTAAGTTCCTCGATGCGGCTACCGTGGACTTTAAGGGTAATGCCGAGCCCAAATTCCTAAGGAAATTCTCAATGGTCCCAGACCCAGAGCCCATATTCCAGACGCTCCTTGAGATGAAGAGGAAGGGAATATTCATCGAGGTTACAGACCTCGTGGTCCCGGAAATAGGCGATAACCTTGAGTACGCCCGTAAGCTGGCCAGGTGGGTAGTGGATAACCTGGGGGGGCCCGAGACGCCCATGCACTTCCTTAGGTTTCACCCTGATTATAAGGTTGATTACCTACCACCAACGCCAATAGAAACCCTTGAGAAGCATGCCCAGGTGGCTAAGGAGGAGGGACTTAAGTACGTTTACATCGGTAATGTTCCAGGGCATAAACTCGAAAACACCTACTGCCCAAACTGCGGTAGGGTCGTTATTAGGAGGAGGGGGGGCTTCGACATATTAGAGGTTAACCTAACGGAGGATGGCAGGTGCAAGTTCTGCGGCGCCAAAATAAACATTGGCGGTAAGGTGTGGCCGACCTGGAGGTTAAGTGATAGGTTTGCCTACGTACCCATTGAATTATTGTCCAAGTACGTTAGGATAACCAGGGAACAGATTGAAGAAGCCAGAAGGAGGATACACGTTAAGACCCAGGGATGAACTAATTCATCGCTTTAATTCTAATATCAGTGATGCAGAGGACCCTGCCTGATATATTGATGGTGTTTCCATTAACCAGCATTGTTATTCCCGTAGTCTCGTCAGTCAAGTGCAATTGATTCGCAGGGAGTACCATGTTTATGGTACCAATACTAACGTAGATTCTAACCACGTATTCCCTATCATCCTTATCAATAAGTGTTAACACAAAAGATGATGAGTGATCACTCACTTTATGTTCCTTCCACCCTAACAACCAATATTCATCATACTTAGTATTGATGCTTCTCAGCAATGAGGTAAACTCGAATTCATCAAAACATCTACCCACAGTTATGTTTAACTTCCTTAAAAATCTCCTCAAATTCCTGATGTAACCCTTAGCCAACTCTACGACCATTTCATCTCATTAATGGACATTGCTTAAAAATATGTCTATAAAAATAATAATTCAATACGGGAAAATACCGTAATAATGACTTAATGATTACCATAAATAATGTACAAATAACTTAAATGACCAATAATAAGTTGATAAAAATATACGTTATTTATCCACGACCCTAACCCTAACACCATTAAGCAGTGGCGTACCTGCGTATTTGCCCTTAACACGACCTGTGATTGCGTTTATAGGCTTGCCATCAAGGTCAATAAGGCTGCTTTTGTAGATTAACGCCACGCCAGGAGGCACATTACTATCCTTAACGGCCCTAACCCTGACACCGCCAAACTCATTCTCCAGGATAACGATGCCCTCATAATCATGGGTATAAACCACGGGCTCCAAATCACCATAAACCTCGCGGAACTGCGTGTTAGTGTAAAGCGGGTGCGAGGTGAAGACTAGGCGAACCTCGTTATTACTTAATTCGCTAGGCTCTACGGGATTAGGCAATGGGAGTGCGTCGGGCTCGTTTGCGGGTAAATACCTCGGCTTTACCTTAACGATTTTCTTCTCCCTAAGCTCCTCTAAAGTAGCGCCGGTAGGCCTTATGGCCTTATCCACGGCTTCCCAGGGATCCTCAAGAAGCAGTGGATGAGAGATCTCAAGCTCCCTAGCTAACCTACGTATTAAGTCAACCTCCGTTATACCCTTAGGAGACCTAATTGGTTCATTATAAACCAGGTAATCATGCCAATAACTATAAATCACGTCATACTTCTCGAGGAATGTCGGCGCTGGGATAACGACATCAGCCAGCTTAGCCGTTTCAGACCAATACGGGTCATGGACAATCAACGTAACCCTACCCTCACGGACAGCCTCAATCAGCTTGTCACCACCTGGTAGGGTAACCACGGGGGGGTTCTCATTCCAGACATACACAATATCGACCTCGCCACGCTCAATATAATCCCCCCCAAAGTCAGCCATGGGTATAACCCTGGATGACCTAGCCATGTGAAGACCCCCCCTAAGGTAGTCAAAGTCTATTCCCCCCCAACCCAGGGAGTTCGAGTAGTAATAACCCCCCCTCTCAAGGCCGACCAGGCTGGGATTAACGAGATCATGCCTATGGCATCACCACCATTTAATGAGCGACCAAGGGCGAAGCCAATCAGTGTTAATGGCTTATAATCGTGGTAAAACTCGGCAAGCCACCTAATGTCATCAACAGACACGCCACTAACCCTTGACAAGTAATCAAGCGGAAACCTCCCAACGTAGTCTGCCAACTCCTCGAAGTGCCTGACCTTACCCTCAACAAGGCCCTCCTCAATCAACACCTTAATAACTCCTATGGCAAGAAACACATCAGTACCGGGCTTAACTATGACTGCCCTATCCGACTTCTTAGCCGTGTCACTAAGCCTAACATCAATAGCCACCTTAAACTTCTTAATAAATAAGGCCCATATGTGCGGCGCCGACACACTAGCCGGGAATGCCCAGAACACGGCGGCTCTGTACTTAATGAAATCCTCCGGCAAAGCACCCATACTAGTGCCGTAATGCACCTTAATGGCTGCATGACCCTCAGCAGAGCATATCGACCTATCAGTCTGCGAAGCCCCAACCACATTAAATAACCTGTCTGGAAAATACCACGTGAGCAATCCCTGGTTTCCATCGTAATCAGTACGCAGTATCCTTGCCGGATTCCTCTTTATGACCTCCCTGAACAGCTTTGCCACGTATTTAATGGCCTCGTCAATACTAACCTCCTTACCATCTATGTAAGCCGAAGTAACCCTATTCCTCTCATTCCTAATTAGGTCGGCCCTACCCCCCCTAGCGCATGTGAAGCCGTTAATTGGGAATATGTTAAGTGGTTTGTAGTTCTCGTCGAATATGCATGTGTCGTAGCAATCCCTCGTGCATGCAATTACCATACTAATCAATTGGTCAGTCACGTACTAATTATAAATTGATTCCCAGCGCTAAGTGAGGATTAGCCATGAATAAGGCATTCGATGTTGCTGTGGTTGGTGCAGGTTCCACGGGAGCGACAACGGCGTATTACCTCGCTAAGGAGGGCTTTAGGGTTTTGGTGATTGATAAGCGTGGGGGGGTTGCCCAGGGAATGACGGCCTACTCCCTAGGCCTCGTTAGGAGTTATTACGCTAATGAGGATGTGGCTCGAATGTCGCATTACAGTCATGGCTTTTTCATGAACTTTGAGAGGGAATTCGGCGTTGATGTATTTACGAAGACGGGCCTCCTGGTTATTAGTAATGATGAGGCCGGCATGAGGAGGACCTTTGATATGCTGCGTAGTATTGGCGCTAATGTTCGATTATTAAGTGGTGATGAGGTACGTGAAGCGCTTAACGCCAGCACTACGTGGGGGGGTGAGGTTGGCGTTTACGAGGAGGACGCTGGCTATGTTGATACGGGCCTATACACAAACACCGTAATGAATAGGGCTAGGGAATTAGGTGTTGAGCTTGTGATTGATGAGGCCCAGGTCAAGTTTGAGGGTAATGAGGTAGTTGGCGTGAGGCTCATTAATAGTAGTGAGACTGTGAGGGCTAGCCGCTACGTTATTGCAACCAACGTTTGGACTCAAAAACTACTACCGCAACTAAACCTGCCGATTAAGAACATTATTGAAAGGGTGATTAGGGTTGAAATAGGCAGGTCATTACCCAGCGTGTTTGATTACATGAACAACTTCTACATAAGGCCCGAAGGCTCTAGCTATGGTTTAATGGGCCTACTTTACCCACCAGAGAATGCCTGGCCCAACCCAGACGACTTCAATCCATTGGCTGAACCTGAGTTTGATTATGCCGTTAACGTGATGGAGAATGCAGCCAATAGAATGCCGTGGTTCATAAACGCCAAGTACCTGGGTGGCTGGAGGGGGGGTTTATACGACGTCACTCCTGACTGGATGCCTATAATTGATGAGCCGGTTAAGGACTTAATAGTGGTTGTTGGCTTGAGCGGTCATGGCTTTAAGTTGGCGCCGGCCTTCGCCTAATGGTCACGGAATTAATAAAGTATGGGAAAGTGAGGACATTCAAAGACATATTCAGGCTGAGCAGGTTTAAGGAGGGAAGGTTAATACAGGGAACTGTGCAGGAGAGGGCTGCATTTTAATAAGGTTATAGATGCACTCTTTGCCCTCCCACGTATGTTTCTAGTATCTTTATGTTTCTTAATTCCTTATCGCTTATGCCTAGTGGGTCTTTATCAATTATTATGAAGTCGGCCAGGTAACCTGGCTCGAGCCTTCCAAGCTCATTCTCCTCACGGAGTAGGTATGCAGAGCCGTATGTATAGTAATGAAGTGCGTCTGCCACGCTTACCCTCTCATTCCCCCCCGTGTACTTACACAGCTCTATACCCTCATAACAACCCCCCCTAGTGACCGCCGCATACACCGTCTCCCACGAATTTAATGACTCGACGGGCGCGTCTGTGCTGAAGCCGAGCATTACTCCATTATCGATCAGCGTCTTGAATGGGTACACGTACCTAGCCCTATCAGCGCCAACCCTACTCACAACCCACCAATCAGTAATTACGAAGTGAGGCTGAACGGCTAACGCGATGCCGAGCTCCCTAATCCTCTTGATCAGGTCTTCCCTTAATACGGATGCATGCTCAATCCTATGCCTAAGCACCTGGGCGTTGCCCAGCTTACCGTAAATATCGAGTATTACCTCAACCATTTTATCCCCCCCAATACCGTGAATGGCGAGTTGAAGACCAGCCTCACTGCTCCTCCTGGCAATACTCATTAACTCCTCAAAGCCGTAATTCGGCCTTCCGGAATTACCTGGGTCATCACTGTACGGTCTCGATAACCAGGCGGTCCTGGCGCCAAGCGAGCCGTCGGCGATGACCTTAATGCCACTAATCCTCAGGTACTGAGAGCCGAAGCCAGCCCTAATGCCGAGCTGCCTCAGTAACTCAATGACGTCAATTCCGTGATCAAATGGGTTTAGGTAAGCCCTGACCCTAATCGGTAAATTACCGAGCTCCCTCTCAATCATTATCAGTGATTGTAGGCTCTTTAGGTCTACGGATACGAAGCCTACGGTCGTGACGCCAAGTGATGCTGCGTATTTCATGGAGTTCATCATGAACTCCCTGTAATCATCAAGTGTGTATGAGTCCCTCACCAACTCCTCAACCTTATCCAAAGCCCGCTCAACAATTACACCCGTGGCATTACCCCTCTCATCCCTAATCACATCCCTGTCCACCGCATTTAAGAGCCCAGTTAACTCCATAGCCTCGTGTTAAGCACGGCAGCATGACCACAGACCCTAACCAGCATGACTGGTCTATCGCTAATCACTTCATCGATGTCGAACCTACTCGGCCAACGCCTCTCCCTAAATAATTCCTGGTCCCAACCCCCCCTGCCAATTACCCAATTTGTCTTTACATTCTTTACATAGTCCTTGAGCCTACTTTTCAACTCCTCAATACCATTAACACCCCCCCTTAAATCCAGCGTCGCCAGGTTAATGCCTATCGAGTCCAAGTGCGCATGGGCATCGATGAATCCCGGCATCACAACACGGCCCTTTAAGTCCACCTCCTCGAGCCCTAGGGCATCCGCAATCCTTAACGCCCTTGCTTCATCACCGACATAAGCAACCCTATCACTGACCACAACAATAGCCTCAGCCCTAACCAGGGGCTTAAATGACGAATAAACCAAGCCATTAAACATAACAAAGCCGCTAACCATTATCTAGAGTTACTAAAGCGCCTATGTAAGCGTTACTCAGGGAAACATTAACCACTGCGTATTAAGGGTTAAATTGAGATTTTAATTTACGTAAATAAATCAGGGCGATCGACCAAGGTACGTTGGTGGATAACCTTGAACCATTTCACCATTAGTCAGGTCTCATTAAACTCGACACTGGGCGTGGGTATGGCGTATGCCTGACCGTTATAATTCACGTAACTGATGCCAGGAATAACATTGTAATAGATATACTGGCCCAGAAGAGGCTTTTGTCGCGATAATTCATAAAAGCTATTCGATGGAAACTGATGGATGTACTGCCCATTCAGGAGGAGGATTTATATACTTATGGCCTTTATGATTTAATGAATGAGTAATATTGATGAATTAATCAGGAAGTTAATGAGTAAGGGAGTAAACGTGGCCGATTTATTACTTGACGCCTTAAGTATTCAAGACCCTGAGGAGAGCATGAGGGAGAGAATGAGCATTGCGGAGAAGTACTTGAACGAGGCCAGGGAGTACATTAATAAGGGTGATGCTGTTCAGGCCAGTGAGAAGCTTTACAAGGCTGCCGAGGAGGTTATCAAGGCATTAGTCGAGAAATATAAAATACCCGAGTACCAAGAGTTTATGAGAGGGTAGGTGGCACACGTACTTGCTCGGCATGGCTAGTAAGACACTGGCGAAGGAACTCGGTTATTGGGTACTTGATGGCTGGAATGCCGCATATGACCTACACGTATGGGGGGGATTCCACGAGAGGAAATACACGATTGAGTACGTAAAGGTAAGCATGGCTAAAATAGAGGAGATGGTTAGGGAGGCTAGGAGGATAGTCTCGTGAGTATTGATTGTGGTGGACCGGCCGGGATTTGAACCCGGGATCTCCCGCGTGCAAGGCGGGCATCCTTCCAGGCTAGACTACCGGCCCAAGGGAAAGCCGAGAACCAAGAAATTTAAGCTTTTGCCTGTGCTTGGTCTAGTTCCTTCTCGTAGACTATGAACCTGCCGTAGTAATTCTCGAAATCACCATTCTCCGTGGCCAATACCTCGGTTTTAGTGGGTATTGTCGGTGGTCCTACCGAGAATTCGCCAAGGCCTATGCCCTTGCCGATGTACACTTCGTCTATCATGGTCATTACGAAATCCTCAGTTGCCCTCGTACACATCCAGTGCTTCTTCGTGGTGCAGAAATAACCATTGGTTCTTCCCAACGCATTCCTGATTACCTCCCGCATTGCCTCTCCACGGATTGTACTTACCTGGCTTGGTCTTGCCACGCCTGTGAATAGGGTCAGCACCTCGTGGAATCCCAGGGACTTTGCTAAGCGTTGGCTTGGTTCATTCCAATCGGCGATCATTAACATCGCATACTTGATACCGTTTTTCACGGCCTCGCCAAGTACGTACTCCGTTAATGCCCTACCAATGCCCATCCGCCTATAGCTGGGGTGAATTCTGATTCCCTCGAGCCATGCCGTGCTCATTTCCCTGATCAATACCATGTTCACTACGCCTACCACTCTGTCCTTGATAATTGCGACGTAGGCCGTGCCCTCACTAATCCATTCATTAATAGCTTTAGGTACGTAATCGCCCCCCCATTGAAACGTATTCCTAGTGAACCCTATTACCTGCTCTGCATCGCTCGGTATCGCCCTCCGTATCGCCAACTCGTTCATTACAGCCGTAAATGTTGAATACTGTTATTTTTGCCTTTCTTCACTTGCAATAAAGCACTTAAACGCATCTATGGCTTACTCCCCGTGGGCTCCTTAACACTGAGTTTTAGTGATGGTACTTTAATCGTGGAGGGCCCCCGCCACAGTAAATGTGGTCAATGGGCAATGTGAGGTGTTGGGTTGCCCCGTGAGCGGTTCCCTAAATGTTGAGAGGTTTAGGGCATTGCCCATATTTGCCAGGGGGGGCTCATGCACGTTATCCGTTAATGGGGGCTCGGTTAGGTATGTTGATGGTAGTACAATACCGAGTGATTGGGATGGAATTAGTCTCGAGGGTATTGCCTTGATCGTGGGTGACATTGATTCCGGCAAGACCACGTTAACAACGTACCTATTGAATAAGCACGTGGTTGGTGGTTTAAGTACATGCGTCGTGGATGCCGATGTCGGTCAGTCATCAATAGGGCCTCCAGGCGTCATTGGGCTTTCATGCGTTGGACTACCAATACCAACATTGGAGGATCTTCACATGATGGGTGGGTTCTTCGTTGGTTGTAATAGCCCGTCACAATGCGTTGGTAGGTTTATCAGTGGTGTTAGCGCCATGGTTAGGGAGGCCTTTAGTAGGACGCCTGGTCTTGTGCTAATTGACATGCCTGGTTGGGTTGGGGGGGATGGGGGGGGTATTGAGTTGATTAGAAACGTGGTTGATGCAGTTGGCGTGGATTACGTCGTGTCCATAGGCATCAACCTACACCTGCGATCAGGCGTTAAGGTGATTAATGTTTCTAGGCCAAAGTACGTGAGGCCTAGGGCTCCGGACGAGAGGAGGTTTCTGAGGAATCAGGCCTTACGTAGGTACTTGAGTAATGAGTTAGTTAGTGTCAATATAGGGTTGGATAGGCTCATTGGAAATTCGGTGATTGAGTGCGTGGTTAATAATTGTGGTCATTACGTAATCGATAATGTAACCGAGGTCGCTAGGCATGGTGGCGTGGTTAAGGTACCGTCTAGGCTCTTTAGCAATATATTCATTGGCTTATTACGTAAGGGCTTCCTGGTGGGCTTTGGCGTGATTAAGGAATTCAATCTTAAGGAGGGTATAGCCAACGCCCTCGTCACCACTGATTACTTTGAGGAGGCGGTCATGGGTAGGCTACGTGTTGACCCGGAGAAGCTTGAGGAGATTGAACCATTTCCACTACTTTAATAGCCCGAGACGAGGATTGCCGTGACGATGTTTAGGTTACTGCCCGTCCACCCAGTACGTATTATGGTGTTTGTCCTTTCAAATATGACCGCGGTATTGTTATTACGTAACTCATTTACTGGGTCAATACCCAATTTAATGGCTTCATCGATTAGGTGCCATCGGCGACGCAGCCCGCCGCGTCCATGTTTCCGTCGATCCCGTCAGTTGCCATGGAAATCATGGAGACTCCATCAATGCCCCTCACCGATAATGCGAAACCAACGCACATCTCTGTCGTTCTACCACCTCTACCATTACCCACCACCGTAACCGTCGGCTCACCACCAGATAGGATTAGGCCACGCCGGATTGGGACACCCCTAAACCTGGCCTCTAGGGCTATACTCGCCAAGTACCTACCAACCTCCCTGGCCTCCCCATCCATCCTAGACGTTAGTATTAAGGATTCCATACCAAGTGACTTTGCGTAATTTGCCAAGTCCGTGAGCACGTCCATATTACTCGCAATCACGTAATTCCACGTATTAACCAACTCCTTAGGCGTCTCCTCAACCATGCCCTTCAAACCCTGCTCAAGAACCTCCCTAACGGTGCTGGGTACCTTATCCCAAAGACCCCCCCTGTTCCTTAGTATGGTTATGGCATCCTTATACGTGGTTGGGTCGGGAACCGTTGGCCCGCTGGCAACCGTTGCCGGGTCATCGCCAGGTACATCACTTACTATTAACGTTATTACCCTACCGCCCCTCTTAATCACCTCCTTGGCCAGTCTCCCTCCCTTCGTCATTGATAGGTGCTTTCTCACGGTGTTTATCTCATGAATGGTAGCCCCCACTCCTCAGTAGCAGGTTATTTACCTCTTTAATGTCTTCAAGGCTCAGACCCTTTATGGGCACTTCGACCAGCTGAACCACCACCGCTTATTAGGAATAGTACATAATCACCACTCCTAACATTACTTAGTAAATCAAGTATCTTCGAGCCAGCATTAACACTCGCCTCAGTTGGTAATGGATGCGTTGACTCTAGAATCTTTATTTTTCGTAGGTTGCCCGGAGTTCCCTTGGGCACCACGGCAATGCCATCAATTATTTTGTCGTAAGCGGCATCCTCAATGGCCTTGGCCATTCCAATCGAGCCCTTGCCAATGGCTACTACATAGAAATTATCAATTTCATGTCCCATGATCCTTACCTTACCATTACTAATGCTAATGGCTTTTGAGGTTCTGAGATATAGGTCCGAGGACTTAAGGATAAGGCCTAGTAAATCGTTTAGTAAATCGCCACCAAATACGGGAAGTACCACGTGAATTATTAGTGGCAATTGATTTTTAAGGCTTGGGTTGATGCCATAACCGTATGATTGACACCGATGGATTAAGGGCAAGGTTGAGGGAGCTTGAGGAGGTTAAGGATGAGGTTATTGAGACTGGGGGGGTTAAGGTGAATAGGCTTTCTAAGTCTGTAATATACTCATTGATTAGGGATGATATTGAAACGGCGCGTAAATACATAAGGGAGATGCAAGGTCTCGTTAATAAACTCAGGGAGTTAATTACCAAGTACCCAATGTATTATAATAACGCAGTAATTAGTCTCCAGGAGTACGTTGAGGCCATGACGATGTGGTTCTTCATGACTGAGAACAGAATACCAAGCCCAGGCGAGTTAGGTGTCGATGCCGAGCCCTACGTAAACGGCATTGCCGACTTCACAGGCGAGCTCAGTAGAAAGGCTACCGAGGAGATGATTAGGAATAACCTAGACTTCGCGTTAAAGGCTAAGAGGGTGATGGAGGAGCTTTACCTGGATTTACTCAGTCTAGAGCCCAGGGATTACGAGATGAGGAAGAAGGTTGATTACGTGTCATCCAACATTAACTGGCTTAATGAAAAGATATTTTACAAGACATTAAATATTAAGGTGGTTCAGGAGCAATCATCGAAAAGTTCTAACGTAAATAATTCGCTGAGTAAGGCTTAAAAATTTTCTAAATTTTTCGATCTCGTGACCTCCCTTCACCGGAAATATAGGAAATGAACAAAGTTCTACAGTAAATACAGGTGTAAAGCTAAGAAAGGCACTGACGTTTTGGGACCTGCTCTTCCTATCAATATCGGGGGGGATGGTTGGTAGTGGCTGGTTGTTCGCAGCCTTAGCGGGTGCTGCCTATGCTGGCCCGGCATCGTTAATATCCTGGCTCCTAGCTGGGGGTATTCTTCATATTCATAGGCCTATCATATGCTGAGCTAGGTTCAATATTCCCATTCAGTGGTTCGCTTGTTCGTATTGACCACTACGTACACGGCTCAATCTCTAACTACCTGCTTGGTTGGGCGTATTTGATTGGTTCAGCCACCACGATATCCATGGAGGCCGAGGCAATAATAATGTACACAAATAAGTACTTACCGCTCTTTAGTACCGAGTCCGGCTACTTGACGCCGCTGGGCATTTTGACAGCAGCAGCATTAATAGGTGTTTTTACAGTGATACAGGTAATTGGCGTTAACGTATTCGGTAAGGTTAACACGGCAATAACCATTTGGAAGTTCATAATACCCACGGCCACGGTAATACTCCTAATAACCCTATATCTACACCCAGGTAATTTCACGGCATATGGAGGATTCGCACCGCTGGGTTGGGCGGCTGTCTTTACGGCATTAATCCCCCCCAGCGGCATTATTTGGGCTTATGAGGGATTTAGACAGGCCCTTGAGTATGCTGGTGAGGCCAGGAATCCAAGGCGTGACGTACCAATGGCTCTGGTTTTATCGATAATACTCGTGGCAATACTGTACATGGCATTGGAGATCGCGTTTATAGGAGGGATCGACTGGAGCAAGATATACTTGCCTAATAGTAAGGGTCAGTACGCAATCCCAATAAAGCCCGGTGATTGGAGTGACTTAATAAACTCCAATTGGGCAGGCTCACCATTCTACTCAGAGCTATACACGAGCGGCATCATAGTCCTAGTGCTGTGGGCCACGATACTACTGATTGATGCGTGGATCTCACCAGCGGGTACCATGGGTGTGTACATCGGCACGACAGCAAGGAGTCTCTACGGACTTTCAAGGCAGGGCTATTACCCAAGCATATTCGGTAATTTACATGAAAGATTCCAGACCCCGTGGTTCTCATTCCTAATTACTTACTTAATAGCCGTACTATTCCTACTGCCATTCCCAACCTGGTATCAAATAGTCAGTATATCGACAACGGCAACAATAATCAACTACCTGGCTGGTGGCCCAGCATTAGTCATATTAAGGAGGACTGCGCCAAATGTTGATAGGCCGTATAAGGCCCCCCGATGCCATTACTGATTGGGCTGCTGAGCTTTATAATGTCCTCAATGCTCGTTTATTGGACAGGCTGGCCTTACCTGGGCTATATATTTGTAATAACGGCCTTTGGCCTACCATTACTAATCCTAGGTTATAGAAAGGCCATTGGTATGGGCTATGGCGAGGCCGTGGTTTTCTCAGCGATTTTCTGGATTGCATTAATGGTGGTGATTTATTACGGATTCGTGGTCAGCGCACTGCCGTTTTACGGGTATTGGTCTGCGTTCGCATTAATATTGATTGGGGGGTGTTACGTATCTATACTATAGGTCGAGGGATGATTACGTTAGTAAGGAGGTTAAGGCGAGTACCTGGTTCATTGGCTATATGATTGTGTTTGGTGCTTTATCCTACATGGGCTCGCTGGGAATGGGTTACATTCAATACCCATGGGACTACCTAATTGCGTTGGTTGTATCAATAGTATTCTTCATAGTATCGGTGAGACAGGGATTTGAAACCAAGGAAATAAGGCAGGTTAAGGAGGGTAACCTGCCTATTGAGTAGTCATGTGATAACGTAACACCTAGGGTTTAAATCAAAATAATGAATACCTATTGTTGAATTCCTTATGTGCGAGGATGAGACGTTAAGGGATGTAATACCCAGTGAGGCTTTGTTTATGTTTAGGAAACTCATAGGTAAGGACGTTGGCGTTGCCTGCGACTTCCTAATGAGGCATTATAGGGATGAGTATTGGCCTAGGAGGACTGGCGTAATGCTCCATTGAGGAGGGTAAGGAGTAGTCATGTGATTAATTTGCCAAGTCCCAAGGCATAACGATGGATGTAAGCAACGCAATTACCATTAGAAGAAGTGCGGAGGATTTCATTGATGAGCCGATAAGCATTGATGACTTAGCAACAATACTGTTCTTAGGGCTGGGTATTACAGGCTGGACCCAGGCTTATGGGCTTGATAAGTACCCACTTCGTGCATACCCATCCGCGGGTGCTTTACAGCCCATTGAGGCTTACCCAGTGATTCATAATGTGACGGGGCTAAGGGAAGGGCTTTATCACTATGACCCATTCAACCACGCATTAGAAATCCTTAGGTTGGGTCGGTTTAATTCATTAATGGCTGACCTAGCCCTTGGACAGGACCACGTTAGTAGGGCGTCGGCGGTTGTCATACTCACGGCATTCTACTCACGAACACGCTGGAAATATTGGAAGAGGGCTTTGAGATACGTCCTTATTGACGCTGGCGCGGTCATGGAGAATATGTATATTGCGGCCACTGTTGGGGGGCTTGGTGTTAGGGCCGTGGGCGCCTTCTATGATGAGGAGTTGTGCAGGTTCCTTGGTATTGACTGTATTGAGGAGTTTCCCGTACTCCTAATGCTTATTGGTAAGGAGGCACGTGGTTTTTAATCAGGGGATGAACTATTTAATGCTCATATTGAGCCTATTATGCTCCTTATCTTCTCAATCTTCCTTTCCAACTCACCACATTTCTCATTAACAATCTTACTCACTTCATCCTCCGTGTATAATCTTTCAATCTTTAAATTAGAGAAATTAAGCCTATTTGCCTTTTGATCGTATGAAACCACGACGCTTATCCTCACGAGAGCCAGCTTATCGATGTTCCTCTTAATCATCTCTCATACACGGTCTTATTCAACTCCGCTATGTCCCTAAGTATAACGTCCTCGGGAACCATCTTCGAAAAAGCCGCGAATGCCGCACGCCTTAACTTATCCGCGAACCTAGCCGCTATTATGATGCCCGTCCTTAACTCAACGGTTAATGGTCCATGGAATATGAATCCACTGTATAGTTTTTCATATTCTGCGGCTCGTTCCTTATCTCGTTCTACGTCCTCACTTGGTTTCCAAGACATATTGCATTATTTAGTTGAGCTTCATTTAAAACTTATTTTCCAATGCTGGGTTAAATACTTAAGTAGGGGGGGATAAGCTCTATTTATTTTGATCTGAATTGGGCGGGTTACGTAGAGTTGTGCTTGATGTTGATATACCAAGTAGTGTCTCTACCGTGGAACTCGCAGATAGGTTGGGCAGGGTTAGTGGTGTTAAGGCTGTTAATGTCACCGTGACTGACACAGACGTCGAGGTTCTCGGCCTAGTTATCGTTATTGAGGGTGACAACATAAATTATGACGATGTTAAGAGGGTTATTGAGGACTTGGGCGGTGCAATTAGGAGTATTGACCAGGTGATTGTTGGCGAGTACATACTTGAGCTTAATCCTCAGTTACTTAAGGAGAGGTGAGTATGGTAAGTATTGACGGTAGGTACCTGGTGCTCGGTTTCCTGGATAGTGTCTTGACGACGCTCGTGTTAGGCGAGACCACGCGAAGTACTGTTAAATTAGTGATTATAGTTACGACGATAAATCTAGTAACGGCGTTCATGGCTGAGTATATCGAGGAAAGGAGCTCATTAAGCCATATCGAGAGAACGCTATTGATGAGGAGGGGGGGTTCATTATTGAGGACTAGCTACATAGGAGGGCCATATACGATGCATTAATTAAGGGCTTGGTATTTGGCGCCGTGTCGCTGCTGGGCGCCTCAGTTACGAATTATACGATGTACCTGGTTAGGGTGTTTTGGATACCCGTGATTCCGGTGATCATTCTTGGGGTTTTTGGTACATTAATGAGTAGGTACTTTAGGGGTAATGCCGTACTGTGGCTTACCCTCTATGTAATACTTGGTATTGTAATGTCGTTTATAGGGACCATTGTTTAATAATGGGCTGTAATTCATGATAATATTTATGATGATAAGTTAACTGGTTTGCCCTCCTTCAATATCCTATTTCCAAGCTCAGGATTCACCTTAACCAGTTGATCCTTAACCCTATCCAGGAATGCCTTATCCTCCTCCTTATTCCTGAGTTCGTCAGGTAGTAATATCGGTATTTCATCCTTTATTGGGTACCAGCGACCGCACTTGGGGCAGTACAATATGCCCTCGACGACCTCCCTCTTGATGCATTCATCGCAGGGTAGCTCCTGCGGGTTTGGGTAATTCTTTATGAAGACGTTCTTAAGTGCGCAGTACTCCTCACAAAACGGTCTCTTGTTCCACTCATACTTCGTTCAGGGTACTCCTTCTCCCTGAGCACTATTAATGTTAGTGGGAATGTCTTGTCGTATGGGCATGCCAATACATCCATTAACCTGTACTTCACGAGAAAGCCCTGTTAATACCCTTTAATTACTTTTACCTTTAGTGAATTTTGAGCGCCTCAGTACTTTCTCTCCTCGGGTTTCCATCTAGTTATGCGGACGGGCACGTAACTAAGCCTTGGACCATCAGTCGTGTAGAAGTACAGTGTGTGCTTCAACCAATTGGCATCGTCCCTCTTCGGATAATCAAGCCTGTAGTGAGCACCCCTCGACTCAGTCCTCGTTAATGCACCAACTATTATTAGCTCAGCCTGCTCAAGTAGGAAGTCAAGCTCAAGCACATCCCTAAGGTTCGTGTTGTAGTACCTGCCCTTATCCTCAATCCTCACATTCGGGAACCTCTCCCTCAATCTCTTTATTGTTGAATAGGCCTCCTCAAGCCCGCTCTTATCCCTGAATACGTAGACGTAGGTGTCCATTGTCCTATTCATCTCCTCCCTAATGGAGTACGGATTCTCGGCACCAACCTCCTTATGCAGTAACTTATCGAATATCCTACTCTCCTCATTGGCCACCTTCGTCGCTATGTCACCGCCATAATCAAGCATTGAGTCAGGGGCGGACATTGCATACCTAGCCGCGGCAGCGCCTGTTAACCTACCCCCCCATACGAGACACTCACTCAATGAGTTGCTACCTAGCCTGTTGGCTCCGTGAACACTGACGTTAGCGGCTTCACCGGCGGCCCACAGGTTTGGTACCCTGGTTTTGTCCTCATCAAGCATTACCTGGCCATATAAATCGACGTGTACGCCACCCATCATGTAGTGCATTGCTGGTCTAACGGGTATTGGCTCATCGACTGGGTCAATACCCAGCGTCTTAATCACTATCTCCCTAATCATAGGCAATCTCTTGTTTATTTTCTCCTCACCAAGGTGCCTTAAGTCCAGTAATACGTAACAGAGCCCAGACTCCTCATCCACAAAGCCCCCCCTACCCTGTAAGCACTCAGTAACTATTGACCTGCTAACTATATCCCTGGGTGCGAGCTCCATTCTACTTGGCGCGTAGTTCTTCATGAACCTCTCACCCTCCTTGTTAATTAGGTAGCCGCCCTCACCCCCCCTGGCGCCTTCCGTTATTAAAATGCCATTAGGTACTAGGCTGTTGGGTGGAATTGCGGAAACTCCATGTCCTTAAGCGGTATACCTGCTCTATAGGCCAGTGAGTAGCCATCGCCCGTTGATGACCAGGCCATTGTCGTGAACTTGTAAACCCTACCATTACCACCAGTTGCGATTATGCCTGCCTTGGCGAGAATTACCTTGAACTCTCCAGTCCTTAGGTCTATGGCGGTGACGCCCTTAAATACTCCGTGATCCATTAGTAATGACGTGACGAAGTGCTCATGGAGCATTTCTACATTATCAAACCTAAGCACGTTGTCGTATAGCGTACTCATCAGGAAGAAACCACTCTTATCCTGGGCAAACGTGGTTCTAGGGATGGACATGCCACCAAATGGCCTTTGAAGAATCCTGCCCTTCTCGTCCCTAGACCAAGGAACGCCTAGGTGATCCATGAATATGATCTCTTTCGGAGCCTCCTGAACTAGTAATTCAACTGCATCCTGGTCGGCCAGGAAGTCGCTGCCCTTGACAGTATCGTACGCGTGCAAATCAAGGCTATCACCTGTCTCCTTTGGATAAAGGACCGCACTTGCACCGCCCTCGGCGCTGACAGAGTGGCTTCTCATGGCATGGACCTTTGATAAGACTGCGATCCTTATTTTGCCCTGGGAAACCCTGGCTGCTTCAAATGCAGCCCTTAAGCCAGCTAGGCCGGAACCTATTATCACTAAATCGTACTTAAGTACCTCAACCATACTCTAGTTCGTTTTACATAGGTGATTTATATTTTCTTCCCCCCCTATTGAGGTTACTGACCTGGGATAAGCATTATTAATACCCTCCCCCCCAGTATGGCTTGCTTGAATGTCGTTTTTAAATGAAGAGGAGTTGGAGAGTAAGATTAAGGAATTGAACAATGAGATCCTTAGGATTAGGAGCGAGGTTGAGAACAAGGAGAGGGAGAGGGAGAGCCTTCGTAACGAGTTAAATAAGGTTAGGGAGGAGTTAAGTAGTGTGATTGGTCAGCTCAATAGTAAGAGGGCCGAGTTAAAGAACGTTAAGGATGAAATGGCTAGGTTGAGGAAGAGTAGGGACGATATAGTGAGTACATTAAAGCAGCTTAAGGAGAGGAGGCTTGAGCTTTTCCAGAAAATTAAGGAGTTAGTAGGTAGGGTAAAGAAATATAGGGAGTTGTTGAAGATGATTAATGATTTAGTTGGTGGTAAGCCTGTTGATAAGGAGAAATTGAAAGAATTAATAGATAAGCTTGAGTTTGAGCATGAGATCTCGCCCACAGACCCCCCCGAAAAGGAGTGGGAGTTCTTTAGGACTATACAGCGGTTAGAGAAGGAGTTGAATGCAGCTGAAATCCTCTCGAGAATTAGGGAATACATAAGCCGTGATTCTCAGGAGATTGAGAAGATGCGCAAGGAAAGGATGGAACTAGGCCAGCAAATGAGAAATCTCTATAGTAATGTCCTTGCTAATATCAAGACTCAGATACAGGAGCTTAAGAAGAGGAGGGAGTCCATTGTTAATGAATTAATTCAACTAAAGAGCAAGAGGGATTCGCTTAAAGCTCGGCGGGATGAGTTGAAGAAGGCGATATTGAGTAAGTCCGCAGAGATTAAGGAGTTGAGGTCTCGTTTAAGGGAATTAAACGATGAATTAAACAAGTACCAGCTATTGCTGGCCGCTGCGCGTAAATCAAAGAACCTAGCCATGAAGAAACAAGAGGAGATGAGGATTAAGGAGGAAATGAGAAAGAAGGCCGAAGAAGGACTTCAGAAATTAATGAAGGGCGAGAGAGTATCACTGAATGATTTATTAGGGCTGGGGGGGCTAGAGGAGGATAATGAGAAGTGAGCCATGTCTAAGCTCGTAAGAAGGCTAATAGTGCTATACGTTGATAGGGATAACGACGTAGGCGAGAGACTTGGTGTTCCTACGCCAATAATTGGTAGGAATAACGTGCTTAAGGTGGCTACGGAATACATACTCAGGTACCCGGATGACTCCGATGCCAATGCCATGTTCGGCGCTATTCAACTCTATGACACCTTAATCTCAACGTTTGGATCGGAAAATGTTGAGATAGCAGTAGTTACAGGAACCAGTTCAGAGGATGTTACGGCCGATATGAAGATACTTAATGAAGTTGATAGGATACTCCAGGTGTTTGATGCTGACGGTTTCATAGTGGTCTCTGATGGCCCATCTGACGAGGTGGTCGTTCCTCTAATACAATCAAGAAGGCCTGTGGTCTCCGTCAGAAGGATAGTCGTTAAGCAGACAAGGGGTTTTGAGGAATTTGCCGTGTTAGCCAGGTACTATATTGGTAAGTTATTTAGTGAGCCAAGGTATAGAAGGTACGCGCTTGGTGTGCCTGGAGCGCTTCTGCTGATTTATGGAGTCTTTTATAGCGTGTGGCCCTACATACCTTCAATAGTTAGGACCATGATTATAGCAAGCATAACGATATTACTCGGCGTTTCATTTATGATTTATGGCTTTAACTTTCATGAAAATATACTCCGATTCCTCAGGATGTATGAAGCCACATTCTTCATATCCGCTCTCTCTATATTCTTCGTAATAATATACTCATTATCCACCTACTACATGCTGCACCAGACCATACCGCTTTGGGGGGGTCCATTGAATGTATTTGACTTAATGGGACTCGTGATCGGCGCTATATTCACGGTTAATGCAATTGAGGTTTATATAAAATTCAGGGTAAGGCCGTTTGGTAGGATAGCCGCTGATGTGCTCTTAACAATATTCCTGTTACTGGTGGCAAGCGACTTGGCTGGTTATATGCTTGGTAAGGTAGGTACGTATGCCCTACTTACCGATTTGGCGATTTATACCGTGGTAGGGTTAATAACATTGATAACACTGGGCATTCTGAGGAATAAATATGGTAAGGCTAAGGGTGGAGGTAAGCCAGGATCTAAAGGCGTTGGCATACGGTGAATTAGAGGCACTAAGCGATTTATCCGGCGGCTCTCTTGATCTCATTGATGATACTAAGGATTTAGTAATAGAGTATAGGGGGGGTGACCTTAACTCATTGAGTAGCGTCGTTTGTAGGGCATCATTGATTAAACGTATATGGATTATTAATGACGCAGTCGAGAAACCCCCTGGTTAAACTTGATAGATCAAGATATAGAATTCTAAGAAGAGGTAGAAGAGATGATGCCGTTATTATTGATTTACGTATTGCAAGACTTCTCGTTAATTTAGCGAGAACTAATGAGAATAAGATTTTCCTCGATCCCTTTGTTGGTTCGGGTGTAATAGCACAGGAGGCCCTTATGATCGGTGCCCACGTAATCGGGATAGACATTGATTTGAGGCATATGAAATCATTGGTTGACAATGCGTACGTAGATACTGTGAACTCGGATTCCTTATTAAGTCCCATTAAGGATGAATCAATACATGCTATAGCCACCGATCCGCCATATAATAGGTTATCAATAAGTGAGGTAGACCTTGACTCGCTATATAGAAAATTTGCCGAGGAAGCCTTTAGAATTTTAAGAAGTGGCGGTTATGTGGCTTTTTCACACCCCCCCACTTATGTTGATTCCCTTGATTGGTTTCTAAGCACTGGCCTTGAACTAGTAATCAACGGTTTGCAGTATGTCCATGGTGGATTAACGCGGCTGATATACGTCTTTAGGAAGCCTAATCAATACCGAGTGATTTCCTTAAGTTCTTAGCTGCGGCCACGGGATCGGGGGGCCTGCGTTATGGCCCTCCCAATAATTACCACATCAATGTTGGTATCCCTTATTTTAGGCGCTACCTTCTCATCAATACCACCAGCTATTGCTACGGCTAGACCATAATTATCCTTAATACTCACAGCCTCGCTTAACAATCCCTCAATGGTTAAGCCCCTACTTCTCTGCACATCGATACCTAGGTGAAGACCCACGTAATCAGGCCTTAACCCCGCATTGAGTAATTCCTTGACCCTAGTAATGGGATCCCTAACACTTATCATATCAACTAATGATTTACCGCCAAGTCTCCTTGCCTCATTTATGAACTCACCAATTGTCTCATTAGCCGCGGCGCCCAGGACACTCACTATATTAGCACCCGCATTAATGGCCAGCTCAGCCTCAAGGGCACCAACATCCATAGTCTTTAGGTCGGCCATGATCTCGGCATTGGGACAGGCAACCCTCAACGCGCTGATGATGAAAATACCGGCCGTCTTTATTAATGGCGTTCCCGCCTCAACGATATCCACAGCCCCAGCATTGCATAGTCTACGTGCCAGATGAACCGCCAAACTGGGCTCTATAAGGTCTAGCGCAACCTGTAGCTTCAATTAGACTCACCAACTCCTAAATATTATCTTGACCGGAATACCCATCTTTAACTCAACGAGGATAGGCACATCGGCCTTATCGCCAAGCTTATTAATGATTACCTCAAGTACGTCCCTAACCCTGGCGAGCGCCATTAGCCTATCTGCCATGGCCTTTCTACTCTCATCAAGTGCCTCATACTCATCAATTGGCCTTGGGTCAAAGATTATTTTTAACCCAGTAAGCTCTATCGCCGTTGACAATGATAACTGCTGGCCCTTTCCAACTATCTCCTCTATCATTTGCAGTAGTGCCATGTACTTATCAGCCTTAACCTTTAAGTCGCCCATCATACCCTCAATCTCCTTAATCCTCTTCTCAAGATTACTTATTTGATTATTCACGTAATTAAGTAGTTCCTTGACTCCGTTGAAGGTCATTAATTCGAGATCGGGCGCACTTGACATATTCATGATATATTGCCAAGATACTTTAAAAAAATATCGCTTGCGAAAAAATAAATGCAGGTTAACTTAACCACCAGGGTCTTGCCCAAAGGAATTCCTCAATAATACTTCTTTCCTCTGGGCCGAAGATCCCCCCCAAATCATTGAAGGTCTTTAATTTTACATACTGGGCATCATTTAGGGAACTCCTTAGGTGTCTTAATGATGCCATAGATGCTATATGCCTAATCGCATCGGTAATGTCTGAAAATTTTCTTCTTCTAATCACAAACCAACGTGAACCTCTTATGAACGGACCAATAACGCTCGGTTCATTAATGTACTTCTTAAGAAATCCCTCGGCAGCATCCGAGTTCACGGGAGGCCCCTTATGTATTTCGTATGGAGGAAGCTCCAGTTCATTTAAGGAGATCATTAAAAGTATTACTGATCTATCATCACTCCAAGCCATTGATCTAATAACCTTAAAATCAAGCTTCCTAAGGTTTTTTGTTAATGATACCATTAACTTCTTGATTTCGCCCCCCCATACAATGTCTGGCGATGTGTTACCTGGATAGGGCATTCTCACAACCACGGTTGGTAACACCCAAACAGGCTTTGCCACTTTATGCATCTTCATGAAGAACTCCGTCCGTGGATTCCTAAGGAACTCCCGCGATGCTGCTATAGCCATAGCCAGCACATCCCTACTTATCGATGCCGCCGCATTGCGGTTTGGATCAACTGGGTCTATTATTATGACCGGTGACTTAAACTTCCTTACAGCATCCCTCTCGTTGTATGTACCTGTCATGTCTATAAACACATGCTTTATTGGCCAATTACTAATGGCCTTTACTACATTAATAAACGAACCATAGTGTATTACCAGTAACTCGCTCACATAACCACTGAATCCCTGAACCTTAATCTCGGCGCCATAAATACCCACCGACTTAAAGAAGGCCTTAAGTAGTCTCACATCGGTATTTCTTTGGCCAAGCTTACTCTTTATGAATTCGGTGTGTAATGGCGTCCTGTCAGCTGCGGTTAATGGTTTCTCACCAGGGTTTATGCGTATGCATGGTACTACATCGATCTCGAAATCACCAATTAAAAATTGAATATAAGGATGCTGCGCATACTTAATGTTCCAGTTAATGTTATTCTCAACGGCTATGCTTATTAAATCATTGATTATACTACCATCCTTAATCATATTAAAATAATCCCTGGATAAAACAATAAAGATATCGATATCCCTATCCCCCCCGGTAACCACGTGTCCTTAGCCACAGAACCCTGTATTGTTACATCGAAATTCCTATAATTACGCTTTAATAATTCACTCGTTAATAATTTAAGTATATCATTTGCTACATTCATTACTTTAACCTTCTCCTCGGGGGCTTGGTGTAACGATTTTCGTAGCTCCAATATGACTTCCTCAATATTCACGGTATAAATTATACTATGAAACGCATTATAAACTCACTCCTATCACCTACCTATTAATGACTGCATCAAGCCTATCCTTAATTCTAAGAAGTAAATCCTTAATTCTATCAAGGAAGCCCTCATCCACAATAAAGCCACGTAACTCCTCGATTATTTCATCAACACCCATATCGAGCAGGTTCAAACCGAGACCTGCCAAGTAGGCAAGTACCTCAAGGGCTAAGTCCTCACTTAAGCCCTCCTCATTAATAACGTCCACCATAAACTTACCAACAACGTATAACTTAAGTGTATTAACGTCAGTATTAAGTACGTGGGCTAAACCCTCATAATCACCTCTACGGAATTCCTCAATAAATGCGTTAAAGCTGCCGTACCTATCCCTAATTACGTTATCGAAGTACCTACTAACTGCCTTAACGTATTTCGAGTATATCCTAACGGCATCATCGATTTCCTCAACACTGTCTATGGCGCCTCTATAGGACATTACGGCGCCCTCTGTCGTTAGCTCATCAATTAAGCCCTCATTTATTAATTCAAGGAATTTATCACCGGCCTCCTCGTAAGTCTTCCAATCACCCTCTTCAATGGCCTTACATAGTAGGTAGAAGCTGAACATAGATCGCCCTTTATCTTCACGGCACTCCAATACTCTTCGCTCAGACCCTGGACATTACTTAAGGCGTTTCTGCAAATATCGTAATACTGCATGGCCCTCGCTATATCGCCATGGGTAAAATAATAATTGGCCAGGACCTCTGATGAGTCCATCATGCTCAATACCTCATTAGCCCTCGCCTCCTCAATACCAACAGCCTCCCTGAAATTAATCACAGACGACGCATACAATTTAGACGCATCCTCAATCATGCCCTTCTCGGCATCGTGATTGCCCTCATCATGGAGCCTCGATGCCTTAACCCCTAAGGTCCTCGGCCCTGGCTATCTTCGACATAGCTCCATGAACCGTGCCTTACTAATGTTACCAATACCCTCATAAACGGCGGCAGCCACGCTGAACCTGGTAATTGCCCTGTCGTAGGCAGCTATTGAGTATAGCGCTATTCCAAGGGCCTCATTCACCCTAGCGCCTAATTCGTCCTTTATGTCGATGCCTATATTATCATCGACAGCGATAATGCCTGGCTCTAGATCCATGCTAATTAATAATTGTACCAGGTCTGGAACCTTGTCTAGGTCTATGAACCTAATAACTTTAGTAACACCATTCTTAATACTTTCCTCATCCAAGTCCTTAATAAATGAGTAATCGCTTATGGATAGCGTGCACTCGTTATTACAGGATGCCAGATCATGAAATGCACTATTTCTAATTAAGTCCTTGGGTACAGTACCTTCAGCAATTGCATGAATATTGATGCCACAGAGTTTGTTATGCATTCACGATCCCAATGACAAGCATCCGGTATATTACCCACATTAAGCACCTTCAAATGTCGGGACCCGCCCTAATTAATTTTATTAATCCTAAGCTAAATAATGGCACAATAAAGATTAAAAGATCCAATAGGGTAGGTACTATATATGAAAAGTTATGATGTGATAATACTAGCTGGCGGATTAGCGACAAGGCTCAGGCCCCTTAGTTATTCACGCCCTAAGCCCCCCCTATTGCCTGTGCTTGATAAGGAGATCATTGATTGGATCATGGAGTCGGTAACGAAGATACCACTAAATAGAATATTCATATCAATAAGGTACATGGGTGACTTAATAAAGGAGCACATGGAAAGGGTATGGAGTGAGTTTAGGGATAAGCTGATATTTGTGACGGAAAACAAGCCATTAGGTGATGCTGGCCCAATCTCCTTAATTAATGAGAAATATGAGCTTTCAGATACGTTCCTCGTGGTTTACGGAGACATACTCAGCGATATTGATGCAAGGGCCCTTGTAAACTTCCACGAAAAGATGGGCGGGACTGCTACAATAACACTCACAAGAGTTGATGATGTGTCTAGGTATGGAGTCGCCCAACTAGACGAGACAGGCAAGATAATAAACTTCATAGAAAAACCCAAGCAATACGTTGGTTCCAACTTAATAAATGCGGGCTTTTATGTTTTCACGAAAGAGATTACTAAGTTAATACCAAAGAATCCGGAGGGTCAGGTTAAGCTTGCTATTGATGTTGTTCCAAGGTTACTAAGGATTGGGAAGGTCTATGGGTTTATACATAGTGGTCTTTGGTTTGATATCGGCACACCAGAGGATTATATGAAGGCAAACTTCAGCATCCTGGTTAGTAGGTGTAAGGATGATAATGATTGTGTAAGTACCGACCTACCACAATCAGTTACAATACAACCCCCAGTCTACTTAGGGCCTAACGTCACTATCGGGAGTAATACGGAGATTGGTCCGAACGTTATAATACATAGGAATACCAAGATTGGGAGTACTGCTAAGATAGTTAATTCGCTCATCTTTGAGGGGGGGTCCTCATTGTGTGATGGCGTTTACATATCGGGAAGTATCATTGGGAGTAATACGTACATTGGTAAATGGGCTAGGGTTGAGGATGGGTCTGTGATTGGTGATGGCGTTTACATAAAGGACTCGGTGTTCATAGCGAAGAACACGAAGATAGGCCCGTATAGAGAAATAATGGAGTCAATATACAAGGAAGGCGAGATCATCCTATAAACTAAAATTTAAATACCCATAGGCCGCATTAGGCCGAATGTCCCAGGAAGTTAGGCAGATAGTGAGGATTGGCGATACTGACTTAGACGGATTTAAGCCCGTTGCTTACGCCTTAACCAGGATAAGAGGTATTGGAATACCAACAGCATATGCCATATGCAGGTATTTGGGGATAAACCCATCAATTAGGTTAGGTCAACTTGACGATGAGACTATTAGGAAGCTTGATTGGGCCGTGAGGAATTTGCACCAGTTTGCACCTGGTTGGTTCGTAAATAGGCCCAAGGATCCAGAAACGGGGGGGCGAAACATTCATCTACTGGGTGCAGACCTAGTGTTGGCAGCAAAAAGGGATATTGATTTAATGAAAAAACTAAGGAGCTGGAAGGGCATCAGACATAACCTGGGACTTAAGGTTAGGGGGGGCCAGAGGACCAGGACAACGGGTAGGTTAGGCTTAACGGTTGGTGTGGCAAAGGGTAAGACAGCAGCTGGGGGGGGAGGGGGGGGAGGCGGTAGCAAATAAGATGCAATATTATTATGTCATAATATATTAATCATTAATAACTAATTATAGATGTTTTGATAAGTACTTAGTTGTGTTATTCATTATGTATTCTTTTGTATTCAATTCTAATCTATATAATAGTGTACGTATTAAGTTATCATTATTTCTTTGTATATGATACTTCTACTAGGCATGTTTTACACTTGAAGAGAAAGAAATTTAAAAGGACAGGCAGTGGTTACCATGATCGAGTATGAGTATCGTGAAGTCATTGATTAAACTTGAATTTAGGGAGTTAAGGAGTAGTGATATGAAAATGGTTATTGATTTATATAATTCACTAAGTAGCGATAGTATTTATTATAGGTTCAGGGGGGGTTTCTTTAAGGATTTTGAGAAGTACGTAAAGTCAGTCTTTTCTGATTCACGTAATATAGTCTATGGAGCCTTCCTGGGTAATGAATTGGTTGGCGTCTTAGAAGCTGTTTACATAAGTGATGGTTGTTATGAAATGGCTATCGTGGTTAAAGACGGCTATCAGGGTAGGGGGTATTGGTACTAAGCTCGTTGCCTACGCAATCAATGACCTGAAGAGAAGAGGTATTAAGACCTTAATTGCGTACACCACCCCCCCTGATAATTATAGGATTCTAGCAATATCCAGGAAGTTCCATGGAACCATAAAATGTATGCATGATGAATGCACCACAGTCTTTAATCTACAGAGCATGAATATAAATGCTGATCAATTCTTAAATTAAAGACCGTTTAATTACATTACCGTGGAGAAGGTAATATTATTACTCACTGAGACCTCCCTTGAGACGGTACCCAAGGAGTTATTGAGTAATCCAGTGATAATAAGGGACGCGAGAAGGAGAGGGATAAACCCAAGGTACTTAATCCTTGATAGGGCGAGGCATCATAGGTTAATGATTAATCTACCCAATGCTGAAAAGCGTGGAAGGCCGGATATACTTCATCAAGTACTCCTTCTAATTCAAGGTAGCTTACTTGCACGTAATAACTTAATTAAGACCTACATACACACAATAAATGGCTTGGTGATTGATGTTGACCCAGAAATACGCCCACCACGTAATTATAATAACTTCATTGGATTAATGAGCCAACTATTTGAATTGGGTAGGGTGCCACCCACTGGGAGACCGCTGATGAGGTTTGTGAATGGAATTAATTACGTATTAAATACCGAATTACCTGACCGTAAAATACTCCTTGATGATGTGAGGGGTAAAGAGATAGGGTTGAAGACCTTTGTTAATTATGTGAAGAACTTTAAAAGACCTTTAATAATGATAGGCGCATTTCCTAAGGGTTCATTTGAAGAACGTACTTACGAATTAGCTGATGATATTTTAAAAATTGGGAAGTATGTCATGGATTCATCATCAATATTGTGTAGGTTATTAACAACACTTGAAATCGAAATGGGACTCATCACCTGAAAAATAAGTAAACATTTATAATTTCATCCCTTTAATAATCGAGAATAAGTGTTGGGTTATGTGTGGTATTATTGGTATTACGTCATTACCAAACAACCTCAGGGAACCCATTGGCAAGGTAGTTAGAAGATGCCTTGAGAAACTTGAGTATAGGGGGGGTTATGACTCAGTCGGCATTGCAGTTATTAAGGGCAATTATATAGAGGTTAGGAAGGGTAAGGGTAAGATTGCCGAGGTTAGCACTAGGCTAAACTTCGATGAGGTTAATGGCACGACCGCCATCGGCCATACCAGGTGGGCTACCCATGGAAAGCCAAGCGATGAGAATGCGCACCCGCACACGGACTGCTCAGGTAATGTCGCTGTTGTTCATAATGGCATAATCTCGAATTTCCTGGAGCTTAAGGAGGAATTGATTAGAAAGGGTCACGTATTTAAGAGTGAGACGGATACCGAGGTCGTTGCCCATTTAATTGAGGAGTATTTAAGGCTTGGTTATAAGCCCTTCGACGCATTTAAGGCTGCATTATCGAGACTAAAGGGTGCCTATGCATTTGTCGTTATAATAGCCCAGGAACCCAATAGGCTTTACTTCGCCAGAAATACCTCACCATTAGTCATCGGTATTGGTAACGGCGCTAATTTCATTGCCAGTGATATACCGGCCTTTCTGGAGTTCACGAATACCGTGATAGTACTTAGGGACGGCGAGTATGGGTATATCGAGCCAGGCAAGGTCTATATTGAAAAAGACGGTGTTCCTATTAATGTTGAGGAGAGGGTTAGGCTCATTAGTTGGACACCTGAGATGGCGAGTAAAGAAGGCTACTCGCACTTCATGCTGAAGGAAATACATGAACAACCCTTCGCCATAAGTTCAACACTGGCAGGAATTAATGAGGGAGAATTCGATAATGTAATAAACCTTCTTCTAAATTCGAGAAAGGTACTGATAATTGGCGCTGGCACGTCATATCATGCTGGCCTTGTCGGTGATTACTTGTTCACGTCAATGCTCGGTCTCGATACGCACACAATAATCTCCTCTGAGTATAAGAAGTACGTTGACGCAATTAATGATAATGACACTGTAATAGCTATTAGCCAGTCAGGCGAGACTATAGATACCCTGGTTGCCGTGAGGGCGTTTAAAGAGAGGGGGGGCGCTAAGATTGTTGCCATATCTAATGTCGTCGATAGCGCAATACCTAGGGAATCAAACTATGTACTTTACACGAGGGCGGGTCCCGAAATCGGCGTTGCCGCCACCAAGACCTTCACCACCCAATTGGTTATTCTTACGACACTCGCATTAAGGGCTGGCATTGCCATGGGTAAGCTGAGCCAGGGTGAGTATAGGAATCTCATGGACTCCCTCAATAAGGTGCCGGGAATCCTTCAAAACGTTATAACTAGGACCGAGGGCAGGGTTAAGGCATTGAGTGAGTATATGAAGAGCAGAAACAATGCGTATTACCTGGGTAGGGGGGGTATTGGCGTCCCACTGAGCATGGAGGGAGCCCTAAAGCTGAAGGAGATAGCGTACATACATGCTGAGGCATACCCAGCAGGTGAGAGTAAGCATGGACCAATAGCGCTTGTTGAGGAGGGTTATCCCGTCGTATTCTCAATACTTGATGATGATAATGTGGATGCACTACTCGGTAATGTTATGGAAATGAAGGCTAGGGACGCGTACACCATAGGTTTTGTCCCTGAGAAATACGTTGGTAAGTTTAGGGAATTACTGAACGTAACGTTTGAGCTGCCTAACATCGACTATAGGATTGCGCCAATAATATACGTAGTGCCTATGCAATTACTCGCCTACTACACAGCCGTTGCACGTGGTTACGACCCAGATAAACCAAGGAATTTGGCGAAGACGGTGACCGTGGAATGAACAGCGTATTGAATTACAGAGAGGTTCTCGGAGTAGTACTTAGTGGTGGTAGAGGCACTAACATGGAACCATTAACGCCCTATCTCGATAAGCCACTCATTAGGTTACTAGGTAAACCACTCATTTATTACCCAACGAGTAACCTGGTTCACCTGGGCTTAAGGACCATTTACATTATTTCTAGGGATCCAACGAAGGTAGGTAACGAGGTTGGTCGATACTTCAACAATGTTTCGATAGAAATGTTGGACAGAGGGGGGGTGATGATATCGATAGTGCATTAAAGATTATTAATGAAATTTCTGGTAAGGGCACGACAATAATATCATTTGGTGACGTTATACTGCCCCCGGGAAGCCTATGAACTTGCATTGAATAGCCACGTGAGCTCAGGCAAGTCAGTAACCATATTAATGACACCATTATCGGATTTGCAGGGTTACTTTGAGGTTCAGGTGAATGACGTAGTGGCGATAAACAAGGTGAACGAGCATAAATCAGGCTATGCATGGACTGGGATATTAATTGCTGAAAGGGAGTTTCTGGTCTCACTACAGGAATTTAACGGAAGTATAAACAGCACCTTAAGGCGGTTCAGGGGGGGTAATATCAACGTAGCCCTTTGGAGCGGATGGTTCGTTGATGTTAGTTATCCCTGGGACTTACTAAGCGCATAAAGTACTTAATGGGCGATTTAAGGGAGGCTAGGATCAGCAAGGATGCTGATGTCTCGTCTAGGGCTGTCATAGAAGGGCCTGTGATAGTTGATGAAGGCGCCAGGATAGATCACGGCGCAATAATTAGGGGGGGCCTGTGTACATTGGCAGGAATGCGTACGTTGGTAACAACGCATTGATTAGAAACAACACATCACTTGAGGAGGAGTCGGTGATAGGCGCTGACGCTGAAATAACGGAGTCGCTCATTGGGTATAGGGCTACCGTGGGTAGGGGGGGCTCATTCATAGGTAGCTCAATAATCGGTGATGAAAGCACAATAGAACCTGGTGTTGTAACACTAAATGTATTACCAAGTGGCGTCGAGGTATCGCACCTATCACCAGTCATTGTTAAGGGTAAGCAAATAGCCAAGTTGGGCGCCATTGTGGGACCCAAGGCCAGGGTTGGCGCTAATTCCGTGATTTATCCAGGATCGATAATAAGCCATAATAAGTATGTTCCACCATTATCAGTATTAAGGCAATGAACAAAAATGTACGTAGCGATATTCACATCTAGGCAGGACTATACCCTAGAGCTAGGAGCGGGTATTTACTTAAGGCCTAGGTGTGACTATGCATTATGGTTCTGGAACACATATGAATTAACTAATAGGGAGATGGAGTATTGCAGTGACTATGAATTAATGATTAGGTACCTGGATACTTATAGAAGGTTACGGTGGGAAAAAAGCGTTAAGTCGATTGCGAATTTGAAGAACGATCTCATGAAGATGAGGGCTGAGCTGAGAAGGAGATGCTTTGATGAATTGATATGTCTAGCGAATAGGGTATATGAGTATAATAGGGCGGTGAATATGTTGTATGGTTATTATAGCGAATTCATGAATTAAGCCCCGAGGATCTCTCCAAATTATCCATAGCCCTTAATAGGTATAATATGCCTTAATGAGCCTTAGAGTGTTTAATGAGTTAATACGTTCATCAAATGATGAGCTGAAATACCTAACCTTTTTATCATTGTTGAATCCAGTAATGTGGCCGTCGCATATAACCATGGATACGAAGATCGTACCGTATCTAAATTGGATTCTCGTATATATTAATGACCACTTCGTGATTCTTATAATAAGCTTAAATCGCGCATATGCAATCAGTGACTTGAATATTAATATTAATGGCGGTAGAGTGGCTCTTGGTAATGATTATGAAATTAAGTCAATAATGTCGACACACATAATGACTAGAATCGAGTCTCTAGATGGCCATGGGTTATTATTCATAGGTAATTGGAGCGATGAAGCCGTTGATTTAAACCTTGATTTTAGGCCAAGGGAGGGTTCCATCAAGGGCTTATCACTTGATGTAAATCTTTCCCAATTAATGCCAACGATCGTACCTCCACATGATTACGTATCGATTAAGTATAGTGTATGAGAATGGGATTACTAAGTTTAAGGTAATTACGCCATCCTAGGTGCTAGGTAAAACTGAATGGACCCTATTGCAAAATCTATCGTTAGTTTTAATGGCTTATTATTATCAAACTCTATTGTTACAGTCTCACTTATCTGCTTCATCGGCCTTATGAAATCCAGGAGTAGTTCGACGGAGTATACGGCATCGTGAGAGCCTGCACTGAGTATTCATAGAAAACCTCATCACCGCTGGAGTAGGTTGTTTCAATCGACTTACCACCCTCACCCTCAGCCAATATGGAGAAGGAATCCTCCTTTGCAAAAAGCTTCACAGAATCAGAAACCTCACTGGCTGAACTTAATAGGTCAACAAAAACGTCCATACCCATCCTAATTCTGACGGGGGGGTACTCAAGCTTAGGCTCAGGGACCTCCTCCTCGGCTATGTTAATTATTGGAAGCCCAAACCTCCTGTAGAAGCCACCCTCCCTACCTTCTTCGTGTATATAGTTATGAAGAACCTATTCTTGCAGTATCAACGCCCAGCTCCACCTTCTCCTTAGCCTTAACCCTCTTCAAAATCTTCTTAACTAGGTCAAAGCTTATTCCAACCTTCAACTCCTTAGTCACTGTGTACTCCTCAAGGCTTGAACCAGGTATGTTCAGGATTACCAGGGAAACCTTGCTCGGGTCTATGGACTTCATCTTAATACCCTCAGAATCAATAATGAAGTTAGACTCCTGAAGTAGGTTAGCTAGTGCGGTGAACACGTATCTAAACTCCTTACCCTTTGGGAACATTATCCTATAATACTCCTCACTCTCCACAACACCACCTGCACCACCCTCCTCAGCACCCTCCTCACCTCCACTAACCTCCTCTATTTCCTCCGTAGTTTCTTCTGTCTCAACGCCCTCAACCCTCTCTTCCTCACTCTCCTCACGTTCCTCCCTCTCAGACTCCTCATTCTCAGCCATAATTAAATTGGTATTAATGTAATTGTATTTAAAAGGCTTTTATCGCCTAAATTAAGGTAATTTTAGCTCAAGCATTGATGAAAAGGAATTATTATCTCTTTAGGTTCTATCTGCATAAATGCCGTATTTGATGATTGGTATTGATGACACGGATTGGGAGGGTGGTGGATGCACCACTTATGTCATGTACTCATTCGTTAAATACCTAATTAAGGACGGACTAATTAATAACATTGTTGGGTTGCCGCGATTGACCAGGTTAAATCCGTATGTGCCATTTAAGACCAGAGGAAATGCATCCCTATCAATAATAATCAATGCCGAGTCTGAGAGTGATGCTACGGATTATGTTGAGCTAATGAACTCACTGATTGACCAAATGGTTAAGAGGGTTGGTAAGACAAGCCCTGGAATCGCATACGTAATAAGCGATTCAATAAATGTTGATGAACGATTAGCGTGGTTTTATAGGAAGAGCGTTAGGGACGTGGTCACGCTGGACCTCGCGCAAAGAGTAGCTAATAAGATAAATGCCAGACTCATGGGTGGTAGGGGGGGTGTCATTGGAGCGTTGGCCTCTCTGGGCTTTGTACCAATCGACGCCACATATGAATTCATAGCATATAGGCTTGAGGACGAAGAGAGACCGATTATTGACCCTAATGACGTGAAGATTTGGGACCGTGTAACGAACCCCCCCTTCACATTCCTAAATATATACGAGGACCAAGTACTTATTGAACCTCACGGCCCTGACCCAGTCCTCTTTGGCATTAGGGGGTGATTCACCCCATCATGTACTTGCCATGGGTAATTACCTCGCTAATAAGTATAATGCCGTTGGATGGATAATATACATAACTAACCAGGGAACCGATGAACATAGGTCGCACGTAAATGAACCTATCCCATATAGGAATATTGACCTTATGGGTATTATTACGGACATTATGTTTAATGAGAGAGGCATGCCCAGGTTATTTTGGATGAGAAACAAGGGGGGGTAATGGCATATAGGCACTTGGGGATTTCCAGGGAGTTAGCAGATTGTATTGGATGTTTAGTACAGGTGTGGGGGGGTGGTGTTAAGCCTAATGGTAATTCCAGCTTATATATCGAGGGAATGAGGGTTCTCCATGATAGGCATATTGAAGTGAAGAATCCTAGATGCCCGGTTTGTGGTGGTCCAATGGAATCCGCAGGCAAGTCAGGCTTACTAAGATGCAAAAGGTGTGGTTTTCAGGATAAACTACCTAGAATACTAATGCCAAGGAATAGGTGGTTTCTGGCAAGCCCCCCCAGAGCCAGTGAGTATAGGCATTTAATGAAGCCCAGTGAGAGGGTTGGTCTTGAGGGTCTTGCACTCTATATGCCTAAACCATTTCTATGGGTTTATTGATTACTATAGAGAAAGGTTTTTAATGCATTTAATTACGGCACTCAAGAAGCCTATGAATGTTGAGAACGTCATTGAATCAAGGATAATTAACTCCCTTAGAATTGACTTGAATGTAGGTATTAATTATGAAGTCAAGTTACGGCGATTAAACAGGTTAATTAGGCTGCGGAAGCTAATGAACCTTGGACTTTAAAGTTGACAATAAATAGCTTAAGAAGGCTGGTAGTTCATTCTCATGAACCCATAGCATTACTGGTAGGTTAAGTCCTTCATTGTACTTATGTCTAATGCCAATGGGATACTCAACGACCTTCATTGCGGGGATATCATTCTCCGAATCACCCATATACATTACTGGTCCCTTTATACCCATGAGCTCCCGAAGTCTCGCCACAGCATAGCCCTTATCAACCTGAATCCCTGGATATATGTCTATGAATGGATGACCTCTATACCTGATTACCTTAAATCCTAATTCATTCGCAAACCTAATAATTTGTTCAAGGGCTTCCACGTTAATGGCACCCTTACTTCTCCAATCAATTCCTAATCCACCAATTAAATCACCGACACGCTTAATCTCTAAATAAACACCCCCCCTTAACTCATTGACTTTATTAATAACATTCATTAGAGACTCAAATCTACCTTGCCATCTAGGTAAATCCTCATGAACATAATAATTGCCATCAATCCTTACTTCAAGACCGTTCGTGCAAGACCACGCCCTAGCAAACCCCGTCCTCGGTATTAGGAAGCCACAGTCCTTTGTGCTTATCACGGCTATTGGTATGTACTTACTTATTTCACTCAGTTTTTCATAAATAGGCTCAGGGGGGGTCTACTCAATTGCCTGGCAACGTCTATTGGCGCTATTGTGCCATCATAGTCAGTAAACAATGCCGAGACATTCCTAAATAGGTTAATTGTATCATCAAGCATTATCGAATTCACGTAATATAATTAATTTAATAAGATTTATTTTCTTCACAAATTCCAAGGCATTGAATGTATCTTAATAAGTATGAGGAGGCCATGCTTCGTGGTGATTATGGAGATGCCATTGCAAGAGCAATGCAGGTCATAGTTAGGGTTGGCGATGTATTAAAGGCTGATAGACTAATTGAGATAGAAACTGCGCATATTGCCGGTGTCTCCTACCTAACAATAGGTGATCCAGGCCTTGAGTACCTAGAGGATTTGGCCAGGTCTAACGCTAAATTTCACGTATTTACGACGGTAAACCCTGTGGGTATTGATATAGCCAATGATTGGGGGGGTATAGAAAAGGAGTTCATTGATAAGCAGTGGAAAATAATAAATGCACTGAGGAGTATGGGCGCTAGTTTATGGCTGACATGCACTCCATATGAATATCTACGTATTAGATCAAGGACTTACCACGCGTGGGCGGAATCCAATGCCGTCGCTTATATAAATGCGGTCCATGATGCATGGACCGAGAAACTCCCGGGACCTTTCGTAGTCCTATCGGCATTGGTTGGTAGGGTTCCAAGGTATGGACTTTACACGCTTAAGGGTAGGGTACCAACGCACGTGGTTAAGGTTAATGGAAAACAGCCAATTAATGACCCATTAATTGCGGGACTTCTGGGTAGGAAAATCGCTGAGGAAGTCGGTGATGGAAGGCCATACCTAATGGCTAGGTTTAATAGTAATGCTGTGATTAAGCAGTTACTGGCTAGTTATGCCACGTACTCACCCCCCCACGCCTTCATGGTAATCGACGAACTCACACCAAATCATAAGGAGTACTTCACTATGATGGATAAACCCGAGAAAATAGACATAGATATCAGCGATATTGTCAAGGATGTAGGAATTAAAATCATGATTTGATGCGGTATTCCTTGGATGTCCTCACTATGGCATTGATGAGGTAATGTCGGTAGTTAATTACGTAAGAAACAAAGGAGCGAAGAAGGCCAAGAAGCCTGTTTATATAGCTACGACATCCTTCGTAATTAGTACATTAAGCCAGGGCATAATTAAGATGCTTGAGGATTCCAATATACACCTGGTATTAACTACATGTCCTGTTGTGTCACCATTCCTCAAGAGCGTTGGTGCTAATACTGTGGCTACGGAATCCGTTAAGCAAATGTATTACCTACCTAAGATGGTTGGTATTAATTATATAAGTTGTAATGGCATTGAGTGCTTAGATATTGCATTTGATGAGTAGGGGGGGTGATGGATATAAAGTACGTGTCCTTTGATATAGATGGAGTCCTGGTTAATTCAGAGAATAGATTAAAGTTATGCCTTAAGTCCAACAATGAAGTTGATTGGGACTGCTTCCTTGACTGCAGAAAGTTGTTCATGGACAGCCCTAAAACAAGGAACATAAACCTCCTCAAGTTATTAAGGAGTAGGGGGGGCTTTGGCATAATAATAGTGACGGGTAGGAGAGAATCAATGAGAAAGTGCACAATAGATCAATTAAGGAGCTTTGGCGTAAATGAATTTGAGGATTTATTCATGAGACCCGATGATAATACCGAACCGGACCCAGTTTATAAGTCTGGGATGATCAAGAACCTATTGAGGAGGTACGAAATACTTGTGCACTTTGATGATAATGCCGATACCGTATCAACCCTGGTGAACAATGGTATTGATGCTGTAGTAATATCCTAAGTGATTAATCATGAAAAGGATAGGCATATTAAGCGTTAGGGGTGCAATGCCTTATTACGAGGAATTACCATTTAATGTCCGTATTAATGAACCAGGCATTATTAAGGACCTCGACTTGCTAATACTACCTCCAGGAACCTGGTGGAGTCCCAGGTACTACAACGTTATGACTGGATTGAGAGGGAGGTTTGGGAATATGTTGAGAGGGGGGGTGGTTTTGTCTTGGGTATTTGCTCGGGTACTCAATTGCTGTCGAGGGCCGTGAATCTGAACGTCAGGGGATTACCCGGGTACTCCAAAGGGCTTGGTGTCCTGGATATAGTCTTTGAGCCGTTAATCGTTACAGGGCCTGTGAGGGTTAAGATAATTAATGAGACCTGGGCAACTAGGGATCTCGTAGGTAGTGAATTAGTGGGTTGGCAGGCCCATACCTATGGCAAGATGAGTATATTATCAAATAATGTCCAGGTTGTTGGAGTATCACATGTACTAAGGCATAATTATAGGAATGTAAGGATTGATGTACCCACATTGATCGTATCCCGTAGGTATAACGTGTTTGGCACCATGGTTCACGGAATACTTGGGTCAGGGTCTCCTATAATTAGGAATATATTTCGTGAAATTGGGGTTTACGATAATAAGGAAATTATGAATTACTATAGGGATTACCATGAAAAGGAGTGGATAGGCAAAGGGGGTGTTAATCCTAGAATGAGTACTAGGATAATTACTGTCGCATCGACCTTGACCGGTGAGGGCAAGACCTTAATAACGAGTGCATTGGCATTCTGTCTCAATAAGGCTGGTTATTACGTGGGCATCGCCAAATTGGCTGGCGATATAAGGGACCTACATCCTGGGCTTTACATTCTTGATAGGCCATTTAAGCCCTGGATGAGTATAAAGCTAAGATGGGGGGGAGGTAGATCACTTGGTTGGGTTAATCTGAGGGATGTGTTAAATACTGTTGAGAGTCTTGGACTGGATGCTTTAATTGTTGAGGGTGTTATGGGCTTTTAACGGGTTCGTCTAGGAAGTATAAACGTGGTTTTTCATCAACACTTGACTTCATAAGATGGGTAAATACGGACGTTGTATTAATAGCATCAGCGAGCCTTGATGGTATTGAGGGTTCATTATTTAGGTTGAAGATGTATATTGATTTGTTAATTAGGTATGGTAGGAGGCCTATTATGGTTATTCTTAATAATGCGTATGATGGGGTACATGAGAATAGGGTAATAAGGAAATTCAGTAGGTACGTTAATAAGTTGGGTGTCCCGTTCGTAGTAATTAAATCACTGGGTATGTCTTCGAAGCCTGAGGAACTAATAGACCTTGAGGACTATAAGGAGGCTGCAATTAAGGTCGCGGATACTCTATGTAGCGTGATTATTAATGAGCTAGGTAAATCACGGTTACTATAGATAAATAGTCATTAATCCAGTGAATAATTATATCAGGCACCACATTTCTTGTGGATACAAATATAATGCTTGAAATGATTCCATAGATAAATATGTAACTAAGGGTGTAAATTAGTGATATTGGGTCGCTAAGGCCGTAAACCGCGAGGTAAATAGGCACATGTGCTATCGTGAAGTATAGGGCATCTATAGTTATCGCGGGTAATGAAGTGATTATGTTGATGGATCCCGTCTTCGGTAATAACCTACTAAGCATAAAGCCTCTGAATATGAACTCTTCGCTAACGGCTATTGGAAACAACATGTAGGTCGCTAGGAGAAGACTTATCATTGGGACCCTAGGAATAAATAATGTAAGGGGAATTAAGCCGCTGATTAAAAACCAAACAAATGCTAAAATAATGATAACCGGTACTGTCAACTTACCGAATAATGGTCTCCAGGATAGACCTAGCTCATTAAGTAATTCATGAATTCTTTGTCGATTAAGTACTAGAAGTATCGCAATAATTACATATAGGTATGGGGGGGCTAGGTCTCCGAGGAGGTATGTTAATAGAATACTCACTGGATTACTCATGGCATTGCTCAGTGTCTGCGTTATTGATGATCCAATGTTGTAATAAGTATTAGTTAATATATATGGTTCATAGGTAATGAACACAGGGACCACTATTGCGATTAAGAGTATTGTTGGCCAAATGATATCACCTAAGTACTTACCCATTGTTTGCCTGCTTAATACGACCTACTTAATAATTCTACTCACATATATAATGAAACTATAGTACTTAAGGTAGGGGGGGAGTAACGAATTAATAAGTCAGTTATTATAGCTATATCTTGCTGGAAAATGAAGAGTAAGGAGTATAGGGAGGAGGACGAGGAAGAGGAACTTGAAGAGGAGGAGTTTGAGGAACGCGAGGAGGAGGAAGAGGAGGAAATAACGATAAAGGCTGAGACACCTCAGAACACACCGCCATCTATAGTGCTGACCGTGACCTACGATGGGAAGGTTGGTAAAGCCCTTGTTAAACTTTACGATCCAGTCAATGATAGGATTTACTTCTGGTACGATAACACTGGGCATAGGCCCTACCTACTAACTAACGTGAGGCCAGAGGAAATAATTACTAAGTTTACGAAGGTCATATTACATCCAGGGTTTAGCCACGTTGAAGCTATCGAGAAGTACGACCCATTGAGTGATAGGAAGATCATACTTACTAAGATTGATGCTAAGGATCCGTTGAGCATTGGAGGTAGGTCTGACTCAATAAGGGAGTTACTTCCAAAGACCTGGGAGTCGAGAATAAGGTACCACTTGTGCTACATATATGATAACGAGATCATACCTGGCATGTTCTATAGGGTTGAGGATGGAAAACTAGTGCAGGTGCCCATTGAGGTGCCTGCCGAGATCGAGGGATTCATAAATAAGTTGTACGCAAACGATAGGGAATTCCTTGAGGAGGCGAGGAGGTGGATACCGCTATTCCAGGCCCCCCCTGTACCAAACCTTAAGAGGCTATCCCTCGACATAGAGGTGTTTACACCGCAGGAGAATAGGGTGCCGAACCCCCCCAGAGAGGCTAATTATGAAATCATAGCCATAGGCCTTGCGGGTAGTGATGGACTAAGGAAGGTGCTAGTCCTTAGGAGACCAGATATGGAATTAAAGCCCGAGGACCTTGAGGACTTGATGTACGATGACGTTGAGGTGGAGTTCTTCGATAGTGAGTATGACATGTTGAAAGAATTATTCTCAATAATCTTGCAATACCCAATACTGATTACATTTAACGGTGATAATTTCGACTTACCTTACATCTACCACAGGCCCTTAAGCTTGGTTTCAAGAAGGAGGAGATACCGATAATTCTGAGGAGGAATGAGGCGTCCATAGCCCTCGGAATACACATCGACTTGTACAAGTTCTTCAATATCAGGGCTATCGAGGTATACGCCTTTGGTGGTAAGTATAGGGGCATGGATAGGACACTGGACACCATAGCCCACGCGGTAATAGGCATGTCTAAGCTGAGTAGGGATAAGCCCGTGTCGCAAATGAGCTACGTTGAGTTAATTAATTATAACTTTAGGGATGCCTTTCTGGGGCTTTATCTGACGACGTATGACAACAACCTAGTGCTGAGGCTCATAATATTGATGTCCAGGATTTCCAAGACACCACCAGATGACTTAGTCAGGAGTCAAATATCAGCATGGATTAGGAACATGCTGTACTACGAGCATAGGAGGAGGGGGGGTTGGTTAATACCTGAGAAGGAGGATATAGTTAAGGCTAAGGGTGACGTAGCGACTAAGGCTATTATCAAGGGTAAGAAGTACGCAGGTGCCATAGTCCTGGAACCAATGCCCGGCATATTCCCGAACGTCTACGTACTTGACTTTGCAAGCATGTACCCATCAGTGATTAAGCGTTGGAATATATCTTACGAGACCGTTAAATGCCCAAGCGAGAAGGAACAAGGCAATAAGCCAATACCTGAACTACCCCATTGGGTGTGTAACGATAGAAAGGGACTGACGGCGTTAATTGTTGGCTTACTCAGGGACCTAAGGGCCTATGTATATAAGAAATTAGCGAAATCTGCACAAAGTGAATTATTGAAGAGTTATTATAATGTCGTACAGAGCGCCCTCAAGGTCTTCATAAACGCATCATACGGCGTGTTAGGAGCCGAGGTTTTTCAGCTATATTGCCCACCTGCCGCTGAGTTAACGACCGCCCTAGCTAGGTACGTGTTATCAAAGACCGTATTAAAGGCACTTGAGCTTGGCTAGTACCCATTTATGGGGACACTGATAGCCTATTCATTTGGAACCCTGACGAGAACAAACTTAAGGAATTAATTGAATGGGTGGATAAGGAATTCGGCATTGAGATTGAACTGGACAAGGTCTATAAATTAGTCGCTATGAGCGGAAGAAAAAAGAACTATGTCGGCATACTACAAAATGGTGAACTGGACATAAAGGGGTTAGTTGGTAAAAAGAGGAACACCCCCCCTGACTTCGCTAAGGAGGCATTCAATGAGGTTATTAGCCTTCTCTCTGATATTCAGGGCCTTGAGGATGTCGGCAAGGTCGTTGAGGAGGTTAGGGATAAAGTCAGGGATTACTACAGGAAACTACAGAGAAAGGAGATACCACTTAACAAGTTGGCGATAAGAACCGCACTCACTAAGTCTCTTGAATCATACACAAAGAACACACCGCAACATGTAAAGGCAGCGCTTCAATTAAAGAGCCTAGGCTATAATGTAAGGCCTGGTGATATAATAATTTACGTAAAGACCACGGGTAAGGATGGAGTTAAGCCAATACAGTTGGCTAGGATTGATGAAATCGACCCCCCCAATAAGTACATTGAGTACCTAAGGACATCGCTTGAGCAGGTCCTTGATGCCTTTGGGATAGAGTTTGAGAGTATAATGGGCTCATCAATAATAGATAATTACTCATGAAATGCCGTCAACCTACTCCTCAAGGAATTCCTCACCTTCTTCCTCACCCTCAGGCGTCAGTGATGACAGTATATTATTCACCACCTGGTTTATTACGTCATCATTTATGTAGGGCATTATCACAACGAACCTGTCGGCCTCCATGTCCTCACCCATCCACCTATTGCTGTATATTATTTCGTAGGTCGGTATCTCAACCTCAGCCTTATTACCGACCTCTTAACACCGTACTTCTCAACCCTCCTATAGAGTTCCTTACTTAATGGTAAATCAAGACTTACCGTTTGAGACACCTTAAGTACTATGAAGTCTGACTCGTCTGGGTTCCATTGATCCAGTAGCTTTTTCACGTAGTTCTTCACGGTGTCTATTAAGCTCGACTTAACAATCTCCTTATTGGCTATGTTCTCATTCTCTACGTAAATAACCACATTCTCGCTCTCCTCAGCCATACCCACAATTATTGGCTTGAGGATCAATTATAAAAGCTTTAGCTTTTCCCTATTATCGATAATTTATTAATTAAGAAAACCAAGAAATGAACTATGAGATCAACAAATCATTTCATTATTAAGTCAAGTAGAGCTCAGAGATCTAACTGCCATGATTATCCTCTCCACAGCCGTAACATTTGTTAATAATGCGAGTAGTAGGAGACCGTACAGTACCACTGCACCCATGCCCGTGACTATGAATATCAAAAGAATAAGTAGTATGAGAATTAGCCTTTCCTCCCTCTCAAGTAAGCCAATACCCATCATCTTAATACCAAGTGCCTCAGCCCTAGCTCTTGCGTAGCTTGTCATTAATGAACCCAGTATTGCGAATAACAACGACAGTATACTCAGTAGACCTCTATTGCTAATTATCCAGAGATCAATTAATGCTATGAAATCAACATACCTATCCAGCGTGGAATCCAGAAAAGCGCCAAGCCTGGAGGTCCTTCCCCCAATACCTGGCAACTAAGCCGTCAAGCATATCAAATGCGCTTGTAATTATCAATAGTATGAACGTTAATACGTAGGCCCAGCAATAATGCAACCACATTAAGTAGGGTGTTGGCAATGCAATAACTAATGAAGCTATCGTTAGTGCATTGGGGGGGTTTCTAGGCATAATTCTCGCAAGGCCTTTTTCGAGAACTCTCCTACCCATCCTTTCTATCCTGTCCTTAAGCCTTCCCAGAACCACAGTCAACACCACAATTAAAAACCTCCTTAAGAATTACGGATATGAAGTCCCTAGCCCTTAACCAAAGCTCCATGGTTTCCGGCCTCAACCTATACATTTTAGACCCATCACTCATGAACGTCTCCACTAAACCATCTCTCTCCATCTTGTAAAGCACTACGTAAACGCCAACATTCGTTATATTAATGTTAAAGCGCTCTCTAACCTCCCTAGCTATTTCATAGCCATACATGGGCCTCTCCATTAACAACTTGACCACATAAATCCATAGATTTTCCTTGGTTAATTTAGCCATAAGCCTATTGAGCGCCTTCTGGCTCATGAGATTCTCAGGGATAATCATTGATTAATAACTTTAAATGCTAACCTAGGTCGTCAATGTTCATATTACATAAGCCAATAGAGAAAGATTTAATAACCCATCACTTACATAGTCTCGATGTCACTAAGGGGGGGAACTACATTCCTAGAAAGTGTCCTACAAACACTAAAGAGAGCTATAGAGCTAGGTGGATATCCGGAGGAGGTCTATGAAATCCTAAGTAGGCCCCAGAGAATAATAACCGTTAACATACCCGTTAGGATGGATAATGGAAAGATACAGGTATTCACGGGTTACAGGGTACAGCACAACAACGCCTTAGGACCGTATAAGGGCGGTATAAGGTTCCACCCAGAGGTAACGCTTGAGGAGGACATAGCGCTGGCTACGGTAATGACCTTTAAGAACTCATTAAATGGCCTACCATATGGCGGAGGCAAAGGCGCAATTGCAGTTGATCCCAAGAAATTAAGCAAGAAGGAACTTGAGGAACTAAGCAGGGGGGGCTATGCAAGGGCATTGGCGCCCTTCATAGGTCCTGAAGTTGATATACCAGCACCCGATGTTGGTACTGACCCACAGATAATGGCCTGGATGGTTGATGAGTACAGTAAAATATCAGGTCACAACGTACCTGGCGTATTCACAGCAAAGCCAGTGATACTATGGGGGGGCAACCCAGTTAGGGAGTACTCCACTGGCTTTGGTGTGGCAGTCTGGGCTAGGGAGGCTGCTAAGAAGTTATGGGGGGGTGGAATTGAGGGTAAGACCGTGGCGATTCAAGGATTTGGTAATGTGGGTTACTGGGGGGGAGCCTATTGGCTGGAGAAGATGGGCGCTAAGGTAGTTGCCGTAACAGACAGCAAAGGCGGTGTCTATAACCCAAACGGTCTCAAGCTAGCGGATGTTAAGGCAGTTAAGGATAAGACAGGTACGGTAATGAACTACGATGCCTCAGGAACGAGGAAAATAACCAATGATGAAGTGCTTGAACTACCGGTTGATATACTCGTACCCGCCGCACTGGAGAATGTTATACACAGGGGGGGCAATGCAAATAACATAAAGGCCAAATTAATAGTTGAGGGTGCGAATGGGCCAACGACGGCTGATGCCGAGAAAACACTGCACTCGAAGGGTGTCTGGATACTGCCCGACCTAGCAGCTAATGCTGGCGGTGTCGTGATGTCGTACCTAGAGTGGGTTGAGAACCTGCAGTGGTACTTCTGGGATGAGGAGGAGACGAGGAATAGGTTAGAGAGGATATTGCTTGACACATTCAATAGGGTAATGAATAGGTGGAGTAAGCTGGGTACGAGCCAGGTAACGATAAGGGAGGCTGCGTACGTAGAGGCTGTGGACAGGATATACAACGCAATGAAGGTTAGGGGGGGCTGGATCTAATGAATAAATTTGAATAAGAATAAATATAAAAACATAATTTTTCATATTTTAGTATATTAATTCTAATTGAAATAGAGAAGTTATTTTAAGTAAACATACTATCCCTGACTTAAAATTCACATTATTTTAAGTATTATAATGAGAATCGAGAATAACGTAGTCATAGATAAGGTGAGTAAGGATCTAATTATTCTAAGATACAATGACACATCAACTAAGTACTTTGAGGCTTTATGGGAAATACCTGAGGGGGTCACGTACAATGCCTACTTATTAATTGATGACGATACGGCGATACTCTTTGACACGTGGAAGAAAGGCTTGGAAAATGATTTTCTTAATGCTCTAAGTTCTATAATTGATATACGTGACCTGGACTACGTCGTTATTCATCACATGGAACCAGACCACAGCGGTTCAATAAAGACTTTGTATGAAAGAAACCCAGGTATTACCTTCATCGGTCACCCAATGACCAGTAAATTAATGAGAAATCTCTATGGAATAAGTCCTAAATTCAGGGCTGTTAAGGATAACGAGATATTGAGCACAAAGAATTACCAGTTAGTATTTATCCACGCACCATGGCTTCACTGGCCCGAGACCATGTTCACGTACATACCCCCCCAAATAAAGGCCTTGATGACCTGTGATGTCTTCGGTGCGTACACGATACCTAAGTCAGTGTTTATTGATGAATTAAGCGATGAGTACATATCATCAATGAGAAAGTACTTTGCGAACATAATTGGTTTTTACAAGGATAACGTCATTAAAAACCTCGATAAAGTGCTGGCAGTGACTAAAGGCAGTATCGAAATTATCGCGCCCGCCCACGGCGCAGTGATCAAGGGAAACCTCGTAAATAAAGCCATTAACCTATATAGGGAGTTCGCGTTGAAAACACCAGTTAATAGGAAGATAGTAATTGCGTATTCCTCAATGTATGGCTTCGTCGATGGCATAATGAGTCATGTGGCTCATGTACTCGGTGATGGGGGATTTAACGTCAGTATTTATAAGTTTACGGATAAGGAAAGAGCAAGTATTGGCGATTTAATTGGAGAGGCAAATAACGCACTTGGTATAGTCCTTGGGGTGTCCACATACGATACCGAGCCATTCCCACTGATGGACTACATAATCAACCTATTGATAAAGAAGTTAAAGGGTGGAAAGCCAGTACTACTAATAACGGATTATGGATGGGGGGGCGATGTGGTGCTTAGGCATGTAAAAACAAGGCTTGAGAAGGCGGGCTTCACGGTAATAGATGCAATAAGTGTAAATGGTATACCAACAAAGGAGGACCTAGACAAAATAGATATAGCATTACAAAGCCTTAAACAGGCACTTACCCAATGAGGCAATCAAACCCTATAACCAGGACAAAAAACTTAAATTCTAACAAGGCAACATTGGCTTGCCGCCGTAGCTCAGCCCGGTAGAGCGGCGGGCTGTTAACCCGTAGGTCCCGTCAGCCCAGCCTGGTTTAGCTGGGGCTGGGTTGGGATAAGGTTCAAATCCCGGCGGCGGCGCCAGCCTTTTTGGTTGTTTCTGTGGTGTTTGTTTGGTCCGTGGGCTTTTGGGTGGGGCTGTTTAGGTTCTTCATTGCCTTAATTATCGCCTTTGTTCTCTTGATCTTGCCCTCGCTCACTGCCTCATTAAGCATCCTCCTTAGTATTTCGCAGGCCTTGGTCATGAGTTCTGGGTGTTTCCTCATTTCGTCCTGGCCTATGTAGACCTCGAGTCTTCCATTATACTCTCTCAACTTTGCGTTGTAACCAGCGTTCTTGAGTTTTTCCTGAATCATTTTAGCATCCTTGAGGCTATCACGCTCAGTCCTAAGCTCAACGGAGCCTCCATAACTCACATGCACATTCATCCTAACGCCAGCAACCTCAACCGATGACCTACCAACGGCTTACTCCTCATGCCAGCCAGCGTTATTAGGTTCTTAAGCTTCTCAGCGTCTGGTAGTAAGCCCAAGTCCTCGATTAAAGCCTTTATTGAGGATTCACCAAGCATCCTCTTAGCCAACTCAACAGCCTTTGAGGACCAAACCTCGTAGTTAATTGCACGCCCACCATCATACTCCCTAAACCCGAGATCTTTCAGTCTATCAATTAAGCCACCCCCCCAGGCTTTATGCTTCGCCCTGCCCATGTAGAGCCTAACCGCCTTCTCCTCAACATTGACGTTACCATCGCCCAAAATTGCGAATAGCAAGACGTCAGGAAACCCTCGTTATTTAGTTTACTAGCCTGCTCGGCAACCACGGCCTTACTCTCGAACTCGCCCTTATGGTCATTAGCCCTTAGATACCACGTGACACTCACGTTATCGCCATTAACACCCACACCACGTATATGTACATGGTTCTTCCCAGGCCAAGCCAGTGGCCAGGCCACGACCTGCCAAAGTTGATTAGTACTCATCTCTGGGTAACCCTTTTTGCTAATTGCGCCGTCAGTCAGCAAAAGCCCATACCGCATCGCCTTTAACTTACCATCATCGAGTAGCTTGGGCGTAACGATGTGAGCACCCCCCCAAGCCCAGTTAAGTGTAGTATTATTGTTACACTATCTGACTTAGCAACCCTCTCCACATCAATCACTAGGTTCTTCGTGTGTAAGTGAACTGTGAATGACTTGCTTTTGTTGAATGGGTCACCGCTAATGACTATCCTCACCTCATTACTCCCCAACCTCTCAACCAACTCCTTGAACTCTGATTTGTAAACCCTTAACCATTTCTCCCTGGCTTCCTCGGCTAACTTAAGCATCTTCCTGCCTATTTCGATCATCGCCCTCCTCAGGTTGATTATGGCTTCATCATTGCTTTCGTTAATTTTCCCCTTAATCTTTGGCAGCCAATCGCTTAGGGCTTTGATTGACTCGTCGAATGGCGTATTCGAATCGCTCAGTAGCACGCCTTTGTGCATCTCTACTCGGTTTAGGAACTCATTGATTAGCCTATTGACCTCATCAATGATCTTTGAGTCATTGACCTCCTCACCGCACCTAAATCGCCTAGAGCCCCTTGCCTTCACACCCCAGCAAATCCTTGGTTTAACGGCTTCAAGAGCCATAGAGACATCCATAAGCCTAATCCACAAACAAACTAATAAGTCACTGCCGATTCAGTACTGAACAGGCTTAAGCAAGCAATTGAAAAACAAACTAACGCAAAGGCCAAGGCAACGAGGATCAAAACCAAAACCTCAATGGGAAACCATGAACAAAGATTCCCAACACCCAAAACACAAAAAGCATTACACAACCCACCACAAACAACAAAACACTTCTAAGCCAACAAGCAAAACAAACAAAGCAACGAACTGTAACATAGTGATGAGGAGCTGATCAAGAAACTGGCGGACCCGGTGAGATTCGAACCCACACCAAACCTATCAATATACCCTTCATCACTTAAACGCCAAGACTACTGACTGAGCAATTGAGGCAGCGCAACCTGATACAATTTCGTCACCATGAAAGCTTTTCTCATACTGTAAAAGACGTTATGTTATAGCTACAGTTTTAACTGTGGCATAATAGGGGGGGTTCTTAGGGTAGCAAGCCGAAATTGTACGGGCTTACGCTTGCGTTTACCCGCAAGGCGATAATTCTAAATATTTCACATATAGCCCAGAGTGTGGGAGGAGACAATGTAGTTTATTTGAATGCCCAGATGCAGATGAAGGCCGCCCATTCGTAATTGATGCAGAGGGAAAAGTTTTAGTGGATGAGAGAGGTTACGTTGAGTCTCCACTCGCATGCCCCCCCAGTGGCTCAGATTGGGCGAGCCAGTGATGTGTGGGTTTTTGTGCTTTGTTTAGTATTTCGCCATGCACATGTATTTCACCGTCCTACCATGCCTTATCAGCGTAGCCCTCTATTTTGGCTACTAGTAGGATTACGTTACCTATTACGTATGTTCCATTACCCATGGTTAGGCTTAGCCTCACTAATTCGTCGATGCCTGGGCACCTACCCTACATTCACCCTGCTTAATATACCTTGTTTAAAGTTTTTGCAAATACTTTACTCCACCCATTCCTCACTTCCCTTATTAACTCTCAGCTGGGGCCTAGTCCTTATGAGGGTTATTAGGTTTAGGAGGGTTGCCCTGAGACGTAGTGATGGTAGGGTTGTGGATGCCTTAGCTAGCCCTGAGAATGGGGCTTAGCTTGTTGATGACATACTCTACCTTAATGCCAATGCCAGTGATGTGACTGGGGGGGTTGAGTGCCAACCGCCTAAGCCGTAGGTCCCGGGTTCAAATCCCGGCGGCGCCAAAAGCGCGTTCAATCCCTCCTAACCATACCATGAAATTAATGCTTTTTATTATGGAAGTTTATGCTTGTTGATTGAGGTGATTGTAACGATTATTTACCATTTATGTGGTTCTGCTTCGCCTGTGGCTATGGTCTTTAGTCTTTCTATTCCGTTTATCTTCCTTATTATTTCAGCCACTGATTTTGGTACGAGACTTTCCCATTCGGGATCATCTTTAAGCATTAATTCCCTAATCCTTGTGGAGTTATACTTCTGCCTATCATAAAGTGGTTGCTGCTTTACCTCAATGCCTGTCTCCCTGAGTAACATGGCCACGAATGGATTGCCAGTGTAGGCCACTTGGAATGGTGGTACGTATGACCTTAAGTAACCAAACCACGCAGCATTATTCTCAATATTGGGTATTGGCACTATTATCACCCTTGACAAATCCACGCCACCCTCCCTCAAAGCCTCCCTTAGCATCCAAATTCTTTCCCCCCCAACCGTGAATGGGTCCTTAATTATGTAATTGAATTGTGCGGAACCAATCACTACCACCAACTCATCAACCTCATTGAGTATATCCCTCACCGCCCAAACATGGCCCCCCCAGTGCGGTGGCTGGAACCTGCCAATGAAGAGACCTCTGGTCATTGAATTCACATGTTCATTAAATTTAGTGGTATTAAGCCTTTTATTGTTAATAATGGCGCCCCCCCTAGTTTTATAGCTATCTATTAAGAACTCGACAGTTGACTAACACCTTAAACCTAATTAAACTATATACTAGGATAGTATTTAAATAAGTGACTGTAGGGTTAAGGACGTATGAGCGAGGAAGTTAAGGAGGTTAAGATTGAGACAAGTGGTAAAGTTATTCAAAGCCCATGTGGGCCTATAATTCACGGTCTTGAGGATGTTCTCGTAAAGACTACTACCATAAGCGATATTGATGGTAAAAACGGTATCCTTTGGTACAGGGGGGGCTATAGGATCGATGACCTAGCCAAGTACTCAACCTTCGAGGAAGTTGCATACCTAATACTATATGGCAGGTTACCCAATAAGAAGGAGCTTGATGACTTCAAGGCATTACTAGCATCATACAGGGACCTACCCAATGAAGTTTATTCAGTAGTAACAACCCTGGGTAAGGCCAAGGCTCACCCAATGCTTGCCCTAGAGGCCGGCGTGGCTGCCCTAGGGGGGGCATTTGATGAGAACCCAAGTGATTATAGCAAAGAGGCCAATCTCAAGAGGGCTGTTAAGTTAACGTCAGCCCTACCAATAATGATAGCTGCACACTACAGGGCCAGTAGGGGGGGCCTAGACCTTGTTAAGCCCAGGAAGGATTTGAGCCACGCCGCCAACTTCCTCTACATGATGTTTGGGAAGGAGCCTGATGAAACATCAACAAAGGCAATAGACCTATACCTAGTCCTCCACATCGACCATGAGGTACCCGCATCGACGTTCGCGACGTTAGTCGCAATATCAACATGGACAGACCTATACTCGGCGATAGCGGCTGGCATTGCCACACTGAAGGGCCCACTCCACGGTGGCGCGAATGAGGCCGCAATGAAGCAGTACCTGGAGATTGGGAAGCCCGAGAACGCCAGGCCATATGTGGAGAAACTGCTTGCCGAGGGTAAGAGGTTAATGGGCGTTGGCCATAGGGTGTACAAGGCCTATGACCCAAGGGCCAGGATATACAAGGAACTCGTCAAGCAATTAAGTGAGGCTAAGGGTAATATGACGTGGTATAGGATCGCCGAGGAGGTGGAGAAGGTGGTCCTCGAGAAGTTGGCCCCCCCAAGAAGCTTTATCCAAACATTGACTTCTGGAGTGGCATAGCCATGTATCTGCTCGGAATACCCTATGAATACTACACGCCAATATTCGCGATGTCAAGGGTCGTTGGATGGTCCGCCCACGCCATAGAGTACCTAGACCAACACAGACTGTTTAGGCCTAGGGCATGCTATACAGGTCCTCATGACGTGCCCTATGTACCCATTGATAAGAGACAATAATGAACCTTCGTTGGTAAAAAGTGTTAAAAGGCATTATTTCATTAATCGATTTCAATGAGCAATAATGAATTATTAAAGGAATTGAAAAGCATGCAGTCCGGCCTAAGGGGATTGGCTGCCAGGGCCGTGATTAATTACATAGTGACTGAGTTTAATGAGATTAACTCGGTAACTAAAGATGAATTTAATGTCATACTACGTAATGCCCTAAACCTAATAGAGATCGAGGAGGTTGACATCCGTAGGGTTAAGGAGTTTATTGAAAAGATGATTACTCGATGAGCCTAGTATACTTAATTAAATGGAGGGAATGCCTTGATAACGTTATTAAGAATAGAGATGTAAACATAATCAATCTAAGTGGTGAGGGGGGGCGCTCGTAATGATAGATGATGATGCAGATTTCGTGAATGAAGCCCTTGATAACGGGTGCACGGCATACGCCAGGTATTACAGGTTTAGGTTAATTAAGTTAGGTAATTTAGAACATGCTCAGAGAGAAATCAAGCCCCTTGATATCTGGATTGAGAATAATACGCTCAACATAATCATTAACCCATTAAGACTCAGCACATTCGATATCGCCAAAATTCTTTATGACTTAAACTTTGAACTGGAGTTAATAAGTGAAGATGATGTTGAATATATAAAAAATAAATAATATTTATTTTATTTCTCATCCTATTTTTAAAAATTATTCTACATAGGACATAGAATAATTTTTAAAACTATATCTTGTATACACGGAATGATGACTAACCCAAAGTATAAAGAAGTAGAAGTATTAGACTTAAAGGATTATATGGCGATTGGATATTGTCATATTATTTTTTCTCCACAAGAGCTAAAAAGAAAATTTGATTTTATTAAAGAATTTGAAATAGAATCTGCTGAGAGCAGTGATAATATTTTGAGAGTTATAAAGCTCAATGATGGAGAGTTAATATATCATAAGAATGGAAAGATTGAAATAAAATTAAGCAAAATAGAGTGAGCAATAATGAATTCAAAAAGTGCTATCCCGCCTCTTGAAATAATGCTTATTTACATAACAAGGCGTTGTAATTTAACATGTCCTCATTGCTTTGTTCCTACAATCAGTATTAAAAATAAAGAGGAGGATAAAGATGAAGTAAGTTTTAATGAACTTACGAAAGCTATTATCGAGGCGTCATCACTAGGTTTAAAATATGTGAAAATAACAGGAGGCGAACCTTTCGTAAGAAAAGATTTAGTATTAAAAGTAACAAAATTCTGTGCGGAACAAAATATATTTGTAAGTTATGATACTAATGCCACATTATTAGATGAACAAGATATAAAAACTATAGCCAAATTAGGTAACGTTAAACGTGTAGCGGTAAGTCTCGATTATTCATCACCAATAAAGTTTGACACATTTAGAGGATTAAATGGTGCATATAATAAAGTAATTAATAATATAAAACTATTTAAAACTTATGGAATAGATGTCTTAATAATGGCATCAATCTATGAAGATAACTTATGATGATATTCTAAATCTTGTTACTTTAGCAAGAGAGCTTGATAGTAAAATATTATTACAGCCGATTTTACCGCTTGGAAGAGCCAAAGTATTGCTTAAAGATAAGTTAATAATAAAATTAAATAAAGATAAAACTATAAACTTAGTAAATAAATTTATTGAAACTGCAATTAAAGCTTATGAGATATACCCTGATGGTATCTTTATTCATGCACCGCCTGCTCTTATAGCAAGGTATGGGCTGAAATATCTTAAGATGGCACATAGAAAATGTCCGTATAAAAATATGCTAGCAGTATTGTGGGATGGCTCAATAGCACCTTGCGCAATAGGCATATCTCATCCAGAGACTATAATAGGAAATATTAAGAAAGACAGTATAATAGATATTTGGCTACATCCTAAAGGTTATTTGGCAATGAGGTATGTAAAACCGGAAGATTTTATTGGAGTATGTTCCCGGTGTATATTTAATAAGTATTGTGCTGGATTTTGTATAGCATATTCATACGAAACCTATGGTGATTATAAATTTAGCAATCCATATTGTCAATTAATGTATGACGCAGATCTTTTTCCTAGGGAGTTTTTATTATAAAATATAAGTGATTTTTATGCAAAAATTATTAATATTATTTTTAATAATTTATATTCTTTACTTCAGTTCATCGATGCTTATACCTATTTTACCGTTATATTTTAAAATTATCGGATTTACACCCTTGCTCATTGGTATTGTAATGGGCGTTTTAGGTCTTATGAGGGCGCCTTTAACATTAGTCACGGGCGTATTTGCGGATGCGTTAGGTAAGAGAAGAACTATAATTCTTGGCGCATTATTTTCGGCAGCGGGTGTATTACTGCTTCTATTAAAGAGTGTTGCCTTAATAATTACGGGGGGGAGAATCCTCATGGGGGGGTTTTCGGCTCATTTTTAACGCCTACCATATGGGCATTAATTTCTGAAGAAGCTTCTCGAACGAAGACCCCCGGCAAAGCCCTTACATTTGCCAATGCCCTGACGGCAGTCGCCGGTATCCTTGCGCCGGCTATGGCGGGTTATTTAGCGTCAATGTACGGCTATGAGATAGCCATATTAATTTCAGCCTTACTACTCCTTAACGTCACTCATGCCGCATGGATCACGCAATCTGAAGCTCGGCAGCGAACAGCGATTCGAGAGATCATGCGCAGGATTCCTGGTATATTTACTAGGATTTATCCATACCCCATAATCCTTGCCCTTGAATGGTATATGCTTTATTCAAACATGATGCTATTACCGCTTTACATGAACAGTTTAATGTATAGTGTGGAGATAGTAGGGTTTGTACTAACTTTAGAGACGCTTATATACACACTGTGCCAGCCATTGGTGGGTTATGTGATCGATAAGTATAGGCCTAGGTACATTCTCATGCTAGGTACGGCATCAATATATGGGCTTTCATTGGCGTACATACCACATTGCAGGAACTTGCTCCACATAATGCTCGTACTAACTATTATAGCGCTATCAAGCTCACCCATAAGCCCAGTGGTTATGGCGAGAATAGCCGAAGAGACTCCGGAGCTTAGGACAGTTGCGATGGGGGTTATTGTTCTCAGCAGGCTACCTCGGCATGACTTTAGGCACGGTTATAAGCGGCCTCTTAGCCCAGGTATCCTATCAATTAGCATATGGGCAATTGGTGATACCTGGAGTTTTAATAACAATATTGACAGTATATGACTATTTTATTAAAGTTAAAAATTAACGAGACCCTAATTTAAGCTAAATATCCATAAGGGAAAACTCTTATGATTAGTTAATTTAAGAATAGTTCGTATGGATTTGACGAGCTTCGTTGGTGGAAAGTCAACACCAGACCTTGAGTACTTAGTTGATCCATCGCCGACCGAGGCTCTTAGGCTAATTAACCTAAGGAAGAGCACGCACGTAATACTCGTTTATGGAGACATGACGGCATCGTATGAGGGCAGGGCAAAGTCGCAGCTCGAGGAATTAATGCCGAGGCTTGTCGTATCGAAGCCCGACGGTACCTTCATGGTTCATGAAGCTAGTAAAGAGAGACCTCGTTTATGGAACCCACCACCATCAACATTGTATGCCTCAATAAACCTGGGCGTGTTGACGCTCAGGAGTGTTAGAGCTAGTCCGAGGGAGGTCGTTATTGTGGAGATACCCGTTATTAGATTTATTAGTGCCGTGAGACTTGGTGTTACGTTGAATTATAGGGTTTTTGGTACGGAGGAAGATATGGTTAATGCCATCGTCAATAATCCAAGTATTGTTGAAGAGGGGGGGTTGCAGATAATCGCCAGGGAGTACCACACAATTGTCGGTGACATAGACATACTTGGTAAAGATTCTAAGGGTAACCTAGTTGTCATTGAGTGCAAGCGCTCGCAAGCAGGCCCGGAGGCTGTTAATCAGCTTAAGCGTTATGTCGAACACCTGAACCAGAAGGAGGGCAGGAACGTTAGGGGGGGTATCCTGGTTGCTCCGTCTATTTCCTCCGCGGCTTATCATTACTTAAGATCGTACGGCCTTGAGTTTAGGCGTGTTGAACCTAAGGACATGCTTTAGTTAATACGGCATGGCTAATAACAGTATTATGAGTACCATGCGAGGATCACCGACATTATATACCAGCGTAGTGAGAGAAGAACCAAGTCCCTGAATTCTCTATCTTTTCCGTAATTAATTAACAATAGTATAAAAAGCAGTCCATCAGCTGAGGGTATCGCCATTATTAATGATAGCATTATTGTTTCTGCCATTATTGATATTGCTGTATTGCCAGATACTGCGTTTGTGGCAATTCCATTAGCAACCCACTGGGCTGCTGTGTTCCAGATGCCGTAAAGTGGTATTAATGACGGCCCTAGGTTTATCATGAAATTCGTTAATTCGTAAGAGAATGCCGCTATTGGAGATATTGATGTAAGGTTATTTTTCTCCGACTGTATCTGGTTTATTTCTTGATTAACGGCTACAGTGAATTGCTGGCTGGGCTTTATGGCGTAGCAAAGAAGTAGGCCGCTAAGAAGAGCAGTAGCAATATTAGGTATAAGTATATTCTAAATCTTCCTAGTTTACCTATTATGGATACTCTTATCCTCTCCTCTTGTGTTAGCATTTATTGTTCACTAATCGTGGGCTTTAAAAATGATTACTCTCTCACGCACTATTACATCATGACCTAAGTACTATGTGCTCAACGCCATCCTTATAAGTCCTGATAACCACACCTTGTCTCTCAAGGTTCCTAAGGGCCAGGTCTATGTACGTGACCTTAACCTTAAGGACCTCCTCACCGTACCAATCAACCATCCTATTAATTATTTCATTCAACGTCCACTCCCTCTTACCAGCTTGGACTCCTCAGTCAGCACCCTCCTTATGAAGTTCGTCATGTCCTCAGTGACGTTCCATGGATAAACAAACCAAACCCAATCCCTAACCTCAATTGCCCAGTAATCAGGCTTGAACTTGGCAACGGTTGATATCCACTGGAGGGCTGCGGTCCTCACCTCCACGTTCTTATTATTACGCTCTACGTATTCCTTAGCCAATTGTATTGAGTCCCCCCCGTATCCACTATGTCATCAATCACAAGGACCTTCTTACCACTTAAGTCAACGGAAAGTGGGTACTTAATGTATGCCTTCTCAGCAACCTGGGCCGTTGATGGCCAATGAACAACCTGAATGCTAATTAGGTCAGATATGCCTAAATAATCGCAAACAAGCCTTGCAGGTGCATAGCCGCCCCCCCTAGCTATCGCAACTACTATATCGGGTAACCACCCTGAATCCTTTATTTTCATTGATAGTACCCTAGCCCACTCAGTTATTTCATCCCAACTGACCAACTTTATTGGTACCTTAACCACGTTTTTTGTTAATTCTCATGGTTGATTTATAAATTTCATGTCCCACACCCAAATATTATGAATCATTAATAATACTTTTATTTAAACCCTGAAACCATTAACTAAGATTTATGCAATTCAGATACTATTTATTGCTTATAATTGCGGTGATAGCGATATCCTGGGCATCAATATTGACACTACTATCTGGCGCTCAACCAATAGCAGTGGCCTTCTGGAGAACTGCCATAGCCGCGGCAGTATTATCACCATTATTAATTATTGAAAGGAAAAATAATACCTACGCACCCTCAAGGAATGAGACAATATTAATGGTAGTTAGCGGTATTGCATTAGCTGCGCACTTCATGACCTGGATTGAGAGCCTATACCTAACCAACGTGGCCGCAAGTACTACATTGGTATCCACATACCCGATATTCACGTTAGTAATGGGTAGATTAATTGGCGAAAAAGTTGGTAAACGCTCGATCCTCGGTACCCTAGTGGCCTTCCTTGGTATTGTATTGATCACAGTGCCCGAGTTTTACGTAAGTATGAAGGCATTAATTGGCGATTTACTTGCACTAGTCGGTTCAATGTCTGGCGCCGTGTATTTCCTAGTGGGTAGGTTCATTAGGGTTAAGGTATCCTTAGCCATGTACACAGTGCCGGTCTACAGTGTTTCAGCCCTAACAACGCTATTCGTTGGATTAATACTACATTCAAGGCTTTGGCCATATCCACTATACACCTGGCTTTACATATTAATGATCGTACTTGGCCCAATGTTACTTGGCCATACATTACTAAATTATTCCCTTAGGTATTCGAGGGCCATAACCATAACCACATCAACATTGGGTGAGCCAATCGTGGCCTCATTACTTGCATATATAATATTTCACCAAGTCCCTCAGGCATTGACCGTTGTTGGCATTGTCATGACATTACTTGGTATTTACACCGTTATTTCCGAGGAGACTAGGATGCAGAATGACCTAAGTGAGGATTAGGTAAATTAATTAGTTCCTAACTTAACTGTTTTTGGGGGGGATTTTGTGGATTGCATTATAATAGTTGATTCACGGGAATATGAAACGGCTGAGGAGGTCGTTAAGTGGATTAAGAGATTAGGCTGTAGTGTTGTTCCTCGTAAACTGGATATTGGCGATTACGTACTGCCCAACAATGTTGGTATTGAACGTAAGAGGGCTATGGACTTCATATCATCAATAGTTGATGGCAGACTCTTTGAACAAAGCAAGGAATTATTAAGCGCGTTTGATAAGGCTTACGTAATTGTTGAGGGTGACTTATGGAGAGCCTTGAATAGGAGGGATGTACATAAGCACTCTGTACTCGGTGCATTAAGCACGTTGGTTAGTATAGGCGTTAAGGTGCTATATACGCCTGATGAGGAGGGTACGGCCTACGTAATGAAGTCACTGGCGGAGAAGATGGGAAGTAAAGGTATTAAGGCCTTGCCAGTTAAGAGGGGCGAGACGATTAGGGATGCCCAGATTCAATTTTTATCATCATTACCTGGCATAGGTCCGAAGAGGGCGGAGGCATTATTGAGAACGTTTGGAACTCCACTCGATGTATTGAACAACCTGGGGGGCAATGGACTAGAAGGTTGATAATATTAACGAGGGCATAGTCAGCCTTGTCAGGAAAATATTGACTACCAGATATGGTGATGAGGAAAACAATGCTGTAATCCCGATAGATGAGGCTATTAAAGAAGCTGGCGATAATAAGGATTACGATAGTAAGGACAGCAAAAACAGTGAAGATAATATTAATAGTAGGCGCAATATAATGGATTTCCTCGGTGATAAATAATGGTAATTACCTGCCATACTGCGGCATGAATAATTGGACAATGGTGCAATTCTTAAGTAAGAGAGGCAGTGAGAACTTTATCGTGGTTTGTCGCTGTAGTAACTGCGGTAAGATTTTCTATCTATATAAGACGAAATTCGCAACATTAACCTATAAATTAGAAGAGATAGGACTTTAATAAATGGCGTAATTTCTTACGTGTAGAAAGAGGAAAAATCCTTAAATACTTATTTTGAGAAGAACCATCAATGCCTGAATTACCACTGGCACCAATAGATAGAATTTTCCATAAAGCTGGTGCTGAAAGAGTTGGTGAAGATGCAATACAAGCATTGAGGGATATTCTTGAATATATTGCGTTTGATATAGCAACAAAGAGTATAGAATTAGCGAGACATGCTGGTAGAAAGACCGTTACTGCTGATGATGTTAAGACAGCAATTAGAATACTTAGGTGTATACCCGCACCCACATCATAATGAAATTAAAATGTTTCTCTTTTTAAATTTATTAATTATTCACTGGATCTATCTGCATAATTAACGATGTATTTCCTCGGCTTAAGGACACTCACAATATAGTTAAATGCCTTGTTTGGCATGCTATGGTCGCCGCATGTATATACATCAACCGTGGCAAACCTATAGACGGGCCATGTATGTATCGCTATGTGGCTCTCTACAACTAGGGCAAGTACGCTGACACCCTCTTTATCGCCATTTATGAACTTCCAGGACTTAACCTCAACCAGGTGTACATTGGCCATTTCGGCGGCCTTTATTACTAATGACCGTAAGAACTTCTCATCACTTAAAATGTTTGGGTCGACCCCGTATAGGTTACCATATATGTGCTTACCGATCACCCCATTTAACCTTTCATATCCCAGTTGGGATGTTGTGGACATGGCTTTGGGTTCTAAGAACCCCGTATAAGGCATGCCTTTAAATCCTTTTCCTTTAAAAGAACAGGAAGTATCAGAATGGCAGTACCTTATGTACCAACACCACGTGATGTTGCCATAGAAATGCTTAGGTTAGCGAATGTAAGGCCTGGAGAGGTCGTTGTTGACCCTGGTGCTGGTGAGTGTAATATCGTGGTATTGGCAGTCACGATATTTAATGCCATTGGTATAGGTATTGAAATTAACCCAGCACTTGTTAGGTCATGTATTGAGACCTTCGAGAAGTTGGGGGGGTTGAAAGGCAGAGCGTATGTCGTATGGGGCGACTTGTTCGATTTTGATTACTCAATAGCTGACGTAATAACGTTGTACTTGGGTAGTGATGCTAATGAGAAAATACGACTGAAATTAATTAAGGAGCTAAGACGTGGCTCTCGCGTGGTTAGTCACGACTTTGAGGTACCTGGTTGGCGGCCTATAAAATCCATTGTTGTTAATGGACCATTTAGAACGCACAGAATTTATTTATATATCATCTAGAGACTTTCATGCCCGTGAATTATAATAATGACTTAACCGAGGTACTAGACGAGTACTTATTACCGCTTAAAGGAATTGAAGAAGAACTGAGCAGAGGGGATAAAGACGTTAAAGTCTGATTGAGACCCCCCCCTCGGATTTAAAAACGTTGGGTTAGAGGTTGTGCGATATTTAAGTAATAAGGGATATAGGGCATACTTAAGTGGGCAGAATGTTTGGGGGGTGCCTGTGATTTCTCGGTGTTGAGTGATTATCAATACATAATTCATCTAGGGCATGCTTTGCCATCTAATATATTCCGTATAATAAGTAATAACCTCAGAGTAAGGAGGGGGGGTGGGTCTGGCAATATTGTTACTATTGAAATCGAGGGAGGCCCCCCCATCGTATTGTTTTCAGTTATCTATTATAAACCTAGGCCTGAGTTATTAAATAGGGTTGGGGAAATTGTGGGCGATTTCGTTAGGCCAGGCACCGACGTTCTCGTAACCTATGCATTACCATATAAGCTATATGCATATAAAATTGCTGAGGCTCTTGGTTTATCAGTAGCGCCGAGCCCCCCCATAACTGGTTGTTTTATTCCCTTTCCAATACGAGGAACAGTACTGTTTGTGGGCTCTGGTTACTTTTACCCATTGACATTTAAGTTATTAAAGCCGCAAGCAACTGTTTACCTGCTTGATGTGTTTAGGGGGGGTCCGTTGAGAATGTTGACCAGGTATACCGTAGGTACTTAGCCCTTAAGGTTAAGGCGCTTCAGGGATTTAGTAATGCGAGGCTCGTGGGCATCGTCATTTCGAGGAAGCCTGGCCAGTATAGACCTGAACTGGTTGAATTGCTAATCAATAGGTTGAGGGGGGGTTTGGGTAAGGAATTCGTGGTTATTGACCTGAATGAGGTCTCGCCTGACTACATTAACAACCTGCCTGTGGATGCGGTGGTAAATACTGCATGTCCAAGGATTGGTATTGATGATTTAGATAGATTTGCAAAACCTGTTATTAATGCTGGTGATGTCCTTAAGGTGAATACTCTTGATTTAAGTAATTTATTGGTGTGGTAATACGTGGACTTATTCCTCATAGGAAAGAAAGGTTTTTATAGAAGTGCTTTACGGAGACGCCGATGAGCAGCGGTACACAGGCATATCTAGCACAGATCGGCGGTGTGCCAGTACTGGTATTGAAGGAAGGGACCCAGAGGGCCTTTGGTAAGGAGGCAATGAGGATAAACATAATGGTTGCTAAGGCAGTTGCTGAGGTTATGAAGTCAACGCTTGGCCCCAAGGGTATGGATAAGATGCTCATTGATAGCCTTGGCGACATAACAATCACGAATGATGGAGCAACAATACTCGATGAGATGGACGTGCAACATCCAATTGGCAAGCTACTTGTTGAGATCTCTAAGACACAGGATGATGAGGTCGGTGATGGAACAACAACCGCAGTAATACTGGCCGGTGCATTGCTTGAGGAAGCCGAGAAGCTACTTGATAAGAACATACACCCAACAGTCGTTGTTTCAGGATTCAAGAAGGCGCTCGATGTTGCCACGGAGCACCTAAGGAAGATCGCAATCCCGGTAAAGAGGGATGATGTCACAACGCTTAAGAAGGTTGCGTCCACGGCAATGCACGGCAAGATAAGTGAGACCGTCAAGGACTACTTCGCAGAGCTTGCGGTTAAGGCAATGCTACAGGTTGCTGAGGAAAGAAACGGGAAGTGGGTAGCAGACCTGGATAATGTGCAGATTGTTAAGAAGCACGGTGGTGCCCTTGAGGACACTCAATTAGTTTATGGCATAGTCGTTGACAAGGAGGTTGTCCACGCAGCAATGCCCAAGAGAGTTGTTAATGCTAAGATTGCCCTACTCGATGCACCACTCGAGGTTGAGAAGCCGGAGATCGATGCCGAAATTAGGATCAACGATCCCAACCAAATAAGAGCGTTCCTCGAGGAGGAGGAGAACATACTAAAGTCCTACGTCGACAAGTTCAAGGCTCTTGGAGTAAATGCAGTCTTCACAACAAAGGGTATTGATGACATGGCCCAGTACTACCTGGCTAAGGCAGGTATCCTGGCCGTTAGGAGGGTTAAGAGGAGCGACATTGAGAAGCTCGTTAGGGCAACCGGCGGTAGGCTAGTGACCAATATTGAGGACATGACGGAGGCTGACCTCGGCTTCGCAGGCCTTATTGAAGAGAGAAGAATTGGAGATGAGAAGATGGTATTTGTCGAGCAGTGCAAGAACCCGAAGGCAGTAAGCATATTAATTAGGGGGTGGCTTCGAGAGGCTTGTTGATGAGGCCGAGAGGAACCTAACAGATGCACTTAGCGTTGTTTCTGATGTAATTGAGGAGCCCTACGTACTACCTGGTGGCGGCGCACCCGAAATGGAGGTCGCCAAGGTAGTTAGGCAATTCGCGGCTAAGGTTGGCGGTAGGGAACAGTATGCTGTAGAGGCCTTTGCGAATGCTGTGGAGGTGATACCAAAGACGCTCGCTGAGAATGCGGCCTTGACGCTGTCGATGTATTGACTGAGCTAAGGCACATTCATGAGAGTAAGGAGGATGGTTGGAAGTACGGTATCAATGCATTCACGGGCAAGGTAGCTGACATGTGGGCTATTGACGTAATAGAGCCACTAACCGTTAAGTTGCAGGCTTTGAAGGCTGCCGTTGAGGCTGCGACGATGGTGTTGAGGATTGATGAGATAATCGCCGCCAGCAAGATCGAGAGTGAGAAGAAGGAGGAGAAGAGGGAAGGCGAGGAGGGCAAGGGCGAGGGTTCAAGCTCATTTGACTAACATTAAAAGCCCCATACTTAGTAAAATACTTAAAATAATAATCATAAAAAACATATACCTATTAATACCAATACCAAATTCTTTCTTAATCATCCTCAGAAAGACATAGAGGGATATTGCAATTAACACCTGGATTGAAATAATAAATAGGATATTCCAACGAATTCCAAGAAATTGTAGGGACTTGGCTACCGCAGGTATCGCGAACAAAAGAACATAGTAACTAAGCACTATCGTCCTTAATCCCCTACTTAATGCGCTAATTGTTATTTTATCACTTGAATACTTGAGGGCAATTATATACCTAGCAAGGCCTAATTCATTAATTGAAAGGCTGCCCTGTAACTCCCTGGATAATATGGAAGTAAGTATATCATCATGAACCTCATATAAAGCCCTTAGTAGGTAAATCCACTTACGCGAATCATTAATACCGAGAACATTCATCATAATCGATCCACCGCCACTTAATAGCTCTCCTACGAAATTATCCCGGGCATTCATGGAATTCAATAATTCATCATTAAGCCTATTCCTAAACCTAAGAAATATTCTCCTGGTGGCAAGTGTTGTTGACGTTACGAATAGAGGTATGATTAATGAGAGGTAGGGATTCACGAGCGTAGAGAAAATGAATAGAGCTATGGGGCCTATCGACGTTATGCCAACAATTATTGTTAAGGACTTATCAAGTGAATCGATTATTTCCTGAGCCCTTGCCCTGGCGTTACCCAGTAGGTACTCATTTAGGCTCATTTTCATCACCAACATCATCTAACATTCTGTTTAATTGAATGGAATACTCAATATAGCCGTTGTTGACGCGGTTTAATCTCATTAATGCATTGATTATTGCATCTATTTTTTGCTGCTCAGGATTGAAAAACTGAGGGTAGATAATGGACTTAACCCGGCGTATTGAACCATCCCTCTCCATTATTACTAATATGAATCTATCCAGGTCTATTAATTCATTCAATGAAAACGTTCTTAACCTGCTCATTAATGAGCCAACGTTATCCGCATGTGTGGTACCTAATACCTGGAGACCTGCATTAATACCGTGAATTAAAGCCTCGAAGTGGTCCCTCTCCCTTAACTCACCGATGATTAGTACGCCATAACCTCTATGTAACGACTTAAGTACCTCCTCGGTCTTACCAATTATTGACTTAACCTTAACGCTTGGTGTCGGTAATTCCAGGGATTCATCAGTCTCATCAATGTATATCCTCCTCAGGTTCAGGGGTAACGCCATATCTAGTGCATTTAATAGCGTTGTTTTACCGCTTGATGGCGGACCCATAATAAGCATACTAAAGCCATCACGTAGCGCAGCAATTAATCTACTCGCTTCCTTTATACTTATTGAACCTATGTTAATCAGGTCATTAATTGTAAATGGCTTCTTATGAAGCCTAACGTGCACCGACAAACCCTCAACGAGGGGGGGCCATCTATCCACCGAGATCCTAAGTTTCTTGCCATTAATGGCGATAGAGAATTTACCGCTGGGATTATCTACGGAAACTCTAACACCGCTAATATTGGCGATCTTAAGGAACTGTCCTGCAACCAGTTGTGGATTGGCATTCATGACCTTACACATTCCACGTTCACTATGATTGACGTATATGGAGTCCTGGGTTATGAATATGTCCTCAACATTCTGATCTAGTATAATTGGTGCTAAATCGCCTAAACCAAGGCTGGCGAGTATTATTAGTGACCTGAGTGCGTGGTCATTAATAAGCATGGACAGAAATTTATCCCTTGATAATAATAGTGATGATAGGGAATAGTCATGGTTGGGAACAACTCTCTTCGTTAATTCAACTAGGTAATTTAAATAATCATTATTAATTCTATGAAGCTCAAGTAGCAGTCGCCATTATTATTTACGTATTTAAGGGATGATATTGTAAATGTGCCACCTATTGGTTGGGCATTATCAATTACTAATGAGAAATCATTCATGGTAATGATAGATCCCTCCTTAAATAATTCCACCCTTAAATTAGACCTGGCACCCTTCTTAATGAACAGATTAAGGAGTCTATTAATGAAGTCCTGTCCATCAAACCTACGCGCGATATTTAGTATATCTACTAAGTTTGTTAATTTGCAGGCACTCAATGTCTCGAGCGCGTCAATATCGACCATGCCCTCGATCAGCATGGCTGAAAGATCTCTTGTGAAATTACACCTGCTAATTAACGGGCATCTTATACAGTTCAGGATTTGATGAGCAATTATCAACTTAGTTAACAACGGTTTTTTATTAGCATGTATATTCAGTGGAGATACGTAATTTAACATGTCTTCTTCACCAAGAATAAAAGAATGGGCAATCAATTAGTTTGGCATAACCTACGTACATAATCCCTCAGCGTGTATTGACTAACCTGGGTTACTTTAGCCACGTCCTCTATCCTTAATTTGTAATTAAATCTCTTGCCCACGCAGTAAATGATTGCGGCGGCCAGGATTGGCGGACTCCTTGATTGTATTACGGACTTTCGTAACGAGTTGAGAAACCTCTCGGCTTCAGGATAGAGGGTAACCCAGGAATCATTAAATAATTTAACAAGTCCTGACCTGATGAGGGATAATATTCTATCCCTCAAACTATACCTAAGCCCGACAGCGGCCAGAGAGTCCCTTATCGCTTCAAAGGTCAGTTTATGACCCCCCCTTAACCTACATGCGCTTATTACCTGCTTAGTGCTTATGGGTAGGTTATGTGACAATATTACGTATAATACCGCCGCAATCGCTGCCTCGTAGTAGGTTGCTGATGAGCCGTCCTTGCTTATTATTTTTCTAAAAATGAGCTTGGCTTCCTCGATGTACTCATTACCGATTCCAAAGGACCTAGCTATGAACAGCATACAGTCATATGCCCTATATATCGAGTAGCTCTCACGCCTTACCCTGAATAATTCATTTATGGCCCTCAACCTTTTATAGACACTCAACTTTGTCTCATTACCCACTCTTACACTTCTCTCTACGGATTTCCATATTGGAGTTAGGTCAATCTCTTCACCATCTATTAATGGTGATGATTGTGTATACGTATCATAAACGTATACAGAGCCAACCACAGTACCGCAATTCATGCATACATATTCTCCATCCCTCTCAATTACTCTTGAACTTCCACAGTAAGGGCATTGCATGGCATCTGTGATTTCATTCTCATTATTAATAAGTCCAGTGCTTATATGCCAAATAGCTCAGGGTTATTAAACTCCAGTGGAGTGTGAGAGTTTACTGAAACTTTTGGTCTACCTTAACACCTTCAAACCAATGTAGACCTTCTCGCCGACCTTAACATCATTTTTAAAATTATTAACGTCCATTAACAAGCCCCCCCCTATCGATATCTTAACATTATTTCCACCCACGTAATACACGACTCCATTCATGTAGACATCCCAATTCGATGAGTAATTTGGGTCCTTCTCATTACTAATGCTAACCCTGACATTATCCCCCTGCTTAATATCAACACCAACGGCATTCCTTGGGTACTCGAGGGCCAGGGATACGCCAGACTCGCTACTCATTTCAAGCCTTACAATGCCCCTGTAATCCGTACCCTTAACATCCATTACCTTGAAATCACCACTTAACTGCATTGGTCTACGGTAAGGAAAAATACTAAAAAAGCTTATCTTATGTAATCCTGATTAATTATGTCATTACTCGCCGATGCGGCCAGGAGGTTTAATGCGGAATTACTGAACATGGTTAATAAGGAGGTTAGGGTAACCACGAGCATGGGCACGACTTACCAGGGATTACTCGTGGGTATAGATAGCTCGTTAAACATGATGCTCGTGGATGCCGTCAATAATAAGAATGAGAGGTTCTCCCGAGTATTGATAATGAGCCATGCCATAGTGGACGTAGTCCTTGTTCAGGAGTTTGTGGATCTCAGGGAGTTCGCCAGGTACATAGATAAGTACTTCCCTGGCATGGTTAAGTATGTTGAGGAAGCAAACGTAGTGCAGGTTGGTAATGTCAAGGTGACCACGGCCGGTGTCGAGGGTTCAGGTCCATTGGCCAAGCGCGTTAAGGAGTTGTTTGATGAGTTCATGTCTAAGCGAAAAACCTAAATTATTAACGCTGTGTAAAAATCCTGAGGATAGGTATATTTTTAGAATAAACCCTGTTTTGTGGTTATTCCGAATGTCCTTTGAAATATTAGAAAAAGATTTAGCTGGAAGAATTGGCAGATTAAGGACTAGGTCAGGTATTATTGAGACTCCAGCATTATTTCCCGTGATAAATCCGGTAAAACAGGTTATATCATTAAGCGATATCTTGGGTATAGGCTTTAATCAAGTAATAACTAATGCCTACCTACTTAAGAGACATTATGGCGACCTTGTCAGGGAGGTTGGCGTGCATAAACTGCTTAATTGGGATAAACCCATCATGACAGACTCAGGCGCATATCAACTGCTCATGTACGGTAAAGTCGAGGTATCCCCCCCAGAGAGATTCTCAAGTATGAGATTGACATAGGCACAGACATCGGCGTGATACTCGACATACCGACAGTGGGGGGGTAGGCCTAAAGAAGCCGTAGTGCTTGAGGTTGAGGAAACCCTGAGAAGGGCCAGGGCAGCCCTTGTGAAGGCCAAGGTATGGGATCCCGAACACAGGATGTTGATTGTGGGTCCAGTGCAGGGTGGTGATAAACTCGACATACTTAGTTACTCGGCCACGAAGATGGGCGAGTTGAACTTCGATATCTACGCTATCGGTAGCCCAACAACGCTCCTTGAGGAGTATGACTTCTCAACGATAATGAGGATGATAGCCGTGGTGAAGGAGAGGTTGCCACCAGGCAAGCCCGTGCACCTCTTTGGGGGGGCTGGGCACCCATTAATACTACCCTTTGCGGTCGCCATGGGCATTGACCTATTTGACTCTGCCAGTTACGTTCTGTATGCCCGTGATGATAGGATAATCCTTAGGGATAGGACCGTTAGACTTAGTGAGGTTAAGGTTGATAGAATACCCTGTAATTGCCCCCCCGTGTGTAGGAAGTACAGTGTTAAGGAGTTAACGAGTATGAATAAGGCTGAGCGCGAGAGGTTATTGGCAATCCACAACCTATACGTGCTTTGGGAGGAGATCCAGGAAATTAAGGCTAGGATTAAGGAGGGAACCCTTTGGGAGTACCTAGAGGAAAAAGCTGGCGGTGATGCCAGGGTTAAGTCGGCATTACTGGCCTTAAGGAAGGGGGTTAAGGGCTTTGCTTAAGGTAATCCCGGATGAGTCAGGGCGTGTGAAGGCACTGCACATAACATCCTTGGAATCCCTGCACAGGCCCGAAATAATTAGGCATGTTGAGAGACTTCTCAATAATTATGAGCCGCCCCCCCAGGGATGTATAGTCGTGGTATTGCCAGGTGAGCTTCTTGATAGACCATACATAAGAGACCCATTAATATACTGGCTAATAGATCAACTAATAAGTAATGACTTATTAAGTAAAGTTCACATTATAATAAATAATCCCATCCTGGGTCCAATACCGTATGAGATAAGTGAGATTTACCCGTTATCGCAGCATGAGTATCCTGAACCTACTCCGAATTACCTGCGTCTACACGCTCACCATTTGCTACGTAAATACTTAATTAAATTACGGAGTAAGGGATTTAACGGAATTATGGTAATTACGAAGGATTATCGCGAAAAAATAATCAATGAGTTAATGGGTCTGGGCTTTAAAGGCTTAATAATTCTTAAGGCTAGGTCAAGGCAGGAACTATACTCATTAATACCTTGGATCGTTAAGGAAATAAGTGGTATTCAATGTAGCAATCAGATGTAATGGGGAGGTCCCTCCCTACGTTTCATACTTTCCTGCAACTCCTTAACTTCTTTATCAATAATCTCGGCTAACTCCCTTAATCTACTAACATCAACCTCGACGCCTGTTAATTCCTTTAGGAACTGAATGGCGACGATAGCCGCATTAGGGTCTGCACGGAATGGTTCGGCATACGGCAATATGGAGATTGCGGGTATGCCGAACCTCTCGAATTCATTCATTAACAACGCCAATGGCCCAACCATTGCGTAGTTAAGCTCCATAAGTTTAACCTTACCCAGGGAATATCTACTCCTATACTCGGTTGTTACAGCGATTCTCAGCTGATCTAAATCCTCACCCCCCCTTAATCTATTATCAAGCCCACCAAAGAGTATGGCCTCCCTAAAACCATTAATGTATACCCAGCGGGCAATTGTTTTAACGACATCGTGCGCGTATTTGGTCATGAAGTCGCCATCCCAATGAATTATGGAAATAGTAAAACCAGTTTCCGGGCAATAATAAATCTCGCCAGGCGTTGAGAGCATGTTCGCACTAATTATGTAAGCACTCAACGGTGGTTCCCTGGGCATCACTATGAACCCAACCCTACGGCAATTAAGAGCATTGGACAGGTGCTGAACAACTAAGTAGCCAACCATGCCTATGCCTGCAAATCCCGTTAGGAAATACATGGGCTTTAGTATTGGCTCCACCATGTTAATCCTTACATTGTTCACGGCATTAACAAAACCTGAACTAGTTATTAAAAGTGTTAGCATTACGTACATAACGTAAGATTTTAAAGGGGGGGTTAAGAATACGACTGGACAATGGGGGCGTGTAAGGCCAAGGTACATAAAGAGCCTTGCCAGGAGGTTGCTTGAGGTTTACCCAGACAGGTTTAGTGATGATTTTGAGATGAATAAGAAGGTGGTTACTGAGTTGGCGGACATACCTAGTAAGGCCGTCCGTAACAAGGTGGCTGGTGAGATAACGAGGATGATCAAGAGAATGAAGCCGGTGCCGAGGAGAGACCTGAGGTTGAGTTGGAAGAGCAATAAAGGTTTATTAAGGCTATTTTATTCTTTATGTTGTATGTCGTGGTTCGAGGACATAGATAACTGGTTCAAGAGGATTCAGAGGTATTTTGAGGAGCTTGAGCGTGAGATGGAGGAGGAGATGGAGAGAATGATGAGAGGAGTTACGCCAGAAGAAGAGGAGGGAAAGCGTGGCGGTAAGGTAAGACCTAGGTATTATTATTATGGATTTGAGATATCCATAGGCCTGATGGGAAACCGAGAATTAAGGAGTTCGGCAACGTTAGGCCAAAGGGTGAGAGGCCAGTCATTGAGGAGGATATTGAGCCGTTAACCGACGTCATTGAGGAGGAGGACTCAGTAAAGGTTATAATGGACATGCCAGGTGTTGATAAGGATAAGATAAGTATTAGGGTTTCCGAGGATGGTAAGAAATTAATTATAAGTGCCAGGAACAGTGATAGGAAGTATTACAAGGAAGTTGAACTACCAGCTGAGGTTGACCCTAGCCAGTCAAAAGCCACGTATAGGAACGGAGTATTAACCGTAGAGTTGAAGAAAAAGAGTTCAGGAAAGAGAGGATTTGAGATTAAGGTCGAATAATTTTCTATTAAATCATTAAATCCCAAGGAACAATTAACATATTTCAAATAAGGCGGTTTAAATTGACATTATTTCTCATTTGCACGTTTAATCTATAGAAATACTTGGTTATTATCCTTCCCAGCAGCTAAGTAATTATTACCTTAAGTATCAATTATTGCTTACCTAGTCATACACAATTAAATACATTCACCCCCCCATCCTTTGGTATTGGTTCCATGCGCATTGTTGTCGTTTCGTTGGTTAGGCCTACGTATACGTGTATTATGCCCACAGGCTCCATTTTGCGCCACCATGTTGAGGCCGTAGAAGTAGTAATCCCCCCCTTCTGAGACAATTGATGGGCCATTAATGATCCAGGAAACCATGATACCATAGCTGTAAGGGACTGTTTACTGCCAGTTACGTAATTGGCATTGTATGTGGTGTTTATGTAGGACTCAGCGTCATCGCTGGCTTTGTGGTGCTGATTATTATGGACCTATGCATGAATTAGGAATTCTTGTACGTGCTGTAGTAGACTAGGGAGGTTATTGAGACATTAACCGATTTACCAAGCACATGGGTGACAAAGCTAAGCCGGGCAGGTACTTAGGATGGAATGAGCCCTAATAATAACCAGGGAGGGTGGTGCCGTTTTATGTAGGATATCGTGACAACACGCATGAAGATGTAATCGTCAAGAATTACTGCATGATCGCTAGGTGCAATGAGGCCCACGTAATAACCCCACCAATAACAAGTCTCAACCAAAGTCACAACTGACCACCTTACTGATTTTTCTACGTGCCATGTATGGCCATTAATTATTCTCCCTCGTATTTTTAAATCCGGTTAGGGCTCGTTTCAGGAACTAGAACGTAAGAATAGTCGGTTAAGATAAGACCTAGGCCTTAATAGGTCACGGAAGATTCAGTGATAGTAATTTACTTTAAGCTTAAAACTTAAATTTCTGGGTTACGTTGTGCAGTTTGGTAACGATGGTGACCAATCAGGAAATGCCAAAAGGAAGTGGGTTATAGGCTCTGCATGGCCATACATCTATGCGGTACCTCACCTGGGCAATCTGATTGGTTCCGTATTGTCAGCTGACGTCTTTGCCAGATACCTTAGGCTCAGGGAGATGACGTTGTTTTTGTGTCCGGCTCTGATGAGCATGGCACGCCTATCGAGGTCGAGGCACTACAGTTAGGTGTGAAGCCTAGGGAATTGACGGATAGAATGCATGAAATCGTGAAAAAGCTATTCGAATTGTGGGAGATTAGTTTCGATAATTACACGAGGACAGAGTCGCCAGTGCATAAGGAATTCGTTAAAGAATTCTTCATGAAGCTCTACAACAATGGATACATAATTACTAGGGAAGACGAAGTACCCTACTGCCCAAAGGACAAGATCTACTTACCAGACAGGTTCATAATAGGTACTTGCCCATACTGCGGGTATGATAAGGCCCGCGGTGATCAATGCGAGAATTGCGGTAGGCTCCTTGAACCAAGGCTATTGATAAACCCGAGGTGTGCAATATGTGGTTCTAAACCAATTTGGGTCAGAACAAAGCATTGGTACCTGGACTTAACGAAGCTTGAGGACAGGGTTAGGAAGTACGTGGAGGAGAACACCGCACTGCCCGAGAACGCCAAGCAAATGAGCCTTGGGATGCTTAAGGAGGGATTAAGGCCAAGGGCCATAACAAGGGATAATAAGTGGGGGGGTATTGAGGCCCCCCCATTCCCTGGCGCCGATGATAAGACGATATATGTATGGTTTGAGGCTGTGCTCGGCTACGTATCAGCAACGATAGAGTACTTCAGGAACAGGGGGTAATGAGGATGAGTGGAAGAAATTCTGGTTCGACCCAAGTACACGGGCCGTATTCTTTGTGGGTAAGGATAACATTCCATTCCACGTAATATTACTACCCGCAATGCTCATAGCCTCTGGAGACCCATACGTAATGCCCTACACCACAGCATCAACCGAGTACTTACTATTCGAGGGTAAGAAATTCTCCAAGAGCCAAAGGATTGGTATTTGGATTGATGAGGCATTGGCGTTAATGCCCGTTGACTACTGGAGATTTGTCCTGGTTTACCAGAGACCTGAGGGGGGGAGGGATACGAGTTTCACGTGGCATCAAGTCCTTGAGGTCATAAACTCAATACTAAACGATGTAATTGGCAACTTCATACATAGGGTGCTTACTTTCATAAGCGCGAGGTTTAACGGGGAGGTTCCTAATGGGGCGCTTAAGGACATTGATGTTAAGTATAGGGATGAAGCCTTAAATCACTTCAGGAGTGCTGAGGGGCATTACGAGAGGATTGAGCTTAGGGATGCGTTGATGGAGGTTGTGGAGATTGCGAGGGTCGGTAATAGGTACCTAAACGAGAGACAGCCCTGGGAATTAATAAAGAGTAATAAGGATGAGGCAGGCGCGGTCATGCTCAATGCACTGCACATGGTTAAGGCCCTATCAATAGGCCTATGGCCTGTAATGCCCAAGTCAATGGAGGACCTATGGTCAATGGCGGGCTTCGGTAAATTAACCTGGGCGGATGCCTACGAACCGCCAAGGCCAGGTACTAGGGTTAGTAATGTGAGGCCTCTCTTCAGGAAGATTAGTTATGATGAGTTTAAGGCAATGATGAGGAAGTTAGACGAGATTAGAGATGCTAAGGACAGGAATAAGTACCCATGGGAACAGGTATACCTGCCCAGTCAGTGATATTATGTGGGGGGAATACCTTGGGGTTTTTATGGTAATAAAAATAAAATCGCGAGACTCGTTAGTAATTGATGGCCGTACTAACGAGGGATGAAATACTAAAGCTTGTTAAAGGCGGGGGGGTCCTATCAATAGAACCCTTCACCGAGGACGTTGTTAGGGAGAATGGGCTTGACCTTAGGGTCGGCACCGAGTACGCGATATACGCCTTCGACGGGCAGGTAATAGACCCATGCGAACTGGAGAGTGCTAGGCACCTATTCAGCATCGTTGAGGCTAAGGATGGCAGGATAGTAATACCACCAAGGAGCTTCGCATTACTGACGACAATGGAGTACGTGAAGTTCCCAAGGGACGTGGTCGGCTTCTGCAACCTCCGCTCAACCCTGGCCAGGTACGGCCTAAGCGTGCCACCAACAATAATCGATGCAGGCTTTGAGGGCAACGTAACGATAGAGGTAATAAACAATAGCGGCAATTACATGGTCCTTAGGCCAGGCATGAGGTTTCTACATGTGATCCTCGTAAAGGCAATTGGCGAGGCGAAGTACCTGGGTAGGTACCTGGGCCAGAGGGGGGGGTCACACCACCAAAGGGTATGAAGGGTGAGTGTTGAGTTATGGTGTGTATTTAACGACGTCCATACCGAGGACGCCGGCTATGGTCTCCAACTCCTTAACCATATTGCCAGGTATTATGACGTGGTGATTATACGGCGCCAGCCTAAGGATGACCGAGGAGTCGGTACCGAGGTCAAGTATGGCCTGCGTCCTGCACATCCTATCACTCAGCAACCCTGTCTCAACAACCCTGGCACTGAAGATACCCATCCTCCTGAAGTCGCTTGAGACCGAGACCCCCCCAGTCACATCATTAAACAACAAACTGCCAGTCAAGCCATAGTTAAACCCAGACTCAAAGTGGGTCACAACCCTGGCATCCCTCACCATATTAAGGGCTATGGTACAATGAGCCATAGTAACCTTACTATCCTCAATGTGGTTCGTGTTCGCGATCCAACCACTATAGCCAGTTAACTCCCTGGCAACAACCATGGAGAACAAAGCCCTTAAGTCGGCCTCACACGCCGCTATCAACCCTTCCTCATTAAGCCTAGCCAACGCCAAACACGGTGTGACCCTATGCTTAACTAGGTATGGGAAGCAGTTAATTGCGAGGGCATCGTACTTACCATAAAGACCACGCATGGCAGCGTAGATCCTACCAACGTCCCTAAGCCTCTCATCACCAACCTCAAACTTAACCCTACCTTTAATGTAGTTCACGAACTCGGCGGCCAATTTCTCATCAGCATTATCAATCATATCCTCAAGGCTCTCCATGGGTATAGCATCAACCCTCGCCTCAAACCTATCCTCAAAGGTCCTGGCTACGCTGTCCTTAGCCCCAACACCAAGCAGGGCAACCCTAATACCGAGTATAGAAGCTATGGCCCTGGCGATCCTTAGTGCATGGTCAATATGGCCCAGGTCATCGAGGTGAAGTATTCCCGAGTCAACCCCAACCTCACTAAGTAGGGCCCTTGCATCAAGGGCTGAGGCGAGACTATTAAGGCCTGGATGAGAAACAAGCAGTAACCTGCGTAGGCCGTAATCCTCGGCGAACTCCCTGACAAGGCGACTAACGCCACCTGACAGTATTAATGCAACGACAAACGCATCGCTAATGTTCAACCCCCTTAGCTCATCAGTACTTGATACGACCCTATCAACACCAACAGTGGGTAACCTATCCCTATGCAGTGGTGAGACGAAGCCCAGGACGACGATCCTCCTCATACAATTAATAATTCTCAAGGGCCTTCATAAACAGTTCTGGGTCTATATTACCGCCGGTAACCATGATAACTACCTTCTTACACATTAACTGACTCCTCAGCTTCATGGCAGCAGCCAATGCGGCGGCGCCCGCAGGCCCCGCGACCTGCCCAGCATTAAGGGCTAATTCCTTAATAGCCCTGAGCATCTCATCATCACTAACGAGAACCACATCATCAATCCTACCCCCCCTCAATATGCTGAATGGTAACTCATAGGCCCTAGCCGTGGCTAAGCCCTCGGCTATAGTCCTAGCATAGCCCGTGGAAATCAACCTACCCTCCCTAAGCGATAGATAAACACTTGGCGCACCCTCCGCCTGTACGCCTATGACCTTAATTGATGGGTTAACGGATTTATAGACTATCACGGCACTCGATGCTCCCGAGCCACCGCCTATTGGGTTAATCACCACATCAACGTCGGGCAGGTCCTCAACAACCTCTAGGTGCATTGTGCCAACCCCCCCAGGATAGAGCAGTGGCTCATTGGTGCTATGCACGAATAGTAAGCCCTCCCTGTTAGTGAGGCTCATTGCGTAGTCCAGGGCTTCATCAAACACCTTACCGTGAAATATAATCTCGGCGCCCAAGTCCTTCAAAGCCTCAACCTTAACCCTGGACACGCCCTCAGGCATTACGATCACGACCCTGGCACCAATTAACTTACCGGCGTAGACAACGGACTGCGCGTGATTGCCCGTGGATGCCGCAATTAATCCCCTCCTCTGTGCCTCATCCCTCTTAACCATCGCGAAATACACACCACCCCCCCTAACCTTAAACGCCCTGGTTGGCTGAAGATTCTCAAGCTTCAGGTAAACATCAAAGCCAAGCAACCTAGATAACTGACGTGAATAAACAAGAGGAGTCCTCGGCAAGTACCTACTAATCACCTGCTTAGCCCTATAAACATCTAACAACGAAAACATTAAAGGCATTTAATGTTACACCTTAAATAAGCAGGGCTTTTTCTTTATGGTTAGGGTAAGATTAAACAGACTAATCCATGACATGTTATCAATCCAGGCCGGGCTTGATTGACTATGATAATTTCCTGCTACACTGCTTAACTCATTTTAACTAATAAAGTAAATATTCAGTGTATCCTTATAGGTACCTAGTATTACGTGGACATTTAACATAGCTACGGTGCTAATGATGCGGTATTCCCAAACTCCTTCAAAGATACAACACCAGCCAACGTATACCTACCAAACTTCAACCCATCACAGTCATACGTGGCCACCTTCAACGTCGACTTTGAAAATAACGTGGTCACAGCTCAATACCCATGCGCTTATGAGGTGCTTCAAACCGTTTGGGCACAAACTACGTGGGAGGTCATTGTGATTCCTCAGTCAAGTAGTACGGCAAGCATAAATGGGTATATCGGGTACTACCAATCATCATCAGCACCACCCAATTCCTACGTGACTGGCGTAACGTCATACATGGTACCCATAACATGCCCCCCCTCCTAATGGCTAATCCTCATCAGCCATTGAGCTTACGTTCCAGTCCCTGGAACGGGCTTACTAAGGTATAGAAATTTAAAATAAGAAACCAAGCAATACCCAATGGTTATGGGTTTGAGGGTGGGGGGGTGGTTGGTGGCTGTGTTGGTAATAGTGGCTGTGGTTGTATCCTTGCTTGTCGTGCGTAGTACTTGGCATATCGGTGGTTCCAGCTCCGTGAGTCCCTCTCACGTGGGTCAATCAATTAAGCTTCCGTCACTCATTATACCAAACAGGATTAATTATGGTGCTGTCCTGTGTAATTCCTCCTACGACCTCATAATGCCCGGCGGCTCGGCAATAGCCCTTGTCTACCATGTTCATGGGGGGGATATGAAGATTAATGGTTATGAATTATACATTGACTTCCCAACCGCCATAATAAATGAGACGCTGTCATCATGGGCCAGCATGTCGTATTCGGGCAATGCCATGTGGCTTGGCATCTACCTAAACGGCAGGTTAATAGCCTCAAACAATCAATCACAGCCACTGCAGGCATTGGCCATAACGGTCAATCACCCATACGTTTACGGTAATAAAACCATGAACTTCTGGCAAATCGTTAATACGGAGAATTGGTACGTGATACACACGGGAATAGGCGTTGGGTTCCCCGCAATCAACGTCACTCCAGGCGACACCATAGTGGTGATCCTATACTCCGCAGTCCCCCCCTACGCACTACCGATCTGCAACATCACGAGCGAGGCCGAGGAGGTCCAGTTAATGGTTAAGTATGGTTGGATCGGTAATATAGGCGCGAGTAACATACCAACGGCCAAGCAATTATTTGAAAACGGCCAATACATCATTGAGGAGCCCACGATATACGTGATCACAAAGTCAATCACAAACCCGCAATCAATAAGCATGGACGACATAACGCCAGGGATAAGCAACATAGCACCAGAATACATGCTATCATACTCCTGGTACCCATTACCTACGAATTACGCAGTTATTTACTCAAATAAAAATGAGATAAACGCCAACGGGTAATCCATGCATTCATTCTTCAATAAAATTCTCTAAAAATAGGTTATTACACAGATGAAATTCTAAAACTGACGATAGAGGGGGGGAAAGGATTGATTGTGGTGGACCGGCCGGGATTTGAACCCGGGATCTCCCGCGTGCGAGGCTTATGCGGGGGGGCGTCAGCCCCCCCTGGGCATCCTTCCAGCTAGACTACCGGCCCAAGGGAAAAGCCGAGAACCAAGAAATTTAAGCTTTTAGCCTGATTCCTGCCTACTCATTAACTATGCGTACTACCTCCTCATAAGGCAGCTCCTTGACTAAGGACGAGCCCTCAATTACACATACTATTAATTGCGCCATTATCGCTCTTCTTCATACCGCATATAGCCAGTGGCATCGGTCTTACATCGATTAAGAAGATTACCTAGAGACCGCTTTATACCTGCGTCACATCCTCAGCGCTCATAGCGCTCCTCTTAATCATCATGTACCTCTATAGCCTATTAGTGATTATTTAATTAAGCATAGCATCGACGCCACCCCCGCACTACTGCTTGGGTTAATACATAGGTTTTTAACCCATTGATTTAATGGTATGTTAATGAGTAATGACAAGCAGTCTGCGCAGGCAGGGCAGGTTATTAATCAGGAAATGCTCGTGACTGGGATACTAGCGTCCGTTAAACCATTAATACAGGTGGTACTGGCGGACCTTGTTAACGACCCAAACCTAAGGAAGATAGTGATATCGTCAATGCTCTCGGTAATTAACGACAAAGAGTTCAGATCGTCACTCAAGGCATTAATAATCGAGATACTGCGCGATGAGAATGTTAGGCGCGAACTCCGCGACTTCCTGAGGGATGTCGGTAACCCACTGCGTCTTTTACTGCCTCCGTGAAATTAGGATTAATTTGGGATTTAGTTATTTTTAATGATGTGCCGGGATTCATTTATTTTGGCAATACATTAACAGTGATCAATGAGTTCACAGGTAGACCCAATACAGATAGCCCGATTACCCGAGAACCAGCGTGAGCAACAAATAAAGTCAATACTACAAATGCTATTCACACTCAAGGAAGACCAGGCATTCCAAGCACTCCGTGGGGGGGTCATTGAGACCCTCGCCAAAAGGGCCACTGATGATGAGTACATTAATTGGTGTAAGACGACCATGAAGATCCTGGCCTCGTACCCAGACGAGGTCGTTAAGGCAGGGCTGGCATTAAGGAGCAGGGTGGTCTCAAGCTAGATAAGAACCTGCAAAACAGGGACCAGGCAATCGTGGGTAGGGTGTTGCAACTGCTTGATGAGGGGTCACGGCAGAAGTTAATGAGGAATATGAAGTGAGTGCTTCCAGCTTCGTCAAAAGAATTAAATTTATCTTCATTGTTCTCAAACCCGCGGTAAGATGCCCTCAGTGATTTATTGGTGCGATGACTTAAACGTGCCAGTGCTTAGTAAGGACTTGGGAGCCAAGCGATGCTCATCATTGAGTATTGCCAGGATTACGAAGCCCGGCGATGTTAGGCCTGCCTTTCCCGCCGACGTTGAGATTACTAGGAGGGCTGTGATTAATGAGTTTGGAAGTGAGGAGTTGGCTAAGTTATTAATACCCGATAATGAGGTCATCCTCCTCAATAAAATACCCGGCTACGCAGACCAGGCAGATGAGGTCATCGTGAGGGGGGGTAGGGTGATTGGCCATAGGTTTTATGATATAGAGAGGAGGATGTGGAGGTTTAGGCCGTTGTACGAGGGTGTCGCTGAGATGGTTAATCGGGGGGGCCTTGGTTATTGGGCCGTAATTAGATTAGACAAGCTTCCTGGGAGGTACGATGTTCATAGGGAGTTGATCACTAGGGGGGTAACCTACCCAGCGAGAGGTACGTGCACGTTGCAGTGTCCACAGAGGATGGTAAATACCACGCATTGCCAAGTCGATGAGGGGGGGTGGCAGGCTCAGGATAATCAAGAGCTGGTTAGCAAAGGGGGGGCCGCTGCCAAGCCCCCCCAAGCCCAGCACGCTGAAGGACTTCATTGAGTTGAACAGGGATTACATAGAGCATAAGGCCGAGAAGGCCATGGAATTCCTAAGGAAAGTCTTCAATGAGTATAGG
>NZ_BBBI01000010.1 GCF_001315985.1 Vulcanisaeta distributa JCM 11216
AGGGCCGTAAATAACCTTTGGGAATCCAGTACCCTAGTGGCCCAATACTCAATGCGCCTAAGGGCAAGGTCCCTATCAGTGAATTCAATCGTTAAATTGGCGAAGCCAGCCTAACCCTCCTCACAGTGATTATTCCTCATCCTCCCCCCCTTTAATACCTATTATCCGATTGAGGCGTTTTTCATCTCGCCGTCCTGGTTTTAGGGCCTTCTTTAATTCCTCACTATTGATTCCATACCACATTACGGCCTAACCCGTCTTCTTCGACCTTCCCTAATATACGCGGTTATGCAGTGGCTATGCCTCACCAGTGTTGTTTCAGTCCGTTCTTAGCAGTAATGCTTAATTGTGCATGTTTCATAAAGTTAGTTAGTACTTACATATGGCCAGTGATATTGACAATAAATTACTGGACCTGGCCACCATAGTCATACCAACGCGGGATGAGGTTGAGGGTATTGGGCTTGTTCTTGATGAGTTGTTCGAAGTTGGTGTTTCTAGGGAGAGGATTCTCGTCGTTGATGGTGGTAGTAGGGATGGTACTGTGGATGTGGCTATGAAGTACGGCGTCAGGGTTATTCAGCAGGAGGGTAGGGGGGGTAAGGCCATGGCCATTTGGACGGCGCTGAAGTACGTGAATACGCCCTACATGCTCGTCATGGATGGTGACTACTCATACCCGGCCAAATACGTTCCGGAGATGGTTAGGGAGATAGTGAGGACGGGGGGGGCTGACGAAGTCATAGGCGTTAGAAGGCCATTGCCAGGCAGTCAGGGCTTCATTTATAGGTTTGGTAATAAAATACTCACCTGGGCCTTCAACCTACTATTCGGCACGAAGCTTCATGACGTACTCAGCGGCATGTACATAATTAAGGCCGACTCGCTTAGGGATGCGGTTGCGGAGGTTGGAGGCTTCAGTATTGAGGCTCATATAACGGCGCACATGGTTAGCACGGGTAGGGTCGTCAGGGAGGTGCCGATCGAGTATAGGCGCAGGGTTGGTAGGAAGAAGCTTGGCGTGAGGGGGGGGTGGGCTGAGGATATTCAGTGACATGGTTAGGCTAACCATTAGGTACAACCCAATGCTAATACTATTCCTACTGGGCGCACTCCTCCTCATTCCTGGCCTGGCCCTTGGCGCCTACGTTGGTTATTGGTACATATTCTACGGCATTAAGTACTACCTAAAGGGGGGGTTAATCGCCATAATAATGACCCTAATCGGCCTACAATTCCTCGGAATGGCCGCCATGGCAATATACATGAAAAGAATGGAGTACAGGCTCAGAAAGGCCATTGAGTCATTACGCAGGGACTAAACAACTCAATCAACCGCAACAAAACATGGCAAGGACGAGCACGGGTGGTGGGCCCGCGGGATTTGAACCCGGGACCTCCCGGTTATGAGCCTTACGCGGGGGGGCACATGCCCCAGGGCGCTCTACCTGGCTAAGCTACGGGCCCTGGCTTTAATGGTTTTATAGGGCAATTTTAAGTTTTTCGTATCGGAAATCGCTACGAGACAAAGCCGTGAGTCTCATGGCATTCGATTTTGAACCATTACGGCAGCCCTATTTTCTATAATGAATTCCTATTTAATTCATTAATTGCGACTTTAATTCCAAAGCTTTGTCGTTGATGGTGTTTGTAATTTTCAATTCGAAGTCTAGGTTTATGAGTATTTCCCATAACCAATCAAGGGCTTTGTCGCAGGGTATTTTGCCCATCCTTGCCCTGCCAATTATTACTAGGGCCTCGTCAATGGCCTTTGTCGGGTTCATAATTGAAAGTTATGGATGGGCATGGGTTTTGGGCTTAATTGCCTTGTTTCTGGAAAGTATCTATCTTTCTGTTATTATTTTAAATGAACAGTAGTGTTTTTGAGTCTTAATGCGGTTGATTGATTGGTGATGATTCATTGCAGTACTGATCGGTGAGGAGACTGACCTGCCCTGACTCATTAATGATTAGTTGTCCTCATAAGAAATCAGTGTATAGCCGTACTCATCAGGTGTCAGGCACCTCCTCTCTCCTCACCAAACCAGTAACTACGCTGGTGCGGTGTTTTTAAGTCCTTAACTGAGGCCATTACCCTGAGCAATTCCTTGGCTACCCACGCTTTAACTATGATATTTTCCTCACCGGTTACTACCGTCACGTCAGCATAATCATCAACCCCCCCCGCCAAGTCCTCAGGCTTAACTACGGCATTATTAACCACGATTCTAACGCCCACCAAGGAACCATGCCTACTCATTAACTCCGTAAGGGCCTCATCAACCAATTGCATTGTTAGGTCCCTATCGATAATCCTAAGTGCGCCAAACCTGGCACTAATAACAGCCAGCGCATCAAGGGGGGGCCTATCCACTGCCCGCCAGGTCTCCTGCACGGTCTCAACAACGTAATTACCAATGCCCCTAGCCGCGGACTTAAGTGCAACGTAAAATGCAATACGTGGGTTTAGGTAATTCCTCAGTGAGCCGTAGATGCTTGATGCCTCTCTGATTCTAATGCCTAGGTGGCTTGTCAATGTTTTAATGCCGTAACGAAACAACGGATTTGCCAGTGAGTATGGCCTAAGGACTAGGCTCGGTGACACGGTGGTGCTGACCACGACCCTCAACGCATTCCTAAGGCTCTCCCTCTCAATCATCGACACCCTCCTCACTAGGTAATCCCTTGCCACGGAGACCCCATAGAGCGCCGGCAATACGGCGTAGGGGGGGCAGCGGACACCCTGGGCAAGTCCCTAGTGGCCCAATACCCAGCCTGAGCAGGTGCCTAATGCGGCTGCGGCTGGTGATTTCGTGGATCCTCCTCACGAGTAAGTACCTCTCGGCGACATTGCCGACCCTGCGGTTGCCGGCCACGTTCGAGGCCGCGGAAACAACCATTGACGCCAAATCCCCCCCATAATTAATACCGATCCTAACCCTGACCACGTTCATTAACCTAGCCCAGTAACTGATCCTTGGGGGCCACAGCCACCAGGCCAATGACGCCCAGCATAAGCTGAGTAGTACACCGTGTTCATGAATAGACTAATTACTGTACCTGGCTGAACGGTTCATCCCGACGCTCCTTATTATCAATAGGGACTTGTTTAGCCAGGTTATGTATGAACCACCCCCCACAATGCGTAGTAATTAAGCCTGTACGGCTCAACACCAATCACGTAAGCGGTAATACTAACGTCACTGCAATTACCACGGCACCTAAGCAATACGCTAAGCTCAACATGCCTCAACCCATTAACCACGCCCGTGTAGTTACCAAGTCCGCTGCATGACTCATTAACAATACCAAGTAGTGCATTAACCACCTGCGGTGGTGCATCAAGTCCCTGGTACGTAATTGATGGGTTAATCAACTGCTCAAGGCTTGGCAGAAGAGTTCGTGGTTCTCAATGACGTTGTTAACCCAGGACTGTGGGACCATGTTTGTCGGAATGCCTTGAGCCACGGAGTAGGTTATTGAGCAGTTACCAACCGTGGAATTGATGGGCCCTAGCACTACCCGCGATGCGTAGGCGGTCACCGATAACTCCCCACTGCACGGTGTTGTAACGTTAATAATGGCGTACCCACTACCGGCACTGGTGCTGACCCAACCAATACCGCTCCATGTATAGTTAAATAGGGCAGTTAGGGAACTCCCATTGAAGACGGCAATCATTGGTAAGCTAATGATCACGGTATTATTACTGGGCACGGTACTTGGCGCAATCATGTAATTAACATTGAACTTAATGAATAGGGCAACCAGGCAATCAATAATGTATGGAATCACCAAACCCCCCCTAAGGGCGCGTATGGGCAGGGCTATCACGCCAAAACCACTTGGTAAGCCAATGGTCTCACTATACGAGAAGCCATAACCACCTATGCAGAGCACGGCAGGCACAGGCCTACCCAGCGCATCAACGACTTCGACATTTACAAAACCAACCTCGCCGGGTGCAAACTGCGTCTCGTTAATTATATTGATAACTGGTGATACGTGGGTAGTGTTTATGCCCAGGGGGGGCAGTGCAACGCCGAGGATTAGGTAGAGGGCCACGGGTATCACAGCCACATCCCTAACCCTGGGTATAACAAGGAGGAAGACAATGTATGGAATGAAGAACCCAAGCACCCTGCCGATCATTAAGGCATACTTAATGAACCACAGCACGGCAACGAGCATGGAGATCACGTGAACCACGTAACCAATTACTAAGGCGATCAGGTGCTCTAGAACCTCAAGCACTATGGTAATCGAACCAAGCCCGGAACCCGTGGCGGCATACACCGCAGCCTCGGCTATGGGTAACCCAACCTCAATAGCTACTGAAAGACCCTCATCAGCAATACCCAATAGGTTCACCAGGTAATTGTACTTACTCAACAACCCATTAATCGTACTCACCGCAGTACCGACAAGGTAAAGATCGCTGGGTAACAGACCGAAGAAGTTAGTGGCCACGGCAAGGGCCATGAAAAACCAGGCAAGGTCATCAACACCAACAACAAAGCCATCACCCTAACCAAGCCCTTAAACGCCTTAATAATCATCAAACCAACAAATGTCACAACAACGAGGGCCAGACCAAGCATGCCCATCACGAGAAGGCGGACCTAATGGCATAGATAACCGCAAAGAGCAGTGCGTATAGAATTATGACTATGGTGTCCGCCTGCGCAATATAGACGGCAAGCCTATTATAGGCACTAAGCACATTGCCAAGACCACTCACGCTAATGCCCACGTTCTCGCACCAGGTAGTCTCGAAATTCACCGGGTTAATTATAGCCTGTATACCCTTGTCATTGATCATGGCAACGTAAAACGGTTGTGAGGCAATCACGGCAGCGCCGCCCACAATAACCACGTAGAGCCCAAGGCCAATGGCAATAAACAACGAACCAATACCCCTAAGCCTAGACACGGAAAGGCCAAGCCCCATCGCGATCAATAATGCGGATAGGCCTGGCGTCCATTGAGCCAGGTAGATCATGGGCACGATATCCTCCGTAGATTCAAGTATCAACGTGGCATTCTCGGTTTGCACGCCCCCCCTAACGTCACACCAAGGATAAGTCAATGGGCAGGTACAAGTGTTCCAGAGGAGCCATGCCCTAAACCTAACGGCATTCCATGCGTAATCGTAAATAGTCTTATAAACCGTGACGGGATCTATGGTTAGCGAGCCGACGAGCACCTTATTCACTATGGCTATGGCCAGAATTACGCCACCGATTATGGCCAAGTAATTAACAACCTCATCAATGAAGTCCCAAATCTCGTTTGGCCTACCCATTAGGTATAGGGCCACGGTTGTTATGCCTATTATCGCCAGGGCCGCTATGCCTATGTACACCATGCCTGTCGAGACCAGTAGGTTGAGTACCTGGGATACCGTAACCACCCACTGAGCAGCCGACATAAGTAATTAACCGCTGGAACCCCCTTAAAAAGTAGTAATGCTTTAATGCCCTGTTAAGTAATTAGTGATATGTCGAGGGGGGGCTTCACCATAGGTGGTATCGTCGTACTCGCGCTGTTGATAGTCGCCGCATCCCTAGTAATATACCTAGTAAGTGATTACCTATACACAGCGTACCAAGCATCATCAATGATGGGTAGGATAAACACGAGACTCACCCAATTGTCCAGGTCCTGCATTGCCTACCTAGTCAATGGCTCACTCTACTTTCCGTACGACGCGCACGTGGAGTACTCAATACCCAGCATGGTGGGTCCCGGCTACTACCATGAAATAAACCTCTCAGGCATTAACGGTGAAGCCTATTGTTCCTTGATGGCTGCGTGATTGTGGTTAAATCCACAGGTAATGCCACGGGTTACTGGGTGCCTGGTTATGGCCCTGGCTGACCTGGTCCTCGAGGGGCTCACGCTGATACTGGCCATTGCACTTGGCCTGGTGCTAATTGGCGGTTTAACCTACCTAACAATCACCGTGTCAACAACCAACAACGCGAGGCTCGCTTACACGGGCCTATACATATACCTGCCACAGCCTATCTACGTGAATGGGACACTGTACATACCGATGTACAACATTGGTTATTACAGGGCGGTGGTTAAGTACGTATACGTCAAGGGCATCGACGGTTCAATCCATGAGTATGCACCAAACCTGGTGCTAGGCGTGAACCAGTACTACGTCTACACCCTAAGCCTAGGCTACGAACCAACCTCAATAACCGTGCTAGCCTCACCAATGGATTACCCAGGCATTATTAAGGAATTCAGCGTCAACGTATCGACCGTGAACTCAATACCATTAATACCCCAGTCGCAATCACAACCCAGCTCCGGCCTCATAGATGTGACCGTCAACGACCCATACAACGCTGGATGGGAAGTCACGTGGAGCTACGCCGGTCAGTCATACTCAGTGAGCCAGGCCCAGTCATACACCTGGTTCATAAACCCGCCATACGTGCCGATTCAAATAAGCTTCACGGCATCAATAACAAGCACGCCCAATGGGTACTACCAGTGCCAGGTAGTTCCTAGCCGAGTAGCAAATACGTACAACGCAGGAAGTGTGCAAGAGTTCAATGTTTTTTGTTACTCGGTGGTTATCCAGGTTAATGACCCATACGGCGCTGGCTGGTCGATAGGCCTAACCCCCCCAAGCGGCCTATCATGGAGCGGAAGCAGTACCCAAACAATTTACGTGAACCAAACACTTAATTACCCACAAAGCGTCTCGGCCTCAATAACAAGCATACCGCCAGGCTATCAATCATGCAGCATAACCGGGCCCACGCAAATAACGGGCCCAGGTACGTACACATACAACGTACAGTGCCAAGGTGGCGTGCAAGTATACCTCAGCGTGACGTTCACGCCATACAAGAGCTACGTATGCACCTATTACGTCAGTGGAGATGCCTTATTACAATATCCAAACGGCACGCAGAAGTATTACTACATATTCTTCACGACCACAACCACGACCACAAAAACATACTATCTCTACAACGGCCCACCAGGCGTTACCGTAAAATCCATCGACATTGATTATACTTCGTCCACGCTCTACAACGCTAATTGCGGAGATAGCGAAACTCAAAGCTACAACCCCAACCCACCAGTTACATTTGGCATCAATGGCGTATATACAATATATGGCAATGTAGCCGCAACATCATCGTCAAGCAATAGCGGTAGTAGCGGCTATGCAGAATTCTACCTAACAGTCAATGCGCCCAGCGGTTATTCCTGGACGGTAACCGCATCCGGCGCCGTGTCCGAGTCGGCCAGCGGGACCGGCCCAGTATCCAACTCATGGTGGTTCTCAATACACCCGACCAATAGCCCAATCTACTTCTCCGCGTCCAAAGGCTGCACTGTATCTCCATCAACCATCACGCCCAGTAGTGCCGGTAATTACTACGTGACCGTGAACTGCGGCGGCTCAAGCAGCTCCGGCTCAATAAGCGTCTCGGTCCAGGACTCCTACGGGGGGGCTGGTTGGTCAGTCTCCTGGAGCGGTGGGGGGGCTAGTGGGAGTAAGAGCGGCTCGAGCTCGGCATCCTGGTCTATAACGGCGTCGGGCACTGTGGACTTCACGGCCTTGATAACCTCAAACCCAAGCAGCTACACATGCACAATAAGCCCAACAAGCACCAGCGCCAACCCAGGAGGCTCAGTAACATTCACAGTAAGCTGCACAAGCAACAACCAACCACCGCCGAGTAAGTACTACTGCATCGTTAAGCCAAGCGCCGGTGATAATGTTGGGGGGGGTGCCTCTGGCGCGTATGTTAGTCCGTCAGGCACGCAGTACCTCAGCCCCCGGGCAGTCGGAGTTGTTTACCTGGGGGGGTATACAGTATAACATAGTGACGTACCAGGGACAAACGTATTACTTCAATAATTGGGTGGTCACGCTCAATGGGCAGGCGGTAACCACCAGCCAATACAGCGGCGTGGGCTACACCTTCACCTGCAAGCAACCTAGGCAGTAACCAAACCTACACCCTGAGCGGCACGGCGTATTACTACAAGAGGTACCTAACCGTCGGTGGGGGGGAACCACAATAAACGCGCCCGGGAACGGTACATACGCGCTGAGCAGCGTAACGACAGCGTACTTCACCTGGCAGGACCCAGAGTACATAAGCGGCTCGTGGAGCATAACCTATACGCCTGGCTCAACTTCATTGACCATAAGCGTGACCCTCACAGACTATTACTCACAGAGCGGGACGGCCCCACAGCTCAGCGCCTCAACAACGCTCGACGTAAGCAGCCCAAGCGGCTACAACTGCAACATAGTGAGCGTATCACCAACGAGCGGCTCAACGCCAGGCTGGCAGGAAAGCAACTGGCTACCCAACGCATCAGTAACATTCCAATGCAACCCAAGCAGTAAATATCATTAAGATCTGTTATAAAATTTGATTTAATAGCTATTTTAAACATTCAATCCCTAACCTACCGAGATATTCATAGGCTCAGCTTCGTAATCCCAAACCCACCAACCAAATGTTTCCCTATATGGGAATGGCTCTGGGCTCAATATGCTGTAGGCAACATAGTTATCAGCAGCAGCTACGTATTGGCCGAAGGGCACGGTTATATTCAGCGCAAGCTGCGGATTTGGTGCGTAGATGATGTCTAACCTGCAGGGCACTATGTACGTCTGCGATGGTATTGGGGGGGACCACGCGGGCATTTGCAGCATTGCATAGCCATAATACGTCCTATTAATTGCAAGAGTTATGTTAGTTGTTGTTTCAAGAGTTACTAAGTTTCCGCTTAGGTTAATTACCTTTGGATACATTAGTATTGGCCCGTAACCGGGCGTGTCGCCCCAAATCACCACTGTGTAGCCTGGCATTGGGTAGTTGAGCGTCACATTACTATACCACGTATATGCAAAGCCGCCTAAATTAAATATTTGCGTTGTACCGTTAATTATCAAGTAAATTGGTGCAAGGCCAAATACGTGCTCGTATTCCGTGCCGTATGGCGTGGTCCAGTTGCCGCAGTTTCCATGTGGCTTGCATTGGAATAGGCTCTCATTGTAAACCGTTATTTCTGGGTTTCCCACTATACTGACTGGCGCGATCCAGGTGGCTACGTACCACGCAGTCCCGTTTGGGAGTACTATTACCCTACCCCCCCAGCACCAGCCAGTCCCCCAGGAAGTACCCGGTGTAATTCCACCAAACTCACTTGGTGATGCTGCGTACTGATTATTGGGAACATACACGTAAACAGTCCTATTAATGTACACTGGCACCGTCTGGTTCACGTACTTGACAATTGTTTGGTTTACGTAAACTGTGTGGTTCACGGGCACGTAAATTGTTTGGTTCTGGACTTGGACCAGGCCCAGCGCCTTGCCTATTGGCTGTAGTGGCTTGACGCGTGGGCTGGCGATTATTATTGCCAAAAGGACTATTGCGGCAATCCCTATTATTGTTATTGCCTTGGTTGCTGGACCCGTGTAGTACCACCAATCGCCTAGTCCCATGGGGGGGCGTTATTGTTTTCCTGCCTTAATAGCTTTATGGGTCGTTGATTCTGCTGGCTATTTTCCTGGCGAGTTCCGTAACCTTCCTATACTCCTTATTCGCTATGATCCTCCCAATAACCTCGAGATCAACTACCGCGTATTGATGAACAATTATGTTCCTAAAGGCCACTACGGACTTATAGAGCCTCAGGTCCTCGGGACTTATCACGCCGAGTATGCTTAACTTCTCGCCGGCGTCCACGTAGCCGCTTACCTCCATACCCATTAGCGTAGCCGCCTCTGGGTTAGGTCGATTAGTGCCTGGGCCTGCGTCTGTAGTAGGTATATGGCTGAGTAGTACGTCTTAATATCGCTTAATTCATTGGGTGAGTACCTATCGAGTAGTGCCTCCCTCTCCTCTATTATCCTCAGTAACCTGCCTATAACGGCCATGGCGGCTCACCGAGGCCGAGCTTCCTCATGCTTATGAAAAAGTCGATGCATGGGTTCTGAAGCCTAAACCTAATGTCTAGGTACTTCCCAATGTCCCTAACGTATATTGGCCTGTGGCGGAGTATCTCGATTATTAATTGGCAGGGCAGCCTATGATTAAGCGGTACTAGGTCCACCAGGTCCTCCCTAACACCTAGGAATCTGGCTAGTGATGCCAATAGGTCCGCGTACTCGTTGATGTCGTTAAACCAGACCGCGATGTCCCAGTCGCCCTTAATGATTTTTCCGCCGGCCCTTGAGCCGAAGAGTATTGCGAATTCTATGTTGAATTCCCGCCAGGGGGGGAATTTGGTTAGGTCCTGCATTCCTCATTGCCAGTTAAATTAAGTGTTATTAAACTGTGGCGTTGGTAATTACCCGTGGTTAATCCATTAGCCGGTATCGACATTGGTGAGTTGGCTAGGATTGTTAAGGGCTATGGCGCGTACTTCGGTGGTGCCGTTGGTTTCCCAATAGCCTTTAGGGATAGGGAGTTGGAGGTTGGGAGGCTTGTCGATAGGTTGGTTGGTGTTAGGGTTGTTTATGGGCCATTGGGTTGTGGTAAATCGACGCTACTCATGAACCTGGCCAGGGCACTCGGTGAGGTCAGGAGTGATGTCATAGTGATTTACGTTAATTTCGAGGAGTAGGGCTTCATGAACGCTGTCAGGGCTTATATACCCGGCCTAGCTGGTGGTGTTAGGGATTCAATAATTAGGCTGTGGAGAGGACTTGGGGGGGCCGGTACTTGATAGGGTTGGTCTTGGTGCGGTGGTTGGTGTTGGTAGGTTGTTTATGGACATCATTAGGGGGGGTGTGAGTGATGAGGCGGTGATTAGGGATAAGTACGTTGTGCTCATATTTGATGAGCTGGATAAGTGGTATAGGTCCATGCTTAACGCATCCGACAATGCCCAGGTTGGTTATGGGCCTATTGAGGGTGAGGTTATGAGCTATGCGGAGCATTTTGAGAACTTCCCAACAATGGGCAAGGTCCAGGCTTATCTGTCGTGTTTGGCTTTAGTGACCAGGGCGCCGTCAATGTGGTTAGGAAGTATGGCGGCAAGGGGTTGCTTGAGGGGTTACTGCTCTGGTATATACCGAAGGCTGATTTCATGGACGTACTCAACGAGGTAACAATGAGGGTTAGGCCAAGCGCCTCAATAGATGCTGAGCTTCTCTGGCAATTAACTGGCGGTAATCTCAGGGAGTTGGCGAGGATTGTGTTTAACAATGATTGGAGTATTGAGAAGTGGCTTAGGGACGTGATAATTAAGTTGAGTGGTGTTAATGGCGTACTGGCCTTCCTAGAGGAAGCCGGTAGGTATGGGCTCAACATCGCCGAGGCTAGAGCTCATGGGCTTGGCTATGTAGCCCGCATGGCCCTTGATGAGCTTCTTGCTATGAACGTTTTCCTTAACGTTTATGATTATGAGTTGAGACTGAGTGAGTTGCCTAATGAGCCCTGGGTTAGGGATGTGAATACGGGCAATGTAATAACCATACTGCCCCCCCAATTACCTGCTTATTACTGGGTGCTCAGGGTTATGGCGAGCAAGAGGTCAATAGGTGTTGAACCAAGTGACGTTATTAGGGAGGTTACCGAGAACGTTTAACCCGTCCTAACCTGACCTCACCACATTGGCTAGCTCCGGCATTAGGCCCATTATCATCTGCTGCCTACTAAGCGTCCTTAGCCAAACCCTGCCGGGCCCCTCAACATGCGCCAGCCACAGCCCCCTCCTCGCCGAAGAGCATCGTCCTCAAGCCACCGACGCGCCTAACGCCAACCCTCATGCCCTCATCGAAGGCCAGTACGTGGCCGGCCTCGACGTCCACGCTCTCGCCGGGACCAAGCTCAAGCATTAGGCATCGCCAATTGCGTGTAGGAATACTCTTCCATAACCATGAAGCCTAGCCATTAGCAATCCCTCACCGCCAAGCCAGCCAAAGCCTAAACCAACCAGCTTAACGTCGTAATTGACCGTGGGCTCCATGGCGAGGAAGGCCCTGTGCTCAACCATGATGCCATTGCCATTGAGGTTAATCTCCACAATCTTACCTGGTGCAAAGCCCGCAATATCCACGGCTCCAGGGCCCTCAAGCTCCAGCACGAAGAAGCTCGCCCCAGTTATTGCCCTCCTCAACCCAGCAAGCAGCCCTCCCCCCCTGTCGTCGCCTTTATGTTGACACTTGAGGACTTCCAAATCAAGTGCCCGCCCTCGGCGTAGATCTTCTCGTTAGGTCCCAACTCAACGTATAGGTGCTGAATGTCGTTACCCATTATTTTGAAGTTTGTCATGGTAATTACCTAGTTACTAACGTATTTAAAAGTTGATTTTGAAGAGGTAGGTTGGGGGGGCTGGTGAGTTTAGTTTATTAATAATCTCTATGTTGATTGCGTAATGAGGCTGGGGGGGGATGCGGTATTATTAATAATCATTGCATTGGTTGTATCGGTATTTTTAGTAAATCCGTCGCTCAATGGCCTGGTGCTTTCAGGTATTAATTACGTGATGAACCATGTGATTAACGGTACAATAAACGTACCAGTGCTGACCACAAGGCCTGTGAGCGGTCCATGCACCTCCTGGAGTCTTGTCAATGTGAGCCTAACCAATGGTGAGCCCCTGTTTGTTGAGGTTGTTAATGGTTCATACGTTTACCTACTCACCAATTCCCAACTGAGCGCATGGGGGGGTGGTGGGCCTGGGGCACCAAGTAATTATACCTGGTTTAGTTCCGTGCCTGGCATCTACGTGGTTAGTCCCAGCCCTGGTAATTACGGATTGCTGGTCTGTGGTAATACGGGGATTACCTACAGGGTTCTTAATTACACGGCCATGGGCGTCACGGCCTATTACGGGCCGGACCACAGCAACATCACGACCAACGCCGTGCTTGGACTCTTCAACATAACCAATGCATACATAGAGAATTCAACGGGCACCGCTGAACCAGGCTTCTCGCTTCAGTTGAATGCATACGTGGTCATTAAGTACGATGATAACTACGTCATTCACTGGGTTCAGGATGCTTGGTAGTACTGGGTGGTCAGTATTGGTTCCAGGGTGAGGTGGATGTCATTAATTACATTGGTTCGTACAAGAACGTTATTTATGAGCAGGGTAAGTGCGTATTTGGGTGTTTCGAGACCCCCGATGGCTGGTGAGTTAATAATTGCCGTGAACTCAACGAGTTATGGCGTGGTGATTAACTATGGATATGCACTGCTACGGCTGGGTAATGAGACCCTTAATCCCAGGATTAATTGGTTTGCCCATGAGTTGATACCAATCCCAAACGCGACCGCCTACGTAGTGACCAGCCTCACTGAGGGCCCATATGGTTGGCCCATGGATACTGAATTCGTAATCGGCGGGCCAGGTAATGGTGGTGGCGTTGAGTTTAGGGATTTGAATGCATACCTATCACTGTTTTATTGGAATGGTACTTCGTGGGTTCCATACCCAATAACCTATTCCTTCGGCATATCCACTGGCGAGTATGCGGTTAATGTTTACGTATTGCCCATTGGTTCCTCAGCAGTTGAGTTGGTGGTTGGTCATAATAATTACCAGAAGTTGGGTGGTTAGTAACCGTAGTGTTTATTAACGCATGCATTGAATAAGTTGATGTATGGATGCTAATGAGGATATTGAGAGACTTAAGAAAAACCCTGGATTGCTCATTGATGCCTTAAATGATTTGTTAACGACGAACCGGATGCCTTAGTTAGGGCTTTGATGAATAGGCCGGAAATCCTCATTAGGCTCATGGCACTGACGGCGTCACTACCATTGGTACTGCCGGCAATGCTTCTGAGGATACTAACAGCCCTTGTAATACCGACTGGAGGTTATGGAGACTTAGATGCGTTGAGGGCTAGGATTAGTGATGTTGAGAAGAGGCTTGATGATATTGAGAGTAGGATGATCAAGAGGGAGGATTTGGAAATTTTGATCAAGGAATTAATTAGTAAGTATGGTATTAAAGGTTAGAGACCGCTATGGGGAACCCTATGCGTTGACGCAGCATGTGCGTAATTAACGAGTTTCTCCAACTCTCTGATCATCGCCGTGATCGTACTCCCATCACATTCAATTGATGATGAGCACTTGGTTAAGAGATCCCTTAAGTCATTGCTTATTACTTCATTTGGTATGAAATCACGGACGACCTGGACCAAGTGCTCGGGGGGGTCCCTAACCCTAATACCCTTAACAACTAGGTAGGCCTTTACGGCATTATCGTAGATTGATAGGCTTAGTTTCATAATATTGCTGAGGATGTTAGTATCCCTCGTATTTTCATAGGTGCTCACAAGGTTTGCCATTGTTTGAAGGTCCTTCCGTGCATTATTGACCAGTGATATTGGGTCTAAGTCCACACACTATCATATTTAATCCAATTTTTAAGGCTTAAGCTATAGAACATATTTTTCTATAGTTCCTTGAAGAAAATACTGCTGGGTCCAGGATTAATTATATAAATAATAAAGTGATTAATGATTGTATAAATATTTTACTTTGATTAAGGTCAACGCATAGGGTAAATGACGCCCAAAGGCCCTTCTCATAAATTGCCAATGCGAATTCAGGTATGACCCCCAATCTCGATTCCCAATTCCATCATGAACTTCATTAACTCGTAAAGTGCATTGCAATCACAACAAGTAGTGTCTTCATGGTTCAAACCTCCTCGTATTCCTGGCCTGCTCAGCACCGCGGCTAACTGCCTAAGGTCATAGTTAACTATGTATTATTGGTTTGTGATGGATGCCTTGATGGTGTTGATGGAGGACCGACCATACTCAGCATCTCTAATTATTGGGTGAGTCAGGTTCCATGCATTAAATTAATTATTAGTTTAACTTAAAAGCATAGCATCGACTTTAGTCATTGCAGTGTATTGGATTGGTGGTTAAATGAGATCCACTGCAAGTAGTCTCAATGACGTTGAGAGATTTAGGATGATGCTTAGGGCATTGATTAATGGTGAGCGCATTGAGGTTGACCAAGGCATTATTAGGTTAGCTGGTCTCAATAAGGTGTTACTTCATGTCCTTAGGGTTGTTGATTATCGAGGTGAGTTGCGGTGGAGGCAGGAGGATGATCTAAGGAGAATTATTAACGTTGTTTCTGAGATTGAGGATGCGCTGGATGGTATTGAACATGCTTTCATTAAGTTAATTAAACCAGTCGTGTATGTGCCTGCTGATGTTGATGTGCTCGTTGAGAGGGACCAGGTGCTGTTGGCTGTGGCTAAATTGACTAGGCTTGGTTATAGGTTGCTGCTTTATGAGCCCTACACAATAACACTTGTTAAGGATGGCATTAATGTTGACCTATATGTACATCCATCAGCTGCCAACCTCACCTACGCCAGGGGGTGAGGAATTCCTTAGGTTAAGGACTCGTGGTGAGTATCACGGGATTGAGGTAAATACGATAGATAGGCATGCCGAGGTCGTACTAACGATACTACACGCCATTTATAAGGAGGGCATTTTAACGCTTAATGATGCCGTGACAATAATTACTTGGCTTAGTAATGATGCCGTGAAGCTATGCGAACAGTTAAGGTGTAGGAACGCAATGGAATTAGCCTTATCCGTAATACTATCATCGATCACCGGATCATTAGTATTGCCGTACAAGTTATCACTGGGTTTCTGGGCAATGAACCTACTAGCGAGAGTTCTAGGTCGCAGGGAGTACGTTCCATCACTAATGCAGGGAATTAGGAGGATTTGGGACGCAAGATCAATTACGCAATTCACCAATCGTGTCATGAGAATAAGCTATTAAATACTGCTTCCCATAGCACGGTCGTAACTTAAGCCACAAACCCTTATAAATAAGGAACAATAATCTTAATCAAGATGTCTTTTCGTGGTGATTTTTTGCGTTTGTTGAGGGAGGATGAGGAGTTTAGGCTTGCTGTGATGGGGGCTTTTGGGTATTACTGACATTCAATCATCATTAAGGCAATTAATCAATGCCATTAATGATTTAACAAAGACTGTCCAAAGACTCGCCGAGGGTCAGGATAAATTGTGGCAGGAGGTTAGGGCACTCCGTGAAGACCAAAACAAGTTGTGGCAGGAGAACAACAAGATTTGGCAGGAAATCAAGGCATTACGCGAGGGCCAGGAAGCATGAGAACCGACATAAACAAACTATGGGAGGAGAATAAGCGAATAAACGAGAACATTGAGCGATTATGGCAGGAAAACAAGAGAATCAACGAAAACATAGAAAAACTATGGCAAGAAAACAACAGGATCTGGCAGGAAATAAGGAGTATTAGGAGAACTTTGGAGCATGTGACGTTGTCAATAGAGGAGGAGGCTAATGATGTTGTTCAGTATTTCCTTAGGCAGAGGGGTATTGTTGTGGAGACTAGGCCTATGCATTTCAATAGTCGGTTTGAGTTTGATGTTTATGGTACTAATGGGCAGTTGACGATTGTTGGTGAGGCTAAGACTAGGACTAGTCCTAACACTGTTAGGAGGGTTGTTGAGAAGATAGACAATGCCGTTAAGGCAATGCCCGACAAATTCCCTGGAAGAGTCATCAAGGTTATCTACTGCTTAAGGGCCATGCCGGGCGCTGTCGAGGAGGCTAATAGGCTTGGTGTTTGGTTCCTTGAGTCTGGTAGGGAGAGGAATTCACCGAGCATTTAATGATTTTGCTTGGCGATGTTTAATTCCTTTATTAGCTTAATTAGGGATTGAATCGGTGTACTACTACTCGTGTCCACGCTAGCCAGGTTGAGGGACTTAGCCAATGCATTATATATTACCCACTGCCTCGGTAGTGTCCTTGCGGTTAGTTCACGGCCTTTACGCTTAATTAATGTCTTGAGGTCGGCAATTACAAACACGTTCTTACAGTGTTTGATCGCCAACGCCAGTGCCGCCCTCCCCCCCACAGGGTCTTGAGGAAGCCTGGCTCGGTGGTTACGCAGACCCACACCAGGAAATCCAGAAGCCCTCTCTCACCAATCACGGTCTCGTAAAAGCCAGACATTATGAAACTGAAGAACCAGTTGGGCAGCACTGATATGAATTCCAGGAACCACCAAACTGGCCTCAAGTTCCTCGGTATTGAAATTCCGTAATAAGGATTATCAATACCCCCCCTCATGCTTGGGAATAACGCCAGGAACCTGGCCAGTAGCGATGCAGCCATGTGCGAGCCCCCCCTAATCCAGGAAATCCTAACGTAATCGTCCCTCATCATGTATTGAGCAAGTAACTGCGCCAATGTGCTCTTCCCAGACCCATCAGGTCCGAAGAGACATATCCTATCATGACCCATCAAACAACGCCTAGACGAGTAAGTATTTAACGTTTTCACGACCCACTAACCCCCCCTGTAGCACACTCAACGCGTCGACCGATAGTCTCTCCTCACCGATTAGTATTAACGACCTTTCAATCCTAACCCTCGAGAAAGCCCCCCCATGATGTTTCACGAAGCAATACCCCTGACCCCCCCTGAAAATTTTCCTTGATAGGTAGTTAATGTCGCCCCCCCTCATGTTACTTAGCACCCTATTTAATATGTCAACGTAATTATAGCCCCCCCACTTGGTACTCACTGCATTGTAATTAATAGGTATTATGAAAATTATTAGTATGATGCAATAATAAATGATTAAAATATGTTAAGCTATTCAAAGAATGAGCATGAAGAAGTAATACTAACAAACTAAGTAAGGCTATAATATGTAATTTACGAAATCATCAACAAAAATGATACATTGTATAATTTTTAATAATTTATCCGCAATCAGCATGGCTTTATTGCCTAAGGGAAGAATTTCCATAAATGAGGAATTCACCATTAAGTAAGAGAGTAGTTTCATTAACGAGCCTCATGATCCTACAGTGCGGTCTTTTCCAAAAATCATTTAGGGTATTAGCGATTTTATCAAATCTTTCCCACGTATTCCTCCCGCGTAAATTCATACAAACTATTAATTAATACGTAGATAAGGAAAACATTAGCATTACTCTTGGCTTGGTCGATTTTGTTGTCCCTGTTTCTTTCTATTTGGACCTATTATTCCGGCTATTAGGTGTCCTTCGACTATTCATGTGAAGAATAGTAGTTTGTATGCGTAGTCCAGGAGTTCCTCCTTACCTGTTTCGCGGAATTCCTTAATCATGTGGTCTACAATCTCCCTTAGGGTCCTCACATCGTCCTGCGTGTACTCCTCGTAGCTTAACCGTTATTAAGTACTTAAGCTTTCCCTCATCCTTCTTCGTATAGTACTTCGTCTTGGCGATGGCACCATGGATAGGTAATCCCTCAATGCCGTGGCCTTGGACTGCGTAATCACGTTCTTAATTGCCAAGACATCGATTAATACGTTACTGAAGCTAAGCATTGATCGAGAGAGCTCATAAACATTAACCTTAATACCACTTGCCAGGTTTGGAATTGGTTCTTCATGAGACTGTCATGTAATTATACTTATGACTTGCCTAGGTGTTAATTTCGTGAGTGCCTATTGATTAATTTAGCACTTTAGGTGATGCATTGCGATAATTGAATGGAGGCCATTAAGGGTTGATACATTTTAGTGATGATTTGATTTTGATGATTTTATTATTGTTGCTGGGTCTTTTGTTGTTCCTGCTTTGTCTCCTCCTCAAGCTTCTTGAGCTCAGCCTCAATCTCCTTCTCAATCTCCTCAATGGGCTTTGGTGGCGGCGTTGTGGCTAGTGCGTAGCCCACCCAGGCGAGTATTCCGAAGACCACGATTATTATTAGCGTATCGGTTATTTGAAGCACCAGTGTTGTGTAGGGTGTGAAGAAGGTTAGGTATATGTAGGCCAGTATAATCACTATCGACACCACAAGCAACCCAGTACCGACAGCCTTGTCCCTATTCATTAGAAATCACGTGCATCACCACTTAATAAGCATTACGTAATCCGACAATGCAGGAAATGCGCAACTAACCGTATGTAATAAGCGATTCATGTGATGAACCGCCCATTCTATTAAGATTAGTATCGCAACGTTTTAATAACATTGACCAAGAGAGATAATTTTAATTCTCTATACTGCGTTATTCCACGTTATTAATTGTCCTTTGTTTCGGTATTATCATCTGAATTACCACTTCATCGAATGGCTTAATGCCGTACTTCTCCCTGATCTCCCTGGGTATGGTGAATTGCCTAGACATGGTATGTTTCGTCTTAAGGAGCTTAACATTACTTAGCTTAATACTTTGCCCATTATACTCTATGATTATGTCGGCGTACTTAACCTTATCGAGCGCTAGTGACCTAATTAGGTTTGCTGGTATTAGGACTTGGTTATTTATGTACACCTTTATCGTATATGGTAATTCACTTACCGGCAAACCTTTTCTACCAATCTTTATTTCCTCTGTGATTGCCATCATCGATAACGTGGTAATTATTTTTTTAAGGAATTTTGTGAAACAGAATTATGAAACCAACGTGAAACACCACGTTTTTAGTTAATTACTCCCATGGCTTATGGTGTGGATTTAATTAGTAATTGAAAATAAAATAAAAGACCAGATACCACCTCAGTAAATACTTTCCGATAATCTCCACAGGGCACCACAGGCTTAAATATGAGTTACAGCGCATTAGTGCCTAGTGATGACGCGGTTGGGTCATGAATGGTGATTGGAATCGCATGGTCTGAATAACTTAATAACCCAGTGATTTTGCATTAGCCGTGCCCTTTAGGGAGGACGTTGAATTAATCAGAGGCTCAAAGAGCAGGTTATTACAGGGTAAGAGGATTGCGCTCGCCTTAACTGGTGGGATCTCCATTTATAGGGTCCCTGACATCGCTAGGGAGTTGATTAGGCATGGGGGGGCTGATGTGACCACGTTCATGAGTAAGGAGGCAAGTGAGTTACTTGGTCCAAGGGTCATGGAGTGGGCTACGGGCAATCCCGTATACGTGGAACTAAGTGGTTACGCCGAACACGTTAACATCTGCACAACAGCCAACGCAGTAGTTATTGCACCAGCCACGGCAAACACAATTAGTAAGATCGCCAATGGCATTGGTGATACCTCGGTAACCCTATGCGCAATGACAGCCCTCGGCTCAGGCGTGCCATTATTGCTCGTTCCAGCAATGAACGAGTCAATGTGGAGAAACCCAGTCATTAAGACAAACATTGAGAAATTGCGTAACTTAGGGGGGGTTCGCTTCGTTGAGCCCGTTATTGAGGAGGGTAAGGCTAAGTTGGCGCCTAATCAGGAGGTCGTTGACTCGGTAATTGATTTATTATCGCCGAGGGACATGGTTGGTTTATCCGTACTTATTACCTCAGGTCCAACGCACGAGTACATCGATGCCACCAAGTACATAACAACACCGAGTAGTGGCTTAACGGGTTATCACTTTGCCAGGGAGGCGATGGCGAGGGGGGGTGCCAGGGTTACACTAATTGAGGGCCCGGTAGGCATTAGTGACCCACCTGGTGCTGAGATCTACAGGGTTAAGAGCGTCCTCGAGATGTATGATGTAGCCATTAAGCTAGTCAGTAAGCGCCATTACGATTTGGCAATACTCACGGCAGCACCACTCGACTTCTACGTTAAAGATCGAGTAAGCGGCAAATTAAGTAGTGACTTGGATAAGGTAGTCATTGAGTTAGTTCAAGCACCTAAGATTGCCAGGGATCTGAAGAAGTTCTCGCCAAGTACATTCTTAATAGCCTATAAGGCCGAGGTTGGGATCACGGAGGAGGAGTTAATCAACAAGACAATGAGGAGGGCTAGTGAGGGTGATTGGGACTTGGCGCTTGCGCACTTGGTTGGTGAGGGTAGGGGGGGATTTGGCACTGAGAGGGATGAGGTACTCGTATTAGGTAAGGATAGGGTTATTAGGAGGATAGGCCCATTGCACAAGCGTGAATTGGCGAGGGAGGTACTAAGTTTATACCTATCCATGATTAGGCCACGTGCCAAGAGTTAGAAATGTTAAATAGCCATAACTTGATACTATACTATGAGCGAGCCATCAATTCCTGAGCAAGTTAGAAGGAGGGGCTTAATACCTGTCAATATACCTTCTTCGCATGGGCCCTTGAGTATTATGACCTCCCGATTTACTCTAGGCTGGTTGGTACACCTTAAGGGTAAAAACAAGAGTGACTACATCAATAGATTCCTTGGGTATACCAACCTAGAGGGTGGCATGAACCAATAATCGCAGCAGCCCTGGCATCATCAATCGTCATAATGATTGGTGCGGCAGTGATGATAGGCACATCAATAGGCCCTGGAACCGTTAGAAAACAGCTTGAATGAAATTACGGTGTAGTTAAAAATAAGTTAAATGTATTTAATTTAATCATTTCTTATAGTTCTTTAGTAGTTCTATTAGCTCCTTCACAATATCCCTATAATCACCAACTATCCCATAATCCGCGTACTGGAATATCGGTGCATTTGGATCGCTGTTTATCGCCACTATTATTTTGGACTCCTTCATGCCAAAGACATGCTGAATGGCGCCGCTAACACCAACACCAATGTAAAGCGTGGGCCTTATGGTCTTACCAGTCTGCCCAACCTGCCTATCGGCAGCCAACCAACCAGCATCCACAACCTTCTTAGTACCACCAATGGTACCACCCAATAACTTGGCCAACTCCGTGAGTAGCTTAACACCATCAGCACTACCCACGCCACGCCCAGCAACAACGACTACGTCGGCCTTCTCAACCGGTGGTAACTCCTCGCCCTTTACCACGGACTTAACCTCGATTAAACCCTGCCCATTAATATTTGGCAACGATTCGATGGCTTCCGCAATGATCTCGCCCTTCCTGCTCGTATCCCTTGGTGGTGTTGGGAATACGTTGGGCCTAACACTGGCTAACTGGGGTCTCCTATTTGGTGTCCTTATGTGTGCGAGTATGTTACCGCCATATGTAGGCCTTACCTGGTCTAGGTCCCTGGTCTTTGGGTCAACATCAAGCTCCGTACAGTCTGCCGTTATTCCAGTCCTGAGTGTGTTGGCCACGTATGGTGCCAATTCCCTACCCCCCCTCTTTGTAGCTGCGAAGAGTATTATCTCCGGCTTGTACTTATTGGCTAGTTGAACAATGACGTTGGAATATATGTGCGGTACGTACTTAGCCAGGGCTGGGTGATCAACGTAGATAACCCTGTCCGCGCCATAGTAGATGGGCTCCTTAACTACGTCACCGAGGTTATGGCCGAGCATTATCGCCGTCACGTCAGTACTAATCTTACTGGCTAGCTCCCTGGCCTTACCAATCAGTTGTAGGCTACCGTCCTTAATCACACCATTGACGTACTCAACGTATACCCAAATGCCTTATGCTCGCTCTTGTTGACTGGATTCCACTCACTACAGATCTTCTGCTGAGCCTGGGCCGCGCTCATGGCTTGATCACCCCCTCCTTGGTTAGGTTATCAAGTAACCACTTGGCCGCCTCCCTGGGGGGGTCGCCCTTGAATATTTGCTTCTTCCTCTCTATGGGCTTTGCATCCTCGATCTTGGCGACTATCGTGGGTGAACCCCCCCTAAGGCCTATGCACTCCCTCTCCAGTTTCAGCGTATTGTTGTCTACGGTCTTTACCAAGTTATTTAGCTTGGCCTCAACCTTCCTAACGAGGCTTATGTCCCTGGGTGGATTACTATTCCTATATACACTAACTATTATTGGCATCCTGTACTCGAACGTTTCATAAACACCCTCATCCTCAAGGTACCTAGTGACTACGATAAGCCTATCCTCAAGCTTAACCTCAGCATCAACCGCGTAATAAACATAGGGCAGACTTAGCCATGAGGCTACCTGGGCAGGCATGTGGGCCGTTGATGAATCCGTGGTCTCCTCACCAAAGACTATCAGGTCAAAGTTGGGGAATAGCCTCTGTATGCTCCTTGCCACGGTGTATGAGGTGGCCAATGTATCGGCACCTGCGAATGCCCTGTCAGTGATTAGGTATGCCTCGTCAGCGCCCATGCCTATTGTGGATTCTAGGAAGTCCTTGCCACTTGGTGGTGCCATTGATAGTGTTATTACCTTACCACCATACTTATCCTTAAGCCTGAGGGCGAATTCGAGGGCGTTCCTATCATATGGGTTGATCATTAGTGGGACTCCCTCACGCACCAGGTTATGGGTTACTGGGTCAAGCCTTACGGCCGTTACGTTAGGCACCGCCGCCTTCACTGGGACTATTATTGTTAACCCGCCCACGATTGGGAATAGCCATTTGACTTAATATGCATTTCTAGCCTTTGACATATATAGTTTTATCCAAGCATATATAGCCCTCGTAACATGCGGATGGGGGGGTGGGTACTTACTACAATGGCAAAGACTTGTTCATTTTCATCATTAATGATTTTTACTAAGCCTAAATCAACCAAACCTGTATTGAACACCAAAGCCGCTCTTGGGGGGGTAATTCCACTCAATGTTGTTCTCTGGGCAGACCACGCGGCATGTACCGCATTCTAGGCAGCCTCGTGCGAAAATACTACCGTGCCGTCTGGACCTGGTGTGTAGCACCTTGCTGGGCATAGGTATAGGCAGGGCTTCTTATCGCACTTCCTGCATTGGTCAGGGTCTATAATCCTAATGTGAGGCCTCTGGTCGACATCCCAGGCATTGCTATTTAGTCTCTCCTCGATTATTATCTTTCTGTCCAGGCTCATAGGTTCATCACCAGCCTAATTGCGTCCTTCGCAAGGTCGATTAATGTTAACTTACCCTTACTCTCTAGGAATGTTGAGCCTATCTTCTTGGGTGTTCCATCAACCTCGAAGTACCTCCTCAATAGGTTATTTATCATCCTCACGTAATCACTGTACAGCCTCGGTTCTATTAAAACTTTGTGTGCATTCTTAAAGGTTTTAAGTTCCTTAAGTACGAAGGATTCCTCAAGTAGTTTGGTATATACCGATAGAGATTCCTCATCGTACTTACCCAAGTCATGGGCCTTGGTAACGGCCTCCGCAGCCACCCTACCGCTCTCAATGGCGAAGTCCACACCCCCCCTGATTAGAATGCCTAGGTGTAGTAGGAAGCCGGCCGCGTCGCCGGTAACTAGGTATCCATTACCGTATAATTTAGGTGGCGCCGCATTGATGCCGGCAACGGGCGTTAGGTGGGCTGAGTACTCAAGGAGTTGGCCACCCTTAATTAGTCTCTTAACCATTGGATGTAGCCTAAATTCCTCAATAAGGTCATGAATAGGCGCATCGAGTTGATAACCATAGCTTAGGTATAGGACTATGCCCAGGGTTATGGCCTCCTTATTAGTGTATATGAAGGCGCCGCCCGGTAGGTAATGAGTTGGGAATCCAGCCGCAACCCATGCCAATCCCTCGTCCTCATCCAGGTTAAACCTATCATTGATCTCCTCCTTACTCAACTTAATGACCTCCTTAACGCCGAGAGCCACTATCTCCGGGCTTAACTTAGGGGGGGCTAAACCACTCCTCTCTAGGACTAGCCTATTTATTCCCTCGGCTATTATCGTCACGTCACCATAAACCTCATCATTACCAGCCTAACACCGACAACCCTCCCATCCTTAATTATTAATGAGTCAACTGGGACTTCCGAGACAACTACGGCGCCTGCCGCCTCTGCCTTCTTATCAAGCCACTCAACGAAGTTTGTTAGGTATGCAGTGAAGGACTTATGCTCAACCTTCGTGGTTTCGAAGTCCACGGTAGTCCAGGAATCCTCAGTCATCATTGTTATCCTCTCCCTCCTGACCCAGCGCTCAACTGGCGCCTCCTTGACGTACTCGGGGGGGTATAGCCTGTCGAGGACGTGGGCGTAGATCCTACCTCCAAAGACATTCTTACTGCCTGGCTTCTTGCCCCCCCTCTCAATAACGAGCACCTTAAACCCCCCCTTACTTGCCAATTGCTGAGCAGCCGTAAGCCCCCCCGCTGGTCCGGCGCCAACCACTATTACATCGAACTTTGTCCCCCCCACGAGTCAGGGATTAGACATACACCTTATTAAGTATTAGTGCTACATAGACTTATTTAATTCAATTGAATTCTCTTTTCTTAGGGATGATGAGGGCGAACCCTGTGGAATAGAATGACATGACTCTATCCTGGCTGATTATAAAAAGAGACAACATATACGAGAAACCACATGGAAAAAACACGCTGCTTCTCGAATAAACAGGCTTAATTTGACACCTGAAGAGGTATTGATCAATATGTCATCACTAGGTGAAGGTATTGATAATGTGATTGAAAAGAAGATTGAGAATTCAGGAAATGGCGCTGGTGCGTTAATAGCCGCGATTAGATTATTGAATAGGGGGGGCATTGTTAGGTGGGCACTCAGGGTATTGACTAAGGAGGTGGAGTTCAATGGTGAGAAGAAGCCATTGATGGAGTGGGTGTTGGCTAAGTACGCTGGTGAATCCCAGTGCCCAACGGTGGCTCACTTCGTGGCTCCATTCTTCGAGATGGGCATGAAGCTAGCCACGGCCTGGCTCCATGCTGATGAGGAGCCAATTAAGGAATTGCTTAGTGACCCGGCGATTAGGAGGGGGGGCATAGTCACGACTTTGAGGGGGGCATAGCGCTGTTCGGCGTCACAACGCCGCAGAAGCTCCCCGCCCCATTCTTCATAGTGTGGAACTTCACAAACGCCTGCAACCTAAAGTGCATGCATTGTTACCAAAACGCCGGTAGCCACTGCCCAATGAGTTAACGCTTGATGAGAAGCTTAGGGTTGTTAAGGAGCTTGATGAGGCCGGCGTGCCAGCAATTGCGTTGTCAGGCGGTGAGCCAACGGTTCACAGGGACTTCTGGCCAGTACTGGCTGAGATAGGTAGGAGGGGGGGCTTCTATCCAGCCATTGCAACCAATGGGACAACATTCGCAAACATCGAGTTTGCCGAGAGGGCCAAGAAGCTTGGGCTTAGGTACGTGGAAATAAGCATCGATGCCGCCGACCCTAATGTACATGATAAGTTCAGGGGGGGTGTGCCAGGTGCCTGGGCTAAGGCGGTGCAGGGGCTTAGGAATGCCGTTAAGCTTGGCTTTAGTGCGGCGTTGGCGTTCACGGTGACTAAGTACAACATTAGTGAGGTTGATAAGATACTTGACCTGGCCCAGGAGATTGGCGTTAAGAGGGTTGTGTTCTTCAACTTCGTTCCAGTAGGTAGGGGACGTGAGAACCTGGAGATTGACCTGCCACCCGAGGAGAGGGAGGAGTTCCTTAGGCATATTTATAAGGAGATGAAGAGGAGGAAGATGGAGATCATAAGCACGGCTCCTCAGTACGGCAGGGTCGTTAATCAATTAAGTAATGGTGAGGATGTCTCACCAACGCACTTCGTGGTCGCTAACGACCCAATAACCAGGGAGTTGACGGAATTCATTGGTGGTTGTGGCGCTGGCCGTGTTTATGCGGCCATCGAGCCCGAGGGTACGGTAACGCCATGCGTATTCCTGCCATACCCAGTGGGTAACCTTAGGACCAAGTCCTTCTGGGATATTTGGATGGATCCATTCATGGAGAACTTCAGGGATAGGGATAGACTTGAGGGGTTCTGTGGCAAATGCCATATAAGCTGATTTGCGGTGGTTGTAGGGCCAGGGCGTATAACTACTTCGGTGACGTGCTCGCCCCAGACCCAGGCTGTATATATAACTCGGCCGAGTGGAGGAAGTTGCAGGAGGATGTGCCGAGGATTAAGGTGAAGGTATCACCGTTAAACTTCAAGTGAGGCGATGAGTGTGAAGGTCCTCCTCGCAGTCCCACCTGGTATTGATAAGCTGGAGCTGTATAAGGTACTTGGTCTGAGGGCACCGCCGCTCGGCCTTGCCTGGATCGCTGCCGTGCTCGAGAGGGCTGGGCATAAGGTTAGGATTATTGACTCGCCGACCGAGGGTATCGACTTGAGGGCATTCATGGGTGAGGTTAAGTCCTGGCAGCCAGACGTTGTTGGTATAACCGCAATAACGCCAACTGTTTACAAGGCCTACGAAACGATTAAAGCCATTAAGGAGTATGATAGGGACCTGCCAGTGATAATGGGTGGCCCACATGCAACGTTCATGTATGAGGAGGCACTAAGCAATAATGTGGATGTGGTAGTCAGGGGTGAGGGTGAGTATACGACCCTTGAGCTCATAAACGTGGTGGAGAAGTATGGACTAGATCCGCCACACCTAAAGGCGATAAGAGGCTTGGCATTTAAGGATGGTGATCAGGTAATTAAGACTCCCGATAGACCACCAATTAGGAACCTCGATGAATTACCACCGCCTGCCCGCCACCTACTTCCCATGGATAAGTACACTATATTCGGTAAACCAATTAGGATAGTTCACGTAATGGCCAGTAGGGGGGGTGCCCGTACGGCTGTTCCTTCTGCTCAACATCATACTTCTGGGGGGGTAGGATGGTTAGGTATAGGTCGGCTAAGGCCGTGGCTGATGAGATTGAGGATGCCGTGAATACGTATAAGACGAACATAATCGTATTCACCGATGATGAGTTCACACTCGGTAAGAGGTTTGTATATGAATTCCTCAGGGAGCTTGAGGAGAGAAAGCTTGACATAAACTTCTCCTGTGGTTCCAGGGTTGACACCATTGATAAGGACATGATGATGGCGCTGAAGAAACATGGATGCACCGCACTATACTTCGGCGTTGAATCGGGGAGTCAGGACACGATTAATAGGATTGGTAAGAGGATAACTCTTGAGCAGGCGGTTAGGGTATTCCAGTGGGCTAAGGAGATTAAGATAGATCACGTGGGTTCCTTCGTGATAGGATTCCCATGGGAGTCAATAGACGATATGAAGAACACGGTTAGGTTCGCCATGAAGCTAAACCCAACATATGCGCAATTCACAGTCGCCACGCCATACCCAGGCACACCACTTTACTACCAGGCGCTCAATGATAACCTCATTGAGGATTGGAATTGGGAACATTGGACAACGCTTAAGGCCGTTATGAGGGGGGGTTACAAATTCACTAAGGAGCAGGCCCAGAAAATGCTTCAGTGGGCTTACGTGAAGTACTACAGTAGGCTTGGCTTCCTAATCCATGAGTTGATACATGGTAGGTTGGGTACGATAATGTCCGCGATAAAGAACTCCCTGGTTCCCTGGTTCACAGAGAAACTACTTAGACGCAGTGAGTGAGTTAAGTGGTGTTGCTCAATATCTCCCTCAAAATCAATAGGCTCCTCCTACCAGGCAATGTGGCATTAATAAAGGAATCCCTGTCCAAATTAACGCCCCCACTTACTAACTACCTCAAGGACCTTATCAAGGTCATTGCCGAAGGTACCATTCTCAACATAATTATGCACCATATTCAACGCACTATACACGGCATCTAAGCCATAAACCCTTGCCAACCAAATGAGGATGTCAGGTACGTTCAGGACGACTATGTTCTTATCACTCAATTTAATGATTAGTCTCATGTATAGTGTTGTGACGTTATTCACGGTGACACACTGAACCTTATCACAATCGCTATCGCTCACAATAAAGTTATCATGAATCCTAATACTACCAGTCCCAAACTCAATAGTCAATGAAGCGCTTAACTTGCCAAGCCTAAAAATCTCAATCTCATTACCAATCCTCTCCACAATCCTCCTCATACGCCTAAAGAACTTATGAACATCATTCCTATCGCAATTCCTAACGGTAAGCGGTGTTGTCGCTAGTACGGGTAGGTCCATGCAGTTAAGGCCGAGGTTTCTGCAGAACTCGGTCCTTTTATAAAGTATGAATAGTATTAGGTGAAGTGTGTCCAGGTACTTAATTGGGCATTCATTAATTGGGACTTCCCTAAAATCCATAGGTACATTACTGAAGTTATTCACTTAAAAATCTATTGATCTATACAGGTGTAGATTTATACGGTGTGTACTACTACTTCTTAGCCGCGGCCTTCTTCTCGGTCTTCCTCTTCTTCATCTCCTCACGTATCTTCTTGGCCTCCTCCTTGGGCATGTTCCTGAGCTTTATATAAAGTGGTTCTACTCTCTCGCCCATGCTCGGATCATCATACACATGAGCCTCAATAACACTCCTGTGCCTGCCGTACTCCGTAATCACCCTAATAATGTATACCTGCTTGGCATCAACACCCATGGCCTTGGCAATCTCCTCACGTAATTGAACCCTACTTGGTGTTGGTAGGCCCACGTGCCAAGCCTCGGCGGTGACCTCCTTACGGCCAATAACCTTATTCTCCCTAATGTTGAGTAGCTTGAATACGAGCTTACCTGCCTCAACGCCCTCCGGTAATTTCGGCATTGGTATTGACATCAGTCTTGACGTGGAGAAACCCCCCCTTAATAAGTATTAAATTAATTATTTCCAGGGCTATAAAACCTCGATTGCGTACATGCCTGCCTTGGTAATGCCAAGTCTCTTGGCTATGCAGGACTCCTCGGGCTTAAGTATTATTATTAGGCCCATCCAATCCTTCGTGAAGTCAGTACCACCGCACACTGGCACTTATCAACATCCTCAGGCACCACTGCCTTACAATTCCTGCAAGCCTTGTAGCCAGGCAATGGCTACGCCTGACTGGTCTCCTACCCCTCGCACTCATTACACGTGTTGCGCGGGTTTACTTTAATAAACTTATCCAGGTATTACGCTCGGTAATGAACGATACCGTGAACAGACTAATCGAAGCCCTCAAGAGCATTAAGGACGAGTTGGAGAGCGTGGGTTGGTATCCCACTGATGCCTATTCAACTAGGTGGTGGGGGGGCGGTGCGGAGACGCCTGATGAGGTCGTAATCACGGCAATACTCGTTCAACAAACCCGCTGGGACGTGGTTCACGAGATCCTTAATAGGCTCAGAAAACTTGGTTTAAACACTCTTGAGGGTATTGCTAATGCCGACCCTAATTACCTGGCTGAGGTAATTAAGGGCGTTAATTACCGGTTCACGAAGGCCCAAAGGCTTGTTAAGCTTGCCCGTAACATTACGATGATTGGCGGTTTAGAAAGGCTGAGGCTTAGGGGGTGATGTCCGGGATTTCCTGCTTAATCAGGAGGGTGTTGGTAGGGAGACTGCGGACTCGATAATGCTCTTCGCCCTGAACATACCAACACTACCTATTTCGCAGTATACAAAGCGAGTTCTCAGTAGGGTATTGGGCGTTAATCCCGGTGATGATTATGATTCCTGGAAGGAAACGCTTGAGGGGGTTAATACCCAGGGACTTATACACCTATAAGTTGGTGCATGCCTCCGTGGTTACCATTGGTAAGAAGTACTGCCTAACCGATAACCCACTTTGTGATGAATGCCCGTTAAGGGGGGGTGTGTGCCTATACGCCAATAGTAGGAAGTAGCCGCTAGTCATTCCTGGTTAATGCCATCATTAATTGCTCAAGCCCATGCTCAACATCATCAACACCAAGCAGTTCCCTCTCCGGCGATAAATCACCCGCGGCATACCTCTCAAGGTACCTCTGATTAATTATCACGAAGTTTGGACCCCACTTATACAGCCTTAGAATCTCCATGCATCATTCATAAAGCCCATTATGTATAAAGCAGCTGCTACTGCCTCAATCGTACTCAGGATGTAGGGCTTACCGTAGTGGGTCGGGTTAGCCGCTATGAGCAATGGCAGTCTCCTCCTAATGAAACGGCCCTTAACAAACTTGGCATGGATATCCGTTGCCCTTTTCCATGAGCAATCAATCAGTGATAGGCCCCGTGACACGACAACATCCCTATCGCTGGGCGTTAATGGCGTCTTGGCGGTTGGGTCAAGCATTATTGAGCCGCTCGGTAATGCCCTAATACTATCCACTAATTGCGCAAGTCCAAATCTAGCCAGCTTAATGGCTGTATTCTTCCTTGGATCGTCTTGTGGCAATCTATAGATGAATATCCTAGGCACCATAGTACTTTATATCGTTATTAATAACTTAATACTTTAATAACCAATCCCCCAAATACTGAGTTAATGAGTAAATTGCCTCATTATCGGGAAGGTCTCCGTGCAGTGACTGGTTCTAGCGAGTACATTGATGATATACCCACACCGCCAGGCACGCTCTACATGGCGATTTACAGAAGCCCCCTACGCCCACGCCCGGATACTGAAGGTCGACCTGAGCGGGGTCTTTGAGCATGGAGGCATTGCCTACGGGCCCAGTGACCTGGCTAAGGTTATACCCAACCCATTCCCGCTCGCCGTGGATGTGCCGATTAAGTATTATCCATTTGCGCGGGATAGGGCTCGTTTTGTTGGTGAGCCGATAGCCGTTGTCCTTGCCGATGACCCTTACAGGGCTATGGATCTTCTTGATTATGTTCAGGTGGATTTCGAGCCATTAAAACCTGTTCTTACGCTTGATGATGCGTTGAGAGGTGATGTTCTTGTTCATGAGGAGTTAAAGTCAAACGTAGCCATGTATAGGCACATGAAGTTTGGGCCTGTGGATAAGGCATTCTCTGAGGCTCCCGTGATTGTAAAGCGCGAGTTTTATTATCAGAAATATAATGCAATGCCCTTGGAAACCTATGGAGTTCTTGCGCATTACGTAAATGGGGAATTAAATGTTTGGGCTAATGTTCAAGGGCCAATGCTAATAGCGTACTTCATAACTAGGGCGCTGGGACTACCAACGGGTAGCCTTAGGCTCTTTGGCCCTAGGGACGTTGGCGGCAGTTTTGGTTCTAAGTATATGCTATACCCATATATAACCCTGGCCGCTGCGGCGTCAATACTTAGTGGCAGACCTGTTAAGTGGATTGAGGGCAGGACGGAGCACTTAATTGGTAGCAACTCAGGTGGTGCCAGAAAGGGCGTTGTGGAGGTTGCGGCGACCAGAGATGGCATGATTCAGGGACTTAGGTATAGGTTTTATGAGGATGTTGGTGCGTATCCAAGGCCGCCTGATCCTGGCGTTCTATTTAGGGTTCATGGGAATATGAATGGGGCGTATGATGTTAGGGCCATTGAGGTTGAGGATTACGTGATAGTCACAAATAAACTACCATCAGGCCTTAATAGGTCTTATGGCGGCCCACCGTTCTACTACATGCTTGAGGTTGCCGTCAATGAACTAGCCCGTGAACTAGGCGTGGATCCGCTCGAGCTCAGGATTAAGAATTTAATTAGGGAGTTCCCGAAGAAGATTGGTGATGAGTACTTCTACGAGACGGTCACAGGTGGCCTATACCCAAGGCAGGACTATGAGAGGGTCGTTAGGGCTATAGAGCCTGAGTATAGGCGTTGGCTTGAGGAGAGGAGGAAGAATCCGAATATTGGTGTTGGTATTGCAGTCCTCGTAGAGCCGGCGGGCACGAATTTAGGCTACACAGATTTAGCAATAGAACCAAGCAAGCGTAAATACCCACACTCGGCTCTGGTTCCTACGTAACAATCAGCCTTGACATGAGCGGGTACATTAGGGTTTTCGTTAATGGCACCAACGAGGGGGGGCTCGGTCACGAAACAACACTTGCCGAGGTTGTCGCCTCAGAACTGGGTGTCGACCCCTCAGTGATAATTGTTGAGAATAGGGTTGATACGACAAGGACGTGGGCACTATCGGATGGTTCATACTCATCTAGGTTCGCCCCCAATAGTGGTTAGTGCGGCTATACTTGCTGCGAGACAATTGAGGGAGAAGTTGACGAGAATAGCCATGGCAATGCTTGGTACGGATAAGGTTGGTTATGAGAATGGTCAGTTCTATGACATAAACAACCCAGGTAGGAGGATTGACATTAGGAGGATGACATCATCAGTTAATTGGGACCCAGGCTCACTACCGGAGGGCTTGGACGCATCATTGAGCGCTACTGTGTTTTATCAGCCGCCAACGGTTAAGGCGGCAGAGGGTGATAAAATCAACTCATCAGCTACATACGCAATACAGGCGCAGCTCGCCGTTATAGAGCTTGACCCAAACACGTACGACATTAAGGTTAGGAAGTACGTGATAGCCATGACGCTGGCAGGATACTCAAGAGGGAGTTTGTTGATGGTCAGTTGATGGGTGGTTTAATGCATGGTCTCGCCCTCACGCTTTATGAGGAATTGATGTATGATGATCAGGGTAACCCATTAACGACGAGTCTCGATATCTATGAAACGCCAACGCTTGCTGAGGCCGTGGGTATGGAGGTGGAGTTCATACACTTTGAAACACCCACGAAGCACCTAGTCTCTGGGGGGGCTCATGGTGTTGGTGAGGGGGGGGCCATGATGGGTGTGCCTGCGGCGATAGTCAATGCCCTGGCCTCAATAATTGGTAAAGCAGTAACGGACTTGCCACTGAGGCCATATAAGATAATGAGGGCTGTCGAGGGGGGGTGATGGGCATGGCCTACGCCCTTGGTATTCCCAGGGGGGGATTTAAGTACATTAGGGCTTCGACAATTGATGATGCGTTGAAACTACTCAATGAGTATGGTGGCGATGCTAAGTTGCTCGCTGGTGGCATGAGTTTAATGCCCATGCTCAAGCTTAGGATGACTGAGGTTAAGTACTTAATTGACATACTCGGCATTAATGACCTTAGGTACGTCAAGGTTGAGGGCAATTACCTAAGGATTGGCGCATTGGTTACGCATAACGACATTGCAATGAACAAGCTCATTAACGACAATGCGAAGGTACTAAGTGAGTCTGCATGGCATATAGCGGATATTCAGGTTAGGAATCTCGGCACGATAGGTGGTAGCCTAGCCCATGCAGATCCAGCGGCTAATTACTACCCAGCCTGATAGCCTTGGATGCCGAGGTCGTGATTAGGGGGGGAATTGGTGTCGAGAGGACCGTTAAGGTTTCAGAACTCTACAAGGGACCATACACCACCGACCTAAAGCCCAGTGAATTAATCACGGAGGTCAGGATACCACTCAACGGCTCTAGGGGGGGCGTTTATGAGTTCTTTAGGAGGGGGGGTGGTGCGTCATTCCCGAGCGTTATCATAGCCGTCACCTATCAGGAAAAGGATGGGGGTCATAACAGACTCCAGGATAGCCATTGGCGCGGTTTACCCAGAGCCGTGTTAGTGAGCGGCCACTTAAATGGGCTTGGGATTAAGGAGGTTGGGGGGCTAAGGTCAGTGATATTGTGAATTCCATATTCTCATCGATTGATGCCAAGCCCCTTGAGGATACCCACGCACCTGGTGATTACAAGGTTAAGGTGGCCAGGAACTTACTAACCAAGGCCTTGACCGAGATAGCCAGTGGTTCGGTGCAGTACATTAAGGCTCCTGTTAAGGACGAGTTAATTAAGTGGGAGTTCAGGGATGGTGTTGAGTATGTGGGGGACTTGGTTAGGGTTAGGGTTAACGTCAATGGGCAGTGGATTGAGGATCTAGTTGAGCCAAGGCTATTGCTTCTCGACTTCCTGAGGAGGCATGGGTTTAGGGAGGTCAGGAGAGGTTGTGATGAGGGTAAGTGCGGTGCATGTACGGTGCTTGTTGATGGTAGGGCCGTTAAGTCATGCATGGTACCTGTGGTCAGGGTCTCAGGGCACTCGGTAACAACAATAAGGGGCTTGAGTAAGGGCATGGAATTACACCCAATACAGAGGGCATTCCTTGAGGAGTACGCAATGCAGTGTGGTTATTGTACACACGGCTTCATGATGGTGACCCATGACTACCTCACCAACATAGACCCAACGGCTAATGACGACATACTGAAACTAAGCATCAAGAACATCTGCCGCTGCACAGGCTACATAAACATAATCAAGCCATTAAGAAAGCCGCCAAATACCTACAATCTTAACAATTACATCACTGGCATTAGCCAGATGTATTGATACCACTCGACTCACTACTTAAAGTGCTCATTAACGCCCTCGCCTTAGTTATGAAGGATTTAATTAATGCCGTGGCCGTTTCATCATTTGGTATCTTACTCCTAATGCCTTCCGGGTCTGGACCGTTGTATTGATACTCATGTAATTATAGGGCCATGGCCGTTAACTCGGCCACGCCTAGGACCATTCTCTCAATCTCCGCACCCAGCTCAGTCATTCCGTTAGTCGGTACTACTGCGGCTATCCACTCATAGAGCGGTATAGCGACATTCCCAACACGTTTATTCCCGCGATACTTTTCCTGAAGTAAATTCACATTCCTTAGTGCTAGGTATGAGAGGAACGCCTTACCCGCAGCGTTCCTGATAAGGCCCTCCCTTAAGAAAACCTCCGCCACATCAAGTTCCTTCATAGCCTCCTCAAGTCTTTCCTTAGCCAGCGTCTCCGTGTTTAACCCTCTCATACGAACCTCCATAATTTAAGTACACGATACTAATCAAATTATAAAACTAAGTCTGTTAATGTTTACTCAATAGACATTATATTAAATTAACAACATTAATATGATAACTCATATCGTCAATAGCATTCTCACCAAAATAATAAATACCTTGCTGTAAATCTCTTTAGTAATGAGCGCTACCGTAAATTCAACAACAACGCAGACCGAGGTATTTGGCTTTATACCACAGGGTGTTTTTTACACGGTACTAGCTGCCGTGGTTATAATAATCGTTGGTTACGTGGTTGGGAGACTCGTGGAGATACTAATTAAGAAGATATCATATACTACGGGCCTCGATGCCTTCTTTAGGAAGACCTCGGTCGGTCGTGCATTGCTTAGGAGTGGTTATACGGCTGGCGACTTCCTAGGCTTATTCGTTAAGTGGGTCATTTACATAGCCGCAATCTTCTACGCACTCCTTGAACTATCCTACGCGAGCCCAAACCTAGCTTTCCTATACGATACGTCGAAGAGCGTTTTGACATACCTACCGTACTTGGTGTCTGGCGTTATTATATTAATCATTGGTTTGATAATGGTGGATTGGATAAGTGATTATTTCAAACGTAGTTATCCGGCGAATGACCAATACGCACAGGCCCTGCTTAACTTCGTCGGTGACGCCTTTAGGTTCATACTCTATTACATGGTCATAACAATAGCGTTGAGTGTAATGAAGGTTGATGTCACGATACTCTACATATTTGCCCAAGGACTTGCCTGGGCGGTGGCTATTGGGCTTGGGGGGGTTGCCATAGGCCTTGTGCTGGCGGTTCCATTGAGAGAGCCGTTGAGGAGGTTCCTGGAGCGTGGGTGGGATCAGTCAGGAAGTAGGGATGAAAGGAGGGGGGGTGATGGCGGTGGCTAAGCCTGTCATTGGCGTTATAATGTATCAGACGAGCAATTCCAAGGGGCAGGAGTTGGTGGCTCAGAGGATGGTTAAGTGGTTTCTTAGGCTTGGTTATGAGGCCTACCTAATAACGAGTATTTATCATGATGGTAATGAGGTCGTTAGGAGGAGGGCTGTGGAGACGTCGTTGGAGGGTTACGTATTTCAGGAGAAGGACGTAGCCATTGGGCTGCCAACCATTAGGGTTGATAGTTACATGGCCAAGTGGCCTCCCAGGAGGATCATGTTTAAGAACTTCGTTGATGTGCTCAGGAGGATTGGCGAGAACTTTGGCATGAACTCATTGATAACGCATTCCACACTTTGGAATGGGCCTGAGGATACGGCTAAGTACGTGATGTGGAGGAGAATGCTGACTACATTCGGCCTTGAGGGTGGTAACGTGTTCTTCGGCCACATGAGTCATTACCAACCGCCAGACCCAACGAGGTATGACGTGGTCGAGAGGACGTATAGGCTCGCCTGGAACCACATGGCGTTTCCCGAGATATTCAAGGCGGCAAACCTTGTCCTTTGTGTAACGCCGCTTGAGGGTGAGGAAATGATTAGGATGGGTGCAAGGCCCGAGCAAATCTACGTGTTTCCGGGGGGGGCATTGACGATGATGAGGTTGCCGATCTAAACGTAGTCGATCCAAGTGACTTCAGGGTTAAGTATAGGATTCCCGATGACGCCAAGATCGTGGCTTACCTAGGCACTGTTGAGGATAGGAAGAACCCACTGGCCGTTGTTAGGGTTGCCAAGTTGCTTAGGCATAGGCGTGACGTGCACTTCGTCATTGCTGGTAAGCCTGGCGATCAGTGGGATGAGGTGGTCAATGAGGCTAGGGGCTTGAGTAACGTGACATTGACTGGGGGGGAGTTGAGTGTTGAGGATAAGAAGAAGTTGATTAAGGAGGCCTACGTGAACATAATAATGAGTAAGATGGAGGCCCTTGGACTAACACAGCTGGAGTTCATGTATGGCGGTGTGCCCGTAATAACCTCCGCGGTTTATGGTCAGAAGTGGGTCGTTAGGGATGGCGTTGATGGTATACACGTGAATGGGCCAGACGACATAGAGGGCGCGGCCAAGGCCGTGGAGAGGCTCCTTGATCACCCTGAGGAGAGGGATAGGATGGGTAGGAATGCCAGGGAGAGAGCATCGCAATTGTTAATGAGTAAGCTCGTCAAGGAACTGGCTATTAAGATCGAGGAATACCTACGTTAGGGGTCAAGTAGGGTGTTATTGGATTGCCCAACTGTTAAGTGGACGACCCAAGCCATTTTCCACAATCCCATAGAGAGCAAATCAGCGGCGTGATATTACCATAATGCCGTAGGCACGCATTGTGCTTGATATGGGAGGAACATAGTCGTTATAAGCATTGCCCTATTAAGGATACTGGTTACACAAACACGTGACTAACCAATAAACCACGTAGAAACGCAAGCAAGGCCGTGACCAAGACAATGTGCTCACCGCTTAATACCATGAATGACGTGCATAGGCACATCGTGTACGAACTGAGTAGTGAGTTAGTATTAGCATTAGTACGTCCATGACCACATTACCCAATAAATATTAATTCATGAAAAGACCAAGGTAATCGACATTACCGACAATAAGGTACATCGATTTAAATAAATCCATAACAACATAGATTAATGAGATTGCAGATTCCTGGTGCGGGGGGGTGGGATTCGAACCCACGCAGGCCTTCGCCAGCGGATGTCTTACCTGCAGTCTTAAGTCCGCCCCCCCTTTGACCAGGCTCGGGCACCCCCCCGCAGGATTAGTTAGCATTTACGGTCTTTTTAACTTTTTGCCCTGGTTCCCTTATGGCCTCTGTGTTTAAGATGTTTGATTACATATGCCATGGATTTCCTTAACCAACTCAAATGGTTGTTTCAGAGTATTTGTGCTTAATTGTACGAGTATTTAATACGTGAAAGCCCACCTAACGAGCCCGGAGTTTTTGTACAAGGTAATGCTTAATTATTTCATTATAATCTTTAATTCTGATTGGCCATGGATTTCCTTAAATGCCAGGTTCTGGAAGATTTACTACCCACGGGCTTTCCCTTTGGTTACTTGATCCTCATACGTGGAGATCTGGGCATGGGCAAGACCCTACTTGTTAAATTACTCGCCCGGAGTGTACTGAGTTATTACCCGCTTGTTTACGTATCTTTCGATGATAATCCGGAATCCGTGGTTAATGATTTGAAGGACTTCAGTAATAGGCTCTTCATAATTGATGGGTTCTCACTTAGTGACCAACGTAGGGTTAAGGCCTCAAACGTCATTGACATGATCACCGAGTTAGACCCCGGGCAGTTAATCAGCAAGGTGACCCAGGCGGTCTATTCAAGGGGTGCCCGCGGCCTTATAATCGACTCCATAAATGACCTCCTCATAAACATTGACCCAAGGGGGCTTAATCACAATGCTTAAGCAGATAAAGTCCCTGTCTAGACTCTACAATATGGTGACGTTCATAGTCGCCCACGTTACCACGGAGGACATTGATAACCTACTCAACAGCATTGAGTACGTGTTTGACGGCGTAATCGAGATGGAGTTTGATGAAAACATGGCGAACCTAGGCATACCAGTCAGGAGGTTGAGGATTAAGAGGATGAAGGGGGGGTGTCGCACTCGATGAATTGGTACTACTTCACCACGGCTAAGGGCACGATAGTTCCCGTGGACATTAATGAAATAAAGAACATGCTGAAGAACACCCTGGAAAGCCTAGGGATCCAGGTGCAGGGTGGTCAGTGAATCATGGACCTACTTAAACTGCTCGAAGTCCTCGTAGAATTCAACACGGTGAATGACCCAGACAATGCTAAAATGCCCGACCCCGGCGTTGTTGATTTCGTCGAGGGCGTGTTGAATGGGCTTGGCGTTAAGACGAAGGTTCTTGTTAGTCATGGGTATAGGAGCGTGGTTGGTGTAGTTGGTTCTGGCGAGCCCCCCCGCGTACTTCTTCTGGCGCACCTTGATGTTGTTCCGTTTATACGCAGTGAGTGGAAGTACGACCCGCTTAAGTTAACGGTTGAGGGTGACCTTGCCTATGGACGTGGTGCACTTGATGATAAGGGTAATGTAGCTGCCGTGCTCAGGGCGCTCGAGGACTTGGTGAGCATTGGTAGGGGTACGGTTATTGCGGCGTTCACCACGGATGAGGAGATTGGCGGTGAGAATGGAGCTAAGACCGTGAGGGATTACCTATTGGGTAATGGTCTTAGACCTAACTATGTCATTAATGCTGATGGGAACTCGATGGTCATTATAAATAGGAGGAGGGCGATATTCAATGCCAGGGTTAGGTCTAGGGTTGAGAAGGCGGTGGTCAATGGGCGTAGGGAGACCATTAGGTTTCAACTTGATTATAAGGTCACGCCTCCATACCACGCCGCTTACTTCGTACACGGCGTGGATACGCACCCAGTCATTGCCCTCTCCCAATACGTATGGCTCAACAACGCGTACGTAATTAGCCTTAGGGGGTAGCTTTGTCAAGAGTAATGTCACGCCCACCTGGATTGAGGCTGACGTGGTCAAGCCCTGCGGCGATTGCCCACAGCAGGAGGTTGATGTGGGGCTCACAAGGCTCATTAGGCCTTACTTCCGTTGACTAGGTTCGTACCTAAGGTCAAGGCTCAGAGCGTTTATGCGTCACAGCAACACCAAACGTGTATCGGGTTGTCGGTGATTACCACGAGTTCGTGGTTAATGTCAGGGCCATGACTGATGATACGAAGGCCATTGAGGAGGCAATGAATGAGGCGTTGAGGGAGGATTTCCAGGGAATTGAGGTTAGGGTCGAGGGTGAGGGTGGTGGGGGGGGTTACTTGTATACTCCGCGTGATTCAAGGCTCGTTAAATTAGCCAGCGAGGTACTTAATGAGCTTAGTCTTGAGGCTAGAGTCATGGAGATGGCTGGTGCAAGTGATGCAAGGTACTTCTCACCACTCGGTATTGAGACAATGGACTTCGGACCGATAGGCGGCAATGAGCATGGGCCTAATGAGTACGTGAGCGTGAAGTCCCTGGAGTTGACGAGCAGGTTTTACTCGTTGTTGGTTAGGCGGTTGATTTCTTTATGATTAAAAGTGGTTATTTTGATGCTGATTATTCTCGAGGACTTAGATTAGTATAGTATGAAGAGGACGACGAGGCCGTAGATCGCTATAGCCTCTGCCAACGCGACGAATACCAGGTAAAGCGCGAATAACTCCCTCCTCTCAACTAGGGCGCTTACCGAGCAGCACCAGCGATGCCAATACCAATACCGGCACCAAGGGCCGCAAGCCCAAAGCCAATACCAGCAGCCAAAGCCCTAGCCGCCTCAACCTGCGCCTGATCAGTGGCCTGGGCATGAACTATTAAAGCCGCGAGACTAAGCACCAGCATTGCCATTACCAAGGCCCTGACAAACCTTCTGCCAACCATCAACGAAGCAAGACATAAGACATTATTAAAATTTTATTCCAGAAAGGAAGCCACGAAACCCACAACACAAAAAACTTAAAACAAACAAAACCAACCAAGAAAAACGCCGGGGGGGTGGCCGAGCCAGGTCCAAGGCGCGGGCCTGCTACCGTAGGCAGATAGTCCGTCCCCCGCAAGGGGGGGCCCGGGTTCAAATCCCGGCCCCCGGCACCAAATTGTTTGTTGCTTGGCTTTGTGGTATGTTGATTATGCTTGATGTTGTGGGTTTAGGGTTATAATGGCGATGGGTTTAAAGGGACAATAGATTACTTAGTGATGTGCCTAATGCGTATCTTTATATTATCGTGGTTCTCGTTACCGCCATGGTGGTTCTTGGTATTTACTTAAATGTGGTGTTTAATGAGTATATGCATGTAATTAATGAATTGAGACAGCCTTATGCGAATATAATTCATTTTGAGCTTTACTCGTACCCGTCAAGGAATAATACCTTTGCCCTTTACCTGGTCATAACGAATCCAACGGATGATCCGTTGAATATAACGGTATTATTCATTAAGTCGCCGGTATTCACGATTAAGGCGTTTAAGGTGTTAGTACCTCCTCATGAGACCGTGCAAGTACCATTGGCAATAGCGATCATAAATGCTACGCAGAATGTGATTTGGTATGTGGGGCTTACACCAACGTATTTGGGATGCATTAATTGCTTTATTAATTCCGTAAATGTACTCCTGAATAAAAGGGTTAGTATTACGTTACGTATTAGTGACTTGATTAATTATAGCATCACGATTAATAAGGTGATTACCAACGTTACCGAGACAACGTCCTTGAGCAAATTCGGTTTCGCCACGTATTTATTAAATACAACCTACTTATCGCTTGAATTTGTGAATCCATCATCAAGCATCATAGACGTGAATGGATATTCAGTTTACTCTTATAGTGGTACTGAGTTAGTCTCGTGCAATTTAACTACTCCAAAGGTGATAAGGGCGATGGATATACGTATAATTAATCTCACAACGACATCTACGAAAAATGTTGTTTGTACGCAGAATTACCGTTTCCCAACGGACATAGCTCAAATACCCTATGGTTATGTCGTACTTCATACTAATGTTGGGAATATAACAGTGGGGCTATTTCCGCAGGAACCACTGTGGTGGTGCATTGTTTATAACATATTTTGTTGGCCCTGGTAAGTGAGTAATTAATAGTGATGTATTTGATGCGGAAGGTAGTAATGCCGTAGAGATGTTGCGAGGCTCACGAGGATGTGGTTAAGAACGTCATACACTTAATGCTTAATAATGCGTGCATTTTGTTTCCACGTGTCGTTTAATGTTAGTATTGAGTTGTACGTAGTTGATCTTAGGTTTAGGTTTGGGGGGGATTTGAGTTATGAGGGTGTTGTGGATGTTCATGTTAATTCCGCGGGCGACTTATTGCTTAATGCCGTTGATTTTAAGGTGAGGGCTGTCGAGGTTGATGGTAGGCCCGTTGATTATTCCTATGACGGTAGGGTTTTGAGGGTTCGGGGGGGGCCCCATTAATGGCGTTGTTAGGGTTGTGTTTGAGGGTAGGGTTAGTGATAGGTTGTTGGGTATTTACAGGGCTCCGTATGGGGGGGGTGGCTACATGATAACGACGCAGTTCGAGCCCACGGGTGCCAGGTATTTCATACCCTGCGTTGACCACCCGGCCGCCAAGGCTAGGTTTAGGTTTAGGGTCTCTGTCGATGGTGATTACGACGTAATATTCAACACGCCACCGGTCAGGGTTTATTGGGATGGTCCCTGGAAGGTCTTTGAGTTTGCGGAGACTCCTAGGATGTCCACATACCTGCTCTACCTGGGTATTGGCAGGTTCTTTGAGTCTAGGGATAGGGTCGGCGGTATTGACGTGATCTTCGCCACGCCGATTAGGGATAGGGTTGAGGATAGCAGGTTTGCGCTTGATGTTGCCAAGGGTGTGCTTGAATTCTACAGTAATTACTTCGGGATACCATACCCGCTACCCAAGCTTCACCTGATCCATGTTCCTGAGTTCGCGGCTGGTGCTATGGAGAATTGGGGTGCAATAACGTTTAGGGAGACCGCGTTGTTAGTCGGTAAGGGCAGTACTGAGTTGACTAAGAGGAGGGTTGCGGAGGTTGTTGCCCATGAGATTGCTCATCAGTGGTTTGGTAATTTGGTCACGATGCATTGGTGGGATGACCTTTGGCTTAATGAGTCCTTCGCCACATTCATGAGTTATAAGGCCATGGATAAACTCTTCTCGGAGTGGGGCGTTTGGTATAGGTTCCTGGCTGATGAGACTACGGGCTCTATGCTCAGGGACTCGCTAATGAGTACGCACCCCGTTCACGTACCTATCAGTAGTGAGGAGGAGGCCTTCGAAATATTCGATGACATTAGTTATGGTAAGGGCGCCTCACTGCTTAGGATGCTTGAGACTACGTTGGTGAGGAGGACTTCAGGAGGGGCTTGAGCAACTACCTCAGGAAGTATGCGTACTCAAACGCCACCGAGGATGACCTGTGGGGCAGTATTGAGGAGGTTAGTGGTAAGCCCGTGATGAAGGTCATGAAGGCCTGTTGATAAGTCGGGGCATCCAGTCATAGTTGTTGAAGAGTCCGGTAAGGGTGTCACACTTAGGCAGTCGAGGTTTGTGCTTGGCGGTAATACTGCTGATACCTGGCCCATACCCATTATCTATAGGTTTAATGGCGTGGTGAATACCGTACTCATGGAGCGCGATACACTAATGCTTAGTGGTTCACCAGGGTCCCTGTTCCTCAATGTTAATGGTAGTGGTTACTACAGGGTTAGGTATAGTGATTGGTCTAGGGCATTGAGCAGTGCGTCTAATCACCTTGAGAGGTGGAGTGTGATAAATGATGCCTATGCCCACTTGCTCCAGGGCTCCATTGGACTAAATGAGTACCTAAGCCTAGTTAGGTCCGTTAGTGACATAGTTAATTACCTATTGACGACTACGGTAATATCCCAACTGGGTACCCTATACTCGATAAAGCCATCCGCCGTTAAGGAGGTATTCACGGAGTACCTGAGGACTCAGAGCACCTTACTTGAGGGTGTCTCTGGCATGGACGATGTTAGGGAGTTAGTGCTCTCCCGCCGCGCACTTATTGATGAGGATTACGCGAAGTCAATAGCTGGCTTAATTAGGGATTACCAGGGCTTGAGCCCTGTCATGAGGCAGGCGGTTGTTAATGCCTACGCCGTTGTCGGTGATAAACCATTTGAAGTCCTTAGGGGGCTCTATAGGTCGTTGGTGACCGATGAGGATAGGAATAAGGTCTTGGCTGCTATGCTGAGCATAACCAATAGGATGAGTATCAGAGGTCCCTGGACTTCCTAATATCTGGCGAGGTTAAGAGGCAGGATCTTCAGTTCTTCACGGTTGGTTCTAGGAATCCGTACGTGCGTGACCTTAACCTGAGGTGGTTCATGAGTAATTATAAGCGCTTCATAGAGGCTTACGGTGATCCCGGCGTGTTGTCTAGGGTGATTACGTACTCAATACCGTTAATAGGCATTGGGCAGGAGGGTGAAGTGGAGGGGGGGTTCTTAAGAGGGTTGAGTATACCTGGTATCGAGATGGGGATTAAGGCTGGCCTTGAACTTATGAGGGTATATTCACGCTTATTCCGTAATATCTAATCATCCAGGTTAAAAAACCAATATTCACTATCATTATTTTATTTCCTATCCTAATTAATTAAATCTTTAAACAATACTCGTAAATACGATGCCACGTATTAAAGTAATATTTTTAAGAGAAGGTAATAACGGCATTCAACGTGTCATTTATTAATTGGTTGACACCACCAACAGTCACCACCATTAATCCCAGGAGGGAGGTGTTGGCTGGGTTGACAACGTTTCTAACAATGGCGTACATATTATTCGTAAATCCAACAATAGTTGGTGATGGTTTTGAACTAGCCCTAATGCATGCACTGGGTACGAACGCATTAAGTGCGCAGTACCAGGCATTGGTTTACACGATAAAGCTGGGCGTTGCGGCTGGCACGGCAATAGCGGCTGCCTTTGGAACATTATTCATGGCGTTCTACGCGAGGTTACCCTTCGCAATGGCCCCTGGCATGGGTGAGAACTCCTTCATTGCGTATTCCGTGATCCCAGCCTTCACAACGGTGTTGCTTGGCATGGGTGTTGTTGGTTCTCAGGCAGCCGTGATAGCATTGATGACTGCGATAACGGCTGTGTTCATTGATGGCTTAATATTCCTATTCACTGCATGGTCAGGGATTAGGGAGAGGATCATTAAGTCAATATCGCCTAATTTATCCATTGGCATTAGCGTTGGTATTGGATTGTTCATAACGTTCATAGGGCTCTCACTGGGTGGTTTCGTAATACCTGGCAGTGGTACACCGGTCGCCTTTAATACGAGAGCCTTTGTGACCCCCCCGGCATCGATACTCGCGTTTGTGGGTTTCATACTTGCGGTATTCCTATATATTAAGAGGGTACCGGGCGCGTTCCTGATAACCATAGTCACGATAACCCTGGTAAGCCTCGTGTTTGGCCTTGCCAAGCCACCATCAACGCCAGTCCAGTTCCCGGTGTTTACCACATCGATAATACCCAACCTACCCAATAACATTGAGTGGTGGTTTAGGCTCGTGAGCTTGGCCTTCCCCGTGGCTTTCTCGCTGTGGATGATAGAGTTCTTTGATGGTATAGGCACAATAGTGGGCCTATCCAACAGGGCCGGTCTCGTGGATAGTAATGGCAGGCCCATTAATATAGGAAGGGCATTGTATGCAGACGCCATTGGTACTATTGTTGGTGCATTGGCTGGCACAACGACGACGGTCATCTACGTTGAGTCAGCCTCAGGGATAGAGAGTGGTGGGAGGACTGGGTTGACGTCGTTGGTGACTGGGCTATTATTTCTTGCGTTTTTACCGCTGGGGCCTATAGTGGTTATGATACCTGACTGCGCAACGGCGCCAGTACTGATACTGGTGGGTTTAATGTTTGTGTCGTTAATACCCAGGATAAACTTTAACGACTTAACCGAGGCCATACCGGCCTTCGTGGCCATGATAAGCATACCACTTACTTACAGCATAGCCACCGGCATTGGCCTGGCCTTCATAACTTACACGCTCACTAAGCTCGTTACTGGCAGGTTCCGCGAGATCTCAGTGACAACCTTGGTAATAACGATAATATTCATCCTATACTTCACGGCAATGGTCCCCCATGCTCAATCCATAAACACAGTAATAATTATGGGTATATCAAGGCATTCAAAGCCCTAGGTAATGGAAGCGGGAAACCCCCAACCTGCAGTGAGGATATCCTTAAATAGTTATATAGACGTATGCAGCATTAATGAGCTCGCAAGAGTTCATAAACCTACTTAAGAAACTAAGTGAGGCTTTTGGCCCGTCTGGCTTTGAGGATGAGGTCAGGGACTTAGTAATCAAGGAGTTGGAGCCTTATGTTGATGACTTAATGATAGATAGGTGGGGGGGCAATGTAATTGGTATTCGGTACGGCAGACGGAAGGACTTGAAGGCCATGGTTGCGGCTCACATTGATGAGATTGGCCTATTAATTGATAACATTGATAAAAATGGCTTCCTGCGGTTTCGGGCCATTGGTGGTTGGAACGAGGTAACCCTTGTCAGCCAGAGGGTTGTCATTAAGACCGCCGATGGCAGGAAGATCAAGGGTGTAATCGGTAGTAGACCACCTCACGTTACGCCACCTGGTAAGGAGAGGGAGGCCCCTGAGCTTAAGGACTTATTCATAGACATTGGGGCTTCAAGTGATGAGGAGGTTAGGAAGCTTGGTGTCAGGGTTGGCTCCGTGGCCGTCCTAGATAGGGATTTAGAAGTCCTTAATGAGGATGTCGTCACAGGTAAGGCATTTGATGATAGGGTCGCGTTGCCGTAATGCTTTGGGCCGCTAGGCATTTGAGGGATAGTGAGGTTACGGTTTACTTCGTAGCCACCGTTCAGGAGGAGGTTGGTCTTAGGGGGGGTGCCCAGATCGCTGCTGACAGGGTCTACCCAGACTTTGCGATTGCCCTTGATACCACAATCGCCGCTGACGTACCCGGCGTTAATGAGCGGGAGTTCGTGACTAGGATTGGTAAGGGACCCGCGATTAAGGTTATGGATGGTGGTAGGGGGGGTAACGTATTCATTGCCCACCCAGCATTGACGAACTTCTTGGTTTCGGTTGCCGAGGAATTGAAAATACCATACCAACTGGAGGTGCTGATTGGCGGCACTACGGATGCCCTGGGTATTGCCTTTAGGAGGGATGGTATACCGGCGACCACCATATCAATACCCACAAGGTATGTTCACAGCCCTGTGGAATTACTGAACATCAATGACGCACTAAACGCCGCTAAATTACTTAGCGAGTCACTATCCAAAGCCAATGATAGACTTATTCAGAGCCTTAGGGAGAAGACGATTAAGTCTAAATTGACATGACGTAGCATTATTTACCTTAATAATTGATTAACAATGCCTATTGCATTATTTATCAATTCCTCAACCCTACCCGCACTAAGGGCCTCACTATAAATCCTCAACTTGGGTTCTGTGCCACTACCCCCCCTAATTAGGACCCAGGAACCATCACCAAACACAACCTTAACACCATCAATAGTTACGGGCCTTGGATTCGGACCTAACGAGCTAAGCATCTTAAGAAGTGTGTCCTTATTGTCATTTACAAACTTCTTTGAATTCCTCATGTCCAAGTCAACCCTCTTGAAGTAAGCCCTACCGTACTTGCTCCTAACATCGCTCACCAGGTTTGTTAGGCCTCCGTACTCAGATGCCATGGCTATTATTAGAGATGCCGTGTATATACCATCCTTATCAGGTATGTGCCATGAATACACAAGGCCACCGCTCTCCTCACCACCCATGTCGGCCTCTCTATTCAGTATTGCCCTGGCCACGTACTTAACACCCACCGGAACCTCAACGATCTTAAAGCCGTACTTGGCAGCTATGTTGTCAAGTATGTGCGTTGTGGATACCGTCCTAACAACACCCGTCTTTATTATTGATGCAGAGGCCAACCTCTCGACTACTATTGGCAGTATGTCGTTAGCGCTTAAGTAACCGTGAATCCTATCAACTAGGGCTATCCTGTCTGAGTCACCATCATGCGAAATGCCGATGTCGTACTTACCAGCCGTCACCTCCTGGATGAGCTCGGGTATGTTTTGCGGCTCTGGGTTTGGGTCCCTGCCTCCGAAGCTTGGATCGTAATTATTGTGAATCTCCGTAACCTCCATGCTGAGTCTCCTCATAACCTCACTCGTGTAGCCTATTGAGGTTGCGTAGATCGGATCAATGATTACCTTGAACCTACTCCTTGGCCTGAACATTTTGGTTACGCTTTCATAGACGTAGTTAATATACTCGGGAGCTGGATCCACGGTGGGTATTGGCCTTAATTCAATGGTATTAACCGATTTATTAATATCATGCCACTCCTCATTATATAATCTTTCTATTTCCTCCGTATCCTCCTCCTGAACCGGTGATCCCCCCCTGCTTGTTATTACCTTAAAGCCGTTGTATATTGATGGATTATGACTGGCCGTGATCTGAATAACAAGGTCAAAACCGAACCTAAAGCCGTACCAGGCAGCCGCCGGGGGGGTTGGTGTTGGCTTATTAACCGTAACGACATCTAACCCGTGGTTTACAGCCACGCTGGCTGCAATGTACGCGAAGTCCTTAGACTTCCTCCTGGCGTCGAAACTTACCAAGACCCTACGTAACCCATACCTACGTGACCAATAACGAAAAGTCGACTCAGCAAGCACGGCAACCAAGAACTCCGTGAACTCCGTATCAATAACACCACGCACGCCATCTGTTCCAAAATGAAACGTGAGTTTATCGTTCATTACTTAAGACCTATTAAACAACCCTTAAATTAATTTTATCCCTCTGCATTATCATGAAAAAGCTCCTTAACCACGCTCAACCATTCATTGACTACCCTAGGTACACTAAAGGCCATAGCCCTCTCCCTAGCCCTAGCCCTCATTAAATTATCATAATTACCCTCCCACAGTTTAACCGCCAACCTAACAAACTCCCCCCCTGGATTATCCACCAACCAACCCGTCTCATTATTAATCACTGTCTCCCCCCCTGGACCTTGCCTACCATAGGTGAGGACTGGCGTGCCGCATGCCATAGATTCAACCGGTACATACCCAAAGGGCTCATGAATGAATGGAAATACCGTAAACTTCGCGTTGGCGTATAACTTAACCAACTCCTCATCACTGACCCTACCTCTATAATCAATGTTCCTATGCCTAACGAACCAACGCGGCAGCCAGGGGGGGACCTTGGAGCCGAAGGCCACTATCCTTATCCCCCCCGCATTGGCCATGGCCCTAAGTACATTAAATTGGGTCTCCTTACCCACGTAGGTCAACACATAGTCCTGGGTGGGGGGGTTGGGCACGGGTTTAAAGAAGTCCGTATTCACCGGCGGATTTATCACACCCCCCCAAACCCTAACGTTTCTTGATATTACAGCTTCCGCTGAGTACCTCGAGTTGGCTATTACGTATTTAGAGCGTGATAGTGCCCTATGGTATGTAGAATCCGCGGCAATTATTAGTGGTGTTGCAAGGTAATAACCCAGCCTATAGTGTATTGGGAATTCCCTACTTAAATCCCTGAGTAGGTCACCTACGTAGCCCTGCGCATAGAATATGGTTGCTGGTATTGGTAACTCAAAGGATAGATTTATTGTTAGGCAATCATCGCGATAATTGATCAAACCCCTTATACCATTCATTAGCCATATTAAAAAATGCCCAGACTGCCCAGAAAGCGGAGGCCTTAGTCCAAGGTCCCTTACCTTAATACCTACGTACTCAAGGTCCTTCTCAACCTCTTTACTCACATATGGCGCAACAACATTAACGTTAAATCCCATCTCAATGATTGACTTACCGAGTAAATAGGCAACCCTAATTGGCCCCCCCGTTATCCCATCAATCCCGTCAGTTATCAATGATATGCATGGCATGGTTATAGGTTAACCCCCCCATTGTCCATGTACATCCTCGCAAGCCTTAGGTAGGCCTGGTAATTATTCCTAATGTACTCCCTATCCGCATCCGTGGCCTGCCTAATTACCTTGGCAGGCACACCAACAACAATACTATTGGGTGGTACCTTAGTTCCCTGGGTAACTACGGCGCCAGCCCCCCCCACAATACTACCACTGCCAATTACTGCTCCATTTAGGACTATGGCGCCCATACCTATTATTACCTCATCCTCCACCGTGGCGCCATGCACGATAGCCCTATGCCCAATGGTGACGCCACGCCCGATCCTAGCTGGAAAACCAACGTCTGTATGTATTACAGCGCCATCCTGAATATTCGAGCTATCGCCAATCACTATGCTATCCTCATCACCCCCCCTGATGACGGCGTGGGGCCAGATACTCACGTTATCCCCCCCAATAACCACGTCCCCCCCAATTACGTAGGCCGTACTCGCTATGAAGACGTTCCTGCCAATCCTAGGCACCTTATCCCCCCCAACCCTCACGATGGGCATAGCCTAGTCATTAATCTGCATTATTTAAAGTATTAAGGCATACATCACGTAAAGTAATGCCGCTTAAACGCTTAAAAGGCATTGAGCAGTCATTGATTGCATGCCTAGGATTGATGTACTCAATGCATTGCTTGGTAGGGGCGGATTCCTAGATGATTATCCGTATAAGGGGAAGTTCGGAGTATTCATTAGAAGCCCATACCCACACGCCAGGGTACTAAGTATTGATGCATCAAAGGCCGTTAGCGAGGGAGCCCTCGTACTCACTGGTAAGGACTTCATAGCGAGAACCCTGGGCTCGACAGAGAGGGAGGGTGCCGGTCTCGAGACATTGCCTTTGGCAGTAGATAAGGCCCGTTACCAAGGCGAACCGGTGGCCCTAGTGATTGCTGATGATCCTACAGGGCCATGGATTTGGCGGAACTCGTTGATGTTCAGTATGAACCGCTAAAGCCCGTGCGTAATATAGATGACGCCTTGAAAAACGAGTCACTGGTCTTCGAGGAGTTGGGTACTAATATCGTTCAATCGCAGGTGATTGAGTACGGCCAAATGCCCAGTGGGCCAAGGGAATTAGAGCTTAACCTTTATTGGTCAAGGAGTTCTGGAAACCCCATAGAGACCTTCGCAGCCATAGCATACCCGGAGGGTAATGGAGTCACAATAATTTCCAACCTGCAGGGAGGTAAATCAATAACCGCCGAGATAGAGAGGTCGCTGGGTATACCCATTAAGCATGTCCCGGTGAGGCATGGGGGGGGTAGCTTCGGCTCTAAGTTCTCCCTAGTCAGGTACTTAATAATCCTGGCATACGCCGCCTATAAGTTTAAGACGCCGATTAAGTGGGTTGAGACGAGAACCGAGCACCTAATGGCATCCAACTCAAGTGGACCCGAGAGGAGGTTTAGAATTAAGGCTTACTTTGACGGTGACGGCATTGTCAAGGGACTGGACATCAGTATTTGGGAGGACGCGGGCGCCAGCAGGAGTAGTGGACAGGCCTTTAAGCCCCCCCTGGGAATATTGGCTGGTCCGTACAAGATTAGGAACCTGAGGTATAACGCCACGGTCGTGGCAACCAACAAGAACCCCCCCGCAGGCGCCTTTAGGTGCTGGAACGCCCCCCCTCATACCTGGGCTTTGGAAAGAGTCATGGATGCGATAGCTGATGAGCTCAACGTGGATCGGGCGGAGGTAAGGAGGAGGAACTTAATTGATTCATTCCCGTACGAGGCACCCTACGCGTATTATGACTCAGGTAATCCAAAGGGGCTTCTCGAGCTCGCCCTGTCGCGCAATGACCTATTCTCCCTGAGGGATGGGAATACGGGCGTTGGTATTGCCGTGTCGACAGACCCGTCAACGCCGCAGGGTACTGAGGGTATTAAGTTGAGGATTAGGAATGGTAAGATAGTCGTGGGTCTTGGGTTTGGTGGTGAGGGCCAGGGTAATGAACACACGGCTGTTAAGCTCGTGTCCCAACTCCTCGATGTGCCCATGGATTGGGTCACCTATGAGTACTTACCAAGTGATGAGAGCCCGGAGGCCTTTGGGCCTGGTGGTAGCCGCATGGCAGTGTTCACGGCAGGTGCCGTGCTTGGCGCTGTCGAGGAGTTGAGGGCTAGGTTGTATAATAAGGCCGTTAGGGTGCTCGGCAGTAACATTACGTATGAGAGGGGGGGTACTTCCGCTCTAGTGATGGTAGGAAAGTCAGTATTCTCGAGCTTGGCGATGAGGAGGTCACCTTCACATACACCGCGGAGGCGAAGATCGGTAGGTACATAGCATACCCATTTGCCTGTGACATTGCCGTTGTTAGGTATGAGGATGGCAGGCTTAAGCCCATTAAACACGTGGTTTATCTTGACCCGGGCAATGTAATAGATGAGGAGCTCGTTAAGGAGCAGGTAATGGGTGGCACCGCGATAGGAATATCATTGGCGCTTTACGAGGCTTACAGGTATGATGAGGACGGCAACCTACTAACACTGAGCTTCGGTGATTATGGGCTGCCAACGGTCATGGACATACCGGAGATTGAGGTTCATCTTGTCCCATCACCATCCCCCCCGGTGACTCCAATGGGTGTTAAGGGGATTGGTGAGGTGCCCGTGGGCGTGGCCGCGGCTGCCGTGACAAGCGCCGTGGAGGACATACTAAGGAGGAGGGTTGGTAAGGTTAGGATTGATAAGGTGCCCATTGACCCAGCATTACTTACACAAAGTATTTAAATTAAGTATCAATTGAGCCATGGTATGTCCTCAACCACCACATTCGATATCAAGATTAAGTCTATACCAAGGGATCCACGTAACACACTCATAATGGCATGCCCTGAACCGTCATTGGCCTCCATAGTGGCCATTGAGTATCTCGTAGAGACCCTCAAGATGGAGGAGATTGGTTCAATAAAGCCGAGGGGTCATGTACCTATCGTCACCGTCATTGACGGTGCGGCCAAGTTACCCTATAGGTTATTCTTCGATAGGGAACACGCAATTGTTGTGATTAGGCAGCATGTGCCGATTCCACCAATGCTCTATAGGCAGTTCGTGGATAAAATACTGGATTGGGCTGAGGATAATGCCGTGGGCAGGGTCGTATGTCTGACCTCGACACCACTCCTTGGCGAGCAAGAGAGCGATAATGTTTATTTTGTCTCTGAGGAAGAACACGTCGATGAGTATAAACAACTTGGCTTAATACCGCTTCGTGAAGCTACGATAACGGGTATCGAGGCCGTGTTCCTTGATTCAGTACTTTCCAGGAATATAAACGGTGTGTTGCTACTTGCTGAATCAAAGGTATTAACCGCGATCAATAGGTTAATCGAGAGTGGTAAGTTATCGAGCCACAAGGATGTATTGACAATACTTAATCAAATGGTTGGTAGGTATGGACCCGACGTTACTGCAGCCCTAAAATTAGTTAAGGCATTAAGTAAGGTTGTTGGTTTTGATATACCTGCCGATAAGTTAGCCGAGCATGCAAGTAAGTATGCTTTCTTAATTGACAAAAACCTGGAGATGTATATGAAGCCGCCGAAGGAGGAGGAATTACCTGTATACTATTAATCATTTTAAGGAATTGATCAGGCATTCACTAAAATACACACCTCACATAGCCGCCATCAATTAGGATCATTGATCCATTTATATACGCAGCCTTATCACTGGCTAGGAAAGCAACCAAGTAACCGATTTCCTCAGGCCTTCCATACCTACCCGCCGGTATCTCCCTACTCCACGCCTTAATAACCTCATCAACACTAATACCCCCCCTGGCCCTAGCTCCTCCTGAGCCAGTTGGTTTATCCTCTCGGTCATTATGTAGCCCTGCATTATTCCATTAGCCGTTATTCCATACTGCCCATACTCAACGGCCAACGACTTAACTAAACCAGCTAGGCTGAGCCTGACGGTGTTTGAGAGTACCAGGTTCGGTATTGGCTGCCTAAGGGTTAGCGATGTTACGTAAATCAACCTACCCCCCCAGCCCCCCCTACTGACCATGTTATTAACGACACGCTTCGTGAGCCACACGGCACTTAGGAGCAGTAGTCTCGTTGCGTACTCCCAATCATCCTCACTCAATTGTGAGAATGTACCAGGCTTTGGAGGACCAGCATTGAAGACCAAAATGTCTATGTTACCAAAGGTACTCATTGCCTCCTTGACGAGTCTATCTACGTCATCCTTAACCGTTAAGTCAGCCTTGACAGCTAGCACCTCAGTACCACTCTCCTTAACAATGGTCTCCCTAGCCCTGGCGAGCTCATCCTCACGCCTAGCACTAATGACGACCTTAACGCCCTCCTGGGCGAGTACCCTGGCTATGCCAAGCCCAATACCCCTGCTTGAGGCTGTCACGAGCGCGACCTTACCCTTTAATCCCAGGTCCATACAGGTTAGCTTTGTATTTACCCCCCTTATTCAATGTGACCCTACAATTCGTTAATAACACATGTAATGCCAAGATTTATATTTTAGTGCCTTCACGTAAGTGGCGATGAGTTCTCTTGAAATTGATTTGCGAAGGAGGGATCGGTACGAGGATATAATAAGGAGCATTAATGAATATGGGTCATCAGTAAAGGAGGTGGTGTTTGAGAATTTACCTGATGAATTAATGGTTCCATATCAGAGAATACGTGAATTATATATTCAAGAAACAATGAGGGATAAGGGTAGGATTGACATTAACTCCCTCACCCAGTTATACATGAATGTACCCAAGACAGAGGAACTCCTGAGGTACCTACTGCTTGCCACGGTATTATTCACGGGATTCCGAAACCTGAGAAATGAGGTGATATATAGGATTATACGTAGGAATTACGACATGGTAGGCCGCCTAATCTCAAGCCCTGACTACTCATTAATTAATGACGTAAGTATGAAGTTGCTAAATGATTATGAGGGTGAGGGTATTAAGGGTGAGGACATTCAGGAAGTAAGTAATGCTGTTCATAGTTTCGTTTATGGCCTAAGGAAGTTGATAAAGGCCTACGGAACAACGCTACTCAGGTGGATACCCAAGTTCCGCGACATAAACGATTTTGAAAAGTCACTACAAATGTTCTATCCACCGAGGACCAATGAGAGGAGGAAGAGGGCCATTAGGACATTCATCAGGTGGGTATCTCATGAAACCAACCTGCCAGTGGCGCTCGGCATAATTTCGAGGGGGGGTGGGCATAGGCGCTATACAATGGTTGCGGATGTTTATAGCACCATGGTCACAATAAGGAGCGGCGCGTTTTTGGCCCTGAACAATGACCATGCAATGAAGATACTAAATAAGATATTGGTTAACAAGGATGGCGGGGGGGTTACAGTAAAGGTCGATGAGGTTAAGGGGGGGCTAGTTAGGGCAACAGGTAGGTTGAGCAATGACCCAATAACCTATGAGAGGGGTGCGTTCAGGATAGGGCATGAGTACTGCTCAAAACTTAAATGCAGCGAGTGCCCCCCCTTAAATAAGGTATGCATGAAGTTTACCTGGGTGAACGTTAAATGAGTATAAACATGCCTGAGGACCTGAAGAAACTCATTGAGGAAATAACAATGAACAAACTAGGCACAATTAAGGGCAAGATAGAGACTCTGAGCTTCGTCGACTCAGTGATTGAAGAGCTCAAAAGGAGGGGGCATAACTTTGAATGATGATTTAGAGGCAATGGCAAGACCCTACGTTGTTGATATACTGTGGTCACTGAGGAAGAGGGGCATTGTAAACATGGATGAAGACCTACTACACTTCTCATTGGCAAAACAGGAGTCTTAACCAATACTAATAAATTGATTTAGCCAGTAAACAAAATTGCCCCCCCTGCATGCACCCACACCAAGGCCCGCCCGGGTCTTGGCCTGGGCGGGTCATAACTTATTTAATTCGGCATTGACGGTGCCATCCTCATGAACACTCACATTCGCATAATAACCGTTAAACAATGGACCGGGATTAACAATTACGGTATTACCCAACTTATCAATACCCCCTTGATTCATGAACATGACCGCATAAAACAACCAGTGGCTTAACATCCTCAACCAATCTCCTCACAGACCTACTACCAATGTGCTCGCCATTCCAAGCCCTGTCCACACTCGTACCATGAGGTGGATAATGAGACACGAGTATTAACCTAGAACCAAGATCCCTAATGCTGTCCGCGGTAATTGGATAACCAGCCAGGTAAAATGACCCAACAGGTACCACACGCCCCTCAATTAGGTACTTTTGAACCCTTGATCTAATGCCGTAAGGATCCATATTACCTACAACCGCATACACAGGCCTGCCATAATTACTTAATACGTCTAGTACCTCTGGATTTTCGAAATCGCCGCTTACGACTATTGCATCAAAATTCCTGGCAATACTGCTTATTAATTTTATATATTGCATATCACCATGAACATCAGATATATGCAATATTTTAATACCCATTAATATTTTACCGAGTTATAACACCTAAATTAAGTTTCCCCACTAGGTATTACTTAAAAATAATTATTAAATGTTAATCACTATGACGCTGAAAACAAGTGGAAATATATCTACATGGCGTAAAGTGGTTGCTGGCATACTACTTGTGATACCATGGATACTGTACACGTTATTACCGATATATAACATGGTACAGCCTGAGCTTGGCGGTATACCATTCTTTTACTGGTTCCAAACACTATGGTTAGTAATATCGTCAATACTCTTCATAATCGCAGTACTATTGCTTTACCCCAGTAAGAGGTGATGGGATGAGCGCAGCGAGCCCACTGGTTGGCCCCCTTGGGTTGGGGGGGTTTATTCCTCGGGTTCTTCGTGATATTCGTATTCCTGGGCTTCTATGGCGCCAGGTGGCGTAGGGGGGGTGACCTCAGTCAATTACACGAGTGGGCTTTGGCTGGCCGTAGGCTAGGTACATTCCTTGTCTGGTTCCTGGTTGGTGCCGATCTCTATACAGCCTATACATTCGTTGCAGTACCATCCACCGTGTTTGCTAGTGGTGCTCTTTACTTCTATGCTGTCCCGTACGTAGCCACGGTATTTGCACTGGCCGCGGTTACAATGCCAGCACTCTGGAGGTGGAGTAGGCTAAGGAATTATGTTACAGCTGCCGACTTCGTTCAGGATAGGTTCAAGAGTAAGTTACTGGCTGGCTTCATTGCCGCCACCGGAGTTGTTGCTGAGTTCCCATACATAGCCCTACAAATAGTTGCATGCAGGCCGTACTTACGATAATGCTCCTTGGCATTGTTAAGAACGTAAAACTCGTCAGTGATATCGCATTGACAATATCCTTCATAATACTAGCCGCGTTTACATACACCAGTGGCTTAGGGGGCGCCACATTAACGGCAGTCTTTAAGGACGCGCTCGTATTCCTAGGCGTCATAGCCATACTTGCTGCTGCGCCCTTCGCAATACCAGGTGGTTTCGCAACGGCCTTTAAGGCCGCGTCACTCAAGGCATTACCAACAGGCGTCTCCACGCTTAAGGACCCATTCTTCATAACATACACAACACTCTGGGTTGGTAGTAGCCTAGCCCTATACCTATACCCGCACTCAATTAACGGCGCCTTAAGTGCCGAGAGCGATAGGAAGCTGGCAATGAGCACGGCGCTTCTCCCAATATACGGCATCGCGTTAGCATTGCTTGCCATGTACGGCATATTAATATACGGAAGCTCAGAGGCAATGAATATACTAAGCCTATTCCCACCATCTAGCAGGGGTATCCTGGTAATACCAACGCTCGCCGTAACAACACTACCCGAGTGGTTGGCTGCCTTAGCCTTATTGGGCGTATTTGTTGGTGGTCTCGTACCTGCGGCGATAATGGCAATGGCTCAGGCAAACCTACTGGTTAGGAACATAATTAAGCCACTTTACCCAAGGATAACGCCTCAGGGTGAGACCAGGGCTGCTAAATGGGCATCCGTCATCTTCAAATTCCTGGCGCTCGGCTTCGTATTCATCGTACCTGCGACATACGCCATCTGGCTTCAGTTATTGGGCGGTATAATAATTACGCAGACGCTTCCGTCAGTGTTCCTTGGTTTAGTAACTGATAGGCTCGATAAATACTCATTAATGGTCGGGTGGGCCGTTGGCTTAGGGCTTGGCGTTTACTTATTTGTAACGCCTCATAAGCCAGCCGCGATGTCTCCGTTATACCCAATAGCTGGGCATTTGGTGTACATAGCCGTTATAGCACTGGCCATTAACCTACTAATAGTCCTCATCGGTACTGGCATTGCCATGGCAATCAGGGGGGGAGGAAGGACCTAATGCAATAGAGCTAAGAAATGTTTATTTACTCAAAATCACAATCACTCATTTCGTGGTCTTGGTAAGGGTTATTGAGAAGTCAGACCTGTACCTAAAGGCCGTCGTGGATGGGGTTACACCGCCGCTTGTTAACTCACTACGTAGGGTCCTCATCTCCGACGTCCCAGTCCTAGCGATTGACGAGGTGATAATATTGGATAACACCTCCGTGCTTTACGACGAGGTACTTGCACATAGGCTGTCCATGATACCCATAAAGACAGACCTAAAGAAGCTACCGAAGATTGAGGAGTGCGAGCAGGAATTAGTCGACCCAAGCCTATGCCAGGTTAGGTTTGAGCTTAATATTGAGGCTAAGGAGCCAATGGTGGTCTACAGTAGGGACTTGAAGTCAGACGACCCCGAGGTTAGGCCCGTTTATGAGGATATTCCAATTGCTAAGTTAGTGCCTGGGCAGAAGATAGTCCTCGAGCTTATGCCAGGCTTGGTAGGGCTAGGAACCACGCCAAGTGGCAGGCGGGTTTGGCGTCGTATTACTACTACCCGAAGGTAAGTATTGTCGGTAAGGCTGATGATAAGTGCAGGGTTTGCCTTGAGGTATGCAATGGCGCCCTCGAGATTAGGGACGATGGCTCAATAGTGATTAATGACGTGCTCAAGTGCACCTTCAATAAGTGGAAGACCTGTGAGCAGGTATGCCCCCCCGCATTGAAGGTTGATTGGGATGAGAATAAGTACGTGTTTTGGGTCGAGAGCTTCGGAAACATGCCTGTCGAGGACATGGTTAGGGAGAGCTTCAGGATTCTTAAGGGTAAGTTCCAGGAATTCGTTAGCGAGATGGAGCTTGAACTATCAAGGGGGGGTCAGCACCGAGTAGTGAATTAGTTGCTGGGGGGGAGGCCGAGGAGTCGACGCAAATACCTGGCGAGGAATTTGGTACTGAGGAGGAACCAACCGAGGAATAGGGGGGGCATAGTATTTACGGCTGCGAATTATTTAAAAAGGGTTGCGTCAACGTTAACACGCATGCCGCCAAACCCAACGGTCCCACTAATGTGGAGCTTCGCATGTTGATTAGATTCCTTAGGCGCGCGGCCAATGAGTATAAGGCGGGTATTTGGGATTACGTGGCTGACTTGCTTGAGAAACCCACTAGGCGTAGGGTTGAGGTTAATGTTGGCAAGATAAATAGGTTTGCTAATGATGGTGATGTGGTTGTTGTGCCAGGTAAGGTGCTTGGTTACGGCGTACTAAGCAAGAGAGTCACGATAGCCGCCTGGTCCTTCTCAAAGGGCGCCCTTGAGGTCATTAAGAGGTCTGGGGGGGCTGAGGCGATCACAATACCTGAGCTTGTTAGGAGGAATAATAAAGGTAGTAATGTTAAGATAATAATTTAGGGTGGTGGCCATGAGCAGCAAGGTGATTGTTGTGGAGAGGAACCCGCCTGAACTGAATGAAATCGTTGTTGATGCTACGAATCACGTCGTTGGTAGGCTCGCCTCAGTGGTGGCTAAGTGGGCGCTTGAGGGTAGGAGGGTGGTCATTGTCAATGCGGAGAGGGCAGTCGTTACTGGGGGGGACTTTAACATGGTGCTTAATTGGTACAAGACGAGGATAAGTGAGTGGTTGACGCATTATAACCCCGAGAAGGCCGGTCCAAAGATTCCTAGGAAGCCTGACAGGATTTTGAGGAGGGTTATCAGGGGGGTATGCTTCCAAGGAAGGAGTTTAGGGGGGGTAGGCAGGCGTATAGGAGGGTTAGGGTTTTCATGGGTGTTCCGCCTCAGTACATGAATGTTGATAAGGTGGTAATAAAGGGCGCATTATTATCTGTTAGGCCTGGCGCCAAGTACGTGACACTGGAGGAGCTTTGGAGCCACATAGAGCCTAAGCAGTATGAGGCTTGGAGGAGGGCTAAGGAGGCTTGGGAAGCTAGAATGGCGAAGCTTAAAAAGGCTGAGAGTAAGGGTGGTAGTGCATGAGTGAGCAGGGTAGTGAGTCAACGGCTTTACCCAGGTCTGTACCTAACGCCACTGTTCAGGAGGTAGCTGGGGCTAGGGTTGTAATTGCCGTTGGTAAGAAGAAGACTGCCATAGCCAAGGCAGTGGTTAGGCCTGGAATTGGCAGGGTTAGGGTTAATGGCGTTCCAATCGAGATCTGGCCCATTGAGATGGCTAGGATGAGGATGATGGAACCACTGCTGCTCGCGGGTAAGGAGTTAACGAGTAAGGTGGACATTGATGTTACGGTGAGGGGGGGGTGGAGGCTTTATGGGGGGGGCAGGCAACCGCCGTTAGGATGGCAATAGCCAGGGGGGGCTTGGTCGAGTACTTCCAGAACTCGAAGTTGCTTGAGCTTTACATGACATATGACCCATCAATGATCAAGGGAGACCCGAGGAGGACAGAGCCTAAGAAACCAGGTCTAAAGCATGCTAGGTCGAAACGTCAGAAGGCATATAGGTGAATTTCCCTACCTCCTATTTTTCATTGCAAAAATAATTTAAAGGGGGGGCTCATTACTGCGTACCTAATGATTGTACCCATTAGATGTTGGACCTGCGGGCGACCACTTGGTCATTTATGGGAACCATTTAAGCAGAGGGTCTTAAATGGCGAGAATCCTGAGAAGGTCCTCAATGACCTTGGTGTCACACGTTATTGCTGCAGGAGAACGTTACTTGCCCACATCGAGCTTATTGATAGAGTCCTTGAGTACTCTAAAATCGAGAGTGAGTAATTTAATAAATATCATATATAGTCCTAGATAGTACTACTTTTAACACTCTTAAATGGTGCTAAGACTTAAATATAGGCTTTCTCGACACGTCATTAATGGAAAGGCCACAACAACCAATGAAGGTACTGCAAAAAATGGTTGGCAAGCACATAACCATAAGGCTTAAGAACAATAAGGTATTGAGGGGGGGTGTTCTCGTGAATTACGACGACTGCATGAACCTAATAATTGACGAAGGTGAGGAACTCGATCAGAAGGGTGAGAATGTGGTTGTTAAATACGGCAGATTAGTGATTAGGGGGGGTACGCAAGTGCTGTATATAACGTCTGAAGAAACAATGGGTGATGGGCATGGCCAGGACAATAACAATAAACACAATAGATAGGAAACCTGTTTCAGAATTGAATGTGGAGTTAGTGGAGAGGAAGGGCCTTGGGCACCCAGACTACATAGCGGATGCTTCGTCCGAGGCCGTTAGCAAGGCCTTGTCTAATTACTACCTTGAGAAGTACGGTATAATCCTACATCATAACGTAGATAAGGTACTCATTGTTGGCGGCCAGGCTAATCCACGGTTTGGCGGTGGCGATATTATTCAACCAATATACATACTCGTCGCTGGTAGGGTGACAACCGAGGTTAGGACCGCCACGGGCGTTGAGAAGGTGCCGATAGGCACGATAATAATATCGGCAATTAGGGATTGGATTAAGAATAACTTTAGGTTCCTTGATCCGGATAAGCACGTGGTCATTGATTATAGGGTTGGCATGGGCTCGACGGACTTAGTTGGTGTTTATGAGCTTGGTGTTAAGGCAACGAGGATACCGTTAGCCAATGACACTTCAATTGGCGTTGGGTTTGCGCCATTAACTGACACGGAGAAGCTAGTACTTGAGACTGAGAGACTACTTAACTCCAGGGAGTTTAAGGCCAAGCTCCCTGAGGTTGGTGAGGATGTTAAGGTAATGGGGGGGCTGAGAATTGGTAAGGACGTTAAGTTAACGATAGCCTCAGCAATAATTTCATCCCTAGTTAAGGATAAGGACCACTACCTAAATATTAAGGAGGAGATCAAGAATAAGGTGCTTGACCTAGCCACAAAAATCGCGCCTAATCTAACTGTTGATGTTACCGTTAATGCCGCCGACAAGCCAGAGCACGGTATATTCTACTTAACGGTGACTGGCACGTCTGCAGAGCACGGCGATGATGGAGCCACTGGACGTGGTAATAGGGCCAATGGATTAATAACACCAATGAGACCCATGACCATGGAGGCCACGGCAGGCAAGAACCCAGTTAGCCACATTGGTAAGCTTTACAACGTACTCGCCAATAAGATTGCTGAGAGGATCTATGGCGAGGTTAAGGGATTGAAAGAAGTCTACGTCTACCTATTAAGCCAAATTGGTAAGCCAATTAATGAGCCCCCCCTGGTTGCGAATGTGGAGGTTCTTCCAGAGCCTGGCGTCACATTGAGCGGTGAGGTTAGGAATGAGATTGACGGCATAGTTAATGAGGAGCTCGATAACATAACATCACTGACCGAGCTCGTAGTTAAGAGCAAGGTGTCGTTATTCTAACACACCACTCCTCAAACGCCTATACTCATTTATCATCTTTCTTAACTGATCCTCATCAAGGGCACTGAGGAATTCCCTACCAAGGGATTCAATGGCATTATTAATAATAGACCTATCAATGAATAAGACCTCACTTAATGAACCGTTATAAACCATGCCGATGGGTATAACCCTCAAACCCCCCCTCTTCCATATTGGCCTTAGCATGCTCTTTTCAGTAATATCGATGAGAACCACGGAGTTTATGCCGATGCTTATTAACTTATCAATACCCACACTCATTAACTCCCCAACACTCATCACAAGGATGGAATTATGTATCTGAGCCACTGAGTTAAGGTCGAGCCCCTCGGAGTACCTTATCAACACGTACTTACTACCCCTTAAGTACTCAAGGAAGTCATTCATTAGAGTCCTCATGTTACTCTCAAGCTCCTTAATCCTAAGCTTATACTTCTCAATATCGCCCTCAAGCATGTCAATCCTGGCGTACAACGACCTAACGACTTGGTCCTTCCTAACCTCAGCATCGTAATTATTAATCAACTCCTCAAGCTTCTCCTTAGTCTCGCTATATAGCTTATTCAATCTCTCAATCTCAGCATTTAAAGTCCTTATCATGCTCTCATACTCCTCACGCAATTTATCACAATCGCACTCACACCTCTCAGTAGTCAGTAGCCTGACCTCCTGCTGTGGTTGAACATCAATCCTCCTACTAACCTCATCAATTGCCTGCCTTATTGACGCACCCTTAATAACGAGGGCCTTCGCATCATCAATAGCCTTGGCATAAGCCTCCTGACCTCCTCCTCAACCCTATCAAGCTTAGGCTTCAACTGAATGAATGCCTTATAGGCCGCCGCCAGGGCATCCCTCATGTGTGGGTCCTTAACGGCGATTCCCTGCTCACGGGAAATCTTAATTGCGATCTCGCTCTTCTCGGCAATGCTCAGGTCCCTATCTGGGTAGTAAATCACTGCACCAACCATTGCAGCCAACTTCTTGGCATAGTCTGAGGGTTTGGCTGTATCCACAGCAACTAGGACTGGCGTACCGTATTGATACACAATCCTAAGCACATGCCTCCTACTCAGGTTCTTACCGCTTTGCAGTGTCAGCACGTTACCGTTTAGGTCAAGAACGGCCACCCCAGTGACTATGCCTGGGTCAATGCCAATAATCAGCTTCCTATCCTTAGCAGTACTTATGCTCTCAGCACCCTCCTGCTCCGTTAATCCAACGAACTTTATTGAGTCCGTTGGTACTGACTCTATTATCACCTTAACATCCATACTCTTACGCGGCTTAACCACGGACCTAACGAGACTCCTATCAGCATATACGATGAATACCACGGACCTCAACCCCTCACTCTCCGGTGTTATGAACATGTCATAATCAAGGCCATTACTCTCCAACCTCTCCCTAATCTCCTTAGCCAAGTACCTAATCCTATGGGCAATATTCCTCTCGAACCTATTCCTACTCATGCCGCCCGGCGTGGTCGATATCGCGGCCTTAACAATTATCTTAGTCTCAGGCTCATAAACCTTAACAATAGACCCAACACCCATTGCGCACAGCCTCGCGAGGTATTCAGCGGTTGAGTCTGGGTCGAGCTTAGCCACATCCAATCCAAAGTACTTATTAACAAGGAGCTCCATCGTCTCATCAACGTCAGGCCTAACCTTCGTTACCTGGATTAGGTACACATTAAACGGGAGCCTACCGAGTCTCTTAATTATTGAGGGGCTCAACTCCATTAATTCGCCAATATTGTCAATGGCTATGGCCTTAGGCCTAACCTTCTTAACCATCTTTATTAAGTCTTGAGGATCAATGACCCCCCCTTCTCAATTATTTCGCCGTTACTAAGTATCGCGTATGAGAACCTCCTACCATTGATGTCAATCCCAATTATCGGCCCTGAACTCAACTCCTCAATAAGCATTACTTAAGCCTAGATTACTATCAACCTTACTTAAATTTGTTTATTCACGACTCACTACACATCCTCGAATTCCTCCTCCTTCTCTGAGCCCATGAGCTCACTCAATCCCTCACTACCGAGCAACTCCTCAAGGGCCTCCTCAAGACTCTCCTCCCTAACCTCCACATTACCAACCACGTAATTATAGACCTCATAAACATCAACATCAAGCCCAAACCTCTTCATAAAGTACTTAGTTATGTTCGTGACATCTCTACGCAGCATATCCAAGGCGCCTGGCGCATTCCTTGGTACCCACTGAGGCCAGTCGATGATGTACGGCTCACCACTGTCCAAGTCAATCATTATATTAAATTCGCTTAAGTCCCCCATGAACAATACCAACATCTGCAAATAACTTCTTAATACCCTCAATAATGCCCCCAGTACAGGTCCTCGGGATTGTCTGCATCACCAACCTCGGATAACTGCGCACCGTTTATGTAGGACATCACTACCGTGTGCCTATTAACGGTTATTGGCCTGGGCACGTTAATCCCAGCATTATATGCGAGGACCAGTGCCTTGTACTCAGCATGGGCTGAGAGCCTCGACTCATAAAGCCAAGTTATATGCCTCCTACTCCCAATCCAAGCCCTAAACCTCCTAATCTGCCTAAAACTCGTCCTGCCAAGCCTATGGAACTTAAGCACGACCTTGCCATCACCGACAGCATCACCTGCATATACGTCAGACTCCTTACCAACGCCAATCGGTGTTGGGCTAACCTTCTCGATAATGCCCCCCCTCTTGGCAAGTGTGTGCAGCGCCAGTGCGTCGTAGCCCATGAAGGTGAGCCTATAACCAGTGTAATTACCCCCCCTGTACCTAATTACCATGCCAAGCGCATTAAGTTTTTTCAGGGATTTACCAATTAATTCCTCAGGCCTCTTACTCCAGTCAGCAATGACCTCAATCGGCACATACTCAAACTTCCTATGACCAATCTCAATAACCCTAAGTACCCTAAGGTCAAAGGAATCCAATTGATCATACGCATTAACGAGACTTTTAATACTCAATTAATCACCACAGTTGCTAGAATTAGTACGCCAAATTTAAATCAAACTACCACATAAATTTAAGGAAAAAGCATATTAAATAGAGCTAGATTACAATAACGTGTTTGATTACACACCTAAACAATTAACACTTAGACAGAGCCTACTCGCCGCCATCAGTACAATGCTCGTCTGGGGGGCCTTGAGTACTACGACATTATACTTTTCACGTCGTTAGCGCCAATACTTGAGATGTACTTCTTCCCATCAAAGGTGGCAGAGGTAAGCGCTATAGAGACCTGGGGAGCCTTTGCGACGACGTACTTCGTCAGACCCATCGGCGCAGTAATATTTGGTTGGGTTGGTGATGTCAGCGGAAGGAGGCTGGCGACTATATCGGATGCTGCGCTCGTGGGATTGGCAACACTCGCAATAGGTTTATTGCCCACGTACCGCACCGCCGGTGTCCTAGCACCAATACTACTATACCTAATGAGGGCACTTCAAGGAATTGGACTTGGGGGTGAAGCAGGTGGCGGCGCGGCCTGGGCCCTTGAATTAACGCCTAAAGGCATTAAACCCTACATAAATGGTGTTATGTATTCGGGGCTTTCATGGGCGGTGTTCCTAACGTCATTCGTGACCCTAAGTATGAAATCGGCAATGCCGCAAACCTTCAGCGTTTATGGTTGGAGGATACTCTTCATAACGGGTGCCATACCAGCTAATAGCCTTAGTAATCAGGCTCTGGGGGGGCTCGGAATCCCTCGAGTGGATTGAGCAGGTTAAGTCCAAGGGGGGGATTGTTAAGGTACCGCTTGGAGTTGTTTTATCCCGCTATTGGGTACCATTCATTGCATTAATACTGATTAACCTAGGATTAACGATTTACTACTACGGCGGATCGGGTTACTGGCCCTATGTAATGCGTGACATAGTTGCACCAAAGTTACAAATACCAAGTGAGCAGGCCTACAGGTGGGCCCTACTGCTTGGCGTATATGGCGGTATAGGCGCCGTGGTTGGTGAATTGCTCAGTGGATTTCTGATAAGGGCGTTGGGCCTTAGGGGGGGGTCCTTCATCGTACCATCAACACTCCTATTGGTGCTAAGTCCATTCATTGTTTACCTAGCATTCACGCTAAACCCATTATCAACATATGCAAGCCTATTGATGGGGGGGATCCTCTTTGGCCTAGCCGCAGCGCCCCAGACACTCTACTTCACTTCAATATTCCCAACAGAGGTTAGGTGGAGTGCCGTGGCCTTTGGATGGAACTTAAACGCGTCAATAGGCCCATTATCCACGGCGGCTGTAATGCTAATCCTAGATTCATCACCAAGTAGTCCAGCAATGCTTGCTATATACGGCTCAATAGTGATGATTATTGGGGGGGCATTGCTGGTAATCCTGGGCTCACTGATAAGGACTAGGGAGTACTAGCGCCCTTGGTATTTCGTAAATAATGCTCAAAAGCAATGAGGGTCAGGTATTGCTCATTTGTTATTGATAATTCATCATTATACCTACCAACAACCTCAATTGCATCATCAGCACTCAACCCCCCCCTCCTATACATTAGGTATGCGGCTATGACCGTGGGTGACCTACCAATACCTGCATGGCAATGAACGAGGACGGGCTTACCGCTCATTATATTCTTATCAATCCAGGTAACAATATTATAAAGAACGTCCTCAGGCGGTGCATAGCCATCCCTAGTCGGAACGTGTAAATAATCCATGCCTAACTTCCTCAACGTATTTATGTATTCATGGAAGTCCCAACCCTCCATGGCGAACTCCCACTCCTCAACGAGTATCACCACGGCCCTAATCCTCATCCTATGCCACATGGCCACCGTGTCCTCATCAAGCGGCATTGACGAGCCCGCCAGAGCGCCCTCAATTACCCAGTACGGGAATTTCACCATTGCGCTTCATCACCTAAATGACTTGGTATTTTAATACTTATTCTCTTTAGAGTTTAATTAGGGGTGTTTGGTTCAATTCTTTATTTACTTAATTATTATGGCTGTAATTTATGTGAATATATTTAACTGAATATTATTGAATTATCGATAACAACGCACTTAAATATAACCACTTGGTTAATCCATCTATGACGGTTTTTAGAATACTGCGAGTCGACTTATCAAGAGAGCACTTCACCGAGGAGGTAATTAAGGAGGACCTTCTAAAGAAATTCCTGGGTGGTAGGGGGATTAGCCGCGTACTTAGCCCTTAAGGAAATACCAAGGGGCATTGACCCATTAAGTCCAAGCAATAAGTTATTCATATTTTCAGGCCCATTGAGTGGTATAGCCACGATATCCTCAAGTAGGGTTAACGTAACCACGAGGTCTCCATTGACAGGGGGGGTTTACACCCACGCAAATGCCGGTGGCAACTTCTCATACTGGCTTAGGAGGTCTGGCTATGATGGCTTAATAATCGAGGGTAAGGCTGATGAACCGGTATACCTGGTTATTAAGGATGGAGAGCCAAAGCTAAAACCAGCCAAGCACATCTGGGGGGGCAAGTGGACTGGGGCCTCCACTAAGATAATACTTGAGGAGAATGGATTCCCACCTGATGAGACAAAGGCTGGCGTTGCTGTGATTGGACCAGCTGGTGAAAACCTTGTTAAGTTCGCAGGCATTAGGATGAGCGATTATGAGAGGTTCGCAGGGAGGGGGGGCGGCGTTGGTGCCGTCATGGGAAGCAAATTACTTAAGGGAATACTGGTCTGGGGGGGAACGAGGGACTTAAGCAAGGAGCTCGTTGATAAGGCCAAGTTCATGAAGGTTAATAGTGATATTGTTAAGAGGATTGCAACTCATGATACAACTAAGGTGCTTCATAAGTACGGTACAAACGTATTGATGAATATCGTGCAGTCAATAGGTGCGCTACCTCACTATAACTTTGGCGGTACTGGGAAGATCGCGACGTGACACCAGTCAGTGAGGAGTATATAAAGGACCATTACCCAACGGAGACCCACGGCTGTTATAACTGTCCAATAGCCTGCACGCAAATGCCCACGGTTAAGTCCGGCCCATTTAAGTTCTCCGTTACTGAGAAGTACGTGAAGCAGGAGTATGAGAATACCTGGGCCCTTGGACCTAATGTTGGCTCAATAGACCCGGAGGCTAATCTCAGGTTCCAGAAGTTGGCCAATGAACTTGGCCTAGACACCATAAGCCTAGGTAACACCCTTTCAATGGCCATTGAACTGGCTAAAAACGGCAAATTGAACCTAGACATTGACTGGGGTGATGCGGGTTCCCTTGAGTACTTAATACACAAGATTGCCTATAGGGATGGCATTGGCGATGAATTGGCAGAGGGTGATTACAGGTTAGCCGTTAAGTATGGGATGCCACAATTATTCGTCGGATCAAGAGGACAGGGGGGGCTACCTGCTTATGACCCGAGGGCACTCAAGGGCTTCGCACTAGCTTACTACACGGCCAATAGGGGGGGCGGCGACCACCTGGAGGCCTACACACCGACTTGGGAGATATTTGGTGTTCCTGAGAAGGTTGACCCATTCTGCGAGACGCAGGAGTGCATTGAGAAGCAGGCAAGGATTGTTAAGTGGAACCAGGACTTATTCGCGGTTGTTGACTCAACGATATTCTGCAAGTTCGAGAACCTAATGCCCAACATAGATACCGAGAAGGACTTCGCAGACCTATACAACGCTGCCTTTGGATGGGACTTAACACCACAGGACGTGCTCACGACTGGTGAGAGGATATTCAATGTGGAGAGACTGCACTGGGTTAGGGAGGGTAAGTGGGTTAAGGATGAGTTACCGCCTAGGATGAGGGAGCCAATACCGGACGGCCCCGCCAAGGGCCACACAGCGTCCAAGATGTTTGACGAGGGAATAAAGGTGTATTATAAGCTTAGGGGGGGTTGGGTTGATGGCAAACCCACAAGAGACACACTAAAGAGGTTAGGGCTTGAGGAGTTTGAGTACCTCTTATAATCACGTTAGTAAAAAACCTACATCAAATTTATTGTTTACCTAATTCATTTCTGATTTTCACAGCCTCCCTAAGCACCAAATCCTTTATTTCCTCACCATCAACCTTACCATCAGCTAAAACCTCAATTATTGCCTGGTAAAGGTTAGTGCTTTGCCAGGTCTCACCAACCTTAACCCTAACACTCTTAATCCTACCATCTCTAAGGGCCTCCTTAATCCTCTCCTCAAAGACCCAGGGATCAATACTCGATGGCACGTCAATCCTAGCCCTAATACGCTTAAAAGGCGCAACATCCCTGTGTATTATTAAGGCGTCAAGCATCACGTAATTAGGTATGGTATACACCCAACCACTATCGCTAATAACCTCCGTGAACATCAGCGTTATGTTCCTAATGACGCCTGTAAAACCATTCGGCAACCCCTCATGCGGGTACATAGTCCTTACTATGCCGTACCTCCAATTAACGATTGTAATCCTATCACCCGGCTTATACCTACCAGTCATTATGATGACGATACCGGCAATGACGTTTGATAGCGTCTGCTGCGCGGCTAGACCAACAATAATACCAACCGCAGTACCTGAGAAGGCGGCCACCGAAAGGCCGAACTTCTCGAAGGTCACGGCCAAGGCTATCAATATAGCCACTATGAGCACGGTATCAAGCACGAACTTAAGCACCGTACCCCTAACCCTATCATACCTACTAATGTAATCACTAACCCTCCTCCCAGTATCCCAAACGAGGATTGCACCAATGGTGACTATAATCACGGACCTAACAACACTATCGTAGGTCAGGAGAATACCCTTCCAATTAGTGGGTATTAGGTAGAAGACTATGTTTATGTAAAGTACGTAAATCAAGACACCAATTATGGCAAGGAGAATCCACTCAAGCAATAACCTAACAATAAGCCTACCAACACCAACAGCGGTATTACTACTACCCATACCCAACACAGCAATGATACGAACTTAATAATAAAGGTTATTCACATGAGGTGCAGGGAAGAAAAGCATAAAAACACGAATAAGGCATTAGACCTGAGGGCCGTAGCTCAGCCAGGTTGGAGCGCCCTGGGGGGGCATGTGCCCCCCCGCGTAAGGCTGATAACCGGGAGGTCCCGGGTTCAAATCCCGGCGGGCCCACCAATCTTGCATTGTTATTTTCCAGGAAAACTAATTGCATTACAAGGCTGGAAGATTCTTAGTGGCTCATTAAACTTCAATAATATCACCAGCTTTGACGCTGGTCTTACTCAATGTATTATTTTTAACGTACAGTAGTGTACCCTCGTCCCTAGTCCTCGCCACAATTCTGTCGTTCATCTTAATAAGATTCAATGGGTATGGTGGTAATACCTTCTCTGCTATACCTATCACGGTCTTGTTACCATTAATTAATGGTGCTAGTACTATTACTTCTACCTCAAGTTCATTTAGCTCAACCTTAATTGAGCCACCAGCTTCAACAATGCCCCCCCACTCACCATTAATAACTTTATAATATACGTATTGGCCGCTTAGACTCATGGGCATGTTGTCTAACCTAAACTCCTCACTGATTCTTAAGCCATCCCTGTTAATGTTCATGATTGCAATTACTGGATATTCATTAACTGTTGATGCAAGTTTAAGAAGTACGGCTTCATTATATGGGTCCCTAAATAGGATATCCTTCATGGGCAGTGCCGGTTCATCTACCCGAATAACCTCACCATCATTGAGTGTGATCCATTTAATTAACTTGACATTGGTCCTTTCTGGTTCACGATCAGTGATGTAAACAGGGCCTCCACTGAATACCCTCGTTACTGCTATTAACCTGGCCGATTGGTCATAACTCATCCACATATCATAATCAGGATACGCAAAGTGACTGTAGAGCAGGCTATTGTAAACACTCCATAATGTGTGTAACTTAGCATCTGCACGCCACATTGGTATGTAGTCCTGTGAAACCCTCATGGCATTACAGGGCGTAATTACTGTGGTTCCCAGGAGCCATATCCATGCAATTCGATACGTTTAAGCTATTTGGGACGTGGCTAATTGAAGGGTTAGGACTCAAAACAACTAAGGCAAACCTCAATCCGCAACAAACGTGGTGGGCCCGCCGGGACTTGAACCCGGGACCTCCCGCTCGTAAGGCGGACATCCTAACCAGGCTAGACTACGGGCCCGGGTGATTGGCTTCATGAAGAATTTAAGTTTTTTGTTCATTGCTTATGTTAGAACGTTGGTCCTATCTACTTGCGATTGTGTTTTTCTCATCGTATATATACTTGCCCTCTCAATGCTGATGCTATTGCCGCTGTGGAGACTAGGCTGAGCTTATGTAGAAGAGGATGTGTGGTGAGTCCATGAATGCCAGGGGCCCGCATTAGGTAGTGTTTAATCAGTGCCTCTGCTTTTGATAGTTTTGCTGGTTCTGTGTTACGTGCTTGCTTCATCAATAGCTTGATCATGTACCTCATTGTTTTGTTCAGCATTATCCCTCGCTCATTTCATCCCCACTTAATTCGCCTAGTGTGACTAGGCGATAATGGTGAGTTATCCCGCTTAACACCACCATTGACGCATTACTCGCACTCATGAATGGCGCAATAATCATTAGTCTCATTACCGGCCATATTTATTGGGATTAGGATAGAACCACCAGGTCCAAGCGCATCTCAGCACTTACTATGGGCTTAATGAAGCATTGCATCAGGTCATGCTGCTATAAATCACTTACTCCATGCATGGTTAATTACAGCCCGAGATTGTTATTTAAACCGGGGGGGAGTAACGCTGGGTGTGGTATGGCCAACGTTAGGGTTGGTCTTATCGGTCTCGGCATAATGGGTTGGAGAATCGCTAAGAACTTAAGAGATGCGGGTTTGCTAATTGGGGGGGTCTATAATAGGACGTTTGATAAGGCCCTGAGGTTTAGTAGGGAGTTTGGTGTTGAGGCCTTTAAGACACCGAGTGAGCTTACTAAGGCATCTGACGTGATAATCACAATGCTTAGCGATGATGAGGCTGTTAGGAATGTTATTGTGGGCAGTGACGGCGTATTGAGTGGTTTAAGGCCTGGCTCTTTAGTGATTGATATGTCCACAATATCACCAAGCGTTTCAATAGAGCTTGCAAACACCATTAAGTCAAGGGGGGGTGGTGAGATGGTTGATGCACCGGTGATTGGGACTTCCGTGGCTGTCGAGAGGAAGGAAATAGTTGTTCTTATCGGTGGTTCTGACGAGGCATTTAATAGGGCTAGGGAGGTCTTACAATATACGGCTAAAACCATAGTCCACGTTGGACCGAATGGCTACGGACTCTACGCTAAGCTCATAAATAATGCATTGCTTGGTTCGTATGTCGTTGCTTTGGCCGAGGTTGTTCAGTTGGGTAAGGCCTTTGGTCTCAGTGATTCTGTAATTCTAGATGTATTGACTAAACTGTCGAGTGCTAGGTCACCGACGTCTGAGTTGAAGGTCCCCAAGATGCTTAGTGGGGGGGATTACTCTGTTCAGTTTGCCCTTAAGCACATGCGTAAGGACCTGGACATAGTTAGTAGGGAGGCCTCAATGCGTGGTGTTCCAATACCAATGGCGTCATTGGCCCTTCAATTCTATAGGATGGCTGAGAGGATGGGCCTTTCCGAGGAGGATTTCGCAGCCGTATTAAAGGTATTAACTAAGCAGTAATAACTTAAAATCGTAATTGTAATCCTCCCTAGTGATGATACCATTAATATTAATGATCATTGGTGCATTAATTATTGCTGCGTCCGTACTATCATCATTACTATCTCTCTATTTTGAAGTTAGGTACTGGAGGGGGGGTAGGAAGAAGGTCGATGGATTAACAAGTGATGGGAATTATCCCTGGGTTACGGTGATAATGCCCGTGAGAGGTTTGGACCAAAATCTTAGGGGGGGTAACGTCATTAGTGTTTTAGACCAGGATTATCCAGGTCGTAGGAGCTACATCTTCGTACTCGATAGTGAGGATGACCCCGCGTACGGCATTATTAAGGATTTGATTAAGGGGGGGTTTAATGTCGATGCCTCGGTATTAATTAACAGGGGGGGTGGGCGTAGTAAGGGTGAGGCGTTGGCCTTCGCCCTAGGTCATGCGGTTGGTGATGCCGTTGTTTTTGTTGACAGTGATGCCCTTGTTCATAGGCATTGGCTTAGGGACCTAGTTTCATCATTGGTTAATGGCTCGGGCGCCGCCACGACGTATAGATTCTACGTACACTCAGGAGGCTTGGCCTTGGCTCATTATTAAGGGCTAGTTTTAACATGATTGGCATCACGGCAATGCAGAACCCGGTGGCTAGGTTTACCTGGGGTGGCTCCACGGCCATTTGGAAGTGGATTCTTGATAAGTGGGATGTTCGTGATTATCTACCTTATTACCTAAGTGATGATTATGTGATCACGCACTTCGTACATAGGGAGGGCCGGGCCATAGACTTCGTTCCTGAATCCCTGGTATTAACGCTTGAGGATGTTGGCATTAAGGAGGCATTTAACTGGGCCGTTAGGCAGTTGTGGTATGTACGTGTTTACGGTTTCAGGGGGGGCTTTCTACTCTATGCGGTGTCCTACACGTTGTACGCTATCACGTTGCCCATCGGCGCAGCCTTATCAATCATTAATCCATGTTTTGTGGCGCTTGGTCTTCTGCCGTTTATCATTGGCATAGTTAAGGATCACGTGAGGATTAGTGGCATTAGGTCTCTTGGTGAGTTCTATGGTGTGAATATAACGAGAAACTACTCAACCCTGCTTGCATTGGCTTCAGTGATCAATGTTTATTTCTCCTGGTTTGCGATAATTAAGACCATGTTTACGGAATCCATCACTTGGAGAGGCCGTGCATTCACTGTTATGGACGCCGTAAAATTAATGAAAGAGAGACCACTCAAGTGATAGTAATGGTTAATGTACGTGAATCCTTCTGGGCCATGGTCAGGAACCCACAGTTACTGATTAATTACCTGAATGAATTGGGCATGGACATTAATGCTCTTTGTAGGGAGGAACCAATAAGTGCATTTAATTGCCCACCTAATGAGGCCAGTGATTTTAAGACCAGGTTTTTTGTGATTTCGTACATGTACCTCAGGGTATTAAACAATGAATTAAGGGAACTCGAGGGCTCAGGGATTACCGTGGATGGGTTAAACGAATTAATGGCCGATATCCTAACAGATATGAGCTATATAATGCACCGCCCGGGCTCATGAACGCCGTGGTCTCTATCATACGCGATATCCTGAGACTACGTGGTGAACGATAACTTATCGCCTATTCTCCGTTAAAGCATCCTCAAGTCTCTTTAGTAATTCCTCTATTTCGTTTACTTCATCAGCGTATAACCTAGCCATCACCGCATCCCACCTATTCCTTATTTGCTCCAGTAGTTCCTTGGCATCCCTAATCCTCTGCCTGGCCTCATCATAAACCTCATTATTTATTAAGGCCTTAGCTTCACTGAGTAACTCACTTAGTCTCAATAGGTCCTCTGGCATATGGACTGTGGCGAAGGAGTTATATTCACTTAATTGGTCCTTATTATTGACTAAGTACCTAAGCACCTTTATCGTACCTACCCTAAGCAGCGATGGGCTTAGCTCAACACGACCAATGTCTATTCCATGGAGCATTAGGTATGTGGCCACGTACATGGGCACCTTAACCCTGGTCCTATTGCTAATTGGTATGTGTTCCACGTAATTGGCTATTATTGGACTTATTATCTTCGATATGTCCTTTATGTGTTCATAAACGTACTGCGTGATTATCTTATTAACGGCCTGCACATCATCCATTGTGGCCAGGGGGGGTTCCATCCTCTCCAGGTCCATCCTCAACTCCCAACCCTTTATTATCAATGGTTCAGTATCGTCAGGGCTAACCCACTCGGTGAAGACCCTGAGTGGGAATCTATCATACAGTGCCTGCAGTTCCTCCTCATCTGGTATCCTATTGCTTGCGCCGAAGACCGTCCAAGTCTTTACTGGGACCACCTTCTCACCGTCATAGACAACCCTCTCATTTAGTATTGACAGTAAAGTATTCAGTATGGCGCTTGAGGCATTGAATATCTCATCGAGTAATGCGAATTCGCTCTCAACAATGGAGTTTGCGTATATCCTCTCCACCTTACCATCAAGTAACTTGGCGATGTTTATTGGTCCTAGGATCTCCTCAAGGTCTGTGAACTTCGTTAACTGCCTATAGAACCATCTGGCGTTTAATAATTTAGATATTGCGTAAACGAGTGTTGTTTTTGCAGTACCTGGTGGACCAACTAATAGGTAATTCTCCCTTGATAATGTAGCCATTAATGCGCCAAGAACCTCGTTCTCATACTTAAAGAATATGTTATTTAATTTCGTGTAAACGCTCCTAATCCTATCAAAGTAACTCTCACTCACGACTTAAAGCATTAATTACCAGAATTTAAACGTTCCTCATAAATACTAAGATATGATTAAGCACTCCCATAAAGTGCCCTATTTAACTCACTCATTAACCTAGCCATTTCGCCCTCAATGACTTTCCTCCTAGCCATGAGTACCTGCCTTAACTCATTAGAGGAAGCCCTGGTCTCAAGCTCCTTAATCTTAACAATACCATCAGCGAAGTAATCCAACAGCTCAAGCATGACATTCACATCCTCAGGGATACTCCCATTGAACTATCCCTAACCTCAGCCCTAAAGCACTCCCAATGGATTGGACCCTGCTTGGTAAACGTAAACTTCATGCCTTCCACAATCTCCTCACCGCACCTATAGCACTTCCAAACCTTCCTACTCATACAGCCTGGTCATGGTTCATGGGGCTTAATTACCCTTAATTGACTTCTAATTTAAATGAACATATAATTATTCTTTTAAATAATTATAAGTAGTTATGAATATATAATCATAGCGAGAACCTAATGGCAGCCCTGTCAATGGACTCAAATATTGTTGGGTGTTGATGGGCTAATAATGCGATGTCCTTGACGCGGGCATTAACGGCCACCGCAAGCGCTATTTCATTAATTATCATTGACGCGGCTTCACCATAAACCACACCACCGATGATCCTTTGGCTCTCCCTCTCAATAATCAACTTAACCCAGCCCTCCCTAACGCCCATTATTTGGGCGTAGGCATCATCCTCGAGTGGGTATGAAACGGTTACGTAGTTAATGCCCCCTGGCCTTGGCAGCATCCTCGCTTAAGCCAACCATGGCCGCCTCGGGCTCTGTGAATATGGTCATTGGTATTGAATTGAAGTTGACCTCGTAGATTGGCTTGCCATGTAGAATATTCCACGCCGCCACCACAGACTCCTTAACGGCTGCATGGTAAAGCATGTACTTGCCAAGTACATCGCCGGCTGCGTATATATTCGGCACCCTTGTCTTCATCGATGAGGCAACCTCAACGTGCCCCCTTCTCAACAATGCCAAGCCTGTCAAGGCCCTCCACGTATGGCCTCCTACCAACAGCCATTATAACCTCAGAACCAGCCACGTAACCCCTACTGCCATCTGACCTCTCAAACTCAACAATCTTCTGCCACCCTCGCTCCTAATACCAACTACCTTCGAGTTCGTGAGAACCTCAACACCCTTAGACCTTAGTTTCTCCTCAATCTTGGAAACAATTTCGTTATCCCAACCAGCCAGTATCCTAGGTAGCATCTCGACTATTGTTGCCTTGATACCCATGGAGCTAAGTACTGAGGCGACCTCAACACCTATGTAACCACCACCTATAATCACCACATCACTCGGAATCTTCCTATAACTCGTCTTGTAACCAAATAATTCCTGACTACCAATGGCAAGGTCAGCACCTGGCACTGGTATTCTAATTGGTGCCGAACCTGTTGCTATTAGTAATTGCCTTGCCTCGATATCCTTACTCCAGGAACCATCAACTGCCCTAACCCTAACCCTATGCTCATCAATAACCTCCGCAACGCCCTTAACGAAGTCCACATTCTCATGCTCCTTAATCTCCCTAATGTGCTGTAGGTACCTAATGTATTGGACATTATCCTTATGATCAATGGCGTTCTCCCAAAGAACCCTAACCGCATTTATGTCCTTATTACCAACGCTGTTCAGTATACCCCCCCTTATCTTCTCCATTAGGTAAATCGTCATGTAGACGGATTTAGACGGTATACAACCCTCATACAGGCAGTTACCGCCCAGGTTACCCTTATCATCGATCATCAAAACCTTAAGGCCACCCTTACTCAACTCAAAGGCTCCGTGATAACCACCTCCACCACCGCCTATAACAACTACATCGTACTTATCCAACTTTGGTGGGTCCTCAAACTCAGAGTCTGTAGGTGGGAATACTGGGTATTTCCCAAGCACGAGTATGACAAAAAAGTCACTAATTTATTTGTTTTTAAGTCAAAAATTTGACACATTTGAAGAAAATAATTTTAAGGCATTACGCGCTAGACACCACCAAGTTCCCTCAACGCAATGACTAGGTCATCAGTGAGTATTCCACTGTAGGAACCGTAGAGGTACAGTCCAAGGGCCACTAGGGCCGCTATTACCGTGTCCCAGGGGAACGGTATTATAGGCGGCTGGAAGACGCTGAAGGAGCCTAGGAACGATAATACATATGCCGAGAATATAGTCGCCACGACCCACCAACCAGCCCTCACATGCTTCATGGCCGTCTCGCGATCCTTAGCCGTAGAGGCTACGTACAGTGTGAATCCAACGACCATGGCTGTCATTATTACGACGTAACTAACGAAGTCTATTATATGAGTTGGCTCCAGCTTAAGCATTGTGACTGGTGTTGAGGCGGGCCAGCCAGTGGGTGCTGCGAATGGTAGGTATATCAGGTAGTACGTGGCTACGATAAGCACAACCCAATATACTATCCCAGAGATAATGCCTGCGGTTCTGCTTGCCCCATACCTATTGACCATTGTGTACATGTAGAATAGTGGTAAACCAGCGAGTATCAGGGCTATTGCGAACCATAGGTAGTAGAAGGTTGACCAATAAACAATTAGGAAGGCGGCTATCGTGGCTATGGCACCGATTACCGACGCAGCGGGCAACTTAATTGGCCTATTAGCATTTGGTGCTGTCCTCCTGAGGGTCATTAACGATGGGCCACCAATTATGTACGTGAATACCGTGGTCGTTGTTATAAACGAGGATATTGCAAACCAGGTTGGGAATGGCAGTAGGAATAATAGTCCAAGCACCAGGGCGGCTATTGTGGGCCAAAGCGGAACCTTATACTTATTTAGCCTCAGGAATGCAGAGGGTAGGTGGCCGTCGGCCGCCATGCCATATATAGTCCTAGCCGTTGTACCTATGTATATCCAACCCGTACCTGATGGAGAAACAACAGCATCTATGAGTAGTATTACTGCAAAGATCGCCAATGCTCCTCCAGCTATGTATAGTAAGCCGTAAAATGGCCCACTCGCTAATGTTGCCCAACCCCCCCTCGCAGTTTTGTACACAACCGTCTCTGTGAGCTGGCTAGAAACACTTACACCCTGTAGGTACGCCCAATTCCAAGTACTAGCCGTTGGCTGCCCAATAACCTTAACCACCTGCCCTGTTGAATTCACATAAGCCAGGTACAACCTATTAAAATTAAGACCACCTATGAAGGATACCTGAAGTAATACGTATATCATCATGACAATGATAAAACCGAGTATTGTACCCCCCCAAACAACGTCTGAAGGTTTCCTAGCCTCACCGCTATAGTCAATGCCCTGCCTGAAGCCCAGGTAGGCGTAGGCTATACCAGTTGTGGGTATTGCCAAGAAAACGTATGACCAACCATACGGTATAAAACCACCAGCTAAGCCCGTATAGTTAACTGTATGCATTGCAAGCGTCATTAATAGGATGAAGGTTAACGTTGGTATTATTAATTTCCACCAACCAACTCCAGTATTTGTTTTACCCATGACGTGAACACCATACCAATTAAGGAGGAAGAAGAATACCACCAATACGGCAGCCACAAGCGTACCTAACGGGGTTAAAACGCCACTAACCGTTAGGTTAGGCACCCAAGTACTTAAGTAGGTAACTGCTGCAATAGCCTCAGATGGTGCAACCGTGACAGCACTTAGAAAGTAAGCCCAACCCATTATAAACGATGCAAAGCCACCATGGGTATACTGCGGATACCTAACAATACCACCACTCTTAGGCAGCATACCACCAATTTCGGTATAGGCCAGGGCTATGAATATCATTAGGAACCCGGCGATTAGCCAGGAAAAAATGGCGGCAGGACCCGCCGTATTTGCCGCACCGAGCGAACCAAATAACCAACCGCTGCCAATCATGGCACCAACAACTAGGAACGCAATATCCCATTGATTCAGGCTCTTCTTAACTGCTTATCACTTTGAACCGCCCTCTTTTCCCCCCCAACCTCAGGCCCTGCCTCAGGTGGGTTCGCCATGGAATTACTTTATTATTAATTCTTTATAAAAGCATTTCCTCCCTGTATTAATATACAAATTTATTAAAGAATACTATAACTACTTCTACATACTAATATGTAGATACAAATACTAGGAATAGAACTATAGGTCAAGTATATGCCCAGTAAGTATTTATATGAATACGTATTTTTAGATGGCAGACCCTAGCACATAATGTCTCGATTTCATGGATGGGAAGGCCAGGATAATTGAAAGAGATAGAATTGAGCACTAATACCACATTTAAAGTGGTATGATATAAATGCTGCGGTGAGAATGGCAGTAAATGGCATTTAAGTAAAGCCAAAAATTGGTGCCCCCCCGGCCGGGATTTGAACCCGGGTCACGGGCTCGAGAGGCCCGCATACTTGACCGGGCTATACGACCGGGGGGGCTCGTTAGTCATTAAATACGTCGGTTTTTAAGCCTTTTGTTGCATTTGTGTGTTCTCCATTGATTAGTTTTAGTTCCTGCTTTATTATGCGTATTTGCCTTCTTATTTTTCGTAACCTTCTCATTGCCTTTGTCACTTCGGCTTTGGTGTATCCTCTTATTTTCAATTCCTTAATTAACTCAAGCATTCCAGTTTCCTGGCTTTTTAATTCCATGTATTTAAGGACCAGTTGCCTTCTTTCGAGTTTTCTCATTACTTCGTAATTTATCTGAGGCCCTGTTTCCATGCCTATTAATCTTCTTTCTATTTCCCTAAGCCTATCCTCCTCGCTCATTAAGTCATTTAGTACCTTCTCATAATTAATCCCTCCCATGTACTTGCCGTACCTACGTATTAACTCGTCAATCATTACTCATCAGCCTCTTAATCATCCTTTGGCCAATGTACTCTTCATTAACCTCCTTAATATCGTTGTTAACCTCCTCAAACTCGTTAATTACAATATCCTCTGTATTCCCAATCACCTCATCATTTCCATCATATCTTAAGTATTTTCTGGGGGGGTTTACGTACCTACTCAGTGAAACACCACTCATTTTTATTAACTCCATAACAGCATCTTTACTTAATGACCCATTGACGTACAACTTAATTGCCTCCTGCGCCACCTTGTGGGACTTGTCCTGGAGCTTTATTGATAATTCCCTTAACTTGATCGGCCAGTTCAATTGGTAATTAGGTACTTCCTGAATGATTCCCCCCCTAACCCTCCTCTTGACCACGAGATTTTTGGTGCTGCGTTATTAATTAGGTTATTAGTTAAGTTAATTATGCGGTGTTAAGTGATAGTTTTAAAGTAGTCCCCCCCTTTCTCGAAGGAATTCCCTGAATAAATCAGTCTTTGTCAGCATTGCCCAATCCTCCCTTGGCGTACTCATGTACTTCTGGAACTCCATCCAGAACGCCATGTGCATTGGATCGTATCTACTCTTTAATTTAACATGCTTCAGTAACGAACTTGAGTTTGCATATTCCTTACCGCATACGGGGCAAACGACCATTGTCTTGAGTCCTGGAAAGCCTCCTTATTAATTTAGTGGTTAGTCTAATTATTAATGGTTTGATATGATGATGATCGTATTTTTATTATTTTAATATGCTTTTTCGTAAAAATATTTATATATTAATGTTTTTAACTTGAATATTATTTAAATTTAAAATAATTAGAGAGGCTTAATTATTAGAAGATCAATTATCAGAGAAAGAACTAATGCGGCTATTACTAATCCTAACAGTGATGACCAGCTCATCTTTAGTGCTTGATCTGGCCTGTACCTGCCGTATACTGACCTCGTGAATACCATTATCATCATTACAATGTATGTTTTTATACCAAACCATATTGCAGGTGACAAAGCTCCGAAATATGGTATGTATGGACCCGCCCAACCATCTAGGAACAATAGAACCATTAGTAGGCTTAACACATACAGCTTTTCATAGCTCATGGTCATTACTAGGCCATATACAATACCGCTGTATTCCGTGTACGGGCCGAGGACTATCTCCGTATCGGCCTCGGGTATTTCGAAGGGGAACCTTGACGTGGCCATGAGCGTGGCTATTAGGAAGGCCAGAAAGGCAAGTGGGTTTGCTATTATGCCTGGCAGGTGCGTTACCTGCCAATTAACTATCTTGAAGGGATCCGCCGTTCCGTAGATGAGGAGTATTGCGACAACTGATAATATGAGGATCGCCTCATAGCCCGTGTACAATAGTGCCTCCCTCACGGTACCTATGTAGGTGAACCTATCATTACTGGCCCAACCAATTAGTATTATGCCTATGTTAAAGAGTGTTATAAGGGCTATGGCAATTAATACATCGTAGCCTGTGTATATGCCGTAAATACCCTCAATCGTCGTGCCATTGGGGAGCGTAAATTGTTTTGGGCCTATTGGTATGAAAAAGATGGGTAGTGTTGATAGTATGAAGACTATTGCTGGCCCATGAATGAAGTAATTCTTATCGGCTTGTAGAGGAACTACGAATTCCTGGAACATGTACCTGAAGAGGTCGGCGAAGGGCTGGAGAAAACCGCCTATTGGTCTCGAAACCTCGAGTGGCCCAATTCTCCATTGGACCTTAGCCGTTAACTTCCTCTCGAACCATATTATGAAGATTAGGGCTATCAAGACCGAGACTAAGCCGGGCACAAAGAGCAGGTCGAATATTGGTCTCCAGAATATGAGGTGCACTATTATGTTTATTATTGGTACGTGGTTTAGGAAGTTTATTATTGGCCATAGGAATGGTATGTAATCATCAGGTCTCGATAATATATAATTAATTATTGAATATAGTAGTTGTATGGCCGATGATATGATACCGGATACCCAACTGAGTGCCCAGTTAATTATTGATAATACGGGCTTCATGCAAGTACCCAGCATGGTTAAGGGCCTTGATTATTTTAAGCTTAACCCGCCCAGTGACTCAACCAAAGAATGAATCCAGTGTTGACTCTTTCCTCTTACCCATGGCCTTCCTAAGTCTCTCAATAGCGTTCTTAACCCTCTCCTCATTAAAGTCGTGCTCATAAACCAGGAACTCAATTATGCCCCTCTCATCGGGCTGTCCAAACTCTATCTTGTAATTCGGGTTATGTGGTGGGTTTAGGAAGTAATCGCGTATTTTCAGTGGGTCTGTTGGGAATTGCGCGTTCTTTAATGGGCCCTGAAGTAGCTTCTCAAGATTACCGAACTCCTGTATTAACTTAAGGCTTTCTGAGGCCCTATGCCTGATACACCGTCTGGATTTAGGTCGGTTCCAAGTAGAATTGCTAGGTCTATTAACTGTGTTCTATCCCTAAGCTTAAGCGCCTTGAGAACTTCATTGAGTTCTATTATCTCGGGTTTAATCTCGATATATTCATCCTTATTCGGCAACTTCCTACGTCCGGTTATGGCGAGGTTCCTAACAAGCCTGGGTGCCCCCCCAAATAGTAATGAGTCATAGTCCTGGCTACCCGCAGCCCAGGCCTTGCCTTCCCTGGCTATCACCGCTGCCTGTGCCTCCCCCCCATCGGCCATGGCTTGAACCACGGGTATGCCCATTAACCTCAGTAATTTCTTCGCGTCCTCAACCATGCCATCAGTTAGGAACAAGGCCCTCTGTGCGTACTTCCTGGCCTCCTCTTTCTTACCCTCCTCAAGCAACTTGACCCACCTATCCATGGCCTCCTCCCTAACCTTCCTCCTTCTCGCGATCTCCAGGGTCTTCTCCTCGGGTGGTTTACCATCAAATACGTATATAGGCCATATCCTATTTTCGAGGAAGTTTATTGTTCGATATAACAAGCCGCTCAAGTGACTTGTTACCCTCCCCTTGGAGTCCATGAGCGGCGTACCGTCTGGTTGCCTAATTGATGCTAAAAATTGATAGAGCGCGTTATATGCGTCTAATGCCACTATTCTGTTCGACAATTGTGTAAAATCTACGGTCTTTCTAACACTGTCTGGTATCAACTTGCCAAGCTCGGTAACGCCCATCTAGGTAACCCAAATAATCCGTTAAATATCTCCCTATATCTCTTTCCCCCCCAAACTAATCCTTAACCACCCTTATGTGGTATGTCGCACCATCCTTCCTAACAATCTTCTGGACAATAATTAACCTACTGAGTTCAAGCCTCATTAATGCATTTAGGACCTCCTTTTCCGTAACGTCTGGATACCAAGCCCTTAGCGCCTGGATTAAGTCATTAAACCACATGTCGCCCTTATCCCTTATCAAGTCCATAATAAGCGCCTCAATGGGTACTGGTCTCCTCATACTTCCTGAACCAGATAATCACCCAGGAAGCATATTTTATTTTTAATCCTTACACATAGAGCGTTGGTGCCCTCTGTCTCTCACGCGCCAACGTCTGCTTCATCCTATCGTACCAGGCCTCATAGAACTTAATCATCTCAGGTGTTATTGATGGCTTTATCTTCTTCATGGCCTCGATGAAGTGCTTCATCGATACCTCGCCGGCACCGTCCACCTCCCTCATTGCCAATAAACCTGCCTCCCTAGCTAAAAGCTCGATATCCGCGCCCGTGTATCCCTCGGTCATCTTAGCCAACTCTACTAAGTCGACATCCCTAGCGAGTGGCATATTCTTAGTATGTATCTTGAGTATCTCGAACCTAGCCCTAAGGTCTGGCGGCGGCACATAGATTATCCTATCAAACCTGCCGGGCCTAAGCAGCGCTGGATCAACGATATCAGGCCTATTCGTGGCTGCTATCACAACTACATTGTCAAGCCTTGACACGCCATCCATCTCGGCTAACAACTGAGCCACTATCCTATCCATTGCCGGTGAGTCCTCGGCGTAGCCC
>NZ_BBBI01000011.1 GCF_001315985.1 Vulcanisaeta distributa JCM 11216
TGATGTTCCAATCATTGAGTACGCACTAGCCCTGGCTTGGTCAAGGGCATACAACACGAGCGTAATAGCAATACCCATGCCAAAATACCCAAGCGGCCTGAACTACGTGGCGGCATTCGGCAACAACCACGTCCTCATAATAGGACCACACACATTAACATCAGCCCTAAAAATCGCAAACAACCTATGGATGCCAATAATAACGAAACAACCACTGGCCGATCCTGCTGATGATATATGTGAGCAATTGATTCAGGAATATAAAGTGCCGACCAACCAGCCTGCCCAGGTTAATAATGCCTACGTGATTGTTTATGGTGAGCAGGGTTATACTGACTCATATGGCTCGGCTGTCGTTGACTTCTGCGTCTCATGGGCTGGCATAGTCGACACTCAATACAACGGTTACTCAATTGGCTACGCCGAACTTTACAACTACATATACTACGCACCTAACACGGGAACCTCGATCAACTACCTCAAGTCCTTCCAGGATGCCTACGCATCATACCTAGTCTATGAGTGGTGGGAGGGTCAGAATTCGCAGATACCGGGTGATGTTGAGGGAATTGCCTCAATCGGTGGTGGTTACGAGCCAGGTTACTGGACGAGCACAGCGGGCTTCGCACCGCATGCCCAGCAGTGCTCAGTGAGTGGTGGTTATACCATCTCCTTCGCCACCAGCTTCTCAATATCACCATCAGGTCCCAGGGGAGGAATAACCGTGGGTGGTTCAATACAGCAGGGGTATAGTTGTCCTCAGGTTAATTTGAACGTTATATCCTCAGGATCTAATTCAACGCCCATTGGTGGTGCCGTTAATACCACGTGGATTTATCAACCAACCACGACAAAGACCGACATTAATGACTTCGCAACCGAGAGTGAGGGCAACACCTACATGGGCCCCCCCGCCAATAACCCACAACCCACAGCCTATACAATACCCGCCGGTGTCTCGGCATGCCTTTATAATGGTAACTACGAGCACATGGTCTATGACATCACCTGGGATGTCTGGGTTAACACCAACGGCGCCATGAGCTCCAACTCCTTTGGCGTATCAGGCCCGCCACCAGCCTATAGCCCAAGCACGTGGACTTCAAGCAACGGCTTCTACATAACTCATCAATACTGTTCCGGCTAGCAAAGAACCACCCCCCCTCAAATAAATTAGAAGCAATCGATTCACCAAACAATCCAAACCCAAAAACCACAAGGCCCAAAGGCAAAGTCTCTAATTGCCGATTTTCATCATTAATAATGCAATTTCTTGTGGCGGCCCCCCCGCGGGATTTGAACCCGGGTCCTACGGCTCTCTGCCTATTACAGCCGCAGGCCGCCGCTCTATCCATGCTGAGCTACGGGGCCGTAGTAGTGTCTCTCCTTATGATTTAAAGTCTTTGCCTCATGGATGGATTGTTGGGATATGGTGTTAATTTATTTCGAGTCCCTTGTCTATCGTTACTTTGAATTTTCTCCACCAGTTTATGTAGTCCTCATAGTCCTCGAAGCCCCAATCCTTTGACCCGATTTCCCTGGCCATTGTTGAGACTACGTCCCTAGCCCTCCCGCTCTCCCACGGCATGGGTTCTGCACCGGCCTTTATTGAGTACTCGGCTATTTCCTTATAGAGGTTCTTATTTGGTCCCATCCCCCCCGTGACTTCTACGTATAACTTCTCAAGTACTGGTTCGGCCCAACCCCCCCTGTGGAACCTGCAGAGGCCTGCATCATCAATCAAGGCTTCCGCAATTGCCCTGCCTAAGGATGATTTGGCGAAGTCCTCCGGTCCCATGAATGTTGGTGTGTAATTCGTCCAGTACCTACCGAGTACGTACATTGGGGCGACCATGCCGGGGGCCCAGTATAGGTTTGGTGTCATGTAGCCGTCATTCCCGTAGGCAGCATAAACCACTAAGTCCCTAAAGGATTTACCAACCCTTAATACCCTGTCATGGAATACCTCATCAAGTTTCCTCGCGGCAACCCTAACGCCATTCTCAGCGATTATCTTAAGCACCTCGCTGGACTTCTCGACAAAGCCCTTAATAACCTCACTAGCCAGTCTCGCATTCCTCCTCGAATCAGTCTCCGGGTTAAACCTCATGGGGGGGTCGAACACGGGCTTATCACTAAGCCCAGCCTCATCCGGCCTCAATAGCCCATTCTCAATCGCGTCAAAAATCCACGCAACCACATGCCCCATCTCGATAGCATCCAGGCCGTACTGGTCTATTAAGTCCACGAGTGATACTGCCTCCTCGAATACGTAATTACCAATGAAGGGGCCCATGGCGTGGAACGGCTCGTAATCCACCTTCTTACCGCGCCAAACCTTCTTACAAACCACCGAGCACCCGAAGTCACCGCAATTATACCAACTCTTACCCTTGACAAAGACCTCATCATTGAAGGGCTTCCAGAAAAGCCTCAGTATTGCCTCAACGTGTTGAATTCTCACCTCCCTGGGCAGGTATATGGACTTATAACCAAAGAGGGGCAGTAACTCGCGGTAATGCGGGTAGTTAACGCCGAAGGTGCCTCCAGTGCCCATGCTTGGGTCGAACCTGTACTTAATGGTCTTCTCATCCATGACCTGCCTAAAGGGTTTCTTAAAGGACTCAATCATCAACTTATTAATGAAGTCCATATCATTGACCTTCACATACCTTGCCCTATACGTGCCGCCAGCCACAATGCCAACCACGTTATGGCCCATGGCGAGGGCAGTGCCTGGCCCGCCCCTGGCGGCGAAGTCCTCAGCCCCCCCAGGCCTGAACTCGCCTTTTATTGGATTAACATCAATGGATACCAAGGCACCATTATACGTACTCAACGCGGCTGGACCAACAACCACGGCCCTCGCGTTGTACTTAACGAAGAAGTCCCTATAGGCGTCGAGTAGGTACTTCGTGAAGGCGTAGGCGCCGTGGTAATTACCATACTCAAAGACTGGGTCAATACTCTTCAATTCAATGCCATCGCTCGACAGGAAGATTACTGTTGGTCTCTTGGCCTTACCCGCTATCACCAATGCATCAATGCCAGTCCCATGAACTTGTACGCCGCGCCGCCCAGGGCAGCCACGTGAAGCGTCCTCGTCATTGGGCTCTTGAAGACCGCAATTAACCTGTGGAAGCCTGGCATTTTACCGCCAACGAATGGGCCCATGCCTATTACAAACGGCACACTCGGTCAAGTGGGTCTAGGCTCCAGGTCCTTGCCTCATTATGTATCCTAACGCCTAGGGTCACTGGTCCCTGTGCTGTTGCATCCTCGATACGCCACGAATTCTCATTAAGGTCTAGTCTAAGTACCTTCACGCGTACTGATTTTTTGAGCTCAATAATAGGCTTTCTTGAGTAAACTGTGAATAGGTAATACCTCCTTAATATGGGTCTTCGGAGAAATACTTATTAACTTATTACACCCAGTTATACCCAGTAGACCCAGCATGAGGATCAAGGAATTAATCAGGGATGGCGTCATATCCTGTAAATCCATTGACCCAATAACCTGCGCCGTCGCGAAAATGTACATGCACAATGTCGGCAGTGTCCTTGTGATCGACGAAGATGGTAAGCCAGCCGGCATATTCACAGAGAGGGACCTGGTCAGGGTTGTGGCTGAGGGCATTAGCTCGACACACCACTAATGAAGGTTATGAGTAGGAGGTTAATAACCGCGAATACCTCGGAATCCGTGATCTCGGCCGCGATGAAGATGATTGAGAACAACATAAGGCATTTACCTGTTGTTGAGGAGGGTAGGGCAGTCGGTATGGTTAGCATTAGGGACTTGGTGAGGGCTTTGATGGCTCAGGAACTATCTTATCCATAATTTGTTGGTTCACTGACGTAGTAACGATACACGTGTAACCCAATAAAAATGATATATTGTAAGAAATTGATAAAATCCTACGGCACATAATTATTTTTATGCTAAAACGTAAAGGTTATGAATTAATTCCGAAAAAGATACTTCGCATTTTAAATAATTATTACTATACTAGTCCCAAATTATGTGGCTTTATATCTCCCGTCCGTCTTAATTACCTTACCATCCTTTATTAATCTCGTGAGTTGGGCCTTAACCACGTTCAATCTCTCCTCACCAATGGCCCTAGCGATTTCCTCGGCAGTGAATTCCTTGCCTTATTGCTTGTGAGATAGTCAAGTATTTTCTTCTTGATGCCCTCAACCATACAATGTAAATACTACTTCCTTAGGTTATAAAGGTATTGCCTTTATATTTGTGAAGTATCACCCGTAGTTTGCCCGGTCATTTGATGATATAATTGAGCCTATGAACATGTTCATCACTTATTTTACTCCCTGAGAAACCCTTTATTTTCCCATATATTATATAATTCATTTCATGAAATTTAAGGTTATTCATTTTCATTATACGCATGTAGAAAGAGTTTCAAATTTTGGCCATCATGGGCAATAACCTATTATACCGGCCTGTAGTGTTGTTAGGTTGTAATGGGTAGGTTTAGGGCGTATTATGATGATGGGATTGTGGTAGAGTATGAGAATAGTAGGTTCGTTATTGATCCATTAAAGAAGCCGGTTACTCCATTCAACGCGGTATTGATAACACATGGGCATAGAGACCACGTCAACCCAAGGGTTCTTTATAATGTGTCGCCTCTCATTATGAGTGATGAAACGGCAAGGATAATTAGGGCTCGTGATGGTGATTACCTTAGGCACATCACTGTTGGTCCGGGTTCTAGGCTCGTTATTGATAATGTCTTGGTTGAATCCTTCAATGCTGGTCATGTGGTTGGTAGTTTATCCTACGTGCTTGACTTTGGCGATCTTAGGGTTGGAATTACGGGGGATTTTAATGTGGAGCCCTCAATACTACTTAGTGGTGCTAAGGGCCTTGACGTTGACGTACTTATTATGGAGGCTACGTATGGTGACCCGGACTACGTATTTCCAAGCAGGCGTGAAGTGTATGAGGAGTTAAGGGCCATCGTTGATGACGGCACTAGGGATGGCGTTACCGTGCTTATGGGTCAGCCACTTGGCCGTGGGCAGGAACTCACCGCATTGCTTAAGGACTACCAACTCTATGTGGAGCCTAGTATTAAGGTGATTAACAATGTACTGGGTTTAAGGTATGGCTCAGTGGCCAGTGGTTTACCGCCCCCCTGGCTCCGTCATCATTATGGGAATCCCCAGAGACACCACGCGCCTCATTAGGACTCTGAGGAGTAAGTATGGAAGTGTGAGGGTCGTTGCATTGAGCGGTATGTACGCTAAGCGATCGAGGGCTTCCCAATTAGGCAAACTTGGCATTGATGCAATACCGCTTAGTAGCCACTCGGATTTTCCCGGTCTTGTGGACTTTGTACTAAGTAGTGGGGCTAGGTTTGTGTATACTGTTTATGGAAATGCCGCTAAATTTGCGAAGTACCTAAGGAGTGAGTTGGGTATCATGGCCAGGCCATTGCCGGGGGGGCATGGCCAATTAACCATGGATTACTTCCTATAAATGCTTAAATCAGTATATGGTGTTAGGTACTTTAATGAGACCGGTGATAACATTACTCACGGATTTCGGGTACGAATCATACTTTGTACCGGCAATGAAAGGCGTAATACTTAGCCTTAATCCCGAAGCCTTGATAATTGACATCACACATTCAATACCGCAGTTCAATGTGTATAAGGCCGCGTTCACGCTATGGGCGTCATATAAGTACTTCCCAAGGGGGGGTACAATACATGTGGTTGTTGTTGATCCAGGGGGGGTTGGTACGTCGAGGAGAGCCATAGTCATAAAAACTAGGAATTATTACTTCGTAGGTCCCGACAATGGCGTGTTGATGATGGCTGCCGAGGATGACGGCATAATCGACGTCAGAGCAATTGAGAATAGGGAATTCATGAGACCAATTATGTCGAGCACGTTTCATGGACGTGACGTCTTCGCGCCAATCGCTGCCTACATAAGCCTTGGTTTAGACATATCATTACTTGGGCCTAGGGTTACTGACCCTGTCAAACTTCAGGGCATTACAAGTAGGATTTCCAGAGATTCTGCTAACTCGGTTATTGTATATATTGATCACTTTGGTAATGCATATACAGGTATTAAGGAGGGTGATCTCGGGGGGGTTCTCGGTCTTAAGTATGGTGATGAATTACGTGTTAACATACCAAAGAAAAACATCGAACTTAAGGTCAGGTTCCTAAGGAGCTATGGCTATGCCAATGAGGGTGAGGCGCTGGCTCTCGTTAACAGTGAAGGCTTCCTGGAGCTCTCGATTAATAGGGGGAAACTTTGCCCAGAGGTTTGGTGTTGAGGAGGGTGATGAGGTCGTTATTTCCGTTATCAAATGAGCATGTTATGTGATGCGTAATTGAGTAGTTCCCTGAAATTCCTTATCAGGGTTGAATCATCAATTAGGTAGTGTCTAGGTACCTTTCCATTAATCAGCCTCACGCCTTCCATCTCCAGTAACTTGAGTTTGATAGTGATATCCCCCACCGAGTAGCCGCCCGGTGTTCCATCGCTCTTAATGACCCTATGACATGGAACAATTATTGGGAGCTTATTTGCACTGGCTAATTTACCAACGGCCCTGGGGGGGCTGGTGTTTAATAACTTGGCAAGTTGGGCGTAAGTTGCAACCCTGCCTCTCGATATTGAGAGCATGGCGATCTGAGCCAGCAAGTAGGCCTGGGCTTAATTCCACGTGTTTAATTATCTCCTGAGGCCCTATTAATCCCGTTATATACTTCATTATGGTCTCAACAATGGAATTAGTAATGCTTCTCTCAGCGCCATCCGCCCCCCCAACCCTGACCCTGACCTCCCGAATCTTATCGCCATAAACACACACCTCTAGGGCACCAATTTCCCTCAGCGATAATGTTATGCAACGCATTTAGTTCAATTATTTAGGAGACCTTAAAAACCCTGTCCCAAGGCGCTTCTGTGGTAGTTAAGGTTAGGTTGGTGGGTGTTTTAAGAGCATTGGCTCTTGGTAAGGAGTACGTGGAACTTAACGGTGTTACTACGGTGAGGGATGTGATTAATAGGCTTAAGTCAATAAATGATAAATTGTTTAAAAGGGTCTTTGATGTCTCAAGGGGGGGTGAGCTGGCCCCCCCTGACGTTTACGTTGCAATTAATGAGGTCGATATTAGGTTACTCAGGGGTCTAGACACGCCTGTTAAGGATGGTGATGAAGTTTTAATACTGGCTTATATACATGGTGGTTAGTCATAATGAGCTATGTGATTAGGGTCACCAGTGATATTGGTGAACTGAGGATTTGGCTTGTCACAGTATTTTTGGTAAAACCCATTAATGATGAGTTCCTTGGCAGGGTAAAATCCCTAGTCAGTGAATGCCCTGGTTCCTTAATAACTATAGTACCTGCAAGGAGAGTGCTGAATGCATGGCACATGGTGTACCCAGCTTACCTAAGCCTTAGAGACCACCTGAGGGGTGTGTCTAGGTTTAGGGACCCGGGGGCTTGGTGCATTAACGTACATGGCAGGCACCACTCAATTAAGTAGGGGTTTGAGCATATTGAACCCTGTTGGTAATAATCAATTATCAATAATAGTGATGGGTATTTATGACTGCGTGCATAGTCTAGTAGTTAAGGTAATTAATTTGCTTAGGGATTTCATGGAGGATTTAATCGTGGGCGTTGGCTGCCATAGGGCCTATGATAGCGTATTCAAGTCCTTTGATGAATTCATGAGTGCGCTGATTAGTAGGTACATTAGTGAGTTCACGTGATTATGGCAATTCTTGCAGTTAACAATTTATAATTCCACCAGCCCTCAGGAAGTTAATGGATAGGTTGTTCTACATAGCTAGGGATGAGGAGATAATTAATGGTGAAGCCACCGATATATACTTCCTAAGGACTGTCGATGTGCTTAGGGCGGCAGGTCTTGATAGGGTTAGGGTTAGGGCCGAGTTTCATGTGGTTAACCTACCAAGGAACTATAGGTGGGCCGTGTTCGCTGGTTTAAAGGAGGTCGTTAACCTCACGGTAACCAAGGAGTTACCGATAACCATATACGCAATGCCCGAGGGCACCCTCTTCAAGGCTAATGAGCTATAATGGTCGTTGAGGGTAATTACGTGGATTTCGCCGTCTATGAAACTGCATTCCTGGGGATACTTAGGCATTACAGCTCGGTGGCTAGTAAGGCGGCTAGGATTAAGAAGCTGGCTGGTGATAAGTCATGTGTATTCTTTGGTGCCAGGGTTGTGCATCCCGCAATACAGCCAATGGTTGATAGGGCATCCTACATAGGGGGGGGTTGCGACGGTGTTGCAGGCGTGATAGGGGGGGCTAGGTTAATGGGTATTAAGCCGAGTGGCACGATGCCCCCATGCATTGATGATAGTGTTTAGGCACGCGACTGGCGATCACACGCTTGCCTGGGCTTGGTTCGATAAGGTAATGCCCAGTGACGTGCCGAGGATAGTGCTTGTGGACACGTTCTTCGATGAGCGTGAGGAGTCAATGATTGCCGCAAAACTACTTGGCAATAGGTTATACGGTGTTAGGCTAGACACGCCAAGTAGTAGGCGTGGTAATATGGAGGCCATCGCCCGTGAGGTTAGGTGGACCCTGGACCTGGCTGGTTACAGGAATGTGAAGATTCTCATTAGTGGTGGTGTTGATGAAGAGGATGTTATTAGGCTCAGGGATGTTGCTGACATGTTCGGTGTTGGTACATCAATAGCTTCCCACCAAGTGTTGATATTAGTATGGACATTGTGGAGGCGTATGACGAGAAGGGTGGGCGTTGGGTACCGATAACGAAGCGCGGTAAATTACCTGGCTTTAAGCAGGTCTATAGGTGCAGAGGCACCTTAAACGATCAAGTGGTTCCGTGGGACGCCGAGCCCGCGCCATGCCCAGACGGTTCTAAGCCGGTTCCCCCCCTGCTTAGGAAGTTTGTTGATAATGGTAAGGCCGTTGAGTCAATACCCAGCGATCGGGAGATTAGGGATTACGTGATTGAGCAATTGAAATATGCCGAAATATGATTTAATCAGTAATGCGTAGATTTAGAAATTACCTAACCTAAAAAGGCCATATCCAGGCAATTTATAATTGGAGAAATGGTTATTTCTATTTTTAAAGGAAAATAATCATTAATATTATAATTCCTCCTCCCATTCCTCCTCAAATTCTTCCCACTCCTCTTCCTCCTCACCTTCCCACTCCTCCTCTTCCATAACTAGGTTGTTCATACTCGATCAATGGTGACTTAAAAGCATTCTTAAAAAGCATTACCTACTCAATCTACTTATTCACACAATTGTTTTTCAAGCATATCCTGCTCTCATTAATAAATTCCAGTTTTTGTTGGGGGGGCCCATGAGATGGGTGTGGTTTATAAAAGGTTAAGGTTAGGTATTATCGGGGGGGGTTCATGTGGATTTCAACTTAGTGGTGTCCACAGGAAGGAGGTTGGAGGGTCGGTGCGCTGATGAGCTTAGGTACATAGGTGACCTCGTTGGTATTAGGGTTGCCCAGACATCTTTCACGGGTTTCGATGGGTTAATAACTGGGTATGTGGATGGTGATCCTGTGGATTTCGTTAAGAGACTTAAGGAGCTCGTTGGTAGTGGTCGTTATGTGCCGCGTTTCGTGCTTAAGGTTGTTCCTATAATGAGGACTGTGAAGACCAATATCGATGAAATCAGTAAGGCTGCTGTTGATTTGGCGAGTAGGTACCTAGGCCCCCCCGGCGAGACCTATAAGGTTGAGGTTAGGAAGAGGGGGGGTGTTGACCTTGATAGAATGGATGTCATTGATTCAATCGCCTCAAAAATAAGTAATAAGGTTAGGCTTGAGAACCCGGATAAGGTTATTCAGGTGGAAATATTTCCATCAAGGACTGGGATAAGCGTTATTAGGGAGGATGATATTTTCTCGCTCATGAAGATCAACGTAAATACTCAGCAGGGTAATGAGTAATTCATTGATCAACTAACCATAATCCTTTAATTTCCTCACGACACCTCAATTTGATGGAGGTAACAGTCATTGGGACTGGCAGGATGGGTAGCGCATTGGTTAGGAGATTGGCTAAGCAGGGCTTTGACGTTTATGCCTGGAATAGAACCAGGGATAAGTTGAGGGATTTACCCGCAAAGGCTATTGATGATATTTCACAGGCTAGGGGAGTGACCTTTATATTCGTCTCCGACGATGAGGCATTAAATGCCGTTAAAGGCGTTGGTGGCGACGTAATTGTGTTATCAGGTACTTACAGTATTGGCGCCGTTACCGCATTCAATATTAGGTTCACGAGTATGGGAAAAGGATTATTGGCGGCGCCTGTTGTGGGTGGTCCCGCCGATGTCGAGAATGGAACAGCGATATACCTGATTGGTGGTCCTGAAAGTACGTACCAAAGGGTTAAGGAGGTTTTTGATAAGTTAGGTTCCATAATTAGATTACCAACTGCTGAGGCAGCAATGGCGCTCAAGCTTGCCTACAATTCCTTTCTAATAGGTACCATGGCATTGCTTGGGGGGGAGTACGTAGTACTTGGGAGGACTTATGGCGTCGATGATGATACATTAAGGGCGTTATTAACCAAGACCGTGTTTAAGGAAGTCAGTGAGAAGTACATGGATAGGATGCTAAGGCCTAAATCGCCGCCATCATTCACGCTAGCCCTGGCCGCTAAGGACGTGCATTACGCCGTTAAATCGGCGGGTGATGCAAAGACTCCATTAATTGTTTCCTCAGCCGTTAAGTCCCTATACGAGCTACTGGCAGTTTTGGGTTTTGGTAATGAAGATTACGTTAGGGCTGGCTTATTGGAAATAGGGCCGCAGAATAAGGATGTACACGGCCGAGGAGACACGTAGATTAGGTTGAAGGGTAGATCGTTAATTGAGGCTATTGATGGCGTTGAAACGCATGTAATATAGGCAACAGGAGTCAGGTGAGGTTGAGGAAGCAGTCGTAGGAGAACTTGAGTGCACTAAGGTGTTTTCAGGAGAGGTTATGAAACGTGGGTCATAGGACTGAGGTAAAGAATTATAGCGAGGGGGGGTTCATAGCCTACCTTAAGTGCGGTGGGACTTTAATCCTAGGCCAGTAACTTCGGCAAAACGACAACGCTGAGGGTAATTGCTGATTGTACTAACGTGGTTTAAGGGAAAAATACTTATTAAGTGTGCAGTTTAGCCGTGTATGATGAGCGAGGGCGCCAGGGTTGAGGTTGAGAGGGTTTACGTAATTAACCTGAGGAGGACTAGGGAGGTTTCGAGGACCAAGAGGTCTCCATATGCTGTTAGGCTGATTAGGAGGTTTGTGGCCAGGCACATGAGGGTTGACCCTGAGAATGTTAAGATTGATAATGGTGTTAATGAGTATATTTGGTCTGGAAGTATTGAGAAGCCGCCAAGAAGGGTTGAGGTGAGAGTCACTAAGTATAGTGATGGCACTGTTAAGGTTTCATTAAATGTACCGGAGGGTGCTGAGACCAAGGCTGCTGAGTCAAATAAGTAAAAAGTAGGGTTTCTTTCTCGATATTCGGCCAATCCTTAGAGTTAACCGATTCTTTTTAAAGAACATCTTTATATTCATTAACGTGGTTAGCAATAGGACGTTGCAATTAATGTCTAAGCTGTTTACGGCCATCCTCTACTTGGCAATCTCCCTAATGGCGTTCCTGATAGACTTCCCATTTTACCCAGCCCCGGTTGCGCTACTGATTATAGCCGTGACCACGGCGTTGGCCTACTCGGGTCATGTTAAGCTTGGTTTTGCGATAATGACTATTCTCTTGATACCGGCACTTCTTTATGCTTATGAATATGCGGCATTGGGTGTTCTGCTTCTGATATTGATCCTCTTTGTTTTGATTAGGGTCTTTGATTGGTTGGGCGTTGGCGTTGGTATGCTTGCTTGGGAGTTCTCAGTAATGCCTAACCCACTTTATGTTCTCTCGGTACCGATTATACTGACCTCGCCAAGCCTTACGATAGGTGTTTCAAGGAGGGTGACGCCGCTTAAGTCCTTAATAACATTCCTAATACTATATATACCAACACTACTGTTGTTAAATGCTAATAATGTTGTTCCCTGGTTTGGTTATGTAGGCCTGAACCTGTCTCCGCTTCAGACGCTCACTGTTAATTCAATAACGAGTGCTCTAGGTAATATAAATGTGGGACTTTACGGGCTGTCCCAATCAATTAATAGGGTCTTTACCTGGACCAGTACTTACGTATTACCGGCAATAATGGCATTAACGGCATATACGGCGTACGTAATATCAAGTAAATTGAGGTCACATGATAATAAGGTGATTAGGTACCTGGCGCCTGCCATTGGTACGATGACGGCCTATGCCTTAATGACGTACCTATTATTTTACATGAATCCATACTTCGGTCTTTACCAAGGCATTGACGTTAATACTCTAATGCAGGGGGCTATTACCCGCACTAATCATTAGTCTCGCCATACTACCATTAATAATGCATTTTAGGCTCGTTGAGATTAAGTTTGAGCAGGAGGAGAAGCAGTCGATGATCGCCCTCGAGCGTGGTTACCAATTAATCCTTAACAAGGACGAACTAAGGTCACTTGCCAGTGAGTGGGATAACGTGGTTGGGCTCGACGACATTAAGAATGAGATAGAGACCTCGGTCATAACGCCACTCAGGGATGTTAAGCTATCCCAGAAGTACGGCTTGATGCCAATACATGGAGTACTCCTCTTTGGTCCTCCCGGCGTCGGTAAGACGATGCTCGCCAGGGCGATAGCGGGCAGGTTAGGTTGGACGACGATAATAATGAACCTCGGAGAATTGCTCAGTAAGTACTACGGTGAGAGCGAGAATAGGCTTGCAGAACTTTTCAGGGTGGCTAAGAATTACGCACCGACGGTGATAATAATCGATGAGTTTGACGCCATTGGCAAGGCCAGGACCAAGTATGTAAGTGATGATGTTACACCAAGACTATTAAATATTTTACTTAGTGAGATGGATGGGATAACCAAGAGTAATGAGAATATCCTGGTAATCGGAACAACAAACCAGCCAGACCTCCTAGACCCTGCGCTTCTTAGGCCTGGTAGGTTCGATAAGGTCATATATGTGCCACCACCGAATGAGGAAACCAGAGCTAAAATGCTTGAGGCAATGCTGAGGGGCAAACCCATCCAGGATCAATTGACTATGCGAAGCTTGCGAAGATGACTGATAGGTTTACGGGTGCGGATATAATGAATGTGGTTAGGACGGCCGTGCTTGAGTCATTGAAGGATGGTAAGCCAATAACCCAGGGAAAGCTCGAGGAGATAATCAATAGGTACAAGCCGAGCCTCACGTATGACCTGCTTGAGAAGTACGAGGCCTTCAGGCTTCAGTACAGTAGATTGAGGACTTATGGAAAGGCCCAGGTCGGTATCCCGGAGGTTACTTGGAATGATATTGGTGATCTTGATGTGGTTAAGGAGGTCATTAATAAGTATGTAATAACCACGATGCAGAGGAGAGATATACTTGAGAAGCTCGGTATAGAGCCGATACACGGAATCCTACTCTTTGGTCCTCCCGGCGTCGGTAAGACCCTCGTTGCTAAGGCGACGGCTAATATGCTCAAGGCAAACTTCGTAGAGCTCAATGGCGCCGAATTGGCTAGGGTTGGGCCTGAGAGGGCTGCCGCAGTTGTTAGGGACGTGTTTAACATGGCCCGTGACAACGCCCCCCCAGCCGTAATATTCATTGATGAAATAGACTCAGTAGCGCCGCCTAGGGATTCACCAATAGGTGGTGTTTGGTCTAATGTGGTTTCCCAATTATTGACAGAGATGGATGGGTTGAGAGGATTAAATGGGGGGGTCATCGTTATTGCGGCTACGAATAGGCCTTGGTTCATTGACCCTGCGCTTCTTAGGCCTGGTAGGTTCGATAAGGTCATCTACATACCACCGCCCAATAGGGATGCTAGGCGTGAGATTATTAGGATACACATTAGGAATGCGGAGGTTGAGGAGGGGTGATTGATTGGGTTGCCGAGGTCACTGAAGGTTACAGTGGTGCGGACTTGGCTGCGTTGGTTAGGGAGGCTAAGATGAGGGCCTTGGATAGGGTTTTAAGTGGTGATGAGAGGATTAAGATTACGAGGGAGGATTTCGAGTATGCGCTTGGTAAGGTTCATCCATCATTAAGTAAGGAGGTACTTAGTCAGTATGAGGATTTTATTAAGAGGGTTAACTTGATGGTTTAGTACGGTATTTCTTGGATATTAATTAACAAATTACTATAGGCTTAGTAATTTAAAGGGTGTTTCTCACATTTCGTTATGAGTCAAAAACCTGAGGCATTGAAGAACGTAATTGAGGAAGTTACGAAATTGGTAAAGGAGGGATATTCCCTAACGAGTATCGTGAAGGAGGTTACTGAGGCGATTAATAAGGATGTTGGCTTGAGCAAGGTGATATTCAATGAGATAAAGGAGTCCATGGTTAAGATAAGCCCTGGCAATGTGCCGGTCGGCCTATTCACGCAATGCGCGTTAATACCGAGTTACTATCTGACTGGTAAGACGCCAAGTATTGATTGGGGGGGTGACGTGACAATGCATTTGTTGGGTAAGATGATACATAGCCTGGCAATTGCCGAGATAAGGAATAGGCTTGGTAATAGGTGTGTTGAGGGTGTCGAGGTCATGTACACGTATAACGCATGGACAATGAGGGGTAAGCCAGACCTCGACTGTGGTAATTACTACCTGGAGTTCAAGACCATAATGGGTAGGGTTACGAAGGCCAGGTTATTCCATGACATGATACAGGCAGGTTTCTACTCAGCTGCGGGTAATAAGAATACGTATGTTCTTTACCTGGTGCTTAATGACAGTGTGCTACGAAATATAGTACCCATTGAAGTGATACCTGAGGTTGGTTACCCGGTCATCTACGCCTTTAAGCTTTGGGTTAAGGCAGTGGAGGGAGGTGATATTGGCGCACTTGTCGCTAAGACAACATCATGCAAGGTGTGTAGGTTTAGGAATATTTGTATAATGAGGACTAAGAACCCGCACGAGGTCCTACTTCCGGGTAAGGAATTACTTGATAATTACCTAGATTATGTGAAGCATGAGGTATCGAAGGCCGGAGTTAAGGTGATTGGTTGATGAGTCTTGAAGAAATAACTGACCTAGCGAATTACCTATTGAATAGGTTGCAGCTTAGGGACACGCATTTTGTAACCTCGATTTCTAAATGCTCATTACTATCCCTCAGAAGAGATGTTAGTATAATGGATGAGGCTTACAGTGAGTACTTGCCAAGGATCCTGACAGTATGTGCTACAGAGAAGCACGTGATTAGGGTTGAGGATTTAATGCTTGAGCTACCGAGGCTTTTAAGGTGTGGTGATTCATTAATATTACCGAAGCTTATGCTCCTTAAGGACAATGTTAAGTCCCACATAGTCGAGGCATTACTTGTGGCTGCCCTACTCAATACTGAGATTCAGCTTCATTACTTATCTAGGAACATCAATGGCGATATTGAGGAGGGTCTATCAATACCAATAAAGCCCGAGTGGGGGGGTAAGGAACTACTTGATGCTGTTATTAAGTCCCTGAGGAATAAGGAGGTTGAGGTTAAGACAATAAGCTGCGGTACATGCCCATTAAAGGATGTATGCCCATTCAGTAAGTTGGGTGATAAGGTCGTAATACCTGGTGAAACCATGAAGATAGTTGAGGATCTATATAGTAAGTTGGTTGTGGAGGTTACGAACGCGCAGGAAGAACGTAATACAGAGGCTTTAATACCGCCAAGTTCACTGGATAGGGAGAGCGTCCGGGATTACCTTAAGCGGGTCACTGAGTGGGCTCGTTCTCATGGCAGGACTTGGGTTAGTGTTGCGGTGGTAGGTGCCCTATATGTGGTAGGGAGGGTACGCTGGTGATTAGGGTTACAGGTGGTGGAGAGAGGGTTCTTTATAGGCATGGTTCATCAACATGCACTATTGGTACGATAGATGAGTCGATCGATAAGATAAGAATTGACAGGTTTCTAGAGATTGAGAATAACGAGGCGAGAGGTAAGTGACCAGAGGCTACGTGCATTAATTGTTATAAGTAGGCTTTTAAGTACCTGGGTTAATGACGTTAAAAATCGGTATTGTCGATACCACATTTGCCAGGGTTGACATGGCTAGGTATGCCATTGAGGAGTTAAGGAATAATGAGCCTTCCGTAATGATAGAGAGAATAACAGTGCCCGGCTTCAAGAACACTCCCTGGGCAGCTAAGCAATTGATAAACAAGGGTGTTGATGCCGTTATGGTATTTGGCTGGATTGGGCCAAGCCTAACGGATAAGATAACCTATGCCGTGGCCTCCATGGGCCTCATAATGCTTCAAATCGAGTATGATAGGCCAATAATAGACGTGACGGTTCACGAGGATGAAGCGCACGATGAGAAGGAACTATTTGACATTGCGGTTGACAGGTCCAGGAAGCACGCAAGGGGGGGCCTCATACTTATGCTTAAGGGCGAGTTAACGAGGTGGGCCGGCATGGGGCTTAGACAGGGTCGACCGGATGCTGGACCAATTATTAAGTAAAACTTTATTTAATACTATGTAGGTGTCCTCGTTGTGAGCTCATCGATTGACTTAATAAGGAAGATCTTTAATGAATTAACGAGCGATAACCTACTAATTAGCACCAAGGATAGGCAAAACCCGCTGGTTTCCGAGTACATCATTAGGTATGGCGATAAATGCCCCCCCAATATTGATAATATTGATGAGGATATAAGCATGGATAGGGAGTTGGCTTGGTACCAGGTATTGACTGTGGGGTTGGTATGAAACTAAGTATAAATAGGGTTAGCTTGAGCCTAGGCCGCGTTGATAATTCCATAAGGATCACATTAAGGCTTATGAATGGTGATAGGCTGAAATCGTCGGAGGAGTTTATAATAACATGTGGAGAAGTCAGGGATTCTATTTATGGTAAGTCCGTCATAGATCTATTCATTAATTTGGACATTGTTTCAAGGTTCTTGAATACTGTAAAGGAGAGAAGAAAGTTAAGTGATAGCTTTATTGATGAATTATTGAGATTTCTAAGTAATGCTAAGTCTAGGGTTGAGCAAGATGTTAGGAGACTGGTCAGTGCTTATCAATGGTTTGAGGAGTGACGTGTTATGGTTAGGAAATTAATACTGTTCCTAGAGATGCATCAACCAAGGAGGTTAAAATACGGCGTACTTAATAAACTATGTGATTTGAGGAGTGATGAAATTAATGAAGTAGGTATAAGTTCGATAATATTTAATGACGAAGTGAATAAGGAAATACTGAATAGGGTTGCCGATAGGTCCTATGTACCAACTCGAGTTAATGAGGGATTTGGGTAATGAGGGCTTTAGGACCGCAATTTCGATTTCCGGTTCATTAATTGAACAATTATTAATGTGGCGACCAGATGTTATTGACCTGCTGAAGGAATTAATAAGGAGGGGTATTATTGAGTTGGTTGCTGAGCCTTATCATCATTCCTTGGCATCAATAATTAGTAGAGATTTATTTCTTGAGGAGCTGAGAGATCACGTTGAAATCAATAAATCACTATTCGGTCAAGTGCCTATTACCTACGAGAACACAGAATTCCTCTATAGAAATGATTGGGGCGCATTGATGGAAAAGGCTGGCGCGGCTATCGTGCTTACGGAGGGGGTTGATTGGGTGCTTGGTTGGAGAAGCCCAACGTATTTATACGGCGCGCCTAATTTAAGGATAAAGCTATTATTGAGACATTACAGGTTATCTGATGATATTGGTTTTAGATTCAGTAATAGATCCTGGGATCAATGGCCATTAACTGCTGATAAGTACATGGCATGGATTAGGGCAACCCCCCCAGGGGATTTCGTGCTAATTGGCCTAGACTTTGAGACATTTGGTGAACACCATTGGCGTGAAAGTGGTATTTTCGAGTTCTTGGCCTGGCTTCCAAAGGAGGCACGTAGGGCTGATGTTACTTTCATACAACCATCATCATTAGTCAATGAGGAACCCATTGATTATTTAGACATCCCATCAACGATATCTTGGGCTGATGTTGAGAAGGATGATAGTGCATGGCAGGGAAATGAACTACAGAGGATAGCGCTTGAGCACGTGGTCTCCATAGGCAATCTAATGAGGTCATACGGTCTTGAAAAAACCTGGAGATACTTGTTAATGAGTGATCATTATTACTACATGTCGATGAAGTACGGACCAAGTGGTGAGGTTCACAATTACTTTAATCCCTTTAATTCTGCATTTACTGCTTTTAAGGCCATCGAGGATGTGGTTGTGGGAATTACATGTGCGCTAGCTAATGCAAGAAAGGATAGGTTTTATGGGATTAAGTGAGTTCGGTATAATACTATGGTAAATAAGGTGCTGGTTACCGTTAGGGCATCCTTTGAGTACGGCATAAGGCAGGACATTAGGGATTACCTATTTTTCTTTGATAGGAATGTGAATGTTAGGGCTACGGAGTTCCGAGGTGTCTTAATTATAGAGGTTAGTAAGGATCCTAAGCATGTGGCGCAGCTCCTCATTAACGCGCCAATACCCGAGAATATATTGACTTCGATAGTGCCGATTATTTATGAGGGTAACTATAGTACTATTAATGACTTGGTAAGTAGTGTTCGTGATCACGTAAGTGGTGATTGTAGGGCTTATATTGTTAAGTGTAGGTTACGTGGCTCCTCGATAGGCAACGATAATTGTGAGAATGCAGTGATCGGTCTATTAAGGGTTCTTGGGTTCCGCGCTATGTATAGGGGGGGCGCTTCTGATTGTGCAGTTGTTATTGAGGGTTTGGGTAATTGGTTTGGTATTTATGTTGGGCCTAGGTCATTTGTGAGGGTTTAGTGAAAGTTTTGGTTAACCCTAGGTCAGGACTTATATAGTAACCAAAAACTATTTTTTACCTCCCCCCCAGTAAAGAAATAGTAAATGCCTAGGATCTTCAAGAACGAAGCTGCATTAACGCCGGAATACATACCAGGTAAGCTACCGCATAGGGAGGAGCAATTGAAGCAATTAGAGACGTATTTTAGCGGTTTCCTCGAAAGCCCGGGCTCTATGTACCCCCCCAAGGTTATGCTGATTGGTAGGCCAGGTAGTGGTAAGACCGTAACGAGTAGGAAGTTTGGGAATTACGTGGTAAAGTCAAGTGAGAGGGTTAGGTATGTTCACGTATCCTGCTTCCTCAATAGAACACTGAGTTCGGTGCTAAAGGACATTGCTGTTCAATTAAACATTGCAATACCAAAGAGGGGGGGTTATTCGACGGAGGAATTACTTAAAATGTTACTAGACATGGTTAGGGAAAAGGACGTATATGCAATAGTAGCCCTTGACGACGTATTCCACCTGGTCAATAATAGTGGCCCACATGCATTGGGTACATTGATAAGACTTGGTGAGGAATACGTAAGTAGAGGCGATAAGTATAGGTTCGGCTTAATACTAATTAGTCAGGATCTAACCTTTAAAGATCAACTCGATAGAAGTTCGCAGAGTGCGCTTGGCAATACGGTCATCAAGTTCGAGCCCTACACAAGAGATCAAATATTCGAGATACTCCTAGCGAGGGCTCAGGAGGCTTTAGTTGATGGTGCCTATGATGAGGAGATCCTCGAGATGATCGCGGATGTTTCCGGCATTAACGAGAGTTCGATGGATGATCACAGAGGCGATGCTAGGTATGCCATTGACATACTATGGAGAGCCTCGAAGCTCGCTGAGATGAAGGGTACTGATAGGGTCTTGCCGGAGCACGTCAGGGAGCCATAAAGAACACGCTCAGGGGGGGTATTAGAAGTGATGAGTTAAAGATGTTACCGCTTCATGAAAAGATATTCCTTCTGGCCATTGTTAGGAGTTTAATGAAGAATCCGAACTCGCCCTACATACTTTGGGACTGCTGAGGATGAGTATCAAATGCTCTGTGAGCAGTATGGTGAGGAACCCAGGAAGCACACGCAGTTATGGGAGTACCTTAGGGACTTGAATACAAAGGGCTTTGTTGAGACTAGGACGTCTAGTAAGGGTATGAGGGGGGGTAGGACAACGCTAATTTCAATACCATCAGAGCCCCTAGCCACATTAGAGGAAGAGTTGGAAAAAATAATTAAGGGTGAGTTGGGTACGTGAGTGTCGATTTCGTAGAGAGCCTATTCTCATCAAGGATTAGAGTTAGGGTGCTTAAGGCGTTGATTAAGTATAAGGAGGTGAACATAACCAAGCTCTCCAGGGAGTTGGGCGTTAATTATAAGGTAATTGAGTACCACATAGAGGCTCTTAAGAGACTTGGCATAGCGAGGAGAAGAGGTTTGGTAGGATAAGGATAATAAGGCTCAGTGAGGGCGACCCACGGGTTTTAGCCATTGAGCGCTTCTTCACGGAGCTCGAGCAGGCATTTGCTAACTCTGATTCACGTAATCAAGGATCCTCTTAGCCAATTTATAATGCACATAATCAACCAACTGACCCTCAAGGCTTATTGCCCCACGGCCCTCCTTAACCGCCCTTTCATAGGTCTCAACAACCCTCCTAGCCCAATTGACCTCCTCCTCACTTGGTGAGAAGACTTCGTTGGCCACGGGTACCTGGCTCGGGTGAATGACCTGCTTTCCAATGAAACCCATGGACTTAGCCTCAACACACTCCCTCCTAAAGCCCTCAATATCCTTAATATCAAAGAACACCTTATCGATCGGGTCAACACCATAGGCCCTCGCTGCTGAAACAATGATTGTCTTAAGGACCTGGTTTTGTTCATAAGTCTTCACTACACCACCAACCGAGAGTGCGAAGTCGGCTGCCCCATAAGACACGGCGGTAACGCCCTCACTCCTAACGACATCCTCGACCCTAAGCAAACCCCTAGCCGTCTCTATAAGCGGCTCTATCTCCCTACGTGGCCTTATATACGAAGCTTAAGTCAAACTCAGCCTTTGGAATCACGATGCACTTAACCACATCGATCTTATACACGGTATCAATGTCCGCATAGAAGAAGGGTGTCTTTGGGTCATTAACCCTGACACAAACCTCCTTACCACCCAATCAAGTTGTGGAAGTAATTCCCTTATTAACTTACGTGCCGCTTCCTTACCATCAATAGGCACCGCATCCTCAAGGTCAATAATCACAGAATCAGGCTTCAACTCAAGGGCTGCCTTCCTAATCATGCGCTCATTATTACCAGGAACAAATAATTGGGACCTCCTCAAAACCACGGGAAGAACTAGGATTAATAACTAATTAATTTTACCCATTAAAACACCAAAACAGCCCTACCCAAAACCCTCTGGTTAATCAAGTCATCATATGCCTTATTAACATCCTTAAAGCTATAAACCCTGTAAATAGGCTTAACAACACCTCTATGAAGAAGATCAACAGCCTCAAGAACCTCCCTCCTCGTATACGCAGCCGAACCAACTATCCTATGCTCCCTCATTACCGTAAGTGCAGGCCTCGCCAACCTAACCTCCTCGCCCTCAGTATTGCCTATCAGCACCAACGTACCCTCACGCCTTAACGCCCTGAGACTCTCGTTTATGGTGGCCGCACCCACAATCTCCAAAACAACATCAACATCCCTAACCTTCCTCGAAAACTCCCTATCAGTAACGACCTCATCCGAGTACCTAGCCACAAAATCAGCCTTACTGGGCGACGTTACCGATATCACGTACGCACCAAGACTCTTAAGGTACTGAATAGTGTGCACGCCAACACCGCCCCCCCCGCTTCCTGTGACGAGAACCCTGGTGCCCGGTCCAACATTGCCCAGCTTACTTGCGTGAATTGCCGTTGCCAATGGACATACTGCTGCGGCGTACTTAACGTGGTCACTGTCCGGCAACTCGAATACGCTGTTTCTCGGCGCTATTACAGCCTCTGCGTAACCACCAGGTCTGTTTTCGCCAAAGAATTGAAGGTTTAAGCACAGGTTATCCTTACCAGCCCTACAGTATGGACATGTGCCGTCAGTAATTGCCCCAAACACACCAACAGCCTTCCCATTAAGTTCACCAAATATTTCATGACCAAGGATCAACGGAGGCTTCAAATTCCTGAAACCACCCCCCCTCCAAATAACCAGGTCACGACCACAAATACCCTCAGCCCTTACTCTCACCACGACGTCATTAGGTCCAGGTTCACCAATATCATACTCCTCAATACTGAAGGGCTTATTGAATTCTCTTAGTACGGCTGCTAATACCCGCATTATTATTGTGACTGAACGAATCGATTATTAAACTAACTAATACATATTTTATTTAGGGCCTAACGTTAAGCATTCTCGGTCAGCCTCTCTCCATCAAAGTAATACTTATTTCCTTAGCCCTATCTTGCATTACGTGGAAACGTGTATTGTATTGCCGACAATAAACGAGGCCGATAACCTGAGAATACTACTGCCAATGCTAAGGAATTACCTAGTTGATTATGACTGGTTCGTGGTGGTTGTGGATGACGGTAGCACTGATGGTACTCAAGACGTTGTAGCGGAATTCGCTAAAGCAACGAAAAGGGCTGAACTAATCGAGAGGGGGGGTGTTAGGCTCGGCCTGGGCAGTGCAATTAAGGTTGGCATGAGAGCATGCCTAGAGAAGGGTGCTAGGTCTATTGTTGTTATGGATGCCGACCTGCAGCATCCACCTGATGTGGTTCCAAACCTTGTTAATGCCGTGCTTAGGGATGGTGTGGACTTGGCAATAGCCAGTAGGTATGTTAGGGGGGGTGGTGGTATTGTTGGTTGGTCATTTAAGAGGCTCGCCATTAGTAAGGGGGGGGCTACGTACATGGCCAGGTTACTAATGCCCTGGGCCCGCAGCATTAAGGATCCAATTAGTGGGTTCTTCGCCGTAAATGCGGAGAGACTAAGGGGGGTGTGATTAACTTGCTTAGTGATTCAGCGGGTTATAAGTTGATTCTAGAGTTATTGACGCTATTTCACGTGAAGTATGGTGATTCATTCAGGATTGTCGAGGTACCGTATACCTTCAGGAATAGGGTTTATGGCGAAAGTAAGTTAGGTGCTCATGAATTAATTAATTATGCAATGCTCGTACTTAAGCTTAGTAATTACTCAGTGCCTAAGTACTTAGTATCCCTAGTAATTGGTTCCATAGTTGGTTATCTACTCTTTAACGTGTTATCGAACATGAACCCAATAGTCTGCAATTTAATATCCATAGAGTTATCCCTGTTCACCGTTATCACCATTTATCAATTGTTAATGGGCATTAAACTACAACTACAGTATTACGCGAAGTATCACCTGGTTAAGTACGTTGCTGTGGCCGTGAAGCTGATGCTCTATATGGCGTCAACGCCCGTGTTTATAGCACTTATGATCTCAGGAATAATACAATTATTAATGACGCTTAGAATAATAACCATAAGCCCGACAATAATACACGTGATATGAATCACGAAAGGCCTTTTAATTCAATTACCTCACTACATTTCCATGTAATGATAATACTCCTAACGACGGTACCTGGGATTGAGGATATCGTAATTAATGAAGTCAAGGAATTATTTAGGGATAGGGTTGCTGCAGTGGAGATTTTTGGTTCATCCAATGTGACTGGTAAGGTACTGGTAAACATAAGTGGTGTGACCATTAACGAGCTAAAGACGCTAGGCACCGTGGAGCACGTGGTAATGGTCCTCGACATAGGAAATGTTGGTAAAGACGTAGGGAGTTTAAGGGATTGTATTTGGAAACTAAGACTTGACGAGTTACTTAATTATTACACTCCAAACACCACAATTGGTATAATGGCCGATAGGTCTGGAGATCATGAATTCAGGAGCCCAGATGCAGCGGCATTACTTGGTGAGAGGATTTCCGAGTTCCTGGCGTCCATGGGCATTAAACCCCTCTTCAACCTTGATAATGCTGACCTAACATTAAGACTTATTATCGACCAGGACAAGTGCGTGCTTGGTATATCAATAACCCGTAAGCCACTTAGGAATAGGCCGTACAGGAGGTTTAATCATCCAGCAGCATTAAACCCCCCCATACTGGCTAATGCAATGTTTAGGGTATTGAGTCCAGCCCCCCCATCATCGAGGGTTTGCGACATAACCTGTGGTAGTGGTACGATAGTTATTGAGGGTGCTTTATTGAGGAGAGACGTGAGTTTTCTGTGTATCGATATTGATTATGGCTACGTCAGTGGGGGGGCATTGATGAATGCGCGGGAGGCTGGTGTAGATTATCTAGTTGATTTCGTGGTTATGGACTCGACAAGACCAGCCATCAGAGATAATGTGTGTGCACATGCAATTTTCAATCCTCCATTTGGGATTCGAATCGAGCCCCTCAAGGGAGTAACAAGCTTCTATGACTCATTGTTAAGAGCACTTAGGGGGGGAGTTCTTAGGGATGGTTCGAGTGCCGTATTTATAACTGTTAGGAAGTCCCTGGTCCGGAAAATACTTGCTAAGTATGGGTTTAGGATAATGAGTGAGAGGGTCGTTGAACAGGGTGGTATTTGGAGTTCTATTTTTAAGGTTGTTAGGGAATAAGGAATTGATTATTTGATTTTAAAGAGTATTCTACTGAGCCTTTGGTATGAATGACCTCTGATCCTCATTTGGAAATAGCCTATCAAGGACTTTCCTAGGCACCTTATACACCCTGAGGGCTATCTCCCTAATCAACTTATCATGAGGTACGCATTTAGTCAGGTTAAGCCTAAGGCAGTGTGTGTATTTCATGATCTTCTTCTCCTCAATCTTCTTAATATTACCAAGCGCGATGTCCTCAGCCACTCTAAAGGCTACATAAAACCTCACATACCTCATGAATCTATCTGCCAGGTCTGGAAAGGCTGTGCTTAATGCTTTATATGTGCCCACGAAGTTCTCCTCAGGGAAGTCTGGAAACCTCATTATTGTACCAGTGAATACATACCTCAATAACCTAAATCCTCTCTCCTCGGTCTTAGGCCCCAACACCTCATTATCAACCATTTTCCTAAACTGTTCAGTATCGTTATTATCACCTAGTTGAAAGTTTTTATTCTTAAGGAAGTTATACGCCTCGTCACATGCAATTTCCACATCAAAGATGTTCTTGAGCGCATTGGCGAGCTCGCCATCAAGTAGGCCTAGGCCGTACTTACCAACTATGTATACCGTGGCTATTTCCTTATCGTAAATCCTAACCTTACTAAAGCCCCCTGAAGGCTCGACGCCCTTCTGTTTATAAATAATATATACTAACTCCTCGAGTTGATTCCTTGTACTTACCTCATTCCTCATTATCTTACTCCATATCTCCGTGACGGCCTCAATACGGTCTTTATACAACTGCCTAGCATCTAAGCCACTACTCATATTAGCAATCCACCTACTCCAAAGTCTCCAAAAAACAGTGCCTTATAACCCTTGTGCTTCAGGACCTATGACTGAGTAGCGGCCTTAACCTGCTGAGATCGCTTGGGGAAGATAACAATCCTCGTTGGAAGAGGTAACTTGGATGCAGCCCTCCTAAGGGCTTCCTTAGCATGTGCCAGGTTCTTATTCTCAACCTCAAGGTGCATTATCACTGTGCCTGGCTTAAGTATCCTCGCAGCCCTACCTGAGGGTACGCCAAATGATAACCTCATGCCCTGCTGCAGACGGTCCGCACCGGCCATGGCTAGCATCTTATTTTCCCTAATCACATGGAATGGGTAGACATTTATCTTTAGGTAGAAGTTGGGGTCATTAACGTACTTAGACAGGTACTTATACGCCATTTGCCTAGCAGCCTCGAGGGCATTAGCCTTATCTGGCCGGTCTCCTCAGCCACAAGCTCAACCACATAATCAAACCTAGCCCTCTCCCTGGGCTTCGTATTACCAAGCTCAAACCTAGGTATTTGAACATATGGGGCGCCAGCTATGTACTCAGTCCTCGTGTATGGCCTCTTCAACCTCCTATAACAACGCGCGGGCCTGAGTGGCATAGCAACGTCGAATTACTGGGGGAAGCATGGGTATTTAAACACTACGCCCATTAAATCCTGCCAATCCTCAACGAACCAACATACCTCTTAATCCACAGGACCAACTCCTCATACGTCCTCTCACCATCCCTCGTAAGCCTAACGAAGCCATCACCATCAACGAGAACAAGGTTCTTCCCAATCATCCAATTAAGGTACCTCTCCAACTTATCATACGATAAACCACAGGCCGTAGCCAACCTAGTCCTCTTCATAGGCCCATTATTGACCAAGGCCTCGATGATCCGCGCCAATACGTATAGGTCAGGCCTGAATTCCCTGGAGTTCATGATAAAGCCACCTAAGCTCAATAATTAACCCGCCCAGACCATAGCTTCTTGACGTCATTAACCAAGCTATCCCACTCAAGGGCCAATGTAATGGTGATAGTGATGACCACGGCAATCGTCATGAAGAGCCACGTGGGTGCCTCCGCATAACCGAGGAATACCGTAATCCAGGACGTAATGAACAATGCAATTATGAGGAGTAGTATGCAAGGGCCAATAGCTTAACCACCATGAGTAATATGTAACCAGCCCTCGCCCTATTTATCCTATACTCAATATCCGTGAAGTCAAGCGATGATAGGACCTCAAGGATCCCCGAAATGCCTCGATTAATTAACTCAGGCCAATCGGCATAGTGATCTGCGACCTTGCTTAACCTCTCGATACTTAAATAAGCATTGGCGGGCAGTGCGATGAGCAATGCCATCAATAGCAAGCCGCCAACTGACGAGAGGAACCCCCCCAATCTAACGGGCATCGTGACCAAGTACCAGAGGGAAAACAGGATGTAAATACCGAATACAATACCTATGATCAATAAAGTTTCGAGCAAGAGCCTTGGTAATGCGTCCAGGACATTATTTATGCCGTCAATATGTATCAACGCATCCCTTAATGCCATTAACTTAGCCCTGGCTTCCTCAATGCTCATACCACCATCACCACGTACTTAACATCCACTATGAATGCGGCTGGTTTACCATTGACCGTCGATATAATAACGTAATAACCACGTATGCATGATAAGCCCTTAATAATGTCTTGCACACCATGCACATAAGCCGGGATGTATACGTAGCGTATGACCACCGGGTTTGTTTTACCGCTTATGTATGTATAACCAATCGTTACTGATCCATTAACGCCTAACACAGTAAGGTAGTCCGCACATGAATATGCGAAGTAAGTACTTGGTGGAAATAGGTTCGTTAATTCCATGGAATCACCAGGGTTTAGAATTATCGTGGTTTCATTGGGTAGATATATGGCTATTGACGTGTTTGAGGGGGGGTTCATTATCACCATTGAGACTTTAACGAACGCGTTCCTCGCCATCAATATCAGGAGTAAATAATTTGATGTGGAATTCACACCTGCGAAAATCGGTTCCTCATAACCGGCCAGGTTTTGCGAGTTGACTGCGATCAGCGTTATTTCACTGAGAACTATAAGTATGAGTATTATTAGGGCAAGCCTGAAAAGCAATTTTCTGTATTTGTTCATTAGGTTCGTGTCTCCCACGACATTTTAATCCTAACTCCCCAGCGGGGGGGAGTGCAGTCATGTTGAGCTCCTCCTTTGATTGCTCTGTATCCTAACTATGGCCTCCGCAATGTCACCATTCGCCTCCCTTAATGCCTTGATCGCCTCCTCCTTGTACAGCCGGTCTCCTCCATGACGAGTCTAATATCGTCCTCACTCGGTTCATACTGCTGTGGGGGGGCCTTTGCACGGTGGCTTGTTGGGGTTGTTGTATTATTAGTGATGTTCTCGGCTGCTGCATCGTTGGTTGCGGCTTAACGACCTTAATATCCGAGTCACTGGCCTGCACTTGATATATTGATAGTCCCTGTATTTTCATTCTGGCAACCATGGGCTTATTAATCTCGATGGTTGAGCCATCGCCAAGATAAATAACCACCTTAGTTACGTTATTCACCTCCTCTAGATTTAAGTCTTGTATACCAAATCGTTTAAGCATTCTCTTTACTTCCCTTGGGTTTATACCCACGAAGCCTTAACACAGCAGCTATATTTAAGCAATTTTCATCTTAAGGAGCGTTAACCACAGTATGGTCCTAACATTTGTGCTATTGTTTGTGATGAGCATCCGTAGCCGAGTACGTGGGTTGGGAAGTACTGGATTACGTAATATATGGAACCACTGCTTATGAGTTTGTCCAGATACCCGCCATACTCCAACTGGAATATTGCACAGTACGGGCATTCTGGGTCTAGGAACTCAATAACGGTTATATTCGCACTCGGGTTGCCAATACCAAGACCACTTGAAGCCAGTTCTCTAATAAAGGAAACCTGGGTTGAATTGGCCCTAAATCCATAACCAAGCTCCTGGCCTTGATACGTAAACGTAGTTATATTACCTAACTTACTATAATTAATGGCGTAGAAAACAAGGGGGGGTGACGCGCCGGCAAGTACATAGGTTATATTATTTGCCTTATTAAGGACGATGAATAATGGGGGGGTTCCAAGTAAATTACCTGGTACATTAAGTGTATAAGCCATTGTATTAATATTACTTAACGCACCCATTACTACATTTGCCAGGTACTGATCGCTCTCATTCACGGCGCAACTCGGATATTTATTTGCCAGGTACTGATATTGGGCTATTGGATACATTAATAAGTATGTAATATTATTCGTCTGTTCATAATAATACAGATAGTTATATGCAATTATGTATATGCTATTCACGGTATTTAATGTAGTATTTCCGCCATACTTATTATAAATGCATATAAGACCAAGCCAATTCTCAACACCTCTCTCAAATGCCTCAGCAAACGATACAGTTTGGGTTGTTGATGATGAAGATTGAGATGTTGAGTTTGTTTTGGGAGAGGTCTGGTTTTGAGTCGAGTTTGTTCCTACATTTATTAGTGGTTTTGCCATTAGTGGTGGTTTAGGCGCAAGGAAGTAAACTAAAACCGCGACAAGTGCCGCTGCGAGTACTATTACGGCTATTAATAATATCCTGTTTATGCTCGCGGTACTTGACATAATCCCCCCCTATCATTGTTTAGGATAAGTTAAAAACCTTACTAACCTTCCGTAGGTTCATTAAGAAAGACATTAATAATTTAAATTAAATATTAATTATAATGGCTATTCGATTACGGATCAAGTTATCATCAATGATGGGTAGGACCACGGTAACAAAGGCTTTGGTGACCACGGGCTATGAGACCCAGGAGCCGGAGGTGTTAATACCCAGGGGCGTTGCCGAGGACCTAAACCTACTGCCCAAGTTACCCAGTGGTTCCGAGGTTAGGAATTACGTGCTAGCTGACGGAACGGTGACTAGGTTAATACTAATACCCAATGCGGTTCAGGTCTGGGTCCTTGAGAATGATAGGGAAGTGGGTGGTATCACGGCGCACGTAGCAGTTAGTGACCGTGCTGATGAGGTATTACTAAGTGATAAATTGGTCAGTAGGTTAGGCATTGTTTTACTGGATATTGGTGAGGGTGTTTGGTGCTTTAGGGATGAGATTGGGAGGACGGTTAGGAGGAGCCTATAGAACTTAGGAATGCCTTAACAGTACTTATGAAGGTATCTATCGGCGGTTTGCCTGGGTGAATCCCTGCCCATAGGTCGTTGACCCACCACCCTTACCATTAACGCTTACGTTAAGTCTCGCCATTAATTCCCTAATGCCCACGCGCTTGGCGGTTTCAGGACTTAGGTAAACCATGTACTCGGTTCCATTACCAACCCTATTCACTATCAACAACACGGTGTTGGGCCTAGCGCTTAAATACTCCTTGGCAAACTCCTGTATGTAATTCCTATCCTCATTCTCATACTCCATGTACGTAAAGCCAACACCGTTTATCGTAGTTTCCCTATCCATGGCCTCGGCAATATCGCCCCTAATGGCCTTCCTGGTTAACGCCTTTATCCTACCCTCCATCTTATTCACATCGCTAAGCAACTCCTTAATGCCCTTAACCACGTCCTCCCTACCACTACCAATTAATTCAGATACTTCATTGATGGAGTCCTCAAGGGACTCTGCGTAGTTGAGTGCGTGCCTGCCCGTGGTGAATATGAATCTGACAACACCCTCCTGAATCTTCTCAACCTTAACAATCTTAATCAACCCAATCTCACCGGTACTGCTCACGTGCATGCCACCACACGCCTCCACATCATATGGGCTATCGTCAGGGCCCACCTGGACAATCCTCAGCCTAGCCCCCCGGCACCGCGCCTCCCTGGTATATGTAGACGCCGAACTTCGACTCAGCCTCGGTCCTGCCCAGCCACCTAATGATCACTGGGTAGTTGGCAACAACCATTTGGTTTGCCAACTCCTCAATCTTCTTGACCTCATCCTACTGGGTAACTTATAATGCGTCACATCAAGCCTACTGAAGGGCACGTTCTTCTCCGCACCTGCCTGCCAAACATGCCTACCAAGGACGCGCCTAATGCTCTGGAGCAGTATGTGGGTCGCGGTGTGCATTCTCATTAGGTCGAGCCTACGGGTAGAATCCACAATGCCCTCCACAGTCTCGCCCTCCATTGGCGGCTCACCCTCAATAACATGCACGATCACTGGGCCAACCCTCTGAACATCGACAACCCTCGCCTCACCCCTGCCATGCTTAATAATGCCGTGGTCAGCCACCTGCCCACCACCCTCTGGGTAAAACGCGGTTTGGTCTAGAACCACGTACTACCCTAATGACCCTAAGGACTTGGCGTTGAATTGAAATAGCCTCATATTCTCATAGAATAATTCCCTGGTCTGTGGTAGGTCCTGAACCTCCACTGGGTTCACATCAACCTTAGGCTTCTCCTCACCGACCTGTCTCTGATACCTGGCGGCTAGCCTTGAGTAGAAGTCGTCAGGTACTGAGACACTTAGTCCAAGCTTTGATGATGCGACGTCACGCACAATCTCTGGCGGTAGTCCCTGTGAGTCATAAAGCATCATTAAGTCATCAACCGTGAGCTCCCTCTTGCCGGTCCTCCTCTCCCTATCCCTAACGACCCTATCAATAATGCCTGGCGCCTGCCTAAGTAGTTCCTTAAACTTCCTCTCTTCGAGGTCGATTAATTCAAGTATTGTTTGCCTCTCCTCATAAACCTCTGGGTAATCATCCCTTAGGAACTCAAGCTCCATGTTCATAATCTCTGTAAGCGGCATTTCAATACCTGCAACGTACATGCTCCTAAGCATCCTCCTCAGCAATAGCCTACCCAGGTAACCAACACCGGAGTTGCTCGGTATTACGCCATCGGTCATCATCCAGGATAGCGTCCTACCATGGTCACTAAGCATATACAGTGTCTCCTGGGCCTTAAGTACGTTCCTAACCTCATTGACATCCATGCCGACCTTGCTCGATATGTATTCATAGGCCTTCTCAATGCTCGTAACCTCAGGGTCAAGCTGCCCAAAGTAGGTTGCCATGTGCATTAGCATTTCATCGCTTGGCTTTGGAAGACCTAGCCTACTCCTTAGCTTCTCAATGAATGGTCCAAAGACAGCATCATAAACGGTGGGTTTACCCGTGAGTAACCAGTAGATTCTCTCGAGTCCATAGCCCGTGTCCACGATCTTCATGGGCATCTCCACGTACTTACCATTGACAGTCCTATAATGCATAAAAACGAGCGTAGCTATTTCTAAACCACCCACGAGAACCTCGAGGCACTCACCCGCATTACCGCCGCCCTCCCAAATATTCTCCTTATACGTGATTTCGTCGTCCCTGAGGCCGAGTTCCTTCGTGAAGAACTCATGCGCGTACTCAACAGTCTCGTCAATCCAGTAAATGTACTTATCGGGATAATTAAAGGCGTGGTGTGCCATCATCTCAAAGCCCGTTAAGTGCCTACCGCTACGGCCGACCTTATCAATATCCGTAAACCTAATGCTGGGTTGGGAAAGAGTCAGTGGATTTGCTGGTGGTGGTACAATGCCCTCGGTGACCCATGCTGGAAGTCATAAATTGAGGCGCCAACTAAGTAAACATCGGACCTCCAACGCGCAACCACTGGATACCTCTTAATCCTAACATGGCCATGCCTCTCGAAGAAGTTTAGGAATCTTTCCCTAACATCCCTAATGGACTCAGGTCTGAATTTGCCGGGTGGATTGCCTATGAATAGGTATGGTGTGCAGGGTTGGTCACCGCAGGATTCCTGGTCCTTATTCAGCGTCCAGTAGTGGTGCTTGCAGTATGGGCATTGCTTCCTGTAAAACTTCATCCTGTCGAATAACCTCGTCCTCAATTCTTCCATAACTTAACGATAAATAAAAATGGGATTATTTTTATATTTTGTTCCTGTCGCAATTAAAAATCACTATTTACGCTTTGTCTCAAGGTCTCGGAAGTACTTATACAGGCCATCAACGGCCATTCCAAACAGGTGATAATGAGCTCATGTTCCTAAGCCTATCATAAACCCTCCTAAGGTCTTGATCCCTCTCCACGAGAATCCTCTCAAGGTCACTAACACTCAACCCTCCCTAACAGCCTCCTCAGCGGCCCTACCCCCAAGCATCCAATTGCCTGAGGTGCCTATTCAATAGGTCGGTGGCGTTGGGAACGAGCAGGTGATGCGTATAGGCTATGTACCTTGGATTCCTAGCTACCAACTTCTTGACACTATCAACATACAAGTCAAACCTAAGGGGCTCCATCGTGGTTGGTATTATGTAGTCGAGGTCCTTAACATAGATGCCCGCCGCGTCTCCGACAATGAGTATGTCCCAGGGCTCAACAATGAAGGATTGGTGATGGCTCGCGTGACCCGGCGTGTGTATCACCTCCACGGTAACGTCACCGATGGTCATCCTATCACCGTCCTTAGTCTCCCTAGTATTCCTACCTGGTATCTCAAGCGGCCTACCGTATAATTCACCGAGCCAGCCCATGGCCTCCCTAGCAGGCACCCAAATAATGTCTGGATTTGGTAGGACCTTTGAACCCCCCTTGGATGAACGTAAACCTCGATATTTGGGTTAAGCCCCCCCGCTAATGCACCGGTGCCGCCGTAATGATCAATGTGTACGTGCGTAATAAATACATGGGTAACATTGCCTAACCTCATTAATGCATTCCTCAGGTCGTTACTGGATACCGCAGGTCCTCCCTCGAAAACTATTACACCTCTGCCTGTGTTTATTGCATACACTGAGACTAGGTTACTAAATCCACCTGGCTCTAGGTCTATTTGATATACATTATTCATTACCTCAATTGTCCGCACCATAAATAAACTTAAGACGTACTACTTAATAAATTGTGTGATAATTATATTATATATGGGGGGGAAGTAGTGAAATATAAATAACGAATATTGTATTTTATGAACCAAACAGGCTGGAGAATCCGGCCGCAATCTCTTCATCACTTGGGCCCTCCTTCTTCTCCTCGGTCGTCTCTTCCTTCTTTTCCTCCGACTTCCTTTCCTCTGCCTTAGTCTCGCTCCTTACTTGTTGTGGCTGCTGAGGGACCTGAAGCCCAAGCTCGGGGGGGCCTTTGGCGCTATTACTGAGGCAAGCGCGTTTGCCTCTGATACGGCCTTAGCTAGTATATACTGCGCAGTCTCCGGAGTTACGTACCTAGCGTTAACGGCTAGGTTCAGTGCCTCCATGTGGGCCTTGGCAATGGATACCCTAAGTACCTCTGGTGTTGGGTATGCCGTGTTGACGGCCAGGTTAAATGCATACCTAACGGCATCCTCGACCATTGACCTATACGCACCAATATCCAACCTAAGGTTATCAGCGGCTATTACATACTTACCCTTCAGTATTGCCGCCTTTATCTTAAGGGTCTCGAATATGGGCTTTATATTCAATTTCTTCAGGATCTCGGCAGCATCTTCATTGATCTTATCACCCTTCTTAACGACCACCGTGTCCTTAACAATCCATATCTTACCGTCCTGAACCTTGATCGGTATCTTCAACTTACCAAACTTACTCATTATTGGACCTGGGCCCATGTTCGTATTACCGGCGGGTGCCACTAAGTCAAATGGCGCTACATCGCCAGGCATCGCCTCCCTCCTAACTCCTGTGCTCCAAATCCACCTGGCTAGTTCGAATGGGTTCTCATTCGAGAATATGAGGAGGTTCTCACCAGTGAATAACTTCTCAACATCCTCACTTACACTACCCATTAACTGCCTAAGTGCTATTAGCACAAGGGTGTTCTTCGCCTTAATTACCCAGGCACCCCTCCTCCTGAGCCAGAACCTATACTCCTGGAGAACCCTGTTGGATGTTTCATGAATATCGACGATGAATGCAGTTTCATACTTGCTAAATAAATCCTTCAATTCATTAACAATCCTAACCTTCTTTTCCGGATAGGGCTTCGTCCTAACGTATGTACGCTTAAACACTGGTTGTGAAGCCATACTGGCAAGAACCGCTCAAATGATGCACTTAATTAATTTTTCTTTCAATAGGTAGCTTAATAATGCAACATACGTAAGTGGGCATTAGTTGACGGTTCCTTGCCCTTCAGGGTAGGGAGGAGGTTGGTTATTTTTGATTTACTCAACCTGGGTCACCAATAATGGATTAACACAATTGGTTACATTAATGTTTCGACTCTATGGGTTATTTAGCTTGGTTGGCTTTACTTAATCCCCCCCATAATATCCATAAATATGTAAATTAGAACTACTGGTTCTTACGGGTTAGGCTAAGCCCATTGACTTAACATCGTTGTGGTATTATCAAGGCCAGTTAAATGGTAGCATTGCTAATAACCTGACGTATTCATACCGAGGGTTTATGTAGATACCTACTATTAACCACGTAATTAACACGTTGAGTTCGATAACCATAGCCGTAACACCAACAGGTACCGACAATTGGAGGATTAGGCCAATGAGTCGCTTAACAACAGAACCCATGCTTTTGATGCTCATGATCACTCAATCAATTTTATTAGTTCATAAGTGGTAGTGTTTCCCACCAACGGTATTGAATGTAATACTTCCATTACTTAATGGTACTGTTTACCTTAGGGTTGGTGCAAGTACGACTAATGCTCAGAAACGCAGAAGTCTCTCGGCGTTTTCATGCGCTATCTTTTCTTTATCCTTATCGCTTATTGGTAGTTGGTGAAGGAATTGGACAGCCTCCTTCATAGATGAGTATGGGTAATCCGTAGAAAACATTATCCTTTCCGCCCCAACGTGCATATAAAGGTCAAGGAACGCGGGAATAAAGTTAAACCCGCTTATCGTGTAGCTTACATTCTCCTTAAGATAAGCGCTAATGGGTTTTTCAAGTCCTGTTAGTCTCGGAGGAAGCACTCTATCGAGTCTCTCCATAAAAAATGAAACTCCCTCTCCTAGGTGGCCTATTATGACCTGGAGTTTAGGATGCCTATCAAAAACTCCGGCAAGAATCATCCGCAGTACATGAACGGCTGTGTCGATGTGCCAACCAAAGCCTGCTGTGGAAAAACCATCGCAACCTCCTTCCTCAGTCCATTTTCATAGTAAGCTTCAAAGACGGGGGGTAGGAGGCACATTTGGATGTAAATATATGGGAACCCCCCCAAGATCCTCGGCTCCTTGTAACAAGGGTTCAAAAAATGGATCGTCAAGATACCTACCCTTATAGTTACCACTTATCATAGCGCCTTTAAAATGTATTGCTTTACTGTCCTTTCAAGTTCGTCAACCGCCTTTTCCGGATCGGCGATTGGGAGCGTGGCAAAGGCTGCAAACCTTTCAGGATGTTTCATTATTATATCTGCGACGTAGTCGTTAACTTCTCTTGAAAAGGCCACGGCTTCTTCAATATCTAGTTGTTCTTTTCCCGGAGCCACTAGAGAGAGTACTTGTAGGTCTACCCCTGCTTCATTCATTTCATTAATCCTAAGGGTCTCGATATCTAATAGTCTCCTCTTAATATCAGGATCTTGAGCATAGCTAAATGCGGGAGGAGGTACCATTTTGTATTTTCTAGTAATTTTATCTGGAACGGAAAAGTGTTCCTCAAGAGCGATGATTTTCTTGAAGTTGTTCCTCACAATCTTTGCAACCCTTTTCCTGCATTTAAAAATAATGGTATTCAACCAGGTACTCACAAAAGGGAGTTAGATGGGAAGGATCAATTTGCCTAATAAAGACATAACAATATAATTCAATAGTATGATAACTACATGACACCTCTGTGAGCACAGGAAACCGAGTTTGAACTTGCTCATGAATTTTAATTATCGTGATATAAACGGGTTCACGCTTACAGGCGAGCTCATGGTTAGTTTTATTATTACGTTTCTTAATTGTTCAGGCCTAACCCTCTTGAGTATTTCGTCAAGCACCGCCGCTATGTTCTCGGCAACCTGCTTTGGATCCATGTCCTCGGTACCTACCTTACACATGACCTGCGGTTGGTCCTTAACCCTAACCCTAACGCTTCTCTTTAGCCTATCAATAACGGCCTTGATGTCCGCGTTTGGCTGGACAACCTCAGGCATCTTGTTCCTGGGACCCAGTATTTGACCCATTACCCTACCAATGAGCACCATCAGGTCTGGTGTGGCTACGAAGTAGTCATAGGAATTGGCCAGTTTCCTGATCTCCTTCTTATTACCGGATAGTTTCTCAATGTCCTCCCTGGTGAGTATTGCGTCTGCCTTGGCCTCCTTGGCCGCGAGTACCATGCGCCCGTAGCCATCACGCAGACCCTCGGTTCCTTACCCTGCAATGGATGCGGCAGTGTAATGGTTATGTTGAATCTATTGGCTTGGTTCTTAACGTCGAAGTCCTTGAACCTAATTATTAACTCGTATGTCTGCTTAAACCTCCTCCTCTTCGCCTTTGCCTTGGCCTCCATGACAGCCTTAGTTATTGCGTCAAGGTTTAGGCTCATAATCGCGCATTGTGGAGAAACCCCCTTATTAAAGCATTTTTCCCTACTAATGCTGTGTTTTGATTAATTCCCTAGTTTATAACCTGCCCTCCTGCTTTAATAGCTCTTCGTACTTAGTTATCACATTATCATAGGAACCCGCGTCCAGCTCCTTCAGTACTTGCTTCGGGTCCTTACCGTTGATTGTAACGCCGATACTCCTGCAGGCGCTTATTACCTGCTTAAGGGCATTCCTGAAGTTCCTACTCCTTAACTCCTCCCACTTTATGTAGGCTATCTCAGCAAGCTTCTCAATGCTTATGTCCCCCCCAATCAACTCCTTAACTGCTTGATGACTACCTGTGTCCTTGCCAATGGCCTTCATTATAAGGTCAGCGATAGGTGGTAGCTCAGGCTTTACCTCAAAGTTCTTCGTGTCTTCGTCTACCTCTACCTCTACGAATACATTGTTAATGCCGTAATTGGCCAGTATTTTCGTCTTTTTATTGATCTCCTCAGTGACCTTACCAACATCGATGCCATACTGACTCAATTGCTGAACTGCAGGTCCACCCGCCTTACCTGGCGCGACCGCTATCTTGACAACTCTCTTTGCCATATCGTAGGACCTGCCTAATGTAGGTATTTAACGTTTTTGCTATTATTACTTACTTTCAATTTTCCTAACACCCTTAATATTCACGATAATGGGCATCGTACTAGATGAATCAAGTAATTCCAGGTAAACCTGACCCCTCTGCCTATCAATATCCACCACCTTGCCTCTATATCCTCTAAATGGTTCGACGATTATTTCAACAACATCACCAACATTAATCTCCACGGGCTTAGCCAGGCTACTTACTACTTCATCAACATTCATAACACCCCCTAACCATGCCCCCTATAGTGCTTAATACCCGTGGCCAAGTCTTGAATTTCATAGGGCATCGAACCCTCCACAAACACAAAACCCTTTAAGGAGGGCAGAACAACTATTGCTGTTATCTTAACCTTATCCAGCCCCTTATGCTCAGCCCTGGACTTAAGCATGAAGGCCACATTATACTCCTGATTACCCACAGCCCTGAGGGCATAAACCCTACAACTCATTGCCTGCTCAGCACTACTCATTGCCTCCTCCCTAACCTAATGAGTTAATAAAACTTGCCCAATAATGGATTGCCTTTAGGCCTTACCTGCGGCCGAGACCCCCCCTTGTGCTCAGTATAACAAGTATGAGCATCACGGCTAGTATAATAATTATTGTAAGCACAACAATTAGGTTGAGCGGGTATGGCAGACTAAAGTTGGCGCTGCTCGTCAAGTACTGCTGAGCCACACTGAATAGGAATGAATAAACACCGAGTATTGCGACTATTAATGAACCCAACTTAAGGATTATCATGTAATTATCCTTAGTCGCTTCTTAGCCACCTTGAATATCCACGCCAGTGTGCTTAACCAATTCATTATCCTCTTACTCAAGCCTTCATTGCTCATTACGGTTTATGGCTAATCAGTGATTATAAAATTTTCTAATCATTCATCACAATACCAATTGCTTAAAAAAATCCAACTTATTAAATGGTCTTAAGTCATCATACCCCCCCTGCCCAACACCCAGGAAATAAATGGGTCTCTTGAGCTCGTGAAGGAAGGTCAGTATGGCACCACCTTTCGGGTACGCATCAACCTTAGTGACTACCAAGCCGTCAATCCTCACGTACTTACTATAGTACTTGGCAATGTCCAGTGCCTCATTGCCCAGCAATGCATCTGCGATGAATATGGATATGTCAGGTCTACTAACCCTCTGCACCTTACTTAGCTCATTCATTAGGTTAGTGTCTGTGTGCATTCTACCGGCTGTGTCTATCATTACGTAGTCAATACCCCCCCTATTCCTGGCGTGGCTTATCGCATCGTAGGCAACAGCGGCTGGGTCGGAACCATAGCCATGCTTTATAACCCTAACACCAAGCCTCGTTGCATGACCCTCCAACTGCTCAATAGCGCCGGCTCTATAGGTATCAGCCGCGGCCCAAACGGCCGTGTAGCCTCTCTTCATTAGTTGATGCGTTATTTTAGCAATAGTTGTTGTTTTACCATAACCATTGGGGCCCAGGAATAGGAGGACGACGGGTTTCTTTTCCTGAAGCATCTTAGTGACCTCGCTCATGAAGTCCACATCAGGTACATCACTAAATAGTTTGTTCATCACATCGAGTACTCCATTTTTAATTATTGATTCCTTATCACCAAACCTAGGCACCCTTAGGTCTCTCAGGTAATTAATTATTGCGTCGCATATTGCGTCGGCAACGTCAACGGCAACGTCGGACTCCACCAATTGCATGAATAATTCATCACGAATTTCATTAAGCTTATCCTCGCTTAACTCCGTCGTTGTTATTGAATTAACTAACGTGTTTGTGAATGTTTTAAACGCATTCTTCAATTTATCAAACATTTAAACGTCACCTTACTGTCCAGGTTGTTGCTGCTGCCTAATGGCCGTGCTTATGTAGAGGAGGAAGTTATCAATATCCGTTATCCTCTTCGCGATATCCGCCGACTGGGTATCCAGTTTTGACTTCAGTTCCTCAAACTCCTTAATCCTCTCGTCAATATAATTTATGGCATATGACACATCCATTTCAATAACGAAATTAGCGCCAACACTCACAAGGACCTTCTCACCTTGGGTTGGTGAGGCTCTAATGAAGACTCCTCCACCAACTCCTGCATATGTGTCCTGAACCAAGCCCTTACTTAATAGCGTCAGCATGTCCTTGGCGCTCCTTAACTCATTTAATGACTGGGCAACTAGCGCTAGGTTTTGCCTAACAACATCAAGTAGTGCGGCCAGGGAATTCCTCTCCTCCACAAGCCTTTCAATGTCCTCCCTTGTTATCACTATTCGCTGTGGTTGCTGGGACATTAATAGCATCACCACCTAACCAGTGACTCCATGGATAATAATTGCAGTATCTCTGTGTGTTTGATCTCATCCTTATTTATCTCCTTAACCTCCTCAATCTTTATCATACTCCTCTTCAGCTTATGCCTACTCCCTAACTCGCTATATGCAATCTCCACGGCCTCGCTCGGCTTTGTAGCCAGCAACTCCAGGGAAAACCTTTGCCACTGCATTCCAACCCTCATACGCCCAACTATTCTATAAATCCTAACCGACACGTTGATGAATTTAGGCATGAAATATTTAATCTTTTCCCAATATGTTTTTAAAGGAGAATTACCAATACTAGTCAGGTGAATGGTATGGTCCTGACATGCGACGTCTGCGGTGCACCAATTGAGGGTGAACCCGTCATTGTGGAGATTGATGGTGCAGTACTAACGTTATGCCAAAAATGTGCCCGTAAGTACACCAGCGTTAAGGGTGTTAAGGTAATTAGGGGGGGCCCATCGCAAGTCCAGACGACGCAGCAATCAATGGTTGTTGCCAAACGTGAATCCAGGAGGGGGGGGTTACGTATAGGGTCAGTAAGCCTAGGGTTAATGCCGATAGGTATGAGGTCGTTGAAAACTATGCCGAGCTCATTAGGGAGGCTAGGGAGAGCCTTGGCATGAGTAGGGACGTGCTGGCTAAGGTCATTGGTGTTAAGGAGAGTATATTGAGGAGGATTGAGGATGGTCAGTTAATACCGGATATTGAGCTTGCCAGGAAGCTCGAGAAGGCGCTCGGTATTAGCTTACTTAGGGAGTCCGAGGATGTTGGCACGGAGACCCAGAGACCTGTTAGTAAGTCATTAACGTTAGGTGATGTGGTGACTCTCCGCGAGAAGAGCAAGGGTAAGTGATCTGCCTACATATTGTGGCAATAGTTTTAAATAACGAGTGAGATACAAAAATGCATAGTGGGTAATAATAGGGCTAAGGCATTATTGCTTGTTGCCGATAACGTTGGAGAAAATAGAATCAGGGAATTTCAATTGCTCAGTGAGGCTGGCGGTTATGAGGTTCTTGACACGATCATACAGAGGAGGAGGCCTGACACGCGTTATTACCTAGGCATTGGTAAGTTGGGTGAGGTTGAGTCGCTCGTTAGGTCCCTTGGGCCTGACGTGGTGATTACGTATCATCAATTAAACCCGATACAGTACGTTAACCTTGAACGTAGATTAAAGGTTAAGGTCATGGATAGGATACTGCTGATCCTTGAAATTTTTGAGAGGAGGGCTGGTAGTAAGGAGCTAAGCTCCAGATTGAATTGACGAGACTCAGGCTCGAGATTCCAAGGGTTAGGGAGTTCATTAGGCTCGCCAAGATGGGTGAGCAGATAGGCTTCTACGGCGGTGGTGAGTACGCAATAGAGGCTTACTATAGGTACATGATGAGGAGGATAGCCCACATCAGGAGGGAGTTAAGTGCCATTAGGAGGAGGAGGGAGATGCTCGTAACTAAGAGGAGGGATTACGGGCTTCCGCAGGTCGCGCTCACGGGTTATACGTCGGCCGGTAAAACCACGCTCTTCAATAGGTTGGCCGGGGGGGAGAGTAAGTACGTTGATGGTAAGCCCTTCGCGACACTGGACACATACTCAAGGCTTGTTGATTTCAATGGGTTAAAAGCGATATTGACCGATACCATAGGCTTCATTGATGACTTACCACCATTACTCATTGAATCCTTCTACGCAACCATTGCCGAGGTGCTCAATGCAGATCTTGTTCTATTCATGGTGGATATAAGCGATGATTACCAGGAATTCTCGAGGAAAATCATGAGCTCCATAAAGATATTTAATGACTTAGGGATACCCAGGTCTAGGATACTGCCTGTCCTCAATAAGATTGATTTAATGAATAACGTCGGTATTAATGATAAAATAGGTCTTGTGAAAAGTGAATTCCCGGATTATGTGATAATATCGGCGAAGGCAGGTATTGGCATTAACGACCTTAGGAACGCAATAAGGGCTAGGTTAGAGCCCTTAATCATTGACAGGAAACATGGCAATAGTAAGGATTTTAACCCAATAGATTAATCACCCATTAATGGTCGAGGATCTAGAGACGTCTTTATTTCTTGAATACGCAAGGAGGAAGATAGCCTTTGAGTATGATAATGAAGATATGGGTGAATTAGCCGTTAAGATCCTGAGAACGTTGATTGAGAAGGGCGAGGCAGTACCTGATGAAACCCTCGCCCTAATATTAGGCATAAGTGCCACGGAGATTAGGAGGATACTGCATGTAATGCATAAGGCTGGTCTCGTAGGTCTCATTCGCGAATCCACAGATCAGTATAGGTATGAGTATAAGTGGTTCATCAATAGGGACTTCATCAGGAAATTCCTCGTGCAACATATTAACAATGTTTCATCAAAGCTAATGCATAGGATAAATGCGCTAGGCACAACCACGCTTTATATATGCCCAACATGTTTCAGAGGCTACACGCTCGATGAGGCTTACGAGTATGATTTTAGGTGCCCTAGGGATGACACAGAATTAGTACAGGCAGATGTACCCTCGGAAATAACATTCCTTTCAAATGTCATTAAGAATTTACGTAGGGAGGAAAAGGAATAATGCGATAAATTAATTTAATGATACGTTCAATTTGACCACACTATCGAATTAATACTTGCCTTTGGATAATACCCTGGCTGCTGTGATTAGCGGGTGCCAAATTGGCGCTGTTGGTGGTGAATATGATAGATCAGCGAAGAAGAAGTCATCAATGGTGGCGCCCTTCCCTATCAATGCGGCTGCCACGTCGATATAACCAGCAATTATTTTGTCAGGGCCTATTACCTGAACTCCGAGAACCCTACCGCTTGATTCGTCAATGGTCATCTTAATATTAACTTGGACACCACCTGGGTAGTAATGAGCCGTGGTTCTGGCCTTAATCGTGGTAGACACAGGCTTGAACCCCCCTCCTCCCTTGCCTGCCTCTCCGTGAGCCCGGTCCTAGCCACGTAGAGACTGAACACCTTAGTCACGGCAGTACCTAACACACCTGGGAATTTTAGGAACCTGCCCTTGACTGCATTCGCACCAGCCACCTGCCCCCATCTTATTAGCCGGCGGTGCCAATGCAACGTACATCCTCTTCCCAGTGATTAAGCTCCAGGTCTCAGCCACGTCACCAGCCGCATAAACATTCGGCACAGAAGTCTCCATGTACTCATTAACCCAGACAGCCCCCCCAGTCTCGCCGAGCCTCGCGCCAGCCTTAACTGCGAGATCCACGTCCGGCCTAACGCCAACACCCATAACCACCTTATCAATATTGTACTCGCCCTTCTCCGTAATGACCTTATTCACGTGGCCATTAACACCCCCCCTGAAGCCAACAACCTTCTCATTAAGGTGTAGCTCAACACCATTCTTAATGAGTTCATCATGTATTAGCTTAGCCATGTCCTCATCAAATGTCGTTGGTAATACGTGAGGCATCATCTCAAATAGGAGCACCCTCTTACCGAGGTTCCTAAGCGCTCGGCAACCTCAAGGCCTATGTAGCCACCACCAACCACGGCAACGGTACTCGCCTTCTCTACTTCCTCCCTTAATTTTGGCGCTTCATGTGGAAGCCTGAGTGTCAATATGCCATTTAGGTCGTGGCCCTCCACAGGAAGTGTTATTGGTTTTGCGCCGGTGGCTATTATGAGTACGTCCCATTGATACTTAACCGTTTCATTACCCTCCCTGGCATACACGACCTGGTTCTTAGTGTCCACATCAAATACCTCAGCGTTTATTTTAACGGTTATTCTTCTCTCCTTAGCGAACTCCTCCGGGGGGGTATATATCGCTAGGTCCTGAGCCTCCTTAACCACACCACCTATGTAATAAGGTATTCCACAGGGTGCATGGCTTATGAATAGGCCCTTATCAAGCATCACTATCTCTGCCTCCGGGTCTAGCCTCCTAGCCCTAGCTGCTGCCGATGCGCCGGCGGCGCCGCCACCGACTATTACAACACGTTTGCCCATATAGTCTCCAGAACTACTACGACTTAATTAGTTTTTCCATTAGCCACAATCGCCATTGAACCTCATTAATAACTCATTAATTATCTTCCTAGCGGCCAATGCATGTCTCCTTCTGATGGGGGGGTATTGAATCGCTAATTCAGTGCCACCCAACTCACCCGCACTTCCATACTTGATGCACTCAGCCACGTATCTGCTCACGTGGGGTGTTAATGTCCACGCTATTAATTCGTGAATAACGCCATCATCGATAACGCTTGGTATTCTCTTCATCATCTTTATAAACGTTGATGAAACGAGGTACTTCCTATCAAGTATGTAATGGAGGAATTCGTGAACGAGGGTATCAACTACATTACTTATATCGTTTAACGTGAGGTCTCCCCCCTAGAGATAACGTCATTTAACCTAAGTAGGTCCCAGATCGACAATGCGATTACCTCGTTTCTATTAATGGGTATTATCTTCCCGTAAATGGTCGGGTTATGGGTAAGCAATATCCTTGGCATGTCGGTCTCGAATACCTTACTCATTATCGTTGACGCCTTTAGTATTAATTGAAAGTACGTATCCGCATTACTCCTTGCTATGCTTACCCTATCATCAACGTAGTACTCACAATCATTATTGCACGTGATCATTAACTCAATGATCAATGTCGGGCTTGCCTTAATGGTTACTATGTATGTACGGCCATGCCCCTTCATACTCTCTATAGTCACGTACTTATTAACGTCATAATCCCTCATGAGTGATTCCACGGTATCTTTAGTAATTAAGGCGTACTCCTCACCATGGGGGGGCATGAAGTCAGGGTTAACGGAGCCCAATAAATTTAGGATTAGGTCGAGGGTGGATAATGCGATTCTTAATTTAATGCGTTGTCTATTAAGTAAGAATACCAATGTATTTATGGATTTTAAGTTGTTTAGGAAATCATTATGAAGCTTTCCAACATAGTTCCATGATAAGTTAGTCAGCATGCTAATTATCACTGATGCAGTATTAATTTTATTATCAGTAATTTAAATGATTCTTTTTGATGCATTAACTATCCTTCTGCGCAATACTATAAAATTTCCAGGTGACGCATTACCACGTGCCCTTGCCAATAGTCAGTGGTGTTAAGCCTCCCTGGATTACGGAATTGGGTGGCGTCGCCTCGGAACACCCCCCCGTGGCCAGTAGGTTGGGTCTTGATGTTCTTAACCTAGGTGGTAATGCCGTTGATGCCGCAATAACAACATCACTTGCGCTGGCCCTTACGCAACCACACCTGGGCGGCCTTGGTGGTGACTTCTTCGCAATGATTTACATGGCCAGGGAGGGGGGGAGGGTTTACTTCCTAAATGCGAGTGGGTGGGCACCGCGGAGACTGAGTAGGGAGTTATTAATGCAAAGGGGGGGGTTGAATGCGGTACCAATAAGGGGTCCGCTATCGCCTGTGGTTCCCGGGTTATTGGCGGGGGGGCTTCATGCGATGTGGAGGCGATTTGGAACCAGCGAGTGGAAATCCTTAGTAAGACCTATTGTTGAGACTGCGAGGAAGGGTTTCCCAGCAAGTCCAAGTTTCGTTAAGGCCATAGAATCACTTAGGAGTGACATTGTTAATGATAATGACTTCAAGTCAGTATACCCAATAAATGCCAGGCCCTGGGATTTGATTAGGATTGAGCCGTTGGTTAAGACCTTCGAATTAATAATGGAGCACGGACCGACATACTTTACAGAGGGGAGGTTGGCGAGGCTATCGTGAATTACGTGCAGTCCGTTGGCGGTGTTATGGAAATGAATGATTTGACTGAGTACGAACCTGAATGGCGTGATCCACTGAGCATTGATTATAAGGGCTTGACAATCTACGAGTCACCACCCAATACCCAGGGCATAACCACGTTGATGATATTAAAGCTCCTGGAGGAGTTGAATGTTAGTGCCAATGCGTGGTCACGTAGTAGGATTGAGACTTACCTGGGCATTTATAGGATTGCCTATGAGCTTAGGGACTCGTACATCGGCGACCCGAGATTCGTTGACGTACCAATCAACAAACTCCTTGACCCGGAATTCCTGGTGTCCACGTATAAGTCCAGGGTTAGTAAGCAATTAAGTGGTTCCGGCGATACCACATACTTCGTTGTCGTGGATAGGGAGGGTAATATTGTAAGTGCCATCCAAAGCCTATACCAGCACTTTGGTTCATTAGTTACCGAGCCTAGGTATGGAATCACGCTCAATAATAGGGCCTCGGACTTCTCAATGGATGGTCCGAACGCATTAATGCCAAGGAAGAGGCCGCTTCACACACTAAGTACTGTAGTAATCACTAAGGATGGAGAACCAAAGTACGCACTTGGAACCTCTGGGGCCCACTTCAGACCACAGCAACACACTTTATTTATAACGAACATTGTTGATTACGGGTTAAGCCCCCCCGTGGAGGCAATCGACGCGCCCAGGTTCCTGTGGGATAGAAAGTCATTAATCATTGAGGAGGGTTACGAAGTAGCGGGCTTAACAGAACCACACCAAGTAATTAGGTACCCTGGGCGAACAGGCGTGGCAAGCGTAGCCTCATTTCTCAATAATGGTAGGAAACTACTCTACGCCGACATACGCGGTGATGGGCTGGCCCTCGGTCAATAACCTTGTGTTTATGGCTGCGAATGTATGTGCGTGCGGGAAGTACTTATAAATAGGATGCTTATCCTATTATCGTATGTCGAGGGGGGGAATTTCGAAAGCGTTAGTTGTGGGAATAGTCGTAATAATCGCCGTGGTAATCATAGCCCTATACTACGTAACTCAAGCCCAATCATCAAGGCAGAGCATGCATGGTGCTGGCGTTAATTATCCAATAACGGTGGTTGATTACCTGGGCCGTAACATCACGATATACTCACAACCAAGCACCATAGGTACCGTAAGCCCTGACTGCACACAAATAATATACGCATTGGGCTTTGGTGATAGGGTTGTTCTAATTGATATTTACTCCGAGCAATTGCTTAAATACCTAAACGTCACAGTGCCGAGTAACGCCACCACTATTAACTCGATATATGGGTCACCACCGATAGAGCCAATAATAACCGCGCACCCATCACTACTCTGCGCAGATGCTGGTTTCCAGCCACAGCTTACGCAGAATGTTGGTACGTTAGGTGCGGCTAACATTACCGTGATATTCATAGGTGGTACGAGCAATACAAACGTGACTGGCATAGAAAGTGACATAATGCTAATGGCTAAGGCACTTGGCGTTCCAGGTAAGGGCGAGGAGGTAATAAGTCACATGAATGCAGTTATCAATTACGTAGAGGGTAAGGTCTCGAATGAGCCCAGGGTAACCGTAGCCTACATATCGTGGTACAACCCAATCTACGTCGCGGGTAATTCCTCATTCGTTGGTTACTACATTAATCTAGCCGGTGGTTACGACCCATTCAACGGCATGTACCCACGGTAAGCCCAAGCCAATTACTCACGGTTAACCCTGACTATATAATCGCCGATGACTTCATGGGCAACTACACGGCAACCCTCCAGGCAATACTCTCAATACCCGGAATAAACAGTACGAATGCCGTTAGGGAGGGCCACATATACGTGCTTGGTAATTTCGCGGAGAGCCTCATCGAGGAGCCTGGGCCACTCTCTGTTTATGGAGCTCTATTGCTCGCCATGATACTTCACCCAGTCGCATTCGGCCTTAATTCAACGGCCATACCACACTATATAAGTGCCCAGTGGGTTAATCAATACGTTAAGCCCAACCTAAACATTGCATTGAGCAATGGGTGATTGCGACGGTAAAGGACTTCATCATTAAATTCCTTTGGATCTTTATTCCATTATTACTAATAGGCATTGTCCTGAACCTCATTATTGGTGAAGTTACGATTCCACTAAAGGCATTATTTGATCCAACAAATACCTACAGAGTTATAATAATGGATATTAGGCTACCAGAGGTACTTGCATGTTTGGTAGTTGGTAGTAACTTGGCGGTTGCTGGCGCCGTCATGCAGGCCGTGTTTAGAAACCCACTTGCAGAACCCTACGTGACTGGTACGGCATCTGGGGGGGCGTTATTTGGGGGGGCGTTGCTGGGCTTATTAACATATGCACTATTCAAGGTCCCCCTCATCTCACCAATTATACTCATGCCAATACTATCATTCCTAGGCGCCCTACTCGCCACAGCGATTGTGGTGATTTTCGGCAGAGGGTATTGGCTATCCCTCATCCTGGCAGGTATTGCCGTTTCAATACTATTCTCGTCAATCGTAATGATACTAGACACGTACTTACTAACCATAATCCCAACATTACCAGCAATTGTTTACTTATTGTTCGGCACCGTGAGTGGTGTTAATTGGGGTGAGGACATCGTTATGCTTAGCGTGAGTTTGCCGATCCTGGTGTACATAGTCATGAGTAGTCATGAGATTAATTTACTAATGATGAGTGATGAGGTGGCTCAGGCCGGTGGTGTAAGTCCTAGGGCATTCCGAAACCTACTAATTGCCTTAGTTGGGTTAGTGACTGCGGTATCGGTATCTTTCACGGGCATCATAGGCTTCGTGGGTCTCATGACTCCTCACATAACTCGATTACTAATATCGAGTTCCGATAATTCAAGGGTTATACCATTATCGGTCATTTCAGGTTCCACAATAATGCTCTATGCAAATGTTGCCAGCAAGGTGTTGGTTCCCGGGGTTGTTATGCCTATAACGGCAATAACGAGCCTCTTTGGTGTCCCAGTATTACTAATATTGCTCAGGGGGTGGTCGTAATGGGTGATTACGTGGTTAGATTCGTGAATGCCAGGATCGGCTATGAGGAGCCGATCATTAGGGATATCGCGCTTAATATACCAACGTCAAGCCTAACAACGATACTCGGGCCCAATGGTTCTGGAAAAACCACGTTACTTAGGGCCATAATAAAGTATGCAAGGCTCTTTGGCGGTTATATCTACATTGATGGTAAGAACATTAGTGAGGTACCGATTAGGGACTTGCCGAGGTACGTATCGTACTCGCCAGCCGAGATTTACTCGCAAATGGCGTTAACGGCCCTTGACGTGGTTATGAGTTCACGAAATGGCGGTGGTTGGGTAAGTAGGGATGAGGCAATTGCCGTGCTTAAGTACCTGGGTATAGATGATATTGCGAATAGAAGGTTTGATGAATTGAGTACCGGCCAGAAGAGGCTTGTTTTGATAGCGAGGGCGTTGGCTTCGAAGGCCTCATTACTGTTGATGGATGAACCAACGTCAAACCTAGACCTCGGTAATAAGTATAGGGTTATCCATACGTTGAGGAGGATCGTTAGTGATAGGGGGGGGTTACGGTGATAGCCGCCGGTCATGACATTGACCTGGCGTTAGCCAGTGATTGGGTTGTGGCGTTGAAGGATGGTGAGGTTATGGCGATGGGCGTTCCAGAGGATATAATTAATGGTAAGGTTTTAAGTGAGTTGTATGGTGTTGATGTGGAGGTTTTTGATGTGGATGGGCGTAGGCTTATTTATGTTCGTGATGAGTTCGTAAAATAACCTTCTCATTAGTTATATTTACTTTATTTTTGGATACTGAGAAAAATTTATTTAATGCATTGACCTAGGTAATCGCCGTTATGTTTGGATGGGGGGGTGGGCATGTATTAAGGATTGATCTATCCAAGAGGAAATTCGTTGTTCAATCGCTCGATCCATTACTCGCCCAGAATTACATTGGTGGTAGGGGGTTTCGCGATAAAGACTTTGTGGGACGAGTTACCACCTGGCGCTGACCCATTAGGTCCATTAAATAAGTTAATATTAGCCGTTGGTCCATTAACGGCATTACCAATACCCAACAGCGGCAAGTTGCTCGTGGCTGCCAAGAGCCCATTAACTGGCGGTTATGGTGATGGAAACGTTGGTTCATGGTTAGCCATTCACATGAGGAAGGCGGGCCTTGACATGATAATAATCGAGGGTAAGGCAGAGAGGCCCACGTACCTATACATCGAGAATAAGGGCGATGAGTTTAGAGTCGATTTTAGTAGTGCGGAGGATTTATGGGGGGGTCTTGACTCCTTCACCACAGAGGATAGGTTGAAGAAGATCCATGGTAGTGACGTTGGCATGGTACTAATAGGGCCTGCCGGTGAGAGGCTCGTGAGATTTGCAACCATTGTTGCGCAGAAGGGTCGTAGTGGCGGTAGGCCCGGTATTGGCGCCGTCATGGGTAGTAAGAACCTGAAGGCCGTGGTTATGAGGGGGGGCCATGGCGATGTTAAGGTTGCAGATCCAGCACTTAGGAAGATAGGTATTGATGCCATAGTGGCTACGAAATCCAAGCCTAATTACCCATTCTGGATGAGGCAAGGCACCACATCAACTGTGGAGTGGGCTCAGGAGGCTAGTGTGTTGCCTACGTATAATTATACCGAGGGTCAATTCGACGAGTACGAGAAAATAGGCGGCTTTGCGGTTGAGAGGAGTAAGGTTATGACGAGGTCTTGCCCGCAGTGCGTCATGGCATGTGGTCATGTGGTTAAGGACACTGAGGGCGAACTTGCGGAGCTTGATTATGAGAATATTGCAATGCTTGGTAGTAACCTCGGTATTGGTGACTTAACGAAGGTGGCCTACCTCAATAGGATTGCGGACATGATGGGCATGGACACGATAAGCTAGGTTCCACACTGGGCTTTGCAATGGAGGCCTCGGAAAAGGGCCTCCTTAAGGATAAGATTGAGTGGGGTGATTATAAGAGGGCTGCTGAGGTGGCCATGGACATAGCGCTGCAAAGGACGGAATTAGGCAAGTTACTTGGTAAGGGCGTTAGGGCTGCATCGATGGAGTTGGGCCCGGGGCCACGGAATTCGCAATGCATGTTAAGGGTCTCGAGATAAGCGCCTATGATTGCCACGCAGCGCCTGGAATGGCGCTCGCGTTCTCCACGAGCCCCCCCATTGGCGCTCATCATAAGGATGCCTGGTTAATATCCTGGGAGGTTCAGAGGGGGGGTAGGTTTGACTATACCAGGGAGAAGGTTGAGAAGCTTGTGGAGATGCAGAACATTAGGGGGGGCGGCCTATTCGAGACCATAGTGACGTGTAGGTTCCCATGGGTTGAGGTTGGGCTTGAGCTTGACTGGTACTTCCGCCTATTCAAGGCTGCCACGGGCATGGACATGAACATGGAGGTACTAAATACAATAAATAATAGGATTTATACGCTGATTAGGGTGTTCTGGATTAGGGAGTATGGTCATTGGGATAGGACTTACGACACACCGCCTGCCAAGTGGTTCAAGAGACCGTTAAGTAAGGGGGGGCCACTTAAGGGTGCTAAGCTTGATTATGATGGCTACCAGAAAATGCTTAGTTGGTATTACGAATTGAGGGGGGTTGGGATGAGAGGGGGGGCATACCGAGGAAGGATACCCTGAAGCGTTTAGGGCTTGATTTCGTTATTCCACAGCTCGAGTCTAGGGTTAATCTTAATTGAATTTAATAACGAATTAAGTTTATATAATGATTATACGTGACTTGTAATAATGAGTAATGAGTGCCGCTTACCTTTGTTTGCGGATTGTAAAGAGGTTGATGATAGCATCAAGTGCCCTGGCGATAGTGGCTATAGCGTAATACCATTGTTCGGCAGGAGGGTTAGGGTTCGTAAGGATTCAGCGCCAATAAGGCTTATGGGTTGTTTAGATGAATTATCGAACATAGCAAACAATGTTAGGCTCAACTTCGGTGGTAATGCGGTTGGTAAAATAGCATCGATAGTCATGGCATTATCCATGCAGTTAAATGCTTACCTGGTCCAGGGCACCGATGACAGGTTAACCAGGATTAGGAATGTGGAGGGCCTACTAATGTCCAAAATTGCCGAGCTATGTCGCGGATTTAAGGGGGGGCCGCTTGGCTGGATAATAGCGACGACGCCCGATGTGCAGGCGCTAGATACCATAAGGGTTAAGTTAAGGGAGTGCGGTAGGATAGCGTCATCCATGCTCAATGATTATCAATTAACAATTAATGTAATTAGTATTATGAATCATGCCGATAAGTTGGTCGCCCAGGCCATGTACTGCGTGGGTAGTGGTCGTGTATTTAGGACTGTTGATGATGCCGTGAATTATTTGTTAAGTGATGTCACGGAATAAAGACAGATTTATTAGCTAATAATTATTTGTAAATTATTAATGGAGAGTACGGATAGGATTAAGGAAAAGTATGATGAGTGGGTTAGAGAATTCCTACTGCCAACCCTTAAGAAATTACCTGAATGGAGGAAATTCATATCATCATTTGGAATTGAGATAAAACCACTATACACACCACTAGATATTAAGGGCGATTACCTGGACAGGTTGGGATTCCCAGGTGAGTACCCATTCACCAGGGTATATACCCAAGCATGTATAGGTCAAGGCTATGGACGTTTAGGGAGTACTCAGGCTTCGGGTCGCCTGAGGATACAAATAGGAGGTATAAGTTCCTCATATCGCAGGGACAGACCGGCTTGAGTGTCGCATTTGACTTACCGACGCAGTTAGGCCTTGACCCTGACCATGAACTCGCGTATCCTGAGGTCGGTAAAGTCGGTGTTTCAGTTCCTGAAGTTATTTCCATGTCTATACTCTTTGATGGTATTGACATTGGTAAAATAACCACGTCGTTTACCATAAATGCCACGGCAGCGGAGATACTGTCCATGTACATAACAGTCGCCGAGAGTAGGGGGGGTATTGATAAGGCGGTGCTTGATGGGACGATACAGAATGACATACTCAAGGAGTTCATAGCCAGGAACCTATACATATACCCGCCACTGCACTCGATGAGGTATACGACGGACATAATAGCCTACACATCAAAAAACATGCCAAAGTGGCACCCAATAAGTATCAGTGGTTATCACTTTAGGGAGGCGGGGGCCACGGCAGTCCAGGAGCTAGCCTTCACCCTAGCCGATGCCATTGAGTACACTAATTGGGTTATAAATAGGTGGAAGATGAATGTCGATGATTTTGCACCGGGGTTATCCTTCTTCTTCGCAGCAACGACAAACCTCTTTGAGGAGGTTGCGAAGTTCAGGGCAGCCCGTAGGTTATATGCGAGGATTATGAGGGAGAGGTTTGGCGCCAGAAAGTCTGAGTCGATGAGGTTGAAATTCCATGTACAGACGTCGGGGGGGCTACGTTAACGGCCCAGCAGCCCGAGGTCAACATTATTAGGACAACGATACAGGCACTGGCCGCGGTGCTTGGCGGTGCCCAATCGCTCCATGTTAATGCGTATGACGAGGCGTTAGCGTTACCTACCGAGAAGTCCGTGAAGCTGGCATTAAGGGTTCAGCAGGTGATAGCGTATGAGAGTGGAGTCGTTGATTCAATAGATCCGCTGGGTGGTTCGTACTACATTGAGTGGCTTACGGATACAATAGAGGAGGAGGTCATGAAAATAATTGATTATATTGATAGGCTTGGTGGTATGACGAAGGCCGTGGAGATTGGTTATCCACAAAGGGCTATTGCCGAGTCCGCGTATCAATACCAGAGGATGGTTGAGGAGGGCAAGATAGCCGTGATTGGCGTGAATATGTTTAGGGAAGAGGAGGAACTCCACATAGAGCTTCATAAGGTCGACCCAGTGTCTAGGGAGAGGAGCATTAGGCGCGTTAGGGAGGTTAGGGAGAACCGTGATAGGGAGGCCTGGGAGAGGGCACTCAATGAGTTGAGGAGGGCGGCTGATAGGGAGGATGAGAATGTGTTCCCATACATACTAAATGCAGTTAGGGCTAAGGCAACCGTTGGTGAGATATCAAGTGTACTACGTGATATATGGGGGGGTGAGTATAAACCACCATCAATTTACTAAGGAAAAGATTTTTAGGGTATGAAACATGGTTAGTGATGAAGTATGCCTAAGCCTAAGGTAATCATTGCCAAACTTGGTCTTGATGGGCATGACAGAGGTGCCAAGGTCATTGCCAGGGCATTGGCCGAGGCCGGCTTTGAGGTTGTTTACACGGGTATTAGGCAGACGCCTAGCCAGGTTGTTGAGACCGCGATTCAGGAGGATGCGAAGTTAATAGGCATCAGCATATTGTCTGGCTCTCACATGGAGCTTGTGGGTGAGTTAATGAGGATTATGAAGGAGAGAGGTGTGAATATACCTGTACTTGTTGGTGGGATAATACCTCCTGAGGATAGGGATGCATTATTAAAGATGGGTGTCGCTGGTGTTTATGGACCTGGCACGCCGCTTAAGGAAATTATCGATATAGTAAAGAAGCTCGTGGGTGTTGTACAATGAGTATTAATGAATTACTTGAAAGGGCGCGTAGTTGGGATAAAGCAGCCATTGCTAAATTAATAACTCTGGCTGAGGAGGGTATTGAGATTCCATTAAATATACAACGTAAGAGCCACGTAATAGGCATAACCGGTCCTCCAGGTTCGGGTAAAAGTACTTTAATATATACGATGGCAAGGAAAATACCACAGGACAGGAGGATTGCAATACTTACCATTGATCCATCCAGCCCATTCACTGGAGGTTCCTTCATGGGCAATAGAATTAGAATGCAGGAACTCACCTCAAGACCCAACATATACATTAGGAGTATGGCGACCAGGGGTATTCGTGGTGGGCTTAATTACGCGACAATAGCTGCGGTGAACATACTTGAGTACGCCGGCGCGGATTACATATTCATTGAGACTGTCGGTGCTGGGCAGTCGGACACGGACGTTAAGTATGTGGCCGACACAATACTCGTACTGGTACCACCACTCTCCGGTGATGAGATCCAAGCCCTCAAGAGTGGTCTTATGGAGATTGGGGGATATATACGTCGTCTCAAAGTCTGATAACCAAGCATCTGAGTCGACATATAGGGATTTACTGGCCATGGTCGACATGATGAGGGAGGTCAAGGGTGACTCTTGGAAACCTGCCGTGATTAAGGTGTCTGGCTTATATGGTTATGGAGTCGATGAGTTACTTAGGTTAATTGATGATAGGTTTAGGGAATTGAGCAATAATAGTAAGTTGGGTGAATCCCTAATAAGCAGGAGATTGCTTGAGATGAGGCTTTATGCCTATGACCTACTTGAGAAGAGACTTGATGAAAGTAAGGACCTAGAGGGCGATGTAATTAATGGCAGGTTATCACCGCAGGAGGCTGCGAGGAAACTGCTCGGTATGGAGAAGCCGAGGCTTGATCATGTGGCCATTGCGGTTAAAGACCTCAACAGTGCTGTTGAGAAGTTCAGGAAATTAGGACTTAGGGTCAGTGATCCAATAATTGTTGAGGAGCAGGGGGGTTAAAGTCGTGATGGTGTGGCTTGGTAATACTAGGATTGAATTACTTGAACCACTTAATCCAAGTTCCACAGTGGCTAAGTTCCTGGAGGGTAGGGGGGGTGAGGGTATTCATCACATAGCCCTTGAGGTTGATGACTTGGATGGGTTCATTAAGAGGGTGCAGGAGGTGGGTCTCACACTTACTGGTAAGCCAAGTAAAGGCGCTGAGGGTATTGTCACGTTCATACACCCAAAGAGCTTAATGGTGTCCTCCTCGAGTTAGTTCAGCGTATTGCACATAATGAGTGATCTTTAAATAATCTAGAGGTGCAGGTTCAGCTTGCGTGAAGAAGGGTAGGTCATTTGAGCATGGTTATACAATAGTATTTAGAGGAGGGGGGGATTCATTAAAGTACTCATTAATGATATTAATCATTATAGTTCCTTACCTAATGAGCCTATATGTACATGAGTCATTAATTATGTACTTTAAATCATTGGTTATTTATGGCATTATGTTCTTATCGGTGTTCATAACCCTTAGGGTAATGGTATTCACTCAATCATATAGGGGCTTTGGTACGACATTATCGCTATTTAGTACGGCGCTCGCAGCCGTAATAGACCTACTGATTACCTTAGCCACGCATAAATTCGTTGTTGGGTTTGGTGCATTATCCTTTGTCTTGCCACTAAGTGCCATGATAATGGTTCTGAGGGGGGGTCTTGAACATAATGGGGGGGGTTCGATGAAGAGATACATCGCATATCCGCTCTATACCTTACCGGGCATATTAATTATTCAATTGATATCGTATTTTTTAATTACTACAATAGATCCCATAAAATACGTTATTTTAGACTCGGCGTTTTACGTGTTCTCCTTCCTATTCATTTACTACGTGATCTTTAAGTTTGAGGCATCTTACGGTGGTATTGATATATTTAAGTTATTTAGTTCATATTTATACACGGCCCTCTTTGAGTATTCCGAGCCGTTTGAGAGAGAGCTAAGTAAAAGATCCATTGTTAGGGACGTTAAAGTACACCTGTTTATACTTAATAATGATAATAACGCTTATGTGGTCACCATACCTGAACTTCATGCTGGGCCAATAGCTAAGGTTGGTGGTGGTTACCTAATTAGTGATCTCGTTAGTGAGGTAAGTCGTTATGTGAACCCCCCCGTGGTTTATATGCACGGTGTTGGTAGTCATGAGTTGGACCCGGCAACTAGAATTGATGTGCGTAAGATAGTTAGGGTGGTGGCTACCAAGGTTAAAGAGTCACTAAATGAGCGTAGCACAGGCAATGTATGCGTTGGGAAGATGCCTGTTCAAATAGAAAGTCGTAATTTCAGGGTAACCCACGTACCTTTATGTGGGAAGTCCCTCGTGATCATTAGTCGGCTCGTTAAGTCCAGCGATGATATCCCTCTCAGTGTTTATGAGGAATTGAGAAAGAGAGTAAGGCTTGATTGGGATAATGTAATATTGATTGATGCCCAGAATTATTACTCAGATGATAATACGTGGGATGAAAATGACATTAATGAATTAGCCCAATTACTGAGTAGGATTGGGGGGGAGTTAGAGGATCAAAGGCTTGAAATAAAGTCATGTGTGAATCATGTGCCTAAATATGCCTTTGGACCTATACAATTTGAAATTGGTGATAATGGTCTAATAACGTGGGGCCTAGAGATAAATGGTAAGAGAGTCCTGCTGGTCATATTTGATGGTAATAACTTGAGGAGGGAGTTGGCCGACGCAATAATTAATGAGTTCAGAAGTGGCTTCGACATCGTCGAGGTCTTAACCACAGATAATCACCAATACACGGGTATTGCCAGGTTCACGAGAAGTAGAGGCTATAAGGTTGTTGGTGATTCAATAAGTCATGAGTTAATAATAAGGAATGTAAGGAAGAGCGTAAAGCGCTGTATTGATGATCTAAGGAAAACTAGTGTGAGGTACTACCCGGTGCTTGTTGAGGGCGTTAGGTTAATTGGTGATTCTTTTAGTAGTATGGTAAGGGCTGCGGAGAGAGGTGTCATGGATTGGAAGAAGCACTTCACGGTATTGATAATACTGCCGATACTGACGATGATAATACTGGGGGGGATAATACTCGGTATTCTTTAACACTTAATAAATACAAAAGGTTTAATAGAGAGGTCTACGTGATTAATCAGGAAGGGATATGGGTTCCGAGGATCTGAAAAGGCAGGCAATTAGAGCCCATATAGCTGGGTTAATAACTAGGCTGGAGAATTGGGTTAAGGACCAGAGGAAGTTCATGGATGAGCTTCAGAAGTACGGCGACTATATAGTTAGCCAGGATAGATTATCACTATTACTATCAGCGCAGGCAATGCTATACTACATAGAGAGGACGCTCAAGGACTTTGAGTCCTGGTTGAACAACCCAATGATAACATCGATAATGCCCATAGACATGCTGAAGGAGTTGGAGGAGAGACTTAGGGATATAGCAATTGAGTTTGTTAGGCTTGATATAGATCACACGAGTAGGTACGTGGACATACTAAAGAAGATGGAGAATGAGAATGAGATACCGGACATACTGAGACTCTATATTGAGCAGAGAGGTATTGCTCAACAGAGGGGTCAGCAGGGAGAGCAGGGTGAGGTACCAAGATTCATGTGATTTAAAATTAATATTGATTTAATTATTTCCCGACAATCTCATTTAAATAGTCCCTAATTATTTGAATGGCGTCCTTACCAAACATCTTAATTATTAAGCCAATATGCTCCCTAATGAGTTCGTTCTTAACCTCGTAGGGTATTGAAAGTTCATATACGAATTGCCTAACATTATTTACAACCTTTTCACGCTTATTAATAAATCCCCCTGGTGTATAACCTACTTAATACCGTGAGCACCGTGGTGTAGGCGGTCTTCCTACCCCTCTTCGTCAACTCCTCCAGATTGTCATTGCCGTAGCCTCCTTAAGCTCATTAAGTATGCCAATAACCTCAGCCTCAAGTGGTCCAATCATCAATAGGAGCCTCCTTCTGCGTTCGTTTTGTTCCATCATATAGATTTACACGCGTAGTTTTATAAACCTAACACACAGGTCTAAAACTTACCAACTCTAATATCTAGCCTAACCTTATACACATATGGAGCATAATCCCTAACAATCCTCCTATTAATGACTTGACAATCATAACCCAAATCACCACAGTAATTCCTAACCAAGCCCTCGGCTTCACCGTAAGGATTCTCCTCAGTGCCTAAATGATAGAAATGAATAATACCACCATCCTTAATACACATCAATGATTGCATTAAAAACCTATGAGCACCCAGGGGTAAAGTTAGAATAATTCTATCGACACCACAGAATAATCTCATTAACCTTGAGGCATCGCCGAGTAGCGGTAGTACCTTGCCCTCGAGTCTATTCAATTTAATATTATCAAGCATGTAGTAATATGCGTATTCATTAAGTTCGATGGCGATTATCAACTTGACCGAGGACTGCCTCTTCAATATGGTAATGGCGTATGGGCCGACACCAGCAAAGGGGGGGTATAGAATAACCTCGCCAGGCATTACCTGCCTGGCAATGTCCTCTCTATCGCCCTGATCCCTAGGTGAAAAGTAGGCCTTGGTGGGGGGGTCCACCTTAATTAAGTAATTATCCTCCTTATGAATAACCTCAGTAGGCCCAGGGACTAAGACCTCGTACCTATATAGCCTAAATTCGCCTTCCCTCGCGCCGATTCTTCTGACTACGGCCTTGACGTGCTTGTTCAATTTAACTATTGCTTCTCCAATCACAAATTTATAGTCCTCAAGCTCAGGTGGTATCTCAATAATTGCAACTGCGCCTGACCTAGAGCCAATTATATCGAAGCTCCTTGGCACCTTATCCCAAAGCTCCCTTGGAATTAGTGGCTTAACAGCCTCTTTAAGCGTGGGCACTGACGCTCCTCATAATTGTGCGGAAACCCCCCCTAAATTAATTTATCCTGTGGTCTTCGTGTGGAATAAAAATTAATAAGTGCTGTAAAACTCTGTAAATCGATGAGTAAGGTCATAGAGTCTGTACCAGGCATTGTGTCTTACAGCACGGTTAGGGAGGTTAAGGGGGGGCCATTGATAGTTATCGAGAAGACCAAGGGCGTTGCATATAACGAGATAGGCGAGGTCATAGGCCCTGATGGAGAGCCTAGGATGGTTCAAGTCGTTGAAGTTGGTAGTGATTATGCAGTGGCTCAGGTACTTACGGGTACACTCGGTTTACCTGCCAGGGGGGGTAGTACTGTGAAGTTTTATGGAAGAACTCTCAGGATGCCTGTCACTGAGGACTTATTAGGTAGGGTTCTTGATGGTAAGGGGGGGCAACCAAGGGATGGATTACCACTGCCTCCAGCCGAGGAGTACCTAGACATAAATGGTGAACCGCTAAATCCATATGCGAGGGAGTATCCGGAGGAACCAATAGAGACTGGTGTAAGTGTTATTGATGGTTTAAACACAATGGTTAGGGGGGGTCAGAAGCTACCTATATTCAGTGGCACGGGGGGGCTTCCGCACAACATGTTAGCTGCCCAGGTAGCTAGGCAGGCAACGGTTAGGGGGGGTCATGAGGAGGAGTTCGCAATAATCTTCGCCGCAATGGGCCTTAAGTCTGAGGAGGCTTTATTCTTCTTGAATGAGTTCAGGAGGACTGGCGCGTTGAGGAGGCTTGTCATGGTTTTGAACCTAGCGAGTGATCCAATTGCCGAGAGAATACTAACACCGAGAACCGCATTAACAATTGCTGAGTACCTGGCGTGGTATAGGGATTATCACGTGCTAGTAATATTGACAGATATGACGAATTATGCGGAGGCACTTAGGAATTATCATCATCGAAGGGTGAACTACCTGGCAGACGTGGTTATCCAGGCTATATGTACACGGACTTCGCGACTATCTACGAGAGGACTGGCAGGGCTAAGGGTAAGAAGGGCAGTATTACGCAGTTCCCAATATTGACGATGCCTCACGACGATATAACGCACCCAATACCTGACCTGACGGGTTACATAACCGAGGGACAACTAGTGCTCAGTAGGACTCTGTGGGGGGGTAAGGGTATTTACCCACCGTTTGACGTGATAATGAGCCTATCGAGGCTCATGAAGGACGCGGTTGGCGAGGGTAAGACGAGGGATGACCATAAGTACGTGGCCAATCAATTAATTGCCGCCTACTCAAGGTCATTGGATGTTAGGAACCTAGCGTTACTCGTTGGTGAGACTAACCTGAGTTGGCGTGAGAGGAGGTATCTCAGGTTTGCTGAGCAGTTTGAGCGTAGGTTCATTAATCAGGGCTATTACGAGAGGAGAACCTTTGAGCAGACGCTCGATATTGCTTGGGATGTTATTAGTATATTACCTGAGGATGAATTAACGAACGTACCACCCGACATATCTAAGAGGTATTATAGGCGTTCGATATTTGAGTCCATAAAGGACGTGGGTGCATAAAATTAGCACTTTGTAAATATTGTTAATGCATTCGATCGAAAATACTTACAGAGTTCACGGTAGAGAATCTTAATAAATCCTGTAATTATCTAATCTATCATGCCAAAGACCAAGGCGAAGGAAAAAATGGTGCTGATAAGCGTGCACATACCCAAGCAAATGCTTGAGGAGTTGGATGAGTTTGTAAAGCAGGGCGTATTCCCGAGTAGGAGTGAGGCTATTAGAATTGCAATAAGGGACTTGCTATATAGGGAGAATTCGAGAAGTAAGACGCAGAATGTGGAGGATCTAATATTATTACCCGGTAGATAATGGTTCGTATGATAGGGTTAATAAAGAATAATAAAACATAATTGTTGGATATTTCTTTTAAAATATTTTTATATAGGTATATATAATATATGTAATTGGCAAAACCAGGCATTAATGTTATATTATTAGTACCCCTTCATTAGTGCTGTGAGGAGAATAGTGGTTGGTATAACGGGGGGGGCAAGTGGTGTTATTTATGGCGTGAGATTCCTTGAGATGATTAGGAGGTATGCAAAGGACTCGGAGGTTTACCTGGTCATGAGTAATACCGCAGTTGAAATATTGAGACATGAGGTTGGTCTCGATAAGGAGTCAATATTGAAACTTGCAAACAGGGTTTACAATGAGGATGAACTAGGCGCACCAATAGCCAGCGGGTCATTTAAGCATGATGGTATGGTAATCATTCCCTGCTCAATGAAGACCCTGGCATCCATAGCCCATGGAATAACGGATAACCTAATTACTAGGGCGGCCGATGTGGCGCTGAAGGAACGGAGGAAGTTAATCTTGGTAATTAGAGAGACGCCGCTCAACCTAATACATATTAAGAACATGGAATTAGTTACGTTAGCAGGCGCCATTGTAATGCCTGCAGCCCCCCCCGCGTTCTATAATAGGCCGAGGACTATTGATGATATGGTGAATTTCATAGTTGGTAGGGTCCTTGACCTGCTGGGTATTGAAAATGACCTTTACAGGAGATGGAGTGGTTATTCTGAGGAGTAGCATAGTAATTTAAGAATGGGTTTGTTAAAACGTGTCAATAGGATTATGGATATTCCAATGTGCACGAGGTGCGGCAGGAGACCAGCAAACTACTATAGAGTATCCAGTGGTGAGAGACTTTGTCTCAACTGCCTGTTTAAGTCTATTGAGGATACGGTGCTTTGGACCATTAGGAAGTATCGATTAATAAGTAATGGTGATAAGGTTGGTATAGCAATTAGTGGTGGTAAGGACAGCCTAACCCTAATGTACCTACTGGGTAAGTTTAGGAGGCAGGGCAAGATACCTAGGGATGTCGAGTTGGTGGCGTTTAGCATTAATGAGGGTCATCCCTATAGCTGCTTCTATAGGATGGCTAGGGTTGATTATGTGCAGAAATTGAGTGAGGAATTCAACATACCCTATAGGGTATACACCTTCAAGGAGATATTCGGTGTAACCGCCAGTGACGTGGCGCATGGGCTATGGTCCAGGGGGGGCATTAATGTGCATATGTGCACCATAGACGGCGTGCTAAGGCGTAGGGCAATGAACATAATCGGCCGCCAACTAGGCCTAACGAAGATAGCCACTGGGCATAACCTGGATGATGAGGCTCAGACGGTGTTGCTTAACGTGCTTAGTAATGACTTGGATAGGTTCGCGTGGTTCGGTCCAAGGCCCGAGGTGGATAGGGAGGGCTTCATACCAAGGATTAAGCCCCCTTCGTTTCGTTAGGGAGGAGGAGATCGCCATATATGCCCACTACCACGGTATACCACTGATGGAGCTTGAGTGCCCCTTCGTATATAGTAATCCCAGGTATGAGCTTAAGTTCACGCTCGCCCGCTGGGAAAGGGATAATCCGAATATTAAGTATTCCCTGGTATCCTTCGGCGATTCACTGGCAAACTTAATGGGCGAGAGGGCTGTGAATGTACCATTGAAGAGGTGCAAGTATTGCGGTGAACCAACGTCTAGTGATGTGTGTAGGGTTTGTGAATTGATGAACAGGGCAGGCTTATTGGAGAGGTATTTGGCTCATTTAAGGGCCTTGAAACTTATGGATACGCAATCCCCCCCTCGTAGTTCTTACTTACTGCTTCAACATTACTCTTTAGGATCTGTGACAGGAATCCCGTGTAGTACTCAATCATTAATTCCTCCATTACGTGCTTATCATTTAATTCAGAGCAGGACTTAATGGTGATAGTGCCATTCCTCTCAATAAGCACAACCTTGCCTAATCCCCCCCTGAATTGCCCCCCCATCTTAATGAGTTCACCTAGATTGCTATTACGTAGTAGTGAGGCATCATAGATCCCCCCCAAGTCCCTAATTATCCTCCTAAACTCCGGATTTGTTAATAGGTCCTTAACCTTCTCAAGCTCCACCACCAGTACTTGCCTATCCCTGAAGGTGGGCATTATCATTGACGGCACCATAAAGGCCTCCCTCTCAACAATCCTATACCTAACCCACTCAACGAAGGAGAATTTCTTCAACTCCTTCTCTAAATCATTTAATGATGTATCCATGTTTGTGAGGTCAACCACGAAGTGCAGTAGTAATTGCGTCCTATTGACTGATATGTTGAGTATGTTTATCCCGTGATCAGCAAAGACATTGGATAGAGCAGCGAGTATCCCCGGCCTGTCCGCGGTGAACTTAATCAGGAATTCGCCAAGTACCTTGTCCTTACCCTCAAATGACATCGCAAAGTCCCTGTACAATACCTCCACAAGCAACCCTCAAGAAGTCATGGTTTAAAAACTTATTTGCTGGTAACTTACGGAGGTATTTAACGAGCATTCATATATTATTACGCAACATAGATGAGTTATCTTTTAAAGGTACTCTTATGCTGTGTATTGGGACCTTTATTGGTATGGAGTTCAAACCAAGACTTCAGGAGAAGAGATGGGACCCATCAAAGGAATTAGAATTACTCAAGAAGTGGGAGGAGGAGGGCTTATTCGAGGTTAAGATTGATGAGAAGAGGCCGACGTTAGTAATAGACACGCCACCGCCATACCCATCAGGGAGACCCCCCCACATCGGCGGCATAGCGCATTACGCGCAAATCGACATGATTGCCAGGTTCTTTAGGATGAGGGGGTTATAACGTAATATTCCCATTCTATGCTGACAGGAATGGACTGCCTGTCGAGGTTCAGGTCGAGAAGACCTATGGCATAAACATGTATGAGGTGCCCAGGGAAAGGTTCCTCGAGTTATGTAGGAAGTTCCTTGATGAGTATGAAGGCGAGTTCGTGAGTATTTTCAGGCGTTGGGGGGGTGGTTCCTTCAGTTACTGGAGGAACGGCACAGACAGTGAGGAGTACAGGAGGGTTACACAGGAGACCTTCATTAATCTGTGGAATAAGGGCTTGATTTACGAGACAAGTAGACCAACCTGTGGTGCCCAAGGTGTAGAACCGCGTTGGCCGAGGCCGAGGTTGAGTATAGGGAGGAGGACTCATACCTGAACTACATCAAGTTTAAGGTTAAGGAGACTGGTGAGGACATAATCATAGCGACCACAAGGCCTGAGTTATTACCGGCACGGTGGCCGTGGCCTTCAACCCAAGCGATAATAGGTACAGGAGGTTGGAGGGCTTGCACGCCATTGTTCCTCCGTTAAATCAGGAAGTCCCTATTGTGTCACATCCATCGGTTAAGCCAGACTTTGGTACTGGTCTCGAGATGATAAGTACCTTTGGCGATACCAGGGATTTAATGGTTGTTAATGAGTTGAAACTACCCATGAAGATCGTGGTTAATCCAGACGGCACATTAAATGAGTTGGCCGGTAAGTATAAGGGACTGAATGTTAGAGAGGCCAGGGAGGTGATAATTAAGGACCTTCAGGAGGCCGGCCTACTTGTTAAGAGGGAGGCTCTTAGGCATACGGTACCAATTTGCTGGAGGTGTAAGACGCCGATAGAGATAATAGTGACTAAGGAGTACTTCCTAAAGCAGCTTCAGTTTAAGGATGAATTAGTAAGGCTTGTACAGAAGGAGATGATTATTAAACCACCTGAATACGCACAAACACTGATTGACTGGATTAAATCCCTCGAGTTTGACTGGCCAATATCGAGGCGTAGGTACTACGGCACTGAAATACCGATTTGGTACTGCATTGATGAGGAGGGTAATGCAAGGCCCATCGTTCCAAAGCCAGGCAGGTACTATAGGCCATGGAGGGATGAGCCGCCGCCAGAGGTTAAGGAACAGTGCCCAAGTGGTAAGTTAGTGGGTGAGGATAGGGTGTTGGATACCTGGTTTGACTCATCAATATCCTGGATATACGCCACAGGTTACACAAAGCCCAATATAAGGGCTTTCGAGAAGGTTTACCCACACAGCATACTTAGGCCCCCCCAGGGCTATGACATAATCAGGACTTGGCTATACTACTCAGTGGTTAGGGCATACCTACTCTACGGCAAGCCACCCTTCAAGTACGTTAGGATAAGCGGTATGGGACTTGACGAGAAGGGCGAGGCCATGCACAAATCCAAGGGCAATATAATAGATCCAATACCGCCAGTGGAGAAGTACGGCGCAGATGCAGCGAGGTTCTGGGCCGCGGCGTCGGCAAAGCTCGGCAGTGACTATAGGTATAGTGAACAATTAATAAGGACTGGTCATGACTTCGCGATTAAGTTGTGGAACATCGCCAGGTTTATATCCTCATTCCCAGAGGTTAATGATGACTATGAATTAACATCCCTTGACCTAATGATACTGGCTAAGTTGAATGAGGTAATTAGGGCTTCCTTGAATGCGTATAATGACTTTGACGTCTACGTGCCAGCAAACATACTTTATGACTTTACGTGGCACGTCTTTGCCGATCACTACCTAGAGGCTGTTAAATCGAGGGCTTACAATAGGGATGGCCTATTCACGGAGAGGCAACAGAGGGGGGGTGCCTGGTTCACGTTGTATAGGGTCTTAAGGACAGTGCTTAAGCTTCTGGCGCCCATAATGCCCTTTGTGACTGATCAAGTATGGAGGAGCCTATACGGCGAGTCAATACATAGGCAGTTGATTGAGGATCCAGACCCAAGATTCGATAATAAGGAGTACCTTAACATGCTTGAGCCATTCATGGAGTTTAACAGGACGATATGGACGTATAAGAATAGGGCTGGTTTAAGCCTTAATGAGCCTATTGATGGGGGGGTCATATACGCGCCAGAGGTCCTTAAGCCCCCCCTGGAGCCTGAGCTGAAGGCCATGCATAAGATTAGGGAGATTAAGTTCGGGAAGCCTGCTGGGAGTTACGAAGTACTGGATGAGTCATTGCCAGTATACCTTATTAAGTAATTTTTCGATAAAATAATAGCGCCGCCCCCCCGATAATTACTAATACCATTGATGTAACACCTATAATTAGTAGTGTTTCCGGGAAGTTGTAATATTGAAGTAGAAAGCCAATTACGTATGGTGATACTGAACCACCTAATTGGCTCATGAAATTAAGAAATCCACTGGCTGCCCCCCCAATATTTGGTGCGAGTCTTGAAATGGCTATTGAGGGCGCTGCGTAAAAGCCGTAGAAGAAGCCCAGAAGTAGCATTAAGAAGGCCAGTAGGTATATAATTGATAGCCTAGGTATAACCGAGACTATTATTGCCAACATTAGTGAGGATAAGATACTCGGCAATGCGTACCCCCCCACCTTATCACCCAGGTACCCACCAATCACTGCACCAACAGACCCCCCCATTATGGACGCCAGGAAGGCATAAAAGCCACTAAGTGATGGTGAAACCTTAAGTACGTGAACAACGTAGTAAGTTGACCAACTAAGAAAACCAAGGTATGAGAAGCCCGAGGACAACCTAATGAAGCCCATACCCAATATCCTAAGGTCGCCAGGGCCTATGTAAATGGTACTACTAACCCTACAACTCTCTGGAATCTTAGTCACAAGTATTGCTGATAAAATGACTATGATCGAGAACGTGATGAACGGTACAAATTTATTTATCGAGAATAATAGTGGCGACACCATTATCGAGATTGATGATGCCAGGAAGAACATGCTCTGGTAAATACCTGCGCCAAGGCCCCCCCTGCTATAGTTTGTTAGGACCATGCTTATTAAGGCCACGTAGGTCACTGCGAGTAATGAGCCCATAATAAACTGAATAATTAATAATAGGTAGTATTGGTTAATGATGATTGGGTAAAGGGCATTAATTATTGAAATTAGTATTAGTACGTAAATAACGATGTTATATCCACACCTATCAACTATTAATCCACCTATGACCTGGAATATCGTATAGCCGATCCAGAGGGCCGAAATTATTAAGCCTCCCATCATGGTACTAATGCCATTTAGCCCGATTAGGTATGGCAGTAGTGATGGTATGGAGAACCTCACGAGTACAACGGAGAAAAAGGCTAGTGATGCTATCAGTACTATCGTCAGTCCCCTCTCCATTCATATTACCGTCCATAGAAGGGTTAATAAATGCTTAATTTTACCACGTCAATACTATGGCGGAGGTATACCTCGTTTACAGGGTTACACCGAGTAAATCGGATGTTAATTATGAGGAGTTAAAGAATGAGATAAAGAAGGCCCTTGAGCCTAAGTATAAGGTTGATAAGGTTGAGGAGGATGACATAGGCTTCGGCATAAAGGCGCTCAGGGTCTACATAAGGATGCCCGAGGAATCCGAGGAGCACTCCAGCGATGAGGTTGAGAATATACTAAGTGGCATTGAGGGTATTGGCAGTATTGAGCTTGAGTACTTCACAAGGCTTGGTTTCTAGTCTCCTTCAATCTAAAGTAACAAACCAAGTGAAAACTAATAGCGCAATAAGTTTTTTAATTCCACGGAGTAATAAGGGTGTGGGAATATGATGGAGGGTAGTCATGCTGATGAATGGATTGAATTGATAGTGAAGGAGGCGAAGCAGAGAGATGCCCAGAGACCGATTGTTAGGGTTGATCCTGAGGTCATGAGGAACTACGGTATTGAGCCCGGCATGATACTACTCATTGAGGGTAAGAGGAAGACTGCGGCCAAGGTTTGGTACGGACTTCCCGAGGATGAGGGTAAGGGCATCATTAGGATGAATGCCATCATTAGGAAGAACGCTAATGTGGAGATTGACCAGAAGGTCAGGGTTAAGAAGGTTGAGGCAAAGAGAGCGAGCACCGTTAAGTTAGCGCCTGTTAACATGACGATTAGTGTTGACCAGAACTTTGTCCAATACACAAAGCAGAAGCTCAGGGATTACGTGCTAATGGAGGGCGACCTAGTGCAGATACAAGTGCTTGGACAACCACTGACATTCCAGGTGGTGCAGGCTAAACCAAACGACACGCCGGTAATAATCGACGAGGACACTAACTTGATGATTTATGAGAAGCCCGTAGAGAACGTGAACATACCGAGGGTTACTTGGGAGGACATTGGTGATCTGAAGGAGGCTAAGGAAAAGATTAGGGAACTCGTTGAACTACCACTTAGGCATCCAGAGATCTTTGAGTACCTTGGTATTGAGCCTCCTAAAGGCGTCCTCTTAATCGGTCCTCCTGGAACTGGTAAGACCCTGCTCGCTAAGGCAGTTGCCACAGAGACTAATGCCTACTTCATAGCCATTAACGGGCCTGAGATTGTCTCAAAGTACTACGGGGAATCC
>NZ_BBBI01000012.1 GCF_001315985.1 Vulcanisaeta distributa JCM 11216
CCGCTGGTGCTGGGCTTTCTAACTATGCGTGGGATTTTCATCTTTACGCATTCATTGGCTTAGGAATAATTTGTGATTGTTTATGCAGAAGATTGTATATTGTTTTCTACTCCCTAGGTTTGGGTTTTTGTTCTGTGGGTTGTGGTTTTTGGCGTGTTGCCTTTGCTTGAGCCGGTGTCTTGGCTTGTTAGGCATTATCAACGTCATCTTTTAATTTCGCCGTATTCCCTCCATGGCTTTCTTGGCGGTTGGTTTGTCTTGTCGCTGAGCTCGGTGGCTGGGGGGGACCAACCCATGGCCATCCCTCATGAATCCCTAAGCAACTCGATCATGTACCTCATGGTTTTGCTTAATGTTACCTCTTGTTCATCAACCTCATCACCGCATGCGTACCTAACCTTGACGGTTTTTGGACTTTCACTCACTATTACGTAAGTGAGTTTGTACCTTGGTTTGAGTAGGTCATTGCTCATTGGCTTTACCTGCTTTATTACCTTGACTTCTTTATCGAGTACTTCGAGGTAATAGTCTCCTTCGCAATCCATGTTCATGCCCCCCCTCCACGTGGACCAAGGCTCCATTCAATTGCCTGCTTAAGCTAGTTCAGCACTGGTTTGGCAGTGATTTATTAGTTTGGTTGTTAATTTAGGCTTATGGATGTTTCATGGCTCTTAACGGCTTAAGAATATGCTGGGGGTGTGAAGGCCAAGGGCTCGAGGAGGCTTGAATGTGGCGATCCAGTCAATGAACCAAGGGTCGTAGAGGAAGCGATGAGGCTAATCAATGAGTTCATGAATAGAGTCGAGAAGCACAGAAACGCGCTACTAAACGAATCAACAACGCCATTTGATGAGACAATCAAGGCGTTGACTGAATGGCTGCAAAAGATTGAGGAGAAAATTAAGGAAAGTAATGATGAAAACATAACCAACTTGAGGAAATCAATGCTTAAAGTCGGCAGAAAGATGCTGATGCTCGCAGAACAAGCCAGGGAAAAATGGCTTAAAGTCTATAAGCGAGAGCTAGAGGAGTTGATTGAGGAGCTGGGGGGGAGAGGTAAAGTGGCAATCATGATACGCGGTGACCCATTTAATAAGGATAAGAGCTTCACAGCACACCTATACACGAAGAACTTGACAATTGAGGTAAGTAGGGTTGCTAGGTCAGGTGGTGTGACAATAACAATGAACTTAACTGGCCTCAGGGGGGGCTTTCACATCGTTACGCCCAAGCTGTTCAGTGATGGCAAGTTGAGGGCAATGCAACGTGGATTGTTGTTGACTGATGGTTCAATTGATAATAAGGGTTACCCGGAGATGGGTACTAACCAGCTTTGGCAATCCGTGGCTTGGTTAATTGCTTGGCCTGGAAGAAACAGCATGAACATAAGTAGTGTGGGCATTAATGACCAAGTAAGCATTACGTGGTATTTAAAGGCTATCAGCCATAAGGGTGTAATTAGGAGTAAGGCTATGGCTGCCGAGGAGGTTAGTGAATTAGGTAATGAGGAGTTCCCGCTATTCCTACTATTCGCAATCTTAGGCGATGGTAGTGTGGATATTGGGAAGAAAAGGAGGATCACTCTTACAATGGGTGGGGGGGTGAAGCATGATTTGTGGGGGGGCAGCATAATCGAGAGGTTGAGGAGCCTCGGGTTCAGGAAGAAGGATGAGAGGTATGAAGTAACGTACGTGGTTTGGGCTTCGAAGGCTGTTGAGATAGCCAGGAAAATGCTTGATAATCACTCAATCAAGGCTTTGATTGAGGACTTGAGCACCTTGTTAGATGCGGATAAGCTTAGGCGATTAATTACGCTAGCGAACATGAGGGTTAAGCCAAAGGGTAGATCGTCGATTGAGGTCGCCGGCATCAAGATGACTGTATATGCGAATCGAGATGGTTACGTGGAGTTGAGGATTAGCCGCAGTAATTATAACGACGCCGTGGAGATTTTAATGAAGTTGAAGAGCGCAGGTTATGAGGAGATTGAGCTAAGGAGGTGGGTAGTAGGTATGCAGTCTACATGGGCATGGATGCAATAAGGAAATATCCCGAACTCGTCAGCGAGGTATGTGAAGTATTAAAGAGGATGCATGAGGAAGCAGTAAATGAGGACAACACAGAGAGGGCTTGGTCAATAGCCAAGGCGATGGCGAATCTAGGCTGTCAATAACCCCCCCGCCCAGGGCCCACGGGCACAATAAATCATCATTCCCCCCCACCTAAACTGGGTAATTCTCCGTATCATGATTGCACTGTTAACATTTAAAGGTTTACGTGTAGTCCCCCCCAGTCAATAATTCATCAATATTAACATTAACCTCAGGCCCTAGCGGGACGTCTTTACCCTCTGAATAAAGTTTGAGTGCAGTTACTGGGCCGCTATTAACCTCGTTATCACGATATAACCTCCATAAGGGCTAGGGACACAATGACTGAGACGTACCGTACCTTGAGCATGATAAATTGATTACGAGGGTTAAGAGGGGGGGCTTTATACTCAAGAGGGAGGCCTTTGACTTAACGCCAACAGGCCTTGAGGAGGCCCAAAAGGCCTATGAGAAGCTGAAAAGTCTATCAGAAAGAATAATCAGCCAAATAAATAACATGAGTGATGAGGAGCTTGAGGATGTACTTAACCAATACGTTTCGATAATGCCACTAATAATACTCCTAAATCTAATACCGCTCGAACTATTGATGTTAATGGGCCTTGACATGTTGCTGATAGGGCCAGTAATAATTCACGGCCATTAAATACCATGCATTAAAATGAGTATGTAGATTATATAACCAAGAAGCCCAATCACCGCCACGTCCCAGGTAAGCCTCCCCTTAACGACATGGTAAAGCATTACGGAGGATACGGCCTCAACCACGATAACACTAATTAAAGCCTCAATATCCAAAGACCACCTAGTGACGATCAAGGCTATGGCTGGGTACACGGTTGAGTAAAGAACCTTCTCGCCAATTAATGCGGCAATAGCCATTGTATCGCGCCCCCCTCAAGGTCCATATCGCCGCGGTTATTGTCTCGGGCAGTACCGTAGCCGTAGGCACGATTATTATCGATAAACCCATTACATTAAGCATGAGACTACGTGATAGGTCGATTATTCCCTCAACCATAACCCTAGAACCCACAAATAGCAGAGCTATGGAAATAGCAAGCTGAGTTGTGAGCAAGAGCTGTTCTCCAGGCCTTGATGTTCTAATGATCCTGAGCATGTAAAGTCCCTCGTAATCCTCAATAGCCAAGCCCTGCCTAACCCTCATTACATAAATATATAATAGGTAAATCACAAGTAGAAGAACCGCTATTACTAACCTAACCTGGGGGGGTGAATTCATGAAAGCTGGTAGGAGAACCGTAGGGAAAAACGCTACGACCACAATGAATGGCGCCACCAATACCCTATCAACCTCGAGAACCATGTCACTCCTGTAGTGCAGGTAAAACCCGATGATGGCGATAACAAAGATTATTGGGTATATTATAGTAGATACCACAAAGGGTTCCCCCAATTACCGTACCCACGGCAACATCCTCACCAGAGACATTACCATAAAGCAGAAGGGCAACTAGAAACACCACAAGCTCAGGGAAGGATGTTAGAATTGGTGATAATACTGCACCAACGAAGGAAGCACCAACCTATACCTGGAACTTACGTACTCCATGGTATTGGTAAAGAACCAACTGCCAATAAGCACAGAAATAAATCCTCCAATAATATCCAAAATAATTGTTAGCACCCCACTATCCCAAATTAAAATAATGCAAAAACAACATTTAATAAGCCCAATCCTAACAAGGTCTTTGATGAGTCTTCCCGCAACACTCTTCAAAAGATACGAACTACCACCACTACCATATTCAATAAATGCCCTTGAACCCCCCCACATAAGTGGTCAGGTAATTGACGTGCACTATAACGGGCATCACAAGGCTACGTAAACGGTGCCAACGCAACCATAGAGAGGCTCGAGAAGATCGTTAAGGGGGGGGAGGTAACGAGCTATGACATACAGGGACTACTAAGAAACCTATTCTTCAATATAAATGGTCACAAACTCCACACCCTATACTGGCACTCAATGGCACCACCAGGAAAGGGTGGAGGAACACCAGGCGGCTACCTCGGCGACCTAATAAAGAAACAATTCGGGAGTTTCGACAAGTTCAAGGCACTCTTCACGGAGACCATGAGGTCACTACCCGGCTGTGGATGGACCGTACTATACTACGACCCAGAAACCGGAAACCTAGAATTCACAACCTTCGAAAACCACTACAACCAACACATCGCAGAACTACCAGTTATACTGATAGTCGACGAATTCGAACATGCGTATTACCTCCAATACAAGAATAATAGGAATGGCTACATAGACGCCATTTGGAACGTATTGAATTGGGAGGAGGCAGAGAATAGACTTAGGAAATACATAAAGTAATTCAGTAATAATTAATTCCTAATGACTTTAAAATCAAGTTATTTTTCAATTTCTTATTTTTCAATTTCCAATTTCTTCAAAATCACGCCCTACCAATCCATATGGCATTGACTATTATTGCCGATGCAAGCATGCTCGTCACATCATTAACATCAAAGGGCGGGGGTCACCTCAACAACATCAAAAACCCTAGGCCTTAACCTAACACCTAATTCACGGATAAGCCTAATTACCTCCCTCGACGTGAAGCCACCCGGTGACGGACTATTGACACCAGGCGCAAAGGCCGGGTCGACAACATCGAGATTAATGCTTATGTGAACAGTCCTATTGCCAACATTATTCATGACCTCGTTAATCACGGCATCAACGCCCATGGAATCGACCTGGTCAATGGTATATACATTAACGCCCAATTTCCTAGCCTCACTAAATAAGTAAGGCGCATTTGAGTGCGCCCTAACACCGATTATGGCTATGTAGGCATTAGGATCAACATCCCTAATCCACCTAATTACTTGCCCACTGGTTAAACCCTCAGTAACAACCCTAACATCAGGGTGGGCATCAAGCAGTACATATGCCAACCCACCATTAACCGCCCTCCTCAAACCCCCCCTAAACGTGGCGTAGGATGATGTGCTATCACCACCAATCACAATCAACTCCTTAACGAGCCCCCCCAACGCCTCATTGACAGTCTCCTCAACCCTACGCCAAGTCTCATTATGATCACCAACAACCACATCAACATCGCCAAGGTCAATAATCGAAACATCCCTAAAGATGTAGGGCGAGGAGTAAAGCCAGGACCTAATCCTGGCAGGGGCAAGCTAGAGCCAGGTCTTGTACCCACCGCCCCCCCATCCCAGGGAATACCGAGAATACCGACATCGCCATTTACCCAGCCCCCCCTCTTCACGACCTCGCCAACCCTAACATCGCCAGGATCCTTAATGAACTTATACATGGACTCCCTAACAAACCGCATACAAAAATCAAGCAATGCCAATAGTATTAAAAGCACTACATCACGAACTAAACCCCCCCAAGAACCTCAACACCCACCCTCTTAGCCCTCCTCCTTAATTCCTCATCAAACGTGAATAAAGGCTTACCAAGTACATACGCAGTTCCAAGTATCACCAGGTCATTAAAACTACCAAGCCCCCCCCAGCCAGCATCCCGCATTATACGCAATACCCATTTAACAATGTCATTATCACATACTAAAACCACCTTCCTATAGTTAATTAGGTTACTTAAGATATCAATAGCACGATCCCTCGGCACATTAACGGACCTAAAAAACCAAGCCAACTCATAAATAACAATGTGAGGTAGGAACCACTTATTCAAGTTGTTTAAAATCTCAACAGCCCTAGCATGCTCCCTAGAATCCTCAACTATGTAAAATATCAACGCATTAGTATCAATCACTGCCTCCGACATTCTTCATCAATCCCTCCTCAATGAGCTTGTTAATATCATCAATCGTTAAATCCCTACCCAACCTAATCATTGGTATTTCCTGAACAACCTTCCTAAGAATAATACGATCACCATCAACCTCAACACTCAACAAATCACCAACCTAATACCAAGCCTCTCCCTGACACTAGCGGGTATCGTAACTTGAAAATTCCTAGTAACCTTAACCAAGGTTTTCACAATAAACTAAATAATTACTTCTATAAAAATATTTCTACTAAGTTAAAATAAATAAAGCTCAAGAATATTTCCGAATATTCTTAACTTCCTTACAGTTAATTTATATTTATTATTATAATTCTAAGAATTTTTATCAATAATTTAATCAACCTAGTTATAATTTTTAAATATTATTCTACGCATAAATATTATAAGTAAGTGCAACAAGTCTTATTTTTGACATTTACGAATAGGCCTCGATAAATATGGCGACCCAGGCAACGGCAAAGATCGATTGGTCACCACTATGGAAGAAGGAGGATTGGTGGGCGCTGTGGATTGGCCTCCTTATATTCTTTCTATCACTACCTGGTTATTATGGCATCTACCTCCTTGGTTGGGTACCAGAGTCTCAGCGCCATGGCTGGACCCATCAAAAAGTATTATAATTGTTGGACAGGCATTAACAATGACCAAGGCATATCCGGCTTAAGCCCGTTACTTAGTGTTCTCTTTCTCTACTTATTCCTATTAGTAATTTTAACATTCGCGGCGTGGTTAATGGGTCATAACGTCAAGAGGTTTATGGCAGGCTTCACAATAATGTTCATACTAACCTTTGGTTTCTGGTGGCTCTTTGGATACGCGTATTTCAATGCCACGCCCGATCAATACACGAAGCTTCACATTACCTGGTCAATACCCGTGGGAGCAGACGGCATATTAATCTACCTACTACTCGTGGGCCTATTCATATCCAATGTAATATTTTACAAGAAACTACCAGCAGTCCTGGAGACTGGGGCCAGGACTGAGTGGTATATAAAGACTGCCATAGTCCTCCTGGGAGCCTTAGTCGGTGCTTCATCGTTAAGGTACATATCATTAGCCGTTGGTCTCGTCGAGAGATCACTGATCGCCATCATCGCTGCTTACCTAATTTACTGGCCAATCTCATACCTAGTATCCCATAAGGTGTTTAAATTAGATAATAAGTGGGCAGCGACACTTGCATCGGGCGTTAGTATATGCGGTGTATCGGCGGCCATAGCCACAGCCGCTGCAATAGGAGCTCCATCGGTAGTGCCGGCCACCGTGGCGTCAATAATTGTGCTATTCGCAGCGGTGGAGCTGGTGATACTGCCATTCGTGGCTGCTACGTTCCTAAAGTGGGCGCCATACGCGGCCGGTGCCTGGATGGGCTATCCGTTAAGACCGATGGTGCGGCTGCGGCAAGCGGTGCCTTGGCTGATGCCCTAATCAGCGCCCAGCCGGGTCTCGCCGTTTATAAGACATGGGTATTAACAACGGCGGTCATGAGTAAGGTGTTCATTGATATTTGGATTGGTCTATGGGCATTCATATTAGCCGTAATATGGGTGACCAAAGTTGAAAGAAGACCTGGAGAAAGAGTCCCCCCCATGATCCAGATTTGGTTTAGGTTCCTAAAGTTCGTACTTGGCTACCTAGCCACGTGGTTAATACTATGGGGGGACATAGGCTTCGCCGTGGGCGCGGTCACGGCATCTAAGTTCATGACCGGCGGCATAACACCACAGACCGAGTTATTTAGGTACTTCTTCTTCGCCCTAACCTTCATGTCAATAGGGCTAACGACCAGGTTCAAGACGCTCGCTGAGATAAAGGCGGGGGGGCGTATGATAGCCGCTTACGTAGTATCACTAACAATCATAATACTAATAGGATTAGCATTATCAATAGCCCTCTTCGCAGGCTTACCACCACCTAAATGAGGTGATGAACAATAACGAACCTCAAAATTAAAACCAATTCTAATTCCCTCCCACAAATAGCGCAGATTGAGGTATCAACATCATGTAATGCATCATGCATTTACTGCCCAAGGACAATACTAAGGAGCGACTGGATCTCAAGGCTCATGGACTTAGGGCTATACCGTAAAGTAATAAGGGAGTTACTAAGTATGGGATCTATAAACTACGTGCATTTACAGGGATGGGGGGGCGAACCACTTCTACATCCAAACCTTATGGATATGATCAACGAGATTCAGGGAAAGGTGGACTTCGGTCTCACAACAAATGGACTATTATTGAATGAGCATTATTCAAGTAAGTTAATCTCACTGGGAATTAACGTCATAGCCATAACCTTCGCAGGGGGGGCTGAACCATCAACACACAACGCCATAAGGGTTGGCTGCGACTTTGGTACTCTCGTTAAAAACGTAGGAGAGCTCATTAAGATTAGGGAAAGATTAAGGAACAGTACTAAGGTGATTGCGAGTTACATCGCATTATCTATGAATATTCATGAATTACCTGATTTCATCGAGCTATGCCATAAATTAGGAATTGATGAGGTGATTATTGATAATCTATCGTACGTATTAAATGAGGGTATGTTTACATGGAGAACCTTTACGAACCCCTTTGAACGAGAACCACAAACCTTCAAACGCATAATAAACATCACGCTAAAGAAAGCTAAGGAGCTAGGCATTAGGGTATTCGCCTACCCACTGAGTTGCTGGGAGCTCGTTGAATGTCCAGAAAGACCCACTGAGACCATATTCATAAACGTCAATGGCGACGTCTCACCATGCGTCTTCCTGAATCTACCAGTCAGGGGGGCAACGATATACCACGGTGTTTTATGGGTAGGTGCTTCAAAACGAAGAAGGTGATTTTTGGAAATATAAATAATGAAGGCATTATTGGTATATGGAATAGTAAGGATTATAGGGATTTTAGGTCTAAATTCATTAGAAGGAGATCCCAGGGACTTACTGTGAACTATAATATCGATCTAATGCCACCGAGTCAATGCATCACGTGTTATAGACTATACGGTATTTAACGCATTACCAATACTGCGGTTTATAACTCCTCCTGACCTTACCGTTGGGATCACCACCAATTCTCCAAACACCATTCCTAAAATCCTCAACAATAATGCCCAGGGAACCAGCAAGATAATCACTTATCAAGACCTCACGCTCAACATCGGAAACAACTGCGTCAGAAAGTATGGGTGACGTTTCATAGCCATCCTCAAGTATTGACACGTAAATCGACGAAGGCAGCATATACAGCCTAGTTGGGCCGACCACAGTACCGAATAAAATAACTAGATCCTACACTCAACCAAGACCTTATCCCACAACCCAAGGCGCCTGGCCAAATTCACCGGTAACAATATCTGCGGTGTATCACTTTCAAAACCATTATTAACCAGGGCTATCACGACCTCCTCCCTCCCTCGTCCTCAGCCTTACCCGAATCCTCACCGCCAAGTTCGATCACCCATGGATGCTTATAGGCAGGGTAAAACCTACCAATCCTATTCACAATAATTAATTTAGCAACCAAGTATTAAAAACCTGATTGACCAGTTCTATGTTTCATCAATACGGAAAAACAAAAATACAACAAACTAATAACTCACACCTAGATCAACATGTCAGTTCCCCCCCAAAAGTACAAAGGCAGACCCATTGAGGAATTGATCTCGGCCGGTTATTATGACCCTGAAACCAGGACCGTCCACGCCATCACCGGCACAGAGCTTCACGTACATAGCCGTGACTGGCAACTTGAGGGCCCACTACGGATGCTCTTCCATGTGCTTGATCCCGCGGTTGCTAAGGACCCAAAGAACCTAATTGTCTATGGTGGCACGGGTAAGGCCGCCCGCTCGTGGGAGGACTTCGAGGCCATCGTGGACTCCCTACTCACGATGGATAGTGAGGACACACTGGTGATACAGAGCGGCCAGCCCGTGGCCATTTGGAGACTCAGCAAGCACACACCGAGGGTCTTAATGAGCAACGCCATGCTCGTCCCCCCCAAGTGGGCCGACTGGAAGATATTCTGGGAACTCGAGGCAAAGGGATTGATAAGCTTCCATCAGATGACAGCCGGCTGCTGGGCATACATCGGCACCCAAGGTATTCTCCAGGGAACCTACGAAACAATCGGAGCAGCCGCAGATAGGCACTTCGGCGGCTCGCTAGAGGGTAGATTAGTGGTTAGTGCCGGGCTCGGCAACATGGGCGGCGCACAGCCACTGGCCATCAAGATGCTCGGTGGCGTAGCTTTGATAGCAGATGTTGACAAGAGGATGATACAGAGGATGATAGACACCGGCTACCTCGACACGTGGACAGACAACCTAGACAAGGCCATAGACATGGCACTCGACGCCAAGGAGAGGCGGCAGGCAACGAGTATCGGCGTTCTCGCCAATGCCGTGGATCTACTCGAGAAGTTGGTTAAGGAGAACATAGTCCCCCCCGACATACTAACAGACCAAACACCTGCCCACGACCCGCTCTCCTACGTACCCCCCCAAGGACTCACCGTCGAGCAAGCCGAACAATTAAAGAAGAGCGACCCCCCCGATAAATACATACTACTGGCCAAGGAGACCATGAAAAAGCACGTACAACTAATGCTCCAGTTACAGGCTAGGGGGGGCGCCGTGACCTTCGAGTACGGCAATAACCTCAGGAAGCAGGCATACGATGCCGGCGTTGAGGATGCATTCAAGATACCAGGACAGATGGAGTACATGAGGCCATTATTTGAGGAGGGCCGTGGACCATTCAGGTGGACGAGCCTAGTCGGTGATCCAAACGACATATACAAGCTGGACGACGTATTAATAACTCTCTTTGAGAAGAAGAACCCAAGGCTCGTCAGGTGGATCAAGAAAGCTCACCAGTACGTAAAGTTCCAGGGACTACCCGCCAGGGTAGCTTACCTAGGCTATGGAGAAAGGGCGTTATTCGGCAAGATCGTTAGCGAGATGGTCAGGAAGGGCGAGCTGAGTGGGCCAATATGGTTCGGCAGAGACCACCTAGACAGCGGATCAGTCGCTTCACCCTATAGGGAGACCGAGGGAATGCTCGACGGCTCAGACGCAATTGGAGACTGGCCAATACTGAACTACGCGCTAAACACTGCTGCTGGCGCAACCTGGACTTGCTTCCATCACGGTGGTGGCACGGGCCCTGGCCTAAGTATTCATGCTGGTTTTGGCATGGTTGTTGATGGTACTGAGCTTGCTGAGGAGAAGGCTCTCAGGGTCTTCACTGTAGACCCTGGTTCTGGCATTGTTAGGCATGCCCATGCTGGTTACCCGAAGTCCTTAATGGTTGCTAGGGAGAAGGGTGTTAGGATACCAATCATCGATAGGCTTGAGGAGAAGAGTAGGCGTGTGATTGAGGAGGCGTATAGAGGGTAGGATTAGTAGGTTCACGTATGAGAGGGTTAAGAAGGACCTTGAGGAGTATGAGGCGAGGAAGCAAAACTATAGAACGCCATTTAATACCTAGTTACGGCTTTCATGGCGAGTCGTAGTTAAATCTGGCTGAATTTCATCCTTATTATTGGGTCCGCTATCTCGTATTCGCCGTGTGAGACCCTACTTATTATGCTCATTTTCATGAGGTTGTTTAATACTCTCTCGATTTCGCCTGGTGCCACGTATTTATTGAGTTTTAGTGTTATGTATTCCCTGATTTCGCTGAATTGCTTCTTACCTCTGGCTATTGCTTCAAGTGCTAATCCATAGTACGTGGACCTACTTAATAATGACCTTAATTCGTCATTAATTAGTTCCATGGCCCTTCTATAAATCTCATTGATGTTTGTTATTCCGCGTACCCTGGCATTGCGTAGTACGTTAACCACCCCCCCACAATGCCATCGAGCTCATCGACTGCGTCGAGTATTTCGCTCATTTTTATCTCTATTCCGTATTGCCTGAAGCCTGTTATTAGGAATTGAATTGATGCGTCCCTATTGAATGGGGTTATTGTTAGTTCCTCGATGAATCTTCCGTAGAGTGGTGACTTGGGGTTTTCGAGACCTAGGAAATCGTGTAGTAGTCCAACTTCGGAGCCTGTTAATATTACCTTAATATTGCTTAGGTTATCGTATGTGTAGGCGAGTATTTGTGTGAGGTCGATCTTGCCAAACCCCCCCTTTAGCATCCTGAGGGTTTGGGCCTCGTCTATTGCTATTACTATTTGGTCTAGGTTTTTGGATAAGGCGTTTAGTAAATCCGTTAGGTAAACGCTCCTCCAATCAACCTCGATATTAAGTTCAATGCCGCTACCTAATACGTTTATGCCTCGAATAATCTTCGTGATATTCCTAATGGCATTCTCAAGGCGCCACTTAATGGATAACTCAGTTAGGCAATTCGATAATAGTTGGTAGAATCTCCTTTTCGTGAAGTCATTCTCGAGAGCCCTAGCGTCAATGTAGCAGTACGGTGTGTTTGCTTCATTTAGGGCAACCCTTAGCACCGATGTTTTGCCGACACGCCTAATTCCGTATATTGCAAGGAGCCTTGACCTACCCCTTATGAAGTTTAGGATGCTATCTACCTCGTTGTCTCTGCCGAAGAGGTCCTCCCTCCTCGTTTTTGGCTCTATGTCGAATAACACTAAATACTCACCCTGTGTATTATACACAGGGGGGGTGTTTAAATCCCTGACCTAGGAAATGAGTCAGCCTTTAAATATCCGCATTTAGTAATACCTGTGCAGCAGATGAGTAGTAAGAAGGAGCTTCCTAAGCTTGAGGTTAAGGGTTTTGTTGGTTATATTAGGTATATTGCTTATTTAGGGACTTATGATGAGTATATTAGGGGGGGCTTGAGGAGGGATGACCACTTGGTTAAGGATCGTAATGAGAAAGGGAGATAATGAAGTCATTACTTGTGCCCTAGCCAATACTGGGTTTGAAGGTTTAGGCCCTGATGTATTAATGCCTATTGATGTTGCCCAGAGGCTTGGGTTTAACCTATCGGGTGGTGATGCTGAGGTTTATGCCATTCGTACGGCTTCAGGAATTGCCCCAATATATCGTTTTAGGGAGAGTATCAGCGTTAAGGTATTGGTCAGTGATAGGGATACGCCCATTGTTAGGTTGACGCCCATTGTTTCTGAGTCTGTGGATTACGTACTCCTTAGCGACAAGGCTTTGACGGAGTTGGGCATAGTGATTATTGATGCGGGTAATGGCATTTGGTGCTTTAGGGATGAGTTAGGGAGGGCTTTTAGGAATTCATGCATGCCTGGTTAGGTTATTGCTATATGCAGTATTTGATGCGCTATTGTGCCTATTGTGTATGTGGCTGCGGCTGCGCCTAGGGATAGCGCTATGTTCATGACCATTGTATGGGCTATGCGGCCACTCCCTGATATTGCCGTTAATAGGCCGCTTATGGCCTGTGCAAGGGCCACGAGCATTATTGATACGTATAATGAGCCTACATTCCCAATTACGTGACCAAGCAGTGGGAATGGCGCGATGACGAGTAATGCGCCTATTAGGTAGAATATGCCCGTGTAGAGGGCTGACCTTCCAGGACTCTCGAGTGCCTCCTCCGACAGTCCCACCTCGCTCACCTCAGTTATTTTCTTACTAATGTTTATGTCTGTTGATAGGCTAGGGGGCTATCTCGCTGGCTGTCTTCTCGTCAATGCCCATCTTATTTAGGGCGTCCTTAACTCTCTTCGTCCTATCCTCCATGTTGAGGTTCTCAAGCTCTATGTCTATTTTAGACAGCATGGTTTCCCTAATGTCCCTCTGGGCCTTTGTTGACATGTAGGCTCCCACGGCCATTGAGAGAGTGCCCGCGGTGCCAACTATTAAACCGGCCAGCGTTATGAGCATTGGGTCAGCGACGACGGGCGCCAAGCCAGCCACCGCCGCCAGTACCTCCACTAGTCCATCACTCATTCCGTACATGGCATCCCTAATGTTTTCAATGAAGGCCTCGAACCTCGACTCCTCCTCCTTAAATACCTCCTCATGGGAAACCTCATCAAGTAATATCTCCCTGAGCTTGTCTGTGTGCGGACCGAGCACCCTCTTCCTAACCATCTCGCCGTACCTCTTGATCGCCTCGACCTCGGCGCTTTCCCTCAATTTAACTAGGAATCCCAGCCCAAATAACCTCCTGATTAGTACCGAGGATATTACTGAGAATTTAGAGGGCTTTACGTTACTAACATCAATGCCCGCTTGGCCTGCGACGGCTTTCCAGAACTCTGCGTGGCCGGTCTCGTATTGTGATAACTTAAGTAGTTCTTCTCTTAATTTGCTGTTGTTCTCAATCCTGGCTAAGGCTGCGTAGATCTCGGCATCCGTTAGCTCGTCCCTATAATTCTCAATGATCTCATCCCTGCTGAGTCTGAGCTCCATCATAATCCTACGCAAGTACCTGCCTATTAAAAATCTATATTCTAGGATAATTTATAAAAGCAAGATTGAGGCTAACCATCGTATGGTATTCCCACTGGATAGTCTCCAGGACTATCAATTAATGTTTAAGCCGGAGCATGAAATGCTTAGGAAGAGCGTTAGGGAGTTTCTCGAGAGGGAGGTGGCGCCGCATGCGCTTGAGTTTGATGATAGGGATGAGGTACCCAGGGAAATACTGAGGAAGCTGGGTGAGCAGGGCTTATGGGGGGGCATTGGGATTGACGAGAGCCTTGGCGGGCAAGGCGCGATACCGTATCTGCCGTGATATTAATGGAGGAGTTGAGCAGGGTGGCGCCGCCCTTGGCCGTTATCCGCGGCACCAATGACTTGTTCGTGACACCATTACTCCTATTTGGTAGTGATGAGTTGAAGAGGAAGTATGTACCGCCAATAGCCAGGGGGGGTGAGGCCTTTGGTGCTCATGCTATGACGGAGCCATGCTGTGGATCGGACGTTGCTGGCATTCAGACGAGGGCTGTTAAGAAGGGTGATAGGTGGGTTATTAATGGTAGGAAGATCTTCATTAGTAATGCTGACATTGCTGATTACATAATGGTCTTCGCGAGGACTAGTGAGCCGCAGCCCAATAGGCGTTGGTTTGGGATAACAGCCTTCATTGTTGAGAAGGGGGGGACGCCAGGCCTCAAGATAGGTGCTAAGTTCGAGAAGAGGGGGGGTTTGAGGGGGGGTAGTCATGCGATGGAGGTTATTTTTGATGATGTTGAGGTTCCCGATGCGAATAGGGTTGGTGAGGTTGGCATGGGCTTCATAATAGCCATGGAGACCTACGACAGGACCAGGGTTGGGGTTGCGGCCCAGGCACTCGGTATGGCACAGGCGGCCTTTGAGAAGGCATTCCAGTACTCACTGCAGCGTACGGCCTTTGGTCAGTACCTGGCTAGCTTCGAGGCTATTCAATTCAGCCTTGCCGAGATGATGGCGGAGTTGATGACCGCCAGGTACCTGGTATACCTGGCCGCATACCTGGCTGACCAGGGTAGGGAGGAGTTTAAGTACGTGGCTAGTTTGGCGAAGTTCTACACCACGGAGGTTGCCGAGAAGATAGTGTCCAAGGCTATCGATGTACATGGGGGGGGTGTCGGCGTCATCCATGAGACTGGCATTGAGAGGTTCCTTAGGGATGTTAAGATAACGGAGATTTACGAGGGCGCGAACAACATTCAGAGACTTGTGGCCTTTAGGCAGTTGGTGAGGACTCTGATGAAGAAGGGCATTGTAAGTCAGGATATTGCCAGGTCAATAACCTAAGTATCAACGATATTGACTAAAATATTACTTATTAAGAGCTCATTTCTTAAGTCGTTAATGTAGCCCCCCCTTCTAGACCGCGCATACTCTATTTCATCATGATTGATTATTGCTGTAAATATACCCTCAACCCCCCCGAGATCAACGACTAACCTGTATTCACCATTTGGTGACGCTACAAAGCTGCCGCCGAGTACGTCACGTCCATCTGGGTATTTATACCCAGTGCCCATGGCCGAGGCGAAGTATGTCGAGTTCTCAAAGGCCCTTACAAGACCTAGGCTTCTCCATAGGGACACCCTATCAGCACTTATACTACTTGGGTTGGCCACTAGGTCTACTTCGTGCTTAGCCAATAGCCTGATTAGTTCGGGATACATAGCATCAACGCATATTATACAACCAATTCGCCAGTCGTTCATTTTAATAACGCCAAGTCTATTGCCATTACTTATTCCTATCCTCTCGCCCGTTGCCCTGGATGGGTAGATCTTCTCTGAATAATTGATTAGCCCCCCCTTTTCATTGACCATGGGGGGGCATATACTCACGTTCTTATTATCGACGCTGACGTAGGCCGCACCACCAATTATTAAGGCACCCACTTCATTGGCGAGTTCCCTGAGTAGGCTAACGTACTCGTTGAATTCCTCATTACTGAATATCCTTACCCCAACCCAATTCTCAGGCAGAATTATTAGGTCGGTTGTTACGTCCTTAATCCTAGACCTTAACCATTCAATGCCCTCATTATAATTACTAAATCTCCTAGTCTGGGCGATGGTCACCCTGAGACTGCGCATAATTAACCCGTTACTAGGTCCTCATTGCTTAAAAAGGCCTCGTTAATATTATGCTCGGATAATACTGACCTTCTAAGGTCCTTAAACATGTAGAGACTACCTGGGTACTTCCTATAACCAAGCCTCCTATAGTATTCTCTAACGCCCACGCCCGATATAACGAACATCCTATAGGCATTGAACTCCTCAAGGCTATGTGCTCGGCCCTAGCCATCAACGCCCTACCAATACCACGGTGCTGCCACCAGAATAGGTCCGTCGCCCTACTACCAATTGGTAGCTCAGGCCCATAAACATGCAACTCCCTAATTAGGGCTGCCCTACCAATCCTAATCTCAGGCCTATGTGCATTATTGCTTGGTATCCTAAGTCTCAGTATTCCATAGAGCGTGTCGTCATCGTCGATTACCTCCAGGAAGATCTCATGGCCGCCGGATGCTTCGTAATCAATCCTATTAATCACCAACTTCCTAGGCGTTGGCACCAGGCCCTTCTTTATGTACTTATGACCAACCTCACGGCACCTAATCTCCACGCATTTAAGGCCTAGTCTCTCCATGTCGCTAAGCACGACCTCCCTCATGTTGCCTATCTTCGGGCCATCAACAACCCAGTGAAGCGGTATGTCCCTGCCGAATCTCATGACCCTGACCCACCTGGGTATTGATGCCATGATATTGGCCAAGAGCCAATGCCAGGTCTCCTCATCATAACTCCTATATAGGCCCTTTAACCACTCCTCGTATAATTCCGTGTCCTTGACAACGAAGGTTGGGTAAACCTTAACGCAGTCAGGCATGAAGTTTGGGTCACTGAATATTGTCTTTACCATCTCGAGATCCCTATCTGGTGTTGAGCCAGGGAGTCCAGGCATTATGTGGTAGCAGACCTTGTAGGCAGCGTCCTTTAGGTACTGCGTTGCTCGATGGACTCCTTAACACCGTGACCCCTCTTAACCCTCCTTAGGACATCATCATATATCGATTGAACGCCAATCTCAACCCTCGTAAATCCAAGCCTAAGCATTAGGTCTATGTGCCTCGGCCTCGCGAAGTCAGGCCTTGTCTCAAGTTCAAGGGCCACAACCCTAATCCTGGCTCTCTCATTTCGTCTATGCTCATACTCAATGTTGGGGGGCTGTCGATGGATCCGTGCTTACCATTGGGTAGTCATTAATGGCCTTGAACGCATTACCAATGAACCATGTTAAGTATGACTCAGGCAGTGATGTTATTGTACCACCCATTATAATTAGCTCGACCTTGGATACCGGGTGATGGAGGGCCTCGTACTGCCTTATCCTAGCCACGACTTGCCTGTATGGGTCGTAGTTCAGAGGGGGGGCGGCTCTGAGGACCACTGGTGAGTCCGGGAGGTAACTCTTTGGGGTGTTTGTCTTCTTTCCGCCGGGGCAGTACGTGCAGTTGAATGGGCATGCCACGGGCTCGACCATTATGGCAATTGGGACTACCCCCCCTGATATGGTCCTCGTGGGCTTCAACCTATTGAGTAAGACATTAACGCTACCCATTACCTGTAGTTAAGGCTTTATGGGATTTAAAACGCTTTTATCAAGCCATTTAATTCAAAGTAATTTCGATAATAATCACGTCATAGGTTTTTAAATCAAGAGAGGCGTTTATTCCTGGTATATAAGTGTCTGGGACCGAGGCATTGATTAGGAGGTATTTCCCATACGATACGTTTAGGAAGTATCAATGGGAGATAGCCAGGAGTATATATGATGCATTGTCAGGCGGTAAGGTCGCACTTATCGAGGCGCCCACGGGCGTTGGTAAAACAGCGAGTGCCCTAGCCGCGTCACTGGCATATGCCGAGGAGGATAATGCCAAGGTCCTCTTTCTCATTAGGACTAAGAATGAGGCGCAGGCGCCAATTAGGGAATTACGTAGGTTGAGGGATAGGGGGGGCGTCAACGTTGACTTCGTGATAATTAGGAATAGGCCCGATATGTGTTGCATGGTGAGTACTCGTAAGCTCCCATATGAGGAATTCCTTGAGGAGTGCAAGTTCCTAAGATCAAGTGGTGAGTGCCCATACTACTCTAATATCAGGAAGATAAATATTAATGATTTAATGCCCAACATAGTGGATGGGGGGGTAGGTAATGTCAACGAGTACGTATCCACCCTATGCACACATAATGTTTGCCCCCCCTACGAGGTTTCTAGGATGTACATGGATAGGGCTAGGGTTGGCATAATGACGTATTACTACATCTTTAGTATTAATAAGCCCGAGACCATGAATATTGATGTTAAAAATTCCGTACTAGTAATTGACGAAGCCCATAACCTACCAGACGCGATAAGTAGCCTAAACAGTATTGACTTACCATTAACTTCGGTGGTTGCCTCCATTAACGAGGTTAGGAGGCTTGTTGATGATGAGGAATTGAAGAATAGAACCATCAAGATACTGAGGGGGGGTCTCCAAACATACATGGTTAAGCTGAGTAAGGTCCTCGAGGAGGAGACAATGGTATCCCTGGAGCTCGGTGATGTGCTTCAATTCTTCGAGGACTTCCAAGCAATAACGGATGCCTACTACGAAATAATCAAAAGGAAAAGGAGTGCAGGCGTGCCAATACCATACACGCCACTATCCCGATTACTGGACTTCCACAAAGCAATACTGAATAGGGTAAGTGGGTTTAGTGTGTTTCTCGCTAGGGATGAGCAGGGCGTATCCCTTGTCTATAAGTGCGTTGATCCATCGGTGGTGAGCGGGCCCGTTATTAATGAGGCGGGCGGTGTTGTGCTCATGAGTGGTACATTACCGCCGAGGGATTACGTGACGAGCATGCTCGGCATAAGCAGGGGGGGCATTGTTGAGTATAGGATTGGCTTTAGGGACTACGTAAGGTCTGAGAACTACGGTGTGTTGATTTATGACGGCGTGACCACAAGATACGTGGAGAGGGATGAGGAGGAATATGCAAAGATAGCAAATATACTTAGTAGGGTTTACCAGGTGTATCCTCTTGATAAGGCAATACTGTCGATATTCCCGTCATATGCCGTACTTAAATCCGTTAGGAAGTACCTAAGCCCCCCCAGTGTTAAGTATATCATGGAGCTTGGTAATACCTCAATTGATGACTTAATTAGGGATTTGAGGAATGACCGTAAGAGATTGATAATGGCCGTGGCCGGCGGTAAACTCGTTGAGGGTGTTGAGTATAGGCTCGGCAGTGAGAACCTGCTTGGTTTAATAATAATTGTTGGTGTTCCATACCCAGAACCCAATGATTACCTGGATGATGTCATGGAGATACTTGCGGCCAGGCTTAACGATAGAAAGTTAGCTTGGGAGTTGACGTATCAGTGGCCCGCCATTGTTAGGATTAAGCAGGCAGTTGGTAGGGCATTTAGGTCTGAGAGTGATAGGGCGTTGGTAGTGCTCATGGACCGTAGATTCAGGGAGGCAAGGCTTGCCAAGGTCTTTGAGGATTACTTCGGGAAGTACGTAATAGTTAATGAGGACGCGTTGATTAATGAGGTCCTAAACTTCAGCGTTACTCCCCCCCATTAAGACTCTCCTCAGAGTTCTCCTGTGCTTGTTGTTCTTCGCCAACTACGCTTTCCTCCTGTGAAGTTTGTTGTTGAATTTGCTGGGGGGGCTTCACCTGCGGCGGTCTTGGGGGGGGTGGCGCTAATATTCTCTCAGGACTTTGTTGAGGCTGATACTGCGGCGCCATTGGAGCTGCTGGCGACATGCCCGTCGGCGCAGACACTGCCTGCGTTACTGGTTGCTGCCTTAACATCTTCATTATATACTCGAACCTCTTGTCAAGCCCCCCCATCGCTATTTGGTACATGGCTATGAAGCTTACTATCAATGCAGCGGCTACCGTTATTAGGGATGCCATGAATGCTACTGAGGAGTACGGTACATAAGCATCACTTGTAGTAGGGAATATGGCTATGGCCGTTATCACAAATACGATTGCTATCAACGACAAGGGTATACCTAGGTAAAGCACTAACTTACTCAGGCTAGGCGTTAACTCCTCAAACCTAGGTTGTTGAGTTGCGGGTCTCGTAATCGGTACCTGCCTTGGGGGGGGTGGTTGTGGTGGGGGGGGTTGGTACGGGCTGTGAATACGGCGGTGGCGGAGGAGGTCTATACTGCGGCGGAGCGTATTGGGGGGGGCGGTGGGGGGGGCGGCATTTGCGGTGGCGGTGGAGGCGGATAAATTGGGTATTGCTGATATGGCGGTCTCCTGACCTGCTTCTCCTCCGGCTTTTTCTCACTCATTCATGACACCATTTATTGTTACCTTTATAATTAATAAGTTAATAAATGTTTTGAGAGAATTCATGATAGGATTGATCTCCATTGAATCATTGGTAGTGGCTGAGAAGGATTCGGTGGCCAAGGCCATCGCTAAGTACTTAGCCCAGGGTAGTGTAGGCATTAGGAGGATTTATGGCATCAAGACGTACTGGTTCACGAAGGATAATAAGCAGTGGGTTAGTATTGGCCTTAAGGGCCATATAATGAACGTTGACTTCCCCGAGGAATTGAACAAATGGCACTCAGTGGAACCATCAAAGTTATTCGACACAGAACCAATACTCGTGATTAGGGAGGACACCATAAGTTACGTGAGGGCACTGTCACGCCTAGGGACCAACGCAAGTACTGTTTACCTAGCCTTAGACGCAGATTCCGAGGGGGGGGAGGCCATAGCCTATGAGGCAATGTTGGTAATAAGAAATGTAAACCCAAGGGCAATATTCAAGAGGGTTTTGTTCTCGGCAGTAACTAGGAACGACATTATCGAGGCCTTTAACTCACCAACGAATTTAAACCCTGGACTTGCCAAGAGGGTTTTCACAAGGATGATCCTAGACTTGACATTGGGCGCGGTATTCACGAGGGCGCTGACCCTAAGTGTTGAGAAGGCTGATAGGAATGCACTGGCTAGGGGTAGCTTCCTTAGTTACGGTCCATGCCAAACACCTGTACTTAACCTGGTAGTTCAGAGAGCCCTCGAGAGGGAGAACTTCAGGCCTGAGAAGTACTATACGCTTCACGTCATGGTTGACGTTAATGGCATGAAGGTGGTGCTTAATCACGACGGCACCTTTAAGGATAGGCAGGAGGCGGAGAAGGTACTAAGTCTAGTGAGAAGTAGGGCTAAGGCCAGGGTTGTAATTGCCAATTACAGGGAGGATTTCATAGAGCCGCCAGTTCCGTTGGACACCATAGAACTTGAGAGGAGGGCCAGTAGGTTCCTTAACACCAGGCCCAAGGCGGCCCTTGACATTGCCGAGGAGCTCTATAGACATGGGTACATCTCATATCCAAGGACGGAGACAACGATTTACCCACCAACATTAAGCCTTAGGCAGGTACTCCTTGAATTAACCCATGGTGAGCACGGTAATTACGCCAAGACATTACTTAGTATGAGCATTAGGCCGACACGCGGTGACAGTAATGATGGCGCACACCCACCAATATACCCAACTAGGGGGTGCCACGAGACAGGAGATACTCAAGCGTTTTAAGAATGAAAGGTATTGGAAGATCTATGACCTGGTGGTTAGGCACTTCCTAGCGACGTTGAGTCCACCCGCACGTGTTGAGAGACAGAAAATAATTGCCGACGTCTCTGGGCATAGGTTCAGTGTGGATGGTTTGAAAATAATCGATAAGGGCTACCTAACTATATACCCATTTGAGAGCCGAGTGAGAGGGAATTACCGAGGGTGAGGGTTGGTGATGAGCTAAGCATTGTTAAGGCTTGGGTCGAGGAGAGGGAGACTGAACCACCGCCTTACCTATCCGAGTCGGAACTGCTCAGATTAATGAGGAAGTATGGCATTGGCACCGATGCCACAATGCAGGACCATATACACACTAACGTAATACGTGGGTACTTCAGAATTAGGAATAGGCAGTGTATACCAACGCCATTGGGTAAGGCCGTAATAAACGTTCTAAGCAAGACAGGCAATGAACTGATCGACCCGCTTTTTCGATCACGAATGGAAAAGTCGCTTATGGAGATAACAAATGGTTCATTAAGACCTGATGATGTATTGTTTACATTTAAGAACGAGGCTCGGAAAATATATGAGAAGTTCATGGATAAACAAAAGGAGGTTTCTATGGAGCTCATAAAGGCATTGAAGGAGTCACTAAGCAATAGAAAGATGGGCAGTAAGGCTTCGTAATATTTTTATTGAGTACTATAGCCATTAATACGTGATGAATAACCAAATAACCAAGTTGCTTAGAGACCGTGCTGAAGATATTTGGAATAAAATACTCAATCACCCATTCGTTACTGAGCTATTCACTGGTTCGTTACCACTTGATAAGTTTAGATTCTACGTTATTCAGGACTATAATTACCTAATAACACTAACGAAGTGCCAAGCACTAATTGCGTCTAAGTTTGAAGATCCCGTAATTATGAGGAAGGTACTAGAACTGGCACTGGCTGATGTGACCACGGAACTCGAAAATTATAATAAATTACTTAATACCCTCGGTTTAAGCATTAACGAAGTGATTAAATCAAGACCCAGCCCCCCCACAAATACTGCCTACATGAATTTCCTACTAACCACCTGCGCCTTGGGTAGTCCATACGAGGCTTAGTGGCGATATTACCGTGTTACTGGACATACCTAGAGATTGCTAAACACCACGCCAACAAACTAGAGAGGAATCCAGTGAAGGCCTATAGGGATTGGGCTTCGGTATACCTAACCCCCCCGGAGTATGTGGGTATTGTTAATGAACTTAGGGCAGTAATAGATAAGGCTGGTGATTACTTAATGAGAGACTTCGATAAACTACTAAGTATATTTAGGCAGGCCAGCATCTACGAGTACCTATTCTGGGACATGGCATACAGGCAGGAGCAATGGGTATTATGATTATTACTTTATTTTTAATTTGTCGTAATTTAAGACTGAAGCCATCGATGGAAGCGCAGGTATTACCTGGGCATGTTTGATAGATGCCTCGCTGCCGGCAGCATAGTTGCTCCTGCATCAATTACGAATATCTGGCCCGTTATGTTCTTCGCAGATTCACTCACGAGGAATGCCACTAGGTCAGCGACCTCCTCAGGCTCGATTATCTTGCCAGTCAATGTCCCTGTTTTAGCCCACTCCTCCTCCTTAACATTAAGTACCTGTAGTAGGCTCATTCCCATCTTAGTCCTTACCAGGCCAGGGGGGGCTATTGCATTGACGGTTATGCCATAAGGTGCCAACTCGGCGGCCAGGGCCTTAGTGAACCCTATTAGGGCTGCCTTGGCCGTCGCATAGGGCACGTTGTAGGCGGCGCCCATTATGCCCTCGATGGAACTCATGTTTATGACCCTGCCCCAATTATTCTTTACCATATATGGCACAGCGAACTTAGTCAATAAGTAAGCTGACTTTAGGTTCGTGTTTATGATCTTATCCCACAGACCCTCATCAATGTCTACGAAAGGCCTCATTATGCCAAGGCCGGCGTTATTAACTACAACGTCAACTGAACCCCCCCATTGCTTAACGGCCTCATCAATGAGGACCTTTGCGCCGTCGGCCGTGGCCACGTCTGACTTAACCATAATAGCCTCACCACCAACACTCTTAATCAACTTCATGGTTTCCTCACCCTCCTCATCATGCCTCTTATAATTAACAACTACACGAAAGCCATCCCTAGCCAACCTAACGGCAATGGCTCTACCAATGCCGCGGCCTGAGCCTGAGACGACTGCAACCCTCTTAACCATACCAAAACATGCGCACTGTAGGGTGAATTAAGTATTACTCAAATCAGCCTAACCTATAAGTATATAGTTAATATATTGCAATATACATAGTTAAATAAGTTTGCCAATATATATGTTATTATCATTCTCAATAATTCTAACCTTAACATTATTCCCAATGAGCATCTTCTCCATACGAGGATCGGCTATAACCGTAATAACCCTATCGTGTATTGCCGAATCCCTCAGGGGTAGAATAACGCCTAAGAACTCACCTCTAATTATCCCCCCCCTACTAATTATCCTAACCTTAACATCGTCACCGACATTGTACGGCTTCGGCAGTTTAGGGGGGGCTTTATGTATGTTCAGTTCATTATTCATAGCCGTTAACCTAACACCCAATTCACCCTCCAGCTTCTTAATTCTCCCCCCCCAGAATTCCTGCCAAGTCATTACCCTAATCCTGACCTTCCTACCCCCCCTCTTATGAGGAATGTACTTCTGAATGAGCACTGGCGGTAATTCACCCCCCCTGCCTAGCCCTAATTCCCTGGCCCACTTTATGATCTCGATAATGTCATCATCATTAATACCAGGCAACCAGACCGGTGATGCAATCACGTTAATTCCAAACTCAAGGGCCTTCACCACCAATTCCTTAACATGATCAATATCGTACCAAGGCGCCCCCCACTTATCTTCTTGGCTAATCCGGGATTCAGCGTGTCTATGCTCAGGTTTATCCTGTCTAAGCCAGCCCTGGCTAACTCCCTTAGCTCATCTACGGTGAACATGTACAGTCGAGTTTGCATTGACACCATTGAAACACCGTCCATTGTTTTAATACCACGAACTAGATCCACGAGGTATGGATAAACACCTGGTTCACCCATGCCGTCAATATGAACCTCGATATCCCTAGTGCCCTTGAACCTAACGACCTCCTCCAACGCCATTAATAACGCCTCAGGATCATCGATGAACTCCGCCCACCTATTCGTTGACCTAGGCCCTGCATTAACTGAGCAGTATATGCAGGATAGTGGGCATAATGTTGTTGGTCTAACCTCAATTATGTTTGTGCCCCTATCAACTATGCCAAAGGCCAGCGCACCAACCTGCGGCGTACCCCTATCTATCCTAATTATTTCTCTTTTCCTTTCAATCTCATTAATACTCCCCCCCTCCACATAACATCCCCCCCAATACAATCAGTGCTTACTAACCCCCCCTATGATCTACCAAAATAGGGTTTTAAACTCAGAGGTTACATTTTTGTGCACGTAAAATGATTAGAATAAACACAGCAGTGATGGGGATGGACATGCTTAGGATAAACGTGAAATCAGTGGCCATTTTACCGATTGAGTCCTTCGACACATTACTAAATAATAACGTTAGGATAAGCATAATGGACATGCTCAGTAAGGGGGGGCCCATGACAGTTACATCACTGGCCCAGGAAATGGGGATGCTTAAGGGTGTTGTTCATAGGCATGTAAAGGCCCTAGAGGACTTTGGCTGGATCAGACAGTTAAGCGATGATGAGGCTAGGGCCATTGGATTGAGTAGAGAGGCCAACAGGATCTACTATGTACCGACGGCCATGGTCTACCTGGGATTTAAACTTGAGGCTAATGAGCACGGTATGAAGATAATAATACCCACCAACTACGGTGCATTTATAGACGTTAGAGGCCGCAAATTCATTGTATTAACACCCACATTCTCAAACCATGATTGTAAAAATTCATGCCCATCTCACGAACTATGCCTCGACTGGATTAAGAGGGTTGGGAAGCAATTCCACATAAGTATTGACTATGATGATGCAGGCAGGGCATTAATGTACCTATATACGCAGTTAATACTTAAGGAGTTTAGGATAAACATGGTGAACAACGTGATAATGCTCGACAGCCCACGCCTAAACTCAATCTTCATAAAGCACTCGAATCTAGCCCTTTGAATATAACGAGGTAATTATTGAAGCCTGAGACCTCGCCCAACTCATACCACTTATTAAGTGATGGATAGTGCCGGGTAATTATTATGGAGTCAGTACCACTAATAAGCAGTACTATACTATCAGTATTGGTGAGAACCTCGGTCATAAAGCCGCACTTATTAAGGATGAGCCTCCATTGCTTAATTACGAAATCATACGCACAATTACCCTGGGACTGTGGGACAAAGCCCTTCTCTACACCGAATATTTGAACTTCGTGATTAGCATCGGAATACAGCAATTTACCTGAAAGGTTTAATACTCTCATAATCCTTAGTGCATGACCATCAGGTCTTACCTTACGGCTTCTTAATCTCATGAGCTTAATAATTATCAACAATGCCTCGTTAGACCTCACCTGCATTTCCGTATTTATACCTTCCTCATACCACGAGACGACTATGCCGCACTCCATATCGTTAATTACCACGTATAATCCCTCTATATAATCACCATTCGATATTAAGTACCTCCCATAAATAACTCCGCTACATGGTAGGTGAAGAATGACCTTTGTACCGTACAATTGAACATCCTCGTTGTTAAAGCGGTAGGTATTACCCCCTGGTTAATGTTGATATGCCTTCCCTCGGTATTACATATATCACTAAGCCTGCTTTATCGAAACTTACCCTAAAGTTTTTGGTGAACTCCTCGATATCAATGCCATAAATACTCATTTCACTTTAGCAAACCAAGGGGGGGATCCTTATTTAAATAACTTAAGTTAGTCAGGGTTGAGAATGCTAATAAGAATTACGTTTCTAGGAACTGGCGCGGGAACGCCGGGTAGGGATAGGTATTTACCAGCCATACTAATTGAAGATGGCTTAAGAAGAATACTACTTGATGCTGGCGAGGGTGTTCAATATAGGCTTCTTGAGGTTGGCGTTAGTCCATTAAAGATAACACACGTATTCATTACGCACTTGCATGGTGATCACGTATTTGGATTACCCGGGCTGCTGGCAACAATGGCCATGCTCGGTAGGAGGGAGGACCTAATAATAAGTGGTCCCACAGGAATTGCCAACTTCCTAAGGAATAGTATGGAAATTGTTGGTGATCCACCATTTCATGTGCGTATTTATGAAATTGAACCGCTAAGTGGCGTTAAGGACGTCATTAATGAGGAGAACTTCAGCTTACAATGCACATCGGCAAGACATACAGTACCTGACTGTGCCTATTCCCTTAATTGGAGAACCTACGTTGGTAAATTCAACCCGGGAAAGGCTAAGGAATTGGGCGTACCAGTGTCGCTTTGGAAGAGACTTCATATGGGTGAGACCGTGGTTCTCAATGATGGTAGGGTCGTAAGGCCGGAGGATGTGGTCGAGGTTAGAGGTAGCGGTTTGATTAAGATTGTATATACCGGTGATACGGCACCGGCAAATTCCATAATAGACATTGCCAGGGAGGCGCAAATGCTTATTCATGAATCAACATTCTCGGCAGTTGAGGACGAAAACCTAGTATGGAGTCAGGGCCATTCCAGGTCGGTGGACGCGGCTAGGGTGGCTAGGGAGGCTGGTGTTGAGAGGCTGGTGCTAACGCACATTAGCAATAGGTATTCCGACCCAGGGTTATTGGCTGCAGAGGCCTCTAAGGTATTTCCAAACGTCATAGCCGCCAGGGATTTGATGAGCCTAGTCATCACTTCATAGTAGGGGGTTAGTGGTTGTTGGTATCATTAATGAACTGTCCCAATAAATCAGCTATCCTAATTAACTCATTAATTCCCAATTGCCTAATGCGGGTGTTTACGTCAATACCCACGTTAATTACGATATTTACGGCATCCGGCCCAAGGTACTTATTGAGGACCCACCTGAGGATCCTATTCCTATGCCTAAAGAGTAAGTTCGTCACCGACTCCAGTATCCTTATGTCACTGTAACAGGGCTCCCTCCTAATCATCATCACTAATGTTGAATAGACCTCAGGGCTTGGATAAAAGGAGTCTGGTGGGTACGTGCTCAGGACATTCACGGAGTAATTACATTGGGTGATTATGCTTAGCCTGCCATAATTATCACTACCAGGTCCACTGACGAGCCTATCGGCAACCTCGCGTTGTATCGTTAATAAGGCCACTGGGATTCTCTCCTTGATTATCCTAATTATTAATGGTGACGTTATTGAGTACGGCACATTGGAAATCAATACGTCAGTACTTGGCCATGGAATCCTTAAGGCATCACCCTGAATCACGGATACGTTACCCAAGCCACTTAGCACACGCTCGGCGATCTTCACGAGCCTTCCATCAATCTCTATGGTAATTACCTGGGAGGCCACCCTGCTAGGTAATACGTTAGTACGCCAATCCCAGTACCCACCTCAAGAACCCTCGAACCACCTGGTACATGCTTGACAATGTCTCTTATGACCGTTGGATCAACTACAAAGTGCTGGCTTAACCTCTTTATTGGCCTTAACCTATACTTAGTGATTAATCTCATTAGGTCATCCCTAGTCACAACGTCAATATCAGGCAGCATTACCCAAGCACTTTATGGAACAATGCTAAAAACCTTTTAAGTAGGGTCCTCACATCATTCAAGGTGTCGTCATTAATAGGGGGGGTGGTTAATGTCGTAAATACGATACTTAATATCCCAAGGATTGGGTGGCTACAGCGTGGGGGGGTTCCCCCCCAAGCCATCGCCGAGAGCGTTGGGGGGGATCACGTACTGCTCACTAGCTATCTCGCATTGATCCTATGCAATAGTGCGCATAAGGTAGATAGTGACATCAATGCTGATAAGTGCACATCAATGGCGCTCATTCATGATGCCCACGAAGCCTTAATAGGCAATGTGAGTAATAGTGCCCGTTCATTAATTAGTAATTGGAGGGACATCGAGACTAGGCTATTCGATGAGCTTCAATTTCCCGAGGAATTACGTAATTACTTCCGTGAGTATAGGTATGGACTGAGCATTGAGGGTAGAATTGTGAATCTCTCGGATAAATTGGCAACACTAATTAGGGCGTGCATTTACGCCAGGGCTGGTTATGACACGAAGGAACTAATTATTAATTATAAGGAATTAATTGAGAAGTTGCTGAGTGAGTTCACAGGCGATGTTGGACAGGTCATTAGTAATACCGTTAAGCCAATCCTTTCATGGTGTGATGACCGTGCCATCACTCACACCCTCAGTAATGAGTCTCCTCAATGAACTCAACTTGCCACAACCAACCACGTAGATCGTAATACCACTCCTCTGGGCTATGCTTAATGCCCATGGATCGAGTAAGTCGTAAGTACCAGCCACCGTCCTTGACTTAAGCATGGCCATTAACTCACCAATGCTCACCCTATCGAGCCTCCTGGCATTGGGGTCAACCCTCGGATCGCTCGTATAAACCGCGTCCACGTTTGCACAATCAATCAGCCTCTTAATACCTAGGGACTCACTCACGAGTAGTGCTACTGTGGCTGTTGATTGGCCTGGTTGAAAACCGCCCGTAATCACTAACCTACCTGTTGACCATGCCCTAAAGACCTCATCTATGTTGGTGGGTATTGGTAGGTAGGCGATATCGCTGAGGGCGGCGGCTAATAACTGGGCGTTTAACCTGCTGGCTGATATGCCGAGCATGTCCAGGAGTGATTCGTTTATACCCATTTTCCTACCAATATCTATGTACCTACGCGCTAAGGACCCGCCACCAGTTACCACAGCCATCTTATAGCCGTTCCTCCAAAAATCACGAATTAAGTCCACGTACTTAGGCAGTAAGTCCTCGCTATCGAATAAGTGACCGCTTAACTTAAGCGTGAATAGTCCCTGCATCATTCACTAAGCCGTTGGTTAGTGAATTCTTTAAGTTTTCTTAACTAGGTCGTTTATTGCCCTGGTAATGCCGTTGGATACGTAAACCGGCAAATCACCGAGGTTGAGGCTTGGCGTTCTGCCTTCGCATACGTACTGCAACTTCTCAAGACTTTTAGTAAGGAATTCCTTGATTAGGTCGTAATGGTCAGCGCCTATTAGTGGCTGCATGTATGAGTCCATCGAACAATCATTATCATACCACTCCTTAAAGAACTTGGCAGATGCAATTAATTTATTGAACGAGTCAATCGTTATTTCCTCATTATTAAGCATAATGACCACCTGCGTATTAAGTAGCTTCCTAATGACTTTAACCTTAACAAACCCTAGATCACAAGGCCTTCTCTGCTTAATGCACTCCGCAACGTCATTACTCACAGCAAGTATTTTCATTAATTCCCTATTCCTCTCATACTCACTCTTACATCTGCAGATTTGCTGCATGACCTTTACAAAGCGTGACCTATACTCCTCAGTCAATACCTCGATAACGTCGTAACTACGCATTCCTAGGTTTAAAGCATTAATTATTTTTAAGGTATTCTCATTAACTAATACAGGCTTGGTTACTCTGCCTTGCCAATGGCCTTCCTAACGACCTTACCACTTGGGCATTTGAAGAGCCCTATTATGACACCCCCCCTCCTGCCCTTCGGCGCGAGCATCCATACCTTGATAGGCTTAAGCTTCATTACCTGACCGTCACAATCAACTTCATATTCCCTCTCCATGTAACTTGATAGTTCTGCCATCGTACTCTAGTTATTATTCTATCCTTAATAAATAATCATAGCCATAAACAATGCATAAATCAATATTTATAACGCTCTTTCTACATGGGTAATTACAAGAACAAAAACGTACAATACGCTATAGTTGCATACTAATAATTGCATTTTTTACGATAATCACTGCGGCAGTAAATCAAGGTTTAGGCATTCACAAATATCACCGGAACACTATATGACCTAGGAAAGTTTTTATTATTGTGAAACCTGGTATTATTAAAATACTGATATAAGATGAGGGGGGGTCCCAAGCACTGATGAGAGGATGAGATGTTCGTTGATGCATCGTGTTGTGATAATAATTATAAACTGTAAGAATTACATCTTAATTAATGACCATTAGGGCCGTGATTTACGGCGTGGGTCCCATTGGTCAATTAATAGCTCGGGTTGCGTTCAGCAGAGGTTTCGATATAGTTGGCGCGATTGATATTGACCCGCAGAAGGTTGGTAAGGACCTCGGTGAGGCTATTGGACTTGGTAAAACCCTGGGCATCAGAGTTGAGAGTGATGCTGACAAGCCCTTAAGGATGCCAAACCTGATGTTGTCCTACACTCAACGGGTAGCTTTTTCGATAGGATCTACCCACAGATAATGAAGGCAATTAGGGCCGGCGCTGACGTTGTGTCAACATGCGAAACACTGGCGTGGCCCTGGTATAGGTACCCAGACCTCGCAGAGCTTGTTGATAATTATGCGAGAAGCCGTGACGTAACGGTACTTGGGGGGGCTGGTGTTAATCCAGGTTTCGTATTTGATGCATTACCCGCTGTGTTATCCGTTACATTAACGAGGCTTGATAAGATCACCGTGATTAGATCCCTAGATGCCTCAAAGAGGAGGTACTCCTTCCAGAAGAAGATTGGCCTGGGCATGACGCCGGGCCAATTCACGGATGCGTTAAGTAAGGGCGAGATAACGGCCCACGTAGGCTTCGCAGAGTCTATACTGCTCCTGGCCAATATCATAGGACTTAAACTGGATAGGGTTGAGGAGGGACAGGAGGCGCTAATTGCGGAGAGAAATTACGAAACGCAGTACTTCAAGATAGAGCCCGGGCAGGTAAAGGGTGTTGTTGGTCATGGAAGCGGCTTCATCAATGGTAAGGAGGTTGTTAGGGTTGAGTTGAGGGCCTGCGTTGGCTGTGAGGACTTTGAGGAGGTTAGGCTTGAGGGTGACCCACCAATCACTTGGAGGAGTACCGGAACGCCTGGTGACCCAGCCACCGCAGCCGTGATTGTGAACCTAGTACCAAGGGTCTTGAACGCAAGGCCGGGGGGGTTAATCACACTCAAGGATTTAATTAACTACTCATACACGGCCTAGTCCTAAGGTATCACCTCTTTAACTTCTCAATACGTACCCTGGTATCCTTATACGCAGGTGTCTTGGTAATGGGATTCAACACGGCAGGGACTAAAGCATTTGCCGGAAGTTCTGGGTAATGGAAGGTCGTGAATAACACACCCCCCCTTGGAACTCTAGCCGACGCCTTAACCCTAGCCAGCACCTCACCAACCGGTGAAACTAACCTAACGATTTCACCATCCTCAACACCCTCAACCCTCATATCCTCGGGATTCACCTCAACAACAGGCCCCCCCCTCCAAATGACCTTAAGTACTGGCGACCTCGAGTCATGGTCGCGGTATGGTACTGCGCCCTCTCCCTACCAATAATTAACGAATACGGGTAAAGCCTCCCCCCCATAACAACATCAAAGCCCCCCCTCCAACCAACCACCCTAAACCTAGCCCTACCCCCCCCTTGGGAACCCATCGGCATATAGTATTGGAGTACCTGGACTAGACCCACTTGGTACCGGCCATTGAAGCCCACCCTCACGCTCAAGCCTCTCATGACTTAAACCACTAAATACCGGTGCTACCCTCGCCATCTCCCTCATTATGTCAGAGCTATCCCTAAAGCCCATGTCATAACCAAGCCTCCTAGCCAACTCAACAAAGACCTGCCAATCAGCCTTGCATCACCTGGCGGATCAACCACCTTCCTCGTTAATTGCAACCTCCTCTCCGTATTCGTGAATGTTCCGTAATCCTCAAGGGCCGCAGACGCCGCTGGCAATACCACATCAGCATACTCGGCGGTCTCAGTCATGAAGATGTCCTGAACAACCAAGAACTCCAACCTACTCAACGCCTCAGCAACAGCCCCCCCACTGTCCGGGTGCGACCTAACGCTATTCTCACCAACTATGTAGAGCATCTTAATCAAGCCCCTCCTAGCCATATCAATCATCTCCGTACTCCTAAAACCAATGAAGAGTGGCAACCTACACCTCCAGACATCCTCAAAGCGCCTCCTAACCTCCGGATCCATCAACGGTTGATAACCAGGCAACCTACCCGGTGCACACCCAACATCAGCTCCCCCCCCTGAACATTATTTTGTCCCCCCCTAAGTGGCATTAAACCTGCGCCTGGCTTACCAACATTGCCCGTTAACAATGCCAGGTTTATCAGCTGATACATTTTCTGTACCATTCTCATGTTCCGTAATGCCAAGGGTCCACATAATCATTGATGGCTTCTCAAGCGCATAAAGCCTAGCAACCTCCCTGATAACGACCTTAGGTATTCCAGTTACTTCCTCGGCAAAATCCAGGGTAAATGCGTCAAGGCTCCTTACCCAATCCTCAAAGCCCTCGGTGTACCTGCTAATGAACTCCTTATCGTACCAGCCCATATCAACTATGTATTTAGCCATCGCCGAGAATAGTACGACATCCGTACCAGGCCTAATGAGGAGCTCATACTCGGCGTACCTGGCTAGCTCCGTATGTATTGGGTTAACGACTATTAAGTGAGCGCCCTGCTTAGCCGCCCTCTTGACGTAAGCGGCAATGACTGGGTGCGTTTCATTCATGTTAGAGCCTACTACAATTATAGTCCTTGAGTTTAATACATCCCTTATGGGGGGGTTGGTCGCCGCGCCATAGCCAAGTTGCGTGGCTAATGACCATGCTGATGGCTCGTGACATAGCGTGGCTGATTGATCAACGCTGTCAGTACCGACGGCGCACCTCATGAACTTTTGAAATGCATAAATACTTTCATTAGTGCTTCTATCGCTCATTATACCCCCAATCGCGGCAGGCCCATACCTACTAATGATCTCCTTAATCTTACTGACCACCAGGTCTAGAGCCTCCTCCCACGTGGCCTCCCTAAACACCTCATGTATTGACCTACCATTTAATGGGCCCTTAGGGACGCCGGGCCTCCTAATTAATGGTTTCGTGAGCCTCTCGGGGCTATTGACGTATTGATAACCAAACTTACCCTTAACGCAGAGCTTACCCTCGTTTGCAAGTCCATAGGCACCCCTAGCCCAGACGACCTTGCCATCCCTAACTCCATACTCGACCTGACACCCAGTGCCGCAGTATGGGCATGTGGTCTCAATAACCTTATCAGCGGGTACCCAATCCCTTTCCATTAACGCCCCCAGTTGGGCATGCATCAACGCACGCGCCGCAACTAACGCAACTTGACATACCCATTGGGGGGGTGTCAAGGTCGAAGCCAACCCTAGTACCGGATCCCCTACCTATGACCGCTATAACGTCGTTATTCTGGTCAATGCCGCAGGCGATTACGCACTTTCTACACATTACGCAGGCTGATGGGTTAAACAATATTGCTGGGTGTGTATCATCGACCTTAACGCTCGGTATTATCGGTGCTGGTTCTAGACCATACTTAACCGCGTACTCACATATTCTACACCTCATTTGCTCCTCCTTACTCCTGTGGGTATGATTCTTCAGTAAGAGCTTTAGTAAGGTCTTCCTAGCCTCGGTAACCCTCGTACTCTCGGTTTCGATCTTCATACCCTCCGATACCTTGGTTATGCATGATGGTATTAACCTACCATTAACTTCGACGATGCATATCCTGCAGGAACCATTCGCGAAGCCCTCGTAGTAACACAGTGTCGGTATTTCAATGCCGTACCTCCTGGCCAGGTTTAGTATAGTCTCTCCCTCGAGAGCCTCAACCTCCTTACCGTTTAGGAGCACCTTGACCATACCCATCACCTGAAGTGAACACCAGCCCTACAGACACCCCTTATGTGCTCCTCAAACTCATCCCTAAACTGGGTAAGCGCGTCGAGAAACACCTTACCGGCAGACATGCCGAGACCGCAGAGTGAGGTCTCCATCATAGTCCTCGCCACAGTCTCAGCCCACTTAAGGTCCTCCTCACTCGCCTTACCCATGCTAACCTTCTCAAGAACCTCTACCAACTCCTTAGTACCCAATCTACATGGCTCACACCTACCGCATGACTCATGGGAGAAGAACCTCTCAACCTCAAGCATTACGTCGACAATGCACCTATTGTTGGATAGGGCTATGATTACGCCAGGCCCTAGGAAGACGCCGAGTTTCCTCGTCTCCTCAGGTGTAAGCCTTACCCTTATCTTCGATGAATGTGCAAGGCCTGAGGAGACCCCCCCGCCAACGAAGACGGCCTTGACATCCTCCTCCTTAACCCCCCCCGCCTTCGCTAATAATTCATTGAGACCCACAGTCAATTTCTCCCTGTAAAGGCCAGGCTTACCCACATCGCCAGTAATGCAGAAGTACTTCTCGATTACGATCTCCCTACCCTCATAATAATTGCTAATAAGTATGGGAACCGCAGCAACGACCTCCACGTTAATCACGGCTGTGGGCTTACCGAACAAGCCAGTCTCGGTTGGGTCAGGAGGCCTTAGCCTGGGCTCACCCCCCCTATTACCCTCAAGTGAGTTTATCAGCGCCGTCTCCTCACCGACGATGTATGGAGAACCAACAAGCAGGACGGTAATGGGAGGCAATTTATTAAGTAGGCCCTTACTCGTTAAATACGGTCTTAACTCACCGAGCGCCTTCTCAATCATGGCCCTAGCATTTCTAAATCTCTCATTGACCGCGATTATAACCTCATCAACATTGAGGGCAAGCGATAATAGTAATGCACCTTCAAGCAGTTGATGAGTATTTCTCTCCATTATCAACCTATCTTTAAAGCCGCCAGGCTCACCCTCATGGCCATTAACAATCAAGTACTTAGGCCTATTGGCACTGCTTGCTATGGTCTTAAACCTACTTAGGGCACCACCACCGAGTAGGCCGGCCTTAACGAGTAATTCAAGTATGAAGAACTTATTATCTTCACTAAGGAATTTCCCAAAGTACTTATAACCACCCCTCGCTATGTACTTATCGAGATGTTCGTATTGAGACCGAACGTAATCACCCCGTGATTCCTCAATCTCCCTGAACTCACCATTAACGAACATGTAATACTTATCACCCATCCTAACCACGGGACCCCCCTGTCACAATAGCCAAGGCAGTACGTGATGGAGTACTTAATGCCACGCCTCTCTAATTCCTTAACGACCTCCCTGGCGCCCTTCAATAGGCATGGAAGGCCCATGCATACCTGGACCTCTGAGTAATCATGGAAATAGAATGTGGATAATGTCTTAACCGTTGATAGGGGTAGGTTATACTTATCGGCTATTTTTCTAAGCTCGTCATCGGATGTGATTCTTCTTTCAATTATCTCCTTACTTGCCTCGCGTAATCTCGTCCTATAATCCATGTAGGAAAACCCCCATCAAGGCTTTAAAGGTATTTCGGGATCGTAACGTGTAGTGGGTTATTAGGCTCAGTTATTTTGAGTAATTGGGTGTTAAATGCTGGGTTCATGGGTTATTAATGATATGGTTAGGATCGTTAGGATCAATAATTACGCAGATCTCAATAAGGTACTCATTGATTTAGGACCCGGCGAGTGCGCATTACTACTTACTAAGCAGGTTGATGACTCGTTAAGGCACGTGGATGGCATTACCACGGTACTACTGAGGAGTATTAGGGATAAGACAGAGGTTGATTACCTACTTGCCGCCGGTAATAAGGTGCTTTGCATATCCATGGATGGGTTCGGCCTACTCAGTGAGTATGCATTATCGAGACTTAAGTATGTAATAATAACCCGCCAACCCTCGGAGACAGACAACAAGCTCTTCAAAATATTACTAAACATAACTCAATAATCTACTCATTACCAAGCCACACCCTCTTCACCGTATTTACCTTATCAAAATCCTTATCCTCACTTACTATTACGTTCATTCCATTATTCAACATAACCGCCACATGAATAGCGTCGGAGGGCTTCAATATACCAATGTACTTCTTAGATACTTCATACTCCATTAAACCAATGCCAAGAACCTTTACATAAGGTAATACTACGTCATCAAGAAATTTAATGGTATCCTCATACCTAATACCGTACTTCTTCCTCGAAATATAAATAACCTCATCGAGTACTAAAACGTCAGTATATAACCTATTCTTCCTCATAAGAAGATCCCTAAAGAATTTAATTACGTTTTCCTCACCAGCGTTTAGGTATATAAGTACGTTAGAACCCAAAACATAATAAATCTCACCCAAACTCATCCTCTAAGCTTAATCCACTAAGCTCACCAAGTCTCGGCTTAGTATGTACATAGCCCCTAATAGTTTCTAAATATTTCTTAATTTTCTTATCGAATTCTTCAATACTCACGCTAAATATCGGCTTGATTATTATCTCATTATTCTCGGTCTTAATTACCAATTCATCACCGTCCTTGATACCTAGGGTCTCCCTAATGGCCTTCGGTATTGTAACACGACCTCGCCTTACCCTAACCCTATACTCAGTATTGCCCATAGCTATTTTTAATGCTCTTTAACTCAAAGATTTACTTAACTGTTTCTATTAAGTCTTGTCCAAAACTTACTTATAACACCTATATCCCATCCTTAGCTTTAATGCGCCAATCATTGAAGTAGTTTCTCAACTTATACCGATCCTGGCCTAGTACTCTCAGCAATTCATAATTTCACTAAACTGGTAATATGTCCACGGGCGTTACCTTATACCTCGGCGTCTTCACGTAGGGGGGGTCAAACTCTGTGCAAACCACGTAGTTTATCCTCGAATCATGCATGTATGCGAAGACCACGCCCCCTAGGTACATCATTGCTTATCAACGCCTTGAAAACACCCTCACCGCAGTTGGATACTAGCTTTACTAATTGGCCGTTGTGTATACCCAGCGCCTTTGCGTCTTCAGGGTTTATGGCAATGCTTGTCTCGAATTTGCCACTAATTCTCCTAATCTCATTATCCGTGTTGTACCTAAGCACACTCCTACCAGTAACCAGTATGAACTTCTTACCGCCAGTGTTTACCGGCTTATACTCAACGCCGAAGAACCTCGCCTTACCACTCGGCGTTAGGAACCTCTCGGAGTATAGGTGCGGCGTATTCTCCGGTATTCTTGAATCCTTCGTTGGGTCCATGACGTCCTCAAGCGACACGCTCCTCATTATAGGCACTACCTGGCGCATTTCATTGAATACGGCCTTTGGATCGTTGCTAAATCCCTTAAGGCCAAAGGCATTGGCTAACTCGAATATTATTTCATAGTCAGGTTTAGCCTCGCCAGGCGGGTCCCTAACCTTATGTCTCCACTTGACCAGTCTGTCTAGGCTTAGTACGGAGCCTTCTCTCTCGATCCAAAGCGCCGCCGGTAGGACGTAGTGGGCGAACTCCGCGGTCTCGCTCATGGCTATGTCCTGAACCACCAATAGGTCTAGGTTGCTTAGGAACTCCTCAACTCTACGCCTATTGGGTAGCGAGGAGACTATGTTAAAGCCCATTAGGTACATGCCCCTAATACCGCTATTCTCATTATACACTGCATCTATTAATGATAGGCCCGGCTTGGTTGGTGGTATGAAACCCCACACCTCGGAAAGCTTCTTGGCATTCTCCTCATTAATAGGTAAGCCGCCTGGAAATGCATCGGGTTTAAGGAAGTCGCCGGAACCCTGCACGTTCGTCTGGCCCCTATAGACAATGACGCCGCCGCCCTCAATACCCATGTTACCCGTCAATAAGGCGAGGGCTATGTAGGACTTAATGCCGTCAACTCCCGATGACTCTGACATACCAAGGCCCCACGTGAATAATACGGGCTTTGTAGCTATTGATTGTGCGAACTTGAGTATTAAGTCCTTAGGTATGCCCGTGATTTTCTCGGCATCGTTAATTGAGTACTTACTAACGACTCTGGCGTATTCCTCGAAGTTCTCGGTCCTATTAATTATGAAGTCTCTGTCAATGAGTTCGTTATTAATTAAGTAATTAGCCACAGCGTTAAATAGGTAAACCTCCGTGGAGGGTATTGGCCTGAGGTGTAGGTCCGCCATCTTTGCGGTTGCCGTTGTCCTAGGGTCTATGACCACTATCTTAGTACCATTCCTCTTAGCCTCGATTAAGTATTGGGAAAGCACTGGGTGGCTATCCGTTATTGACTCGCCGGTTATCACAACGACTTTTGCTTGGGTATTTCATTAACTGAGTTTGCACTACCACCGTAGCCGAGCATGTCCTTGAGCGCCTTAGCCGATGGATCATGCAAAGCCTCGCGCATGAATCCACGTTGTTAGTACCAAGCGCCCTAGCCAACTTCTGGAATAAGTAAACCTCCTCAAGCGTGTTTCTACAGCCACCATAAAACGCCAGGGCTTCTGGACCGTACTTCTCCCTAATCTCCTTCATCTTATGAACTATTTCACTAATGGCCTCGTTCCACGATATCCTAACAAACTCACCATTAACCCTCTTCATTGGGTATAACAACCTATCAGTTATGTCAAGGAGCTTTATCGATGAAGCACCCTTACCGCATAGATGCCCATGAGAAACCGGGTGACCTTTAAAACCCTCAAATCCAATTATTTTTCCAGCATCATCGATAGTCACCTCAATGCCACATCCAACACCGCAGTATGGGCATATCGTAATCACAGACCTAGACATACTGGTCAAGCATTTCGTTCATAAGATATTTAAAATGTCTATATTTGCATTCATTAAGTTATATTTGCTCAGAAAAGTATATAAATGCTGTTAAAATCGTAAACACCGTGGCAAGTGTACTACCACCAGTTGCCGTGGGGGGGTTCTTCGGCTTAGGCATTGGTTACTTAATATATGGTGGAATGGGCTTATTTTTCCCGACAAAAACTGATGAGCTCACGAATAAGTCTCTTGCGGTATGGGGGGGCCTCTGGATGCCGGGTTTTATGCAGTTTCTAACAGGGATATACATATTGGTAACCATTTCAATCTATAGGGAGTTACCATCAGTATTCTACATGGCTGGGGGGGTTGCCTTCACGGCCTATGGAGTCCACTGGTTTGCCCTTGGTTGGAAGAGGTATATTGGCTCAAGTAACCTCCCGGATGCCTTCATGGCGTTGGGATTTCTCGTGCTAAGCGTACTTGGCGCCTTTGTGTTTGGTTACGTGCATGATTACCCAGTAATGATACTATTTATAATACTGGTCCTAGTCTACGCCACTGAGGCGCCTGCAAGGTTCCTTAATTCGCCAACGTTAAGTAGATTGGTTTCATTATGGCAATTCATAGGTGGTTGGTGGTTGATGTACCTGACGATTGCTGCTGTGGTTGACTTAGCCCTGGGTCTGTCATTACCTGTATGAGAGATTAAATCGCAATTCCAAAAGGTTAAAATTCCGAGGTTCGTACTTTAATTGTTTAGTTAACGCTTATAATACAGGGGTGCGCACGATACCTGTGCTAAGCGAGTTAATGAGTAAGTGGGGTATTAAGGAATTTGACCTGGTGCGTATTCACCTTAGGGATGGGACGGTGTTAGACGGCGTGGTATTGCCTAGGCCTGGCGTTGGTGATCCTAATGTATTGATTTTGAAGCTTGATAATGGGTATAACGTGGGCATTCACGCCAGCAATATCGAGAAGGTGGAGGTTAGGGGGGGCCATGTTGAGTCGAAGAGCGCGGTATCCATACCCATTGGCCAGTTCGTTAAGGCTGAATCAACGGGCCTTCCCAGGGTTAGGCTCGTGGCCACTGGCGGCACAATAATGTCCAAGGTGGATTACAGGACCGGCGCCGTGTATCCGAGCTTTAGCCTTGAGGACCTATACGCAATGTACCCTGAGGTTAAGGGCATAGCGGATATCGAGCTCCTAAACCTAATGGCCATATTTAGCGAGGACATGACACCGAGGAGGTGGGCTGAAATTGCCGAGGCCGCCTACAGGGCGTTCCTCGACGGCGTCTCCGGAGTCGTAGTGCTTCACGGCACGGACACCATGCACTACACAGCCGCCGCCTTATCCTTCGCGATCAGGAATCCCCCCCAGGCCCAGTAGTCCTTGTTGGCTCACAGAGGAGTAGTGATAGGCCGTCTAGTGACGCCTTCGAGAATATGTTGGCTGCAGTGCTCGTCAGCGCCAGGGCACCATTTGCAGGCTCCTACGTGGTGATGCATGCATCAACCAACGACGGGTTAATAGCGGTTCATAGAGGGACTAGGGTTAGGAAGATGCACACATCTAGGAGGGATACGTTCATAAGCATTAATGATAGGCCCATAGCCTACGTAGACATTAATAAGCTCGAAATAATACTGAACGCGAACAACTACATCTCCAGGTCTAGGGTGGAGGATGCCGTATTGATGAATAGGTTTGACGAGAAGACGGCCCTAATCAAGTTCTACCCGGGTATGGACCCAGAGATACTGCACTTCTTAATTGATAGGGGGGGTTATCACGGCATTGTGATTGAGGGCACGGGGGGGTTCGGACACGTTAGGGAGGAGTTGCTCGACCCAATAAAGAGGGCTATCGATGGTGGCATACCTGTGGTGATCACGAGTCAGACGATATTTGGTAGGGTTAACCTCAATGTTTATAGGAGGGGGGGCGTGGAGTTGCTTAAGCTTGGTGTTATACCCGCGGAGGATATGATGCCGGAGGTCGCTTTCGTGAAGCTCTCCTGGGTGTTGGGGGGGCAAACCAGGGATATGAGTGAGGTAAGGAGGTTGATGCTAACGCCAATAGCTGGTGAACTAAACCCAAGGAGTGACGTGGGCACGTACATACTAGGTCCCGAGTTGCCCAGGAAGTGATCCTACAATGAGTATTTCGGCAGATGACCAATGATTGGGATCACCCTCGCTGACCTTAATCAATCCTAACGTCAAGTTGACCCACTGGAGCTATTGCCCAATCCCTTGTAAGCACTAGTTTGTAAGCCAATGCCCTAACCCCATGATTAATGGCGTACTTAAGGGATTCCGTGAACCTAGGATCAAGCGCTGTATTGGGCATGAAGGAGGTGGCCCTCGACCTAAGTACTAGGAATAGTACGTAAGCCTCATAACCAAGCTCCACAGCCCTCGCCAACTCAAGCATATGCCTGGCACCGCGTGTGTTGGGGCGTCGGGGAATTTCGCGATTCCTCCCTCCTCAAGGGTTACACCCTTAACCTCAACAAAGGCATAATCACCACTTGGCGATTTAAGTAGTAGGTCGAACCTGCCATTGCCGAAGCCGGGTTCCTTCCTAACAACCTCATAACCATTCAATACATATCCACTACTAATTAACCAAGCAGCAATGTCGTTATGCATTGCCGAATTAACCAGGACTAACTCGTCACCAAGATCAACAGCTACTAGGTAAAACCTGGTCTTACCCGTGGACTTCGAATACGCGAAGAATCTAGTGCCCGGCCTCAATAGCTCTGTTAATCTGCCAGGGTCATGTATATGGATCAACTCCTCCCTACCCCCCCCAATGACACCTACACCAACAAACCTATTCAACCTCCTCACAAAGACCCCCCCCTCAACATCAGGTCTCCTAATTATGAAGTCTCCCATGATACGCTGGGCCTAGATTAATTAAAATTAAAAAAGTATAAGTATTCAAGTAATCAACCATAAGCTTCCCATGGGTAAGGTTAGGTTTGTTGACCTGGAGATCAACTTCGCCGATAGGGAACTGGCAATGAGAGTTATTGAGGATTGGGCAGAGAGGGGTACGTTTCCTGTTCAGGTTGTTTATGGCCCTGAGGGTTGCGGTAAGACAGCATGGCTTAGGGAGTCCATTGAGTTGTTTAGAGGGAGGGGGGGTTTTGATGTAATATACGTAAACCCTATTGACGGTTTCATTAGGGCTGAGCTGGGGGGGATTGCTGACTTACGTAGTAGAATCCTTAGCATAGCCAAGGATGCCTTAACCCAGGAGGCTTGGGGGGGTAGGGTTGTGTGGGTGATTATCAACATTGCCAGGGAGGCCATAGAGGCTAGGGTCTCTAGACTAGCCATCATTGTTGATGATGCATTTCAAGTGATAGGCGTTGATAAGGCTGCCTTATATGTTAAGGGTCTCCTAGGCATACTGGAACATCCACCAGCCGAGTACGAAAGGGTGGTGACTGTGGTAGCCACTAGCGAGGGTATGAGTCTACGTGAGGTTGGTCGTCATAATTGGGCTGAGTTTAAACCCATGTGGAATATGAGTAAGGAAGGCTTTAGGCAACTATATGATCAAATACCAGGCAGTAAACCAAGCCTTGAAGAGACCTGGAGGTTAACCGGTGGTAATCCAAGGATGCTTGAGATACTTTATAAAGCGCGTTGGAACGTTGATAGGGTTGTTGAGCAGTTAATCCTAGAGAAGGCCATAACTAAGGAATTCACAACGCGGTGGAGGAGGGATTTAGAGGCTACTTTAAACGACCCAGATCACCTATGGATAGAGGGGGGGCCTGGGGGGGAGTTGGCTAATGAACTGGTGGAGAGGAACCTCATAGTCTATGGGATACCAAGCAGGAGTCCAGATCTCTGGATAGACCAGCCACCACCAGAGAGGGATAGTGAACTCGGCATAGGCAGGTACGTAGCATGGCAAACACCACTACATAGGGAAGCCGTGAAGAGGGTACTGAGGGCTACTTAACGTGGCTTAGCTTAATTAACCATTAACCCAATTAAGAGTGTGAGTAGCTAAGCAACTAGTATAGGATGGTTAAATGCTTGAAAGAGTCAGGCATCAGGCCGTTTCAACACCCAAGCCTTAATGAAGGTCACCAGGCCCTGGATTAATGCAGTGAGACATCAGGAAACGAGGATTCCATAAAGGGGGTTAACAGATTGGTTCCTAGGATTCAAACCTATACCTACTCCCCCCCTCAATCCTAGACCTTAACCTATTAACCATTAACCTAGTATCGTCACCAACATTAACCCTATTTATCGTCTCCTCCGCCTTATTTAAATGATCGACGGCCTTTAAGTAATACCTCCTATCGCCCTTAGTCACGGCATTGTGTAAATGCATATGGCCAAGCATGGCGTGGAGTCTCACGTAGTCCTCGGAATCCTTCCTAACGGTGGATAACGCGGATTCAAACGTTTCAATATCCTCATCGCTGATGGGTTCAGGGTTATCCATATTCAGCGATAATGTACGGATACTTGCAACCCTCCTACCATAGGTTCTAACCCTCCTCCTATACATTGTCTCAGTGGCGCCGCCTACCAGTATTGGGGGGGTTGCTATGGATAGGTAATTGGCTAGGGTGGAGTTATGTATGATATAGTACAATACCGTGAATACTGCTATGGTGACGATTACCGTGGGTAGGCCAACAACGGCAAGCCATAGGAGGGTTCTTCGGGTAGCTCCCTCCATGGGTATACCATGTTAGGTACCTCTTTATGTTTTTAATATTTTTACTTATGGAATCTGCAGACTAAATAAAACGGTATTACTAAAGATGTGCCTATTAATGTGTATTTTGTTGTTCAATTTCACGATAAACAAAGATTGATGAAGTGCTAAGCTTAACGCATCAATTAAATGCTGAATTCACTATTCACGTGGCCTATCCACTGATTTAACGTACTTCCTTAGGAAGAATAACGCGACCAGCACTGGTGGTATCAACACGATAAATGTGCTCCTAATACCTATTAAGTCTGCTATGTAACCGGTTATTGTGGGTGTTACTATGCCTATGAGCATCATGAATGAGAAGAATAGGCTATTGGCGGCATTCCTATGCTGTGGTTTAAAGGCCCTCGATATTGATACAACAGATAGTGGATACGTGGTACCATGTGGTATACCCAGTATTAATAGGGCTGCTGCATAGATTAGTGGATTATTCGTAAGTACGATTAGCAATATGCCGGCCACGGTCATGGTAACGGCACTGGCCATGTACGGCCACAGCCTCTCTGCAGGCCTAATTGATAGGTATAGCCTGCCCAGGAAGGATGTTACGAAGAACAGCGAGAAGAGGACCTCGACCATTGAGTAGTTAATTCCGAAGGAGTCCCTGGCGTAGATGCCGCCGAATGCCATTAGGAAGGAGAAGACAACGTTGTAGGTGGCTATATTTAGGACCGCCGCTATGAATCCTGGGTTTGATACTACCGTAGACGTACTTACTGCGGCACTATCCTCAGCACTCTCTTCGGGGAATTTAACGAACGGCGCTATCGCAAGAGCCAGTATTGGAAATACCGTGAAGAATAGGAAGGACTCCCTGAGCCCGTAGTACTTCAGTATTAACGACTCAATGGCTGGACCCAGTATTAGGCTAATGCTCAGGGACAACGTGTATATGTTTAGTAATCTCTCCCTGGCCCTCCTGTCCGGCAGTAGGCTTGCCGAGGTTATTACATTAGGCATTAAAAAGCCTAAGACGAAACCCGCCGCGGCAGAGAGTACCCATATGGTGAGTGGTGATGATAACCAAAATAGTGGAAATACAATGGCGTAAAGGACCGATGACGCTATGAAGACAATCCTCCTACGACACACCCTCAACCTTGAATTCAACAGGCCACTACTCAGGAAGGTCATTAACGATGTTAAAGCAGACAATACGCCAACCAGCGTATTGCTGAAGTGAAAGTTATACCTGGCGATCAGTGGTATTGTCGTCATTAGCATGTTGTTTGATGCCCTAATGGCTATGGTCAATGGCACTATTATTGAGATCGCCTGTATAAGGCCCAGGTACTGCCCCCCCCTCGTCATTTCCCGCCACCATACCTTTTAACGACTTCTACGAACCCCCCCCTATAATCACCCGGGCTATAAATACCATACTCCACCCTAGTCAATATGTTTTTAATAAACTCCCTCGGTAGCTTAATCGGTAGCTTATTAGCCACATAATCAACGGCATCTTCCAAGTTTTTCCTGGCTATTTCAATTCCGGCCCTATAAACATCGATGAAGTACTGCGGATCACCATTAACCTGAGCACCACAGCGCCTGGCGCGCCAACTAAATCCTCCATAAATTCGCCTTTATACTCGAGAACCCCAAGGTTTAGAACAGCGCTTTGCGCATAGCCTGTGTTAAGGAGGTTAAGAACTGACGGCCAATCATCCGCATAAACGAGTTCAGCCCTTAGACCAGCCCTGTCTAACAACGCCCTAATAAGCACATCAGCCGCACTACCACGTCTCCAAACAGCTACCCTAGGACCCCTCAATTCAGGGTAGACAAACATTAATCGCCTAACCGTCACAACATCAATCCTTAAACCACTCCTTACCAATGACGTGAGCGAGTCAGCTATCGCATACGCACTTGGCTCCTCATTACCCTTGCCAAAGACTAGGTCGAGATCCCTATACTCCCTGGTAGCTAATATTAATGGGTAGGAGACCGGGCCTGGTGCTGCTATGATCTTCATATCGATATCGGAGAAGATACCTAGTCTATAAAACCTACCCGCAGGTTCCAGTTCCATTAAACGGCGTATTTTCCCTAGGCAACGTGGTGAACAGGAGCGTTATTACTAATGTTAATACCAGTAATATTGTGCCCATTATTAGGTAATCCCTGGGCCTATAATTCCCTGGGTTGTAAACGAGGAGGTTTGCTGGGTGGCTAAAGGGCGTTAGGAATGTGGTTGTTGATGCCATAGCAACCACAGTCACCGCAAGCAGGGGGGGATTCGGGTATGTGAGGGCTATCGGCGTCATTATCGTTGCGGCACTCACGTTATTCACGAAGTTCGCGATGATCGCAGTTATTAGGAATAAAACAATAAGTGACTTAGGGAGTACACTGGCTATTACTGTTGATAATCCACTACTGCTCATTGCATAACCCAGGGATAGGAACGATGCTATGAATACTAGGACTGACCAATCAATGTATTGGTAAATCCTCCTATAATTAACAGCGCCACTTAACATAAGTATTATGACCCCCCCAGTGAGAAACGCCAATGCAATGTTTACACCTAGTAATGATGCGAGCGTCACCCCCCCACCAACACGGCAATAGACGCGGCACCCTTCCTAACATCAAAGAGCTTGGCACCTCTGGTCCTAAGAGGCACTAAGCCATAATCACTCATGAACCTGGCAATACTCTCCTCACTGCCCATTAGGAGCAGTGCATCACCAGGTCTGAGCACTGCATGCGAAATTCTACCGTATATCCTCCTATCCCCCCCTGCGGAGATTCCCACGATCTTAACGCCGTACTTATTCAACACGTCTAGATCAGATATCGTATAGTTAATGAGGTTGATGAACTCGTTATTAGCGCCTCAATGATGTCCTTACCCTCAATCTGCGTGGATTGAGGTACCAGGCTAGCCCCTTTATCGATGAGATTATTGGTAGTTTATCAACGGGAACCTCCATTATCAACGTAACTCCACCATGAATCCTACCTGACCTGGATAGCCTTCTCGGTAATATGGACCTTATCTTAATACCATACTCCCTCTCAACCTCACGCCTAGTCTTACCAATTAATTCACAATCCTCACCAACCTGAGCCTCCACAACGTATTCACCAATCTTCAAATCATCAACGCTAGTAATTACACTCTCCCTATTCGGTAGTAATAAGTATATCAGTAGTAATGCTGGTATACTTGCAAAAATTATTGCCAGGCCTATATTTAAGAATTGAAAAATAGGTAAATACCTACCAAACCTCTCATACCAAAGCTGGTCAATTATCAAATTCGTACTGGTACCAAATATTGTGTACCTACCACCGAGAATGGCCGCATAGGAGAGGGGGGAGTAGGTACTTAGATAATTTCTTGCTGTGGCTTCTCGATACTGCGTACATGAATGGTATGAAAATTGAAACTAACGCCACATCGCTCATGAAACCCGATAATAACGAGACTATCAACATAATAATGAGCAGGAGCACGTACTCATTCCTAAACACCCTATCCAACTCCTCAGCCATTTTGTCGAGAAAACCCGACTCCTCAAGAACCTTACTAATCACCATGACACTACCGAGCACCACAACCGTGGTGGAGCCGATGAATGCCAGGGCCTTCTCGGGACTTATGAGACCGCCAACGATTAGTAAGACCATGACTATGAGACCGACTACGTCATACCTAACGATACGTATTAATAATAGTATTATTGCTAATGTGAGTACGGTCAGTACATAGTATTCCATGAATGAGAGACCAATCATAAGTTTGAGGAGTAAGTAGGGCAGGGAATTATTTAAGGAGTTAGTTCATTAAATTCCATGGGTTAGGTAGTCAATTCTACCACCATCAGCCACTATTGTCTGTCCAGTGATGTACCTAGCCCTATCACTGGCTAGGAAGAGCACCACATTGGCTATGTCCTCAGGCACGCCAGTAGTACTCAGCATCGTCCTAGACCTAACCAGGGCCTTCGTCTTCTCAACCTCCTCCGGCGTCCTATTGGCCGTGGTCATGTCCGTCTCAACCCACCCGGCGCAACCGCGTTGACCCTAATACCGTACCTCCCAAGCTCAAATGCCATGCGCTTCGTGAGTATTATCACGGCAGCCTTCGTTATTGCGTAGTACGTCGTACCCTCGAAGGCCGTGCCTATGCCCGCGTTCGATGCTATGTTTATTATAACACCCCCCCTCGTCCTCTTTAACTGCGGCAGGAATTCAAGGGCCATGTATATGATGCCCTTGACGTTGATGCTCATCATCCTATCAAACAACTCCTCATTATACGACTCAAACGGCATTAGATACATAACGCCAGCGTTATTAATGAGTATATTAACGTCACCAAGCTTATTACTAACGATTTCCGCAGCCCTCCTAACCTCATTCCTATTAGCCACATCACACTTAATCGCCAATATCCCCCATTCTCTCGAGTTCCCTGGCCTTATCATCACTCCTGGCGTAGGTTACGGCAACCCTAGCGCCCTCCTTAGGAATGCCTCGGCAATAGCCCTACCTATACCTCGGGTACCACCCGTGACCACGACTACCTTATTACTGAATTCGCCCATATGAGCATAAGCATTGCCCGAGTGCTTATAAGGATTAAATCAGCCATTAATAATAAAATGGAGTTCCTAACACCGCTTAACTCGGTTAATGTTGGAGGTAGACTATTAAGTAACGCTAAGGTCTCAATAAGTGATAAGTACGTATTCATAATAGGCATTGGGCCGGATGGCAGTTATGAGGAGAGGTTACTGGAGATCAATAGCGATGAAGCTAGGCAAATAATTAGTAATAATAGGGATTACTTTAGCGAGCTTCTCGATAGACTTGACGAACTCATCATTAATATTGGGCGTGAGGTCAACTTAAACATTAATGTGAAGAGCGTCGAGGCCGGGGACCCAATTCAATACCTAATGAAGAGGCTCAATAACCATGATGAGTACCTCAGACTCGTTGGTGATGGTTGGAGGAGGGTTCTCGACTCCGTGAGGCTTGGTAAGGTGAGCATCAGCCTTTCGGGTGGTGATAGGATTTACGTAACACACAGTGGTAATAACGTAACACTTAACCTAGTGGCAGAGCCATAGAGGGTGGTATTATTGAGGTCATAACCTATACCGAGGGTAAGGTAACGGGGATCGTCAGGGTTAGGGTTGGTGAAGACGTGGTTGTTAAGGTCGACATTAGATCCCCCATCATCCCTAATAATACTGTCCCAGGCAAGGGATGTTGATAGGCTGGGTAATCCATTCATTAGCCTAATGCCTAGGGTTAGGGATCACGTTGTTAAGTATGCTAATGAAATACTAAGCGTGATGAGGAGGTATGGGGGGGCGATTCAGTGATTCCCCCGTAAAGTAATGCTTAAAGCCCCATTTTAATGTACATAATCGTGACGAGCGAGCAAGCGGAGATCCTGGGCCTTAGGAGGAGCACCGAGATTAAGGTAAGTACGTAGACCTAGTGGTTTATGCGGCCAAGAGCGATAGAAGGATCTTCCTCAGCGGTGTTGTTAAATGCCCGTTCACCGGCAAGGAGTTTAAGCTGTATGTTACGCCTCACACCGACCAGGTTAGGCTAGGTTTTATCCAGCATTTCAGTGGCTTTAATGAGCATATAGTCAGGACTAAGGAGTATGGGCAGTGGCTCGTTGTTAGGGTTGAGCCGTACTCAAGGAATTCATTCCATAGGAGGAGATACTTCATATGTGTGAAATGCGGTTATAAATCCACGAGACTCATTGATACACTACTTCACTTAATTACCGTTCACGGCTTCTTAACGAAGTACCCATAACAACACTTAATAACCAAGCAATAAATGCCCAAGCTAATGAGCATTCTTTCTGGCAGGGTTCAGGAGTTGATTGATAGGTACACTAAGATTTACATGGAGAGGACGGGAAGGTCCAGGGAGTTATTCGAAAGAGCCAGGAAGGTACTTCCTGGAGGAACCACATACCAAATAAGGTACTTCACGCCGTATCCAACATACGTAACGAGAGCCAGCGGCGTCAAGGTTTGGGATATTGATGGTAATGAGTACGTGGATTACTGGATGGGCCATGGCACCCACATACTCGGTCACTCACCGGACTTCGTGGTCAAGGCCGTTAACGAGACCGCCTACGGAGGCACACATTTGGGATACCCAAACACCCTGGAGGTTGAGTACGCGGAGTTATTGACTAAGGTTATACCCAATGTCGAGATGGTTAGGTTCTCGAACAGTGGCACTGAGGCCAACATGTACGCCGTTAGACTCGCAAGGGCGTACACGGGGCGTAGGTACGTGGTTAAGATGGAGGGTGGCTGGCACGGTGGCTATGACGGCTTACATGTTGGTGTTAACCCACCGTTTGAGGGCCCCCCGAGAGTCTCGGGCTTCCTCCCGAGCACATTAAGTACACGCTCGTGGTCCCATTCAATGACCTAGACGCACTTGAGAAGGCCTTGAGGAGCTTTGACGTGGCTGCGGTGATCATGGAGCCCGTGCTCGGCTCAGGCGGTTGCATAGAGCCCCCCCAGCCCGGCTATTTAAAGGGTGTTAGGGAACTCGTGGATAAGTATGGGGCCCTACTAATATTTGACGAGGTTATCACAGGCTTCAGGCTAGCGCTCGGTGGTGGTCAGGAGCTCTTTAATGTCAGGGCCGACATAGTGACGCTGGGGGGGAAGATAGTCGGTGGTGGTTATCCAGGGGGGGCCGGCGCCATTGCCTCGAGGTCAGAAATAATGGAACTGCTTAACCAGGTCAAGAAACCAAGCGCTAGGGCTAGGAGCTTCCACGGAGGTACATTCACGGGCAATAGGATAACACTCACCGCAGGCTACGCACTGATAGACTACTTGAGTCGGCACAAGTCGCTCTATGAGGGATTCAACAACCTCTGGAATTGGGTGCGTGGGGGGGAAATGGATAAGGCTTGTGAAGAGTACGGCAGGATCTGCTGGGTGACGGGCGTCGGTAGCATGCTCGGCATTCACTTCACGAGGAATAGGCCGATAAATGCCAGGATGGCGTACATTGATAGGATTGATGATGGCCTATACAGCTACTGCACCTATACATGAGGACTAGGGGGCATTCTATACATGACTGAGCACACGGCTCACCTATTGCCTTCAATGATACACACTGGAGACCACGCAAGGGCATTGATGGAGGAATTTAAGAATTTATTAAGTGAGGTGATACGTAAATGATACCCAACTTAGTATTATCAATAGGCCATACCGCAGTAAAGCCTAGTTATTACTGCCATTGCATGAACCAGAGGCATTACTATTCACGCAATTAATAGCCTTGGCAAGTCGAGCCCTGGTAGCACCCAGGTATAACTGTGCCTTGGCCATGGCCCAATCAAGCGATTTTCCTATCATAATACCTGCCTTAATTAATAAAACACGGGTAATGCGTAGCGCCCTCGTTAACAAGACCCTTGATTTATTAATAATGTTATTAATGGTATTATTAATCATGGGTTTAACATTGTTAGTATTCCCATTAAACCCAATGCCATTCATTGGCTTTGAACCAACCATTAATGGGGGGGTTGGTTGCCTACCCAGGTATAAAGCCTTTAGTTCATTTTCGGCCTCCTCAAACCTCTCAAGCCCAATTAGTACGGCTAGCTTGGCCAGCCTATATCTCTCATTACCTGGGTCCAACTCCAGCGCCCTCTCAATCTCGGGCAGAGCCTCCTCAAAGCGGCCCAGCTTTAGAAGGGCGATACCACGTGAGTAATGCCTCCTCGCCTCATTAAGTCCCTGCCCATTACTCTGAGCTGTACCGTAGGTTTCTTTCTGTTCCACGTTTATTATTCAATTCCGGAACTTATAAATCTTTGCCATGGTAATTAGCCAAATAAAGAAATTGAGAAACCAATTTGAAACCGGTGAAATATGAAATTCACGACCAGTACCTGGCCAATTCATCAGCCGTAATTACCGGGAAGAACCTCCTCATGTTGGCCAACGACCTCTCATGAGCCTCCCTGTCATATGATGAAACAGCGTCTGAGATTATTACGGGTATGAAACCCAGGGCGTAGGCATGCCTAGCACTGGTCTCCACACCTATGTCCGTGGCAATACCCGTGAAAACAACCGTATACCTCCCCGAATTCCTGAGTAGTAATTCCACGTTTGTCCCGACAAAGAGGGACCAAGTATTCTTGTTAATGACCACGTCATTGGGCTGCGGCTGAACTATCAACTCCATCTCCTCAGGCCTGAAGCCACCCCCTCCACTGCATTATCTTAGCCGTAACAGGCTCAAAGCCCCTTGGGAAAGGCGTTATCTTCGTGAAGATTATTGCACATTAACCCGCCTAGCCGCATTAATTGCCGTGTCCAAGGCCCTCTGGAACTCATCCCTATTAAATATGCCGTTGAATAATGCCCTGTGCACATCCCAAACCACCAGTACGGAATTACCTGGTTTTAGAACTTCCTTAAGTACGTCAGGGCTAACCATACGGCACTACGCATCAATCAACAGGATTTAAACATTGCTCTCAAGGCATCATACATAGTAAGTTTAATTTACCTAAGTCCCCAACACTAATGGGACACTAGGCGCATGAGCTTGATTGAGTGCATCGTTGTTAATGCATTAAGGAGACTTGGCAAGGTAAACCTTGATAGATTGGCTAAGATAGTCTTTCTAATCGATAAACTAGGTGAGTACGAAGCATTCAACTGGGACTACATTGACCTAGTCTTAACGAGCACGGAGTTCATAAACACCATAGAAAAATTAACAAGAGACGGGGTTGTAAAACTCATAGGCAACTTCATAATCCCCCTAAGCAATGATTACGACCCAGGATGCGGCTGGCTTGAAAACACCGTTAATTCAACCATCAATTACGTAGTGAACAGGTACGGGGGGGATTAACCGATAATGAACTGGACGACGTAATTGAATCAATAATGGAGGGTGTGTATTAATGACACTCATACTGGGTATTGAATCCACGGCCCACACCTTCGGTGTTGGGATAGCCAGCGAGGACGGGATACTCGTAAATATTAATGACACATACACACCACCGCAGGGCGTGGGAATACACCCGAGAGTTGCTGCTGACCACCACGTGGCGGTGGGGCCAAGACTACTCAGCGAAGCCCTAAGGAGACTCGGCATTGGCATTAGGGACGTCGATGCCGTGGCCTTCTCCATGGGCCCAGGACTAGGCCCAGCCCTTAGGGTCGGCGCCACCCTGGCGAGGGCAATAGCCATTAAGTTCGGCAAACCACTGGTTCCTGTGCACCACGGCATCGCGCATGTCGAGGTCGCCAGGTGGTCCGTAAGGTTTAGGGACCCGCTTGTCCTACTCGTGTCTGGAGGACACACTATGGTCATAGCCCACTCAGGGAGGACCTACGGGGGGGTCTTCGGCGAGACGATAGACATGGCCATAGGCAATGCCCTAGACTACTTCGCCAGAAGCATCGGGCTACCAAACCCCGGCGTGCCGCACCTAGAGGAGTGCGCGGAGAAGGGCAGCAGGTACATACCACTGCCGTACACTGTGAAGGGGGGGCAGGACGTATCCTTCTCTGGGTTAGTCGAGGAGGCCCTAAGGCTCGTTAGGAAGGGCGTTGCGCTACCCGACGTGTGCCTAAGCCTAGTTGAGACCGCGTACTCAATGCTGGGCGAAGTAGTCGAGAGGGGGGGGCTCGCACTAACGGGCAAGAAGGAACTACTACTGGCCGGCGGCGTGGCAAGGAGTAGGAGGCTTAGGTCCGTAATGGAGTGGATAGCCAATGAATTCAACGCCAAACTAGGCATAGTACCACCAGAGTACGCAGGGGGGGATAATGGAGGAATGATAGCACTAACGGGGCTGCTGGCCTACAAAGGCGGAATCACCATAGACCCAACCGAAGCAGTGACAAAACAAAGATGGAGACTAGACGAGGTAGAAACACCCTGGTTCGGAAACGAACCCTGGTTCAACAAACAACCACAGAACACCAGTAGCGAGAGAATAAATGAGGAGAAAATAAAGGAATCGAATTTTTAACGAGACCTATTTAAGGCATTAAACTCATTATGAGGTTGCCGTTACTGTGAATGGGTATGTCTGTCCGCTGACCGTGGTTATGTAGCCGCTGTACTGAGTGCCAACGATTGCTGTTTGATTACCACTACAGGAGAGAGCTGATACCTGCTTTCCATTGTAATACGCTACAAGTAATTGTATTGATGATGTTCCTGATGATGATGTTGATGTTGATGATGATCCTGATGATGGTGATAATGGTCCTGTTCCTGTCATGAAGTAATACGTACCACTAGAACCCTGAGTTATCCCTAGTACTATTGTTAGGTTTCCTCCCTGCGTTCCAGCTGCTATCTGTACCGGTGTATTAAATACGCATGTTAGGCTTCCCAGCGTGAGACCATTAATGGCAATGCCGGTGCTTGAGGGATTACTCACAATGAATACTAAAGTAGGTACTCCAGTGGTGTTGATGCCAGATAGGCCCAGCGCCTGTACTTGTAGTGTTGCTGTTTTGCTTGCTGAGCCTGCTAGGCCGAAGACCCACACGGCGACTGCAACTGCCAGTGCTATTGCCACGGCTATGAGTATTATTGTGGCCACTACGTTGGATATACCCTTTCTATTCATTTTTGTTGCCATACGCTTTGTTGGTCTTTCAACTACTTAATAAATACTCACAGGCGTGGTTTTTGGTACTTTCTATTTGGGGGAAATCTCTTTCTATTGCAGTAGAAACATGGATTGCCTAGGTTATGTGTTTAGTTGCTGTGTGTTTACTCCTTCTTTCTATCGTTCATTGCGTGGCTAGTTTCTGCTTCTCAATATTTTGTTCCCTTAGCTAGTATTTAAGGGCATTAGTTAGTGATTGGTTCATGCCTATGATTGTGTTGTTGATGTTGTATATGCCCATTGATGCGGCTATGTTGCCGGCCACGGCTATGAACTTCATGACAATGAACACGGTCATAAACCACCTAAACCTTGGGTACCTGAACGTTGCTAGGTATATTATCGCCATGAGTGCCTCGTAGGCTGTGAAGGCCATTGCCGCTGCCAGGTAATTGTTTATGTGTAGGGCGGTTGCGTAGTAGTTGAGCTCCTGGAGCCCAAGCAATGAGAAGTCCAGGTAACTCGTTGTTAAGTCGAGTAGGTTCGCCAGCGTCGCTGTGAGTAACAGGTCTGCCTTGTTAATCATTATTGCATTCTCTTTCTACATATGAAGTATAAAAATTTTGTTGAGAATTTATGATAATTTTTGTTGACTTTATTTTGTATAATTATTGAGAAGAGATAGAAATGACGAAATTGAATAAAGAAACCTCGGTAAACCCAATGATAAGACGCCCAATATTTAAATCCCTGGTCATCACGACCCCCCCCAACTAAATATGAGGACAATGGGCTTTGACAGACATGGGGGACCCCCCCAGCGTGCTTAAGGCCATGGAGTTACCAGACCCTGGCCGGGCCCTGGTGAGATTGTTGTTAGGGTCTTGGCGACCTCGTTGAATAGGATTGGCACAATAGTGCGTAGGGGGGGCTACCCAGGAATACCGGTTAGGTTGCCCCCCCATGTGCCTGGTGCAGACATAATTGGCTACATAGAGTCCGCCGGACCTGGCACGGACCTCAGTGATTACGGGGGGGTTGGTGACCTAGTCCTAGTCAGTAATGTGTGGGGGGTTGTGGATCCTGCAGGTTTTGTAGGGCTGGTATGGAGGATCACTGCCCCTCGTGGACCATGCCCGGCTTTCACGTTTGGGGGGGTGGGTACGGCGAGTTGGTTAGAGTTCCCGCTAGGGCCTTGTTAAGGCACCTAGGGAGTTGAGCATTAATGAGTTGGCCGTATTACCGCTGGCCTACGGCGTTTCCTGGAAGGCCCTTAAGGTCGCCAATGTTGGACCGGGAGATTGGGTCTGGTGCTCGGCAGGTCTGGCGGCATTGGCACTGCATTAACCATATTAGCTAAGGCATTGGGTGCCAGGGTGATTGCCGTCACCACGAGACCCAGTCTTTTGAAGTCTTTGGGAACCGACGTAGTCATTGGTTATGATAAGGAGGAGTTGATGAGGGTTATTAATGAGAATACTGATGGTGGTGTTGATGCTGCCATAGACAGTATTGGCGACACTTTGCCAATGGCGTTGGATGCCGTTAGGCGGGAGGCACGGTAGTCACGTTTGGAGTCCTTGGGAGGTCATCCACGGTGCAGATCGACATTAGGAGGTTTTACCTTAGGCATACACGGTTGATAGGCATTCATAATGCGTCTAAGTCATACCTTAAGGAGGTCATTAACTTCATGGTTAGTAGGGGGGGCGTTAAGCCATTCATAAGTAAGGTGGCTAGTATTAAGGATGCTCCAGCTCTTCATGAGTTGATGGAGAGTAGGGGTGTGGTTGGTAAGGTGGTGATGCTTCATGAGTGGGACTAGGGCTAAGGCAGTGGCTTACGTAATCCTACCCCTGGTACTGTGGCCGCTGTCCTTTGACGTGTTTAGTAGGTACTTTGTCTATGGCATGGCACTATCAACGTTACTGCTCGGTTTATTATCGCTGGCTTGGTTTAGGGGTAGGCTTCGGTGGTTTAGGGTTAACACCGCAGTAGTGATTGTACTTGGTCTCCTCATGTCCGGGATTCTCTACGTGATCTTTGTTGGTGGTTACGCGTTGCTTAAATACATGGGGGGGCTTGCGGGTTATGTTGTCCTCGTTTATGAAATGGTTAGGGGGGGCATGGCTAATGCGTATGTTATATCCATTGCCCTGGTAATCATTGGGTTCATGGAGGAGGTTTACTGGAGGGGGGGTGGTCTTCAGGAATTGGCGAGGGGGGGATTAGGCGGCATTTTTAGTAATGAGCCTGGATAGCGTCGATGATTTACTACACGCTCGTCCACATATCCACGTTGAATCCAGCCCTAATTGCCGGGGGCCTTTGCCATTGGGCTTATTGATGGTGTGCTCGCGGATAAGGCAGGCCTTACGGCCTCAATAATAGCCCACGTAATGTGGCTAGAGTTAATGATGGTGTTCCTCCCACTGGTTTCGTAGCAATACGTGGGTTCACGTCATGGTTATTTTACTTAATATAGAAAATAATGTTTTTAAATTATTAAGAATTAAATTGAATATTAATGAATAAGGGTGACATCCTCGGTCTCATTAGGGCGTGGAGTCTATTAATGACTTTAGCGGTTTCCCTAGTCGGCATTGGTTATGCCTATTACCTTGGGCTTTACTACGGCTTAAGGATTATATATTCAGTAATGGCTGTGGCGGGCGCCTTACTCCTTCATGCCAGTGTTAACGTGCTTAATGACTACTACGACTTTATACACGGTGTTGACAGCCCCCCCAACTCACCCACGGCGGTTTATAGACGCCAACCACTGGTCATGGGTACGGTAAGCCCATCATTCGTTAAGAACCTGGGGGGGTTCTCACTAATAATTGCGGGGGGGGCTACGATTGGCATATATCTAACGGTAATGGAGGGCTACCTAATACTGGCGCTTGGGTTACTTGGCGTGTTCCTGCTATACGCCTACACGGGACCACCATTCACGCTTAAGTATAGGGGGGGCTTGGCGAGTTATCGGTTGCATTAACCTGGGGGGGCCCATTGCTGGTTAGCGGCTTCTTTACGGCTGCATCTGGTGGTTCATTAATACCAAGCGTGCTCTTAATATCATTACCGCCATTCTTCATAATGTTCTCGATAATATACACAAACAACTACAGGGATAGGGAGTACGACGCCAAGGCCGGAATTAGGACTTTAGCCATGTTAACGGCTAAGTACGGCTACCAAATATACATAGGCTCATTGATTACGGCCTACATAATCAACACGGCATTGGTAATCACGGGCATACTGCCATACACCGCGCTGGCCACGTTACCCACGGCAGCCCTAGTACCAAGACTAGCAAGGGCCTTCAGGGATAACGCGCATGACATAGACGCAAGGACAGGCCTCCTATACACAATATACTGCCTAATATACGGCGCAGCCCTAATGATACCAACGTGAGCAGCGAACCAACAATAAAAACTTAATATATGCCCTTAAATAATTAATAACCTGGGCCCGTAGCTCAGCCAGGTAGAGCGGCGGCCTCCGGAGCCGTAGGTCGTGGGTTCAAATCCCACCGGGCCCGCCAAATAGCGTTCAATTCCTCGCTTGTTTCTATTCTGCCATTTATATCGCCGTTGGTGCTCCTTTATATTAAGTTTTAATATCCCTTTCAGTACTGGGTTGTATTGTGGTTGATTGTGATTTGTTGGATTTAGACTTGATTGGTGGTGAGGATAGGTTGAGGATTATCCAGTATGTTACTCAGGTGAAGGGGTGTGAAGCCTAAGGATCTGGGTTTCACGCCTGAGTACATGTACATGGTTAGGCATGGTAAGATTAAGGTCAGTGATGCATTGCTCTGCGCAGCCCTTAGGTACGTAACCCCCTGAGGAACTTACGCAGTTGCTTAGGGGGGGTTGGGTCCCCGAGAGGAGGGCTACATTGGCTGACGTGATTAGGGTCTTCGTAACTGCTAAGGCTTATCCAATGTTTAGGGAGCAGGTCTTGGCTTTATGTTCCCGTTACCTGGGTGAATACGTTCAGAGCCTTGGCAGGACTTGGCATGTCACGAATGAGGATATCGAGACTTATGTCAAGGCTATGAGGCTTAGGGGGGGTGTTAGGGATAGGACATTGCGTGACAGGCTTCACTACATTCAGAGGGCCTTGAGTGATTTGGATTGGGTTCTTAGCCCGGAGGCATTAGGGATTACTTGGCTGAGGTGCTTAGTGAGGATGGGCCTAACGTGGCTAGGCACATATCGGCTAGCCTCAAGTCCTTCATTAAGAATGTACTCCAGCCTAAAGACCCAGGCCTATTCGCAATACTCTACAACTCCTTCAAGACCATTAAGTCAAGGAGCAACAATAAGGCT
>NZ_BBBI01000013.1 GCF_001315985.1 Vulcanisaeta distributa JCM 11216
TGGCTATGAACCTAGCCCAACTTGGTATTGATACGTACCTTGCGATAACTCGGCCATAATAAGGAGTGATCTATATAGGGATAAGATTGAGACCTTGGGTATTAAGGCATTTATTGGTATGAATATAGTCGATGCGAAGGACTCGGGTGATGGATTAAGGCTCACGCTCGAGAATATAAGAGGCAAAAAAGCTAAGATTCAGAGGAGGGAGGAGTTGATTGTAGACGTTTTAGTGAGTGCCGTTAGGCTACCGGTCATTGACCTGCCAGCACAATTAGGCGTGCCTATCGTCTATGCACCGGAAATTGGAGGTCTCGTACCTAGGAGGGGCTTTACGGGAGATCTCGGGCTTGGTAATGTTTATGTTGTCGGTGATGCCGGCGGATTACTCCCGGAGGCCTTAATCGTTAAGCAGGCTAGGATAACCGCATTAAGTATAGGCGTTAAGGAGGGTTTAGTGCCTGGTGAGGCTCTCGATAAGGAATTAGCCGAGTTCAAGAGGGATTTAGTCACTGTGAATTCCTCGTATTATAACGTAATCCTCAGGTTTGAGCAGGGGCTTCAGGGCAGTGGTTATTATGCCGAGCCCAACGTAGCTCATGCACCCATGTGGGCTGCCGCCGGGTCTATTGAGGATGTGGAAAATGCCCTTAGGAGTGCCAATAGGCAGTACCTATGCTTCTGTGAGGATGTTACCCTGAATGACGTATTAAAGTCGGTCAGGGTATTAATGCATGGTAGGGAGGTCAGGGTTAGGGTTCTTCATGGTGAGGAAGAGGAATATAAATCATTGAGGTTACCGGGCATGGAGAGGATAAAGAGAACCACTGGTTTAGGTACAGGTCCCTGCCAGGGTAAGTTCTGCCTTGTCAGTGCGAATCTAATACTAAGCTTCATATACCAAAAGAAGCCTAGTGAGCTTGGATTGCCGAGGATTAGGTTTCCCGAGGCGCCAATACCAATGGCCACGCTTGCGGGTGGTGAGTGATGAGTGAGGGTCATGGATTAATCTCTTTGACTGCCGATGCCGTGGTTGTTGGTGCAGGTATTGTTGGTTTGGCCGTAGCTATTACCTAGCTCGCAAGGGCCTCTCCGTCGTTGTACTAGAGAGGAGCTATGTTGGTTCTGGGAGTTCAACGAGGAATGCGGGTAGGTATAGGGTTCACTTTGGGAATAGGGAGAATACGGAGTTTGCAATCAGAGCCATTAAGAAATTAGAGTCCCTCAGTGGTGAACTTGGTTGGAACGGAGTCTTTGAGAGACAGGGCTACCTATGGCTTGTTAGGCGTAAGGAGGTTCTTGGGAATTACGAGAGACTTAACGAGAAATTATGGAAACCACTAGGTGTGCCCGTTCAGATACTCACGGTAGAGGAATTAAGGGATAGTTCCCATACATCAATACCCAGGGCATAGTGGGTGCTGTCTATGGTCCCCCCCAAGACGGCGCCTTCCACCATGATTACCTGGTGTTGGGTTATTACGAGAGGGCGCTCGATCTTGGTGTTAGGGTTTATGAGTACTCGGAGGTTAAGGGCGTTGGTGTTGAGAATGGTAGGGTCGTTAGCGTCTCAAGTAATAATGTTTTTGTGAAGACGAAGAATGTGGTATTCGCGGCTGGGGCATGGACTGGCGAGGTCATGAAAAGCACACTCAATATAGATATTCCGATTAAGCCCGTCAGAAGGGAAATTGGGATTACAGAACCTGTGAAACCAATAATTAATACCTACATAATAGATACTGAGACTAACCTATATGTCGGTCAGACAATGAGGGGGGGTGAGATATTGGGTAGTATAGAACTTGAGGGTGGCGAAGGTTTCTTACCCTATGGAAATACCCTTTCCTGGTTAACTGCCTGGGCTAGGGAGACGGTGAAGTTAGTGCCCAGTCTTAAGAGGATTAGGGTTATGAGGGTGTGGTCGGGTTATTACGAAATGACGCCTGACCATAGTCACGTAATGGGTAGGTTAAGTACGTGGCCCGAGGGTGTTTATGTGCTGTCTGGTTTCTCAGGCCATGGCTTCATGTTTGGCCCATACGCCGCTGAGTTGCTGGCTAATTACATGATTAATGGTGTTGTTGATCCAATAATGAAGCCATTTCTGCCCGATCGGTTTACTACGGGGAATCTAATCAAGGAATTACTGGTTATTTAATTTCCTATTTGCTCAGGTCTTCGTATTATTCATGTGTAATTCATGGAGTATCATTTAATTAATGTGTTTGGGTAATTATTAATCGTAGCTAATTATTAACCATGACGATGGAGCAGAGTACTACGGACATTGCAGTAAGTGTTAATAAGGTGGAGGCTGGGGTAAATGAGCTAATAAGTAGGTTAGCCACTGTTGTTGACCCGAGGCTGGTGACCAGGGAGCCTCCAATAGATGTTTTCGATAATGGCGATTCAGTAATAATACTCGCTGACCTACCTGGTATCAGGAAGGAAAATATTAAGGTCAGGTTGGTAGTAATTACGTGGAGATAATGGCCGAGCCACAGCCACTGCCGGCAGTCGGTAAGGCAGCTAGGGTGGAGAGGTTGAGTAATTTCAGGTTTATAGGAAGGTGGAACTCGGAGTGAGACTTAAGGTTGATAGCGCTAAGGCAATGTATAGAGATGGCGTATTACAGATAATTATACCTAAATTAGGTAGTATAGCAGAAACGGAGGTTTTAATAGAATAGTTATGAGTAATAAATAAGTATTTCATCTCTAAAAATCATACGATTAATAATTATTGATTTATTAGGATAAGGTATTTATAGGGGTCTAATTATTAGGTCGTGATGTCTATAGTGAAATTTGAGCCGGAAACCAGGAGGGTTCAATTAACGGGAGGCGCAACCCTAATAGTTTCACTGCCTAAGGAGTGGACTAGGCAGGTGGATCTTAAGCCTGGCGATGAGGTCCTCGTAATACCACAGCCAGACCTATCACTACTTGTTGTGCCTAAGAAGATGGTTAAGGCGCCGCTCCTTGAGTCATCAATAAACGTTACCCAGGACCTATCAAACATAGATCACTTGGAGAGGGTATTGCTGGCTCATTACCTATCTGGTTATGATATATTTAGGCTCAATTTTGACGTATCGACGCTGAACCTTAAGAAACAGGTTAAGGATATTGTACGGAGAAAGCTGACAGGCGTTGAGATTATCGAGGAGGGCAGAAACACACTTGTTATTCAGAACCTCGTTAATGTACCTGACATAAACATTAGGGACATAATAGTGAAGCTTGGCAAGACCGTTGTTGGCATGATTGATGACTTAAGAACACCGATAGAGAATGGTGATAAGGCGGTGGCCACCGACATTATCGAGAGGGATAATGAGGTTGATAAGTTCTACTGGCTCCTAAATAGGCAGTTGAAGAGGGTCCTCGTCAGTAAGCACGCCCTAAGCCTATCTGGCATTCAGGACCCAAGGAGTATTATTGAGTACGCAATAATTAATAAGTCACTTGAGAGGGCGGCCGACCATGCAGTTAAGATAGCCCGAGAGATCGTGAACCTTGGTGATAAGTACATATTGATAATGCCGCAGGAGCTTAGGCAGAAGTTCAGTGAATTGCTTAGTAAGGATTCCGTGATAATGAATAATGTTGGTAAGGCAATGACGGAGAAAGTGGACATGAGGGAGATTAATTACATAATTGATACTGTTAAGTATGAGATACGGTCAGCAGTGGACTCACTCGACTCGTCACTATTAAATTACAACCTAACCACCCAGGCGGCGGCATCCGCTAGGCTAATACTGGATAGTATCTATAGAATCGCTGAGTATGCATCGGATGTTGGCGAAGCATTACTTAACCTTGCAATTGAGCAGTTTGGTTGATTCGACCAAATTTGCTAAAAACTAAATTTTTCAAAAACCATCGTTATTATATCCTCAAAAAAGTAATGAGTTGCCTTAGATATTATTAATTTAAAGCCACATCTTCCCAAATAATCAATTAAATCTTCCCAGTTAGATAATGATGATTGAGTTAGGATAACCATGCGAACTCTGCCTTGGCACACCAACTGCATTAATGACCTGGCTACCTCATTACCATGAGGCCCACCGAAAATCCTCCAATCCTCACTCCAATTACCTGGCAGGTAGGGCGGATTACTAATTACTACGTCAATACGGAATCCAGCCTTAATTGTGTCCAGGAGGTTCGCAGTTATGACATCAGCATATTGATAGAGGCCATTATCAATTAGGTTTATCCTGGTATTCATTGATGCATTGTAATCAATATCAACAGCTAAAACCCACGTAATACCCTCTTTATTAATTACCTCCTCCAGCGCCGCCAGTGTTAGTATACCTGTTCCGGAACCCACATCGATTATACGTAAATATCCGTTATTAGCATAATTATTTAAAACCCAGCGAAGTAGCTCGACAGTTTGCCAAGTATCCTCAGCGGGGGGATATACATCGCCTAGTACTCTGATCCTCATATTATCTAGCTATCTAAAATAATACTATATATATTAATACGGAAGGTATTAGCAGAAATAGCGTTCCAAAGAGTAATGAGTACTCCATGGGTTTTCCCGAGCTCATTGAGAGTACCGTAGAGAGTATTACTAAGCTAATAAGTGGTAAAAATGCCTTAAGTAAGGCGTCAATTATTGAGAGTGGGTAGGGTGGTAACCACGGCGTTATCAACGCCATTATCGTTGGGTATAACGATACCGGTATAAGGGATGTTAATATACCGCTCAACAACTTAAGGTCGATAATCTCGCTGCCGAGTAGGTACCTATAAATAAATAATGCAATGCCGAGATAGGCAAGTACTGATATTATAGTTATGCCTATTGGCATGGAATTCATACCTTCTGCGAAAATCAGGAGTAGTAATTCGTAATTCTGTATGAAAGCCGTGACTAGACCAAGGACTATTATCACCATTGAATAAATAAGTAATGCGTTTGGCCCAAGCCTATACATATTTATTATTAATGGTCTCATCAGTAGTATATCAGTTAGTTCATCGGTTTTTATACTCAGTTTCTCAGTACCTTGGCCAAGGCTTATTATCCCATCGATTTTTTCTATAAGCGTCCTACCTTTACCCGTTATCTTCACATATGGTCCATCCCTGATAATTAAGCCATTAGCTCTTAGTATCTCAACGTCGTAGTAAATAGATGATTGAGGGGGGGCATTCAATTCTCTCCTCAAGTCCGATATCCTCATGGTTCCCCGATTAAGTAATAATCTCAATATCTGCAGTCTCCTTGGCTTCAATACGATATTACTTATATCATCAACGTCCCTACTCATTACAGCAATACCTATAGAGTAAGTATAAAAGAGTTCTTTCTTGGGAGTATTCTGTGGTTAGTTTTGATGATTTGAAGGTTTCACTGAGTACGTACATAACGAGGAATAGGCGGGTTACTTACCAGGACCTGCTGAAGTGGTCATCGAGTAACAAGGTAGGTAATGCACTACTGTACCTAATAATTAGGGAGTTAATTCATGAAAAGAGGTTTAAGGTTTCCGGGGAGTACGTAATTGGAACCATAAGAATTGGTAATAACGACATTAAACTATCAATACCAATGTATATAGAGGTACCTGGGGAAGTCACTAAGCAATCAATACCTACAAGGCGCCAGGCTAGGCAAAGACGCACTAGGAGCTCAAGCATTTTGGAGGTGTTTAGTGAAGATAAGAGGCCGGAGGAAAAGCGAACCACGGTAGAGATTAATGAGAATGTAGTAAGGGAGGTAAGGACAGAGACTTCTAAGGAGGTTAAGCACGAAGATGCGCAGCAAAAGGCTGAGCCTAAGGTTGAGGAGCACAAAGAGGAGGTGCGGAGTATTAATGAGGCGAGAGAGCCGAGAGGGAAAATAAGGAAATAACCAGCTCTATTAATACTGAGGGGGGGACGGGCGCTCCAACGGATTATTCGACAGTGCCCATGGAGGACTTCATGGTAATGCTTAGGAGAGTCATTGAGGAGGAATTACCACAGAACAGGGAGGAGGGTTATAAGGTTGCCATGGCAATGCTCAGTTACCTGCAGAGGTATTGGAGTGTTGGTGAATTGAGGCTTAAGTTCGATATTGCCAAGCAGCTTGGCAGCACTGGTGAGAATATCATGAGGATTGAGGATGGGGGGGTCTTAAGGGCTCTCAGGAGGTTGGGCATTGTGGAGGTTGTGGAGCCTGGCGTTGTTAATAGGGTTAAGGAATTACCCAAGGAATTCGTTAAGGTTAGGCTTGACTCGCTATTCACTTAGTTACGCAGCCACCTGCTTGAGTCTCTCGGGAGTCGTGTATACCTCGGTCCTGTGCCCCCCCTTTGATACAAGCACGAGTACGCCCTTACTGGCGAGAGCCTTAGTACTTGGTATGCAACACTTATTTTTGTGTTAAACCTAGTGGCTACTAGGTACGGTGTCGCATACTCCCACTTGACCACCTCCTTCTCAACATCGCTAAGGAGCTTTTGATCAATGAGTGATGCTTTAGCTGTTGGTCTCTCCTCAGTAGCTGCCTTCTTACCCCTCGCGGCTGGTTTGGCGGGGGGGGCTTGCTGTTGCTTTTCCTGCTTCTTTGCTAATTGCGAGAGTGTTGGTTTCTTCTTTCCACCCATACAGGTCAGTAACCCTACCGCACCTCCCTTTATAAACTATTCTTTTCCTCCGCATGGGAGTTAAGTATTATGCCTATGATTGTGTCGGAAAGGTTTTTTAAGTGCTTTTTTAAATCATGAATAATGCCAAATCCCACTTATCGTATTGAGAATATTGTCGCCACGGTAAACCTCGGCATTGATTTAGACCTGGACAAACTCGCGGAGAGACTCCCAGCGGCTGAGTATAACCCTGAGCAATTTCCTGGTTTGATCCTAAGGTTGCAAAGGCCGAAGATATCAGCATTGATATTTAGGACAGGTAAGATGGTGTGTACAGGGGGCTAAGAGTGAGAATGAGCTTAAGAGGGCCGTCAAGGAATTGGTAAGGCTTCTTAATGAGCATGGGGCTGACGTACCGCTCACACCGGAGATACAGGTGCAAAACATAGTGGCCTCCGGCAACCTGCATGCTGAAGTTGATATTGAGAAGTCGGCGTTAATGCTTGAGAATTCGATGTACGAACCCGAGCAATTCCCCGGCCTGATCTATAGGATGGATGACCCGAAGGTCGTCCTACTAATATTTAGTTCAGGCAAGATAGTGTGCACTGGCGCCAAGAGGGAGCAGCAGGTCAAGGATGCAGTCTTTAAGATACACGACGTGCTTAAAGACATTGGTGCCTTATACGAGGAGGAGGGTAAGGAGGAAGAGGAGTTTTGATGTCCATGTTCCCAGAGGCAGTACCCATAATAGGTCAGGAAGTTAGTCGAGTACCTAATTTAGTATTTACGAATAAGTTAGCAATGGAATTAAGAGGTGAGGTTGGTCCTGCTATTATAAAGAGATTAAGAATGTTGAGTAAGGAGGCCATTGGTATTGTTAGGATCAATGGAAGAATCCATGCCAGACTCCCAAATTCATTAAGTAAGTTTGATAAGGCAATCGTAATACTAGGGCCTGGGGGGGTTGGTGAGTCGTGGCTCAGGTATATAATGAGTCTCTCGAATACTGTAATCGGCTTCACGTTCGACTCACTAATGAGGATTATGAATGCAAGACCGCACTTACTTAATATACCTAATGAGTTGTTCATAGACCCAGTAATCAATGGCGAAACACCGGTACTGCCTAGGGCAATACCAAAGGTTGCCATTGATTGGTTAATGGATTATGTAGACTCGGGGGGGGTGACCTCTACGTGCTGGTACGTGGTGACTCCATAAATAATATCGACTTAATAATGCACTCACGGTTACTTTTCACCTATGATATTAAATTGGCCGAGCTATATAACAGCATTATTAAGGGTAACCTTGCTGGTAATTCAAAGGTGATTGTAAATGCTAGGTGTGATTTTTGTGGTGATTCACCAACACCAATCTGCGCATTGATTTGCTCCGACGTAGACTTAGTTAGGGAGGTTGGGGTTGAGTAACATGAGCTCACCGAAGAGGAAGGGTTCCACGCATGAGAGGGCCTTGGCCAATAAGTTATGGGATATGGGGCTTGCAGTACTTAGGGGGTTGCTCATCGGGCGGCGGTGTTAGAAAGAGGTTTGTGCCTGACATCGTAGCTATAGGCCCCCCCGGCTTCGTACTGGTGATCGAAGCTAAGTATAGGTCCGAGAGGGGGGGTTCCATAAGGATTGAGGGTGAGAAGGTGGAGAAGCTACTGGAGTTTGCGCGTAGGGCGAGGGGTGATGCGTATATTGCCGTGAAGTTTAAGGGCGATGACTGGCGCTTTCTACCGATCACGGACAAGGGGGGTTATCGTTGTGAGACCTGATGACTTAGGCAGTGCATATACACTTGAGCAATTGATTAATAAATACGTGAGTAGATCATTAACTGAATACTTAAGGTAATGTTGATAATTAATCTTTAATATTTTCTAAATCCATGAGTTACTTAATGTCATCAACTATACAGCGGGAGATAAAGGCACTTGTCGACCAGTTACTCAAGACTTCGGAAACTAAATCACTGAGATTTACGCGGGTTAGTATTAAGGCTTCTGACAATGGCTTTGAGGTGAATATAAAGATATACCTTGAGCATCCGATACGCTCAGTAGTGTTTATGAATTGGCAAAGTCAATGGTTAGTAAGTATGGTATTACAATAGACGATATAATGATATACTCACCTCACTCAAGGGCCATTAAGCTCACCTTCACCATTAAGAGGAGGTAATTTGCGGTAAAGCTTATTTATTGCGGAGATTACCCACATATTAATGAGTGCGCAATCATATATTAAATGGCTTGGCCATGCAGCCTTCGAAATAATGCTAAGCGGTAAGAAAATCCTAATTGACCCATGGATCTCCAATCCTCTCTCTCCCGTGTCTCTTAACGAAATATCCAATGTCGACTTCATACTCATAACGCATGACCACTTCGACCACCTGGGCGAGACTATAGATATCGCTAAAAAGACGAATGCCACCGTCGTTGGGGTCTTCGAACTTGTTAATTACCTCAGTGAGCAGGGTGTTAAGAATACCATAGGCATGAACGTCGGTGGTTCCGTAAAGTTAACCAATGAGATCGAGGTTTACGTAACCCCGGCTCTTCATAGTTCAAGTAGGGGGGGCGTACCCGTGGGCTACATAATAAGGGCTCCTGAGGCAACGATATACCACGCTGGAGACACTGGGTTATTTAGTGAAATGGATTTGCTGGGTAGGTTATTTAAGATCGATGTGGCTATGTTACCAATAGGTAGTTTATTCACCATGGACCCAGACAAGCCGCCTACGCATTAACAATGCTGAGGCCTAGGGCAGTAGTACCCATGCACTACAACACATTCCCAGACATTAAGCAGGACCCGCAGCAGTTCAAGGAACTTGCGGAGTCCATGCTCCCGGACATTAGGGTATTTATATTGAAGCCTGGTGAGATTTTACAATTGCCAATCAAATAACCAATTAGTGCCAAGCCCTTAATATTTAAAATCTCTCAAATGCTTCGTTGCTGGTATGGGTAATTTCGATGTTATTGTTGTTGGCGCGGGTACTGCCGGTTCCTATGCGTCATACTTACTCGCCAAGGCGGGGGGGCTTAACGTTGCCTTAATAGAGATGAAGGGTAAAGATAGGGTTTTTAAGACGACGGGTGACGCAATCGGTATTCATCATATCGAGCGAATGGCCATTAAGCCGCCGAGTGACGTATTCATGATTAAGTATGAAGGTGCCGAGTTATTCAGCCCCGACCTATCAATTAAGTATGTAGTGCTTGGTAAGGGTTTTGGACTTGATATGGCTAAGTGGGCTCGGTGGTTAATTAGTGAAGCAGAGAGGGCCGGTGCGCACATCTTTGATAATCACAAGGTTCAGGGACCAATAATTGAGAGTGGCATGGTTTCAGGGGGGGTTAGGGTGCTAAAGCCTGACGGTTCTACGGAAGAGTTTAGAGCCAGGGTGGTTATTGATGCCAGTGGTGTCGGCGCTGTCGTTAGGAGTAGGTTGCCGCGTGAGTGGTGGGTTTCTGAGCCATTATTGCCTGAGGACGTCTCGAATGCCTATAGGGAGATTATCCAGGTTGATTATGATATTGAGAAGCCCGAATTCATAAAGATATACCTAGACGCTAACATAGCGCCGGGTGGTTACTGGTGGTTATTCCCGAAGAGCCGAAATATAATGAATATCGGGCTTGGCCTATGGGGGGGTAAGTTGAGTGAGGAGCAGGGATTGAACCCTAGGCATAATTATGATAAGTACCTCGCCAATAGCCAATACACTAGGGGGGGCAGGAAGATAATACATGTGGGTGGAGGTATAGTGCCAACGCGCAGGCCATTACCGTCACTAGTGGCCAATGGCTTCCTAGCCGCTGGCGATGCGGCGGTCACGGTCAATCCAGTACATGGTGGTGGTATAGGCCCTGCCTTGCTCTCGGCTGAGTTGGCCTCTAAGACGGTGCTGGAGGCCTTTGAAAAGGGTGACTTTACCGAGAGGGGGGGTTATGGAGGTACAATATTGAGTATCTAAGGGCTTATGGGATAAAGCAGGCGATGCTTGATGTGTTTAGGCTCATGCTTCAAACGCTCACTAATGATCAATTGAATAGGGGGGGTTGAAGGCTAGGCTACTCACTGAGGACGAGGTGCTTGAAATCTCCGAGAAGGGCTCGCTGGAGTTATCGCTCATTGATAAGTTAAAGATTGGCCTACGACTAATGAAGGTGCCTGACGTGGCGTCTAAGTTAAGGCTTGCGCTGAGGTATATGGGCGTGGTCAAGAATTTATACGAGACCTACCCAGAGAGTCCCAGTGGTTTATCGAGTTGGTATGGTAAATTAACAAGTGTTTATCGTGATTACGCAGGTAAGCTTGGCATAACTTTGAAATGGTTAAGTAACACCTAGTACCTTAGGTATGTTCTTATCGAAGGGTGGGTAGATAATACCCTTCTCGGTTATTAGTGCAGTCACGTACTTGGGAGGTGTAACATCGAATACGGGATTGAACACGGGGGGGACGCCCTCAGGGGGGGCTATTGGCACACCCCTAATTTTCCTAACCTCGTCAGGATCCCTCTCCTCAATCTTCACATCCTCAACCCTACTCTTCATGTCGAAGGTGGATGATGGCGCTATTGCGTAAAACGGTATGCCAAGCTCATGGGCAATCACGGCCTCCTTAAACGTCCCAATCTTATTATACACATGACCATCCCTGAGTATCCTATCCGCACCAACCATCACGCTACTGACCATGCCCCTATACATTACGTAGCCGACTGCGGTATCCGTTATCAACGTGACTGGTATCCCATCAACCATCAACTCATAAACAGTTAACCTAGCGCCCTGAAGCCACGGCCTAGTCTCCGGCGCAATAACCGATACCTTAATACCCAATGCGTGGGCAACCCTTACAGGCGCCGTGGCGGTCCCAATGCCAGTACCCGTTGCCAACCCACCGGCATTACACTGTGTTAATATTGTGTCTCCATCATTTATCTTCTCAAGCCCATAAATACCCATCATCAACTCCGCATTAAACTCTTCATCGAAAATAGCCTTAGCCTCCATCTTCAAAACCTCAATTAACTCCCTCACGCTCTTAGCCTCACCATTATTCACGGCATCCCTAGCCCTATTATACATCCTCTCCGTAGCCCAGAAAAGATTATGCGCAGTTGGTCTTGCAGCATTGAGGACCTCCCTAGCCCTAGCCAACTCCCTTAGGGCTTCATCAAGTGTTGATTCATTGCTGTGGCTACGGCTAAGACCATCCCGTAAGCCGCCGTTATGCCTATTGCTGGTGCTCCACGTACAACCATCTGCCTAATGGCATCGGCCGTTGATGCGGGGTCCCTCAGCTCTACGTAAACCTCCTCAAAGGGCAATTTCCTCTGATCAAGTAGTACCAGCGTATTGTCATAATCGCGCCAAGTTATTGGCCTTAACCTGGGCTTTATCTTGCTTTTCAATTCCTCAATATTGATCCTCATACCCTACTGATAATAATCAATGGCTTTTAAGTCTTTTTAACAAGCCTTAGCCCAGGTATTTCTCGCGCAGGTAATTCAGCAGGTACGTTGGGTTATACGTATCATTGAAGGACCTTATGAGTAACTCCTTAGGCGGGTATATGGCGCCGTGCTTACAAATCCTATCCCTCAGGAATTCCCTAATCTCATTAAACCTCTTGCTTGCAACCTTGTCCCTTAGCCCAGGGAGTTTCGCGTAGATCATCCCAGCAATGACATTGCCCAATGTGTAGGTTGGGAAGTAGCCGAAGGATCCCTGGGACCAATGAATATCCTGGAGAACACCCTCAGCATCATTCCTAGGCCTGACGCCCAGGTACTTATCCATGAAGTCGTTCCAAAGCGATGGTAGGTCAGACACATCGAGCTTACCAGCTATTAACCCCTTCTCAATCTCATAGCGAAGGGCTATATGGAAGTTATAAGTCACCTCATCAGCATCAACCCTAATGAGGCTCGGCCTAACAATGTTAAAGTACTTGTAAATATCCTCTTCGCCATAGCCCTTAAGGAATGGCAACCTCTCCTTAAGTAATGGGTATATTAAGTGCACGAATTCCCTACTCCTACCAATAACATTTTCCCAAAACCTCGACTGGCTCTCGTGAACGCCCATGGAGACTCCACGGCCGACTGGCGTCATTTCCAGGGATGGGTCGATCATTAACTCATACATTGCGTGACCGCTCTCATGAATTACGGAGAACATCGTTGACCTAAAGTCCTTACCCTCATACCTAGTGGTTATCCTGACATCGTTTATGGACATACTCGTTGTGAATGGGTGTGTGGACACGTCCATGCGGAACCTCGTGCCCACGGGCATATCGAGTATCTTAAGTAACTCCTCATTGATGGACTTCATGGCATTAACATCATAAGGCACATCCTCAAGTGGATGCTTACTTGGGTACCTACTCTCACTCAACACCTTCTCAAGTATTGACTTTAGGTTAGGGAGTAATGTGTTGAATACGTTATCAGCATCGTTAACTGTAAAGCCCTCCTCATACAAATCCAGAAGTGCATTGTATGGGTGTCCCTCATAACCAAGCTTATCAGCAATAACCCTCTCCAGCTCCACAATCTTTGACAGGTATGGTTTAAACTTCTCGAAGTTTGACTCCCTCCTCGCCTCCCTCCAAACCACGGCAGCCTTCGTAGTGACCCTATTTAATTCCTCAATAATCTCAGGGGGGAATTGACGTGTAGTACTTCAACTCCCTCTTCAAAACCCTAATGATGCCCTTCTCAATATCTGTTAAGTCCTTGGCATCCTCATACTTACTAATCAAATCCCTGAGCCGAAGAAGGTACTCCCTACGCATAAGTGCTAAGTAGGCCAATGCTTCGCCGCGCGCAGACGCAGCCTCAACGGGCATATTAACCTCGAGATCCCACCCAAGCAGTGAGTTTGCGTGGTCAATGGCCCACACGAATTTGTATTCCCTGAGTAGGTCATCAATCTTCATTAACACGTTAACCGTAACATCCTACTTAAGCATTTCCTCTATTGCATGAGTTAATTAATAGGGAGATAAGGTTGTATAATCGAATAGCCGTCTTTAACTTACTCAACGATAAATTGCCAAGCCCCCAACTCCCTCCTAACATCGCTTATTAATGAACCACAATTATCCATATTAACCCCCCAGCTTTTCACATACGCAGCTCCAGTCATTGCAAGTCATAATCACGTTCATTACATCCCTAACCTTACCATCACATGACTTCATGGCTAATGTAAATACGGTATTTATTAAATCACCAACTGCATCGTAAATCACGTTCTCAATGACGGTCCTCAATTCATCAATCGTCAGTACGACCGATTCCTCAAGATTTATCACAGAAACTCCTAACTCGTCGGCCAAGGCCTTACTCGAGTCATTACTAAAGCCCCCCCTAGCCACAATTAGGGGCTTCGCGTTTAGTACCTTGGCATTAACGTATGCCTGCCTAATGGCGCTAACGTCGATCTTGCCTGACTTGACCTCAATGGCGTACTTATTGCCCGAGCCATCCTCAGCACTATGTCGACCTCACCAACCTCAACTCCATTAACGGTGACCTTAACTCTCCTACCAAGGACCCTAAGCCCAAGCCTACTCAGTAGCTCAGCCACGTAATCCTCAAACCTAACGCCTACATTAGCCACTAAACTAATATTGCGCAAACCCTTTAATTAATTTTGATATTTCTTAGTCCAATGATGATGGTTTGCAGCCCTGAGTAAATGACGAAACCACTGAGCACTGATTTCATAGCTTAAGATCTGTTTGTGGGTTTGCCATGGCGTTCATTAATGCGTTCCTAAGCTTAACATACTGATTAACCGAATTACTAATAATGCTATTCACCTCATCTCTCGTGAAGGCGCCCGTAACCTTTTGAATAGCCACAACGTTACCACCGGCAATGCCGGTTATATATACGCCATCGGACAAGTCCTCCTCCTCACGGGTTGGGTCAATAAGCAGGAGGTTGCCGATCTTAACGTGGGTTATGGTTAATGGTATTTTATCGATATTAAGTGCAAGTGGCGATCTAACGCCTTTATCTATCCTCAGTATATTGCCTGTGGGGTCTAGTTCGACCTTTGGTAATGCGGTATTCATTAATGCAGTCACGGCCGCTATCGTTGACGCATCCACTAGGTTACCATCGTGGTTGAGCACGTATATGTCGACCCATAGGAACCATGCATGTTTACCTGTGACGATTGACAGCGACTTAAAGTCTAGAAAGCCGCTGTGCCTTATTGCCCTATCCACGACCCTGGCTATCTCAATGGCATTCTCATCCGGTGGCCCCCCCGGCTCTATGTCCGGTGATGCCGTTGGCGCTATTTCCAGGTTCACGATTAACGCGCCCTCGTCTGGCGTATCTTCAAATGGCTTTCCAATCTCAACCTTTACACCAGCCATTACCTTGGTATTGCCGAGGGATACAAGGGAGCTTCCATCTGCGGTCTTTACAACACCAACCCTAATACTTAGTGTTCTATAATCATTCAATCCCCCCCTATTATCAATCCTAACACCCTGCTCAATCATCTTCCTCATGACATCTTGCTTAAGCTTCGGAATAATACCCCCCCTTTCCTGGGTTACACTCAGCATTTAGGGAACTGTCAACTTAAGTCCTTTTAACTTTATTCGTCTATGTATTTTGAGTATTAAACGGTTAATGACATCGAGGTTTCAACGTACTTACCCTTAAGGGTATTCTTCTCGAGCTTATATATCTGCTCGGCAGCCTTAAAGGCAAGGTCAACGGCTTGGCTAACCTCAGCGGGGTCCATTCACCATCGGCTTGCATTAACGTTATTAATCCACGTCCATACATAATGGCCAGTGGCATATCGCCCTCACCATACTGATCCTCAAGTTGATTAAGGTCAACGACTATGGTCCCAGAAACCTTACCTATGGAAACACCAACCAGTAAGTCCCTCATTGGTATTCCGGCGTCTGCCAACGCTAACGATGCAGCCGTTATACCAGTGACTCTGGTACTGCCGTCGGCCTGCAGTACCTCTATATAAACATCAATCGCCGTTCTCGGGAACCTCTCAAGAATAACCGCCGGTTCAAGTGCTGTCCTAATGACTTTGGATATCTCTATCTCCCTCCTGGATGGTGTTGGGCTTTTCCTACCCTCGGACGTGCTAAATGGGGTCATGTGATACCTAACCCTCAGTATGGCTTTGTCGGGCAACTCAAGGTGCTTCTGAGGCACTTCCCTTGGCCCATAAACCGCAGCCAATATAACAGTGTTACCATAAGCAACTAACGCGCTGCCCTCGGCGTTATTTATCACGCCGACCTCCATCCTAACGGGCCTATGCTCGCTTGGTAATCTACCATCACTCCTCTTGCCATTGGTAAGCAGGGTACTGGAGGTTGCTTACCCATTGGTCTTCATTTCTAACCTTGAAATATAAAAGCATTTTTAAGGGGTGGATTTCCTCAATTATTTATATGGTCACAATTAGGGAGGCCCGGGAAGGCGATGTAGATGCATTGGTTGATCTCGTAATTAGGCTAAAAAGGCTCAATAGTGAGTTCGATCCACTCTTCAGCGCTAGGAATGACTGCGCAGAGCGTGCCAGGGAATATCTACTGAATGCGCTACGTAATAGCAAAAACTACCTAGTACTTGTTGCCGAGGACATGGAGGATAGTTGGTGTGTTGAAGGCGGACATTAGGGAACGATTATTCTACTCACCAAGTATTGAGGGCGCAATTGTGGACTTCTACGTAATGCCTGAGTACAGGCGTAAGGGGGGGTTGGGTAGGATGATGCTTGAGAGAGCCATAACAATACTCCGTGAGAGGGGGGGTGCCCAGTTAATAACGGCGGAATTCCCAACCCAGAACCAGATAGCCGTAAACTTCTACAACAAGATGGGGTTTAGATCACTCGTTAGCATCTACGCGAGGGAGACCTAGGTCAGGGTAGGTCAAAAACCCTCGCAATCCAATCCCCCCCCATTTTATTACCAACCATTACGTAAACCTTAACCCTTGGGCACTCCTCAATTATCACAATAGGCACAATTATCATGCTAAACAATAGGTTGTCAGCTTTTATTATCCTTGTTGCCACGGGCTCCAGTTTATCCACGGCCTCCCTAGCCTAGGCGCATAGTTATTATTTGCTGTTATGACATCGCCAATCAATGCACCAATGGGTTTACCGCCCTGTATTATCAATACGTGGTCATTACTTAACTGCGTGCTGGTTAGGCTTAGGTTTATTGTGATGTCAATATCACTTAGAAGGCTCGTTAGGTGAAAGCCCTTATTGCTCACTAGGTGGTTGAAGATTGTAATTACTTGATTTAATGTGCAGCCCTTAGGTACGTCTATTGCCATAAAGCAACCGCCGTTTTTCAAGTATTTTTCTAAGGCCCTGGAATACTGGAGGCACCTAAACTCGTCACTGTTCATTATCATTTCCAATAAATTACCCGTGTAATTTATCTCATCCCTTCTAGTGAGGTTCAGTAGTTTTATGGCTTCATTGATTGATAAACCCTCGGCTAACTTATCAATAACCTCCCTCAATGCGCAATTCCTAGTGGCTAACCTATACAGTAGGTTGGGTAATTCCTGGCTACCACTAATTATAGCCTTGCCCAGTTCCTCGGCTTCCTTTGTTAATTTACCCTGCTTCCAAAGACCCAATGCTGATAGGGTTGGTATGATTACCCTGTAATTCGACCTACTAAGCCCGTGTGAGTCCAAATACTTCATTATGCCTCAGTGTCATCACCCTGCCTATTTTTCACAAGAAATGCCACTATGTCGAGAAGCTTAGAGATTGGTAGCCTAATGTACCAACCCCCCCTTAGGGTACACGGACTCGATCTTAGGGTATCATCACCCTCCCTAATCGTTAATAAATCCCTAACCTCAGTGCCTAATGAACTAATGAGCTCATTGATTGACCTAGCCTTAAGAATGCGTGTTACCCCCCCATCACCCTCAATAATCACTTGATACTCACCACTCTCCTGAATAATCCTAATACTCAAGTCCACAGTTTATCATTGCCCCGACAGTATTTAAAGCACTCATTCTAATCATAGTGGTAATACCCGTTACTGCATTAACAAGTCTTGCAATGCAAAAGGCCCTGTGAATAAAAATGCTTTAAATGACTTAGATCTAGAACACCCTTGATATGGCAGTTGACGTAGTCACGATATTAGAGGTATTAATAGTAATAGGTACATCGCTATGGGCACTGCAATACCTGGTTTCAAGGAAGACCCATGCATATGAAAAGCCAATGTTAATCAACGCCCAGGTGGAGAATCTACCAAAGGTCTCAATCGTACTGCCCGTTTATAAGGAGAGAAGGCAAAGCATTGAGAAAACACTCGACAGTATATCGTCACAGAACTACCCAAAGACACTCCTCGAAGTTTTGATAGTAATTGATAAAGATGATGTACGCACACTCAACGAGGCGCTGAAAGCCACCGAGAAATTCCTGGGCTCACTTAATATCAAGTTAATTATTAACGAGAAGACGGGACGTAGGCTTAAGGCGGTTGCCATGAATACGGCAATAAGGCATGCCGGCGGTTTAATCATTGGGTTTTATGATGCTGACGACATGTTCCCAAGGGACCAAGTCCTCAACGCAGTCCTCCTAATGCTTGAGCGGAACTACGCAGCCGTGGGCACCAGGGTATATAGGTTTAGGGATAGCGTGCTTGGTGGATTGATGTACCTGGAGTCAATAGTTTGGTATAACGCGATAATACCATTTCTTAAGTCCACGGTCAAGATAACGCCACTATCCGGTGAGGGTCTCTTCATAAGGAAGGACCTCGTTGACTCAATACCGCAGAGTATGGCTGAGGACGCATTATTATCACTGAAGTTATCCAGTCGCGGTTACTCAGTGGGCCTACTGGATTCCTATGTTTATGAATTAGCGCCTGTGAACATAATCAGCTTCATAAAACAGAGGATTAGGTGGAATAAGGGTTATGCCCAGACTTCGTTTTGATACTTAGGCAGGGTATCCAATGGAACTATGCCTTTAGGGTGCTGGCGCTGTACATATTAATAGCACTGCCCTCGGCCCTACTGCTGATTTCCGTGATTGGCTTCATCGCGGTTGCCTACATGACCGTAATAGGGAGGGTGTTTACGCTAGGTTCCCTATACCAGTTAGTGCTTGCTATGATCGTCTCCGAAGTCGTGGTTTTATACCTAATGCGTGACTTCATAAATGAGAGCATGAACATTGGGAGGGCAATAATCCTATTGCCAGCATATTGGTTATTGCTTGGTACCGTGACGATAACATCACCGCTAATGCCAATCAATAATTGGTTAAAGACAAATCGTTAAATACTCACTATCCCCACATTACTGGTGGGCGCCACCTTACTACTCATCACCACTTGATAACCAACTCTCCTGGCCATCCTATCGATGATGTTTACCACGGTATTCAACTCATCATGCGTGAGCCCCCAGGTCAACACTATCAATAAGCAACACGGAACCTGGTGGTGTGAGTATTAATTGAACAAGTATTGGTAGTAGGGCTCTCATTTTAAGACCGGCATGAAACATGGGGGGGACCCACCTATTACTTACCTTAATATAGCCCGAAACCCTCTTTGGAGCCGTGAAACCCGCCTTAATGCCCTCTATGCCAAGTTCATTAATTAAGTTCATTAACTCATTGTAAACACCCTCGTACTCAGGCCTTGTCTGTATCACGGAAAGTTGATGCACGGTGTACTGACCATCAGATCCCACGGAATTACTCGGTAGATCCACGGTGGTTTCATAATCCCTCTTCCACCAACAAACCCTGCCCTCACCAAGATAGTAAAACTTATTCTTGAGCATGTTCCTCAGGATAAACGACAGGGAATAAGCCCTCCTTGATGCATCCCCATCGCATACCATAAATGCATCCTCATGCATGACATGTGTCGGTGCCATACAAAGCCTGGTGTTTACAGGGTACCTCATGAAGCCCTCATTACCGACCTTCTCAACCACGGCCACCAACTCATTGTCTAGGTACAGCTCCTGGCGAACCCAATAATCCCTAAGTCTAAAGTTATAGTGATAACCAATGACGGAACCCTTACCAAGTTCAAAACCTATGCTACGCCCAAGGTTCTCCCCCCCATCCTCATCAACCTCATAATAAACACCAATCGTTATCACCTCATCGGGGTCCAACCCATAGGCCAGGTCCTCAGGTTCATGAATAATCAATAAATTACCCTCAAGGACAAGCCACTCCTCACCCCCCCTGCTCTGCATTAGGAGTGCCAGGGCCTCCATCAAGCTCGTCTTACCTGATCCACTGCGCCCAACAATTACCGCATTGCCATCCAGGTTAATCGTTACCCCCCCACTACCCAGGCCCTTGAATCCCTTAACTATCGCCCTTATGAGTCTCGTCATCATCATCAACCAATGCGTAGGCTATTATTAATATTCCGCTAACATTACCAAGACTAACATTACTAACGTTAATACCCATCTGCCTAATACTGCGTGATCCAATAACATTACTTAACTCACTTAATGCCTTGTTCAGTGTTTCATCAAGTCGATTCAGCGCCACATCAAATTCAACACCCCCCCTAACCAACTGACCGACGTTTACGTTTAGCGGTATAAACTTCCTAACATGCACTATTCTGGTCATCAAACCCAACTATTCACTGAAGGATAAAATACCTTTCCGTCCGGATAAGCCTTATATTTGATTCAGGTAAATGCTGCATTAAAATGGAGGTTGTATTCACGCCATGGCGTTGGGCTTACATAAGATCAACAAATAGTAAGGGTGGTGAATGCGTGTTATGTGCATACCTGCATAACAGTGACGAATTAGTGGTTTACAGGGGGGGTAGGCAGTGCTTTATTGTTATGAATAAGTACCCATACAACATCGGCCACGTAATGATAGTGCCCAATAGGCACGTACCATCAATCGCAGACTTAAGCAAGGATGAGTTGAGCGAATGCAGTGCGCTGCTAATGGCGATTATCAAGGCGTTGGCTAAGGTTCTGGGTATCGGCTATGGTGATTTTGACATTGGCATAAACATTGGCAGGGTTGCCGGCGCGGGCATTGAGGAGCACGTGCACATACACATTGTTCCCAAGCCCTCAGTGGTATCCTTCAAATCAATAGATGCGGGGGGGTTTGTTATGGAAAGGACCAGGGAATTAGCGGGCAAGCTTAGGGAAACGATTCCACAATTCATTAGTTAACGCGTTAATTACCCTGGGTATTCTACGGTCCAATACCTAATTAACCATGATACATTCACGACCTATTCAAGAATGTACTTTTTATAAACGCTTAATTCAATGAGAAGTGTGCCATTCACAGGTGAGCCATTAAAGGCGTTACTCACGGATGTAATCACACCCAAATACTTGTACTCACTAATGAATTCCCTTAAATGTGGATCAGTAACCAATAGCGAGTTCCCAGTGCTAACAATAGGTACTGGGACAAGGCAGGTACTCCTAATAGCCGGTTTCTCAATAAATGATTATAGGATAAGTAATACACTTGTTTACATGGTGCTTAATAAATGCATGAACCACGTATACCCAATACCCACATTTAGCGCCTCACAATTAGGTAAGTGGTCAATTAGAATAATACCCATGGCAAATCCCTGGCCCTTCAGCTCATGGGACATCATTCGAGGTAAAAGTGGGTTTTACACAATTGATGATGAGGGCATCCCTGTAAGGTATGATGCATTAACACTCAGGAGTAGGTACTCAGTGAAGCTACATAATATTGTGCATGAAGTAAATCCCGAGCTCATAATAATGCTCATAGGCTCCGATAAATGGTCAATAACAACCCCCCCAGAACTAATAAGGATTAATGACTATAACACCGAAAAACCAGACCCAGCTGACTTCATGCACCACTTCTCCTATGAGAATTACCCCCCCACAATAATACTATCAATACCCAAGGATGCCGAAATGCGTGAAATAGCCAATGAGGTCGCCCGACTAATTAGGGAATACAACGTCAAGCCACGGGAAGTCAAGCCCCCCCTCGAGGTCGTGGTTAAGGTTCACGGTGACATTGATAACATATCCAACGTACTTAAACTCCATGGTCTTTTAGTAAGTGCTGACGGGGATAAGCTAGTTATTAAGGCGAGTAATAGGTCTCAGTCATTATTAAATGCATTGGTAGATAATGGTTTAATTGAGTATTACTTCGATGTCGAGATCTCAGAAATTCACCTTCAATAATCCCTACATAATTTAATAAATAATTAAATAGTCAAGGTGCAATACTTAGAAAACTTAATTATTCCCCAACCCAAAGTAATTAGACTATGGAGAAACTTGCACTTGCATACTCAGATAAATACCTGGACTATAACTTTGGCCCATGGCACCCCCCCTTCAAACCGCATAGGGAAAGGCAACTAGTGGAGTTGCTTAGGGAACACGGTTTATTGTTCCTACGTTGACCTGGTAGAACCCAGACCTGCCTCAGATGAGGAGTTAATGCTTGTCCATACGAAGGATTACATTGACTATGTAAAGAGGGCGAGTATAAATGGTGTTGGTTACTTGGATTACGGCGATACACCGGCCTTTAGGGGAATTCATGAGGCGGCGGCCATTAGGGTTGGCGGTACATTACTCGTAACAGAGCTCGTTAACGGGGGTAAGTACGTTCACGGCTTCAACCCAGGCGGTGGATTCCACCACGCAAAGCCCAGCGAGGCTGCGGGCTTTTGTGTGTATAATGATATAGCGATCGCCGTTAAGTGGCTTAGGAAGCACGGTATTGGGCGCGTGGCTGTGGTTGATGTCGATGTTCACCATGCTGATGGTACGCAAGTAATCTTTAACAGTGAGGATGTGCTCTTAGTATCGACACATGGTTATGACGGTCAATTCTACCCAGGTACTGGCTGGATTGATGAGGATGGCATTGGCGCAGGCAAGGGTCTTAAGGTGAACATACCATTACCGCCGCACACGGGTGATGACGTATACTCCATGGTTATTGACGAGATAATAAGGCCAATACTTGACAGATACTCACCTGAGTTTCTTATTCTCCAATTTGGGGGGGTTGACGCACATACAGGTGATGAGCTGGGGGGGATTCTTGATTTAACCACGGAGTCTTACCTTAAGGTCCTCGGTACCATTCATGAGATGGCCCATAAGCATGCCGGCGGTAGGTTAGTCCTGACAGGTGGTGGGGGCTATAATATCTGGAACACGGTTAAGACTTGGTTCCTTGCCACGGTATTTCTCACGGACCCAAATAGGCTTGGTCAGTTCTCGAATTACTTTGACCAAGAGCCCACAAGGACTCCAGGCCGTTATTATGAAGAGGCATTATACATAATTGACGCAGTAAAGCAAAGATTTGGCTTATGAAACTACTCAATATGCGATACCCTCTTTGTCTGGAAGGACCTTATCTTAATTATGATCCTGTACCCACAGTATGGGCAATGAACACCGGGTGTTATCATATCCTCAAGTGAGAATACCCTACCGCACCTGAGGCACATGTACATCTTTCGACCGGCAACCTCACCAGTGGTCTCTTCACCAACCTCTCCACTCAATGTACTAGCTGGTTCCCTCTCACCACCCTCCTCAAAGAATTCCTCACTCACGCCGTATTGATGAAGCAGACCCCTTAAATTTGTTTTGCATTATTCTCTGAACCCTATCCTCGGCGTTGATTCTACTCAGGACTGGCAATACTCCCGTGGCCACGAAGCCCTGCCACGACCTATCACCAGCAGCCATCAACTCCCTAATCCTCGTACCACTATAAACCTCCTTATTAAAGAATGGCGTATTAAGGACTTTAATGCCGCCGTACTCAAGACATAACTTCGTAAACTCATCGTTTGTGTAGCTATGTCGAATGATGGACATTGCTCACGAACATAGGCATGCCATAACGCCGAGTCACCCCCCCTTGTGTCAGGTACTGCGCAGTACATGACCTTCTCGATTAGGTTCAACTCCCTGAGCATTGAAACAAGCATCTCAATCCTCTCTCCAACAGTGAACGGATTCCTAGGCGTAAACGACTCATTCGCTGACCCAATGGCAATAACCAACTCATCATGCCTACTCAATATCCACTTAATTACTTCCTCATGCCCTCTATGCAACGGTTGAAACCTCCCAACAAACAATGCCCTAACCATACAGCGCCAGTTAATGAGGGGGGGTTATTTTATCTATTTCCTAAATGATTATACTTAATAAGCATAAGGAGCAGTAATAATTATATGGTTAGTATTAAGGAGACCGAGGTCGTGCTCATCGAGGCCGTCCAACCCTTCGACATTAACTCACTAGGTAATTTATTCGGTGGCCGAATGCTCGAGTGGATGGCCAACATAGGAACAGTAGCCGCCACCCGATTCTCAAGGGGGGGTCCAGCCGTCCTCGCATACCTAGACAGACACTTCTTCATAAGACCCGTCAGGCTTGGCGAATTCGTAATACTCAAGGCTAGGGTTGAGTATGCCGGTAAATCATCCATGGAAGTCCGTATTGAAGCCTCGAAGGAAAGCCCAGGTGGTAAGCAGGAATTAGTGACGATGGCCACGGCATCCTACGTGGCTGTTGATGAATATGGCGTCCCAAGGCCCATAAATAACGTACTTGAGCCCACTAATGAGGAGAGGCAAGTCTACGAGGAGGCCAGGAAAAGATATGAGGAGAGGAAGATAAAGATTGAGGATAGGAAACTTAGGAGATTTGACCTTACAGACCCAACTAAGGGACTTAGGTGGCGCGTTGAGTCTAGTCGCTGGGCCACTCCGTCGGATGCCTTCATCGGTAACCTAGTGTCTGGCGGTAGGTTATTGGCCTGGCTCGACGAGATAGCCGGCCTACTCGCGGCCAGGTACTCAGGTGGTGCCGCAGTGACGGGTTCCGTGGATGAGACAGCCTTCTACGCGCCAATTAGGGTTGGGGGGGATATAGTCACGATTAGGGCTGGGATTACCTACGTTGGTAAGGCATCAATGGAGATAATGCTCGATGTAATTGCCGAGGGAGCTTATGGCCAGGCTAGGCATGTGTGCACGGCATACTATACGTACATTCACGTCGACAGTAGTGGAAGGCCGGCGCTATTCCCGAGTACGTGCCCAGCAATGACTATGAAAGGAAGTTGTTCATGGAGGGCGAGAAAAGAAGGCAGGTTAGGGATGAGGAGTTGGCGAAGATTAAGAGGATGTGGACGAGCCCTGGGCCTTAGTGCCCACCTTCTTCTCCTTATACTGAGTCACTATTGATCTAACCCTATCGGTTAACCCGCTCGTGTGGCTCTCGCTCTCTATCAACTTTATTATCCTGGCAATAAATGTTTCATCCCCTGGATCTTTACACCTAATCCAAACCCTACCATTCTGGCCGACAGTCACGTCGCAGTCAAGCTCCTCACTGAATATGCCAACCATTGAGCCCCCCCTCCTACCGATCACCCTAGCCACCTTACTCGCATCAATCTCAACCAGCGTCCCACCCTCAATCCTACCAAGCCTAGCCTCCTTAAGGGTCAATGTCACTGGGTAATCCTTGGTTAGGTTGAAGTCCACAATCCTGGCGAGTACAATATCCCCCCCAATGCCCAATAGGCTTTTTAAATCAACAGTCGTTAAATCAACAGGCTTAAGAGTGGCCTCTTGAACAGGTAGGTATGCCGAGTATGGGGATTTAATGTCGATAACCCACCCAGTGAGTCCAATATCAACCACGTAACCAATAACCACATCCCCCCCAACCCTCGGATTATAAATACCACTAAGTGGTATGACCTCCACATCCCTCTCACCCCCCTGATGTTTATGAGCCCAACAACCGCCGAGTAGGCAATATTACCATCCCAGTAAACACCGCCACTGACGTTGTAATCCCTAGTGGCCACGGCATCCCCCCCAGGCAATACGATCTGCCTATCACTTACGTACAGAGGCATAATTAAGATAATCCTGTGGGTTCCCTATTTTATTTTTAATCCCAAGCCAGTGCTATGATGTGGAGACTATCTTAACATCGCCAGAACCGTGGGTTAATTCATTAACCTTGGCGATTATCGTGTCCTGAAGCCCAGCGGGAACCTCAAGTTGCATCACCAACGAGCCATCACCCTCAAACCTCTCCTTAACCACCCTACCCATCCTCGCCAGTGTATTCCTAACCTTATGGGCATGCTCAGCGGGGGCCCTAATCTCGAGGACACTAACGGCCACCTTAAGAGGCAAAACCCTCTGGAGAGCCTTTATTATGGCATTAACCTGCTCCTCCACGGGCTTAAACGGGTCTATGGCGACATCGACCTGCTGCATGGCGGCCTCAACCCTCTGCGGAGGTACTGGGGGGGTCCTAGTTCTCGTGTCTATGCAATTCCTACTAATCCAATCAATTATCTGCTTCCTCTTCTGCTCAATGAGCCTCCTCCTCTGCTCAGCCGTGAGTGGTAACTCGCCATTCTTGACAATGAACTCAGCCACCTTCCTGGGGGGGTCCGTAGTCTTGAAAACCCTCATTAACGACTCCTCACTCGCCCTGAGACCCTTCCTGGCGTCCTTATATATGGTGTCCGTTATCAAGACCTTATCAATGCTAACAGACTTACCAAGCCTTAGGTCAAGGGCTGCGTCTGGGTCAACGAGTATCTCGAAGACGTAGCCATCCTTCTCATACCTGGCAATCACATAATTCCTCCTACTCATATTTATCTAGCCCTATGCAGGGGGGGAATTTTTAATTCTTCCACAACATGGCCTACGGAGCCCTCCACCTGGCAACCCTCAGGGTAAGCAATGTACCGACAATACACCAGGCGGCGCTGGAGATGTATGCAATGCCTATCTGCAATGCGGAATAATGCGTCACACCGACGGCGTTTTGTATAACCATGGCGGTGGCCGAGGTCGGCACCAAATACGCAACCCACCAGGCGCTGCCTAAGTACGTGGCCGGGTAATAAACAGGGGGGGTAGTACGCCGAGCACGAGCGTTAGTAGGCTGACGACGGCCCAGGTATACCTAATGTATGTGAATAGAGTCGATGTGTAGAAGGCTATGGAGGAAGTAGCGTACCAAAGGAGCACTAACGAAGCCGTAATCTCCAGGATACCCAACAAATCAATTGTCGTCTTAAGCGCCATTAATACTGTGAATAAGACAATGCCGGGCAGTGTAAATATGACCTCACTGAGTGCGAGGCCTATGGCGTAAGCCAGCGGGCTGGTTGGCGTAGCCACAATCATCTGCTGGAACTTAAGTTCAAGCCTGTAATAGGCGGCGTCGCCGATTAGGGCCGTGCCGCTTGATAGCATTGTCCAGACGAGACCGCCGATTATGCCCATGACCATGCCAATGCCCCCGGTAAAGCACTGTGAGCAGTATTAACAGGGAAATAGGCGTTGCCAGGGTGGATACGGTCCAAAGCGGCGACCTAAGTATCGGCAGTAACCCATTAAGCCAGGCAAGCACCAGGACAGCCCTTAATTGATGTCTCAAACCACCCTCAACTTTCCTCATTCTCCTCACCCAGGACCTTACAGTCACGAGCACGTAGTGCTCCAGGGACTTGGGCGAGACCCTAATGGCGCCATCCCCAACCTCATCGAGGGAATCTACGAAGGAGAAGCATGAAGAACCAACCCGAATACACGATCCATTACTCATGGATGCTGGGTACTCAACAACATACTTACCAGGCAGTTTATTAACGAGTTCGCTAGGCCTGCCACGCGATACTATCAAGCCACTATCTATCAGGAAAACCATGTCCGATATTTGCTCGGCCTCCTCAATATAATGGGTCGTTAGAAATATCGAAGCCCCACTATTACTATACCGCCGCAGTGAATTCCAAACAACGCGCCTAGACGCTGCGTCAAGCCCCCCCACCGTTGGCTCGTCAAGAAACACGACCTCGGCATTCGAGGCAAGTACGGCGGCGACCAGGACCCTCCTAGTCATGCCACCGGACAATTGATAAATGGGCGTGTTCCTAAGGTCCCACAGGCCAAGCTCCTCAAGTGAATCCCTCACGGCCTTTCTCGCGTCATTCCTGGGTAAGCCACGAAGCAGTAAGTATGAGTAAACAAATTCGTGAGGGGGGGTCATGTAGGATATGGGCCTAGCGTCCTGCGGAATCACGGCAATCCTACGCCTAACCTCAGAGGCTTGACTAACGACGTTGAAACCAGCGACGTAGGCCTCGCCACCATGAGGCATTAACTCGGTCGTTAATATCCTAATGAGTGTTGTTTTACCGGCACCGTTTGGGCCCAGCAATGTGGCTATCACGCCATAGCCAACGTCGAGGTCTATACCCCCCCTTAAAACCTCCCTGGCCCCCCCGAACCTCCTTATTAATCCCCCCCTAACCATTATTGCCTGCATTTACATGGCTTGTTGAGGGACCTCAAATTTAAAAAGGGTTCTATGCATATGCCGTTTGAATGGGCGATCCAAGGAAGCAAGGAAGAAGTACCTGGGCGGTAAGCCAAGGAGGCTTTGGAATAGGCAGTTGCTTGAGGAGGAGCTTAGGCTAATTGGCGAGTATGGCCTCAGGAATAAGAGGGAGCTTTGGCTTGCAAGGACGATACTCAGGGAAATAAAGCATAGGGCTAGGTCACTATTGTCAATGCCCGCCGAGCAGAGGGCTAGGTTGGAGGCCGAGTTTAAGGCGAGGCTGTTTAAGGCCGGTTTCATACCGGAGCAGGACATACCACTCGACGCCGTGCTATCGCTAGATGTTAGGGCAATACTGGATAGGAGGCTCCAGACAATGGTCTATAGGAAGGGCCTGGCGAAGACTATCTACGAAGCGAGGCAATTGGTGACTCATGGCCACATAGCGGTTGATGGTAGGGTCGTTAGGTCACCAGGTTACTTAGTGCCTAGGGAGCTTGAGGAGAGGGTGACCTACGCAATGACAAGCCCAATACTAAAGAGATTACTGGCACAGCCACAGCAGGAGGCGCAGCAGGCTCAAAGCCAATCAACCTAAGGAAGGTTTTTATTCAAGTTCATAGACTACACACCGTGGATACATCATTAATCCTAGGCATCATTGGACCCATAGTCACCATAGTCACGATTTTGGGTACGACACTTTACTGGCTCGGCGGCAAGTTTAGGGAGATTGACATGAGGTTCCAGCAGATAGATGAAAGGTTCAAGCAAATCGACAGAAGGTTCGAGGAAATAGATAAGAGATTCGAAAAAATTGACGAGAGATTCGACAAGTTAGAAAAGGACCTGAAGAGTTATGTTGATATGAGGATTAATGAGTTGAGGAATTACGTTGATGAGAGGTTTAATCAGGTTAATACGAGGATTAGTAGATTGGCTGAGGCATATAGTGATTACCAGGAGTTCTTCGTTGAGTACCTCACTGCCGAGGGCTTGTTGAAGGCTGAGAAGGCCGCAATGCTCCGTAATGAGGCTAGGAGGGTCATGAGACTCGCGGTTTCAGGCAACCCGTTGAGTAAGGAGGAGTGGGATAGGATTAAGGAGCTTCTTGATAAGGATGAGTTAACGCTTGAGGAGGCCCTTGAACTCCGCGAACTGGCTAGGAAGGTGGTTAGGGAGTACGGGGGGGAGTACCCAGAGGCCTGGAAGCTTCATATATACGCAAGTATAATGGTTGGTGAAGCCATTAGGAGACAGTCGCAGCAGCAACAGGGGGGGCAGAAGGAGCAGGAGAAACAAAGGCAGTGCTGATACACCAATTTTAGTGCTAATAAAGCAGTGCTCCTCTCTTCTTCCTAACCAACCTGCCGGTGCCTGGATCAACCACTAGGTTTAACGTCTCCAGGGTCGTCTGCCCAATGAGGACCTTATCCAAGCCATCAATTATCATCACAGGCACGACCTTCCTACGACCCTCAACCTCTATTAACGCGGCACTCGCCACATACTCAACCTCACCCCTGGCGGTCTCAGCAACATCCCTATAGAACATGGGTAACCTTAACTCATCGGCTAATTCCCTGGGCACCGCCGTATCCGTAGCGCCAGTATCGACCAAGGCATTCACATCCTTAATTACGGAGCCGTCTAGCGAACCAATCCTAGCCCTAACCCAGACCTCACCCATGGCCATTTAAACACATTGAATTAGTTAAAAAATAAGTTTTAATCCCACCTAAAAGACCCTAACGGCATTCCTCAGGAACCACACATACGGCGGCTTATCCCTATCCCTGGCACTAACGACTTTAACATCGAATAGGTACGCCAAGTCACCAAGCCTATCCTCGATCTCCTCTATTACCCTGACCTTAACATCCAATGGGTCCCCCCCCTATCAATCACCAGTATGATATCCACGTCGCTCGAGCCCGTGACCCTACCCGTCACCACGGAGACAAAGACGTAGCACTCAACGCCGTACTTCCTGAGTATCGGTGAAACCTCGCTAATCAATGATCTCCAATCCTGAGCAGCCTAATCCTCCTCATAGGCTCCATAACCTCCTCACCAACACCACCTCCTAACTGATTAGCCACCAGGCCAGCAACGACCTAATGTTGCGCGTCCCTGGCGGCTCAACCCCCCCGAGCTTTATGAGTAATGCCTTAATTGATAATTGAGCAGCTATCTCAGCATTAACCGACGCGGCGGTGTAAAACCCTCTCAAAGGATACCCTGGCAGCCACTATGTACTCCTCAGCCCTCCTCATGAAGTCCTCCGCAACGTCAAGGCTTATGAAATTAGCAAGGCATTTCTTCCCCCCCATTCAGGGTAATAAACCTACTGATGCAGGGCTAAGAGCAGCACACCCGCCCTCTCTAGCTTACCCGTGGTTGGGTCTACCCTCAGGCCGAAGGTCTCCAACGTGGTTACCCCCCCAATGAGCACTTGCTCAACCTCATCGCTAATTAAAACCACGTTAGTCCCCCCCTCCTCACCCATCAACCTAATAACTGCCACACTCTCCTCAAGCATTGCCTCACCTCTCGCGGTCACCACCCTAACGCGCCTACCGGTGCTGGCAATGCCAAGCTCCTCAGCGGTCCTCTTGGGGATTACTGTGTACGTGGCGCCTGTATCCACAAGCGCCCTGAACTTACTAACTCCCTTACTGCTGATTACCTCAACATCCATGTATACACGCCCCACAATTAACTTAGAGCCATTGCTCATTAATATGGATTTCGGAAGACTTAAGTATTGGGGGGGTGATACTTAGTATCGGGGGGGTGATACTTGCTCTTCAGTACTGAGCCAAAGACCTCACTAAGCGAGCTCTTTGATAGGGAGGTCGAGATAGAGAGGTTTAGGAGCGGCCTTAATGAGCGGTTGGTCCTCGTGCTTGGGATTAGGAGGGTTGGTAAGTCAAGCCTCGTGCTCTCGGTACTCAACTCCCTGGGCATTGACTACGTATTCATCGACGTTAGGAAGCTCTATGACAATGTCTCGAGGAAGGTGCCTACGGAAAGAATATACAACGAGTTGAAGTCGTCGCTGAGCAGGCTTAGCTTTTGGGAGAGGATTAAGGGAGTAATTAATGAAATCGACGTATCCCTCGGACCCATTAGGTTTAGACTTGGCTCTTCGAGGATTAGGGATGGGATTGCGAAGATCCTTGAGGCAGTAAATAGTGCCGGTAGGCGCGTTGTGCTTGTCTTCGACGAGGCCCAGTACCTTAGGTACTCAACGACCGGCCTCAGACCATTACTGGCGTATGCCTATGATTACCTAAGGAACATAACCCTCGTACTCACGGGCAGCGAGGTTGGTCTCTTACACGACTTCCTGGGGGGGCTTGACGACCCATCATCGGAGCTCTACGGTAGGTACTACTTCGTCATTGAACTTAAGCCATTTAATAGGGAGAGATCCATTGAATTCCTAAGGAGGGGGGGTTCAGGGAGTTGGACATTAACGTGGATGATAGGGTAATCGAGAGGGCAGTCGATGAACTGGGCGGTATTGCGGGTTGGCTCGTTTACTTTGGCAGGCTTTACCCCCGAGAAGGGTGAGGACGCAATCAACGAGGTTAAGGAGATCGGCGCCAACCTAGTTAGGACTGAGCTTGAGGAGTTATTCTCAAGGAGTCAGTACTACCGGTACATAATGGAGGCCGTTGCCGTGCTCGGCAGGGCCCGGTGGAGCGACATCATGAGGTACCTAATGGCTAGGGCGGGTGGGAGACCAACCAACGCAACACTGTCCCGGGACCTAAGCAACCTGGTTAAGATGGGTTTCCTCGCCAAGGATGGTGATTGGTACAGTATCCTGGATCCAATAATTAGGTATGCCGTGCTTAAGACGAGGTAGTTAATTACGGCATCCACAGTTTTTCATAAATATTCTCCCGCTTACCTATAATGATCACCCTTATGATGCGTTGCGTATGGTTTATTTAGTAGATTATCCCGTAATCACCCAACCCTAGCTCGGCATAATCCCCTGAGCGTTCCCTTAGGCTCCTTCTCGCAAATTGGGTTGTTGGCTAGTTCATTAATCCTCTATAGGATCCCATCACGCACATCATTAGGGAGATTCCTCAATGACCTCTCTGCCTCTCGCGAAAACTCCACCCTGTAATTATTCATTGCTTAATCACGTCCTCCTCCCTCAATGTTTCATATGTCTCGTCACTGATTAGTAGGTCTAGCGTGTCTATGTACGCGTCAAGCTCCTCCGCATATGCCCTAGACCACTGGGCGAGTGCGTTAAGGTTTTCCCTCCTGAACTCCCTAACAATGCCCAGCACCGCGGTTGTTGCTGAGTACCACGCGAATATTGTAGCCATTAGGTAGGCCGACGTTTCACCAACCTCATTAAGCGCTCGTTTGTTAATCCTGTCCATGAGGCCATCAAACCCATACTTAACCACGTTATTTATGACCCATTGGTCATGCTCAATGAGTATGGATAATGCGTAGACGAGGTCCTCGGCACGTGAGTAATTAGTTGCCCTAATCAACCTAGCCAATTCCCTACCAAGCGCCAACTCGACTCTGCTAAAGTCATTAATGCTGATCCTTCCCAAACCAATATTGCCGGATACGTGCTGGGTTAGCTTGATTATTGGGTTTATGATCTTAACCGTAAATGTCGAGAGATTTGTCAGGAATGCGTTGCTGAGGTTGTCGGTATTCAAGACTGTACGAACCCCCCCATTATCTAACGCATCCCTAAAGGCACTCAGGGTATTATCTATTAAATCCCTTGGTATGCCCAGGGCAGTCACGTAATCAATGGGCTGCTCAACAACTAATGCCGCAGCTCCACCAAGCCCCCCCACAGGCCTTGGAATCAAGTACTGCTGCAATACAGCCAGCGCCTCCACATTAGTTTCTGCTTAATTTCTCTTAAAAATCATTCTCGGCCTAGGCCAATGCAGTCATTGTAGTGCCTTATTAATTGAGTTGGTAGTACTTTATCGATGAGGGACAGGGGTTCGCTATCGACAATACTTGCCGGAGCATTAGTACTAATTGCCCTACTCATGGGTATTGGCATCACCGTTGAGGTTATGTCCACGGTAATAACCCTGGAGAACCTAGCCGCTAATCACGTGAACACGGTGGGCAGGGCAGCCGCCACGTACAGCGGCTTAATAACGCAGGGAGTGCATTAATAAGCACCAAGGGCCCTGTGACGGTGATCGGCGCCGTGACGCCAAGTGGCTTTGAGACAGTTAACCTAACGACTTATGAATATGTAAACAACGGCACAGAGCCCGAGCTACTACTAACCAATGTTGGGCCTGTGATGCTCGACCCAACGCAACCAGTTACGAATAACCCAGCCCCCCCAGTCACTGACCCAATTAGCTACTACCTATACCACTGGGTCTCCGCGGTAGTAACCACGGGGCAGAACCAACAAAGCCAGTACACGGGAGTCATAATAACACTGGGCAATAACTACTACCTACTACACATAGACCCCCCCAACTACATAGTCGGCCCATTAAACAGCTTAAACACATACGTAACCAAGGACTACGGCATTGGGCAATGGGGGGGCTGCCAAGTATTATATGGGGGGGCATGGGTGTCGGTGGTTCATGGACCACATGCCCAGCGCCACCACCTGGGCCAATAAGCACGGCCGTGTATAACGGGTACTGGCCCCAGGTAACAATTAACCCCATTAATGACACGGCAATAGGCATAGACATAACGTTCCTAAACGGCACGGGCTTCATCAGGCAACCACAGTACTTCACCCTTTACGTACTAAGCCAGGACAGCGCGGCTTGGCTAAGCCCAACATGCCAGGGAACACACATAACAACCCAGATATCCAACCCAAACCCACCATACAACCCACTACCAGCGCCGAATAACTGCACCTTCGACATGACCTGGATACAATACCCAAACCAACAGGGTATTGCATGTTACAACCACGGCTGGACTTGGTGCGTGCTGCCACAGCCAGTAACCTACAGCATCGTGATCAATATGAACAAGCAATTACCCAGTAAGTACTACCTGGTAATGGTAATTACTTACCCACAGGGATACCCAAGCCAATGGTTTATATGGAACATCACAGGCACGACGCAGAACTACCCAGTATGGCTCGATGCACCGGGTCAACCAGCATTAATTGAAACACCGAGCTAATCCATAATCAATCAATTCTTCAATAAAAACGCAAACAACTATATATTAACCACGGCATTATAAATATTATATTTATTTGTTTCACGAAACGAGGCAGTTCCACGAGGCAGTTCAACGGCCTTTCCAAACGAGTCCCTTATAAACCCAGCCATGCAATGGAGTGCGATGACCAGGTCCAAAACCAATTGGACACTACCTAAACTAATAATACCAGTAGTAACTCTACTAGTAATAATAGGAGTAGTTGCTGGGCTGGGACACCCAGCCCTAGCGCAAACAACGTATGGACTACGGACCAGTATCAGTACCACTACCGCCAAAGACCTACACCTACACCCTGTACTGGAACCTAACAGACGCAAGGCTCGAGTACGGAGCAACACCATCATGTTCAGCCTGCTACACCAATCTAATTAATTACATGGCTCCCTGGTACTTCACCGCAGGCAAGTCCTTCACAATATACATAACCAACGCAAGCGACGTCTACTACTGGAACGGGCAACAATTCGTACTATACTCATTAAGCCCGGCTGTAATGACGGCCACGGCTACGGCTAACGCAACGGGCGGCGTCACCTGGACCGTGAGCACAACACTAACTGGCGGAGTAACACCAAGCCAGGTCTATGCCAACTGGACAATAGCAATAGTCCTAAACGGCTACGGAGGGGCCAATTGGCTAGTATTCAACGTAACATCAGTATTCATGGACCTACAGGACCTAATGATGAACCTAACAAAAGTGAGCACCAGCAGTTACATACCGTGTCGCCATCAATAGCAAAGAACTTAATACCAGCGGTCACAACCACAGTAACATACACACTACCAAACAGCACTACTACATATACTGCATATGCATACCCACTCTTTAGGCCGGTCTACGGCGGAACTCCGACAAGCTACTACGTCGTGCTTCCAGACCTCTACTTCTTCTTCCTATACGTTGGTGCAACCACAAGCACATCAACAATATATCCATTACCATCAGCACCACAGCTAGAGGCATCAGTAACCCTGGGCACTGGCGTAACGGTCTTTGGACCAACCACCTCCAACAGCACGGTATCGGGAGCCAGCCAAGCCATCTATGGCACTGGCAAATCATACACAGGCTTCGGCCCAATCTACTACGTAACAAATGAATTCAGCGGCCTCAACTCAGCAGACCACAATTACCCAAGCGTCACTGCCCAGCCAATAACAATAACAGTGAGTGAGGTCTACCCAAGCGGCCAATCAGTAACACTATTCAACTACACGACAGCGAACACGAATAATTACACCACACCGGAGTCATTCAATGTAGCCCAAGCCTACACCTGGAGCTACACCGGAGGCACTCCAGCAGTAATTAGTCTATCAGCGCTATGCAACGCGGCAGGCGTTGACCCAGCACTACTCGTTGGAGTCCCTGTTGTTGAGTTCTACCTTGGTAATGTCACTGACCTGAAGGGTAACCTAATAATTGGTAATGCCACGTACATACCCAACCCAATACTTGCGGAGAAGCTATACGTTAAGTGGTTGCTCGCAACGACGCCGACGGCTACCGTAGTCAGTGAGAATTACCTGCGCTACTACGAATCAACACCAGCCCTACTACCCGTGGGCTACTTCAGCGGCACTGGGCCTGGAGCACCGACCCCCCCGCAAACCACTGGATTCCCAACTCCAGAGCTCTACATATTCTATGAGAACCAGCCAGTGTTTACGGCCTCGATATCTATTTCAAGTGGGTCAACGGTAACTCAGGTAACTGTGAATAACATAACCGTGGCCTTAATGCCCGTCTTCATAAACATAACCCAGTATGCATCCGGAGTTGCTGCGGCTAATCAGTTACCGCTAAGTCCAAACATAGTGCCGTACCTGACGATTTACTACACCTTCTCAACAACGCCTGTGATAAGCCCAACGCCATCAGCAGGTGCGGTCCAGGGTATGCTATACTACGAGGAACAGGTGTGGACCAACGAGACAACCTATGGAACCTACTTCCCGGCCGCAATAGGTCAGTTCCCACCGTTTGAGGAGTCGTCAATATCCGGCGTGCTTGTAACACCTGAGGTTGATTGGTTCGTGGCGCCGCTACTCACGGGTAAAATAACCGTCTCAGGAACTGGGTCAGTTAGCCCATCAATAACAGTAACCTCACAGCAGGTCTACTACTACACCTTCTGGCTGCAGTACAATGGCATGACCGTGGGCTACGGAATATTCGAACTTGGTTACCAGCCGGGCAGCATCTACAATGAGCAGTACAAGATGGCAACACCAGAGATGCCAATATTAGACGTGTACCCAGTCAGTGAGAGTAACACGACATTACTGTCCTTCTATGACAACGCCACCGAGCTCGCCGTAATGACACCGACCGGCGTAATGCCAAGTGGCAGCATAGTCTTTGCCAACGTGACTGTGGAGAGGGCCTTCATAGCAGCCACATACACCGTCTATAACGTGCAGTTCCTCAATCTATGCAATGATACTATAACCGCCGGTACGGTCTACGTGAGTGAGTTAACGCCAAGTGGTGCAACGGTCTCATTACCGCCGGTGCAGTTGAGTTCTGGGGGCCTATATCATGAAGATTACGGCACCAATGGCTCTGCAGATATCCTCAGTATCGGGCGCACCATACATAGTGACCGCATCGCCAAAGTTCAACTTCACGTTGAACTTCTACGGCTACATAATGCCGAGTGTAGGCTATACCACGAGGCAGCCCGAGTATAACTATGTGCTGACACCAGGAATTATTAATGTGATTTACTTCCCACTAATTGACATAAACATACAAATACTGAGCCAGACAACACCGCAGTACCCACTGTGGGGGGGCTTCGCAGTCAGCGTCTACAACTACAATGGAACATTCGAGATGTGGCATGCAATAACCAACTCGAGCGGTCTCGTGTACGTAATGAACGTGCCACTCAACGCCAGTTACATACAGCCGCAGGGCAAGGCATACGTGATGCTTAAGGTGAGGACGATAAGCCCAGCCACGGACAGCGCCTACTCGTACGCCCAAGTATCATATGAGTACGGACAGACCTACGAGAACTACACAAATGCAATGAATATACCAAGTGGGTACTACGCATACACGCTGGGTACTAGGGGGGGTCCATTTGATGAGGACTTGGTAATTTACTACCAGCAGTTCTCAGTGCCTGTAACAACGACATGCGGCCAGGTGTTTAATGTCACGGTGCCCGTGGAGACATTGAACATATACGTAACTGACCTGAAGGGCAACGTACTGAGCAGCCAGCCAGTCTACCCATGTGCCACGCCGAGTTACTGCCCAAGCTTCTACTACAACGTGACCCTAGTGCTTGCCGACCAGTACAGCCCATACGACCTAGCCAGCCAGTGGGCAGCATCAACGCCGGCCTTCACATTCTATAACAACCTAACTGACTTCAGGGTTGTTGGGCAGACCTGGATGCAGCCTATCTACAAGGCATTAGAGAGTGAGTTCGAGTCGTTAATGAATACCGCCACTTATGAGTACCAGTACGAGAACCTAAGCTTACCGCTATACGCAATGTGGTACACTGGTAACTACAGCTACTACATACTAGCAGCATTACTGGCCAACTACAGCACTGCATCGCCGTACGCAGTGTTCAGCTTCCCATCAATAGTGCCTCATGAGGGCACCGTATTCGTGAGACTATTCATGCCAGGACAGGTATTCCCAATGAAGGTCTACTACCTAGGGCAGGAGGTATTCAACAACCTAGTCCCAGTGCCACAGCCCAACGAGATTGCCGTGGTGACACCAAACGGGCAGGTGCAATACGTGACAAGCTATACTGTTTATGAGGGCGGTATTGGCAGTCTCAGTACCGCCAGGCAGCATAGTCATTGAGACCAGCGTCTACCCAGTCACCTTCAACATAACCAGCAAGAGCGGACTATACCCAGTGGGCAACACCTACCTAGGCCTAACATTCACTGACGTGCTCTACAGGGAGTACGTAATGCCAGGAACAACGCTGGGCACGTCGACGGCCCAGCAGTACATAAGCAACATACTATATCCATTTAGTAACGCAATCTTAGCTAATTCAATGGGTTATAGCTCGGGAATACTAACGCCGAGTGAGATTTACGCGATAATGAATAATGGCACGTACGCAATAGTCGAGACTTACGGCGCGACAACGATGGACTATAACCCGAGGACGGTTTTAGGCTATGAGCCGGTTAACAACTACTACTCAATGGCTGGCTACGTACTGCCAGACCTAATGGGCTTCTTCGTCAACTCCAGCAGCCCGACAACGGGCCTAACGCCGCTATACATGACGAGTATATTCCCGAACGTATTCAAGCCAGCACCATCTATCGTGGTCTTCAACCTAACAATGGGTATACCGACATACTCAACAATACTTGGCACGACAGCGACTGCCTACCCCCCCAACGACACGCTACTATACGCACCAAGCGCATCCTACAGCGAGTATAGGCTATTGATTAACGAGACACTGCTGCCGCCAACCTACGTATCGCTCAATGGAACGAGTGGACAACCATCAGCAACGCTGCTAGAAACAATATATCCAACAACTTATGCTGCCGAGATTTCACAGCAGTACTATTCAGTGATTAACTTCACGTATGTAATCCCATCATACGTGTACCCAGCAAGCTATAGGCTGTGGGAGGCCTACATAAACGCCACTGGTATGTCATCAATAACCAACGCCACAATAGGCATATACGCAGCCAACGCCACTGGTTGGTACTTCGTATACAGCGTTAATGAGACATCACTATTCCAGGAGGCAATGACAAGGACAATACCGCTATACCTACCACTGAATGTGGCCGAGATAGAGAGTACAGTAGAGGGTGCCAATGCCATTGCAGTAGTGCTATATGTCTACGGCAGTGGCTCACTGTACATATTACCACCGGCGGCGGCTGCTGATCACGTGCACGTGCAGTACCCAGTACTAAGCACTGGATTCGGCGGTACAGTCGAAGAATACACATCAGCTAATCTATACGTGAATTCCACAGGCACAGGCACAATGACGATAACGTACTCATACCCAGTTCCCAACACTGAGTGGTACCCATACTTCGGAAGCCCACTGACAGTTGTAATACCAGTACCAAGCAGTGGTGAGGCTGTTTTCGACCTACCATGGTGGGCACCAACCACCGGTGCCTACGGCACGAGGATAGCCAGGTTCTGGGTCATGGGCGCATCAAGCGGTAGCTACCTAGTAACGCCGAACATTGGTTATGGAAGCATAACCGCAGTAATAACACCAGGCCAGTACACGCCAACGGCGCCATCACCACTGCCTGAGCTAGCCATAAGCAGCTATGTGCTATTGAACTACATAACGCCTGAGCAGGGAGCATCGACGGTCTACACTGGTGAGATACCGCCAGGCACAGTATCAAGCAGCGGCTCACTGTACATGACTGCGATCGGCGCTGGTACAGGCGGTACATCAGCACCAATGCTAATGTACGATACGCTATTCCCAGAGAACCTGTGGAACGTGACAATGAGTACTATGCCGGCCAATGGTGTGTACAACATTAGGACGATTGCCCTGGAGAGCGTTGACATATACAACAACGCCTCATTCCCAATATTCGTGACTGGCTTCACATACTCATCAGCAGGAAGCAGCTACCCACTGAGTGTACCAACACTGAGATTGCCCCCCCAGGAACAATTGCGGAGATACCTGCCCAGTACATCTATGGTAGTAGCTATGAGTTCTCATCAACATGGTGCGACCTAGGCAACTACACACCATACATACCAGACCTATCAGCAGTCTTCTACTACACACCACCCAACGCCACCTTCTACCTAGCCAACGGCACGCCATTACCATTCACTGTGTACCCGAACGGCACAGTCGCCATTGGAACCCACACCTACAGCATAAGCCAACTGGAGGTACCGCTACAGTCACCAAGCATTAACTTCACAACGCTGTATGCAGCAGTGAGTTGGATAACGTGAATACCACGGCGACAGTACCGCAGTACCCAACCACAACGCCACCATTCGGCGAGTACTACTACAGCTACTCAAGTTCGATAGTTGGTGCTCAGGCAATATACTATGACCACGAGGCATACCCGGTCAATGGCAAATGGGACATCGCTGGTTATGTAGGTGTTCCATCAATACCGAACCTACTACCAAGTGCGAGCAGCGATACTGAGGCTAAGATGGTGTTCACATACCCAACAATACCACTGGCCGCAATTGAGGACTGGGACGGTAGGCCACTGCCCAACCAGATGGTCGTTGAGTACGGAATGGGCACAACACCGGTGCTCTGCGCAGGCACTGCACCGGTTGCCATTGACTTCAGCGGCGTTAATGGGCAGTTACTGCAACCACTACCTGCCGGTAATAGGACCGTGGTGTACTGGTACGACAGTTGCCTACTGTACACAATAACTGGCGGCGCTTACCCATTCATTAACGTATACGACACAAGCATACAAAGCGATGTGAATAATTTAGGTAACCCAGTCTTACAGGCGGCTGTTGAAACCCACGTGGTGCCGGCCACAATATACCTAAAGAGCGCCACAGGCACTGGAATACCCGGCGCCCTAGTTGTCGTGTTTGACCAGCCAACAATGGGCAATGAGTTCCTAGGCTTCAACATAACAGGCACTGACGGCTCAATAACACCCGTTGACTACAGGATATACCCACCAGCCACGAGCCAGCTACCACCAACCAACTACTACGTAGTCGTGTACTACAACGCCACTGGTGCACCACTGACGTGGCAGGAGATACAGCAGGCAGTAAGCAGTGGAGAGCCGCTTTACCTAGTGCCCGTGTTTGAGAACACATTCAGTATACAGAGGACCGTGACGGCCACAGAGGCCATCGAGTCCTTCACACTAAGCAACATACTGACCACGGCGAACATAGTCGTTGTACTATCGAGCTTCGGCCCAGCGCCAGGCGTTACCCTGAGCTACAGCGTATCCGAGCCCGAGTGCCCAGTGACCATATCAACAATATCAACACCAGCCACAATCGTTGGTTATACATACACAGTATCGCCATTGGTGCCATCGCCAAGTACATGCACAATGACCACGGCAATCAAGCCCACGATGGCTACAACGAATGCGCAGGGACAAGTGTCGACCAGCACGTTCGTGGTGCCAATATCACCATTCACAGCCCAGGTAACTGTAACGGTACAATCATGGAAGGGCATACCGCTGGGCTACACCTACACCTACTACGTAACGAGCAGCAACGCATCAACACCAATACAAGTGTCAATACCTGCCGTTGAACTAACAGTGACTCCCGTTAGCGCCAGCGGTGCACCACTGGGCACTGAGCTACGGTGAATGTAACGTGCCAGACACCGAGTGGTCCAGTTACAGTGGCTAGCGGCGTTGGTCAGCAGAACGTTGCAATACCAATACCGAGCAGCGGATCAATAACATGCACAGTAACTGGCTATAGCTATGGAAAGAGCGCGAGCACCACGGTGACGCTAACGAGCAGCCAGGCCGGGCAGACAATGACGCAGACACTGAAGATACCAGTGAGTGGGTACTACATACCGGGCGTGGGCTTTGTGCCCGTGAGCACGCTGATACTGCTGGCTGTGGTGATAATAATAGTGGTGATACTGATAGTGATACTGCTGATTGAGTACAGCAACTGGAGGAGGAGGAGACTAGCCGGCTTGCTGGGTCCGCCGAAGTAAGGGCCTTAAATACATAAGCCGCCTTAAAATCAACCCTTTCCCTTCAAATCTTTTCTTTTTCCTTTCCTTCTCCTTCCTCCCCCCCAGAACCAACAACCTTATATTCCAGTCCCGTGAGTTAAGTAGTAGTGGGTAAGGCAGATAAGGTCAATAGGGATGAACTGCTCAGGCTTCTCAGGGAGGATGAGGAGCTTAGGCTAGCCGTGATGGGGCTTCTGGGTATTACTGACATTCAATCATCCCTTAGGCAGTTAATAAACGCCATTAATAAACTTGCGGAGGCCCAGACAAGGTCTGTCAATGCGATGCAGGGTATTGCCGAGGGTGAGGCCAGGATTACGGAGATGCTTGGTAAGGTCACTGACATGTTGGCTAAGATAAATGAGATGATTATGGACCTGGCGGAGACCCTGAGTAGGACCATCGACATGGTTGATAGGCTTGCCAAGGGCCAGGAGGGGGGCTCGGCAACGCCATTAGGCAATTAGCGACGTACAGAGGATCACTTGGGAAGCCGTTAAGCAGTTAATTGATGGTGAGGGCAAGGTACTCGACCTACTCAAGCAATCCCTCGACTCCCAAGGGAGACTTTGGCAGGAGGTTAAGAACCTGCAGGAGCAGGTCAAGGCACTCCAGGAGGGCCAGAACAACGTGTTAGCCGAGATAAGGAGGTTAGCTGAGAACCAGGCCGGCCTATTGCAGGAGGTTAGGAGACTTGTTGAGGGTCAGGAGGCCCTTAGGATTGACGTGAACAAGCTTTGGGAGGAGAACAACAAAATATGGCGGGAGCTTAATGAATTGAAGGCAGTTCAAACAAAAATGCTTGAGGATAACAACAAGCTTTGGGAAGAGGTGAAGGCGCTTAGGGAGGGTCAGGAGAGACTTTGGGAGGAAGTTAAATCGCTCCGTGAGGGTTATGAGGCGATTAGGACTGATGTTAATAGGTTGTGGGAGGAGAATAATAAGCTGTGGCAGGAAACAAAGGCCTTAAGGGAGGGTCAGGAGAAGTTATGGCAGGAGGTTAGGGCTTTGAGGGAGGACCAGAACAGGCTTTGGCAGGAGAACAAGAGGATCAACGAAAACATAGAGAGACTTTGGCGGGAAGTTGATGCACTAAGGGAGGTGCAGAACAAGCTCCTTGAGGAGAACAATAGAATTTGGCAGGAAATCAAGGCGTTACGTGAAAGCCAGGACAGGCTTTGGGAGAGGTATGATAGGCTTGATAGGAAGTTATCGGCGATTGGCGCCAGGTGGGGCGTGCTTAGCGAGGACGCCTTCAGGAGGGCTGTCGAGGAACTGCTCAGCGGGGGGGCTGGTTATAGGGTTGAGAAGTGGAGTTACAATGACACTGAGGGCTACGTATTCGGCTACCCAAGCGTCGTTGACCTTGACATAGTGGTTAGGGATGACAAGGCCTTCGCCGTGGAGATAAAGTCCTCGGTGAGTAGGGGGGGCGATGTCATGGCGTTTAGGCGCATTACTGAGTCTACGAGAGGGCCACGGGCAGGAAACTAGACGCCAGGTACCTAGTGACCTACTTCATTGGGGGGGAGAGGGATGAGAAGGCAGTGATTGAACTCGCAAACTCCCTGGGGGGGATAAGGATCATAGAGCCTGAGGAATTGACGATACAGTGAGCGTGGTTTTCATGAAGGCTTAGAAGAACCCTCTTACTGAATAAGTACTTCAGCGAATTCAGGGATGCGCGTATTGATAGGGGGGGCCTTGAGGAGGAGGCGTTTAGGAGGAGAAGCTACCATTAATACTCGAGAGACTCAGCAACTTGCAGCGTTGGTAATCCAGGGCAGGTGGGCATTGAGGAGTTGAGGATTAGGTTAAGGCCCGTGTTCGAGAGGCATGACGTTAAGTACGCGTTCCTATTCGGCTCGAGAGCCAGGGCTGGGGGGGTGGGTAGGGACTACGACATCGCCGTTTCAGCAAGCCTCAGGAGCGCCCTGGAGCTCGGTGGGTTAATAGTGGACATAGCCGAGGCGCTGGGCGTCACCGAGGACCCAATCGACGTAGTACACCTAGAGAGCGTGGGTGCCTCAATCCTCTACTCAGTGATTAGTGTGGCGTGGTGATCTACGGTAATGAGGACGAGGCCATGAACTACCTATGGAGGAGGTACCTGGAGTTCCTGGACATCAACGAGTACGTAAACCACCCAGAAAGGCGCGCAGGCACCTAACAGAGCCAACACCACAGACCGAGGTCTCAACAAACTAATGACCAACCAGAACACCAAGCCACTGGATAATGAGGACTAGAACAGAACCCAGAATTAATCAACAGTCAAACCCAGAAATACCCAAGAACACCACCAAGCAATTAATGATTAGTACCAATCACCAGGACAATAAACCCAGCAAAACCATGAACAGGAACAAGGACCTCACACTGGCGAGGAATTCACGATAGTTAACACGGCATAGGGAGGTCATTGAGCTGCCCTGGCTGGTTAGGTTGGTTTTTCTTCCTTGGTTGTTTTTAGAAATTTCTAACGTGGTGGGCAAATACGCAATTACTCATGACGGGCCGTGCTCTGTTGGGACTTTGGTTATTGTACTTGGTCCCTGTTTCCCGGTCTCGTGCCTTGTCGTTCAGCGTGTTGGGTGTTTCCTTTTTGGTTCTCATTGCGTTAGTTCCTTTAGCGTTCTCCTCATGGCTTCCTTGTGGAGCGGGCTTTGCCAGGCTATGTACTTGCCGATTCCTAGTTTTGGGTCTTTCCCTGGTGGTGGTTCGTCGATCCATAGGTATTCGTGTCTCTCGGGTATGTCGTCAATTATTAGGTTTAATTCAACGAGCCTGTCCATGAGGGGGCATTCTCTCACTGGTGAATAATGTGTCTGGGTCCTCGATGGCGTCCAGGAGCCAAGCCCTCTCATCGCCCGAGAGGGATGATACAAACGCCCTCAACCTCTTCCTACTAATCACATCATTAACCACCTTCTCAATATTCCAACCAGCCTCGTATAACTGACCCAATAGTTTCGGGTTTCCACCAGTTATTCTCCAGACCTCATTGAATTCCGGCTTATCTCCGGGTATCTGCTCATAAAGTTGCCTAAATCCCTCCCTAGACATGTTCCACATCGCCAGTAAATCAGCCCACCTATGCCTACCGATCTCGCGCCTCGAAACACCCTCGCTGGTGGCTGCTATCGTGATTATCCTCTCGTACATATCTGGTGGGTACTCAATTAGGTTCAGTAGGGCCTTAACGTACAGCGCGGACTCCCTGACCCCCCCAATCGCCTGGAATGCATCATCAACGATGATCGCCACCTTGCCCCTAGTTGCCTTTATTAGGTCGTAGGCCACGTTGTAGGCTATCCAGGCGATTCTGGCTAGTTCGTTTTGTGCAATAGCTCCTTAATCAGCTTAAGAAACTCCTCCCTAAGGTCGTTAATACCAATCTCCGCGAGAGCAAGCCTATTAACCGGGTTCACATAAACAACCTCAAACCCCCAAATCCCTAAGCAACTCCACGGACTGTAGGAGCCAAGCCGTCTTACCACAACCCTCAGGCCCATAAACCACCCTGAACCACACCCATCCCACGCCCGGCCCAATACTCAATAAGCCTGAGGGCTTGTTCCCTATCCGTGAACCCAACCTGCAGGTCCGGGGCCAGATTCAGCCTAATCCTCCTCACGTCAATCCCAATTAAAATTAGTAAGGCTGTATAAATACTCCATCATGCCGTATAAAAATAACGAGTCGTAAGGCCCATTAAGGCGGACAACGCCCACACTAAGGCGTTTATAGCAAGCACAGCCACATCACCTCGAGCCAGCCCATGGCCAACCCAACAACGGCATCACCCACACTGACTGAACAAGTGATTAAGCCATTAATAGGGCCTGGCTGAGTCGTGATTTTTACGTGTTTTCTTTTGTGCGTTTAGAAATTTCTAAACGTTGGCTTAACACATAAACCCAACGCGGTGCTGGTGTGTTTGAAGCTGGTTATCGCTATTCCCTGCTTAATGGGGGGGGTCTAGGAATAGTTAATTAGTGATGGTGTGAGTGGTGAAGTGCCGTAGAGGTAGGTCTAGAATGACGAGTTTACTACAGGTGAGTGAGTAATCCTCAAAATTAAGTAAATAAGTATTTAAGGAGCTGGTTGGGTTTTGAGGTGTGGAAGCCCTTGAAAGGCCTTTGCCTAGGCCTACGAGTGAGGATTACGTGGTGGTTAGGCTTTTGGAGTCGTTGGTTGAGGCTAGGTTAGCGCTTAGATTTCTTGACGAGGGATTAGTCAGGAATGCCGCAGGTAAGGCTTTCCAGGCCTGGAGGGCGTTTTTGGCTGCCCTGCTTAGGCTCGAAATCGATAAATTACTTCAAGTGGTCAAGACCGAGGAGGAGAGGAAGTGGCTCATGGAGAGGGCCGTGCCCAGGGTACCAACAACGAGGTTGGTCAGGCTATCCCAAATGCTTGAGGAGGTTGGTCATTACGGATTATCCGCATGGACCGCGGTAGCCCTAGAACTACACGACTACCAATACAACGGCCCAGACCCCGACATGGCACTATCAAAGTTCAGGGATAGAGAGGAGGCCGCGGTGGCCGTGGTGAGCCTCATAAAGGAGTTAGTGAATAGAATCGAGAACCTAAAGCCAAGGATAAAGTGGAACGACGAACTCGAAAACGCACTAAACGAATTAAGAAAAGCCACTAAATAAGTCCCGGAGACCACATTAATGAGGCAGTGCCTACATCCTCCTCACTGCCCATCATGAATGGCATGTTGCCCATGGCCACTAAATCCGCATTGGAAGGCCTGGACCCGCTATGGTTCCTAGCAATTACGTGAAGCCTATGTTCATAAACCTCGAGTGATTTTGTGCACGGCCTTGGTCTCGAGTTCATGAGTAATCCTCCTCACGTCAACCTCACCGAGCTGGGCAACGGTCTTAATGACGCTGTAATACGTTGAGCACTCCCTGAACTCCTCCCTAATGGGAAGAATGCTTCGTCCCTGAGTGGGGGGGAGCCAGGCTCGAGGAATAACCTCCCTATGACGCCATTGATGCTAATCCTCACCGACAAATGCGTGGTAGTAAATACACCTAGCACCAGATTTGCTACACCACTTAATAATCCTGGTCTTACCAACCCTACGCCTACCATAAACAATGGCCAGGCAAGGCCTCGAAAAATACGCCTAATTCAAGGCTCTCCAAGGCTCCAATAAATTTAGTAATAACCACGGTAGACCACCCCAGTTATTATAACGACTCAGGTAATCAAACTCAACCATCACATTATGGCCATGTACCTCAACTCGAGTTGAGGCATTAGCGTCAATAATCGTAGTACTTAACACAATAGTATCCATACTAATTATCATTGATAACTTATGTATTTAATTAATAATTATTAATTATTTATACTCACGTAAAATTGAATTAATGAGTAAGATTTATAAACCCATTAGTTAAAATAAGCAGTGATATGCAGGGCAGGTGCCCGAGGTGCGGTGCACCGATTAAGGGGATTTACAGGGTTGGTAAGAGTTCGAATATCTACTACGTCGCTGTGCACGCCGACGGCACCCAGCACTACCTGGGGCCGTTGCACTATAAGTATGGGACTAGGACGAATAAGATAGTGGTTAGGGGGGGCGCGGTGGACATCAATAGGGAGTTGAAATACATGGAAGAGATCACGAAGGCAATAACCGAGGAGAGACTGGGCAGGGAGGACACCATAAACGCCATTGAGGAAATCATGAAGGCAACCACAGAATTAATAACAACAGCAACACAGAAATACCCAGAGATAGCCACAGCAATAACACCATGGATAGAATACATAAACAAACTAATACAAAGCCAATAAACAATTCAAACCAACAAAAACACTCAAAACAACCACCCACAACCACGAGCCAAGCCATGTTAATTCTCCATCCCCAGCCACTTAGAAATTTCTAAACGTGATGTGTGAAAAATTATTAGACGTGGATTGACATGCGTTCTTGGTCTTTTTCTCATTACTTATGTTATTACTGGCTTAGCTTACGCTGAACTATTATCAATTAATTCCTTGACTATCATTAATATACTTAACAGCAGCTCAGGCCTAGCCCTCACAGTCACCTCAGGGTCTAGGTTTAAGTCCTTAGTCAACACTGTTATTAATAACTCCTCAATATCAAGACCCCCCCTTGCCATGGCCTCCTCGTACAACTCCCTCGGAATCTCAGTAACCACTGCGCACATAACCAATCAACTCCAATCCCTGAACGCAAATTATTAATCCTTATGTGCGTCCTCCGCAATGCCTCTCATAGTCTCTATGTAATGGCGCTTGCCAAGTTGCGTTTGCCTACCAATACAAGCCTTGGTTTTTCACCAGTAAGTATGCGATATTTCCTTTAATAACTTAATGACGTGTTTAACCTCTGGGTAATTTCTAACATGAATGCAGTACTTAATCCCAAGCCTTTCACAGGTTTCTATGTTTTGCCGTGAATCATCCACGAATATTACCCTGTTAGTACCTACTATATTTACTACGTACTTAAGTTCCTGTTCCTTGCTGGCAAACCTTGGCCTACCAAGAACCTCCCTAAAGATGCTCAGTAATTCATGCCTCTCCAGGAACTTTATTACGGCCTTCTCAGACTGCAGCGTTGCAATGTATTTAGTGCCTGGGAAGGTCGTAATTAATTTCTTGATTTCATTATTTAGTTCGCTTGTCTTTACGGCTTCCAGTTCCTGCCTCTCCACAAACTCATGCGCCAACCAGAAGGTTTGTGTTCCGTGGGTCTCCTCAAAGAGCTTGTTAATACTCACGACCCTAATGCCCAGGTACCTGCTGAGTTCCTCCCTCAATTTTCGCCAATCAATGTTTAGCCTGGTTATTACACCGTCAAAGTCAAGGACCAGTGCGTAGTTGGCTATAGTATCCTCCATAGATTACCATCCCCCCCTCCACGCATTAGTAATACGCCGCTGTCCATCTGCCTAATTAGGTAGTGGTCGCTTGGGAATAGGTCATACTGAGGTAGGTCCCAGGGCAATTCACCCCCCCACATGCCAAGGGTCAGGTAGACATATGCCAGGTTATACCTCGGGTCCTGGTAGGCCCTCGCCATTGAGAGGCCCCCAGAGCGGTGCCGTTGTGTGCCACTTACCGTCAACCTCGGTAACCCTGAACCTACCATTGGGGGGGTCTTCCTTCAGATCAACTGAGTAGAAGCCGTGGGGGGGCTCGGGGGGGTCAAGCGCAAGTACTGCCCTTACTCCCACCTTATTAACCTCCTCATCACTTATTGTCCTAGCCACCGAGGGCGTGCCCGTTATACCAGACAGCGATATGTGCTTGAATGGGTACTCAATGCGTTCTCTGGCGTAGGACGTAACTAACCTGCCTCTGTACCACAGTGAGTCGAAGGCCACGTCCCTACCAGGCAGGTATTCCTGGATTATGAAGTCCTCGATGGATGCCCTGCCCTGGAGCACGTTCAGCCTAACCCAGAGCTTCGCCTCCTCAGGGTTATTAACCCTGAGACTAAGTCTACCACCCGCACCACGCCTAGCCCTTATCCATAGTGGGCCTCCCAGCCTGGAAAATGCCTCATCAATGTCATCCAAGGTCTTGATACTCATGGTCCTAGGCACGGGCACCCCCCCTGCCCTGGTCATCTTATCAACTATCACGGCCTTATCAGGGGGGGCTATTGACTCCGGGCTCGGTAAGTAAGTCCTCACGTTAATTGGGTCAAACAATCCCCTGTTACTCGCCACCACGTTAGCCTCAACACTTGGGTGTGGGTGTAGAAACTCAATACCATGTTTCCTAATTATGTCCAGTATAGTGCTTAGGAAGTTTGGGTCATCATGGCGAGGGGGGGTCCTATATCTGGCATCAACATTGGCGAAGTGTATATAGTATGGGTTGTGGTCAGTGCCCACGAGGTATAACCTCAAATCAACCTGGCTCTCCGCAAGTCTTAGGGCATTGACAAAGTTCACACCGCCAATACCGCCAACACCCGTGATTAATACCCTGGCACTACGCATTTCCCTCAACCTCAGTGGGTATAACGCTCGCTTTTATACCTAACCACATAAAGGTTCCAGGGACCACCGTTCCTATCCACGACGCTCAAGTATAGTAGGGCCTCGCCATCACTCATCAGTAGTGATGGCGTATCTGCGCCAAGCACTGCCTCCCTACCAATGAATAGCTTGGATAGTTGGGTTGCATCGATGAGTACGTACCTAAATGAATCACCGACATTATATGGGTGATCCATAATAAAGGCAACTATGTAGCTCTATACGGCTTCTGCGAGTAGTCGTTGGATGCTGACAATAGGTAATACGTGTCACCAACCCTGTAGAAAGAGGCATTATGCAGGCTGTGCCAGGGACCAGGGACTCCGGACCCATTGACCAGGGGGTTTCACGGTTATGAAGTTACCACTAATGGAGAACCTAAGTAGGTATAGGCTCCTTGGGTATGGCAGTATGTTGCTCACCACCAAATCAATCATGGGCCCCCCCCTCATGTACACGTTACACCCAAGGTCAACCTCAGTCGCGTTACCGAAGACCTGCGGGGTAGCGATTATCGCCTCGTCCTTAAAGCCGGAGTCCGGGTTCCCCGAAACGGCGAGCCTAACCCTATTACCCCCCTCTTCCTATCCACATAGACGAGGTAGTACGAGTCACCAAACCTAAAGGGCGCCGCGGTTAATCCATCCCCCCCAACCACAGTACCAACCTCCCCTAAATGAAAAACCATCAAGCGACCTATAAAAAACGATGGAACAATCCCGAGGACCACTACAGATAGAGCATACAAACCAATTGAGCCATCAAAATCCCTAAAAACAGAACCCCCAAACAGCATAATTAGTAACGCCAACAAGCACAGGCCTAACCTCAACAACACTGCCAAATGGGAACACGGACATAACAACCCAAAACCAGGGAACACCCCCCAAATAAAAACTAAACCCCATTAGAAATTTCTAAAACACTACACCTGAAATTACACACCGAACACTAAATCACTATGAACAATGAATCTATTCCTTAGGAATGTCGACCTTATTGGGAAGAACGCGTGGGTTATTATTACGTGATTTGGAACCCTAATGTGCGGTGCCTTACTCAACTCAAGAACGCCGTACTTACTTCTGAGACCTAATCCTAACTTCCAACCGTCAATGGTGGCTCTATACATGGTACAGTATTGATTAAGGCCTGCTTTACACAGTAGCCAAGAAGACCACTTAATCCTGGCATAGTAAATGGGCACCACGTTACTATGCATGGTCCTAACCATGGCATACATAATAAACTTAGCCTAATTGGGTAATACCTAATGAGGCCCGCGCCTTTCGTGGTTAACGAGGCGTAGTGAATACCAACTTCGACAGGTACGTAATACGAGGAGTACCCAAGATTCCACAACCGAATGCCTAGCAATGCATCATCAGCGTACAAAAAAGTCTCATTAATAAAGGGCCTACCATCAAAACCAATAGCCTTAATAACGCCGGCCCTAACAACCATGTAAGAGCCATCGGCATAAGTGACAAAGTGAGGCCTATCAGCTGTGGGGGGGCAATTAGCTAAACCGTGTCCATTACATATACCAATGCTAGTCAACATATCGTCAACAGCCCAACCAGCCGCATAGATC
>NZ_BBBI01000014.1 GCF_001315985.1 Vulcanisaeta distributa JCM 11216
CCCTACTAACGTCAGTATATGATGTCCTGAGCTCGGGGAAGTCCTTGGCAGTCTTTAGAACCCTCAGTATCCTATCAACCATTGCCGCACCCACGCCCTGACCCGTTGAACCAATGACCTTCATCAAGTACTCGTTACTCCTCTCACTCTCCACGTGCCTATCCTCAATAACGCCTGCATTAGCGTCAACCCCAAACCCTACCCCCCCTACTGCCTGTCTCCTCGATCTCCCTGAACAAAACATCAATCTTAAGCAACGCGCCTGGCGCTATCATGAGTTTCGTTGTTTCACTAATGAAGCATGAGGGTAATATCCTAAGCTTCCAAGTCCTCCCATTGTAATTAACCGTGTGGCCGGCATTTATGGAGCCCGTCCTAACGCAAATGCCCGGTTTATCCGCAAGACCTAGGTAGGACACTACCTTGCCCTTACCCTCATCGCCAAACCATCCACCAACAACAACCGTTAGCGGCACTTTTTAACATATGATATTAACACTTATTTAAATATTGCCCCCCCAATAGGCAGGTGTAATACAAGTCATCATTGTTAAATAAGTTTTTTAAATAACAGTACGAATAAGCACCGTGGGTTACATATCACCGCTGGATGATAGGTACTACGATGAATTAAGGGATTACGCGGCTGCGGTTTCCGAGAGGGCATTCGTTAAGTATAGACTGAGGGTCGAGATTCTATACCTAGACTTTATAGTTAATGTATTGAGCAGGGTAGGCTTACTGAAGCCCCCCCTTGGCGATGAGGAGAGGAGGAGGCTTTTATCATTGAGTTTTAGTGATAATGACTATACACTGTTTAAGGAGATGGAAGATAGGCTTGGTCATGATGTAAAGGCTGTTGAGTACTTATTAAGGGAGAAATTGAGCGACGTAGGTCTCGGCAATATTACGCACTTGGCGCATTTAGGCTTGACCTCTGAGGATGTGAATAATCTAGCCCTTGGGGTCCTCATTAGGATTGCCATTTATAGATACTTAATGCCTGAGTTGGTCATGTTATTGAATGTATTGATGAACCTTATGGAAAAGTACGCCGACCTACCAATGCTTGGGAGGACTCATGGAAAGCCAGCAACGCCAACAACCCTTGGTAAGGAGATTGCATACCACGCCTGCAGGTTAACCTACTGGCTCGGTGTGATCACTGACATTAAGTTGCAGGGTAAGGTTTCAGGGGGGGCCACCGGCTCAATGGCGAGCTTCTCAATGATTAGCAGGGACATTGATTGGATTGATGAGTTGAGCAGGTTCGTTAGGGAACTTGGCTTCGAACCAGCCATAGTCACAACCCAAATATTACCACCCGACTCAGTGGCTCACTTGCTAACGTCCACTGGACTAATGTCCCAGGCACTCATTAACCTGGCCCAGGACCTGTGGATGTACAACATGCTCGGTTACGTACATGTCCGTGGTAAACCAATAGGCTCATCCACAATGCCTCACAAGGTCAATCCAGTGGACCTAGAGAATGCCGAGGGTAATCTGAAGCTTGGTTCCTCAATACTCCTGGAGATAAGTAGGCATATCCAGGTGAGTAGGCTTCAGAGGGATTTGAGCGACTCAACCATTAAGAGGAATATTGGGCTTGGTATTGGTCACGTGATCCTTGGGGTAAGGAGACTGAATGCGGTGTTGAGTAGCGTCGACGTTGATGAGGGCGCCATAAGCAGGGATTTAAATGATCACTGGGAGGTGCTCAGTGAGGCTATCCAGGTTAGGCTTAGGGCATTGGGCATGGCCGACGCCTATGAAAGGGCGCTAGCAATATTCAGGGGGGTCCAGAATGAACGCGGAGGATTATGGAAGAGCGCTGGGTGAATTGGGTGTTAATGATGATGCCCTGCGTGCACTGAGCCCAGGTAAATACATTGGTTATGCCAGGGAGTTGGTCATGAACTGCGTGAGTCATTGTAAATACGTGCTGGAGGTAGTTAAGTCCAGGGTAAATTATGAGGTAAATACGATGAAGTCCCTCGGATTCCTGGAACAGTAATATTGCTTAACGTGTTTAATTAAAATAACTCAGCAATAATTAAAGCCGTTAATGAACATGGTTATGTGCAGAGCAATAAGTATGAATTGAGGAGGAGGTTGATGGGCATTACCGTGAGGGAGTTAGACATGGTGATAGTGGATGATGAGCGTACATTTAGATTGATGATTAAGAGCGATGATGATTGCATGCGGTTAATCCTATTAAGTGATGATTATGAAATAATAGAGAGCAAATGCCTAAATTACGTGAGGCTAGGCACAGTAATAAGTTTCCTAAAGAGGACACTACAGTATTAAACGAACCACCTCATTATTAATGCCAGGACGAAGCCTATGACCACGGCAATTATCATCGACGGCACAGCCTCAATAGCCCTCCTCAACTTAACCCAAAACCTCCTAACCGCACTCGGTCTCCTATAGATAATGAACTCGATGCTCAACGAACTAAGGCTGCCCCCCCTGACATAGTAAGCCCTAACCACACCCCCCCTAAACCCTGAGTCACGCAAATCCTCCACGAGCCTAACCAAAGCCCTACTAGGCACTAATGAAGAAGCAGAAATAACTAATTAATATAAGTTATTCCCATTAATCGTAAATTACCCGCCACAGCATCTTACGCTCATGCATAGCGTTGTAAGATTTAATTACTTAGTAAGATTAAAAATTCCTGCTTTAATAAATCTAGTTACTAGATCTACTATGATCGAGGAAACAAAAATAACTAGGAATTACCAAATAACGATACCGGCGGCCATTAGGAAAAAGCTTGGATTAAGAGTTGGGGGGGATATACTCATAGTTAGGCTTGAAGGTGATCGAATAATCCTTGAACCAAGGAGAAGGAGTATTACGGAGATAAGGATTAGGTTGGGAAAAAGGATAGATTGGAGGTATGTTGAGGAAACCATAAGAGAGGTAATCGAGAAGGGATAGTATGAGTTTCGTAGTTGATACGAACGTAAATTATTGCCGTAATTTTAGAGGATGATGTAAATCACGATAAAGCGGTAAATACATGGAATTCCCTAAGCGAAGCTTACGTACCAACAATCTCACTTATAGAGTTAGGTTATTTCTTTATTAGGCATAAAATTAACCTAAGCGTTATAGGCGAGATTTTACGAGATCCTAAGATTAAGGTTGTTGAAAAATAATATACAGGACATCTACTTCGCTATTAGTTATAAGGATTACGTTGAGCATTACGATGATTTCAACAACTTATTAATGCTGAGTACGGCATTGAGGTTAAACCTGCCGTTAATTACGTTTGATGAGGAATTACTAAATCTATATCATAAACTTAAGTCGTAAACATGTAAATAAGAATTTGTTTAATATTTATTTTCAATTACTAAAGCATTAAACATTTAACGCCTACTGTAGTCCTTAACGACTCTGCCAAAATCAAGTATATAATCAAAAGTCCCATAAACACACCTAATGACTCTCCTTGGCCCCCCCAACCTATAGAGTGGGTCAATATCACTCCTATTATTAAACACCAGGGTGCAAGGACCAGTCCAAACGCTCTTCGGGGTCAACCTATGCCTATACCTATCGACTAATTGAATCAATGGCTCGGCACCATCACCAGCTGGTGGAATAACCTTAAGGGCGAGTCTAGTGATTGGCAGTGGTTCAATCTTAGCGGGCTCCTCAGGCCTAATAACGGCAGTGACCAGTCTCAAACCCTCAGGTCTCTCTAGGAATCCATAGACCAAGTCAAAGCTCCTCTTAATATCAAGGACCGCGAATTTTTTAGGTACGCCCCCCCATATCTCCCTGCCTGCGGCCAAACCAACGTCACTATTAACGTAGTTATAAGCCGTATAGTACTTCTCCTGACCATCAAGAAGCACCTTAATGTCCACTGCAAACTCATTATAAGGCCCAAGGGTACTAAATGGGAATTTAAAAAACGTGATCACAGCCTCGGTAGGTACTGGGACCTCAAGGTCCTCAGGGACAACCTCAGCCGCACCCTCAGGATCAGCCTCAAAGAATACCTGCAAAACCTCGGCATCAGGGAAGTACTGAGGTAGTTTCGCAAAGAGGGGTGTATTACCTGGCATTGACCAGAGGCCCTTAATGGGAAGTCTACCCTTTACTCTGTCCCTATTCATCAATTTATTATGCCTTAGTATTAATATTTAATAGTGTTGCTTGTTGATTTTGCTTTGTGTCTCTTGATTGGTTTAGGGCTTTGAGGGATGTTGTTACTAGTAGTCTTAGGGATTCGTGGCTTCCGTTCCCTGTTGATAAGTCAATTTGTACTAAGTGGAGGGAGGGTCTATCCTTCGATAGTGATGGTAACACCATACTCTATACCTCATGCCTTTACCAACTGGCCCCAGTCATTGAGAGGGCTGTGGCTGAGCTTGAGAGGTTTGGTGTTACTAAGGGTGGTGCATTGGCTAGGTTGACGGCCATTGGCGCGAGGGTCCTTGGTAAGGCGCTGCTTAGGCCTGGTGATGAGGAGCTTGATAGAGCCAATAGGGTGGTTAGGAGTATCTACGGCATGCTCAGGGCCCTGGGCGTTAGATTTAGGGTACTGGATAACGAACCCTACAGCGGTGCATTGCTTTATGAGCTTGGCTTTGTTAATGAGTTTGCGGATTACGCGAGAAGCGTCTATAAGGTCTTTAGGGATAATAACGTGAGTGAGGTAATAACCATTGACCCACACACCCAGTACACGCTCGAGAGGCTTTATCCCAAGTACGTGCCTGAGTTTAATATTAAGGTTAGGAGTTACCTGGACTATCTGGACCCGGGCAGGGTTAGGGTTAGGGTTGGTGAGTTTACGATCCATGACTCATGCCTATACGCCAGGTACTTGAATAAGTATGACCTGATTAGGGGGGGCTTACTTAGGGGGGTAAGGCTGATGTTAGAGAAGACCCGGTAATAACTGGTAGGGACACATCGCACTGCTGCGGTGGGCCTATTGAGTCGACGTACCCCCCCGAGATAGCTGGTAAAGTTGCTAGCAATAGGGTTAGGGAGTTGGCTAGGCTCTCTAGGAACGTGGTTGTTCAATGCCCGATCTGTTACGTGAACCTTAGGAGGGGTGTTAAACTAAGTGGTGTTGAGGTTAATCTCTATGACATTGCCGAGGTCATTGAGGTGAGTGGGTGATGATGAGCATTAAGGAGATTCACGAGGAAGTTAAAAAATGCATGTATTGCGGCTTTTGTGAGTTCCCATGCCCAACATTCAATGCCCTACGCAGTAGGGCCTATGGACCCAGGGGCAGGATCAACCTCATTAAGGCGTTGATAGAGAATGGTTTTGGGCAGGGTAAGGACGTGGGACTTAATAGTGACGTTATTAACCCAATAATGACCTGCCTACACTGCGCGGCCTGCGATACCCAGTGCCCGGCGGGTATTAGGATTGCGGATGTAATACATGGTTTCAAGGCAATTATCCTTGAGACAATACTTAAGTAGTGGTGATTCGAGGTGATAGGCATGTCCCAGGGTAGGGGGGGTGATGTGATTAGGGAGCTTGAGGCCGTGTTTAAGGATAGGCTATTCACTGAGCCGCATATACTGGCTCTATATAGTCATGATGCGTCCTCGGAGGTTGGTGTTAAACCAATGGCTGTTGTTCAGCCTGTGAGTGTTGATGAGGTGGTTAAGGTCGTCAAGCTCGCCATCGACCACGGCTTTAAGATCGTGCCCGTCGGCTCATCAACAAGCCTATCCGGTAATGCAACGCCGAAGCTTGAGAATACGGTAATCGTCTCCCTGGAGAGGATGAACTCGATAATCGAGGTCTCAGACATCGATTGGTACGCGAGGGTTCAACCCGGCATTAAGGTTGATGAGTTAAACCTGGAGTTGATGGGTTACGGACTTCAGTGGCCCGTTGACCCGGCATCGTCTAAGACCGCGACCGTGGGTGGCGTAATCAGTAATGGCGGTGGTGGGATGCGTGGTGCTAAGTATGGCCCAGCATCTCATTGGGTTCTTGGCCTTGAGGCTGTGATTGGCACGGGCGATGTTGTCAGGGTTGGTTGTAGGACGGTCAAGTGTCGCGAGGGCTATAACCTAGTCCAGCTATTTATTGGGTCTGAAGGCACACTAGGCGTAATCACCGAGGCGACATTAAGATTAGCACCACTGCCGGAATCCTTCGTGGGTATAATGGCTAGGTTCGGCAACGCGGAATCCCTGGTCAATGCGGTGATTAAGGTTAGGAGAGATAGGTTGTGGCCCATGGTTACGGAGTTCGTTGATGATAAGACGGCGCAATTACTCAGTTTAGAGCCTAGGTACTATCTGTGGATTGGGGGGGTTGATACCTACGCAGGTAGTGAGCAAGGGGTATTGACGAAGCTCAGTAATGCCATTGCATTAAATGGTGGTGAGATTATCGGCAAGGCATTAACATGGCAGGACTTCTCAAAGTTGCTGGAGCCAAGGAAGATGCTGTACTCCGCCCAGTTAAAGGCTGCCTTTGGTGATTACGGCATGGACGCCTTCCTCCTCATTGAGGATATTGCAGTACCAATGAGCAAGTTGCCCGAGGCCGTCAGGGAACTCCAGGAACTAAGTAAGAAGCACGGCGTTAAGATGATGCTTGGTGGGCATATTGGCGATGGTAATCTACATCCAGCGGTTTGGGCTAGGCGTTCTGATAAGGATGAGGTTGAAAGGATAATGAGGTTTTTTGAGGACGTTGGTAGCCTCGCCATAAGGCTTAATGGTACGGTCAGTGCGGAGCACGGTATTGGGACACAGAAGAAGGAGTTGTTAAAGGGGGGGGCAATAGGTAGTAGGAATAATGGTCGTAGTGACTTGGTTATCGAATTAATGAGAAATATTAAGAGAGCCTTCGATCCATACGGAATATTCAACCCAGGTAAGATCTTCGACTAGTTAAATCAACTACATGAAGCACCTTATGGGGGGGTTTACAGAATTATTAGGTTTAATTTTACATATAATCCCAGGATAGTTACTAGCCTACATTGGAGGGCCTTATGGACAATACCTTAACAACATCGCCAGGACCAACACCATATAATTCCCTGATACGCCTCGGTATCGTGAATTGCCTAGAGTTCGTATGTCTAGTCCTCAACAATCTAACATTACTCAACTTAATCACGAAGCCCTTATACTCAATTTCTATGTCCGCGAATTTCAATTGCGTAATACCCAGAGCCTTAACCAAACTGGCTGGCAACAAGACCTGGTTATTAATATAAACCCTAACCACGAGTGGTAACGCCGTCACATCAAACCTCCTCACCCTCCTACGTACAGCCACCCTACTGGCCACGCCTATCACCGATCAGTTTCACAGCACTACCACACTTAAGCAATGCCTCGTGAAACTACCGAGAACCAGAATTGAAAAAGCACCAACATGCTCGGTGGTAATAGTAGTTTCACGATAAAAGGAGAGGTAAGGAATTTAAATTAGGGATTGAAAAAGAACAAAAATGGCAAGTAAGGCAATAGGCACAGGAGTATGCCCAAGATGCGGAAGACCAGGGACAGTGGTAATAAAGGCAGGAAACTACGTGTACATTAAGCACGGGAATACCTGGCACTACATAGGAACAATAGACAAAGTAAACCTAAACAAAATACTAATAAAAGACGAAAAAATAAAAGAAAATAATATAAGTCGTAGAAGTATTGAAAGACATAAAGCGTTTAATAATAAAATAATGATACTATTAATTGCGTTAGCCATAATGGTTACAATGTCTATATCTATTATATTTTTAAGTAGTTATATTGATACATATAAGAAAACCAATGGATCATCGTTATCTTTTTTGAAGTGTAATATTACAAAACTGAATAACGACAATATTTTTGTATATTCGTGCATCAATAATACAAATAATATTATTAGTTATAAATACAATGTTGAATATATAAACAATAATGACCTTATAGAGAATAATTTTACTAGTATTGACGCCGCTAAATGACATTTAAGGTGTCATTGCGATATTATAAAGATATAAATTGTTGCACTAACAGTATATGGGCTTTCATTAAAAACTACTGCGTACCAAGATCCAGGTCCTGGATTAAAAACATAGGCAGCAGAGCCTCCTGTCGCATAAGCACCGTAACCAGTACTTGTTTGGGCATTTAATATGCCAATTAGTAGTGTTGCGGAAGATGGTGACCATACTACATAGATTCCTAGTTCTTGCCCTGAATTTAATGTAAATGGACCTATTAATACACCTGTGTTAGGTGGTAATGTTGGGTCTATTCTGTGGCTGAATGGTAATACTTTTAGTTTTAGTGTTGTTACTTCCTTTATTATTGTTACGCCTGGTGTGTCTGGCTTTATCTTTGTTACCTGCATTGCCATTGTTGTTCCTGCCATTAATACTACCAGTAGTATTAACGCGGGTAGTACTAGTGCTAGGGCTTTCCTCGTCATAATAATAGACTATATTTAATGTTTTTAAATATTGTCTCTGTAGTATTTTGATATACTTTGTTTCTTATTTTCTATTTTATTATTTCAATTTGTAAAGAATATTCTTTAGGGATAGAGTATGGGGAATAGATAGGTGTTGATAAGCTGAAAGAATTACTCAATAATGATTATTCAGCACTCGGCAAACTCGTCATTTATCTGAACGGCGAGGTCCCTACTCATCATTTAGGTCACTGACTGGCCGGTCCTTATAAGCCTTGGGTTTCTATGTTAATTACTTAATTATTCATATAAATATTTATCTATACTATGTAAAAATTTGGATGGAGCTTTACGTATATAATGCATAATATACATAGACCTGTAATAATGCTTATTAATTAGTTAACTTAATTGGTTTCTAGTGGTAGCATGAAGGCGATTGATCTCGTTAGAAAAAGACCCCCCCTGGTTATTACTGAGGATAGGCCGTTTATTGAGGCTGTGGATTTGATGGCTAAGGAGAATACTGGCTCTGTGGTTGTGGTTGAGGATTTGAATAGTATGAAGTTGCGTGGTATAATAACTGAGCGTGATGTTATTAGGGCCTTGGCCAATAGGCTCCCGCTTGATACTCCTGTTGGTAAGGTTGGGACTATGGGTCCCAGGGTTGTTAGGGCTAGGGTTGATGATTCCATAAGCACTGTCGCCTCCCTAATGGTTAATTACAGGGTTAGGCATGTGATTGTTGTTGATGAGAATGATGTGGTGGTCGGCGTCATCTCCATTAGGGATTTATTGGGTGACTTGGAGGCTGTTAGGGAGGTTGCGAGGCTTGATAGGTACCCGAAGGTTAGAGAGTGATCTTTAGTATTCTATAAATAAGTGATGAGGTCATTATTAAAATCCCAGTAATTACCCAACCAAGTATACCTAGGTACTGTATTACGTATCCCATGAACATGCTCACTATTGAGCCTATTATTGATGATACTGTGAATAGGTAGCTGGTGGATTGTGCAATTAGTATTGGGCTGACTAGGTCATGTACAAGGTATAGCGTTAGGAGCAGGATCACCGTGAATATGAAACCTATGATCACTGGAATGAATAATTGGACCTTGGTTAACCCCCCCATCGGTATTACAACCACGCCTAGGGCCATGGTTAAGTAAAGCAATACCCTGCGTCTCTCAATCCTTAACGAATGTCTGAACCTGTAGAACAATGGCGTTAGGGCTAGCGGTATCGTTAATTCGACAATACCTAGGTAATTACTTACATTAAGAGTAAGGGGGGGAAGCATGCCTAGGTATGTACCCCCCCAGGGTATTGAGAAGGCTATGGACAACATCAGCACATCTGGGTTATTCATTACCGCCATTATTGAGACACTCTTAATTATTACCGCGTCCTTCATTGTGAGCAGTACGAGGATTGCGAGGGCTATGGATACCAAGCCCAGGTATACTGCCACGCTCTGTGTTAACCATATGCTCATTAGCGATGAGAGTAACATGAGTATTGTTATTGACGATAAATAGACGACCTGGACCCACCTGGTTAATCCCCCCCTGATGCTCCACCAACCAAGTATTAATAGTAGTGACGGCATTAGGTACAGACCAAGCCCCCCCATGCCCGCCAGGAATCTGAGGAATAGGGCTGTATAATAGCTATTGGTGGTTGAGAATACGAGGGATATGCCATTGAATAATAAACCTAGGAACATGGAGATCCTATTACCAAGCCTACTGAATAGGAATGTGGCCGGTAACTGCGTTGCCGCGAAGCCGATCATTGCCGTGGCCATGGGAACCACATAATATACGGCATTAAGTGCTATCTTCTTTATCGTCATTATGTCATACATCATGACTGATAGACCTAGCCAATTAATCATTACTAATGATAGGCCAGCTATACTAATACCAAGTACATAATAGGCCCTCTTGATAACTAAGGCGTCTAATTCCTCAATGGGCCTATTATTAACTCCCACGTGAAATCTTTATTAAAACCCCCTTATCAAGGTTTCTAATTATTAATAATTAAAGCAAGGGGGGGATGGGCATTTTATGATACGTTATTGCCCTGCTCATCGAAATCCCTATCTATCTTTACTGATATAACGGCCTTGTTCAACTCCTCCCTAATTCTCTCCCTGAATTCGCCGTACTGCTCAAATAACGAACCAAGCTTCTCCTTATACCTCTTAAGCACTAGGTTGAAGCTACTAACGGCTATGTACTTAATGAGTCTCTTAACAATGAAGTTCTCAACCTTCCTGGTTATTAAGTCACTAAATGACTTCGCCTCCTCAAATGACTTTATGAACGCCTTAAGAATGAACTCGCGCCTAAGTGGATCATCAAGTAACTTATCCAGTACCGTGAAGTCCCTCCTCCTAAGCGCACCCATTGGTATGAAGGGTAGTGGGAACGTGAGAACCCTAAGCTTCTTCAACCTATCGAGTAATTCGAGACTCTTTATAACATCGTCATCGGTCTCACCCGGCAGGTTGAGGATCATTGTGCCGACAACCACCCAGTGGTTATCATTGAGTATCCCAATGGCCTCCTCAACAACGTCTGGGTACTGCTCAGGTCTGTACGGCAATGCCTTACCAGCCATTAACATCCTCAGTAGTCTAGGTGACCCTGTCTCAATGCCCATTTCAATGAAGTGCCAGGTGCCGCCCTCATTCATGTATTCCGAGACCTCCTTAACCATCTTAGGTGCGTACTTAACAACAGCCGCCGTGGTGAAGTCCGTGGTTATTTCATAATCATCTCCGTAGGCTTAACGAGCTTATAGGCCTTCTTGGTGAGGTCTAGGACCTTGTCAGGGTTCGGCTCAATGCCCTTCGCGCCATATCTAAAGAACTCCTCACTATGGAGTGTTATTTCCTTGAAGCCACCAACCTCAATGTTTAGCTTAATTTCCTTGTCAATGTGGCCCTCGAATGGGAATGACCTAATCATGCCGCTAAGCGTTGGTGTGCAGAATTGACAACCCCCCCTACCACAACCCCCCCTTGTGACCTCAACCATACCGCCAATGGATGGGGGGGTCACGATAGTTGGGACCATGTCCACAGGCACTGGCCTATGTGCCACAACCCTATTTGGAACGAACTCACCCTTCATTAACTTGTCAAATAATTGAGGCCCATCCTCCTCAAACTCACCTTCATAAACGATATCAATACCGAGCTCACCCTGCTTACCAGTATCAATAATTTGCCAACCGGCGGGGGGGCCGCCGACAACGATCTTTACGTGATTTCTATGTTTCTTAATGGCTGGATGATTAATTACTTGAAAGAAGGATTTCGCAATATAGGGTAGGCCCCTGTATGGTAGATCCGCAAGTTTTAAGATCCAGTAAAGGATCCCGGAACCGTAGCTTAACCCCCCCAGTGGGTCCATTGCGTAAATGCCAATTATACGCGTATTTGGTCCAATAACCTTATCGAGTTTATAAGGATCAGCAATAATAACATCATTCCTAGTATATCCATGGGCAAGCAGCGCAGCCTCAACCTTAGCTAAGCCATAAGGCGCCCTAAAAACCCTGCCATTTCTATCACTCTTGACTCTGAAGAACCTACGGGCGATCCAATCCCTGAAGTAGTTCTCCGGTATTGCACTTGCGAACCCAACAACGGATGACCCATGCGTATCACTCATTGTTGCGATTTCACCCGTTAAAACGATTGGGTATCCACCAAATGACACAGACCTACTGCATACCTGTAGTAAATAAAAACCCTTCTTCATCAATATAAACTATTGATTACAAGTACTTTAACAGAGAAATTGAAAGTTAGCTAATACCCTTCCTTGGAGTCCTCGCACCACAGGCGGTACACACGAGTACGTATATCCTGCCGTCCCTCTCAAGGTAGGTATCTATTGAGTGACACACTGGGCACTCAACGTAGAACTTAATGTACCTCTCATAAACGGCCTCAAGGGTCCTCGGACTCCTCTCTGCGTATAGGACAAGGGTGTTACCCTCGATGTTACCTGGCAACGCTAATTCCTTGAGGAAGAACCTGGCTATGTGAGTTGGGTCCCTATTAAGTCTCTGAGCCACTTCCCTAAAGTTTTGGATAATGGTCTTCTTGGGCTGAACCTGAATGTTTAACTTAGGTATTTCCTGTCTTCTCTGGATTCTTGGCGTTATCAATGTATATGCCTTATCCAGCAACTTCATGTAAAGCTCATCATAATTAACCTCGCTGGACATACCTACATTGAGGAAAACTATTACCTTAATAAATTCTTACCTCGCGATACATTAATTAAATAGTTTATTGAGTCCACGATCAGTCTGGTTTAAAGTCTCTGTGTTTTAATAAATCATTAATGACCTTACTCGTGATTAAGACCGCCAATAGGCGTGGAATGCTTCACGAAATAACCGGCGTTATTAAGGACTATGCAAGCATCGAGTGGGTCTTCGTATCCATACCCTCGGAGACCGAGAGGGTAATAGCCATGAGACTTAGTGACTCCCTACCAATAAGCGCCCTTGATAAGCTTAAGAGCATTAACGGAATCTACGACATTTGGGCGAGCCACGAGGCGCCAATGGAGTTGGTGGGTTTTGACAAGGAGATACTCAGGAGCATACTAATGCATATGGTTCAGAGTGGTGGTGAGATTCATGCCTTTCTAACGAAGCTTGGCTATGAAATGGGTCTGTCAATGGCAAGTACAATGCTTAGGACTAAGTATGAGATACCATCAAACGCCGCAATGAATAAGGTGCTTGAAACGGCGATAAACATGCTCGTGGTTATGAACCTCGTGAGAGGTATTGAAGACATAGTCATGAATTCCGATAAGAATGGGTATTCAGTCAGCATATCATTATTAGAACCCTTCGATCTTGATGCTGGCTTGCCATTTACCAGAGGTTATCTACTTGGACTAATGAAAGTGCTACTTAAGTGTGATTGTAACCTCGATGCCGTTATAAATAAGACCAGGGTAAACATCTACATTAAAGGGAAATGATTAATTATTAATCATTATGTGTTGCAATAAATTGTAATTAATGCTTAAATAGACGTTAATAATCCACATTCCTGGTGGGTCTTTTTGGAAAGTTGGGTCAAGTCATTAATCGAGATAATGAGGGGGGGTAGCCTTAATGCTAATGGTCTACCAATACCAATGGACAAGGCCTACTGCAGCGAGTGGGCAAAGGACCTTAACATACCCAGGGGGGGCGGTAGCACAATAATCTACACCTCATGCCTATACCAAATGGCGCCCATGATTAACGAGTTAGTGCCATGGATCGAGAAGGTCAGGGGGGGCTCATCATTGAGTACCCTGGCGAGTGCGGTATCAAGGGTTGGCCTGGGCGGTGTACTATCTAAATTCGCGGGCCTCGTGATAAAGCCCGACAAGTCCGATATTGACAGGGCTAATGGCATAGTCAGGAATATAGCCAAGGCCTTAATGAAGGCTGGTATTAACTTCGGCTTCCTCTATGAGGACGAACCATACAGCGGCGCACTACTTCATGAAATTGGTGCTGAGGATGCGTTCCTGGAATATTTCGAGAACACGGTACTTAAGACTTTCAGGAAGTACGGAATTAAGAGAGTCATAACAATTGATCCCCCCCATACTCATAACGTGTTAGTAAATGTTGCGCCAAACTACTTCAAGCTTGATTTCGAGGTTGTGAGTTACTTGGACCTGATAAAGAATATTAAGGTTAGACCTAAAGTAAGTGGTGATGTGGTCATCCACGACTCATGCCTATACGCCAGGTACCTCGGTAAGTACGATGTTTACAGATCAATACTTGATAATGCAGGTATTAAGCACGTAGAGTCACCCATGATAACTGGGAGGGAAGCGTCAACATGCTGCGGAGGACCACTTGAGTCACTTAGTCCGGAATTATCGAGAAAGATCGCTAAAATTAGGCTCAACCACTTATCAATGCTATCAAAGACCGTAGTAACAGTATGCCCAATATGCCTAGCAAACCTAGGTAGGAACGCGGAGGGCGCGGTTCAGGTCCTCGATATTAATGAGGTCCTCGAGGTGGAGTAGTTTTAAATAATACGTGTTTAAAACAATAACCAGTGATGACGCGATGGCTGTCCAGACCAATGACGAGTAAGGTGTTAGCTGATTTCCGTCCAAGAAAGTGTTTTTATTCTGGCCTTCACTACGTAGTTTTTAATGAGCTTCACACCAGTGTATGAGAGGGACCTGGAGGTACCAATAAAAATAAGTAAGTCTGCCAACGAGGATGCAAGGAAGAAGAGGCTCGAGAGGTGGCCCAGGGAGGCTGGCCTATCCGTGCCTCTTGACGACTCAGGCACGAGCTTCATGCAGTTGGTTAAGTCCTTCTCCACGGACTACGGCCTGACACCCGGCGAGAGAGTTTGGGATGTTAAGGATGTTGGTGGTAAGTACAGCGTTAACATGGTTTGGAAGTTGATGAGGGGGGGTAATGAGGAGAAGGGTTATGCCCGGGTTACCGGTGAGATACCACTGGCACCAACTGGTGAGGAGGGTAATAACGTCGTTTATACCGCGAGGCTTAAGTATGTGATTGAGATTAGTAATGACGTGCTTAGCGAAAAGGCCACCGCGGAGAATGTCCCTGAGGTTAACCTATTCGGTTAGGCGGGTAATTCATTAAAATGGCCCAGGGCATCAATAAGATAAATGTATACCGTACCAACCAGGGAATTCGAGAGAAGACTAAACCTACTTCATGGGGTTATGGATGAGAAGAAATTGGAGGCTGCGTACATAGTTAATCCAATAAACATTGCCTACTTCATAGGATTCTACTACCTACAGACGGAGAGGCCGGCCGCCGTTGTCATACGTAGGAATGGCGATATTTACCTCTTCGTGCCGCTCCTTGAGAAAGACCATGTGTTGAGCCAGACGAGGCTCGTGAGCAAGATATACACGTATAGGGATTACCCAGGCGAGGTGCACCCAATACGCCTATTCGCTGACTGGCTCAGGGAATTACACCTGGATAGTTCGACCATTGGTTATGATTCATCACCAGGTTACGTAAGTTACTGGGGGCTATAAGGGGGCCAAGTCTAACTGATTTATTGCCTAATGCCAAATTCGTGAATATATCGGATGATATTTACTCCATGAGATTAATAAAGAGTGATGCTGAGATCGAGTTGCTCAGGGAGAGTGCCAAGTGGGCGAACCTCGCCCACTCACTGCTTCAGGACTACACGGCACCTGGCATGTATGACTACGAGATCTCACTAAGGCTTCACTTGACGCCTCCATAATGATGAAGAAGGCCTTGGGCCCTGGGTATAAGCCTTTGAGGTCTGAGTACCCAGCCTACGCAGGTTTTAGGGGGCCAGGTCGGTGAGCATGGTGCTTACCCGCACTCAATAAGTGTGGAGAGGCCTATCAAGGTTGGTGATGTCTTGGTGACGGGCGCCACGGCGGACGTTGGTGGTTACATGGCTGAACTTGAAAGGAATCTCTTCGTTGGTAAACCAAGTAATGACGTGGTTAAGTTCCACGAAATAGCACTTAAGCTTCAGGATGCAGCGTTAAATGTTCTGAGGCCTGGGGGGGTCAAGGCTTCTGACGTTGATAGGGCCGTTATAAAGACCGCCAAGGAGCTTGGCGTGATCGAGCACTTACTGCACCATAGTGGGCATGGACTGGGGCTTGAGGGTCATGAGGCGCCGTTCCTTGATGTTGGTGATGAAACCATACTTAAGCCGGGCATGGTTGTTACGGTTGAGCCAGGCATATACATAAATGGCCTTGGTGGGTTTAGGCACTCGGATACCGTGGTTATTCACGAGGATTACGTCGAGGTAATAACGTATTACCCGAGGGATACCGAGTCATTGGTAGTCGAGATCTAACCCATTAAGCATATAAGCCTATTATTAATTACTATTGATACTGTGGGTGCTAAGCAATTCCTAACATACACGGGCATTATCGCTGCAGTGCTTGCCTGGTTATTCATAGCAATTAGCATTAGCGTTAATCCCTGGTTCATATTCACCAAAAACGCCTTCAGTGATTTGGGTGGGCCATACGCAACCGACCCCCCCTGGATTTATAACTATGGATTAATAATAACGTCAGTATTCGTCGACCTATACTCAATAAATCTATTACTGGTATCGAGGAATAAGGTTGAGGATTTCGCCTCAGCCTTCGTGTTCATTGCAGGGTTATTCCTGGCATTGATAGGGATTTACCACGAGGGGGGGACTAGGCCGCATGTTTTCGTATCAACCTGGTTCTTCACTCAGATGGATATGGCATTAATCACGTGGGGGGGCATTGGCTCATTAATGGCCAAGGATAGGAGACTTGGGTTGTTTTCGTTGCTTCTCGCGTCATAGCGCCAGTAATAGCGTTAATCGTCCCATGGCCATCGGCAGCCACTGAAGAGGCCTATGGAATAGTGGTGATAGACCTATGGGTAGCCCTAATGACATATTTTGATATTAAGCACGTGATTAGGTGATCATTAAATGTCAAAACCTGGACTGGAAGAGTGGAGGTAAGAATAATCTCACCTCCACTCTGCCTGCCCAACCATCAACCCTTAAATAATTCCGCATTCCACGGCAGCCTGGGGATCAATGCCATATAAACAGCCTCTGTATTTAGTATGACCCTGTCTATGAACCTCCTGGTTAATGCGCCAATAAGCCCGTACTTCCTGCCTATGTTGGGTTCCCCCCCATAATACCTACTAACAACATCATTTAACTCGACTCCCTGCAATACTTCGTTCATGAATTTCCTGGGAACCATAAATCCGGGGCTAAGGCCAAGGGTTACCTTACCGCTTCCATCAATTACTGCCGCAATAGTCACGTCAATGCCCTCCTCGAACCCCTTAACCCTGATTATCCCTGCCTCAATACCAACACCAAACTCGGCATTCCTCACGGCATTAATCGCGTACTGAGCCCTCCTAACTGCCCCCATTAATGATTTCATCAAGGCCAATGGGTTCGGGGGGGGATAGCCGCCAGGTGGTTCTATGGGGACCACGTTGGCCCTAAAGCCAGCGAGCCTGAATGCCAACTCCGTGCCCCCCCTAACCTTGTTTGGGTTCCTTGAACCAAGGGCTACGAGTATCACGGCGAGTAAAAATAAATCTAGGGGTTATAAGGGTTCTAAATCGTGATGATGCTTAGTCGCCTACCGACAGGTGAAGAATGACTCCAATGCTGAATTAGAACCTCATAAAAATCTTCAAAAGTCACAGTGAATTTAATACATCATTCCTCACTCTATGAATACCGTGGTACCCGTGTACTTACTACCCCTCAATAACTCGAGCCTCCTCGCCAACTTAACCGCGGCCTCCACAGCCCTCCTCGCGTACTCCTCAGCCCTCTCCAGAGCCTGCATTCTATTGGCTCCAGGACCGATTATCCCCATACCAACCGGCTTCCTGTGCTCCACGGATAGGTCCATCAACTTCCTAGCCGTTTGATGAGCCACAACCTCATCATGCTTAGTCTCACCCTGAATCACGCGCCTATAGCCGCCACGGCATCAACATCATCCCTCCTAAGCAGTTCATCAACGATTATCGGCATGTCATACGTGCCCGGCACCTTGGCCACGTAAGTAACCTCGGCACCGAGGAATCTGGCGTGTTCAAGGGCCTTTTGAAGCATTAGGTATGTAACGTCGTAGTTGAACTCCGCAACCACAATCGCGAGTCTAACCCTATCCGCCATACGCCATGGTTAGGGCAGGCTAAAATTAAAGCTTAATCCCGACACTTAGGAGGATTAGTGATAGGGTTAGGTGTCGCTGGCCTCCTCGCCGCATTTGAGCCTATTCGAGCCCTTAGCCTTAACGCCCCCCCAGCAAATTCCAGGGCCAACGGGCTGGGTTTGAGGTTCCCTCCTGAGTGGGTTTTCCACGCTCACGAGATATTAATTTAGCAACTGCTTAAAAATGCGGTCTCGATCGTGATTTTAAGCGGATAAAATTCTGATTAGTTATTAAGTAATTAGAAGATTTGTGCATATATTCGATTATGAATAGAATACTATTGCCCAGAGCCTAGGCGCTGGAGAACTATATTCTAGGTGTGATACGGAGCCAACACAGCACTGAAGCCATGCCTAGAGCCCTCCATAAATCCAATAACGGCTCAGAGGTGCGCACGGGCTTTCTGCATTTTTAAACCCCCCCTACTGCGTTTAAAGGCTTGGAAGTGAGCGGGAGAAACACGCTGGGCAAGGCCCAGGTGGGCGGAGCTCTGGCCCCCCGCGACTGCCCCGCAGATGACGGATGTAAACCCGAACAGATGCGGGGGGGAACCAATGACCCATGCCCTGGGCGGACCACCTACCCAAGGCATGGCGAGGAGGTCAGCGACACCTAACCCTATCACTAATCCTCCTAAGTATTGGATCAGCAATCACGTATTGATTATTAACCTTCATCACAAATCCATTATCCACAAGCCTCCTGAGGAGCTTCGTAACCTCACTATCACTTATTGGCCTACATTCCCTCTGATAAAAATGGTATTTCGTAAACTCACTTAGGAGATTCCTAATTGCCATGTAGCTCATGTCCTCAAACCTCCTCGCATCAATGTATACCCTCCATATTCTTTGTGGTGGCCTTAACAAGCGATGTTTTACCAACACGCCTAAAGCCAACCACCCGTTACTGCCCTATTCAGTGCCGAAAATCTCAATTGTCTAATCTTAACTTCCCTATCACACAACTCACTTGGGTCTTCAGCTGGCCTATCGAGAAACTACATACCTATGTAGTTACTACATAGGTATGTAGTTATAAACCTTGCCACGTTATAAGCGTTTTTAAAGTCTCAATGACACATTAGCTCTAGTGCTTAATTTCTCAAGGTTATGGATTTGGAAGTACATTAGGGATAAACTGCCCTGGTACTATGAAGTAGCCATTAACAGGAAACCAGCCAAGTACTTAATAGCCGCGCGAATACCCGTTAACGAGAAAATAACCGAGTTAGGCGAAGGCGAGCTGTGGAGGGAGTTCGAGAGGGCCCTAAAGGACTTCCTCGAGCTATGGCGCAGGGTCAGGAACAATGAGGTGGATATTAGGGACATGCCCAAGGCATCACCATCACTGCTAGACCTGGTCGCCGAAATCACTAGAAGGATGATTAGGCACTGCGAATTCTGTGAGTGGCGTTGTAGTTGATAGGACGGGTGGTAATAGGCTTGGTGTATGCATGCTCGACTCCACGAGTAGGGTATCCACATACTTCCACCACCTTGGTGAGGAGTTGCCGCTCCGTGGTGTGATGGGTTCTGGGACTATATTCTTCACATCCTGCAACTTCCGCTGCGCCTTCTGCCAAAATGCTGATATAAGTAGGGACAGGTTTAATGGTGTTGTAATGAATCCTAGGCAGATAGCTTCGGCAGCGGTTATTCTTAGGCTTGAGGGTGTTCACAACATTAACTGGGTCGGTGGTGAACCAACGCCACACCTGCACAATATTGCCGAGGCGATAAGGCTTATTGCCAGGGATGGCATTAAGGTCCTCGATGAGCTGAGTGACGAGGAGTACAATGCCGTACTCTCGGTTAAGGCAGACTTCATACCCTACAACTTCTCCAGGGATTGGGCGTTCTACGGAAATGAGCTTAACGTGCCCATGCTATGGAACAGCAACTTCTACATGACCGTGGATGTCATGAAATTATTAAGAGTTATTGTCGATATACATCTTCCGGATTTTAAATATTATAATAATAAGTGTGCATTTAGAATATCAAGGGTTCCTAGATATTTTGAAATAGTTTCTAGGAATCATAAGCTCGCCTATGATTGGGGGGGTGAGGACATGATAATTAGGCACTTGGTAATGCCCGGGCATGTTGAGGATGATTCAAAGCCATTGCTTAAGTGGATCGCTGATAACATGCTGGGGGGGTCTTGGTCAACATAATGGATCAGTACAGGCCGGAGAACGAGACCGACCCAAACTCGCCTAGGTTTAACCCGGAGTTTAGGGAGTTGCTAGGAGGCCGAGTAGGGAGGAGTTGATGGAGGTTTATAGGTACGCGAGGGATTTGGGCCTTAACTTTGAGTTGATTAGTTTTGAGAAGAGGATTGACATTAGGTACCTGGGTGATGAGGATTCACTGATTGAGAGGCTCGACAACCTCTAATGATGTTTAGTCGTGGACTAGGGAGTTAAAGCAGGAGTAATTCAGCCTCCTTAAGCGTTCCCCTGACCGGATCCACCTCAAGCCCAAAAATCTCGAGCGCGGTTACGCCAATCACCATCGTATCCTCGGTCTCGCCAAATATCACAGGTACAACCCTCCTTTCACCCATGAGTATTAAGCCTGCATCACCAACATCACGCTCCACATAACCACCAAATGCCTTAAACCTTCTTCTCCTACTCGGTTTTATTCCAAGTCCCTCAAGTATGTCCCTACGTATGACGGTATAAATCGCACCAGTATCTACAATACCATCAACCTCCACAGTCCTCTCTGGCGCTAGTGGGTTGAATATGCCAGCCCTAACCTTAACAAAACCCATTAGGCATTCATAATTACCTTAATTAAATAGTTTTAATCATGAAGCGTAACATGCGCGCCTAAGTCGGTGTTTGGTGGTGATTGATTTTAATCAACGACGCCTCCTCAGTGATCCTAAACGTAACCTCCCTCTCAGGGTGATACGGCGAGTCGAAGATCTTGGCGATCCTGACATTCTCCTTACCCTTCCTCAGCCAAACCCTATATGTGGCTCCGTGAGCAATCACATTACCGCCAGCGGGCTTAAGCGGGTTCCCGAAGAATACGTCTGGCTGCGCAACCACTTGGTTTGTGACGACGACGGCCACGTTGTATATATCCGCAATCCTAAGTAACTGGGCAATGTGGTGATTAAGCTTCTGTTGTCTCTCGGCTAGGTTCTCCCTGCCCGGATACTCACTCCTGAAGTGGGCCACTAACGAGTCAATGACTATCAGACCGATGTTATCCTTCTCAATGATCTTCTTACTCTCCTCAATAATCATCATTTGGTGATCACTATTGTAAGCCCTGGCATAGAGAATATTCTTGAGAGCCTCCTGTGGATCTAAACCCCTGTACTTAGCCATCTGCATTATCCTCTCAGGCCTGAAGGTGTTCTCGGTATCGACATACAACGCCTTAGCATTTAAGCCGCCCTTATCCTCGGGCAATTGAACCATAATACTCAATTGATGACAGAGCTGGGTCTTGCCACTTCCAAACTCACCAACGAGCTCTGTAATTGCCTTGGTCTCAATACCACCACCAAGTAACTCATCGAGTGCCCTAACACCGGTGCTAATTCTCTTAATGCCCCTCCTCTTCTCGTAAAGTTCGTAGGCCGTTATGAACGGCGTCAATCCAATGAGCTTCTGGGCAGCGGCGATGATCTGCTTAGCCCTATCCTCACTACCAAGTATCTCGCGAGCTCCTTAACACTTGCGAAGCAACGTCCCTAGCCGTGTTATAACCAGCTCCCTAAGCTTCTGAGCCGTGACCCTGCCAACACCCTCAATCTCCTCAACATCAATCACCGGATAACCGCCGCTGACAGCTGCCGTAACAACAGCACCCTTCTCACTGCTTTCCTCCTCTGTGTCCTCAACCTCCTCATCTGGTTCCTCCTCCCTTTCCTCCTCAACTTCCTGCTCCTGCACCTTCTTTTTCCCCTTTGGCATACTCCTCACTTGAAAATAAATGGTTATTACTTAAAAAACTAAGCAGTGATGAATGATGAAATTCATCGAAGACCAGCCCTAATCCTAAGCCAAACGCCTAGGCAGGTCTCACGCCAAAGCCTATTAACTTCATTGCCATTACCCTCAACAACACGCTTTAATATACCCAATACGTCGCTGTCACTAACGACGGGCTTCACATAGGCTATGTCATCATCGTAACCACACGTCGCCTTCAATAACCTATCAACAGCCCGCCTACCAATGAGTCTCCTTAACTCATCCCACGTATAGCCCACATAGCCTAATGATCTGTAGAGTCTATTGGCAAGTTCATTACCAAGCCATGTCGTCACTATATAAACATCAGAATCAACTGCGCAAACCTCCTCTATCGTACTCATCAATACCTTACCAATACCCTGGTTTCTGCATCCTTCAACTACGGCTATGTAGTAAATAACGCATAGTCTAACGGAACCAACGTTGATGCTATAATAAACAGTGGCACCCACGCTGGAGCCATTAATTACTGCCAACGCCACTGAGCCCACGCCATAATCAACAACCGCCCTCGCATACCTATAGGCCGAACCAAAGAATTCCCTCAAAATTAACTCGGCGGAATTCATTAATTCCCTACCACCGATAAGTACTGTAATTGGATCATTACAATTCATTATAAACACCTTAACTAATGATGTAGGATTAATCAATTTAGAACTGAATCGCTGCGGTTATACCCTCCTACCACGCCTACCTCCAGGCGGCCTAATGGTGTCTGTCGGTATTGGCGTCACATCCTCAATACGACCAATTATCAAGCCAGCCCTGGCCAAGGCCCTAATGGCTGCCGCGGCACCGGGACCCGGCGTCTTCGGGCCATATCCACCCGGCGCCTTAACCTTTATGTGTACCGCGTTTATGCCCCCCCTACTTAATGCTATTTGGGCGGCCTTGTAGGCGGCCATCATTGCCGCATACGGGCTTGGCTTATCCCTATCAGCCTTAACCACCTGCCCACCGCTAACCCTAGCAACGGTCTCCGCACCTGTTAAATCGGTGATTATTATTATCGTATTATTATAACTGGAGTAGACGTAGGCAACGCCCCCCCACCTAAGCTTCCTAGCACCACTGATCTGCGTCGGCTTTATCTCAGGTAACTGTGTCGATTGCGGTGCTGATTGCGTCGGCTGCGTCTCCCCCCCTGAACCTCCTCAACCGACTTCTCTGTGTTTTCCTGTGACATTCGGTGATTGGCATTTTCACTCATTTTATAAATTTTCTCGCCATTGACTAATGATTACTCCTCATGTTCTCTACAATGCTCGTTAGGTGACTCGTGCCAACCCTAAACCTCGTGGGGGGGTCAGGCTCCCTCTCTGCCGCCCTCATTAATTCAAGAACCTGTTGATAAGTCCTGACGCCACCCGCGACCTTAATACCAATCCTTGGATTATACTTTCTAGACAGCTCGGCCATTAATCTTACATTCTCGACTTGAGCGCCGGTCTTATTACCGAGCTTCTCCGCGTAATCCCTCTCCTCAAACCCGGTGCTTGTCTTAATGAAGTCAGCGCCGGACTGCATCACAATCCTATACAACTCGAGCTTCTCCTCCCTCGTTGTGTAGGCGTCCTCAACGATGACCTTGATGACCTTACCTTCTCTATGGGCGGTCTCGACCACCGTGTTTATGTCATGCTCAACCTCATCCCAAAGCCCGGACTTAACAAGGCCTATTGGGGCCACGATATCAAGTTCATCCGTGTACCGTGAATAGCGTTTAATGGCGTCCACCCTAGCTCCGTGGTGCCGGCACCAAATGGAAAATCAACCACTGCAACTACCCTGAAGGTATACCCCCCCTTACGTGCCATGTACTCCCTGGCGTACCTAAGGAATACCGGGTTAATTGCTATTGCGTATGCACCGTATCTGGCCGTATCCTCGATTAGGACGTCGATATCCTTGGTTGAACCGTAGGGCTTTAAGTACGTGTTATCCACAAGACCTATTACGTTTACGCTGGCCATATTAATTTAGTTATTGGATTAAACCCATTAATACATTATTACCTGAAATACTTATTAAATTTTCATTAATATAGGAACCGCCATGAGTGAACCAACCATTAGGTCTGTTAGGGTCTTGACTGTTATGGGGAATTTCGAGTGGCCCATTGTGAAGGTTGAGCTTAGTAATGGGCTTGTTGGTTATGGGGGAGTGCCATAGGGGCCCGGGCATTAAGGAGGTTTTGAGGAGGGCTGAGGAGTTGATCAGGGGTAAGGAGGTTAATGTTGAGTACCTGCTTAGGCTCATTAGGAAGCACATACCGAATTCCGAATGGGGCGTGGTTAATAATGCAATTAGTGGATTGGAGACAGCGCTTTGGGATTTGAAGGGTAAATTAACGGGTCTTCCTGTTTATGAATTACTTGGCGGTAGGGTTAGGGATAGGGTCGCTGTTTACGCGGACCTGCATGCCGGCGCTGGCATTACTGAGACTGGCGGTAGGAGGTGGGTTGAGTTGGCCAGTACTGAGGTTGCTATAACGTTGAGAATTACGTGAAGAGGGCCAGGGAGGCCATGAACATGGGGGTTCAGGTACATTAAGTTTGATGTCGATGTGCCGGAGGGCATGATGGAGACCGAGTTCGATAGGACCTTCGGCATGAGGGTTGTTAAGTTCGTGACCTCGTTCATAGGTGGTGTTAGGGATGCTGTTAAGTACGATGTGGACATCATGATTGATGGGCACTGGGCATTTAGCGTGCCCACGGCTCTAGCCATAGCCAGGGAATTGGCGAAATACGATGTTTTCTGGTTTGAGGATCCGGTACCGCCTGAGAACATCGATGCGATGAGGGAGGTCAGGCTTAAGTCGCCTGTGCCCATAGCCACTGGCGAGAAGTTGTATAGGCTTTCGCAGTTTAGGGAGTTGATTGAGGAGGGGGGCTACGGACATTATACACCCTGATGTGCAGAGGCTCGGTGGTTTACTCGAGATGAAGAAGATAGCCTACCTAGCCGAGGAGTACTACGTGCCGGTGGCGATACACAACATCTCAAGCCCGATAGGGACCATGGCAAATGCCCACGTGGCAGCCACCATAGGGGACTTCATAGCCATTGAGTGGCATGCCATCGACTTGCCTGGTGGCCTGACATGGTTAAGGAGGGCATGATCATAAAGGAGGGCTACATAACACCACCAAAAAGGCCTGGCATTGGGGGGGTTGAACTAAACGAAAGGGTGGCTGCTGAACACGCGAAAGATCCGAATGAGGTTAAGGAATTCCTTTAAGGGATTAAAAGACAGTTATGTTCAATACCTAAGTGATGAGAGAGCCCCGAGCATTGAATCGATGAAGAGATAGAACCGGCTGATCATTGCTGTTGTGTTGGTATCATGGAAAGCTTAGGCTTTATGACTTGCTTCATGTAATCTACCAAATTAGCCTCCTCAAGCGCCTTGAAAACCTCCTCATCGCTGGCTCCCTTCTTAATGTTTATCTTGTACTCCGTTGGTTCGATATGTTTAACATTAACGACCCTCCTCTTAACGCCCGTTAGGGACTTGGGCCCCGTTATTATTACGAAGTTCTCATCCTTAATATCCACAATGACGCACTTCCTACCAGCCTCCCTACCAGCAACCTTCACGCAAACCCTACCAATGTCGAAGACCCTAGGCATCAAGCACGGGTAGTGTAAGGCTTTATAAGCATTTCATACCTATTCCCTTGCTCTTAATAATATATAAAATATATACTAATACTCCTTATAAATAAATTTAACTTTTAACAATTATGGTTGTTCAAGAAGCCCTAGAGAAGTATAAACGTTATTCAAGCGATTTAATGGATATACTTAGATTAAGGACTAAGCCCATTGGCGTGGCACTAATAGATAGGGACCTGGATCAACTAGGCATTAGTGCATTACGCCCTAGTAAGCATTTCCATAGGAAACTAACCTTTTGTCAAATGGTGGCCGCCGCTAGATATTATGGCATGGGCATGGCAGCCACTCTCGAGGATATGGCATGCCCTGGCGAAATAATAATATTTGGATTTGCCGAGCCCCCCCGGACTACTTCCTTGATGGCAGCCTTAGCTATGGCTTTACACGAGAACTAAGGAGGCCGGTAAGGCACTTGATACTAGTTTGCCAAGGCTTCCTGCGGGTAAGTATAAGGCGTTGTTAACGATGCCCTTGGACAACATTATTTATGAGCCCCCCCAGGTTGTGATGATTTACGGGACGCCAGGTCAAATGGTTAAGTTGGTCACGGCCTACGTATACATCAGTGGCGAGAAGGTTACACTGAGTGCCAGTGGTAAGGCCGGCTCGGACACCGCCGTCGTTGAAACCCTACTTACCGGCAAGCCCAGGCTTGCGCTGCCCGGCTATGGCGATAGGATCGTTGGGCATGTGGAGGATTACGAAATGCTCTTTGTTACGCCAGCAGGTATGCTTGGTGATATTATCAATGCCCTTAAAGAACAGAGCAGGACTAACTTCATTGTTTACCCACCAATGCCGAGCATATTTTACAGGGTTGACTTTGGTTCCATACCCGTAATCGGGCATTTGTATGATAGGTTCCTTAAGGAGATTGATGAGAAAATGAAGAGGGAGAGGGGGGGTGGTACTAATGGAGAATGAAAAACTCGAGCAATTAATTAAAAATGCTAAGGAAAGGGCTACTCAATTACTTATTGAAACTGAGAACTGTGCATATTCACCCTTCGTAGCCTTACTTGAGGCCTTAAACATTAAGGCATCGCCAGAGTTACTAGCGGTACCAATAGGCTTTGCCGGTGGTTTAAGCGGTTCTGGGCACCTCTGTGGTGCCCTGTGGGCCTCCGTAGCTGCCGTGAGCATTTACATGAAGAAGAAAATAGATGAGGAAAGGGGGGGTGGTAGACAAGCAGGTGAATCATTTATAGCATACCACGCAGAACTTCATAATAAGGTTACGAACATCTACAAACAATTCGTGAATATGTTCGGATCACCAAATTGCAAGGACCTAAACCCAAAATTCGACCTAGTATCGCCTGAGCAGAGGAAGAAGTGCACGGTTATTGTTAGGAAGTCCGTGGAGATAACCCTAAGGTCAATATTGGGTGGTTCTAATGAGCGTTGAGGTCACAGGCAGGGAGGCTGAGGGCACAAGGTGGGACCTCGTAGTCATCGGCTCAGGAACCGCGGGTGCTGACGCCGCCGTGCGTGCCGCACAATTGGGACTTAAGGTCCTACTCATAGAGAGGAATAGGGATAGGCCTGGCGGGACTTGTGTAAATGTTGGTTGTGTGCCAACAAAGAAGTTGTTATATTTAGCTGATCATTACCATGAACTAAGTAAGTACTTAGTTAATGAAGGCTTGATCACCGATGCTAAGTTAGACGTGAAGGCTATGTTCAGGGCTAAGGATCAGTTAATCAGTCAGATAATTGCGTGGTATACGTTTAGGGTATTTCCGAGTTGGGGTATTAAGATGCTGTTTGGTGAGGCTCGGTTGGCATCGCCAAACTCTGTTAAGGTTGGAGATTCTGTGATTGAGGCCAAGAACGTGTTAATAGCGACCGGCTCTAGGCCTAAGGTGCCGCCAATAAGGGGGGGTGTGGAGGAGGGATTGAGGAGGGGGGGGCTTCGTTATAACTAGTGATGATTTCTTCTCCCTTGATTCAATACCTGATAGTATATTGATCATAGGTGGTGGGGCAATAGGTGTTGAGTTAGGGACGCTATTGCATAAGCTTGGTTCTAAGGTCATTATTGTCGAGATCATGGATAGATTACTACCAACATTTACAGACCCTGAGCTAGGTAATTATCTCGCCAATAGGGTCATGAGGGAGATGTATGGGGTCGACGTTAGAGTAGGTACATCCGTAACGGAGGTAGACCCCCCCGATAGTAGGCTTGTTCGTTTATCAAGTGGTGAGGCGGTTAAGGTTGACAGGTCCTGGTTGCTGTTGGGAGGGTGCCGAATACCGAGGGACTTAATCTTGAGGGTGTCGGTGTTGAGGTTAGGAATGGCGCCATCATTGTCGATGATCACTCCAGAACCAACGTACCAAGCATTTACGCAGCTGGTGATGTGACTGGTAAGTATATGCTAGCCAGCGTAGCTAAGGTTCAGGGTATTGTGGCTGCCGAGAACGTGGCAGGCATAAACTCAAGGATTGATTATAACCTGGTGCCCATGGTTGTTTTCTCAGACCCTGAGGTGGCCTCTGTCGGTATTGCGGCGAGCAGGATGATCCCAAGTACATGGTTACTAAGATGCCGAATACCATAAACTATAGGGCTATTGCATATAATAAGCCCTATGGCTGGACAAAGATTGTAGTTGAGAGAGGTAGTAAGAGGGTTGTTGGTTTTCACATGATTGGCCCATGGGCATCCGAAATCGTTAACACAGCCGTAATAGCTATTAAGAAGGGATTAACACTTGATGAAGTAAAGGAACTCGTATTCTCACACCCTGTTTTCACGGAGCTTCTTATAGACGCTATGGAACTAGCCTCAGGGAGTAATGTATACTTACCCAAGAGGTAAAGGGATAGATCGATGAAATAATGAGAAGTTATACTGCCCTAATTCCGTAAGGAATCATTACCGTGAAGTAATATTTATAGTAAAATATAGCTGTATCTAATATATTATATATATTATTTAATACTAGTATTTAAAAGTTTTTTACGAGCGAAAGAAATCATGAAAAAATTAAGGCTTAGGAGAAGTACTGCAAAAGAACAGAGGCAGCAGGAACAGAAAGAAATAAGGGAAATAGGTGGTTTTAGAGATTATCCATTAACGGTCGACAAGATACTTACCTGGGCCTCATACTCCTTCCCAAATAATGAGATTGTTTATTGGCCCCCTGGTGGCTCCAGGACATCAGTCACCTTCACTCAGTTCGCGGATAGGGCTCGTAGGGTGGCCGCGGCGCTAATGGACCTAGGTCTACAACCAGGTAGGCCATGGGAATTTGGCTCTAAGGTCGCGGTTATGGAATGGGATACGCTTAGGTACGTTGATTTGTTCTATGCAGTGCCGTCGATAGGCGCTACGTTATTTACGGTGAACATTAGGTTGGCGCCGCATGAAATAATGTACATAATGAATACTGCGAAGCCAGATGTTTTAATTATAAATATTGACGACTTCGAATTATTCATAAAGCCAATCCTCGACAATATAAAGACAATAAAGCTCATTATCTACATGAGTGATAGGGGGGGTAAGGAGCCGAGCCAGGACTACGGAGTTAGGATGATACCCTACGAGGACCTCCTCAAGCACGAACCACTGAGGAATTCCCAGAAATAGACGAAAGAACACCGGCAACAATGCTATTCACCTCAGGTACTACGGGTCCGCCAAAGGGCGTTTACTTCACGCACAGGCAATTGCTGCTCCATGCCATGGCTGTGACGATAGCCCTAAGCTACCCACTCTATAATGTTGGTGTTAAGGATGTTTCCATGCCATTAATACCGCTCTTCCATGTGCATGGTTGGGGGGGCACGCCATACGTTGTCATGCTTTCGGGCACCAGGAAGTACGTATTACCAGGTAGGTATGACTGGGGGGGCACATACTTAAGCTCATTCATGAGGAGGGGGGGTCACGTACACAGGTGGTGTACCAACGATACTATACATCCTACTTACTCACCCTGACTCGCAGAAGTATGACTTGAAGGGCTTAAGGTTTGGTAATGGTGGTTCGGCAATGCCCGAGGGCCTCTATAATGCGGCAAAGGCTAGGGGCATGATCATAGCCTCCGGCTATGGCATGACAGAGACGGCGCCAGTACTAACAATGGCCTACTTAAGACCTGAACACTTGGATCTTTCTGAGGACGAGAAAAAGCAATTAGTGCTTAGGACCGGCCTTCCAATACCCCCCCTTGTCCTGTTACGTGTTGTTGATGAGCAGGATAGGGATGTGCCGAGGATGGTAAGACAATGGGAGAGCTGGCGGTTTGGGCTCCATGGGTAGCTAAGGAGTATTTGAATGATCCTGAGAAGACTAGGAATGCGTGGCGCAATGGCTGGTTCCATACAGGAGACGTGGCTGTTTGGCTTCCAGATGGTTATGTGGTAATCGTTGATAGGCTTAAGGACGTGATTAAGAGCGGCGGAGAATGGATATCAAGTGTTAAGTTAGAGAGCATCATTAGTACTTATCCTGCTGTTGGTGAGGTTGCTGTTGTTGGTGTTCCGCACCCGAAGTGGGGGGGTGAGAGGCCGGTGGCCATTGTGGTTCCAAAGCCAGGCCAAAGAATCACGGAAGACGAAATCAAAAACCACCTAATGAAATACGTCGAAAAAGGAGAAATACCAAAATGGTGGCTACCAGACAAGATCGTCATTGTTGAGGCAGAGTTGCCGAAGACGAGTACCGGCAAGATAGATAAGAAGGTACTCAGGGATAGATTTAAGGATGAACTTGCATCAGTTACGTAAGGACTAACACGTAATCACTATATCACGATAAAACCCATCCCTCTCGATTCTTACACAATATCTAGTACTTCCCGAGACCTCAAATAAGCCCTTAATTATTCCCCTGGTCAATGGCATTCCAACATCCTCGTCAAAGGCCCTTGATATGGAGACCACGATTTTACTTGACATGAACTGCACGCTGGCTAGTGCTATGACTCCAAGTGCCGTGAGTATTTCCAATGAGGTATAGAGAGCAACCCTAACGTCACTCCTCGAATTTAGTACGCACCTCATTAACTCCTTACCATATTCATAACCAAGGCGCTCAATTAAATCGGGTTCCCTCTCCATGACGTAGAAAACTAAAGCCTTCATAAAATTCTCCCGAACAAGACCAAGTATTGTGAACGGTAGGTCTATTACGCTTACCGTGTTTACCCCATCAACATTACTAACATTATTTACCAATTCATTATTTACCTTACCATCAATCTCAATGAGAATAGCGTAATTATTACCCACGATATTCCTTATGTTTAAATTTTGGGACCTAATTATACTGGTAATGTCATTAAGTAGCCCTGGCCTATCCTTCGAAATACTTACCAGTAACCAAACCATGAGATAAATACCTAAGCATTGACTTAAAGGCATTACTAATTCGATGGCATAATTATGAAAAATAAAAATGAACAATCAAATACCGTAACTTTGCCTAATAATTCTAAGTTCCTGCATTACCTTACTAAGCACCGGCTCACCAACACCCCTAAGCACTTCAATACTTGGCGGCCTTAGGCAGTGCTTGAATTCGACGGGTGCATTTATGCCAAGATTACTTAGGCACCGGGTCATCCTATACCAATTACTCGATTCGTAGATACCGCACTTAATTGCGGCGAGGAGAAACATTAATTCCTTAAGGGATTTACACACCATAACCTCATCATCACTATTGAGGAAGAGGAACTCCCTCTCATCGATCATCCCCCCCAACTCATTTCTAATGGCTGAATCAACATCAATGTCTATTGGATTACCATAGATTAACCTGCCAGTCTTAATTACATAGACGAAGAATAGGGTGTTGCGTGGCCTCCTAAAAACCTGCAAGTCCACGTTATCCCCCCCTATCCTGGGGGGGATCTCCTTAGGTAATTCTTCCATGAATACCGCAATATCGACATCACCACCACTACAGTCAAGTGACCCGCCGTATACGTATATAGCATATGCACTCCTAAACCTATTAATCACCTCATTAATTATGTCCTTAGGTATACAATCCACATTGACATGCATGATTTAACACTTAATAAATTAGGTGCATAATTAATTGCAGAAATGCCATTTAAGTCTAATACCATGTTTATTGTGACAACACAGACCCAGTTAATATCGCCCACTTCACGTATTTATTTTAAGACCTTGTTGAACGCACAGAGGAGGTCTTCATGGTATACACGGCACCATTAAAAGAGGTGAGACTACTGTGATTGAGTTGCGGCTTGATGAGGCTAGGACCAGGGCGATTGGGTATAGGTTTAAATTAGTAAGATGGGGTTAAAAATCCGCTGAAGGACTTGGTATTTACCTGCGTTAGCAATGAAAATGGCGAGTTAAGGACTGATCCAATCCTAAAGAACTAATTAATGCGTGGAAAAGAGCGATTGGCATATCTTAGTACCAAAATTAAATAATGGTCTATCCTATCCTCTTATTTACATGTGGTCTAACAAGTCATTACACTAAATATACTAAAACGTAATCAAGGACATTGCTGAAACAATGCATGTTGAGATCACAATGATGCCTAATGACGCATCACGCGAATTGATGCCATCATGGCCTTAAGCAAAGTCATGAGAAATTGGAATAAGTATAAACCTAGGTGATGGTAAATTCACATTGATGAATAGAACAACGGACCTTTGAGTAGGGAAATATTTAAAAACTAAGTTATTAATTAATAATAAGTGATTTATTGTGTTTGAGGCCAGCAAGTACGATTCCTGGTTTTTGAGGAATAATTACGTGCTTGAGTCTGAGGTTTTACTGCTTAAGTACATGCTTGAGCCGAGCCCCCGGTAGGGCCTTGAGTGTTGGTTGTGGCTCTGGGCTCTTTGAGTTCATTCTAAGGACTAGGTATGGGGGGGTTGTGATTAGTGATTGTGTTGAGCCAGCCCGGCCATGGCTGAGGTGGCTAGGGCTAGGGGGGGGTTAAACGTTAGGATTGGCTATGCGGAGGAGCTTCCATTCGAGGACTCCACATTCGACACAGTGATACTTAATGGGGTTCTCGACTACGTTAAGGATGATGTTAAGGCCGTTAGGGAGGCCCATAGGGTGCTTAAGCCGGGTGGCCACATCGTGGTTGCCGACGTAATTGCCGAGGGATCCTACGGACTGCTTTATAAGTTGGCTGAGTTGCTTGGTTCATGGGATGACCCATACATAGCCAGGGTTAGGCCGCCAAACCCATACCCAATTGATTATGTTAGGCAGGCAAGGTGGCACACGGTTGATGAGATTAGGAGGCTCCTCGAGGGCGCAGGCTTCGTGATAGTCAAGGTCGCCCAAACACTGACCAGACACCCAAGGTACTCAAACGAATCCGTTGAGTACCCAATTGATGGGTATGATAGGGGGGGTGACTACGTGGCGTTCAAGGGATGGAAACCGCACTTGTAATGAGTATGGCGACAGGGAGTATTGGTGGCGGCAAAAGTTAAAAACCACTAAAACTAACAGGGCCTCAGTATGGTTAAGGGTACGCCGAGCTTTGGCAAAATGAACAATGGTTGGACGCACATTAGATGCCCTAGATGCGGTAGGCACGCTTACAACCCAGTTAAGGGCTACTGCGCGGCCTGCGGTTGGGGGGGTAGGTCAAAGAGGATTAGGCGTTACTCATGGCAGAACAAGAAGGTCAATAAGGTTAGGGTTCGATAACTCAATCCCCCCCGCCCTCATCCTTAACCCTCCTAAACCGCTCAAGATAATCCTTAGGCGGCGGCTCCCTCGTGTATAATTCCCTCCTCATCGCCTCTAGTAACTCATCCTCACGGTTTAGCAGCCCCCCCGCGTAGGTAATCACGGATATCCCCCCCAACCTACCCGCCTCCTCAAACAACTGCCTAAACGTGTTCCTCCAGTTAAGGTCCCTTAACGTGTGGTGAGCAATGACTAACCTATTGAGGAACCCAGCCCTTAGTATCGCCATGAGGCTACTCAAGGCATTGCTCACGTAATCCCCCCCACCAAAGCCCCCTCCTCGATAAGTACAGAGGTGGTCCACCAACTATTAGTGTCCGTGGTTTCATCATCATTACGTAATCAACGGCCAATCGCGAGACAGGTCCCTCCACATCGGGCATGAACATTAATGACTCATCGCCCTCAATGATTGTTATAGCCACGACCCTACCCGTCTTTGCGTTATCCTCGCCATGAGGTAATGATTGTGACACTATAAGCTTCGTGGAACCCACGGTAAATTCCTTACCATCCGCAAATACCAAGTTCTTCGCGATATTCTCAATAGCCTTCCTCAAGCCATAGTACCTTTTTCTTTGGCTCCAATTCTCGTCATTAGGTGACTTCATTAGTACCACCTTATTGCTGTATATTTTCCTGAAACTATCGTTTGTGGTACCCATGTAAATGCTTGGATAAGGCACGGTAAAGTGGTCCCTGTGGTAGTGGCTTATGAACACGTACTCCGACTCCTCAGCGTACTTCTCCAGGATACCTCTCAACGCCCTAACCCTCTCTAGTTCACGAGGGTGCGGTGGTAGTCCGTACCTGTTTGGTGATAGGCTAATTCCTGGGTCTAGAAGTATTGAAAGGTCCTTAGTCTTTACAAACATCGCCATTGACCTGACCCCCCCAAGGCTCTCCTCGGCTATTGGTACTAATTCCATCACTTAATTCCTGCATGTAAGATTTATAACATCTTTAGTTTAGCACTAGCCTAGTGGATGGCATTAAACTCGGCTTTGTGGGCAAGTCATCCACCTGGAATTTATTGAGGAAATTGGTCTTTCCTGAACATGTCACGTTAAAGTACGTGAGTAATGAGGAGGATTGCCTAGGGCTTGACCTAGTCATTGTGGAGAGGTACATGGCCGACTTGGTTCGTTGTCCCAAGGTATTGGTGCTGGGTGATTCTAATATTGATGGATTGATTGAGACCGTGGTCAGCGGATTAAAAATTAATGAGTTGAATATTGGTATTGATATTGGTAATTCCAGGTGTGGTATTATAATTCTTGCAAACGATGTGCCGGTAGTCCACGTAACGCTTAGTTTCGCAAGGCTCGTTAGAATGATAAGGAGGTTAGCCAAGAGATCAAGTATTAACTTAGTTATTGGCATTAGTCCTGGTGTTTCAACACTTGTTAGGGATCTCATGGAGTCCCTGAATGACGTAAATGTTAGAGTTAGGATCATTAACGAAGATTTGGCATATGAGAAGAAGAACGTGTTCAAGTCCAGGTATCCTTACCTAACACTGGATGAACTTGATGGGCTTGTTTACGCATTTACAGGTCTTGCCATGAATACTCCGAATAGTGGCCCAGCTTAGTTTTAATACCTGAATATTATATACATATTACCTATATAATTCTCGTAGAATATCATTAATATAATGTGTACAATGATGGTAATTCTTATAAAACATTTACTATGGTGAATTATGATGCCGATAATAATCAAGTGCCATTCATGCGGTTTCACCTTCTATAGTGATCAACAGCTCAAGAGTGTTGATGAGGTGCTCAGGCAATGGGGGGGTTATAGATGCCCCCCCGTTTGTTTAAGTCCACTAAGTAAAATGCCAATCACCATGCATGTTAAAGGATAAGTTATCAAAGCAATCTGCACTAAAATTAAAATAATCCGCTAATTGTGCCTTTAGGCATGGTTATTAAGGCGTGGTTTGACGCATTAACGGCTAAGCAGGCCAGGATGGCGGCAATACTAAGTATTGAGGGTAGGAAAAGGGGTATAGACGTCATAATAACATGTAGGAAGTACGACTATGTGGAGGAGGTTTTAAATGCGTTTGGCCTACGCTACGAGTGCGTCGGGTATCATGGTGAAAGTACCAGGGAGAAGTTATTAAGGGGCATTGAGAGACAACTCGCGTTACTCGATGTTGTTAGGGATTTTGATGTTCATATTTCACTGACATCGCCAGACGCCGTTAGGGTGGCCTTCGGACTTGGTAAGCCAATAATAGCACTGACCGATACTGCCCACTCATACTTCGTTAATAAATTAACACTGCCGTTGGCAAATACGGTAATAGCACCGGCGGCAATACCAATGAGTGAGTGGGCTCGTTACATACCCAGCGCCGAGATTGATAAGGTTAGGGCATTTGATGGGGGTTTTTGAGCTCATGTGGATTAACAGGTTTAAACCAAGTGGTGACTCCATTAATAGGCTGGGGCTTAAGAGTAAGGAATTTGTTGTAATTAGGTTTGAGGAGTCCAGGGCTTCCTACTATGACTATGGTGATAAGTCACGCCTACTAATTAAGATGGCAAGGAACATACTTGAGAACGGCTATTACGTAGTTGTGTTCCCGAGGTATCCCCCCCACCAGGAAGAATTAATAAGGACTGAACTCGGTCTCTTCCTTAAGCTTGGTAAATTAATAGTACCAAGGAACACGATGCTCGACGGCCTTGACCTAGCGTGGCATGCAAGGCTTGTGATTACGGGCGGTTCCACAATGGCGCATGAGGCGGCATTATTAGGCATACCCGCCATTAGCTATTTCCCACAGCATTACTACATAGATGATTACTTAATGGGTAAGGGATTACCGCTCTACAGGTGCGTTGCTGAGGATTGCTAGGCATTCTTAATTCAATACTCAAGGCAGATACGGCTTATGTTGATACAAATCCCATAATAAGTAGGATGGAGGATCCGACGGAGCTTATTATCAACGAGACCAAGAGACTCGTGAATGAAAAATAATGAGCCAGTAGGTAATTATTATAAAGCGATTTTATGGACGGTGATTCAATGAGAATCTTAATAACTGGTTCCTCAGGATTCCTAGGGAAAAACCTAGTTAATTGCATGAGCTAGAGGCCACGATGCAAGAGGCCTCGATATTACCAAGGCGGAAACCACGGATTACGTAATCGACATAACAAAAAGAGATGATGTGCTCAGGCTTTCTAAGGAGGGCTTTGACGCGGTTATTCACCTAGCTGCTTATCCAAACCCGAGGACCTTTACTAACGCGGGCGCACTAAGGGGGTCTTGATGTAAATGTTGTCGGTACCATAAACACGCTAGAACTTGCAAGAACCTTAAATGCCAGGTTTCTACTCTTTTCCACATCTAATGTGTATGGCAAACCCACTAAGTTACCCGTTACTGAGGATGACCCATTAAGGCCCTTTGAGGGTTATGGATGGAGTAAGGTCGCCGCCGAGGCCGTCTCCATGTCCTATCAAGTGGTGCACGGCGTCCCCCGTGACCGTATTCAGACTGTGGAAGCCCTATGGTCCCTACGATAACGGTGTTGTCGGCATATTCATAAGCAAGGCGTTGAAGAATGAGGACTTGGTGGTTAATAATGGTGGTGTTGACACCACGGACTTCCTATACGTTGAGGACTTGTGCGAAGCCGTGGAACTGGCCCTTAGGAAGGATGAGGCGGTTGGTCAAGCCTTCAATATTGGGCTTGGTGTTGAGACGTCAATACTTGACCTGGCTAAGGCAATAATTAAGTTGGTTGGTTCGAGTTCTAGGATTAATGTACAACCAAGGACCTCTGAACCATTTAGGAGCTATCCAGACATTAGTAAAGCCATGAGGATCCTCGCTTCAAGCCTAAATATGACCTGGTGAGTGGATTGAAAGCCACCATTGACTGGTTCAGGCGAAACCTATGATTATTAATGATAATTACGTGTTAATTGCCATCATATCCTTCATAGTCTCATTAATTACTGTATACCTAATATCCAGGTTAAGGAACCCAAGGTTACTGGCACCTGATGCCCATAAACCATATAAGGTATTGGTACCTAAGATTGGTGGGGTGGCAATACTGATAGCCATGGGCGCGGTTACGATAATGGCATACTTAATCAATGACACAAGATTGGTTGCTCTTGGTCTCGTGACTCTAACCGTGGGTTTGATAGGACTCGCCGATGATTTAAAGGGGCTGCCTGTCAGTGTTAGGGTTTTCCTGCCACTGGTTCCGGCATTGATAATACCCGTGGTCGTCCACGGCTACATATACATACTCCTCATTGGCCACGTGCATAACTTCTTTGTAGTAGCGTTTCTCTCAATGCTCGCGGTCACGGTAATGGCCAACGCCGTCAATATGCTCGATGTAATGAATGGTATAGTCCCTGTATCAACACTAATGATACTAACCGTCAGTGGAGCCATCTCGTACATGGCTGGTTTCAGTTATGCCTTGCCAGTTACATTAATACTCGTACTCACGGTACTACCACTAGCCGTATTTAATTGGTACCCTGCCAAGGTCTTTAACGGCAACGTCGGTAGTTACGCACTTGGGGGGGCAATGATGGGTGCATTCATGGTGCTTTATAATGCGGGGACTCAGGGCGTGATATCGGCGCTGCCATACATAATAAATGGCTTTCTAATAGTCATAACAGCAAGGGGCTTCAGGCCCAGGGAAACCCTGAAGAGACCTGTCATTGTAAATGATGGAGTGATACATGCAAACAGGACTCCGGGCTCACCGACAACGCTAGTCAAGTTAATCGTCATGAAAAAGCCAAAGACTGAGAGGGAGATCGTACGCGACGTATTACTATTATTTCTAGTTACAAGTATTGCATCGCTTTCACTATTAGCGGTTGTTATTTAACGTCACCTAACCACAACGGCCTTTCTCACGCTTATATCCGAGCCCTTAGCAATGTAGATACTCTTCATATTGCTTAATTCTTTAAGAACGCCGAGGTAGAACGTAGCCTCCATGAAGTCCGTCTGCTCCTCGAGACTCCTCGGCTTCCTCCTCCTAACCATGTTCACAAAATCCTCAATACTCATGCCATACTTATGCTCTAAATCCCTAATCATAACCCTAAACGTCTCAGGCCTATATTCACCATAATCGTTAATACACGGCGGTGGGCTCAACCCAACCTGTCTCGTTAGATTAACTAAGTATGGACACGTTGCCGGGTCCCTACCGGCTGGGCAATGCTCCTGGCAAACAACCATTGCGTACCTCAAAATCCTCTCCAAAATACTTAGTGGCATTACCACGTACTCCTCCTCAGGGTCAAGCCTAGCCTCCATTAATGATCATTAATAAGTCCTAAATACACAATAAATAAAGCTTTCAAGCACATTCTTTACTAATCACGGCACCCATTAGTGTTGACTCGAGTATCGCGCCTCTCTTAATAATGATTGATACCTTATTCCTACTCAACTCATAACTCAACCATCTGTAGTTGGGCACGTTCCAAACAACTATGTCCGCCAAATAACCAGGTTGTAAAATACCCCCCCTGTCTCGAAGGCCCAAGCTATACGTCGCATTCACCGTGGCCGCCATCAAGACTTCGAGGGGGGGGTCATGCCGAGTAGGTACGTGGCTAGTTCCATTACGTACTGCATGTTTAAGGACCAGGAGTTAGGGCTAAAGTCGGTACCGAGCGCCATGGGCACACCCGCACTCCTTAGTGCCTTTACCGGCGGTCTCTTACTACTCATTAGTGAGAGTACGGTCACAGGCAATAGAGTCGCCACTGAACCCCCCCTCTCGGCAATTAACTTAGTGTTCTGCTCGGGTAGGTTCAATAAGTGATCAAGCGATGTGATATTAAACTCCTTAACTAAGTCGCTACACCCAATATAGGCTATTTCATCAGCGTGAAGCCTTAAACCAAAGCCCCCCCTCCTCGATGCTTCCCTAAGGATGTCCCTGGTTTCTTGCACCGTAAAAGCCCCCTCATCGCAGAACACGTCTATGAACCTCGCTAGGTCCTTCGCATAATCAAGAGAACCTATTATCGCGTTAACATACTCCTTCCTATCCATGTCCCTTGGTGGTACATGAATTAGGTATGTCGGTACGACATCGACGGGCGCGTTTGCCGCCGAACCATTGATTATCCTGAGAAGCCTGATTTCCTGGTTTGGGTCAATTCCATAACCACTCTTGACCTCTATCGTGGTTGTGCCGTACTTCGCAACCTCAAATAACCTACTAAGTAAGATTCTCCTAAGCTCTTCATCCGTTGCACCAACTGTGGCGCTAACAGTCCTGTAGATACCGCCGCCCCCCCTCCTGAGTATTTCCTCGTACGGGACACCCTCAAGCTTAAGCTCAAGCTCATCCTCCCTGGAACCAGCAAAGAGGAGGTGCGTGTGTGGATCCACGAGTCCGGCCGTTACCAGGGATTCCTCAGCAAGGATTCTGCACTTACCCTCATACTTCCTGCTGATGGAGCTCCACGATCCAACGTCTATTATCTTATCGCCATCAACAGCGATACCCGCGTCCTCGATAATTAATATTGGGTCTCCGTACCTCCAGGGCATTGATTTAGCAGTAACCAGTTGCTTGATTGGGCCTATGAGTAGGGAGACCTTGCCCATAATGCGGCTGTTTAGTGTATGTTTAAAAAGATTCCATTTTAACTAATGGCGTGTCCGTGGATAGGAATAGGATTAGGGATATTGCCCTAAAGCATGCATTGGTTAACGCCGTAAAGTTTAATGGAAAGGCGAGTATGAACGCGGTAATTTCCAAGGTATTTGCCGAGGACCCATCACTTAGGTCCATGGCCAGGGAGGTCGCTCAAGTCGTTAAGGAGGTAATTGATTACGTGAACTCCCTAAGCATTGACGAACAAAGAAACCTACTAATGAGTAAGTGGCCTGAAGCCCTTGGGGGGGAGAGGAAGGTTGAGTCCTATAGGAAGGGGGGGATTGAGGACCTACCACCGCTGCCTAATGATAGTAAGTATGAAGTGATGACCTTAAGGTTTGCGCCGAACCCGGACTTCGTACTTCACCTGGGCAGTGCTAGGCCGGCTATCATAAATTACGCATATAAATTAAAGTATGAGGGATTGGGTAAGAGGGTGAAGTTCATACTTAGGTTTGAGGATACCGACCCGAGGACTAAGAGGCCGCTTCCCGAGGCTTATGATGCGATTAAGGAGGACTTGAGGTGGCTCGGTATTAAGTGGGATGAGGAGTACGTACAGTCGGATAGGATGGGGGGGATTTATTACGAAATTGCTAAGAAGATCCTTGAAAGGGGGGGTGGCGCCTACGTTGCTGCTAAGGATAGTGATTGTACACCTGATGATTGGAAGAGGTCTAAGGTAACTGGTAAACCATGTAGGAATAGGGATGCCGACCCAAGCGTTAACCTTGAGCTCTTCGATAGGATGCTTGAGGGGGGGCGTTATAAGGAGGGTGAGGCCGTCATGGTAATAAAAACAGACCTACAACACCCAGACCCAAGCGTTAGGGATTGGGTTGCCATGAGGATCATAGACACCACTAAGTACCCACACCCGAGTTGGTTCTAAGTACATTGTTTGGCCTACGTATAACTTCTCCGTATCTATCGACGACCACCTAATGGGCATAACGCATATACTAAGGGCCCAGGAACATTCCGTGAACACGACCAAGCAATCCTTTGTCTACACACACATGGGTTGGGGGCAACCCGAGGCTATACACTTCGGTAGGCTTAAAATCGTTGGTATGACCTTGAGCAAGACGAAGTTGAAGGCATTGGGTATCAAGTGGGATGACATTAGATTACCGACCCTCGCAGGCCTTAGGAACAGGGGGAATTCAGCCAGAGGTATTTGGAATATAATACTCCAGGTCGGTATTAAGCCCACAGATGCGACGATATCCTCGGCCAACCTATTTGCTGAGAATAGGAAAATTATTGAGCCGAGGGCGAATAGGTACATGGCCGTGATTGATCCCGTCAAGGTAATTATTGAGGGCGTCAATGAGGAATTAACGGCTAGACTACCAATGCACCCATCATTCCCTGATCGCGGGTTTAGGGAAATAACTCTTAAGTCAATTGATAGTAAAATAACGGTATTTATAAGTAAGTTAGATTATGAAAAGGCGGGCATAGGCTCGGTAATCCGCTTAATGGAACTTGCGAACATTGAAGTACTTAATAAGGATGAAAACACCCTAATAGCGCGAATACATAGTAAGGATCTTGAGAGCGCCAAGAGGGTGAATGCACCAATAATACAATGGGTACCACCCAATGGGTTGCCAATAAGGGTTGTAAGGCCTGAGAATCTAAGGCTTGTTAACGATGTGGGGGGGCTTGCTGAGCCAGCTGTGGAGCAAGTTACCAGTGGCGAGATCGTGCAGTTTATGAGGTATGGCTTCGTAAAGAAGATAGAGCGTGATAGGTTTGTCTACGTCCACGATTAGCATCATCGGTGTTCATAATAAATTGGATTTTTACGTGAGGTCTCTTGAAGTATCAGCGCTTAATGTTTTTAATTAATTTGCTAAGTAATACGGTCTGGTCCTCATGAGGGTATTATATAGGTGTTCAAGGTGTGGATACATAACTGAGGCATCATCATGGATCTGGAAATGCCCTAAATGCGGCGGCCCACTTGACCTTGTTATTGATGGATTAAGGCTTACTCTCAATGAGCGTAGAGACCTGTGGAGATTCTCCAGTGTCATACCCGCAAGGCCACTGGCTAGTCTAGGTGAAGGTTTCACACCTCTAATTAAGGCTGACTTCCTGGGAAGCAATACTTACCTGAAGCTTGAGTACCTTAATCCAACTGGCTCATTTAAAGATAGGGGTTCTGCCGTTGCTGTGTCAAAGGCGTTGGAATTCGGTGTTAGGACTGTGGTTGAGGATTCAAGCGGCAATGCTGGGATATCCATAGCGGCCTATGCGGCCGCTGCCGGCATTAAGGCTAGGATATATGTGCCCAAGGATGCACCCGAGGGTAAGAAGAGCCTCATAAAGTCATTAGGGGGGGCTGAATTAATTGAGGCTCCTTCCAGGGCCGAGGCCAGTAAGATGGCTGTTGAGTCAGTGGGACCTAGCGAGGCTTATATCGGGCATGCATGGAATCCTTGGTTTATACAGGGTACAAAGATCTTGGCATATGAATTACTTGATCAGCTTGGGCACATACCTAGTGCCATAGTTTTTCCCGCATCGGCAGGTACATTACTTCTTGGCTTATGGGTTGGCTTCAATGAGCTGGTTAGTCTCAATATCGTTAATAAGATCCCACGACTTTACGCCATTCAAGCCCAGGGCTTTGCTAGTCTTTATGAGAGGATGCATGGTGGGAATTCAGGAGAACCAACAAAACTCGCAGACGCACTTAGGGTGTCTAATCCACCAAGACTTGAGCAGATGGTTAGCGCAATAAGGGATAGTAAAGGCGATGTGTTAGTGGTGACTGATGATGAACTTCTACAATCATGGAAGTCATTGTTAAGGAGGGGGATTATTGTTGAGCCGAGCAGTGCAATAGCCCTTTCAGGTTACATAAAGTTATTAAACAGTAACTATTTAAGTAAGGATGAGGATGTTGTAATAATTCTAACGGGTAGTGGGTTAAAGTATATAGATATAATGAGCAAAATATAGCAAATATATTTAACAAGAGAAACACTTATAAATATTCACTATCTATTGCGTACCGTGAGGATCTCAATAAAAAGCAATGCATTCCCTGGATCAGCAATTAGAGGCGTAAATGAGGAGGTTGTTAAGCTCGAGAGATCGGGCATTAGAGTTTATAGCTTTCACATTGGTCAGCCTGGTCTTCCACCCAGTAGGGAGTTGCTTCTTGAGTTTACGAAGAAACTCCTCGAGAAACCCTTCGAATACAGCATGTACACACCAAGTAGCGGCATTAATGAGTTGAGAGAGGCAATAGCGGAGGATTACACGAAGTACTCAGGAATTAAGATAAGTAGTGGAAATGTCTCAGTCACTGCTGGGTCAGCCGAGGCGATCCTCGCCACGTTCATGACAATAATTGATGACGGTGATGAGGTAATACTCTTTGACCCAACATACCTAATGTATGAGCCCGTCATTAATTACCTGGGTGGTAGGGTCATTAGGGTTAGGGCTAGGGAGGAGCTTGGTTGGGAACCAAGTGAGGAGGATGTTAAGGCCGTGATGAGCAGGAGAGTTAAGGCAATAATAGCCGTTAATCCTGACAACCCAACAGGTAGGGTCTTAAGTGAGTCCATGATTAAGTTGCTGGTTGACTTGGCACGTGATTACGATGCATTCCTCATATATGATGAGGCCTATAGGCATCTCTACTATGATGGTTCTCATACCTACGCCATTAAGTACAGCCTTGAGAACGTAATTGCGCTGAACACTTTCTCCAAGGATCCAGCAATGCCTGGTTGGAGGTTGGGTTATGTGGTTGCACATGAAGAATTCATAAAGGTATTTAATAGGGTTAAGCAGTATACGAACTTAAACCCACCAACGCCAGCCCAATATGCAGGCCTTATGTACCTTAAGAATTATAAGGAAAAGTACCTGAGTGAGACGGTGCCTATCTATAAATCGAGGATGGAGACCATGTACAAGGCCATTAGGGAGTACCTGCCCGAGACAGTTGTTGTGAAGCCAAGGGCTGGTTTGTTCATGTTTCCAAACTTAGAACCATACTTAAGAAGGCTTAATATGAATGATACGGACTTTGTAATGAAATTGCTGAGGCAATGTCACGTTGCTGCGGTACCGGGCTCGGCCTTTGGAGAGGGCGGTAAGAATCACCTAAGGTTAACGTTTGCGAAAGAGAATGAGGAGGCGATAAGGGAGGGAATAAGGGCGCTTAGTCAATGTCTTTCATAAATCTCTCTCATTCTCAAGTATTTCTTTTAATTTCTCCATGTCAATGTGGCTGCCGGTTATTACGGCAACCACGTTATAAATACCGCCCCCCCGTTCAAGTCTCTTAAGTAAGTCGCCATTTATTATGGGCAATGGCTATGGCGCCTGCCCCCCCCTCGGCAACGACATGCTCATACTTCAATAAAAGGTATATAGCCCTCATAATATCCTCCTCATTAACAAGGAACACATCATTTAAGTAACGCCTTATGTACTCAAAGGGTATCTCGCCAGGTCTTGAGGCAAGTCCATCGGCTATTGTCCTAATATCATTAAGCACCACGGGCCTACCCTCCTTAAGGGATAGTACGTAAAACGGCGCACTCTCGGGTTGAACTCCGTAAACCTTCACACCCGGCTTAACATGCCTCATTAGGTAGGAAACTCCGGCAGGTAATGCACCACCGCCGAGTGGTATGAGTACGGCATCGACACTGGGTAGATCCTCAAGTATCTCAAGCCCAATGGTTGCGTGACCGGCAATTATGTAATGGTCATTAAAGGTATGCACAAGCTTAATCCTTGGATTACCTGAAACAATCTCGAGAGCCTTTTTCTCGGCCTCCACATAAGACCTGCCATACTTAATAACCTCAGCGCCATGCCTCTCCATATCCTCAACCTTAGACTTAGGCGTCGTCTCTGGGACAACCACCGTGGCCTTGACTCTCAGTACATTGGCCACGTATGCCAGTGCAACTGCGTGATTTCCCGTGGATACTGTTAGGAAGTGTTCATAACCCTCGCGCATATACCTATGTACGGCGAAGAACACACCCCCCCTAACCTTGAAGCTACCACCCCCCCTCTGTAGATTCTCCAGCTTCAGGTAAACGTTAAGGCCATTACCTGATAGGAATTCCGACCTATACAATGGTGTCCTAATCACGTAACCTAACGACTCCATCCTCCTAATGAAATCCCAAGCCTCCTGAATAAGAGGCATTAAGTCAATGAAACCAGCAACACTCATGTAGATGCCCGTTAATTAAACATGAACAAAACATAATTAATTTTTACCTTAAATCCCAATGCCATTACTTTTTCATTTCCTCCATTATCTGATCTACGGCCTTCGTCCTAAACGCACTATAAACAGCCCAGTAGTGAAATATTAGCGTGACTATTGCTGCAATTATTGTATCTATTGGGAATAGTATCACCTTATGTAAACCAAAGGACCCATAGTAGGAGATCAACGTAATTACGATCATATACGTTGGCAACCAAACACCAGCCCTGAACTCCCTCCTTAGGTAGTCACTACCTAGTCTGTAAAGCACGGCCATACTAACGTATATCAATACGGCAGTGACGACGACATACACCAGAAAACCTACGTCATTATATACCTTTAAACCCTTGGTCAAGCTGTAGAAGTAGGAGAATGACAAGGCTATGCCTACGGCGTCAACAAGCCCCAGTGACAATGATATTGGGAGACTTACATTCAGTCTCTTGTACGCGTAATAACCAAAGTAGATAGGCAAACCCACAAAGACTGCCAAGAAGAACTTAGACAGTGCTAAAACCTGACCAATAAATAACCAGGGACGCCGCAAGCGTAGCCAACGGGGGGGCCAGGACCGGCATGGCCCATAACCTAAATGGGCGCGGAAGATCAGGCGCTGTCCTCCTCAACGCTTGTACGGCTATTCCGCCAACAACCATGTAGGTGAGTACCCTACCGACAGTGGTGAATGACACTATGGACTGCCACGTCGGGAATGGCAATAGGTATAGGGCGCCGAGTACTGCTATGGTTACTAGGGACCACTTGGGTATCCTGGTACGGCTTAGTGCTAGGAACCAGGATGGTAAGTAACCATCCGCTGAAATACCATAGAGAGACCTGGTCGCGCCACCGGTGGATACAAATCCCGTACCTGCTGGCGAAACAATGGCATCTGTCAGGAACACTATTAACCAAGCCGTTAAGAATGCCGCTGCGGCAGGAATAACGTACTTCAGGGACTCTAGTAATTGCGCTATTGGCGCCTTGGATATTGAGGACTTTTCTAACGCTGACCAAGCGCCCTCCTTGACTCCGATTACATTCCAGTGGATTGCGCCTATAAAGGCGAGCTCAAGCAGGATATATATCGTCATTGCAATTAATATCGCACTTATGACCGCAAAGGGAATATCCTTACTAGGATTCCTGCCCTCACCACCATATTCAATGGCCTGCCTAAAACCGAGGTAAGCAAACAAAACACCTCCGGCAGGCATTGCGTAAAACACCGCTGCCCAACCCGTGTATGGCGCAGTGCCGCTTGTCGGTATGAAACCACCCCCTGCGGTGAAGTTGGCGGGATTGAAGGCTAAAGCTATCATTATTATTGCCGTTATTGAGGGTATCAATAACTTCCACCAACCAACACCATAAACAACATCACCGACCGCCTTAACGCCTATATAATTCACATAGACAAATAGCGCCAGGAATAAGTAGGCAATTACGTAACCAAGTACTGTCAGGGTGCCGGTAGATGTATTGTATAGTTGCGGGAAGAAGAAGGATAGGTACCTAGTTGCCGTTAGGGCCTCGGTGGGAGGCACCGCCGTTATTGCCAGGAAGTACGACCAACCAAGTAGGAAACCCGCAAAGCCACCAAATACGTAGTGCGGGTACCTAACAAGGGCACCTGACTTCGGTATTGCGGACGCGATCTCGGCATTGGCAATCGCTATGAGCAGAATTATTAACCCGGCTATTATCCAAGACAATAGGGCAGCGCCTCCTGCATATGATGCAGCGTACATGGGCGCGAACAACCAACCGGCGCCTATTATTTCGCCAATCGAGAGAAACAATAACCTACGTCTATCCAAAGCCTTACGTAGTTCTTTATCAGTCCTAATGCCGAAATCCTCGGCCATACTATTCTAAATTATCCTACTAATTTATAAATTTTACAATATGTAGTATATATTTTAATCCTATATTATTGCCAGTATTTATATAGTACTAAATCTCATATTTAAAAAGACCAAACATGCAAAGATCTCCGTGAATAATTAATTAAAGGAAATCTATAATATAATAAATATTAATAAAATATCATAAAAACGTCCGCTGTTTAATGCTTTATAGCAAATAATAAGGCCCATGCAGATGATTTTTACGGATTTGAAAAATAACTGGACAATAGATCTATTAAGTATTTTAGGATTTTTAAATAACTATATTGAGGAAAATAAATTAATATTCTACACTTTAATTTTACCTGTATGGTCATAAATATCGGAGCCGGCGCAAGCTAACTTTAACGGAAATAATAGGGGGGGTCTCCAGGAATTATGATAAGGTTATAGTAAATAGTAATGCATTAAGTGCAATAGATCGGTCTCGGAGGATCCTTGAGGAGCTTATTCATGGCGATGTAAGGATCTATGGTGTTAATACGGGACTTGGTGACCTATATAACGTTACTGTCAACCCTGAAGATGTGGCTAAGTACTCACTGGAGATGCTCATTGATCATTCGACGGGTGTTGGTGATTATGCACCTGATGATTGGGTTCGGGCAACGATGCTCATTAGGGCACATCAATTATCCCTGGGATATAGCGGTGTTAGGGATATCGTTGTAAACAGGTTAGTTGATTTTCTAAACATGAGAATAACGCCGTTAGTCCCTAGGTATGGTTCAGTGGGCGCCTCAGGAGACCTAGCGCCGCTGGCTCATATTGCATTAGCATTATTAGGTAGGGGGGGCATGGTGAGGTACCAAGGTAAAATAATGTCTAGTGCCGAGGCCCTTAAGTTGGCTGGGCTTGATGAGTTAAGGCTTAGTTATAAGGAGGCGCTGTCATTAATTAATGGGACAAGTTATAGCACTGCCGTAGCCTCATTGGGTATTTGGGACACCTACCGATTATTACGGGCTGCAATAGCCGTTATGGCGTTAATGATTGAGGTGTCACGGGCAAGTACGGCACCGTTAGGCATTGAGGTAAATACCACTAAATTACATAAGGGTGAACTTGAGGTTGCAAGGGTCATTAGTGAATTAATAATTGATAGTAAGAACGTGAATACCAGCGGTAGGACCCAGGACCCATACTCAATAAGGTGCATACCCCCCCAGGTACTTGGTTCAGTACTTGACGCACTTAACTGGGCATTACACAATGTATTGAACGAGGCCAATTCTGTGAGTGATAATCCAATAATAATTAATAATAGTGTTTACTCAACCTGTCACTTCCACGGTCAATACATAGCCTTTTCAACGGACTTACTTAATATGTCCCTTGCCGTTCTCGGCAATTTAATCGATAGACAAATCGCCCAATTACTTAGGAAGGAAATTAACGGCGTTAGTAATTACTTAGCCAGTGGTCCATGGCGTGTCGGTTTAATGCTAACCCAATATACGGCCGCCGCATTATCGGCAAGACTTAGGGAGTTATCAACGCCATCCACCGTACAGAACATACCAACCAGTGGTTTTCAGGAGGATGTTAACTCAATGAGTGCGAACTCCGCGATAAAGCTTCATGAGGTGAACTCATTAATTGCGCAGTTAATAGCCATACTCGCCTACGATGCCTACGTAGTGGCCAGCGCTAATAATGCATGCGAAAATTGCGGCAAAGCGACAGCCCACATATATGGCATCATTAGTAAATACGTGGCAGGTACTCAATCACATAGCGAGGCAATAACTAGGTTAATGGGCGCGATTGATGAGCTTTCAAGTCTCGTAAGCCTAAGGATTAATCCATCGTAACCGTAGACCCATCAACCCTACCAATTATCACCCTGGAAACCCTCTTACCACTAAATACACCAACCTCAACAACACCCGGCAACTCCTTGATTACCCTCTCTAAATCCTCAACATTAACTCTAGCCCTGGGCATGTAATCAATTATGTAATTACCATTATCAGTCACCACAGGCCCCCCTCTTACCACCACCAAACCTAAGCTCAGCTGTACCGCCAAGCTCCTCTAACCTTGCCTTAACTATGGTCCAGGCGAAGGGTATTACCTCAATAGGTATTGGGTGCTTACTCGGTATCGAATCGAACACCTTAGACTCATCAACAATTACCACGAACTCCCTAGCCCAATAATCAATTATCTTCTCTCTGGTCAGGGCGGCACCACCGCCCTTAATCAGGTTCTTCCTCCTATCAACCTCATCAGCACCGTCAACAGCCACATCAATATGGTCAACCTGCCAGGGATAACGTAATAAATTAGCAAGACCTAGTCTCACCACCTCGATCTCGGTCTCTGTAGATGTCGGCACCAAAACCACATTATTAACGTCACCATTAATTATTAACTTATAAAGTTCCCTTAGAAAGACCATTGCCGTGGATCCGGTACCAACACCAATGACATAACCACTCCTAACGTACTTAAGGGCCTCCTTGGCCGCGGCCTCCCTCGCTATATCAACACCACTCACGTCATCTGTAATTAACCAATAAATTTAATGATTACCTGCATTAACCATTCTAACCAACTCCTCATTGCACCTAGTTGGGTCCTTGTTAAGGCATAGTCTAAGGGCCTCGGCAACTCTAACGGCATCCCTACTCTCACCAACATTATGTGTCCTAACGGCATCAGCACCCATGAGCACGGCAATGGCCTCGGCAGACACGGATGCAAACAACCTCTCCTCAGGTGATGCCCTCCTACGCATCAACCTCTCAAGGAATGACTTCCTCGAAATACCAACAAGAACAGGCCTATTCAACTCACTCCTTATCCTATTAATACTCATTATAATTATTGAGTCCCAGGAATACCATGGGTAAGTACCATCACCACGTACGTAATCGCCCCTTAACGGCTCACCACCAGTGAATATCGGATCCATACTCAGCGGAGGCCACGCACCAATACCTGGATCAATAACAATACCGCCCTCATCAACGCCATTACTCAACGCAATTCCCAAGCTCTCCCTCAGTGCACCTATGGTCCTGCTGATAGGGTCGCTGCCCTGGCCTGGCCTTCTCTCCCTTGCCATGATGATCACGGATGCTTGATGATCAGATATCACGCGGGCCATATCACCATCACCCTTTAACCCAGTGACGTCATTAATAACGTCAGCACCTGCGTTCAGCGCCTCCTCAGCAACCCTGGACCTAAATGTATCGACGGATATCGTTAATTCAGGAAACTCCCTCCTCAAGGCCTTAATCACTGGCACCACCCTACTCATCTCCTCATCAACACTAATCACGGTCTTATTATACGGCGCCGTGGACATTCCACCAACGTCAATTACATCAACGCCGCAAGAGACCATGGCTTCGGCAGCCTTGAGTGCGTCATCAACCGTCCTCCTCACCGAGCCCTTAAAGAAGGACTCAGGGCTAACATTAATAACCCCGACCAACCTAACGGGCTCACCATCCCCCCCAACCCAAACACGGCCAAGCCTAGCCCTCGGCATGCTTAATTCCCTCAGTGAGCAAGGCTTATTATGTCCTAGATTTAAGGTTTAGTGATGGATCTATCATTGGATGAGCAAATACTCATTTTAATTAGGGAAAGAGGCCCATTAACCGCTGCTGCCAAGCCCCAAGCCCAGCACGCTGAAGGACTTCATTGAGCTGAACAGGGATTACATAGAGCATAAGCCGAGAAGGCCATGGAATTCCTAAGGAAAGTCTTCAATGAGTATAAG
>NZ_BBBI01000015.1 GCF_001315985.1 Vulcanisaeta distributa JCM 11216
CATGGCCATTGATAACCTTTAAAATAATTAAAACAATTTTTATTTCCTAACCTTAAAGGGGGTTTGCATGGACTTTATTAAGCTTAAGGTAAATGTATCAAGTTATGATGAATTAGTACAGTTAATGATGAGTTGCACCAAGTGCAAGTTATATACAACAAGGAGGAGGGTGGTTCCAGGAGAGGGCCCTTTGGATGCTAAGATAATGATTATTGGTGAGGCACCTGGTGAGAAGGAGGATGAGGAGGGCAGGCCATTTGTTGGTGCCGCCGGGCAATTGCTGACTAAATTATTAAATAACGTAGGCATTAGGAGGGGGATGTTTATATAACCAATGTCGTTAAGTGCAGACCACCTAATAATAGGGATCCCGAGCCTGACGAGATTGAGGCGTGTAAGCCATATCTAGTGACTCAAATACTCATGATTAAGCCACGGGTAATTGTATGCCTTGGTAGGCATAGCGCCAGGGAGGTCCTCACAATGGCTGGTTACCCAGAGAAGTCTGTGTCCAGCATAAGTAGCATTAGGGGGGGTAAGGTGTTTAATGTTAGGCTTGGTGATGTCAATGTCAAGGTCCTCCCAACATACCACCCAGCCGCCGCCCTATACAATCCGAGGCTTAGGAGCATTATTGAGGATGATTTGAGAAAGGTAAGGGCAATTCTTGATGAGGATAAGGGAGGTGGAGACATACTTAGTTATTTATAGTATCATAGTGTGCCATCAATTATCCTCCAAAGTCCCCTTACGTATCCTGCGAGGTACGGCAGTATTATCAGCATATTCAATATCATTACATGTATTACAGTAAAGATGAATGCTGTGATTATAATAGCTGTCATTAAGTACTCTGGAAATAAATTGAGACTTTCCATGACCCATTTACGGGAGCCCTTGGGCGTCGGTATCCACTCAATCTTACCAATGCCCAATAATCCCATTAGGTTTGCAATGGCTATCCTGGGTAACGCCATTATAAAGGCTAGGTTCACACTATTTATTGCAAATACATCTCTGCGAGGGTCACCACCATACTCTTTATCAAGCATTATTAAGGAATATAGATACAATGAAAGCGTTGGTGCTATGATCATTAATAATATGGCAAAGGCCCACAGTGGTATACTTAAGCCAGTAATACTCATTGCCACGAGCATCAGTATTGACACTAATTGAAGAACATAGGCGAAGTACTGCCCGAGGTAGAGTAGTACTGCGATGCCGTGTTTTCTACGTAAAATCCTCAAGAAATACTTCCTAATAACCCTACCGACACCGAAGCTCCACCTTAGTTGTTGCCTGAGGAACCCGGTATAATTAACGGGGGGGACTTCCACATTAACAATCGCGTCATCGACATATGTGACCTTCAAATCATTAATGAAGAACCTCACACCGAGTTCCACATCCTCAAGAACATCCTCAGGCCAATAACCAACACTTTTTAATGCGCCAACACTAACTAGGGATCCACTGCCGAGTATTGGCACCCAACCAATTAAGCTATTAAGCGCCTTTAGAACCTTAAAGAAAAGTAAGTAACCAATCCATTGTCCACGCGCTAATGATGAATCATCCCTATTACTAGCAACCCAATGAGGAACCACGGCGTTCGTCGAATCAACGTATTTGGTTAATTCATTGATGGTCTCCTGACTTAATACTGAATCAACATCGAGTACTAGCATGTAGTCATTATTGTTCATTTCTATTCTTTTAATTACATGGTTCAATGCACCACCTTTATATCCACTCGGCTTTTCCCTATGAATTACCTTAAGGCCGTACTTATTACCTAAAGCCCTTATGATGTTTATGGTCTCGTTATCATAATTATCAAGAATATAAATAACGTTCAACCTTGTTTTTAAGGATGCCAGTCTCTTCATTGAGGCTTCCACTAGATCTAGGGGGGGCTCAGACTTAACGGGAATTACCAGGAATATATTACTCTTGTTTTTTCATGATTATGAGTTACTTCTCTCTCATGATTTGCTTCATCACTCCTAATAGTTATTAGTTGATATATTATTGGGTAGAATGAGGTTATTGTCACTATGAGGTATATTATTACGATCGCTGTTTCGTAATTAATTATCATTGCGTTGGCTATATCATTGTAATTTAATAACTTATCCTAATTTCAACTCCTTAAAATTACTTAAGTCGAGAATTACATCAATACGTACATTTCTATCCCTTAATTTCTCAATCCATGACTTACTCATTGAAATTAATACTGAAACGCCCGTTAACCTAGCTCCTGCAATGTTTATTAGTTCAATTAATGCATTCAATGTTCTGCCTGTCCTTACAATATCGTCAACAATCAAAACCTCGTCGTTTCTCTCAAGTAGGTGCCTTGGTAAATACAGGGACACTCTACGTGGCGGTGAGTCAACTATGTAACTAACCTCGTAGAAGTCCTCCGAAGCAATATCCTTGTACTGCTTGGCAATGGCTAACCTAGCGTTTAAGGCGTATGATGCCATCACCGAGAGGGGGGGTATTCCATCAGTAGCTGCTGTTAGTACCTTGTTAATTGGTAGGTTAGAGAACATTTCCTTAATCCTCCTTTGATAAAGTTTGAGTATGTATGGGTTGAATAATACGTTGTTTAGGTCAATAAACCCATCCTTAACAATAACATTCCTTCTCAGAACCTCCGTTAGGTCAAGCATTGACTTTAATCTCTCCTTAATTATGTTTACTGTGTCTAATGAAGGCAGTAAATCACCATTTGCATACCTACAGAGCAGGCTTTCAGGTATTTCCAGTATCTGCGATAATTCTCTATATGACAAATTATATATTGACTTAGCTGAATTTATTAATTCCACGGCCTCCAACTGCTCATCAACCTTAGTGAGTCTCCTACCTGCACGCATTTTAACCAATCCCTTTAAACAATTGTTTAAAAAGTTAATTGGTAGGAATACTCCGTAAATCATATATTTATGGTAAAATTAAATATATTACCAATGAGTATGTGGTGTAAGGTTTTTATTAGAAATTAATTATTTACTTAATATATGAGTAGTGAAGAGAGAAGGGAGGAGGTTGGTAGTGAGGAGGAAATTGAGAGAGGGGGGGGTGTATCAGCCGAGCTCGTTAAGGGCAATATCCTAAAGATTAGGTGGGTTACGGGCAAAACCTCGGCAGCAAGATTATTTGGCAAGTACGGTAGGGAGGGCAGGCCCGACTTCTTTAGGCTGCTCTTCGGGGGGGCCATTGGCGGTAGCCTTAGGTCGCAATTCCCTGAGGATAAGGCCAATGAGTTATTCAATAATATTAGGAACTCCCAGGGATTCAAGGATTCGCTTGATGAGGTCTTTGAATCATGAAGAGGTGGTTCTTTGATGAGGTAGTGCCTAAGTATAAGCTCGAGAGGGTGATGTATTCGTGATATCAACAACGCTCGAACTCAATATCAATACTGGGGGAAATTAAGTGGGATAGGGAGGCAACGCAGGTTATTTATTGGGTTAGGAGCGATAGGGTTGCCGAAAAGTGTAGGGAACTTGGTATTGCGACAGGCGCCAGGGCCGGTACCGAGGAGGTTGATAGGTTAAGGAAGGAGAGGGATGAGTTGGCAAATAGGGTTAAGGAGCTTGAGAATAGGATAAGTGAACTAACGAATGAGAACAAGAGGTTGAGGGCTGAAAATGAGGAATTGAAGAAGAAATTGGAAAATATTAAGCAATTGGTTGGTTAACCACCATAATACCCAATTAAAACTCCATAGCCAACAATATCACTCACATTGATAGACCTTATTAAGCCAATATCACCCTCATTCAATGGCGGTAACTCCCTATTTAGGGCCAGGACTATTATCACGTACTCATGCGGAGGACCGGGCGGTGGGCATGGCCCGCCATAACCAACCTTACCAAAATCATTAATGCCCTGGTAACCAATGCCAGGCACGTAGTACTGGGCCGGAATGCCCTGGGGCAATTCCGTTATATTGGGTGGTACGTCATATAGGACCCAGTGTATGAAGACGCCGCTCGCCGCATTCAAATCCTCCATTATTATCACGAGAGATTTGGCATTACTTGGTACGTCATTTATGTACAATGGTATTGAGTAATCTAGGCCATTACACGTGTAGTTAATGGGTATTTGAGAACCATTGTTAAATACCGAACTCACGATTATCCTAGGCGCATTCGTTGGAACCTTAACAAGGCCTATTGTTACGTATGATGCCCTATGCATGGTCGGTATTACCAGTAAGACCGCCATTACCACGGCCATGACTAGGATCAGTACAATGATCACGTGCCCAATCCTCATACTCATAAGACCATGCTTAAAAATACTTAATAGGTTTTGTTGTTCCTTAGTGATGCATGCCTGTAATTACGTTTAAGCGAAGTGACCTGGAGGGTTTACTGGGTAAGTACTTTAGCAGTGATGAGGAGCTTATTGCGGCGTTGAATAGGCTTAAGGGTGAGGTTGAGGGGGGGTCTCCAGCGATGATGTGACGTTTGAGGTTACCCATGATAGGCCTGACCTTTTTTCTGTGGAGGGCATTGCAAGGGCGTTAAAGGGTTTGTTTAAGGTTGAGGTTGGGCTTCCTAAGTTTAATATTGTTAATAATGGCTTTAGGCTCATCGCTGAGGATGTCCCTAATAGGCCGTACATAATGATGAGTATTGTACGTGATTTAAGGCTCAGTGATGAGGCCATTAGGCAGATGATTCAGCTTCAGGAGAAGCTTCATGCAACCTATGGCAGGGATAGGAGGAAGATGGCCATTGGGTTTTATGACGCTGATAAGATTAAGCAGCCGCTCACGTATAGGCTTGAGAGACTTGATGCAATTAAGTATAGGCCATTGGATAGTGATAGGGAGATGAGTGGTTCTGAGGTTATTGAGGGTACTGAGAAGGGTAGGTTATACGGTAAGTACGCTGTTTACGATGGTAAGGCACCAGTACTAATTGATTCCGAGGGTAGGATACTCGTGATAATACCCGTACTTGGTAGTGAGGATTTTAAGGTTACGGAGAGGACTAGGAACGTGTTAATAGACGTTACTGCCACGGACTTAAAGCTCGCTAAGTCAGTACTCGCTGTTTTGGTTTATAACCTACTTGAGAGGAGTTCCTCGAGAACCGTTGAAGTAGTTAATGTGAATGCGCCATGGGGTAATACGGCATCTCCTGTGTTGGATCCTCTTGAGTTCAAGCTATCTGTTAATTTCGTCAATGATTACTTAGGGCTTAATCTGAACAAGGGCGATATTATTAATTACTTATCAATGTCAAGGCACGACGTTGTTGATTACGGCGAGGAATTGCTTGTCAAAGTCGCTCCATATAGGTTCAACGTGCTTCATCCAGTGGACCTTGTCGAGGACATTGCAGTGGCCTATGGCTATGAGAACATTCCAAGGGAGCTACCGCCGCAACCCGTTAAAGGTGCCAGAAATGGTTGAGCATATTCACTGATTTAATTAGGGATTTAATGATTGGCCTTGGTTTCCAGGAGGTTCTTAATTACATTATGAGTAGTAAAGACGTCATGGCCAAGAAGACCATGGATCAGAGGGAGCTTGTTGAGGTTGAGAATCCAAAGTCCGAGCTTTACACGGTTCTTAGGGACCACATATGGCCCCCCCAATTAATGGAGGTTGCGGCTAGGAATAAGGCCTTGATTGAAGGCGTTCTTAAGATTTTCGAGGTTGGTTATGTCGTGTCGCCAAACCAGGAGAGCGAGGTAGGCGTCAGGGAGGACTTAGTACTTAGTTACTTAATTAGTGGACCTGAAATAACGCTTACCGACGGCCTTTCCGTGCTGAGGTCATTATTAACGAGTCTCGGCATTAATTACTCACTTAAGCCTTGTGAGTACGTATCGGGCTTGCCCGAAAGGACTGCCTGTATACACGTTGGTAATAGGGATGTTGGCTTTGTGATGGAGGTGAGACCTGACGTAATAACGGCATTCGACCTCGAGCATCCCATTGTTGTGAGCGAGATCAAGCTTAACGAGATAGTAGGCTAGGGAATATTAAAAAGTGGCAGTGATGTTTAATCGTTGAATCGGGCATGTACGGCATCGTATTCAGCAAGGTAGATACAGTATCAAGAGGCGTCTTTGAATTATTCAGTAGAGATGGTAACCTTAGGTATAGAATGAGCTTAGGCGATTATGAAATCTATGACTTAAAGGGGAATCTCGCATTTTACGCATTGAATAAGGATATTGTTTACTTGGACGACCTTGAGGAAGTAGTTTCAAAAATGCAGGAGAGACCTAAGGAGTTAATCTTCGTTAGTCGTCATGAAATGAGGAACCCAAGGCCCATGTTCACGTCCCACGTTACGGGTAATTGGGGGGGCGCTGCTGAGTTAGGTGGGAGGCCGAACATGGTATCGCTGGCAAACCCGCACACTATTACGGCATTTTATAGGGAATTGTGTAGGGTTAGGCCTGATTATGGCCTTGAGAGCTTCGAGTGCTATGTTGAGGCGACGCACCATGGCCCTACGATAGAGTCAATACCCGTGACCTTCGTGGAGCAGGGGGGGGAGTAGTGAGAGGGAGTGGTTGATAAGTAGGGGGGGGTTGGGAATTGCTTCATTACGTTGTTAATGAATTCCTTGAGGGTAAATTAATTAGTAATTATGAACCCGCAATATCAATAGGTGACCTACATTACCTGACGATGGGTAATAGGTTAATCAGTGGTGAGGCGGATGTTGGCCATGCAATACCGAAGTATATAACGCCAATAACTAGGGAAATGATCATTAAGGCCGTGAACATGATGACCCATAGGCCGGTTAAGGCTTACGTTAGTTGGAAGGCGATTGATAGTGAGACCAGGAAGCTCGTTACCGAGGTTCTTAATGAACTTAATGTAAAGGTAATCAAGAGAACATAAGTTATGACATCAATAACAAAGGGAGTATACGCAGGGATTGACCTCGCGTTACCTAATAGGAGGAGGACTGGCTTTGGATTAATAAATACCGATAATAATACTTATTACGTAAGCACCTTGTCCACTAAGGAGGAGATAATAAATTCAGTACTGCGGCGGCCCTTATCGTTAATATGCATAGACGCTCCACTTGGCCTCCCTAAAAATGGCATTAATAGGTTGGTTGAGGTGAAGGCTAGGAGACTCGGACTTAGGCTCATCCCACCATTACTGGGCCCCCCCATGAGGTGGTTAACGATTTATGGAATACAAATAGCTGGTGAGTTGAGGAAATACGGATTTAGGGTTCTTGAGGTACATCCAACATCAACGCTCAGGGTACTCGGGATGAGCAGGCAGGACTTCGTTAAGTTCATTACCTCAGGGTTAAGGGGGCCCGTAATAAGTAATGAGCATGAGGTTGACGCATTGGTGTCGGCATTCACCTGCCTATTACATGATCATGGGTGCACGGAGGAATTAGCGGGGCTTGAGGATGAAGGCTCCTTAATAATTCCGCGCATTGATTGTATACCTCGGGTGATTAGCATGAGTTTATTTAAGGAATTGATTGATAAGTATAAGGACATAATAATTAGCATTTATAGATTAGGGGGGGTTGATTGCTGCGGTGATTATTGCATCATTAGAGTGACTGATTGGGATTACATTAAGGAACTTAGGTGTAATGTGTATGGGCTAATGATTGATCCTGGGCAGGTTAATGAGTTGCTTAGACGTCCTTCTCTAATAAAATTATTATTGCGGAGGGGGGGAATTAATAGGCTTATTGCATATCCATGCATCACCCAGGATAAGATAACGTTGCTGAGTAAACTTGGCTTTACTGTTATGAATTACTTCACGAGTATGATTGTTCATTAACCCAAAGCGTTGTGGTTCATCTTGATGCCTATAAAATAATTAATTTGGCTGGTAGGGGTATTATCGTTTATGTTCATTTATACCAACCATACATCAGAGACAGAAATGAGCCGATACGCGATATTAATTCAATTTTTGATATAGCCCTTGAGTACCTAAGGAGGTCTAGGATTAAGATTCATTTGATTCTTGATGAGCTTTCCCACTAATTCTTACGTACAATTCCTTAATTAGTTCAGCCCATTTCAAATGAATACGGTCACCCTCATACTCTATGTAATTCCTGTAAATGTGCCTTTTTGTCATTCTCGTATATATTTTGCAATGTGGACACCCAAGGATTACGTATGTTGAATTTTCAATCAGCTGAAGATTAGAAGCACATATGGGGGGGCATTTTAGACTTAATTCCAACTTTGACGTTTCCTCAGATGCCATTGTTTAGGTATTGAAACTGGCAGGATTTTTAATTAACATTTAAAATGTTGACGTCATAGTCGTATCGATTATTTATGGATAACAGGTAAATAAATCCATGCCACCAGCACCTCAGGACTATAATTCAAATGCAAAATAATTAATATCGACTAAGCGATATCCCTGCAGTATTTTGGCTTAGTATTGATACTGATATTAGCGTTATTTTACAGGTTCACTGCAAATAAATCATATATAATAACTAATCATTAATGCTTAATATTCAGAGGAGCATACCAATACCGAGGATAAGCCTTGAGAAACTCATAAACTACATACTCTCAATTGGTGAGAATCCCGGAATTGATTGCTCCACATTAAAGGATAGGGGGGGACTTGACATTGGTAAGGGAAGAGGCGACATAACGAGGTTCTTTCAGAGGATTGGGGGGGTGGTTGAGGTTTATGGGGGGGATTGTAATATTAGGTTGACGGACACGGGTAACATGCTGTATAGGGCTTTGAATAGGGACTTGACATTATCGAAAATGCTATTTCACCTAATATTATATAGGGAGTTGCCTCATTATCGATTATTGATAAATCTAATAAGTGAGGAGGGACCCACGAGCGTCACTGAGCTTCATAGACTAATAAATCAGAAAATGAGGGAATTATCACCAACGGCGTGGCTCAATGAGGTTGCCTTTAAGGCGATTATTGGGCTTGCTGTAGATCTTGGCGTAGTGGAAATAACGAATGGGGGGGAGGTTAGTATTAGGTACACGGCCTCCATAAGTGAGTGCATTAGAAAGGCGATGGCGCCCATAGGCTCTCAAAAGGTCCTGAGACTCGATGATCTAGATAACTGCATTAAGCAGCTGCTTGGGGGGGTTCTTGATATAAAACAGCCACTGATTAATAACCTGGATGGATGCGTTGAGCCAATAATAGCCCCCGGACCCTTGGGTCCTAAATCCACGTACTTTAAGATACTAAATGAGGATTGCGTGGTTAAGCAGATCGTTAACACGATTTTAAGCAAGTCCGTGTTTAATGATAACCACTAACACTGCTTGTTTTTTAATTGGAACGTTATTATATACTTATTGTGTTTCTCTATGTAAGTGGTACCGAGCACCACCTCATCACCAACCTGACGCACCTCTCATCCTTAACATTTATGAGCCAGCCCATTACCCTAACATCACCAACCCTAGCAATGGCTATTATGTACGGCTCAAAATCCTCAAAACCCTGAGGCCTAGAGTAAACCCTAGTAAAGGTCTCGAGAATACCTCCCTAGCAACTCAATCCACTCTATATCACTCGATCCACAGTATGGGCAGTCAGACTGTGGTGGGTAATAAACGGCGCCGCAGGACTTGCACTTGGTCGCGTATATCCTGCCCTCCCTAAGGCCATCCCAGTACTTAAGTGTCCTGCCAATGGGTATTTTATGCCTGTAGGTGATCGGTACTGAGTCTATGGTTGGCCCCCCCTCAACCTTAACAGTCCTCCTGCTAGGCTTTTTCTCCGCCATTCCTCATCACCTCCTCAGTATTGTCACATAGCCGTAATGGCCAGTACCGCCTATATTGTGAGCAAGGGCAATGTACCTCTTCAAAGGCGCCTGCCTACCACGCTCCCTCTCCTCCCTCAATTGCTTAACTAATTCATAAATCATCGCCAGGCCCGTAGCCCCCCCAGTGGATGGCCTTTCCCGAGTAGTCCACCGCTTAGGTTAACGGCAACCTTACCACCGATGTCGCTCTGACCCTCCTCAATGAACTTACCGCCCCCCCTACCCTTCTCCACGAAGCCCAGGTCTTCATAGGCCATTATCTCGGCTATTGTGAAGCAGTCGTGCACCTCGGCGACCTCTACATCCTTAGGCTCAATACCTGCCTTCTTATAAGCCATCTGGGCGGCTATCTTTGTGGCCTTTAGGCTCACGTAGTCCTCACGTCTGGTTATGTTTGAGGTATCCGATGCATAACCAATGGCCTCAATCCAAACGGGCGTATCAATGTGCAATTTCCTAATAGCATCCTCACTGGCCACTATTGCGGCCGCCGCGCCGTCGGTTATTGCCGAGCAATCATAAAGCTTTAGTGGCCATGTAATAGGCCTTGACTTAAGAACGTCCTCCACGGTCACCTCAAACTGAAACTGAGCCTTTGGGTTTCTCGCAGCGTACTTTTGGTTCTTAACTCTAACAAGGGCTAATTGTTCCTCGGTGGTTCCGAACTTAGCCATGTGGGCCGTGGCGTATAAGGCGTAGTAGGCGGGGGGGAATGTAGTGCCGTAGAAGTGGTATTCCCAGAGGTAATTACCACCCCCCCTACCACCAACAGCCAGTGATGTTGCTGTGTCGACCTCATTCATCTTCTCCACACCGATGGCTAGGGCTATGTCTACGAAGCCCGAGGCAACCATGTTATAGGCCACGGCCAACGCCGCACTACCGGTGGCGCAGGCAGCCTCAACTCTCAGTGGGCCTTTCTCACTAAAGCCACTATACTCATTGACCGGAACCGCCGGGTACAGCTCATAAGTCCTGGTCCCTGCACTGCCAACAATCGATATTTCAATGTCCTTTTGGGTTAAGCCGGCATCTTCAAGGGCTTCCTTAACGGCCTCCCAGGCGAGTTCCTGGATAGTTACATCATTCCTAACACCAAAGACTGATTGGCCAACACCGATAATGCCGACTTTACGCACGTATTTCTCACAATGAGACTCTAAATAAGATTGTTCTTTGAGTGTAATATTTACTGTTATAATTATTATATAGATACGCAGTAAATAATACTGTTCTTTTTGTTCACTTGCTATTTATTGCCGTATTATTATGGATAAACAATGGAGTTTCCATTTACGGAGATGGTTGATAACCCCCCCTGGATAAAAATAATTAGCAGGTATCCTACTCAGAGGGACCGTGAGATACTTAGAAAGGTTGATCTCGTTCAGTTATAACTAAATAGTTATTGTTGCTAGGTATATGAGCGGGATTGAGCCGAGCAGTATTGGTATTGGTAGGGCTGGAGCGTACTTCTTAATTGGTAATATGTATTTAAACGTTATAAATAGGCCGATGAGTATTCCAATTAATGAGGCTGATGAGGCCAGTGCGCCCTGGGCGAATGTGAAGTTATGCATGACGTATTGAAGCATTGTTAATGAGACCAGAGTTGCGTATAGCACAAGGTCTCCAACTCCAATGCCTACACCATCTATATCTAGGATTAAACCCCTAAGTATTGTACTTACCCTCGCCATACTTAGAGAGCTCAGTTACTAACCTACCGAGTAATCCTCGATATACCATTACTATGTCGTATAGCGGCAATGCAATTAGTAATATGACCAGTGTCCAGGTGGGTAGGGCTATCGTGAATATTACACCAGCCATGGAGCTATAAGCGCTTATTGCTAGAGCCCTAACCACGGTGTTCCCGGCCTTGATTGCTGCATACATAATTAATGCACTTATTGTAAGTGCTATTATTAATATCGATAGTGGGTGTTCTATTAATGGATTTACGTTATAACCATAGGCGTAGGTTGCCGTGAAGAACAATACGGAGCTTATTATGACGATAGCCAATAATACATTCTTCACAGTCTCAAATGCCCTTATCAATCCCCCCCGCCTTATTAACCTATATATTGCGTATGTTGCTATAACCATTATTACTATAATAATGGTTACATTATACAAACCAGCACTTGACGTGTTCACAGACTGAAATGGCGGCCCCGCAGGAACTTGAGTTTCGCCGATGTTTATTAAACCTAGTATAAGAAGTATCGCTATTACTGGCGATGTTAATGGCAGTAATAAGTGCGCTGGTTTAATAATACGTTCTTCTCTTCTTGACACGAGTCATTGCTAATCCCTATATTTATAACCTTAACTAACCTTTAAGTTATTAATGAATCTTGAGTAGTGTGTCCAGTATCCCCCCCTTATTACATTAATGTCCTTAGAGAATAAGTCCCTAATATCCTCGATGTTCATGAGAATCATGGCAATCCTATCAAGACCCATACCAAACGCTAAAACCCTACTCCTCCTAAGCCCGAGCGGCATCACCACCTCAGGCCTAAACATGCCGGAACCCACAAACTCAATCCAACCAAGCTTCTCGTGATATGCATAGCCCTCGGCAGATGGGCTTGTGAATGGGAAGTAGGCTGGCTTAAACATGACCCTCTTCAACCCCATCCCCCTCGCCAAGGCCTCGAGCACTCCAAGTAGGTGCTTAAAGCTTAGGTTCTCACCAACGACGATACCATCAGCCTGGTGAAACTCCATGGAGTGCTTTGGGTCAAGGACCTCAGGCCTAAAGACCCTATCGATCGTGAATGCCCTGTACTCACCATCACCGCGTTTATAGAGCGTCCTTACAGAGACGGAGGTCGTCTGGGTCCTTAACACAAGCCTAACAGCCCTACTCGGGTCCCACTTATAGTTCCAGCCTCTTGACCCAGTTATCCAGCCATCCTCGTGGGTACGCGCAATCCTACTCACTAATTCATTATCGAGTATTTTACCCGTGCTTGGGTACTTGAGGAAATACGTATCGTGAATCTCCCTGGCAGGGTGGTCCTGCGCTTGGAATAACGCATCGAAATTCCACAGCTCAAGCTCTACGTGTGGTCCATAAACCTCCTCAAAGCCCAGCGATATGAAGACCTCCTTAACGAACTTAATAAACTCGGAGAAGAAGTGCTTAGTCACGATAGGTGCCTGCGGTGTTGGTATTGATAGGTCGAACCTCTTAATAACGACATTCCTCCAGGCACCACTAGTTATTAACTCGGGCGTTAATGCCGTAACCACAACCCCCCCAGCCTTTATTAGGCCCCCCCTATCTATGAGATTACGCGCCTCATCAGTAATCACCAACTCAATTATACTTCTCTCTCTTACCTTAACTATACCTCTTCTAAGGAATTCCTGAATAATTGATTTAGCGTCTTCAGGAACCTCATCGTTATAAATACCATTCCTAATTTGATTAAGTAGTTCCTGCCTATTAATAACGCTGGTGAGCCTATCCTGAGATACCGCCTCAATGACGCCCTTATTAATCCTAATAGCACCTAACCTGCTTAATGTCGATATTGCGTAATTAACCTCACTGGGCGTTAGCAAAATGCCATGTCTCCTTGCAATATTGGATACATCATTAATGGTAGCTTACACCCACAATTAATCAATACCCTTGCCAGCCTGACCTCGGGAAGTCCATTCTCAAGGTACTTTTTACCCTCCTCAGTTAGTTCAAGTATCCTCTTTACGGTTTTATTAACGCGGACTAAACCTAGGTTCTCGAGCTCAGCTATACTTCTCATGAGAGAGTTCACGTCAGTGCCTAGCTTAGATGCAACATCATCAATTCTTACAGGTGAGGCGCTATCCTTTAGTGCTTTTAGTATATTGAATTCCTGCTGTGGTACTATTAATTCTCTACTTACGTCATCGTTCATTAATATACGTTAGCAAATAGCGCACGCACCTTATAAGGATTACTTCGGAGCAATCGCACGCCTGGGCAAATATATAGCATAAATAATGGATAATGCTAAAAAACTCATGTTGTACCCTACCCGTAATGGAGATATTGGCCCTTGTAAAGCTGGCTCTCGACACGGGGCAGTTAAGGGTTAGTGAAACGAAGGTAGACATCGATTCGACACCTCTCAAGATCAGTGACATTGATAGGAACGCCGTTGAGGAGGCCGTCAGGATTAAGGAGAAGGCTGGTGGTAGGGTCCGCGTAATAACGGCGCTTAAGTATGGCCCATTAACGAGAAGGCAGCAGGAGGCAGAGAGCTTACTTAGGGAGGTGCTGGCCATGGGTGCTGATGAGGCTTACCTAATCGTCGATAATGCCCTGATAAATAGTGACCAATTATTGACGGCCAAGGCCATTGCAGCCACAATAAGGAAATTGGGTAATTATGACTTAATAATTGCTGGTGAAGCAACAATAGATGGTTATACGAGTCAGGTGGGGGGGCCCAGGGTTGCCGCCGAGCTTGGTATTCCTGTTATTACCTTTGTTAGGGAATTGAGGGTTGAGGGCAATAAGGTTACTGCTAAGCGTGACCTGGAGGATGCCATTCAGACCGTTGAGGCTCAATTACCAGTATTAGTAACCGTTACCAGGGAGATAAATGTACCGAGAATACCACCATTACTACAGATAAGGGCCGCCATGAAAAAGCCAATAAATAGGCTGGGTCTTGCTGACTTAGGGATTTCCATGAAGTCGCCTGTAGAAGTTACGAATATAGTACCCATTCAAGTTAAGAGAAAGGGTGTAATAATTAAGGATGGAACTGTTGATGAGAAGGTTGATAAATTAATCCAAGCCCTAATTCAGGAAGGTATAATAACCCCCCCGAGGTGATGGACATGACCAAGGTACTTGTAATAGGCTCAATCAGTGACCTCGGCTTAATAGGATTAGCGCAGAAGGTTGAGAGCCCTGAAATACATTACCTATTGCTCGGAGGCGGCGATGCAACGCAACTGGGTAAATATGGTGTAACCAAAGTCTACACATTATCGGCGCAGGTCGATGAAGCATCACTTGCGGAGACTCTCGTCAACCTAATAAGCACTAATAATTACTCCGTGATAATCACCCCCCCTGTGAATAAATACTTTAAGACCACAATACCAATAGCGGCTCAAAAAACATCAGCACCAGTGCTTGTTGATGTACTTGACTTGAAGCAGGGTGGTAATACTTTCGAGGTTACACTAAATGGTGTGGGCAATAGGGCGCAGGTAACTGTTAAGGTAACGGACAGGGTATTCCTAATGGCGCCACCGGCACGTTTCAAGCCAGTTGAAAAAGTAACCACGGTAACCACAGAGTCCCTGCAGCCCAAGGCTATTACGGGCATTAAGGTTGTCTCTACGGAGGAAAAACCCAAGGGTAAGGTTAGGATTGAGGATGCTGAACTAATCGTCTCGGTGGGCAGGGGCTTCAAGAAGCAGGAGGATCTTAAGCTTGCCTTTGAGCTGGCTGAGGTTCTTGGGGCTGAGATTGGTTGTTCAAGGCCGATAGCCGCAGACCTTAAGTGGCTCAGTGAGGACCACTGGGTTGGACTGAGCGGTCATAAGGTCAGGCCAAAGCTATACATGGCGGTGGGCATTAGTGGGCAACCACAACACCTTGCCGGTATGATGGAGTCAAAGACCGTCGTAGTAATAAACAGTGATCCCAATGCGCCATTCTTTAAGAACTGCGATTACGGCGTTGTAGAGGACCTATACAAGTTCGTTCCGGCACTAACAAAGAAGCTTCGTGAAATACTTAAGAAATAAGGAGATCAAATTTTAAGAACAGCAATTTTTAATAATTAATTATTTTATTACATTTTTATAACTATATTACTAAGTATTAATAGGAGATAGTTTATAATTATTAATATTAATTAGAAAAGTAAAATATATAAAGTAAAATAAAATAATACTTTAAAAGATCATAACCTGTTCAACCTGATGGACTTATCCTACGTGTGCTACGCGGAATATTTTAGTCTACCTAAGATACCATCTATGGCCTCCGTATATAGCTTAGCGGTGTTATCGATTGTACTGTTTTTCTATTTCCTTAAGGTAAGGCTGAACAGGTATGGCGTTGGGCTTTGGGAATTTATATTAGTACTACTAAGAGGGTACAGAGCATGGATACCGTTTCTCTGGGACATAGCGACCCACAGGCGATTTACTAAGTATGAGGGCATTGGGGGGGCAGTGGCTCACTTAATGATTCTATATGCGCTGTTACTTTCATTAATAGGTACTTTAATAGTGGCTGCCAATCAATACCTGGGCATATTAACTGGTAAGGAAGTATTTTGCGGGTACTTCTTCCTAGCTATAGCCTAATTATGGATATTACAGCGTGGGTTCTCTTCATAGGCTCTGCCCTGGGCATATATAGGGTTTTAGGTAGAAAGGAACTTTATACAAAGAACGAGTATTACACTAACATACTATTCCTAGCCGGCTTCATGTATCTGGCCGTGAGCGGCGCCGTAATTGAGAGCTACAGGTTCGTACAAATGGGCCTCTGGCGTTATTGGATGTTCATGCCAAACGCCTGATACTATCCCCCCCAATTAGCTCATCAAGCACCCTATACATGGTGATCTACTACACGCACTTCCCACTGGCTTTCATATTAATAGCTATAATACCACTCACGGCAATCTTCCACTCATTACTTGGACTTTACAACTACATAATTAATTACGGTAGACCACTGGGCGAACTAAACAAGCCCTTTGACTTGAAGGAATTAACGGCAGAATCAGCAACGGAGCTAAAGGTGGGCTTTTCGAATGTAGAGGAAATACCAAAAATGAGCAAGTTAGAGGCGATAGCATGTACAAACTGCTTTAGGTGCCAGGACGCTTGTCCTGCATATGCTGCAGGTAGACCCCCTATCACCCATGATGATAATAACGAAGATAAAGCATGGACTCTACAATAGTAATGAGAGCAAGTTAATAGATGGTTCTATCGTAGATGATGAGTTATGGGCATGCACAACATGCGGTGCATGCATGAATACCTGCCCTGTCTACATAAGGCATGTCGATTACATACTCGACATGAGGAGGTACTTAGTAATGGTTAACATGAGGATGGACCAAAAGAAGTCAAGCCTATTACTTAACCTATCCCAGTACAATAATTCAATGGGTATGTCTAATTATGGTAGGCATGATTGGCTAAAGGAGTTAGGTGTCAAGACTGTCCAGGAAAACCCGAACTTTGAGTATCTGCTCTGGGTTGGTTGCATGGGTAGCTTTGATAATAGGGCGAGGGATATAATAAAGTCCCTAGTTGAAATTCTAAGGGAGGCAGGGCTCCTGGATAAGGTAGCCGTACTTGGTGATGAGGAAACCTGCTGCGGTGACCCGGCAAGGAGGCTTGGTGAGGAGAGTAGGTTCCAGGAACTTGCACTTAATAACATTGAATTATTCAAGAAGTACAATGTAAAAAGTATAATAACTATTTGCCCACACGGCTATAATACCTTCAAGAATGAGTATCCGAGGATAGACCCATGGATGAAGAATGTAAAGGTAATACACCATTCAGAATTCCTGGAACAATTAATTAGTGAGGGCAGGATAAAGGTGGGCAGAAATAACGTGGTCTTTACAATACATGATCCATGTTACTTGGCCAGACATAACGGTGTTGTTGAGCCTCAGAGAAACATTGTTATGAAACTCGGTGAGTTGAGGGAGACGAAGTACCACGGCACGCAAACCTTCTGTTGCGGTGCCGGTGGCGCTAATTATTGGTATGATGTGCCTGAGAAGAAGAGGATTAGTCACATAAGGCTTGAGCAGTTGATGGAGACGAATGCCCAAACAATAGTGACGCTATGCCCATTCTGCAATGCCATGCTCACTGATGCCGCAAGAATTAAGGGTGTTGAGGATAAGGTTAAGATATTGGATATATCCGAGATTATTAGAGCATCGGTAATTAAACAGCAAGAGGTTAAGGCGTAGTTAGATTGTAAAAAATATTTACCCAAATTATAACCATAAATTTAGTGAGTCGTAAACCCATAGCCATTGGGGGCAGAGGCTGTACTTTACCTAGAGGATTGGCTAGGACTAACGGTACTTGTTAAGGAGAGGGTTCCAAAGGGCTATAGGGGGTATTGAGTTTGATAATTATATCCGTAGGTCAAGAACCATTAATGAGGCTAGGGCTATGTTGAGGGCTAGGGAGTTGGGCATACCCGTGCCCAGGATCTATGATGTCGACTTAGTAAGCATGAGAATTAGGATGGAATACCTAAATGGGATACCCCCCTGGTTAAGTTATTGGTGGATAATGAGAAAACCAATGATGTAATCATTAACTACGTAAGAACGATGGGTAATTACATAGGCATATTGCACAGGAACGGTGTAGTACATGGAGATCCCACACCGGCTAATGCATTAATTGTTGGGGGGGATAGGCTATATCTAATAGATTTTGGTTTGTCTGAGGTTCTTGGTAGAACGCCCACTGCGCAAGATGTTAGGATACTATATAAGTTGGCTCTTGATCTTAATGTAGCCTTAAGATCTTTTGAGGCATTGCGTAAGGATCAAAGCCAGTTATTGTTCACGGAGTTCCTTAATGGGTATAGGGATGCCATGGGACTCGAATTAACGGGTAGGGTGCAGGCAATGGTTAATAGGTTAAGGAGGATGGTTAGGTATGCCGTCAGATAATTCATTCATTATTCCCACGAACAAATAAGCTTTAAAACTTCTCTAGATATCGTTAGGCGTGCCTCACCGTAGTAAGCATAAGCATGGTAGGAGCGGAAGTACAAGGCCTGTGTCTAAGGTAACGCCTTCATGGGTTTCATATACGCAGGAGGAGGTTGAGCAGTTAGTCATTGAGTTAGCCAAGAGAGGTTTCTCACCATCAATGATAGGCATAATACTTAGGGACCAATACGGCATACCACTTGTCAAGCCAATACTTGGTAAGAACATTACCGAGGTTCTTCAGGAACATGGACTGGCTCCGCAAATACCCGAGGATCTAATGAACTTAATTAGAAGGGCCGTGAAGATTAGGAAGCACCTCGAGGAACATCCAAAGGACCTAAGTGCGAGGAGGGGGTTTAAACCTTGTTGAATCTAAGATACATAGACTGGTTAAGTACTATAAGCGTGTTGGTAAGTTACCGCAGGACTTCGCATACACGCCTGAGGCATTCTCGATGCTTGCATAGTGAGGAACAACTTTAATCAAGCGGTATTACTTCAGCCAGTACGTAATTCTCATTATCGCACTTAATTCGTTGAATCCCCCTCACAATTCTCACCTTAGTACCCTCCTTAAGCATATTATCATTGGGTAAGTACTTTCTGATATCATTACATGTAATTAATGATTTTGTGTATGTAGTCACAACACCCTCAATAAATAACTTAGCCGGTATAGGAATTACTATTGGAAGTTCCTCAACGACTATTGGGACCATGTCCTCGCCCGTTAAAAGGCACTTGTTAGGTTGTGGCAGGCCAACATGCTTGACCTCAACAATTCTATAGACCCTACCTGGCTTGAGCTAGCCACGCATATATTGAATAGTTTGCATTGTCTGCATTCATTTGGAATTGAATATAACCTAAAAGTCTTACCAATGATTGCCTGTTCCCTACCTATCAATGTCATTACTCTCTTAGTCTCCATCATTTCTCACTAATCAAGGCTTTATTCCTAATTAAGTCGAGATTTAATAAGAGTGTTCTCAGTAAATTTTCAACTTGCCTTAGATCCTCAACGTTAATTAATGAAGCTGGTGAGTGTATGTACCTTGCAGGAGTTGATATTACCAATGATGGCACGCCAGTACCGTAGGTATGCACAATCCCCCCCGCGTCTGTACCACCATACGGGTTAACCTGGACTTGGTACTTAACATTATTGCTCTCGGCGAGCTCGATGGCCGCCGATAATAACCTAGGGTTAGCAATCATAGACCTATCATATGCCCTTAACGCAGCACCGCCGCCAATCCTTGTTATCCAAACATCCTCACTACTTGTTGGTACGTCAGCGGCAACCGTAGTCTCCACGATAAACGCCATGTGAGGATTAACCTGGTGAACAACCGCATTAATACCCCCCCTGAGGCCAACCTCCTCCTGGGTATTCCATGAGAAGTACAGCGATACGTCACCACTAACCTTATTCCTAATGTCCCTAAGCGTGTCTATTAGAACTGTACAGCCAACCCTATTATCAAAGGCCTTACCAATAGCCACGGAACCCCCCCTCTGCCTAAAATTACCAACAAACGTGCCTGGGGTGCCCGGCATTACACCGCTCTTTAAAACCTCATCTCTACTGCTAAATCCTGCATCGACGTATAACTCCTCAAACCTTGATGGGGGCTTCTCCTTACGTAAATGCGGTGGATCAACACCAACAACACCGACTATATCACTGTTCTTCCCCCCCATGAACACCAGCTCCTTATCAAGGAGAGTCCATGGGTCTAAACCGCCGATAGGTATTATTCTTAGAAAGCCCCCCCTTTGGTCTATGTGAGAAACCATAACGCCAACCTCATCCATGTGCGCACTAATTAGGACCTTAAATGGGCCATTACCAACCTGGCAATTAGGTTCCCCATGTTGTCAATCATAATATCATCCACATAATCACTTATGAAACCCCCCTAATAACTCTCCTAACTCTATCTTCAAAGCCTGAAGGGCCGATCTCCATTGATAATTGGCCCAGTATGTCTATGTCCATACAAGTGCAGGGATTGTCTAGACTTAAAAATTTTGAACCTGTGATTAAGCTAGGTTATAATTCTTACCTGTAGCTACAAGATTAAGCATCAAATCTGTCTTCTTAATTGAGTCCCACTTACTGGAGAGCTTGAACATGGCTCTCACGGCATCTATGTTCTCAGGAACCACAATACTTTCCTGGTGAACACCCTGCATTAGGAAAAGCTCGTTCTGGAATACAGTTATTGAGTCCTCAATTACCGCATTCTCCATAACATCACCCCCCCTAAGCTACCCATGTCCCTAGCCCACTCAATTATTTGCGCAAGGGATTCGAACTTCCTTGACGCCGAGTTGAACAACAATATCCTAGGTGTCTCCTCGAGAACCTTCATAACCTCGCCCTTACTTACCTGACCATCAAACTCTATGTTGACCATGTGTAGGTGCATCATTGTCGTGGGTACTGCAACGGCCATAGTTATTATATCTATGGTCGGTATTACCGTCTGCACGTCAGGTCCATGATGACTGGGCACCGTTGCAGGGTTAAAAACAACATCATTGATCGGACCCTTCTTGTGTTCCCTAGGATCGGCCCCCCTCCTCACTAAGTATGCCCTAACTCTCCTTACCCTATAGCCATGGATCAGGAAGGCGCTTATTAATCTTGAGAGAGCCGTTGTATTGCAACTAACTACCCTAACAAACCTCTTGCCAACAGCCACATCGTAATTGGCGAGCGCGTTAAAACTTACCTCGGCCACCTCGGCCTCCTCACCACCCTGGAATATGGCCCTTAACCCAGCTGGCTCGTAAATTTTAGCCCTATTCTCCGCGCCAACGCCATCTGGCGTTGCGTCAATAATTACATCAACGTTCTTAATAAGGTCATTAACAGTCCCCGCGACTTTAATCCCGGCCTTCTCGAACTTACTAACCCTATCTTCATAGGTATATAACTTAATGCCCTTACCTATGGCAACCTCACTCTCATAATCAGGCGTTTGCTTAATCACACCAACTAGCTCCATATCATCCATCCTCATTACTGCATCGGCAACCTCTTCCCAATTGTCCCATAACCCATTATGCCTACTTTAACAACCATGGCTCACACCCAGAACCTCGATTTCGATAGCTCAAGAGCCTTAATACCGGGCAGGTATGGATCTGCAAGGAACTGGATAAATGCTCTACCGCCAGTGGATACATGGCTTATCCTGTTTATTAATCCAAACCTCTTGGCCGACATTATTGTGTGGCCACCACCAATTACCGTGAATTGGGCATTATCAACCATAGCCTTCATAACGTCTTTCGTACCTACCGCAAACTGGTCAACTTCGACTAAACCAAGCGGCCCCGTCATTATTGCAATATCGGTTGTTTCCAGGTAATTAATAAATAAATCAATGGTCGCAGGTCCTATGTCAAGCATTGACTGCGCGTTGCTTGGCTCAATCACCTTACCATCAGCTTGAACGGCGTCCATCGGGAGTACGACTTTATCACTGAATAATTTCATAATATCCATGGCATCATTCATTACATTCTGATCAACCTTAACATTACTAAGTAACTTATTATTACCGTATCTCAGGGCTAGGAATAATTGACTAACTAAGCCGCCAATCAATACCTTGTTAACTAAGTTCTTGCTTAATAGTGTCTTAATGGTCTTCACAGTTTCGGGAACCTTCGCACCGCCTGCTATCAATACTGTAGATACACCCCCTCATGTTAAGCACCTTACCTAGTGCATTAACCTCATTCTCCATAATAAGTCCCATACAACTTGGCAACACGTACGGGAACCCCCACAATACTAGGCTGCGATCTATGTGCCGTGGCGAAGGCATCAAGAATGAAGTAATTAAATAATGGCGCTAACCTCCTTACTAAGTACGTATTTGCGAGCTTTTGCGGCTCTCCCTCAATAACTTCCTCACTTACAAACCTAAGGTTATCAAGCATCAATACTTCACCAGGTCTTAACTTACTTATTTCCTCACGTGCCCTGGGCCCTATGACATCATCTATAAAGTGCACGTCCATGCCCAGGTACTTACTAAGTGCCTTAGCATGTGTTTCAAGGGACACAAATTCTGGGTCTCCGGGCCTGCCCTGGTGCGTAATTACAACGACTGGTAGGTCTGAATCGACGAGGTACCTAATGGTCCTTGAATGAGCCTCAATCCTATATTCATCAAGTATTTCGCCGGAGTCCCTATTTATTGGGACATTCATATCGACCCTAACTAACACCCTACCCTTACTGCATAGGTTTATCGTTGGAAGTGAACTGGGTAAACTGGGTAAACTCATACTACTCAGTTTTGACTAGGTACTATATTTAAAATTTTCCTACCATAGTAATAATTATAATTATTAATAATTTACAAATTCACGGAGAAAGCAAGATTTTTAATCCGAAGAGGTTATGTAAATGGGAACATGATAAGTGACTACATGAAGGGTGGCTTTAGGCTCGTGGTTGAGAAGAATAGGTTGAAGGCGATCAGCGATTCGGTAAAGGCAATTGAGGAGGAATTTGGTGTTAAGGTAATTATTGATAATGATAAGGGTGAGGTTACGATAATTCCAGGTAGTAATACAAACTTTGATCAGTTGATGAAGGCTAAGAATATCATTGAGGCAATATCATACGGCTTTGATTATAATGATGCCCAAAACCTAAGGAGTGATGATTATACCCTTGAGATAATTGATTTGAGGGACTATGTCGATAAGGATAAGTCCAACCACATTAGTAGGATTAAGGCTAGGATAATTGGTGAGGATGGTAGGGCTAAGAGGGTTCTTCAGGAATTAACGGATACGAATATAGCGATTGGCGATAAATACATAGCAATACTTGGTCTATATGAGAATGTTAAGGTGGCTAGGGAAGCCATAGAGATGCTGATTCGCGGTAGGCAGCATGCCACTGTGTATAGGTGGATCCAGAATTGGAGGAGGGAGAGTAGGTATAGGGAGTTAATGGAGAGATTGAGCAGGACTTATTATGAGGAAGGTGATGAGAGTTGAGACATTGCTTCTGTAACCTTAACAGCCTCGCCAGCCGGCTTAACCTCACCACCAGTTGGGTATCTTAATACCTTTATCTTGAAAACCTCAACCTTCCTTAAGGGGGTATATCCTCTTACCAACGGCAAATAATTGATTGCTAACATCGCCAAATACTGCGGCCTTTATAAAACCATTAAAGTCAACCTTGCCCGCAACCTCATTTAATGCCTTTGAAAACTCACTCCTAATGGCTCTCTTTTGACTTGATTTACATCTTGTTGGTGTCATTGCCAATATTGTAACCCTAAGTAACGCGTTGTCCGTGGTATTTATATCCTGAATCAGCTGTATGAGACTGGAGCCTCTTCTAATTAGGCTCTTTACGTAATCTCTCGTCAATTCCATGCCCTTAAACCTTGTGTAGGCCTTCTCACCCTCAACTTTGTCTATTTGGAATCTTAACTTTATGTGTAAATGACCGAGATCCCTCGTTATGTCAAATAATGTAACCTCTATGGTCCTGCCAATAAGCGCGTTAGGTTCATTAGCAGGTATCTCACCAAGTTCTATCCCGTTAAATAACGCGGGCGCGTATACAATGTACCATTTCTTGATCATCCACTTACCTGTCTTAACCTGCTTCTGCTCAGACACGTTGGTCTTATCGACAATCAAAAAACCCTTTTTATATTTTTACCTTCCTAACTTATTGAGGGATTCCATCACTACCCTAAGGCTCCTAATGAAATCGTCGATTGTATTATAAACACTTAATATTCTATCGCTCTCTACATTATACGTAACTTCATAAATTAATTTACCATCAATGCATTTAATCATTGACAACAAGCCAGGCGGCAGTTCTTTTTCGTCAGGTAATAATGAAGACACGGCTACTTGGCATTCATCAATGGACTTCATCGTGATTTCAAGAGTAACCTTGCCTCTGATAATCATTGTCTCAAGCCTCTTACTACTATTGAGTAATTACCACGTTTGAACACTAATTCAGCGTCCGTAACGTCCTCATTAAATGCACAAATTAATTGTGTTTCTTCATTTTCCAATAGGAAGATTTTATTCTTACTCTCGGTTTTGAAACCAATGATTGAGCATAATCTATCAATTAATGTTAATGGTTGATAACCTTGCCTAACCATAATACTGTCCTTATCTAGTTGACCCACAAGCTCACCAAATATGGCCATATATCTAGTGATTAAGTTATCCATAGCCTTAATACTCTGTGGATTAAGTACTGGGTTTAATAAACCACCTGCATATTCCCAAAGCACTAATTGGGACTCTACGGCTAATATGGACTCTAGAACATCAAAATCCGTATTGACCCACTTCCTATGCATAAGCACGAGTTTATCAAGGTAATCACCTCTAAACCCAGACCTCAGCATGAAATCACCAATATATTTTAACAATGCCATCACTTCTCCCTCATTAAGTTCCTTATATGTTGCATCAGTTCTTTTGGCGATTGTCTTTACGAGGTTCTTAGCCTCATTCTCATTACCAGTAATTCCAGGTATTACTGGTGAGAATGCTCGTGAAAGTGAAATACTTAGTGGTAGCCTAAGTATGCCAGGTAATGCTGGATAATTAATGAGTTCGGTTGTTAGCCATCCATTAAATAATGAAATATTGTAATCAGGGGTTACGGAAAATTCGTGGATAACGGCTGTTTCTAGGAACCTTATTGAATCTTGGCTTAATTCATTATTTAGTAATTGCCATATTAGTTGGGGGCATTGATTCGTTGAATTCAAGGTAAGCATCAGTATTGACCCAATCAATGCCTTCCCTACCAATTATAAGCGTCTTTTTTCCATTGATGGTGTTCGCCAATTCATTGAGTCTCATGACCACTGGCGGGTCAATAAGTAGTATTGAATTATACCTGCCTATTACATCCCTCCTTAAGTCGTTTAATGAATCCAGCGTTAATAGTGTTACGTGTGTTATCAAACCCCCCCTCCTAAATCTCTCCATTAATAGGGCTATGGCTGAAAATAGAGAGTTTATGAATGGTGGCACTACCATTAGTAAGCTATCTGATGAATTAATAATAGAATCCAAAACGACTTTACTCTTTGATTTCACATAATGCGGTACGAAAATACTTATTTTAATAATTACTTAGGTGTGGGATTAATAAATACGGAATAAATCATATATAAACCGCGGTGTTCTTTGCAAGCTTTATCTTAAGCCAGTCCTTCACATCCATCTTAAAGCTGTGCTCAACCTTATCCCTGTGGAAGTTATTCATTGTGCAGAAGGGTATTATCCTACCGTCAGGCGTTGCGTAGTGTATATCGCACCTCTGGACCCTATGTACATCGAAGTTAAAGACATCCATGAAGTGCATTATCCCGAGTCCAATCACGTTAAACATGACCTGACCCAGCGATTCATAGTCCTTCTTTATCAGGAAATTAGCGAGTATGTTCCTAAAGCTCTTGTGCTTAACGTATCTGAGCAACTTTAAGGTTTCCACAGTGGCTATTCCCCCCTCCAAACACCGCCTCTAACGGCCTTGCCGTGTATGTCCCAGACGGCCTTTTCGAAGCCATCAACATCGACGATTTTCGTTATTGGGAGTATTTCCTTAGTATCCTGGTCATAGTAAATAAACGTTGATGCTCCGCAAACCGGGTTATTGCCGAATATCGGCTTTGGACTACCTGTTATTGCCTCAACAAGCTTACCAAGGGCCACGGGCCAATTAACCGGTCTCCAATCCCACCTACTAATCTTACCACCTGTCTGTTCCTCAATCTCGATAAGCACATCGGGTATTGTGATCCTAAATTGCCTAATCTCCTCGGGACTATACTCCTTAGCTCTGCCCGCGAAGGCCACAGGCTGTATATTAATCCACCTAACCACATCCCTATTCTCAACCGCGAAGTCAATTATCTTACCAATATCCTTATCATTGTAGTTCCTGGCCATCGTAACCACTAAAACCACGGACCTATGACCAAGCTTCCTGGCGTTCTCAATAACCTTCTTCTTAACGGCCGCATACGCCCTGGGGTCATAAAGCCTATGTCTCCATACACCTTGATTATTAGGGTCTATAGTATCAAATTGTAGATAAATCGTTGACATACCGGCATCCAATAACTTCTTGTAGTAGTCAATATCATTTGCAAGCCTTATACCATTAGTATTAACCTCAATGTGATCAAAGCCGAGCGCCTTAGCCATCCTAATAATTTCTGGCAAATCATTCCTTAGTGTTGGTTCACCACCACTAAATTGAATGGCATTTGGCGCCCAAGGCTTCTGAGCCCTAAGGGTCCTGAGCATGTATTCTATTTGTTCGAGCGTTGGCTCATATACGTAACCAGCTGCATAGGCGTTGGCAAAGCACACGGGGCACTTCATGTTGCATCTATTTGTCACGTCAATTATTGCAAGCACAGTATTTGTCTTATGAACGGGACACAATCCGCAAGCGAAGGGACAACCGCTGGTGGTTACGTAGTAGTTCAGGTCAGTATTGGGATTCGCAGTGCCCTTACCGATGTATTCAGGGGCATCCCACTGGAGGAAGTAGTAGTAAAGCTCAGCATCGCCCCCCCAGTACAGGTCCCTGAAGGTTCCGTGTTCTGGGCAAGTCTTCTTCAGCCATATCGCCCCCCCATCCTCCTCATAAACAACCATTGGTATCTGCCTACTGCAGACCGGGCACACGGATACCGAGACCTTAACAACCCTAACATGGTCAGGCAAACCAAATTGCTTCTTCCACATCTGCTGTAGTCTCTCATTTTCTAGGGTATTCCTGTAGTGCTTAGGCAATTTAAACCTACTTAAATCCACAAGAGGCTTTCTTGGTCTTTGCGCTTCAATTAGTTCTGTTTTCGCCGCCACTACCTGAACCATTACGGAACTTGAGGGTTAATTATTTAAAAGCTTTGTCACCAATTGATACTCTCAGAAGTGTTTTAGTATGAGCATTGAGAAGAGACTTCAAGAACTTGCTAGGCTCATTGGATTGACTAGTTATGACATAAAGGCCTACATTGCTCTTGTGGAGAACGGCCCATTAACCGCTAGGGACGTTGCATTAAAGGCTAGTATTCCTTCATCGAAGGTTTACTCAGTGCTTCATAAACTGTACAGGTTAGGTTACGTTGAAATTGATGACAAGAAGAGACCCGAGTTATTCTATGCCGTGTCTCCAACGGACATATTCAATAGATTAATACAGAGATTTTCTGATTACGTTAATTCAATAAAGCCATTAATAGATTCATTGCAGTTAATGTATGAATCGACATATAAGGGTAGGGTAACCGCCCAAAGCGAGCTGCTTTACGTTGTTAGAGGACTTGATAGCACTAAGGAGTTAATAATGAAATCCATGGGTTATGGCAATCTTGACGTTGCAACACCGTACATAGAGCTGCTTGACCATAGGGTGTTATCTATGATTGAGGACATATCACGCAATAACGAGACCAGGTTATTAGTTTCCCGCGACATAACCTACCACGTTAAGGACTTACCGCCTAGAATACATATTAGGGTTAGAGATAAGCTATTTGGCGGTGGCTTTATAGGTATTGGTGGTGTTGTCCTTATAATTAAACATGGCATGGACTACATAAGCCTATACTCAAGGCAGGATTACATAATTGATATTGCAAAAACATACTTTAATAATTTATGGAATGATGCTGAGGTTTTTCAGCGGTGATTTACTCGATAATTGGGTTACCCTTATCATCCCTCTTAACCTTCTTTCTAGGATAAATTGCGTCAGTTGGTCCCTTGCTAAATATCTCTAGATACTTCCTCAGGACCTTGGGTATTACCACGGTGCCATCAGGTTCCTGGTAGTTCTCAAGTATTGCCGTTATAGCTCTCGTACTCGCTATGGCCGTCGAGTTAAGGGTATGCACGAACTCCCTCCTCATGTCCTTCCTGAGAACCCTGATCCCAAGCTTTGCGGACTGCCAGTCAGTACAATTGCTGCATGATACCATTTCCCTATACATTCCCTGGGCAGGCATCCAAACCTCAAGGTCGTACTGCTTAGCGGCGCACCTGCCATGTCGTGTGCACAAAGTAATACTACTCTATGCGGTAGGCCAAGGCCTTGCCACAGCTCCTCTGCATTCCTAATCAATTCCTCATGCCACTTCCAACTCTCCTCAGGTAATGAAAACACGAACTGCTCAACCTTATGGAACTGGTGAACCCTGAAGATACCCTTCATATCCCTATTACCCGCACTGGCCTCCCTCCTGAAGCTCGGTGATACTCCAACGAATAGTAATGGTAATTGGTCCTCAAGGAGCTCCGTATGCCTTAGATAGGCGGCTATTGGGTGTTCCGCAGTGCCTATTAGGTATAGGTCCTCATTCTCCACCTTATATACCATGTCCTTGAAGGTCTCCATGTCTAGTATCTCGGAAAGGACCTCGTACTTCAGCATGTATGGTGGAAGCACGAGTCTGAAGCCCTTCTTGGTCATGTGGTCAATAGCGTAAGCTAGCAGTGCATATCAAGCATCACCAAGTCATCAAATAAATAGTAAAACCTTGATCCAGCCACCTCACCGGCCTTGAGGGTATCGCCCATATTAAGCACAAGCTCGAGCATATCGGCATGCCCAATGGGTTTCCAATCAATGGCTTCATACGGCACATTGAAACCAAAGCGTTCTGTTTGGTCCTTGAAGTCCTTTAGGTAGCTAACCCAAACCTTGGGCGTTCCATAGAACCTGACCGGTATTGAATCAACACCCTCCGGGCAATTGTAGGGTACACTTTCATGAACAAGGTTCGGTATTGACCTAAGCACCCTCTCCCTCTCCCTCTCAACACTTTCTAACTCCTCCTCCCTCCTCTGAATCTCATTCAGTAATTCCTTGGCCTCCATTATCTTCCTCTCCCTCTCAGCACCACTCAACTTACTAACCTCCCTGGTGATTACGTTATGTCTATGCCTTAGCTCATCAATCTCCGCCTTAAGGCTTCTCCACTTACTATCCAATTCGATGAATCTATCAACAACGCTAACGTCCATCCTCCTCTTTTTAAGCGAGTCCCTGACAACGTCTGGCTTATTCCTCAATGCTTCCAATAAGCTCCAGCTCATTGCGGTTCTAGGACTTGCATAATTATTAAATTTTATTTGATAATGATTATTTGAAAATCTCAGCTAACTTGAGTATTAAGTCCCACTGCCTATCTATCTTCTCCTCCATGATCTTGATATCCTCAGGCTTAAGGTGTGCGAACCTACCCTGAATCTTTATGTACTCCTCCAATGGCTTCCTCCTAGACTTATCCTTGTATGGGAGGCTTGGTGGACTTATCGTCAACTTGCCCTGGTTATACTCCCATAGAACCCAGGCACCGGTCTCAACAGCGAGCCTAGCCGCCCTAATTGTGTATGAATCATCCATCTTCCAGCCTGGTGGGCATGGCGCATGGAGGTGTATGAACCTAAAGCCTTTGACCTGCATTGCCCTCCTAACCTTGTCGATGAAGTCCATTGGGTAGCAATACTTGCCGTGGCTACGTAGGGCACCTTATGCATGAGCATTATCAACGCCACATCCTTCCTATCCTCAGTCTTACCCCTTGGCGATGTTGTTGTCCAAGCCATCCAAGACGTTGTGCCACTTGCCTGGATCCCCGTGTTCATGTAGGCCTCATTATCAGCCATCACATAGAGAATGTCCTCATTCCTATACGCAGCACCACTTAATGTGGCGAAACCAATATCCGCAGTTGCGCCATCGCCAGCCCAAACAACCACAGGCCCATTAATGCCTCTCTGCCTAATGGCCCTCACCAAGCCGCTGGCCACCGCCGGGCTTGATGCGAATGGCACATGAAGTACAGGCACTGTGTATGCTGTGTATGGTGCGGAGCCAGGTATTACACTTGAGCACCCCCCCGCCGGTATCACCATGACGAACTTGCCGTCAAGGGCCATAGCCAACTGCCTCATACCAACTTGCAATGGGCAGCCAGGGCATGCTGCGGTGCCTGGCATGATAAACTTAGTCCTGCCGTACTTATGTAGTTCGGTTATGGTGACCATGCACATCACCTCTCAATCTTAGGTATATACCAATACTTCCTAACCCTCACTAGGCCCTCGCGTTCGCTTTTATCTAAAAAGTCCTTCATTATTACCTTAAATTCATCGGCTGAAACGTCGAATCCGCCAAGACCGGCTAGGACGCCCTCGAAGGAGATGTTACTCGGCACCAAGCCACTGATTTCACTTGCTAACACACCGCCCATACCCACTGAGTAATCCCTGTCAAATACTATGACACCCTTCACGCCATTAATCCAGCCAGTAATGTCCTCCTCAGGAAATGGCCTTATGTACCTAATCCTCAACAAACCAATTGGGTAACCCTCATCCCTAAGCTATCAATTGCGTTCATTATATCCCCCCCACTCCACGCACCCATTGATACGGCTAGGTACTTAGCATCACTACACCTGTAGCACTCAGTCAGTGGCCCATACCTCCTACCCGTTAACTTACCATACTCATTGTAAACCTCCGAAATGACCTTCTTCGCTGACTCCATAGACTCATCCATGTATTTCTTAAGTAATGCGTGGTAGACGTCATTACCAGGCAAGTTACCCATTGTGATGGCCTCACCACCAGGCTCAATAGTATATGGGATCCTTGGATTCCTAGGCGGTAACCAAGCATCCACATCCTCTTGCGATGGTACATCTAGGGGCTCCGCCGTGTGGCTAAGTATGAAGCCATCAAGCCCAACAGCTACTGGTAATAATACTCTATCATTCTCACTTATCTTGAAGGCTGTTAATGTCATGTCAAAGGCCTCCTGCACGTTCTGAGCCATGCCAATTATCCAACCACTATCCCTAATGGCTAGCAGGTCCGTGTGCTCATCATGTATGTTCCACGGTGGACCAACGACTCTCGTGACCACGGCCATGACCAGTGGAACCCTTGAGGCTGCGGCCCACCAAAGCATCTCATACATGTAGAATAGGCCGTGGCTTGAGGTTGCGGTAAATGCCCTCGCGCCACCCGCGGCTGCTCCGTATACTGTGGCCAATGCCGCAAACTCGCTCTCAACCCTCACGTAATCAGCCTTTAACTCGCCCTTCTCAATCATCTCACTGATCCTCTCAACAATGAGAGTCTGCGGCGTTATTGGATACGCAGAGATCACATTAACTCTGGCTAATTTCACGGCTTCGGCAACTGCATGATCTCCGACCAAGACCTTCCTAACCTGTTTCGCAAGAGGTACCTGGCTGCTCATTCACACCACCCCCCCTCTTTAATCATATCAATTGCCTTGACAGGACAAACATCTGCGCATATTCCACAGCCCTTACAATAATCATAGTTAATCCTGACACTCTTGTCCTCAAGCCACTCAATCACATTCTCAGGGCAGTAAAGCCAGCAAAGACCGCACTTAGTGCACTTGGAATAATTAATCACGGGTCTATAAACACGCCATGTACCTGTCCTACCACCGGCGCCCTCGGCTGGTGTTGACAATAGTAAACCCCCCCTCAATTTTTCAGCCACACCCATTTCACTCACCCCCCCCTTACCAATTCATAACCCATCTTAACGGCCTCCGCATTCAATTTAACCAGGTTCTCCCTACCAACAAACTCAGGTAATGAGGCAATGATTGAGTCAAGACTCACAACACCGGTCACCTTGGCAACCGCACCAAGCAGTGGCGTACTCACTATGTGCCAACCAGCAATCACGAGCCCGAGCTTCTCGCTTATAGATGTTGCATCAACATAATAAGTCCTGTATCCCGTTCTTATTGGCGATGATGAATTGACAATAATCATCGAATCCCTACCCTTCATTAACTCATCGATATTAACCAGGTCAAGAACGTTAGATACCAGAACAATAAGCACATCAGCCTTCCTCACATTACTATGAAGAGACACTGGCTTGTTGGCAATCCTTGCGTAGGATTTAACAACGGCGCCCCCCCTACGTTCAGCACCAAACTCAGGAATCGCCTGACCCCCCCACTTACCATCCTTAAGAGCCGCAGACACAAGGATCCTAGCAGCAGTGACACCGCCCTGTCCACCTCTCCCAAGAATGATGAATTCTGTTACCTCTGCCATATTAACTCATGAACCGTAAGTATTGGGGTTTTATAAATGCTTCTGGTAGGTTATTTATCTCTAAATGATAAAAATAGTTAAATATAAATCAATAGGATTATCGAAATGACTTAATAAACGAACTATGAAATACATAAATTAAGTACTAAACGCTGTAAAAACATGACTTAATTAATATAATGATGTTTATCAGGGTACTTATCAGGGGGGGTGATGTATTAAAGTATTATTTAACTAAGTAAAATTAATAAGAGCGAATACCGTATCTCAATCTTACCCATTGACTTGTTTGATTTGATCTCGTTATAAATAGTGGTAAGTATTTCCCAAGTCTTTTTATTTCATTACGATCTACGGTATTCCATGCCGGACACTCCTTATCAATGTACGGTCCCTCAGCATCATCGTAGACTAACGGGTATATCCTACAACCAATTGGTCTATTTTCATAAATGGTGCACTCCATGGTCTGTGGATTAAGGAAGACACAATGCCCATCCACATTCCTTAACCTCCACATCTCTCCATCAAATACCGCAAAGTCACTGAGCCCGTAACCAAGCCTAATTATCCTCTCAATATCCTCAGGTAAGAGCTCCATTTGCGTGCTTAGGCAACACTTACCGCACTTAGTACAGTTCATTTTAACCTCAAAGAATTCGGGATCATCAAATACAGTGCCAAGCTTAATACGTATCTTAACCATAATCACCTACTGACCCTCTCAACCTTATAAGCCATAGTAATGGCCTTATCCCTCCTATCATCAATCCTGACCGTGGTGACGATCCTCTTAATACCGGCTTTATACAGGGCATCATGTATGTCCTGAAGCAATTTGCCCAATGCCTCAACACTTGGGAGCTCAACCGAGGTGCCCATGGGGGGGCCGATTTCGTACTTATAACCTGACCTCCTAATCACGTCTATCGCCACTTTAATGTAATCACCAACACTTGGGGGGGAACCTGTTCCTATTGGGTCAACCGCTATCTCCACGATCACACTCATACAAGTAGTTGAAAACCTAAGTTAGTTATTAAGACTTACTTAGTTAGGTAATTCATTAAACACGGCTTTGCCTGAGCCTTAATGCATTTAACGTTACCGTTATACTACTTAATGCCATTGCTAACCCAGCCCACTCAGCTTATGGTGAGCCCAGGGACGGCACCAGCGGCTATTGGTATTAATACGGCATTGTAAATGAACGCATACAATACGTTAAACCTAATGTTACTCAGTATCTTCCTTGATAATTTAATGAAACTTATTACCTTAATTAAGTCGCTATCAAGTAATACCACATCACCAGCCATTTTCGCCACATCGGTGCCCACGCCCATGGCTATGCCAATGTCGGCAGTTTTTAAAGCCACGGCATCATTAATGCCATCACCCACCATGGCAACTACGCCAACCTTACTCTTCAATTCCTTAATCACGTCAGCCTTCTCATCAGGTGTTAATCCCGCATAGACGTGCTCGATACCCAACTTCCTAGCCACCACCCTCGCCGCCTCAGCCCTATCGCCAGTGACGATCACGGGCACCATACCCATACGCCTTAACTCATTAATTACTGCAGGGGTCTCAGGCCTTAAGGTATCACCAAGCACTATAGCCCCCCCCAGCACCTCATTGTTGACTATTACATAAACTACGGTATAACCATTATCCACACTCTCACGGACTTTTCCCTCAATTTCCGAGTTAATTACTGCCTCAAAACCCTTAACCAGCTTCCCATTACCAACACCTATTGTTAAGCCATTCCATTGGGCAATAATGCCCATGCCAGGTATGGTATCATAATTATCCGCACCAGGGATTTCCCCATAAACCTCCCTCGCCCTTTCAAGAATAGCCCTGGCTATTGGGTGCTCGGAACCCCCCCTCTCCGCCACTGCCGCGTAGTACAGTGCCTTCTCATCACCAATTACCGAAATAACCTCGAACCTGCCCCCCCTGGTTAGGGTGCCCGTCTTATCAAAGGCTATTGCCCTAATCCTTGGGCTGAGCTCTATTGCCCTGGAATCCCTAATTAAAATGCCATGCTTTAAGGCGTTGTTCGTGCCCGCCACCACACTTATTGGTGTGGCTAGACCGAGGGCGCATGGGCATGCGATAACCAATACGGAGGCCATGTGAAGCACAGCCACATAAATGGGCGCACCCAATAGGTACCAAGCGACGAAGGTAACCGCGCCAGCCGCTATTACGAACCACGTGAAGTAAGAGGCGACCCTATCCACGAGTGATTGTATAGGTAAACGAAGTGACTGAGCCTGCCTCGCCTGCTTGATCACTTGAGTAATAAAGGCGTATTCACCACTCCTGGTCACCCTAATCCTCAAGTAACCCCCCCTCGTGAGTACTGTGCCGGCCAACACCAGGTCACCAACACCCCCCCTGTGTCTCGGCCTTGGTTCTCCGGTCATCACGGATTCATCCACATAACCCTCGCCACCATCCACATAACCATCCACGGGTATTACCTCACCCTCCTTAACAATGGCAATATCACCAGGTTTGACCTCGTTAACAGGGACCTCAGTCTCGACACTACCTCTAATCACCCTAACACTCCTTGGATAAAGCCTTGCTAATTCCCTCATCGTGGAACTGACCCTAAGCTTAAGTCCCGTCTCCAGGTAACGACCAATCAGTACAAACGTGATTATCGCCGCGCTGGAGTCGAAGAATACATTCCCACCAAACACATGAGCCAACACCAACACGCTGAATACGTATGCCGACAACGTACCAAGCGTTACTAGGGTATCCATATTGGCGATAGCGTTTCGAAGAGCCCTAACGGCGCCCTTTATGAAGCGCATTCCTGAGTAGAATTGAACTGGTGCCGATAAAGCAAAGGATGCAATAGCGTATAGTGTGCCTGAAATGAGCCTGCCATACTTAGGGTTTCAAGTATAAATATTAGGGTGGTCAAAGGAATAGCGACAATAAGCCTAGCCTTAATGTCCTTTAGGTCCATCTCAACGGCTTTCCTATCAACATCAAGGTCCTCAGCACTTCCTCTACTCATATTAATTACCTTAAAGCCCGCATTCTCGATTATGGACCTAAGCTCTCCCTCATTAATCTCCAGTGGGTTGTATGTGACAGTGACTGTATGATTAACGGGATTCGGAACAACACTAAATACTCCCGGAATACGTAGCGTTCTAATTACTGAGTTGACCTCCTCAGGCTCAAGTCTCCTTAATGTGAATGTTATCGTTTCTCTGTAAATATCGTAACCAACCCTCTGCACGGCCTTTAGGGCCTTGGCATAGTCAAACCGCGCTGGGTCGACTATCACGACCGCCTCATCACTAGCGAGACTGACGCTGACCGACAACACGCCATTAACCGATAATAACGCTTTTTGCACGGTCAGGGAACAAGTCGCGCAGTGCATTCCAATGATTTTAAGGTGGACCTCCCTACCATTACTAAACCTGAGTCCAATACCTACCCTACTCAACTCATCATCAATACTCACCATGGCTCACCTAATGCTCATGCGGCATTCCCTGGGGGGGTCCATGCGTCAAGTAATACTCAGGGTTCGTCTCGAATGCCCGTTTACACATTGGTGAGCAGAAGTAGTATACCCTACCTTTGTAGATGGCTTTATACTGCGTACTTGTATCAACCTCCATACCACATACAGGTCTATAGCCTTACCCATACGGGAGTGCAATTAATGCACTGAACTGTATAGTTTATCAAGAACAATTTGTTAATCAGCTCCAATGAAACAGGAAACACTTGTTTCTAGGTTCACGGATATTGAGATTAGGGTACTAAATATACTTAGGGAGAATGCCAGGGCGAGTGTTTCGGAGATTGCCGAGAGACTTGGCGTGTCAAGGGTAACTGTGTATAGGGCACTAAAGTCATTAATTAGCAAAGGCGTTAAATTCACGGTGGATGTGCCGGAGGATTCGCCAAGGGCATTCGTAATAACTAGGGAGCCGCACATGGATCTTGGTGATTGCTATAAGTTGGTTGATGGCAGGTACATGGTGATTGTGAGGGCTAGGGACTTCAATGAGTTGGTAACCATCATTGACAGGCTTAGGGATAGGGATGAAGTCCACATAGCGTTAAGACCCGTAGGTAAGCAGTTGGTTAGTATTGGTTTGGTGTGTGATTATTGCGGCGGGACCATAACAGTGCCAATAATATATAGGAGGGGTAGGAGGACGTATTACCTATGCTGTGAGACTTGTTTAAGGGAATTGAAGAAAAAATTAAGCCGGAGTAATAAAAATAAGGCTGGTGCACCGTGATTTACTGTGTCATCTAGTAGTGGGAATAGGTGCGTCTTTTATCAGAGGACATACGATGGTGAGCGCTGCATACTCATGCCACCCGAGGACTGGAGGGTAAGTAGAAGTAAGTTCATCAATTTCTGCCTTAATGGTGGCCGTGGATGCCCCCCCGTACTCAGTAGGTACTACTCAATAATTTCCAAGGAATTAGACAAAGAAGAAAAATAATTCCCACTGTTTTTCATCATTTACTAGGCTTATCTGCATCAGGCAATCTGTTATATGCAGGACCCGACGTTAGTGTCACATTGAGGGGTGCTACATATGGGCATGAGCTTTGGGCATCGAGTTATGGGTGTCGTGAGTAGTGCTTTTACTATTAGTAAAAGAGTTACCGTGTATATTATTTAAATTGTCATATTATTTGGGTATTTTTTAGATATTTAAACTTTTCTTTTCAATTATTCTTTTAAATATTTTCAATCTATCATGCCTTAACCCCACCCATTGCGTATACCTGTACCAAGTACTTCTGGAATGCTATGAATATTGCAAATATCGGTATCCCCATGAGCACGGAAAACGCGGCAAGCACGTTATACAGTGTTGCCCTATTCACGAAGGCCAGGTAATACATACCCAGGGTTAACGTTCGCATATTACCCTTTGCTATGAACGCGTATGCCAATGCATAATCCGTGTAGGCCCCCATGAACGCCAAGAGCGCCACAAACGCAATTATTGGCTTAGCCATTGGCAAGAGAATCCTGAAGAATGCCCCCCCAAGCCTAGTTAATCCATCGATTAACGCGGCCTCCTCATAGTCCTTAGGTACCCTATCGAGAAATACCTTAACTAGGTATGAACTAAATATAGACGTACCTCCAGAATAGGCCAGTATTAGGGCTATGTATACGGTCCATCCCTTAAGCATACCCAATGATGCGAACATTAGGTACAATGGTAATGCCGTTGCTGCGAATGGGAAGAATGTCATGACGTAAATCGCCACCATTAACGTTGTTTTCCCGGGCACGTTAAACCTTGACAGGGCTGCCCCCCCGGTTATGAAGGTGACAATCACCGTAATGGCTATAGTGCCTGTCGCGAGAATCAAGCTGTTCCTAAGCCATAGTAAGAATGGTTCCTTAAACAATATGTAGTAATACGCCTCCAGGGATGGGTGCTCAGGTAGGAGCGAGCGTAGGGTTATTGAGGCTAGTGTTGGTATTGGGTTTATGGACGTGATTATTATGTAGTATATTGGGAATACTGCTATGATCGCTGTTATAGTTAATACTATATATGAAATCCCAAGCCTAACCCATCTAATCATCCTATTCTTTAGGCTGTACTTATTGCTCATGTTATCACCTCGAGAACCCTACCAACCCTGAGCATTAGTACTGCCATTATTGTCAAAATTATCGTTGAGATACTGAGTAGGCAGCGGCAATGTTGTAATAGCCGTATGAGAATGCCTCTTGATATGTATAAACAATTAATATATCAGTTGATATACCAGGTCCGCCACTAGTCAGTATATATATTGGGTAAAAGTTATTCCATGTAAAAACGAAGCCGCCAACACTGACGAAGGCTATGGCACTCCTCATTAGGGGGCAGTGTTATGTACCTAAACCTGTGCCATGCATTGGCGCCATCAACCACGGCAATATCGTACAACTCACTCGGTATGCTCTGTAGGCTTGATAGGAAGACTGCCGTGTAGTATGGGAATGATAACCACAGGTTCGTTAGTATTAACGCAACCCAGGCGGTGTTCGTGAATGATAACCAATTAATTGGTGGGATACCGAATAACCCTAGGAATTTATTGATTATTCCATATTCGTAATTCCACATACCATACCAAATCACCAGGGATATATATGCTGGGAATGCCCAGGGTACCAGGAGTAACGTAAAGAATACATTCCTACCCTTAATATCCCTCTGATTAAGTATTAGGGCCAATATGAATCCGGTAACCACCATCGGGACTAAACTACCCACTGTCCAAATCACCGTGTTTAACAATAACGTGTAGAACATACCACTCGACAAAATTTCCTGATAGATCCTTAACCCAACAAATGAGTAATGAAATAGATGAAAAAGGTCGAAGTTTGTGAATGATATGTACACGGCGTAAGCCACTGGGTATAGAAATAGGAATAATGCAATGGCAATGATGGGAAGGAGGTAAAGGTATTGGATAAAGATACGGTCTAGTTTTTGAAGGGAATCCATTATCAATCACCTAAACCTAACCGCCTGACTGAGCCATCTGCTGGAGCATGTACTGCTCCATGCCCTGGGCAGCGGCCTGAGCAGTCGTCTGGTTAGCGAAGTAGGCAGTCGCGTACTGGTGGAATGCATTCCAGTAGTAAGCCATTGCGGGTATGTTGGGGAACTTCTGGCCATACTGTGCCTGGGCGAATATACCCTCCATAATGCCGTTTAGGCACGACGGCGTTAACTGCCCAGCCTCCAATTGGCTAACTGCCTGATTATAGGCCTGTACATTGGCAGGTATGTCATGTGCATAATTCCACAGGTTAAGGTCCGCCTGCGGCCCGGTCATGTACAGTATGAACACCAACGCAGCCTCCAACTGCTGCGGTGTAGCACCACTGGCCTGCGGCGATGCAATCACCCAACCAGTACTACCTATTAACGGGCTCGCATGTAGACCTGTCTGACTAACAACAGGCAATGGCGCAGCACCCAGGTTGCAACCAAGGGCCTTGAAGTATGTCCCAAGATCCCACGGCCCGTCAAAGATGATGGCGGTCTCATTGCTCGTGAATAATTGACCCTCAAGGCTTGGTTCATGTCTGGGGCATTTATGTGTAAGCCGTATGTTAGGTTGTACCAGAATTCCAGGGCATCAGCCATGGCGCTTGAGTTGAGTTGTGGCATGTTGTTGGGGGGGCCGAATATCTGCCCACCAAAGCCAGCGAACCAAGCCGCGAATCTATAGCCCCCCACTCGGAGCCAACACCGTAGGCGATGCACCACACGTGGTACGTGCTATTGACCTGTAGGCACGTGTTGATTAGTTGGTCTGTGGTGTTTGGTGGTGATGTTATGTATTGCTTGTTGTAGAACATGACTATGTAGTTTATGTTGTCGGGTAAGCCGTAATAACCATGGGCACTTGGCGTGTTTAGGTAGAAGTTCTGGGCGGCAGTGGTAGGTATTGTTCGAATACTGATGGTAATAAGTACTCACTTAAGTTAAGTAGTAGGCCTGCTGCGAATAACTTACCGGCATCATCACTTGAATCCCTATATACGATTGGGGGCTTGGCCTGCCTTTGCGGCTGATATGAAGTTACTAGTTGCAATGCCAACGCCATAGGTGACCTCAACGTGTATGCATGGGTACAACTGCTCAAAGGATGCCAGTGAGGCGTTGAATGCCTGGTTCTCACTAACGCTGTAGGTGTTCCAGACCGTTATTGTTACGTTACCAACCTTTGAACAGAACATTTGAGCGAAGCTTGAATTATAGACGTTCTGTGGCGTGAAGTACGACATTGGTATTGTAAAGCCCGGTGCAGTTACTTGCGTTGACGTTGAGTTTTGCGGTGGAGGTGTTGTGGTTGTTACGTTCTGTGATGTCGTTGTTGGTGGTGTTGATGGTTTTGATGGCTTGTAAAGGTAAACCACTGCCACGACTGCGGCTATTATGACTATTACGGCAACGACTATGCCTATTATAACCCCCCCCTTGGATAGTCCAAGCTTGTTCATACGCATTCAGGTATTATGAATAGGTTTAAAAGCATTACCGTGATTAATTTATATAATTCATGAATGTTCATAAATAAAGAAGTCAAAAATTAGATATTTATCTATATGTTTATACCTAGGTATACTCATTAATAAGCAGTTATTAATGACCGTTAAGTATCGATGATTCTTAGCAAGTTATCTACTCTTAATAATGAAGTAATCGCCGCTTAAGATACCACCGCTATATTTCCTTAGTTCATTACTTAATCTGATCTCGAACCTATTATCGTAATATATTAATTCGCTTGAATTAGCCGTTACGTACCTAGGCGTTAGGGTTAATTCCGATAGCCTTCTTATGAATTCATGAAGGGTGTTGGAATCATTGACTCTTTTCCAATCCATGCACCTCCTATTATCAGGGTCAGGACCTCCCTCAAGCATAATTTCATCACCGTAATAGAGCATTGGGGTTCCGATCCAGGTGTATATGAATACTAATGCTGCCTTAAACTTCTCAATATCGCCGTCAAGCATAGTTATTGCTCTTGGTGTATCGTGCGTATCCACAAAGAGCCAGGAGTTGATTAGGAAGTGTTTTGGTAATACGTTCAATTGCCTCTTAAGCACTTGAGCAAAATCCTCAGCGCTGACCTCACCATGTAGGAATTTAATTAATGGTTCCCAGACCTGGTAATTCATGACGCCATCAACGGCATTCCTCCATAGGAATGGATCGCCCCCCCAGACCTCGGCAATTAATGGCTTATTAATGAAGTTCCTTAGGTCCCACAAAAACCAGGGTGGTATGCCGGCGCCAACATCAATCCTGAAGGCGTCAACACCCATTAACGCCCAATGAAGTACTATGCCCTTAACCCACTCACCGGCGAACTTCATGTTAAGTTTAGGCATTCTCTTGACATCCATGAACTTCTCATAATCACCATCATAGATGTAATACCAACGGGAGTACTCAGGATCGCCATTTAGGGCTGCCTTAAAGGCAGGGTGCTCGGAACCAGTGTGATGAATAGGCAAGTCAAGTATTAACTTAATACCAAGATTATGCGCGCTCCTCAATAATTCCTTAAACGCCTTATTACCGCCTAAATCATCATCAACGTTGAAGTAATCAATAACGTCATACCTATGGTAAGACGCTGCCCTAAAGATTGGCGTTAAGTAAATTGTGTCAAAGCCCATGGACCTAATGTAACCAAGCCTATCCCTAATGAAGGTCAGGTCACCGCCGAGCCTATCCCTCGGGCCACCCTCCCTCCTACACCCAAACCTATCAACGAATATCCCCATAAATCGCCCTAAATAACCTGCGCCTAACTCCACGGACCCTCCTAACGACCCCCCCGCCAAGCTTAAGTACATTAAACCCATTCTCCACAGGTCCATCATCAAGGATAACCTCGCCATCAATTAAATACCTATAATAATACTTACCTGGGGGGTAGTGAAACGTAGGCGCAATAATCAGAGCCGCAAAACCCAAGCTCGATGGGCTTCATGAACGCTGTAAAACTACCAACCACAAAGGCAGCTCTCCTAGGGCGTTTACTCACTGAAAACCTAACAAAGTAAATATCATCATTCCTAAATACGGTAATGGGCATCAAATCAACCGTAAAATCACGAACTTAAATTAATTAACCCATACTCCTTAATGACGGGAAGGAACAGGATAAAGACTTAAAAACCGACGCGTTTCTAATGATTACGAGCCCCGGTAGTATAGCCCGGTCAAGTATGTGGGCCTTTCGAGCCCGTGACCCGGGTTCAAATCCCGGCCGGGGGGGCACCAGTCAATTGGTCATAAGCACTTGTATGATTAAGGATATAGTTTTGAGTTTTGTGAATTGTAGGTGATATTGATTGCATGCCTAAGGTGCGCCAATCATTTTTGCTATGTCGTATATAATCATTGGTTTCCAATAGGTTATATTAAGTACTCTTAGTATGCCTATTATCCAGGTTATTAAAAGCGCCAGCCCAGCTAGGTAGCCCAGCACAACTATTACTATGTGCATGGGTAGTATGAGGATTGTTATGAGTGATAATATTCCAAGAATAACCTCAACACCAATAATAACTATTCCAAAGGCAATACTCAGATATGACCAATGCCTAACATAACCAGAACCAGGCTTAATAACTAAGCCAATTACTCCGCCAATAAGTGGTATTATCCAAGCGACCAAAGCCCAAACACGCTCCTCCTCGCTTAACTGCGACACGTAAATTATATGAAACAGTGTCTTTATAAATGCTTCCAGTATTGTTGATGCTCACGTATAAAATAATTCTTAATTTTTGTTAAGGGCATTTAATCATATACGACACTGAAATAATTTAGAAAACCCTTGCGTCCTATGCATTAATGGTGGCAATCACCTTGTCCCGTTTTCCAATTACCGAGGGTTTAATGCATCAATAACGTAGTAGGCCTTATAGGTTTCGGGCTTAAACGTGGGGCGTTGAGTTAGATTTTTATGTGCTGTATTTTTCAACCTGGTCTGTGAGGGTTAGGGTTAAGTTTTTTGGCGGTCTTTATGAGTTGATTGGTACATTTAAGATAGAGCTTGAGGTACCAAATAACCTTTCTGTGGGTGGCCTTATTGATTTGATTACGCATACATTCAATCCCAAGTTCACCGAGGCCGTACTTGATGGTGATGGTAAGTTGAGGAGTGAATACGTCGTGCTAGTTAATGGTAAGGCCATTGAGTGGCTTAATGGATTGGCTACGAGACTCAGTGATAATGATGAGGTAGTGTTTCTACCGCCTGCGGAGGGTGGCTAAAGCTGTTGGCCTGGGATAACTTATAAATTGCCAGTTGGTTCTTTAATCGTAATGAGTTATACCCATTGTTGATAGGATAGCGAGCCAAGTTCTTGAGAGGTGCCGTAGTGAGGGTAAGGACGAGTGCATACTTAATGGCGGCTTGAGTGTTTCTGGGCTTCAGCACATTGGTAGGCTTAGGGGTGAGATAATACTGAATAGTGTCATTGCCGAGAAATTAAGGGATGCGGGATTGAGGGTTAGGCAGGTCTTGACCCTGTACACGGTGGATCCCTGGAAGGGTAAGGACAAGCAGCTTGAGCAGTTCTTGAATCCCGAGGTTGGTAGGAAGTATGTTGAGTGGCCCCTTGAGCGTGTCCCGGATCCCAAGGGTTGTCATAAGTCCTGGGTTGATCATTACTGGAGGGATTTTGGTGATTACCTTGATTACTTCGCGAAGAATGTTGAGGTTATAACGACCGGCGAGATGTATAGGGAGCATCCTAGGATGAGGGAGTTCATAGTAATGACTATGAGGAATAGGGAGAGGTTGATTGAGGTCATTAATAAGTATAGGGGGGGTAGGAATCCGTATCCGAAGGATTGGATACCCTTCGAGCCAATTTGCGAGAACTGCGGTAGGATCGGCACTGCGGAGGTCACGAAACTAGACCTTGATAAGTATGAGGTTGAGTATAGGTGTACGTATTGTGGGCATGTTGGTAGGGCTAAGTTGACTGATGGTAAGCTTCCGTGGAGGGTTGAGTGGGTTGGTGTTTGGTACACGTTACAAGTTGACTTCGAGCCTTATGGAAAGGACCACGCAATGCCAGGTGGTTCCAGGGACTCCGCTATCGAGATTGCCAAGACTGTTTATGGTGTTAATCCACCGTTGGGTACTTGGTATGAGTGGGTTGGTTATGTGGTTAATGGTAAGGACGTGGGTGACATGGGTAGTAGTGACTTCATAGGTTTCACACCGAGGGAGTGGGTTGAGGTTGCGGAGCCCGAGGTTCTTAGGTACATATACATATTCCACGAACCGACAAAAAGGCTTACCTTCAGTCTTGACTCGGTTTATCAATACGTGGATATTTATGACAGGGCTGAGCGTCTTTACTACGGTGTTGACAAGCCAAGCCCCAAGGAGAAGGATTACCTCGACCTAATTATCAAGTCCTATGAGTATGCACAGATGAGGAGACCACTGCCTAAGGAGATGCCGTTTCAACTGCCATATCTGCATGCAGTTGCTCTGATACAGACATTGCCGCAGTCATTAAGTGAGGAAGAGCTTATGGAGAGAGTCATTAAGAGACTGAGGGAGACGAAGATACTCACTAAGGAATTGGATGAATTATCCCGTGAGAGGATTAAGTCGAGACTCATTAAGGCCCGTAACTGGGTCAGTAGGTACGCGCCTGAGACCTATAGGATTAGGGTTCTTGAGGAGATGCCGGAGACGATTAGGACCTCATTAACCGATATGCAAAGAAGTAAGCTGAGGTTATTACTCCAGGAGCTTGAGAAGATTGATGTTTGGAGTGAGGATAATATCAAGGAGGCAATGAAGAGAGTCCCCCCCAGGGAGGATAAGAATGTCGAGAGGGCCTTCTTTGAGGCTACGTATTTAATCTTCTTTGGTAGACCGAGTGGCCCTAGGATTGCGCCTTACCTAGCAATGCTCGGTAAGGATTTCGTAATTAACAGGTTAATGGATGTATTGAGGTGATTAACATGTCTAAATTATTGGTGGCGGCTATTGTCCTTGCTGTGGCTGTTTACGCCATCTTATTATCGTCATTAGCAGGTACTTACTTACCTAGTAAGGGCAACTTTATCATGGATATAACCGTGCTCGTCCTAGCACTAATCAGCTTCTTCACATCATTTCTTTCAATTAAACAGACCTGGTATGACATTAATACTGCATATACGGATAAGGAATTGATTATTGGGAAACTAAAACGCATATTAGCCTTCTTCTCGTTAGCATTAAATATTATTAACATTATTTTAGTACTTTCGTATGTACTTATTGTAGTTATTTAACTACTTCTTAATCAAAGCCCTTAACTGACTAAGTTCCTTATCCTTGCTTTCAATGATTTTCATCAACTCCTCCCTCTCTTTAAGCAATTGCTCATACTTCTTACGTATGTCCTGGCACTCACTCTCGATCCTCGTTACTTCCCTCATTTTACTCTCCAGTTCCTCCCTTTCCTTATCAAGCTTCTCCCTCAACTCAACCAGTGTGTTCTCCCTAATTATCAATGCCCTCTGGTAATTCATTAACTCCCTCTCCTTATCAAGGAGTCTCTTCTCCCAATCCGTGAGTCTCTTCTCCTCCTCTAATAGCTTTGTCATCAGTGGTTCGAGCTTCTCCATAATCTCTTTCCTCCTCTTACTAATCTCTTCATCGAGCCTCTTCAGTGCATCTTCCCTTTCCCTGAGTAAGTTCTCTAAGGAATTGAGCTTGCCTTCCTTATCCTTGAGTTCTGCCTCGAGCTTATTAAGTGCGTCCTGTCTCTCATTAAGCTTCTTCTCAAACTCTCTAAGTTCCGCCTCCTTTTGAGCCAGTTGCTCAAGTCTTTCCTTAATTTCCTGCTCCCTCTTCTCCAGTTCCCTAAGTCTCGCGTTCTCGGCATCAATCCTTACGGCCTCCATCTCAAGTCTCTGTTCACGGGCTTTCAATTCAACTTCCCAATCCCTAAGCTTGACCTCCTTCTCGCTGAGCGCCTTCTCCCTCTCAGCCAGTATCTTCTCCCTATTTTCAAGCTCATTGAGTCTCGTTGTTAATTGATTAGAGAGCGCTATGAGAGATACCATAACATACTCATTTCATTCAACTTAGCTCTCTCTTCCTCAAGCGCTTTCCTGTCGTTCTCCAGTTTTTGCCTAAGCTCTTCGATACTCTTCTCCCTAACCGAGACATCACTCTCCCTCCTACTTATATCGAGTAACTTATTCTCCAGGTCCTTCTCCCTATTGAGGACCTCGTTATACACCTTGTTCAACTCAGCCAATAAATTACTCAACTTAGATACCTCCGAGACAAGGACTGATGCCTTATCAACACCACTCTCGATTTTAGTGCTAAGATCCTTAACGTTATTATTAATTAATTCAAGAGTCGATGTGGTGCTTGCAAGGCTTTGCTGCATACTGCTTGATAATCCCTGTAGCCTATCCAGGAGATTGTTTATTTTATCGAGGGCATTGAGTAATGAATCAATAAGTTTTTTGCTCGTATCATTGAATTGATTAACTATGGTATTCATTTGAGCTACTCTGTTAGCCATTTCCGCAGTTGATGAATTTATGACCTTAACTGCGTCTTGAATCGTCCTATCATTCCTATCAACTCCAAGCGAAATGGATTGAAGATTCTTCTGCATTTGGTTAACGGTACTAATTAATTCCTGAATATTCTGCTGCAATGCCTGAAGTAGGTTAGTTATATCATTAATCCTTTGGTAAAGCTCCGAAGGCTCTTTAGGCCTAAACACGTTACGTAATTTAAACAAGGGAACTAATATACTTTGCTTTTATTATTCTAAAATAAATTGAACATGATGAAAAACAACACAGAATTAAGGCTTACCAGCACCCTTACCTAAAATATCCAAAATAACTGACTTAAGTCCCTCAATAGTCTCAGAACTTTTTCTATACTCAGAGATTAACCTAATGCCCTGCTCCTCGACGAGCTTCTGAAGCTCATTAAGTCTCGTAGCAACATTAGATAGTTGATTCGTGATCTCAACAACCTGGTTAACATCAAGTGTTCTATACTCTCTCAGATCCATTGTCACCTTCGCCAAGAGGTCTACGGCGTTCTCAACCTTACCCTGTATTGAGGATATCGAATCCCTATAGGCAATTAACGATGCCTCAATCCTAGTCAATTCCCTCAACGTATTGGAAAGCATACCAGCTAATTCAGCCATACTTTGCGGTGTTATTCCACTAATTAATTCCTGGGCCTTAATTAGACTTGATAGTGATTTCTCAATTTCATTAACCCTATTCTCCAAGCTCTCAACCCTAGTACTTATGTCCATTAGGTTCTTGGATAATTGATCAACTTTACCACTCAGGTTCATTATCTCCCTAAGAATCCTGGCTATTGGGTCCTCACGTGGGGGGGTGGAGGTGGTGCCGGGTAATAACTCATTGCAATTAATATTGACTTGGTAATTGTTTAAATACTTATCTCGTGTTAATTAATTAATGACGTACATATCTCCAAGGGCAAAAATACTGAGTAAAAATATAGGCAGGGATTTAATGGTACTTGGACCCTCATTGATAGGTGAGGGTACCATAGTGGAACCATTCGTTGTTATAGGCCACCCAATCAGGTCAAAACTCCTGAGCGTGAGGGATAGGGGGGGTTCCATCATTGAGCAGTTAATGGATGAGGTTAGTAATGGCGCCATAATTGGTAGGAACTGCATTGTTAGGAGTAATGTCATTATCTACGAGAATGTGGAGATTGGTGATGGTGTTGAGACGGGGGGGCATAACGCATTGATTAGGGAGAACACGAGGGTTGGCGCGAATACAAGGATTGGGTCTGGGGGGGTCATTATCGATGGGGGGGACACGGTGATCGGCAGTAACGTTAGTATACAGAGCATGGTCTACATACCGAGGGGGGGCACGGTCATAGAGGATAACGTATTCCTAGGGCCCAACGTCGTGATAACTAACGATAAGTACCCACCGAGTAAGAGGCTTGATGGTGTTAGGATTAGGAGGAATGCCGTTATTGGCGCCAATGCAACCCTAATAGCCGGTATTGAGGTTGGCGAGAATGCCGTGGTTGCGGCGGGCTCTGTCGTGACCAAGGATGTACCGCCAGGTGAGGTTGTCGCTGGTGTACCTGCCAAGCCTATTTACGGTGTTGATGTATTTATTAAGAAGAGGATTGAGTACGAAAGATTAGAGACCCCTTAATGCCCTCCTAAGGTTCCTAGCCATCTCCTCAAACCTGGCAATATCTTGCTTGGCTAACGATGGTGGAACGACCTTCAGAGCTTCCTCGAAGTGCTCAATTCCAACAGGCTTAACTTGACTTGTATTGCTCCTAATCGTCTCCCTTAGTGCAAGCATGGCAGCCTCCCTAACTAATGCAGCCAAGTCAGCGCCAGTATATCCCTCGGTTCTTCTCGCTAGGTCCTTAAGGTACTTGTAATTACCGTCCTTAATATCATCGGCAAGCTTCAAGCCCCCCCTTATGTGAACCTTGAGTATCTCGAACCTGGCATCCTCATCTGGTGGTGGCACATAAACTATCCTATCGAACCTACCAGGTCTTAATAGGGCCGGGTCTATTATGTCGGCCCTATTCGTCGCTGCGATAACCACGACATTCTTCAACGGCGCAATTCCATCCATCTCTGCCAATAACTGGTTAACTATTCTATCAGTGGCCCCACTATCAACCCTCAAGCCT
>NZ_BBBI01000016.1 GCF_001315985.1 Vulcanisaeta distributa JCM 11216
AAGGATTTCATAGAGGCCGCCAATGAGGCGAAGAGGATTGTCGAGACTGTGACCAAGGAGGAGATCGAGCAGACAAAACAAAGAATAAAGCAATTAAGGTGATGAGGATGGCCGTGGCTAACCCCCCCACACTTAAGGAGGAATTACTTAAGTTTGAACCCACGGCATCGTTGTGCTACCAATGTGGTACATGCACCACGGTTTGCCCTATGACCGAGTTCGGGTTAAATACTAGGCTTGTTATGAAATTGGCGAACCTGGGTATCATAGATGATTGGTTGCGTAAGGTCGTGTGGCTCTGCACCGGCTGCGGCCTATGCCAGGAGAGTTGCCCAAATGAAATTAGGATACCAAACGTAATTAGGTTCGTCAGGCTGAAAATACTTGAGGGCAGGAAAGGTAAATAGTGTTTGGCTATATATTGAATAATTGTGTGGTTTATAATTAATTTCTTTTAAAAGTTGGCGTGCCAATTTATGTAGCCTGGGCCAGTATCGATTAAGTTTTATTGACTTCATGGTATTAATGATCATGCGTGATAGCCCGTTGCACATGAGGTTTTCTACAGCGGACTAATTTTGTTGTTATAAATCCCTAAAAATCTATAAAATTGTTTATAACCATGAGTAAAATGATAGTAATCACATGAATGGTGGGAATTACGAAATAGTATTCTTCGGTAGAGGAGGCCAGGGTGCAGTAACCGCCGCGCAGGTAATGGCATTAGCAGCTGTTAGTAGGGGTCTGTATGCGTTGGCTTACCCTGAATTTGGGCCAGAAAGGAGGGGGGCACCCGTCAGGTCCTACCTAGTCATATCTACGGAGCCCATTGAAGTTCGAGAGCCCATCGAGGAGCCGAACATATCCGTGGTCTTTGGCCCAGACTTACTAAGGGTTAACCCGGATATACCGGAGAGGACTAGGGATTACATAGTAATTAATTCAAGACGCTTCGAAACCATTGAACCCTACCTAAGGGGCTTTAGGGGCGGTGTTGTGCATATAGATGCATATGACTTATCAACTAAGCACTTGGGCAAGGCCATTGTGAACACGGCAATGCTTGGTGCCCTGTTGAAGGTCTTTGATGCCTTAACCGTGGACGACATTACCAATGCAGTATTGAAGACATTCGGTGGTAGATTGGGTAAGGTGAACGCTGAGTTGGTTAGGGTTGCCTATAACGAGGCACGGGTGATCAAATGAGCACGGGCGCCTGGACCCCCCCAAAGACTACTAAGTTAATGGGCTGGAGAGAACTACCGGCAATTGGAGGATACATAATGGAGCCAATGAGCACAACTAAAAACACCACTGGTTCTTGGAGGACTGAGAGGCCTGTTATTGATCAGGATGCGTGCATTAGGTGCAGGACCTGCTGGATGTATTGTCCAGAGCCGGCAATACTTGAGCTTGATAAGCCGTATGTCACGAAAGATGGTCGGAGGTATGACTTGACCTACGAGATTGATTATGACCACTGCAAGGGCTGCGGAATATGCGCCCACGAATGCCCAACCAAGGCAATAAAGATGGTACCCGAGGGTGCTGAGGAATGAGCCTAATAACCATTGAACCAAGGATTAAGAGGGGGGGTATCATTAGGGATAGGGTCGCCATCACGTCAAATTACGCCGCCGCATACGCCGCTAAGGATGTGGAGGTCGACGTCGTGGCTGCATACCCAATAACGCCTCAAACCCCAGCCGTTGAGAAGGTGGCCGAGTTCATAGCAAATGGCGAGTTAAGCGCTGAGTACATACCGGTGGAGTCTGAGCACAGTGCCTTATCGGCATTAATAGGTGCCTCGGCGGCCGGCGCTAGGACGTTCACGGCTACCTCAAGCCAAGGACTCTTCTACATGTTCGAACTACTCTACATAGCGTCTGGCTTAAGGCTTCCAATAGTCATGGCTTTGGCCACGAGGGCCGCCTCAGCACCCATATGCATACACGGCGATTACCAGGACTTGGCCGCGGTTAGGGATTCGGGGGGGTGGATAGTCATGATTGCTTCTTCGGCTCAGGAGGTTTATGATTCGATAATCATGGCGTATAGGATCGCGGAAGATAGCAGGGTTCTCCTGCCAGTCATGGTGTCCTACGACGGATTCCTAATGAGCCACACCACAGAACCAGTGGAGTTGTATGACCTGGATGCCATAAGGAGATTCGCACCAAAGAAGATAGATAGGCCAATACTGGATAGCAGGAGACCAATAACGATGGGCGTGATGGCAGTGCCTGATTGGTACTACGAAATTAAGTACCAAGTAATTGATGCAATGCATAACTCGATGGGTGTTATCAAGGAGGTTCACGATGAATTCAATAAGACCTTTGGTAGGAATTATAGGTTAATTGAGGAGTATAGAATCGATGATGCGGACTACGTGGTGATAACCTACGGCGGCATCTGGGGTAATACTAAGAGGGCTGTCGATATTGCTAGGAAGAATGGCATTAAGGCTGGTGCCCTGAAACTCAGGTTATTTAGGCCGTTTCCAACCGATGACCTGGTGAGGATTGTCGAGGGGGTTAGGGCAATAGCCGTTATTGATAGGGCGGTTAGCCAGGAGCACCAATAGAGGGGCCAGTGGCTACTGAGGTGGCCACTGCATTGAAGTCCAGGGGTGTGGATACGCCTGTTATCTCAGTAGTCCATGGACTTGGGCAGAGGACCGTGTTTTCGAGGGATATTAACGAGTTAATAAGGATATTAAGCACGGGTGAATTAACAAACTTAGCAAGGAACACGATATACATGGGGGGGGTGAGGGAGTACGGCAACCAAGGTTAAGCTTGCCAAGTCCTTCTTTGACATACCCAGGGAGGAGTACTTCGCTCCAGGGCATACCGCATGCCCAGCCTGTGGCGCCACCTTAGCCGCCAGGTTAATACTCAAGGCGTCGGGGGGGCCCGACGTGATCATAGTGAACCCAACGGGTTGCCTTGAGGTCACAACAACCATATACCCATACACGTCATGGGGAGTACCGTACATACACGTGGCCTTTGAGAACGCAGGTGCCGTTGCATCGGGTATAGAGGCCGCCATAAAGGCCCTTAATAAGAATGGCTTATTGAAGAGGAATACCAGGGTTATAGCCATTGCTGGTGATGGTGGTACTTATGATATTGGTTTGCAGGCCTTGAGTGGTATGCTTGAGCGTGGTCACGGCGTCCTATACGTACTCTACGATAATGAGGCGTACATGAACACAGGAATACAAAGAAGCGGAGGAACGCCTAAATTCGCGAAGACAACCACAATGCCCGCTGGAACGGTCATTAGAGGTAAGATTCAGAAGAAGAAGGATATAATGAGTATTGTGATGGCTCATCATATACCATACGCAGCCACAGCGAATGTTGCTTACCCCCCCATTGATTTAGTTAATAAAGTTAGGAAGGCGCTGTCGTATCTCGAGGAGGGGCCTGCCTTCATACACGTACTGGCACCATGCCCACCAGGCTGGGGGGGATTCCCTGACGAGAAAATGATTGAGATTGCGAGACTAGCCACAGAAACAGGGTACTTCCCACTGTACGAGTGGGACCGTGATAGATTAATCATAAATCCACCAAGCGATATGTACATGGATAAGAGATTACGTAAGCCATTGAGGGAGTTCGTTAAGGCTCAGTCCAGGTGGTCCCACGTGACTGATGAAGAGATTAAGGAACTTGAGAAGGATATCGAGGACTTCCTCAACTACCTATGGCGTTTATCAATAGGCTCTGGAGTACCCACGCCATATGCCTAACCATATCTACAGCGAGCTTGACCTTAGGTAAATGCGGGATCGCCCTTCCGCATTAAATCCTCTACGTGGTTCGGCATCCTTAGGTAATCTTATGTTCACCTTTATCCTAGCTAGGTTCTTAGCCATATCTTCCGCAAGCTGGAAGTCATGCAGCGCAGCCTTGCCATGTATATATCCTCCGGCTTCAGGTGAACCGGCGCCGTGGATCGACTCTACTAAGTAACCAGCACTTATGCCTGCGTTCTCGAGAAATTTAAGCATCTTGAGCCAGCCCTCAGCTGTAAACCTGGGCACGCCCTACAGGTACTTCTCTTAATACTCAGCATTTAGTAATTGATTGAGGAACCAATTAATGGTGAGCAGAGTCGTTATAAAAACACAGTAAGTAATTAATCGCCCTCTACTTTGCGAACCTAAGTAATACTGCCCATAGTCAAGTTGCGGCTGAGGTCGCGCCATAATATAAAACCTAGGTGTGAAATGATTGTGATTATTCATAACCTCTGTATTATGAGGTAAACCATATAAATACTATATATTGAAGAAAAACAATGGGCCTAACACTCACTGAGAAAATACTCAATAGAGCATCAGGCAAATCCGTAAGCCCTGGTGATGTAGTTGAGATTAACGTTGACCTGGCGGCATTTCATGACCTAACTGGTTATCACGTGGTTGAGGTAATGGAAAAAATGGGCACAATTAGGGTTTGGGATGTTAATAAATTCGTACTAGCCTTCGACCACCTATCTCCACCACCCACGGAGAGAGCTGCCGAGATACAGGTTGGACTTAGGAAGTTTGCAAAAATGGCAGGTGTTAAGTTCTTCCATGATGTTGGCGATGGCATATTACATCAATTACTCCTCGATCATTATGCACTCCCTGGGCAGGTTGTCATGGCTGCCGACAGCCACACGACGACGGTCGGCGCCGTGGGTGCCTTCGCACAGGGGGGGCTTGGAGCCAGTGATGTGGCTGCGATAGTGATTACTGGTAAGACGTGGCTTATGGTCCCTGAACCATTTAGGATTAGGATACTCGGTAAACCGGGCCCCCCCGGGGTTTATGGCAAGGACGTTGCATTGCACCTACTCAGCGTATTTAGGGCCGAGGGACTTAATGGAAAGTCCGCTGAGTTTGTCGTTGAGGAACCAGGGGGGGCATTCCCAATGGATTATAGGGCCACCGTGTCCAACATGGGCATAGAACTCGGCCTCGACGCAGCCATGTTCGCACCAGACAGCGAGACTGTAAGGCACATTAAGGAGAAGAGAGGCATTGAGATTAAGCCAGTAACACCGGATCCAAATGCCAAGTATGTCGATAGTTATGACGTGGAACTGAACAAACTCGAGCCCCCCCTCGTAGCCGCGCCACATAGTGTTGATAATGTTAAGTCAATTAGTGAGGTTGAGGGCTTAGACGTGGATTACGTGTTCATAGGCTCATGCACAAATGGTAGGCTTAGCGATATTGAGGTTGCGGCTAAGATACTGAGGAATGGCAAGGTGAGGAGCAGGTGCGTGGCAATACCCGCCTCGCGCGAGATCTACATAAGGGCTATGGAGCTAGGTTACATAGATACACTTGTGAGAGCTGGCTGCGTGGTGACGTATGGCACCTGCGGCCCATGCCTTGGCGGGCACTTCGGCCTAGTCGGCCCTGGGGGGGAGGTGGCCGTGTCCACGGGCAGTAGGAACTTTAGGGGGGGCAGGATGGGTTCGCCTGAGGGCAAAGTTTACCTGGCAAATGCGGCTGTAGCCGCTGCGGCTGCATTGAATGGTAAGTTCGTTGATCCTAGGAAGTACCTTACGTAAATTAGGATTTATTAACTATAAAATTTTAATAAGATAATGTGGGCAGCACTAGGGTTAGGGGGGGTAGGATTGGGCATATTTACATTATTAGGCGTAGAATTGGGCATATATGGGTGATTAACCGTGGCGATAAGAGTGAGGGTAAGGCTGAGGGTGAAGGAGCGAGAGGTGATCACAACAGCGCTCGTTAATACAGGCTTTGAGACTGAGAGACCTCAGGTACTGGTACCGCTTAATTTAGCTATGCGATATAACGGCATCACAGACAACATCGCGGGTCTCCTTATCGTCGGTTACCACGGTTATTTGCACTGAATTCGGTACAACGTACTCCCTGATAGGCCCACCGGCCGTGTCCAGTTCAATTAGGTACGCATTATCTGGTGGTGGCCATAATGATAAGGCCCTATTGAGGAGGAGGTGATAATTAACGATAAGTTATCGGAGGAGTTAGGTATTGTTATTCTAGCTGCGGGTAGTGGTAAGTGGAGGTTCGCGGATGATGATGCCGGTAAGGTTAGGTATTCAGAACCTCCTCAGTATTGGTGATTAATTAGGAATAATGGTAAAGTCGTAATCACAATCATCCTCATTCAACTCTTACACCCCCCCATTTTCCTCATTATCCTCATACCCATTAATAATCCCAACTCCATTACAACTCGTTATCGGTGGTCCCACTTAAGGTTTTATGGACCACTCAATTGATGTGATGCGCTTTACGGATTTAAACCCCCCCCTTGATGTACTACGTGACTTTATGTACTCAAGCAAGCCACCACTAATTAGTATTTCAAGGGCCATGCCCGTTATTGGCCTAGCCCTCAGCAACTTCTGCCCATTATTAATAATAACCTCGCCTGTACTCACGTTAACCCTCACGAAATCACCCTCATTCACCTCCTTACTGGCCCCCCCCGGCACCACTAGTACAGGTAGGCCATTGTTAATTGCGTTTCTGTAAAATATCCTGGCGAAGGACTCAGCCAATACAGCCTTAACGCCAGCCGCCTTTAAAGCAATTGCCGCCTGCTCACGGCTTGAACCCATACCAAAGCCTCTACCAGCGACGAGAATAACCCCCTTGCTAGCCTTCTCGAAGAAGTTCGGTATTAATGGCTCCATCGCGTGCCTGGCTAGTACTGATGGGTCGGTATATACGAGGTACTTGGCAGGTATTATCACGTCAGTATCGATATTATCACCAACCTTAATTACCGGGCCCTCAACAATAAATTCTCTGGACCCCCCCACAATTTAACTGTGCTTTAACGGGCCTATTTAAGCTTTATATCCCATGAATATTTATAATTAGAGCATTGTTAGGTAGACCGAAAAATAGATAATAAAATACTAATAATATGACTAGGGGGGGATGGGGCCTCGCATTATTAATGGCCCTGGCAGTAATAACCGCATCATCGCTGTTCCTCGGGGATAAATACATTAAAATAATAATAAATAACAAGTAAGTGGCTTACGCCTTAACCAGGTTTATCTAATAACCTAGCCATGTATGTGGTTCATCATGTAGTTAATGGAATAAATAATAATGGTATGCAATTAATGTTTATGCGAACTCACTGCGGTTTGGGCAAATAAACCCGCACTCTGCATTATGTACCTTTTATTTTCTTAATTAATTTCTATTTCTAATAATTAATCAATTAATGCGGTCTTAATATATTATTGTTATTGAGGTAATGCTTATATATACTTGATATAACCTGTGCTTAGTATGGGTGGTGAACAAATCCGCGAGGGTTGAGGTCCTGGATACAACGCTTAGGGATGGGGGGGCTCAAATGACGGGTATATCGTTCACCCTAAACGATAAGGTTAGGATTGCTTTAATGCTTGATGACCTCGGCGTTGACTATATAGAGGGTGGTTGGCCAGGTAGTAATCCTAAGGATGCCGAGTTCTTTAAGGTAATGAGGAATTACTCACTGAGTCATGCCAAATTGGCCGCCTTTGGTATGACGAGGAGGAAGGGCATTAACGCTAGGGATGACCCTAATCTAGCGGCTATACTGGATTCTGGTGTTGATGTTGCAGTTTTGGTCGGTAAGTCCTGGATACTTCATGTTAGGGAGGTCCTTAGGGTTAGTCCTGAGGATAACCTGGACATGGTCTATGATAGTATTCGTTACCTTAAGGATCACGGCTTAACCGTGATCTTTGACGCAGAGCACTTTTACCAGGGGGGGTTTAAGGAGGATGCAGACTACGCACTTAGGGTTGTTAAGACCGCTGAGGAAGCCGGAGCCAGCGTGGTTGTTCTCGCAGACACGAACGGCGCATGATGCCCCCCCACGAGATCTATGAAATAACGGGTAAGGTTGTGAAGGATTTGAGAGTTACGGTAGGCGTTCACATGCATAATGACTCAGGTTGTGCTGTGGCCAACACAATAATGGGAGTATTAGCTGGCGTTCGCCATGTTCAGGGAACCATTAATGGGCTCGGCGAGAGGACAGGTAATGCAGATTTAGTCCAAGTAATACCAAACCTAGTGCTTAAGCTAGGTTTTAAGGTGCTTAGAGACCTCAACGACCTTAGGAAGTTGAAGGCGATATCCAGGTTTGTTTATGAGGCAGCAGGTCTGAACCCAAACCCATATCAACCATACGTGGGTGACTACGCCTTCTCCCATAAAGCTGGTCTACATGTCGATGGCGTCTCTAAGGTAACGAAGGCCTACGAACATGTAGACCCGGAGCTTGTCGGTAACACGAGGAGGTTCGTAGTCTCTGAACTCGCTGGTTCATCGAACATACTAATGTACCTAAGGGAATTGGGATTTGACGTGGGTAAGGATGACCCAAGGCTTAGACAGGCATTGGAGAAGATAAAGGAACTAGAGAATAGGGGCTACAGCTTTGACTTAGCGCCGGCGTCGGCCATACTCATTGCCCTCAGGGAAATGGGGGGGCTTTTCAGGGATGTGCTGAGGGTTGATTATTGGAAGGTGATTAGTGATGATGACATGCACGTGGCCATGGTTAAGGTAAATGGCGAGTTAGGTGTTGCCGAGGGTGTTGGGCCTGTACATGCAATTGATAAGGCGTTGAGAAGCGTGGCTTCGAGGTTATTCCCTGAACTTAATAATGTGGTGCTCACGGACTATAGGGTCATACTCCCCGGCGAGGTTAAGAATACAGAGAGTGTGGTTAGGGTGCTTATGGAGTTTAGTGATGGTAAGGTTAAGTGGAGGACTGTGGGTGTTTCGACAAGCATAATCACAGCGAGCATTGAGGCGCTGGTTGATGGGCTTAATTACATTTTAATGATTAAGCATTATGTAAGGTAAATAATATATAATGAGTGAGGCTATTACTTAATATTCCCTGCTCTATATATTGTTGTTGCTATTTATACTATGGTAATTGGTATATACTATATCCGAGACAGTAAATTTTAAATATGTGTTATGTTCGTGCCTATATAGAGGTGACCCGATGGAAATGGAAACCCTGTATTAGAACAGGGGGGGATAAGGATTTCAAAGGTGGGTGGTTCCCTGTTAACGGGCGGTAATGTCCTCAGTGTAATAGGTAGGGTTGTTGGTAGGGACTACTCAGGTAATAAGTTAGTGCTTGTGGTTTCAGCAATGAAGGGGGTTACGGACTTATTAATAAGGGCCTTTGATAATCATGACCCTAACGCACTAGATGAGGCATTATCTATTTACATGAACGAGGCACTAAACCTAGGCTTCAATAAGCTTGTTTCTTCCCTGGAACTGATCCGTGAGGATTTGCGTAGGTTCATAAGCCTGGGTGATCCCTGGATTAGGGATTATGTGATTGTCCATGGAGAATTACTATCAACATTGCTTGTTGAGAGAGTGCTCAATGACTCACTTGGTTTTAAAGCCAAGGCCGTATATGAACCAGGCATAGTCACCGACGGTAACTGGGGGGGCTTTGCATCGGTGGATCACGAGTCAAGCAGTAAGAATGTGGTTGGGAAGTTGGGTAATATGCTTAGTAAGTATGATGTTATCGTGGTCCCAGGCTTCCTTGGTATCACCAATGACGGTAGGTACACATCCCTTGGTAGGGGGGGTGGTAGTGATTATACGGCATCGCTACTCGCGAGTTACCTAGGTGCGTCACGGTTAACCTTCTACACGGATAGCGGTGGTATACTCAGCGGTGATCCAAGGATCATAAATGACCCAGTACTCCTTAGGGAGGTTGGTTATGATGAGGCTTATACAGCATCGTTACTTGGCGCCAAGAAATTCCACCCAAGGACCTTCGAACCATTACTAAAAAGTAGGGTCTTAACCATCATAACGGATCCCTGGCGCGAGGATGGTACGTACGTAGTAAATAACTGCACGTTATCACCCAAATTAATAGCCCTTAATGAAGTCGGTAAGGGCATATTCAAGGTCTCTGTGATCGGTTGTAGAATTTCCCAAATAGATCACTTAAGAAGTGAGGCCTATAAGATAATCACGTCATATGATACGGAGGGTGTTAAGGATGAACAACACGCGGTGTCGGCGTTATTAAATAATTGGGATGATGCAGTTTCATTGGCGAGGGAACTCCATAGGTGGGTGAGGGCATGGATCGCGTGAGGGTATCGATACTTGGGGGGGCCACGGGACTCGTTGGCCAATGGATGGTTAAGCTATTGGCTAATCATCCATTTATAGAGGTTGTTGGTTTATCAGCGTCCCCCTGGGAAGGTTGGTCGAAAGTACGGCGAGGTAGTCCATTGGTTCATAGCCGGTGACGTGCCTGAATACGCCAGAGATATCACGTTAGTATCCACGGACCCTTCAGACCATAAGTCAGCGGATGTTGTTCTTTCGGCATTACCAAACGACATTGCTTGGTCTGTGGAGAGCAAGTTATTGGATGCTGGGTTGAATGTGGTATCCAATGCATCGCCTGAGAGGATGAACCCAAGGATACCGTTGATAAACCCTGAGGTTAATTGGGAGCACCTAAGTATTCTCAGGGAGGTTAAGGGAAATTGGGTGATTAAGAACCCCCCCAATTGTACAGCAGCCATAATATCTATGCCGGTAAAACCTCTCCAGGATCTCATTGATTCAATGCACATTGTAACACTTCAATCAGTCTCGGGTGCGGGTTATCTTGGGCTATCCTACCTAGCCATTGACGGTAATGTAATACCCTTCATAAAGGGTGAGGAGGAGAAAATCGATGCGGAATTGAACAAAATACTCGGAAAACAATTCCCAGATAGGTTTGAGCCCTGGGGTAAGCCCGTGTACGTAACCACTACCAGGGTACCCGTTAAGTACGGGCACATGGCCGTAATACACGCCGTGCTAAACAAGGACGTGGACACCGAATATGTAATCAACAGGTTAAGTAGGTTTAAGTCACTACCCCAGGAGAGGGAGTTACCCACAGCACCTAAGGAACCAATTAAGGTAATTAATAGGGTCGATGCGCCTCAACCGGCTAGGGATTTGGACCCAATGTCCGTAAGCGTGGGCAGAATATCGATTAAGAATAGGGTATTGAGACTCATAGCATTGGGCGATAACCTAGTCCGCGGTGCTGCCGGGATTACCATATTAACGGTAGAGACCATGAAGGCCCTAAACATACTTTAATTTAAAATACCGCACCATTATTAATTATGTACATTAGGTCCGTCAATACGGCTTGGGCAGTCTCTATTGGACCAGCCCCCCCAGGCCCTATTATCATTACATCACCCAGTGTGTCAGTGCTTATCCTCAGTGCATTTAGGTTCTCATTCACATGAGCCAGAATATCACTCCTTTCCAGTGGGATTGGTTTAACATAGGCGGTGTCCTTATCGGCATAGGCTATGAGCTTAACAACCTTATCCTTAAATGTCTCAATGTTTATGTCACGTATTCCCCCTGACCTCCATATTCTCAAGACTGTGTCTCCAACCAAACACCCTGGAGATGATTATGGACTTTAGAGCCGCGTCCCAACCATCAATGTCAAGCGACGGATCAGCCTCAGCGTAGCCCCTCTCCTGAGCCAGTCTCAAGGCATCATTGAAGCTCATGCCCTCGTACATCCTAGTGAGGATAAAGTTCGTGGTACCGTTTAGAATACCCATGAAGCGGCTAACCTTAATGCCAGGTAGTAAGTCAACTACGTTAAAGGACGGTGTGCCCGCCATTACCGTACCCTTAAACCTAACGATCTTATTAAACCTTCTACTAAGTTCCATTAACTCGTCGTAGTGAAAGGCCACTGGCCCTTGTTAGTTGTGATAACGTGTTTACCACTCTTAATTGCCGTCGATAAGTACGTAAATGCCGCTCGCCCCCTATCCCTAATGTTTAGGTCTGTGAATTCACAAACAATGTCGGCGCTGCTCTCCTCAATGAGCCTAGGAATTTCATCTACGCCTATTTTCCTGCCCAATAACTTACCACCACGTGCATCCTCCAAAACGCTGGGGCCAGGATTGATGATGTACCCACGTCTCCTATCAATTATCTCACTCACAGAAACATCAACACCAAGTAAGTCCCGCTTTAAATTCAGTAGCCTAAAGAACGCCTGGCCAACATTCCCAAAGCCAATTATCAATAACCTATACCTCCTCATACACCCATTGATGCCTTAATCTATAATTTATTTAAGAGCATTACCGAGGTTCATGCTCCTATTAATTTAATGGTAATGCTTAAATAACCTAAATAACAAAAATACCTGGGGATTGAAATGGAAACCCAAGCATGAACTTGAGTCTTCGTAAATACATCCTAAAGTGCCCAAGGTGTGGCTTTGAGACTGAGGCAAATCCATACGTAATGAGGTGTCCAAAATGTGGCGAGTTACTTGACACATTATTAATTACTGATAAGGTCAGGTTTAACTGGAATAATCTGCGGGGGGGTAGGGGGGGCGTATGGAGGTATAGGGAATTACTGCCTGAGGTGGGTAACGTGATTACCATGGGTGAGGGCGCAACACCATTAATTAAATTGAGGAGTTACAGCAATGCGTATGTCAAGTTTGAGGGTGCAAATCCAACGGGCTCATTTAAGGACAGAGGAATGACCGTCGGCGTCTCGCTGGCTCATCAATAGGCGTTAAGGGCATTATTGTGGCATCGACAGGCAATACGGCCGCGTCCGCAGCTGCCTATGCGGCTAAGGCAGGTCTTGAGTGCGTTGTGGTACTCCCCCCCAAGGGCGGTGTTGCCAGGGGGGGCAAGTTAGGGCAGGCGATGCTCCATGGTGCGAGGATTGCTGAGGTGCCTGGTACATTCGATGATGCTCTCGAGTACGTACTAGAGACCGTATTGGGCAGTGGGCGTGTTGAGAACGTTAATTACTACCCACTTAACTCAATAAATCCATGGAGACTGGAAGGTCAGAAGACAACCGCCTATGAGATTGTTGAGGAGATCGGCGTGCCTGATTACGTATTCGTACCCGTAGGCAATGGCGGTAATATATACGCTATTTGGAAGGGGGGGTTTAGGGAGTTAATGGAGCTTGGCGTGATCGATCATGTGCCGAGGATGATTGGAATCCAAGCCTCAGGGGGGCAGCACCGATGGTTAGGTATTGGAGGGGGGGCTTAGGTGAGGCAAAGATTGATAATCCAAGGACGATAGCCTCGGCAATAAGAATAGGCAAGCCCGTCAATTGGTTCAGGCTTATAGAGCCGTTAAGTACAGTAATGGCACGTTCATTGAGGTTAGTGATGATGAAATATTAATGGCCCAGAAAATACTTGGTAAGGAGGGCATCGGCGTCGAGCCGCCAGCGCAGCCTCATTGGCAGGTTACCTAAGGGCTCTAGGTGATGGATTGGTTGATGCTAAGGACAGGGTTGTGTTAATAGCCACGGGCCATGCACTTAAGGACCCCCCCGACATACTCCTAATGGGTAATAACGGTAATGTCATTAGTATATCATCAATGGATGAATTAAGGGCCTTAATCATTAGTGGAAACTTAAAGGATAATGCCAACTCAATTATCAATAAAAATTGATGCGGCAAATACGCGATAATCATGCTTAAGCAGTAACCTTAAGGCCTTTGGGGGGGTCTTAATTACGCATTAAATGATTTGATCATGCGTATTATCAATAATTAATACCCAGCTCAATACTCCTGTTGTAGCGTCAACCATTAAATTGAGGGGGTGCCTTGTCTTTCTCGTTAACACATTAATTTATATAGGATGATACCATAATATTTATAAGTTATTAACCTCATTAAAGGACGAATGCAATGGAGAAATGTATTGGCCCTTAATTTCTATGAGGAACCAAATGTGGGGGTTCAGGATTTATAGGCTTCATTTTAACGAGAATTTGTTCCTTCCACGTGAGTACTACGAGAAATTACTCAATGCACCTTTAGACCCTGACATGATTAGGTACTACACAGAACCGCTTAATCCCACATTTAACGAGGCACTGGCTAAATACCTTAATGTCAATGCTGACCATGTGTTTGCCGTGGCTGGCGGTGATGAAGGGCTGAGACTCCTCATGCAATTTGCACTACATGGATCTAAGAGAGCCCTCATTATAGAGCCCACTTACTCGATGCCTAGGATACTCGCAGAGTCCATGAGAATCGATGTTGACCAAGCCCTACTTAAGCCTGATACATATGATTTGGATATAGACAAGGTTGTGAAGATTGGGAATTCCTACGACGTCATTTACCTATGCAGCCCGAATAACCCAACGGGTAACTTATTCAGTAAGGAATCAATCGAGTACCTACTATCACGCGTTAGGTCTCTAGTGATAATTGACGAGGCTTATGCGGAATTCGCTAGATACAGCCTCATCGGTCTCGTTAGGGATTACGATAACCTGGCCATAGTGAGGACATTCTCCAAGGCATGGGGTCTCGCGGGCCTTAGGGTTGGTTACGTAGTTGCCTCGGACACGGTAATTAACGGGCTTAATAGACTATCGCTACCGCATAACATCCCATACCCATCAATGGCCCTGGTATTAAGGGCCCTGGAACTGAGGGATTATGTAGAGAGGAGTATTGACGAGATGATTAAGGTCAGGGAGTACATGATAAGGTCCCTAAGAGACCTGGACTTAAGGCCCTTATCCTCCGTAACTAATTTCGTGACCTTCCATGCCGGTAGTCCCAGCAGAACTGATAAGGTATATGATGGATTATTCAAGAGGGGGGGCTTCGTGATTAGGAACCTAGGTGGTAAGGTTCTTTGTGAAGATTGCCTTAGGGTCACGGTACCCCCAGCGCCTATCGCGGCAGAATTCATTAGGGCATTGGAAGAGACCCTCGATGGCTTGAGGGAGTAAGTAAGTTACGTAGATTAGTCAATAAACCATTTATTATTTTTAAGCCATGGTAATGCTTATATACCCTAAATATACACATTCCCTGATGTCACTGGAACATGCATAATGGCAATCCCGTCAAAGGGCCGTTTGGTACAGCCAACGATAAAGTTGCTTGAGGAGGTTGGTATCAAGTTGCAGGTTTATGATGATAGGGCGCTGATGATACCGACTAATTGGCCGGACTTAAACATAATTAGGGTTAGGCCTGAGGATATACCGTACATAGTCGAGTCCGGTGCCGCCGTGATGGGGATAACGGGGCTTGACTACGTTGTTGAGAGCCAATCCGGGGTTAAGATTATCGAGAGACTTGGCTTCGGTAGTGGCAAGATCGTGATCGCGGTGCCAAGGACGTCGAGCATAAACGGCATTGATGATATTAAGGACGGGATAAGGATCGCCACTAAGTACGTTAACCTAACGACAAGTTACTTTAGGAGAAATGGTAAGGATGTTAGGATAGTCAGGATATCGGGCAGTGCCGAAATAATGCCTCTCCTGGGAGTAGCCGATGCAATAGTCGATGTAATGTCCACGGGAATAACATTGAGGATTCACGGACTAAGGCCGGTTGGAGTGATCATGGAGACCGAGGCCGTGCTAATAACCAACAACTCAGGGCTTAAGGGCTGTAATGATGTTATGGAGAAGTTCCTCCTACTGCTCCGTGGCGTTAAATCCTCAACAAATAAGAAACTTATCCTGATGAATGTACCCACGGAATCCCTGGCTAAGGTACTATCCATATTACCGGCCATGGAGGGACCCACGGTTGCGGACATAGCAAACAAACCGTTTAAGGAGGTAATTAGTGTGGTTCCTGAAGATGAATTGCCGGGCCTACTCGTTAAACTGAGGAATGCGGGCGCCAAGGACATCCTAGTCATGGGCATCGAGAAGGTGATAACCTAGTGTTTATCATACCATCAATCGACATAAGCGGGGGGGGCTACGTGGTAAAGAGGGTCAGGGGGGGGATGAGAGGTACTGAGTTGGTTAGGCTTAGTATTGATGATGCCATTAAATTAACTAGGGACTTCGGCTTCGTCCACGTCGTGGACTTGGACGGCGCCGAGAGAGGTGAATTAGTGAATATTAATTCCATAGCTAGGATAGGCCGTGAATTCAATGGCAAATGTGAAGTCGGCGGTGGTATTAGGACCGTGAATGCAGGCAGGGAAGCCCTAAAGTTCTGCAGTAGAGTTGTACTGGGGGGGACCGCAGCCGTCGAGAGGCCCTGGATAATCCATGAATTCATTAGGCGGCTTGGTTATGAGGCTGTTGCCGTATCAATAGATGTATTGGGCAGGACCGTGATGAGTAGGGGGGGTTGGGCAAGGCCTGTGGGCGAGCTGCCCAGGGTAATAAGCATGCTGCCCAGGGTGCATACATTAATATACACGGCAATTGATGTGGAGGGTACCGGCACGGGCCCCCCCTAGTCAACCAGGAAATAATTAACCTGCTGAGGAGCAAGTCCGATGAGGTGCTTTACGCGGGTGGGATATCAACATGCGACCACATTAAGCAGTTAAAGGATCTGGGGCTTGATGGGGGTTATCGTAGGCTACGCACTCTACGTGAGGGGTGTTAATTGTGAGGAGTAGTGGGGTTAGGCAGGCCGAAGTTAGGCGCGAGTCTAGGGAGACCAAGATCTACGTTAGTCTCACGTTGATGCCGGGTAGTATAAAGGTTTCAACACCCGTTAAATTCCTCAACCACATGCTGGAGACACTAATATTCTACATGAATGCATCGGCAGAGGTCATCGCTGAGGACCTGAGAGGCTTTGATGATCACCACGTGGTTGAGGATGTTTTCATAGCCTTGGGGACGGCCATCGATAGGGCACTGGGTGATAGGGTTGGCATTAGGAGGTTTGGCTGGTCCATGGTACCCATGGACGATGCCCTGGCATTAACGGCTGTGGACCTCGGCGGCAGGGCTTACTGGGTGTTTAGGGGGGGCTCATTTATTGGGGGGGAGAGGATTGGCGACCTAACTACACAGATGATACCGCACATAATTAGAACACTGGCAATACACTCCAGGGCAACAATACACGCAGAAATTAGGTGGGGGGGTGAGAATGACCACCATATGGCCGAGGCATTATTCAAGTCCCTGGGGGGGATGTCGATGGCCATGGCCATGGAATACATAGACAACACGGTGAGGAGTCTCAAGGGGGGGACCATGCAATGAGGCCGCTGGGCATCGTCAGGAGAATCATACCTTGCCTCGACGTAGACGCTGACGTGGTGGTTAAGGGCGTTAACTTCGAGGGACTTAGGGTAATGGGCGATCCTGTGGAGTTGGCAAGTAGGTATGAGGAGGAGGGTGCTGACGAGGTTTTCCTCCTGGACATAACGGCTACTATTGAGGGCAGGAAGACGTTCCTAAAGACCGTCAAGAATGTGGCCGGCGCAATAAATATACCATTGGGTGTCGGCGGTGGCATAAGGAGCCTTGAGGATGCTGATGCGGCCTTCAAGGCAGGGGGGGCCGACAAGGTTAGCGTAAATACGGCGGCAGTTAAGAACCCAGAATTGGTAACCATCCTTTCCAGGGAGTACGGCGCCCAATCAGTCGTTGTGGCCATTGACGTTAGGAAACGGGGGGGTGATTCATGGAGGGTATACGTGGAAGGCGGCAAGAGGGAGGTGAGACTTGATGGTGTTGAGTGGGCGAGGAGGCTGAGGAACTTGGCGCCGGTGAGTTGTTGGTAACGAGTATCGACGCAGACGGTACAAGGGCGGGCTATGACGTAAATCTCTATATGGCCATTTCTGAGGTAGTTAACGTACCCATCATTGCCAGCGGTGGTGCTGGCAGGGTTGAGCACTTCGCAGAGGTACTGAGGTACGTGGATGCGGCCCTGGCTGCAAGTGTCTTCCATATGGGATTGATAAACATTCAGAGACTTAAGGCATACCTAATGGAGGCAGGTATTAAGGTGAGGATTTAAGTTCACCCTGTTTGTCGACCCATTAAAAATTAATGAAGCGTGTACTTATCCTATGGCGTTGGATTTTAACTCACATAACTCCTAATTAGTACGCCATAACCGTGAATGCATCCCTTGACGTTTATAAAGGGAAGTAATACCTCGGCTCAGAGCGATGGGGGGGATTTAAAATAGAGCCCAGCGCGGGTCTTCCTGATGACCCGGGATAGACAAAGGCAATTAATTAATGATTCAATCAATGAAATGATGAATGAGGCCTTCGACATAGTTCTATACGGCAAAATGGGCCTCATAAGCAAAAACGAGGCGTGCGATGCACTGTGGGAATTACTAACAAACATAAATTATGAAATAAGGAATTGTAACCGAGTAAGAATTAAGGCGTTAATGAATTAATCGCAGATAACTCTTTGAACTAAGAGAGCTTAGTTAAACATGATTAACTAGTTCTTTTTCGGAATAAATTAAGGACTTTTTAATATTCAATGAATAAGTCTTAAATAATTTCTATTTAGTTGTATATCGATGGTTTGGTTGTTGTTTTGGGTTGTTTGGGATAGGCCTGGTATTATTAATGAGTTGTCTTCGGTTATGCTTAGTTATGGTGTTAATGTTAGGAATATTATTGGTAATTCTAGGGCTTTGATGGTTGATGTTGATGGTGATGTGGGTTCGTTGATTCCGAGGCTTGGTTCTATTGGTGGTCTTGAGTTTCTCGGTGTTATTAATGGGCCTATCGTACCCCCCCTCACCTTCTCCCAGAGGCATTTCATAGCGGCCATTAAGAATGTGCTGGCTCAAATGGGTACTCAGCATGTGGAGAGGGTGCTGTACAGGCTTGGTTATGAGTACGCCAGGGTGTTGGCTAGTGAGATACCTCTTGGTGACCCACTAACCACGGTTAGGACATACCTAAGCACAGCCACAGCATACAACAGACTAACCTTCAAAAAACTGGAGGTTAAGGGTGAGGAGTTGATTGTGGAATTCGAAAACCCATTCGACGAAGAACTAAACACAGCACTAACACAGGGATACATACACGGACTAACAAACACAGCACTAGCGAAACTGCACACGGTCAGAATAAACAAAGTGAATAACGCGTACATAAGCATTGCAAGGCCCTATGATCAAGGCAATACCATAGTATAAGCCCTAGCCTATTCTTTGAATGCAATGTTCAGTACTTTATCGTTTATTTTGCAGGTTTTAATTTTTATTTTATCAATAATAATCAACCCTTCTTTGTTAACTCAATGGATTAATTTTTATTTAAAACTGAATGAGAAATAATAAAATGCCCACTCCAAAACCCATTGATGAACTACCCTACAAGATTAAGGTCTACATAAACAATCAAGTCCTAATACCAGCTAAACTCGTTAAAGCCTTAGGCCTTGAACAGGCTAAGTACGTAGATATAGTAATGAGATACGGTGAAAAAGGGATAATTGAACTAAGGAACGTTAGATTATTAAGGACCAAAAACACGGCATCAAGGCAATTTACCATACCTAGGGATATTAGAATAAAGTATGGAATAAAACCCCCTGGATCCAATTGAAATATTAACCATCATACCAAAACAAGTAAAAGAGGAATTAAAGTTAGGATATGAACATAAGGGCTAAGGTGGATTAAATATTGCGGAATTCGGTTGAGGCATCCTCAACCTCATTACGACGTAGGCGTAGGCTTGTTATGTCGCCTAGGTCGAAGCATGAGCGGGTACCCAAGTGGCATGCATTGCCAACCTGGTAAACGAGTAGGAGTACGGCATCTCCATCGCAGTCAACCCTGAAGTTCACCAAATATTGGTAATGGCCGCTGGTCTCACCCTTAAGCCAAAGCTTTTTCCTAGTCAGTGACCAGTAGTGAACCATGCCTGTAGTCAGTGTTTTTATGACCGCCTCCCTATTCATACTTGCGACCATGAGCACGTCCTTCGTCTCGTAGTCCTGGGTCACGGCTATCACGGTATTGTCAACGTGCCTATACCACAGGGAATCAGCAATCCTCCTGGCCTCCTCCTCACTGAGCCTAAGCACTTTAATGTTGTCCGGTGGATTAATCATCACTCTTACCGAGGCACCCTGACTATTTAGTTTTTCTGTATGGGGGGGCATAATTAATATAAAACATATATAGACTTAAGCAATGATGGTCTGCCAATTCCTGGATGAGCTGCAGAGTATAATCGATGATAGGATTAAGCATGGAGACTCCAGTAGCTACACCCGTAGGCTGGCCAGTGGTGGTGTGGACTTGATTAGTAAGAAGGTTGGTGAGGAGGCTGTGGAGGTCGTGGTAGCCGCCATGAGGGGTGATAAGGACTGGGTGGTTAGGGAAACGGCGGACCTAGTGTATCACTTACTTGTCCTCCTCAGGTTCATGGGTATTAAATTCGATGATGTGTGTGAGGAGTTAACCAATAGGCACATGGCGAGGGTTGGTTCCAATGGTTAGGGTTGGTATCATAAACTACGGCGTAGGTAACCTGGGCAGCCTAATCAATGCGTTTAGGAGAGTTGGTTCTGAGCTGTAATTGTTAATGAACCTGGCGAGATTATGAACGTGAACGCTATAGTGCTCCCGGGCGTTGGTTCCTTTGATGCTGCCATGTCTAGGCTTGATAGATTTAAGGATGCGCTGACGGGGGTTAGGGGGTTCAACTCCAATACTTGGTATTTGCCTTGGGCTTCAGGTAATGTTTGAGGCCAGTGACGAGGGCTCATTGGGTGGCTTATCATGGTATCCAGGACGGGTCAGTAGACTTAGGGGGGCCCTAGGGTACCGCACATTGGTTGGGACCTTGTGAAAGCAGTGAAACCCTGCGAATTACTTAACGATGATGGGTACTTCTACTTCATGCATAGTTACGCCGTAATTAACCCAAGCAATGAAGTACCGTACTCAGGAATCACGCATTACGGAGGCGATAACATACTCAGCGTGCTGTGCGATGAGGTGGCCTTGACGTTTGGTGTTCAATTCCACCCAGAAAAGAGTTCCAGGAATGGCCTGGGGGGGGTATTACGACGATTTATCGAGCTCACCCGTAAGTAGCCACTCCGTTATCGACTTAGCGTGATTACTAAAGCCCTCCCGTACCGCCAACGAGGCACCATGCCTAGCCAAGTCGCTTACCAAGTCCCTATTGATGGCTTTAACGTAGACCACGGGCTTAAGGAAATCATAAACCGAGAGGGCGCCCCTCCATCTGGCAGAGGATTCCGTGGGCAATACATGGCTTGGGCCGGCAATGTAATCAATCATTGCGGAGGGTGTCGAAATCGATACAGCACCCGCATTCCTAATGCCATTAACTAGGTTCTCTAAACCCCACAGCGTCACATGCTCAGGCGCCAACTCATTGATTAAGTCCACGCAATCCCCAGGCCCATCAACAAGTGTTGATAGGTAATTCAGGCCGCTGAGCCTTGACTCAATGGCATCTAGGTACTTCTCATCCCATGTGATTATCACGGCAATCGCCGAGCCATGCTCAAGCTGGGCCATGACATCCAGGGCAACGATGCCTGGGTCAACCGACGGATCAGCGCAGACCACAAGCTCGGTCGGGCCCTCAATACCGTCGATACCCACGTATTGCGAGACCAGGTATTTAGCTGCCTGCACATAGGCGTTGCCTGGGCCGACAATCTTGTCGACCTTTGGAATTGACCTCGTCCCAAAGGCCATGGCAGCAATGGCCTGTGGACCACCTACCCTGAACACCCTGGCATTTAGCTTAAGCGCCACGTAGGCTATCTCCGGGCTTACACTACCGTCCTTATTTGGCGGTGTTGTCACTACCAACTCCTCCACACCCGCCACCTTGGCTATGACACCCGTCATTATGAGCGTCGAGAAGTAACCCCCCCTAGGCACGTAAATCCCAACCCTCCTAATCGGCACCCACCTAACCCCCCCCTAATTAATCCACAACACTCCTCCTCGAAATCACTGGGCATTAACCTACGGTTAAAGTCCTCCACCGACCTGTAAGCCGCATCTATGGCCTTCGCAATATCCTTATCAACCCCCCCTAACGCAAACCCCCCCCTTAATTCATTTACGTCAACCTCGATGCCCGCAAGCATAACGCCATCGAACCTCTCAGTATACGCGATCACAGCCTCATCACCCTTGGCCTTAACGTCCTCCACAATGGCCTTAACGGCATCTATGTACCTATCCAAGGTTCTCATCTTCCTAAACTCACTGAGGAGCAACTCCCTACTTAACCTCAGGGGGGGAGACACCCATAAGCGCTTAAATACATGCTTTTAAGCATGTCAGTGGCCATGATAATCATCGACGTACCACTTCACATTACGAGTATTTGGTTGCCAATGTACAGGAATGACCCAATAAGTACGGGCTCGCTGGGCTGCGGCGTTGTCATAAGGCCTGGGTTGAGACTTACAGTTAAGCCAGCGGCCAGCCCTGTTAAGTATGGCATTAACCACGTGGATTTGGCGCTTAAGGAGTTGGGCGTTAATGCAGAGATTAATTACTCATCACCCGTACAGCTGGGCGTTGGTTATGGAATGAGCGCTGCACTTGCACTAGGCACAGCCCTGGGCGCTGCCGTGATTGCGCGTAAGCCGTTAATAAAGGCGGCCCAGGTTGCTCATGTAATTGAGGTGAGGCTTGGTACTGGGCTTGGTGACGTAATCGCTGAGTACTACGGAGGGGGCATTGAGCTTAGGCTAAGGCTGGCGCCCCCCCTGGTATTGGGGTCGTCGATAGGATCCCATACCCACAGGATTTAACTATTGTCACCGCCGACCTGGGTAAATACTCAACGAGTGAGATGCTTCGTGAATTGAGGGATAGATTGGCAATACTGGGTGATAAATACATAAGTGAATTAATCAACGAGCCGACTTATGAAAAGTTCATGGAAGTAAGCACGGCATTCTCTAGGGAGGTCGGCTTCCTAACTAGGGACCTTGAGGGTGGGGGGGTGAAGCCGTGCATGCGCTACGCCGATGCCTACTACGTTAAGAAGAGGGTTTTGGTATTCCTAACGCGTAAGGACGAGACTGAGACCTTAATTAATTGTTTAAGGACCGTTGGTTATGAGCCGAGGATTTTTGAGCCGTCGAATGAGGGCGTTAGGGTGGTAATCGATAAGGGTAATATGCCATAAAGATAATATTAAGTAGTGCAGTGAAGAAGTATACTGTTATTGACCTGTAATGATTAATGAGCTGCTGGTTTCGATGTTTGGATTAATAATTACTATAAGAGGTTTCAGTAGATTTATAAGAAGTTTGAGGAGGTCGATAGGAGGTTTGAGGAAATTGAGAAGAGAATCACAAACTTTGCTGGCTCCGTTAAGTCGGCCACCGTGGCCATGAACTCCATGGTCATCGAGTTCCTAGGCGTTAAGGGATTGGTAAGCCCTGGTGAGGTGTCATTCCTAGTGAACGAGGTTGCTAGGTTATCCCAGTCAATGAGGCCTAACCCAATCACTAAGGAGGAACTTGAGTACATAAGGTCTGTTTTCTCTAAGGGTGATATTGATAAGATAAGCGTTAAGGAGCTTGAGAGGGTTGCGGAGATTGCCAAGCGTTGATGGTGGGAGGACGGCTCGGAGGTAGCTATAAGATTTTTCTCTACACATGGATATTAAGGGCATTCAAACTATATGTGAAGAGGGTGGATGATGAGGTAGCGCTAAAACCTTCAATTACTCAGGTGGTATTTCCATATACGTTAGGGTTAGTGGTACCCCCCCTCCCTCCTTCTAATGTATGAGACTACCGTGAATATCGCTAGGCCTATTACGAATATTGCCGATGACTCGGCAAGCAACTGAAGTGGGTTACCAGTGATTGATAGGTAGTACTGTGATTGCGTTAGCCAGTAGTAGGCGAATATTGATAGGACAGCTAGGTATATAACGTCTAGGGCAACTAAGGCTCTCCTATCCACGTTCAATTTCGTGACGCCCCCCCTGGCATGCATTACCAATGCCAGCAGCATTGATGCCATGAAGGTGAACACCAACAGTACCAGTGCGTCTAGGTTTATTGCGTATAGTAGCGCCGTGCTTAACGGTGTTAGGACGAGTATGTACATTAGGGTCACGGTAATTACCAAGTCGACCAGGTGAGCCACGACTGGCGAGTGCGTCCTCAGGCTCACGTAGGAGAACGCCCTTGGGAGAACCCTATCCATGGAGAAGGCAAGTAGGTACCTCGATATTTGAATAATGACACCGGTCACAGGCGCTATGTACCAAAGGACTGATGAGTACGCCAATGCAATGGCTACTGGCGTGTGTATTAGGGCTAGGTCAGCGCCGGGGTTAACAAGTACGTAGCCGTTATCCACTCCGTAGGCATTCATATAGCTCGCACCAATGAAGAACCTCAAGCCAAAGCCCTTGAGAAATGCCGTAATGAATAACGCGAAGAATAAGCCACCAAGCGCGAACATGCCAATAACACCAAGAAGTGCTGTTAACCTATCTCTCTTAATCTCGCCACCTATGGTTACTGGGTAATTCACGTAGGCCCAGACTGCCGTGGTGAAGGCGGCCATACCGAGTAAACCGTATAGTCCACCAGTTACTGACACCTTATTAGCCTCATTCAGGGCCTTTAGATATTCAATACCAAGTGAACTCTCGATTATGCCCCGCGGTAGTAATAATACATAGACCGCAGATGCTACGAATGTTGCCAGGGCAGCCAGGGACATGACCGCGAACATTGTTAACCCAGCCCTAGCTGAAACTACATTAACCATAATTAATACAATGATTAGAATTACGGCCAGTATGAACTCATTCCTTGGGTTAAGTACAACATTTGCCAATGGGTTATTCAACGCCTGCATTACGGTGCCCAACTGAACTATGGCGAAGTATACAAGGACTGCGTCATAGAGCATTTCGCCCACGGTGAAGTTGAACCAAGCCGCAAAGCCAATGGGTGGGTTTAGCCTTGAGAAGTATACGTAGTCGCCGGCTGTCCTTGGGTACTGCCTAGTTATGTAGTACCATATCAATGCCCCAGGTATGAACATTAGCCATGAAACCACCAAGCTATGTAAGCTATGGCTCCTGCACCGTATAGGTAAAGCCCAGCAAGGTAGACGAACGGTATAGTGAGGAAGCCATTATAACCTATACTCATCAATAACAGCCTAAATGACCCAACCTCCCTGACAAGGCCTGTGCTTTCCCTAACGAAGACACTCATGCTTAACACCACTTAGGAATGCCTCTACTGCATCACCCACCCTAACCCTGTGGCCAAGCTCGTTTAAGGCCTTGACCAGTGCTATGATGGCATTCGCCATCATGTTTAAGGATGCCGTGTACCCCCCCATATGCCCAATCCTAAGCACCTTACCCTTCAGTGGCCCCCCCATGAGCCGGCTATGAAGACCCCCCCGTACTTCCTCGCCGTTTCTATAACCTTAATGTCACTTAAGCCGTTAGGTACGTAGAATGCCGTGACGGTTGGACTCGAGAAAACCTCCGACTCAGGGACCAACCTTAAGTTCATGGCCTCGACAGCCCTAACCACGCCTTGAGCCACGGCCCTATGCCTCATATAGACGTTGTTCAAGCCCTCCTCACGAATCATTATAAGCGACTCAAGCAAGCCATTGATCAACGGCTCACTGTGGGTGTATGGAAACTCCATCTTCTCCACCACATCCCTCCACAATCTAATGTTTAAGTAGAACCCCCCCCTGTAATTGACCCTCTCCATGGCTTCCCAAGCCTCATCACTAACGGCAAGTATTGTTAGGCCGGACGGCAGGTTAAGCACCTTCTGGCTACCGCCAATGAGTATATCCACGCCCCCCCATTTAACATCAATCTCCACACCGCCAATTGATGAAACCGCATCAACGATTAGGAGCTTACCCTCGGACTTAACGGCCCTCGCCAACTCCTTAAGGCCGTTCAACGTTCCACTCGGCGTCTCGCAGTGAACCATCGTGACAACCCTCGCATCCCTAGCCTCACCCCCCCTGAGGAATGATATGACCTTATCTGGATCAAGTATCTTTGTATACTCAACCCTATGTATTATAGGGGGGGTCCCGCCATATGCCGTGACCAAATCCGCAAAGGCATCGCCGAATATGCCATTACTCAGTACGGCGACCTTATCACCACTTCTCACTAGGTTTGCTATGGCTGCCTCGAGACCGCTCATCGCCTCGCCAACCCAAATAATAATATTGCTCCTTTTGGTGCCAAGCATTTCCGCAAGCATTGACCTAGCCTCGTCATAACGTCTAAAGAATTCTGGGTCTAGGTCGGGGTTCGTGGTTCGCCTAGCCATGGCGAGCAGTATTCGGTGAGGTATCTCCGTAGGTCCTGGCGTCACTATTAATGTGTCCGTTACGAGCATTATCTAGCCTTGCTTAGGGCAGATTATATACTTAATTAAACGTTTAATAGTCAATTGGCTCGGAGAGATTAGGAAAGGAGGAAGCCCCCCTGCATATTCACTAACTAGGTGTTTCCTAGACCTTATGGAACTCGAGCGTGATACCCTTATTGATCAATTCCGTGAGCCTATCCCTAATGAACATTAACGCTGCCCTTAGGTTTTCCTCGTTATTGAAGCCCTTAACAACGCTGATTAACTCATCCCTAGACATAGCCCTCATTTCCTCGGCGAATCTGACCATGTTTGGTATTGCCCTAACAACGTTGTCAACGATCGTTATGCTCGCAGCCCTGGAGGTCCTCGAGAGTGGGTTCAAGTCAATGGCTATTACCGTCTTCCCCATCCTCCTGAGGGCCTCCGTCCTATCACCATCCTCAAGCGGCACGAGGACCACATCCGCAGTGTATATGCCTCTGCAGGAAACCCTACGCCTCTCGCTGAATAGCTCAGGTATTACGCAGGACGCATCGTCACCAACACCGAGAACCTCCTCAGCCCACTCTCCTTGAGCACCCTAGCTATCAACTCCTCCCTCTCCCTAGTCCTATAGAACAGGTTGACCTCGAGCTTGGCATTAACAAGCCTAGCCAGCTCAACGATTTGCTTCGGCACGAGAGCTGCCGTATTCCCATTAACCGAAATAACTGGGTGCTTGGCCGTTAATAACGCGGCCACCGCGACCCTCTCCGCGGTAAGTGCTGGGGGGGATATTGATGATTCGCCAATTAGGTAATCAAAGCACTCACCACGGCCATGCGCGATCAAACCCTGGGCCGCCACGTAGCCCTCCTCAAATCCATCAACCAGTCTCTCCCTAATTAGTAGTGACTCCTTCCTCGGGTGGTTAGGCGGTATCCAAGATGTGTGGGAATCCCCAACCATTATCGCCCAGTATCATGCACACTCTTAAAACTTTAATTCAAGAATAAACAAGGCCTATTAATATGGAGAGGAGGAAGGTCACGGTACAAACAATAATGGGCATGAAGGGTAAGCAGAGAATCGCCATGATAACGGCCTATGACTACCCGATGGCGAGGCTAGTGGACCAGGCAGGCATTGACGGTATATTAGTCGGAGATTCCATGGGAATGGCCGTACTGGGTTTTGAAAATACTCTAAAGGTAACCCTCAGGGACATGCTCATACACGTGGCCGCCGTGGCCAGGGCAAAGCCCAAGGCCCTGCTAATAGCCGACATGCCCTTCATGACGTATGAAACCGGCGTCAGGGATGCCCTGAGGAATGCCTCGAGACTCATCAGGCAGGCGCCGAGCTGTAAAGCCTGAGGGTGGCCAGGAAATATTTGATGTCGTGAATAACCTGGTTAAGTTCGGGATACCTGTGATGGGGGGGCACATTGGGCTCAACCCGCAGAGGGTCCTCTCGCTCGGTGGGTTTAGAATGATTGGAAAGACTGAGGAGCAGGCGAAGAAATTGATTGAGGATGCAAAGGCGCTTCAGGAGGCTGGGGGGGCCTTCGCGATAGTCATAGAGATGGTCCCAGCTAGTGTGGCCAAGGCGGTGACGGAGAGTGTTAAGATACCGACAATATGCATTGGTGCTGGCCCTCACTGTGATGGGCAAATACTTGTTATTCACGATATCCTAGGTCTCACGGAGAGACCGCCAAGCTTTGCTAAGAAGTACGTGGACCTGGCCTCCATCATAAGGGATGCGGTGACTAAGTACGTGAGTGAGGTTAGGAATGGTGAATTCCCGAGCACCGAGTACTATAAAGATATCAAGTCCTGAAGCCATGTGTACTCATCAATGTCTTCAACATTTAAAATTAGCTAATCACGCCATGACCACTCACGTAGTATTACCCATACTCCTTAGCAATTCCTCATAATCACTAAGTATAACCCCCCCCTGCAACTGACTGATTGAGTAACCCCCCCTGGAGATTGCCGCAATGGACGCACCACCGGCGCCGACCCCCCCCTCCTTCACAAAGCCACCCTCATAAGCCTTTAAGCCCTCATAGGGCATGTTGCCGAAGTCCAGGTTCGCGGAGGCCACGGGCACATGCGCAATCTCCCTAACAAGGCCTATTAGGTCCGCAGTCCTATCATTAACTAACCACTTGGTTGTCCCAATGGCCACATTGCTGAGCACATCCTTATACATGTGCTTTATGAACGCGAGGACAGCAGCCATTTGGGTACCACCGGCCAGGAGAACCTTGGCGCCTTGCTTTGTAGCGCCAATAGTTATCGCACCAATAGCCAAAATCACTGGGTCGCCAATCCTGGACACGGCCTCCAACGGGTCCTCTAACGGCCTATTAATGCCTGCGTTCTTCAAAGCTTCCCTAACAACGGTTATCTTCAAGTCCCTCGGGTTAATAGGCGATGCGCTGGACATCCTATTCCACGCGTCGTATCCCATGGCCACTAGGAATGCCATTGCCGTGGTAGTCCCCCCCGCGGGTATTGACTCACCAATAACAATTGCCTTGCTTATCCTGGCCAGGTTCTCGCCTAGGATCGTGCCATTTTCGAAAACCCTATCAACAACACTGCGATTAATGGCTAGCCCAGTCCTAATGTCCCTACCAGGCTCACCCTGCAGGTCAATAATGGGTATGTTCGGCCTAACCCTAGCCCCAGCATTGACAACGAGAACGCCCGCGCCCGTTAGTTTGATTGCGGCTCTGGTGATCAATGCCGGTGTTGGCTTGCCATCGGGGGGGGTCATGGGTACTGTGGGTATTACACGGCACCTACCAAGCAATAGGTATTCGGCATCGGCCGCCGGCGTGTAGTGGGTTAGCTCGGGTTTGGCCCCCGGCGATGGTTATTCCCGGTATTAGGCTCGTGTCTGTGGTACCTATGACTAGGGTGAAGAGGAAGCCCCTACTTAACTGCTGCATGTGCTGCGAAATATCGCCTAGATGAACTGTCACAGGGTCCATAACGAGTTAGGATAAGAATCCTACTTATAAGAACTAACCTCCAACGCCTTAACCAACAACCAAAGCACGTAATTAACAGGAGTATTAACACCAACCTCCCTACCCTTAATCACTATGGCTCCGTTTATGTAGTCAACCTCAGTCCTCCGGCGATTCAGCACGTCCTGCAACATGGATGATTTATTATCCCTAGTAGTCTCAGCAACCCTTAAGGTCTCGGCCAATGGATCACTGGGCAGCCTAATGCCCAGTCTATTAACGACTTCAATGCCCTCCCTAACCACGGCCTCCGCCAGCGCCCTCGCATTGGGATCCTCGAGAATTACACCATTCCTAGCCCTCAGAATGGCCGTTACTGGGTTAATGGCTGCGTTAACGATCACCTTCAACCACCTGTAGGCTCAATATCATTAACCACCCTGACATTAGCGCCCCCGGCCTTTAGGGTATCGGCAACCTCACCCACTGAGCTCGGCAGTATTACCTCACCAACGCCCCTGACCTCAACCGTCCCTTCACTCCTCGTAACACCATACGTGATAACTGCGCCATAACCAACACCAAGCCTATCCCTGATCAATTCAACGCCACCAATTCCGTTTTGAAATACCACGGGGGTATTAACCACCTTATCGATTATGGACTCCGTATCGTAAGCCTTAACGGCAATTAGGGTATACTTAACATCACTGGGTAATTTATCGACAAGCCTCACCCTGATCTCATACTCCCCCCCACCGAATTTAATAAGGTAACGACCATAGCGGGTCCTCGTCACGACATACGGCACATAACCAGCATTGTTGAGGAAGTGGGCGAGGAGCATCCCCCCCACACCGCCAAGTCCAATTATTCCAAACATCACTAATTCGCGGTTAACCCTTAAAAATAAACGTTATACACGCGATAGTTCGTGAGGGTTATCGAGATATTTAGGTCCTGGCAGGGCGAGGGTCCCAACGCGGGTAAGGAGGCCGTCTTCCTAAGACTGGCCCTTTGCAACCTAAGGTGTTCGTGGTGTGACACTAAATATTCGTGGCTTGGCGGAACCGAAATGAGTATTCACGACGTATATGATGCCCTAATGAAGACCGCCGGTAATGTAAGGCACTTGGTGGTGACAGGTGGTGAACCGCTTTTATGGCGTCGAGAATTACTCCCACTGTTGAGCCTTGTTAAGGCCCGAGACTTCTTTGTGGAGATCGAGACGAATGGCACGCTTAGGCCTGGTGAGCTCGTTAAATACGTCGACGAGTTCAACGTATCGCCCAAGCTATCTAACTCAGGCGTTTCAGTAAGGCTTAGGTTAATGAGTTGGCCATTAGGGATTTCGTGACCAGCGGCAAGGCTATCTTTAAGTTCGTTGTTGATAAGCCTGGGGATATCGATGAGGTCCTTTGGTTTATTAATAAATTCGATATACCACGTGATAAGGTTTACTTAATGAGTCAGTGTACGACCCGTGAGGAGTGCATTACCAAGGATGAGGGTATTACCAAGCCCATGGCTATGAAGCTCGGCGTTAATTACACACCGAGACTCCACATTTTAGCGGGGTTTAGGTGAAGGGTTCTGATACATAAATGTAATCAAAAACTGACAAAAGCAACTAAGGCTTAAATATACATGCAGAGCCCAGGTCAGGATGTGCACCATCGGTGGGGGGTGCTAATCTTTGGCGATGAGTTAGATAGGGATAGGGCTAGTAGGATTGAGGAGGTTTTGAGGATGATCATTGTTAAGGGCGAGGAGAGGGGGGGTCGTGATAGCTTCGGTATTGTTGCCTTGGATAAAAACGGCGAATTAAGCGTGTTCAAGAGCAGGGATAGACCGAGCATTGCCGTGAATAAAATGCCCAGCATCATTAATGAGAATACCGTAGCTGCAATATTCAACAACAGGGCCGAGCCAACGACGGAGTATGTAAAGGCCAAGGTGGAGGATGACATACAGCCGATGATTGGTGAACACGTGGTAGTGGCGCATAACGGTACGATAGCCAACGACAAGGACTTGGAGACTAGGTTCAACCTAATCCGTAGGTCTAGGATCGATACGGCAATACTACCGCCATTACTTGAGAGGTTTTGGAATGGATCACTGAATGGGCTTAGGGATGTGTTGATTAACTACGTCATTGGCAGTTACGCATTGGCGATAATGGATACCCGTAGGCCCGGCAAGGTTTGGCTCGCCACAAACTTCAAGCCGCTTTACATGGCCTGGTACAGCGACTTGAAGGCTCTATTCTTCGCGAGCCTAGATGACTACTTGATTGATAGCCAAAGCAGGCCCATTTGGGACATGCCGGTCATAAGGCGTGTCGAGCCTTATACGGCTATGGAGATTGGGGGGGTTGATGGTACCTGGTCCACGGTATCGCTGAGGAGGGAGGAGCAGGGTAGGAAAAGGAGGGTTCTTGTGATAGCCAGTGGGGGCCTTGACTCAACCACGGCGGCGACGCACCTGCTTAGGCAGGGCTACGATGTTGCATTACTGCACTTTAACTATGGGCATAGGGCTGAGACCCAGGAGGACAGAGCCATTAAGAGGATTGCGGAGTTCCTTGGCGTTCCATTGCTCGAGGTGAACATGGACTTCTTCAAGGTGGTTAGGCACTCGCCACTCCTTGGTGATGGAGAGATTAATAGGGTTGATGAGGGCAGGGAGGGCGCGGAATTCGCGCATGAGTGGGTTCCCGCCAGGAACTTCGTGTTTATAGCCCTAGCAACAGCCATTGCGGAGGCCTACGGTTATGACTACATAGCCACGGGCATTAACCTAGAGGAGGCCGGCGCCTATCCTGACAATGAGATGGAGTTCATAAGGCTTCTCAATAAGGTGATGCCCTATGCCGTTGGCCCCCCCAATAAGCACGTGGAGCTGTTAATGCCCGTGGGGCACTTGGTTAAGCATGAAATCGTTAAGCTAGGTCTCGAGGTTGGCGCACCGCTTCATCTGACCTGGAGTTGCTATGACAATGGGGAAAGGCACTGCGGCAGGTGTGGGCCGTGCTACATGAGGAGGTGGGCGTTCAGGATAAATGGTGTTAGGGACCCCCCCGTGGAGTACGACCTACCGAGCGAGGTTGAGGAGGAATTCTGGAGGGGGGGCACGAAGCCGTACGAAATCCCTAAAAGACCAAGTGATTAGTGCGTTGTGACTAGTTTTAAACCCAATGCTGGAGAATTAAGATAATGAGTGTTAAGGTTGGTAGGATTAAGTATGGGAGTTTTGCCTATATTGGTAGGATAAGGGTGAGGCTGGGTGGTCGTGAGGTTGAGGATAAGGATAAGGGTAGGGAGTAAGGCGGTGGAGGAGGTGGCGCTACTCAATAGCGGTTTTGAGGCGCCCACGCCACAATTACTAATACCAATAAGTACTGCGAGGACCCTTGGTCTCTAGCCACCCACTGAGAATGCAGGGAGGTTAGGGGTTAACACGGCTGGCAGGCCATTAAACGTGTGGTTTTACCGAGAATAGCAACCGTCAAGGTGATCGCAGGCAACGCTGAATCTAGGGAGGTATTAGTCGACGTCTTAGTTTCGTCATTAGCCGATGAGCCATTAAATGAACGACTTACTTGCTGATGAGTTAGAGATAGTCGTTGAATCCTTCGGTAGGGGATTGTGGAGGTCAGAAGCGATCCATCGGGTAAGTTAAGGTCCTCGGAAATAAGGCGGTAATTTCACCAGCGCCTTTTCATAGCCATGGCCGTGACTAACCATATCATTGATTACATGACTCATCACCCTTGCCCATAAATATGGAAATTAACCAGGTATGGCGTGGCGACAAGCTCCATATTCCTAGGCGCAGTTACATTGGTGAATTGATGGAGTATTTTTAACATTATTAATACAATAATAAATATTATTGTATTAATAACGATTCTATTACATTTTACGCGGAGTCCCATGGTGGCACGTATTTATCTATTTCATTACCATACACAATACCCAGCACCTCATTGATCCTTTTCCTCAACTCGCTGATGTTATCGGCCACTATGTTTACGTGACCCATCTTACGCCTCGGCCTAACCCCCCCGGCTTTACCATACCACCAGACGCTGGTTCCGGGTACCGCCAGTACCCTTTTGACAATCTCCTCACTATAAGGTACGCCTAGCATGTTTACTATGCCTGATGGCTTTAGCAGCGTAGTGGGTCCCAGCGGCATTTCCAGGACGGCCCTCACGTGATTCTCGAATTGACTCACCGCCGCGCCCATTAATGTCCAATGCCCTGAGTTATGGACACGGGGTGCTAATTCGTTAATCAACACCTCCCCCCCACCCCCCCTCGTTATGAAGAACTCAACTGTAAGAACCCCCCCAACGTGATTTAAGGCTTCGGCGAGCTTTACGGCTATTTCCCTAATCCTACTTGCAACCTCCTCATTTATCTCCGCAGGGGCTATGCTATATAGGAGGATCCCATTATAGTGGTAATTCTCGGTTACGGGGTATGCGAGGGCCTCACCGTCGCTAGATCTGACAAGCACTATCGAAACCTCTTTATGAATATCCACAAACTCCTCGGCCAATAATGGGAACTTCCTGGGCACTTTACTTAAGTCATCCCTACCCATCACGTAGTACTGACCCTTTCCATCATAGGCACCCTGGGGGGGTTCCTTGAAAACTACCCTCCCAAACTGCTCAAAGGCCCTATCCACGTCCTCAGGGCTATTAATTATCATGAAATGGGGGGGCACTGGGAATCCGTGATCCCTAAGGAATGTCTTCTCGCGAATCTTGTCCTGCTTTAGCCATATCGTTAGCGAATTAGGCCTTAACTTGCCGAGCGATTCAGCAGTACTTACCGCGAGGGGGGGTTCACGTGCTCGAATTCGAAGGTGACCACGTCGGATTTCTCCACTAGCTCCTTCCATGAACCACCGAAGTACTTACCATCAGCCACGCCTAGTGCAGGTGCCTCCGGGTTTTCGTCATGTACGAGGAATTTAATGCCTAATTTCTTACTCTCTAAAATCATCATCAAGCCCAGTTGTCCACCACCTAGGATACCTAATACCCTACTCATAGATTAAGCACCGTGTTCAACACATCATTCTTCATGGATTCCATTAATTCAACCACCCTGGCCCTGACACTTGGGTATTTAATACCAAGTATCCTCGCGGCCAGCAATGCGGCGTTCTTGGCATTACCTATGGCAACGGTAGCCACTGGAGTTCCAAAGGGCATCTGTACTATTGATAGTAATGAGTCAAGCCCATTCAAGTGCTTGCTTGGTATTGGTACGCCAATTACGGGCAAGGGCGTCAGTGATGCAGTCATACCCGGTAAGTGAGCCGCGCCGCCGGCGCCGGCTATTATTACCTCTAAGCCTCTGTCTGGTGCCGTCTTTGCGTATTCGAACATGAGTTCCGGCGTTCTATGGGCCGAGACCACCCTGGCCTCATTGGGTATGCCTAATTGATCGAGCAATTCCACGGCCTCCCTCATCACATCCCAGTCATTTTTACTGCCCATTATCACCCCCCCAACCAGCGGTTTTGTGTTCATTATGATTAATTGTTTAAAGAAAATTTTAAAAGTCTTTTTTCATTATTAACCTAGTATGTCCGTGTATTGTTTAAATAAAAAATTAAATGGTGACCGACACCATGCCCCTTAACGATAATGAGAAGTCAATAATTAGGAGGTTCCTAGGGAGAGAGCCAACTCAGGCTGAGTGGCTTGTGTTTGAGGCTGAGTGGAGCGAGCATTGCTCATACAAAAGCAGTAGGAGGTTCCTCAAGTTACTGCCCAGTAAGGCACCGCATGTGATTAGAGGGCCTGGGCTTGACGCGCCGCTAATTCGCGTGGGAAACCTAGTGGTTAGTTTCAAGATAGAGAGCCATAACCACCCATCCGCCGTGGACCCCTACGACGGCGCTGCAACGGGCGTTGGCGGCATTGTGAGAGATATACTAACCACGGGCTTAAGGCCTATAGCATTAATGGACAACCTACACTTCGGCCCATTGAATGATCCCCCACTCCCAGTGGTTAATGAGGAATGTTGTTAGGGGGGGCATCTCAGATTATGGGAATAGGATTGGGGGGGTACCCGTGGTCGCCGGTGAGGCGTGGTTTGACGAGTCGTTCACCACGAACCCGATAGTCCTAGTAACGTGTGTTGGCGTGGGCAGACTGGAGGACGCGATACTCGGTGAGGCAAGCCCCCGGCGACTTAGTCCTGGTCATAGGCAATGACGTGGGTAGGGATGGGATGCTTGGCAGCTCTTTTGCATCTAAGGTCCTGGACAGGGATAGAGATGAAATAGGCGCTGTGCAGGTAGGTAACCCATTGCTTGAGAAGCTGCTGATCGATGTTGTGATTGAGTTAAGAAGCCGTAGGTTAATTAAGGCGGTAAAGGATGTGGGCGGTGGAGGATTAGCCACAGCACTCAGTGAGCTAGCTGATCAATTCGGACTTGGTATTGAGATTCACCTGGATAGAATTAGGACTAGGGAGACCATGATGCCCGAGGAGATCCTGGTCTCAGAGTCCCAGGAGAGGTTGGTGATTGTGGTAAGTAGAGATGTCCTTAATGAGGTCGAAGAAGTATTGAGGAGGTACGGTGTCGGTTACGACATAGTAGGTACGTTGACGGACAATGACGGGTTTACGGCCTATTACGGTAATGATAAAATCATCGACTTACCCATCAAGCTCATCACCCATGCACCAGAGACTAATTATGACGCAAAGGAGCCACAGTACCTAAGCAAATTAAGGATAATGCCAGAGTTACCCGAGACGCCACTTGATAAGGCACTAACTAAGATACTAAGTAGCCCAAACATTGCGTCTAAGGAGCCCATATTCAGCCTTTACGACTACGAGGTCGGCGTTAGGACCGTGATTAAGCCAGGCAGGGCCGGCGCGGCGGTGCTTAGGTTCCTTGATATTGATGGGGGGGGTGATGGTAAGTTGGGGGGGATTGCGGTGAAGGCCGACGCTAACCCAAGGTATTCACTCCTTGACCCGTTCATTGGGGGGCCGCCAATTCCCTGGCCAAGGCCTATAGGAACGTGGTGGCCGTCGGTGCGGAACCCCCCCTGGCCGCCGTCGATTCAATAAACGTAGGCAATCCTGAGAAACCTGATAGGTACTGGTACTTCGTGAACTCAGTACTGGGGGCTTTCCTGGATGGCGCGGGAACTGAGCGTGCCGATAGTTGGTGGTAAGGTCAGCTTCTATAACGAGGACGTTAATGGAAACGTGATTAAGCCCGTGGTAGCCGTTGCCGTGTTGGGCCAGGTGAATGATGTTAACAAGGTTGTCGATGGCGGGCTCATCGGTGGTGAGTCAATAATAATCATAGGTAATACATCGGCCGAGGTGGGAGGGTCTGAGTACCTATATGCAGTTCACGGCATAGTCAGGGGGGGCATACCACCAAGCCAAGGCCGAGAGATGAGGTTAAAAACTCGAGGGCAGTCCTTAAACTAATCCAAGAAGGCTTGGTGAATGCCTCAATGGATGTTGGCGTTGGTGGATTATTAACCACATTAAGTAAGATGGCCCTAATTAACGGGGTTGGCTTCAACATCGACCTATCCAGGGTACCAACCGATGAATGCGGCATTGACCCAACGGTGCTGGCGTTCTCCGAGACCAACGCGAGGTATATCGTTGAGGTTAGAAATGAGGATATTGATAAGGCAACGAGCATTCTCACCAACCTAGGCGTGCCATTTTCAGTAATAGGCAGTTCAGGCGATGACTACGTAATAGTCCGCTGGGGGGCGACCATAAATTAATGACCCTAAAATTGGATGACTTGAAGGCCGCGTATAACTCATTATGGGGGGGTGCGTCATGATGTGCGGCATATGGGCATTCCTAGGCCTAATGCGGGTAGTTACGTGGTTAAGGTATCGCCATGGCTAATTCATAGGGGGGGTCAGGAGGGGGGGTGTCATTCGTATGCCGTATAAATGGATCGCTTATTAAGCTAAGTAATCCCTTAACAACAGATTCAACACTATGCCTTGGACACGCCAGGTATAGTACGAGCGGTCCCTATGGTGTTGAGCTTCAACCTATCGTGCTTGGTAATGACTTTGCCCTGGTATTTAATGGCACAATAAGTAACTACATCGAATTAATCAATAGACTGAGGGATCTCGGTGTCGATGTTAGGACGAATTATGACGCCTTGGTTTTGGCCCATTACATGAGGGAATTACTTACTAGGCGGGGTATTGATGGCGGTGTTAATGAGCTTTTCCACACATTACGTGGTGGCTACTCCATAATAGCTATTTGGAAGGATTCCCTAATAGTGGTTAGGGATCCCTGGGGCATTAGGCCTCTTGCCATTGGTAGTGATGGCAATGGCATAGCCATAGCTTCGGAGACGGCGGCGCTCGAGGCATTGGGTATGAGCTGGCGTGAGGTGGAGCCTGGGAAGGCCCTTGTGCTACGTGGGTCTGGTAGGGAGTACTGGATTGAGGGTCCTAGGGTTAGGAGAGCCCATTGCGCGCTTGAGTATATTTACTTCCTAAGGCCTGACTCCTACTTCAACGGTATTAACGTCTATGAGGCTAGGCGTAGACTCGGCATGGCGTTGGCCCGTAAGGAGACCACTCACGACGTAGACTTCGTATCACCAATACCCGAGACCGCTAGAGTTGCGGCGGAGGCCTACGCGAGTGGTATTGGTAAGCCGGTTCACGATGTCGTAATTAAGAATAGGTACGTTGGGCGTGGCTTCATTAAGCCGCCTAGGGAAAGGTCTGCGGACATGTATAGCGTGGTTAAGGATGCGGCCAGGGGGGGTGCATCCATAGCCTTGGTTGACGACTCGATCATAAGGGGGGGTGATACCCTTAGGAAGGTACTGCCCAAGCTCAGGCTTCAGGTGCGAGGGCTATTCACGTTAGGGTCTCCTCACCGCCAATTAGGTACCCATGCTTCATGGGTATGGACTTCCCAACCAGGCGTGAGTTGGTGGCTCACGGTAGGTCAATAGACGAGGTTAGGAAGTACCTTGGTGCAGACTCCCTGGTTTACCTAACGGTTGGCGAATTAATAAACGCCATTGGAACCACCGAGCTATGTACTGCCTGCTTCACGGGTAATTATCCATTCACGATAAATATTGACGAGACCGAGGTGGCATTCACAAGTGATAGGTTATGGGAGCCGTAGGGATGGTTGGTGTGATGTCTTTCCACGATGGTTGGGATGTGAGTGAATTACTGAAATACGCAGTACCGGTGCTTAGACATAGGGGGGGTGATGATGGCTGGGCCGCAATATTCAGTAAAGGTAGTGGACTAACCACGTTTCAGGTTAAGGAGGGAAACAACGCCTTAAGCGGCGAGGCCGGCCTATTGTGCCTTAGCACAAACAGTAATTCCAGAGGTGTGGTAAGGTGTGGTGATGTAGATGTTGCGTATTGTCTCGAAGGCCTCGTAATAAGGCCTGAGGACGTGTGTAGGCTGATTGGTGGCGAGATCAAGGCCCTTCCATACACGTCATTGATTGCCCTAACGAGTAACGGTGAATTACTCGCGCACAGACCCATCACTGGGTTAAGGAACTTGGTTCTCGGCGCGTACGGCTTCGACCTGGCCATGATAACCAACGAGAGCTCAGCCATAGGTGCACTGGGCGGTGATGTGAGGACGTTCATAAGGCCTGGATCAACCATTAGAGTCAATAGGTTGAGTCTCTCGATAATAGAGAGTCTCAATAATTCCAGGGGGGGTAAGCTATGTGCCGTGGAGTTCATATACTATCAAGGCTGATTCGGAGGTTGATGGTTACTCCGTCTATGAATTCAGGAGGGTATTAGCGAGTAAGTTGGCTAGGAGACTAATGGATGGAATGAACAATTTCGATGTTGTTATTGGCATGCCGGAGACGGGCGTGATCTACGGCCTTAAGGTTGCCGAGGCGTTAAGAAAGCCCTTTGAGTACGCCCTCATGAACATCGAGAGGCGCAGGTCAGCCTTGAGGAAGGACCTTATTGATAAGTTATCTTCTATTCATCTAAAGCTCAGCCCAGTCACCAGCGCGGTTAGGGGGGGTAGGAGGGTCCTTTTAATCGATGATTCGCTACTTACTGGACTATCCATTAAGGAGGCATCCCAAGTCCTTAGGCATAGGGCGGGCGTGAGTGAGGTCCATGTGGCCATAGCCAGTCCAAGGATGGTTAGGTCATGTCCCTACGGCATCGACATGCCACCTAACAATCAATTACTTACCAATACTTTCAATGACGAGGATGCCCAGAAGGTGCTTGAGGTCGATTCATTAACGTGGTTAAGTCTCGAGGACCTATACGAGGCGGCTGACGAGGTGGGTATCGGCAGAGGTGGCATATGCACATACTGCATGGGTGGTGAGCGTGGGCTGGACCTATGAAAAGGCTGGGGTAAGCTTAGCCAGGCATTGGGAGATGCACTCGATAGCCCGTGAAGTAATTCATGAACTTGCCGATGAACTTGGCGTCAGGCTGATGGAGGGTGGTTTTACGAGGTCTATAAACCTGGGTAATTACGAAATAACACTGCACACGGATGGTGTTGGTACCAAGTCGATGATTGCCTGGTCCACGGGCAGGCTCGAGGTGATTGGCTGGGATTGCGTTGTTGGTAACGTTAACGATATAGCATGCGATGGCTTCGTACCGATTGCAGCCACGGACTACATAGCCATATCTAATAATGATGCCGATGCCGTGGGTAAGGTCCTTAAGGGCATTAAGGACGCGGCCGCCAGGGCTGGCGCAGTGTTGCTGGGTGGTGAGACGGCTATAATGCCTGACCTGGTCAATGGTATTGACGTCTCCTGTACCGTACTTGGGATTAGAAAAGTCAGGGCAGTGGGTAAGGCTGAGGTTGGTGATGTGGCCATAGGCATTGAGTCCAGCGGTCTTCACATGAATGGTTACACCCTAGCCCGTAAAGCCCTGTTAGGTAGGTATGGCTTAAATGCCGAGGTCTGCGGTGATGAATTAGCCAATTGGTTGTTGAAACCAACGGCTTACTACGGGGGACTTATTGATTGAGCTTTATAGCCGTGGGTTAATCAAGGCTGCAGTCCACGTGACAGGTGGGGGGATTTACTAAGTTGAGGCGCGTTATTGGTGATTTAGGCGCTGAGCTCGAGGTCCCTGAACCGCCATGCATCTTTAAAGTAATTAAGGACTCAGGCAATATTGAGTGGAGTGAAATGTATAGAGTATTTAACATGGGCGTTGGACTCGTGGTTTTTACGAGTGAGGAATACGCGAAGGAAGTTGCCAGGATGATTGAGACGCTGGGCCTTAACCATTGGGTCCTTGGTAGGGTCATTAATGGTGGTGGTATTGATATTTTAATACCGGGCGGCCCTAGGATAAGGCTTTAGGGTATGCCGAGTAGCCTATTCATCTCCTCATAGGCTCTAACCAGGTCTAGGGCTGAGGCGCCCCCCCTCCTAAATAATTCCTTATCCAAGTGCCTGCCGTTGATTAGTATCCTCATGGTATCACCGCTCATCTCATCAGCGAGAACCAATTTACCTGATTTATCAAAGCCAAACTCCAGTTTAAAATCTACGAGTGTTAATCCCCCCCTACTCACCATGTAGTCGCTCAAAATCTCATTAACCCTTAACGCAATGCCCATTATCTCATTCAACTGCTCCTGCCTCGCTAGGCCAGCCTCTATTATATCGTCAGTGGTTATTAATGGGTCGTGAAGCTCGTCACTCTTCAGGTGAAACTCAACGAGGGGGCTTGCTGAACCTCGTCATTGGCTTCATAGGGGCATTCTCTTTAGGAATGAACCGTATGCGTAATTCCTTACAATAACCTCTATTGGTATCATCCTAAGGCCCCCCCTCACCAGTATTTTCCTATCGCCATCCCAATCAACCAGGTGATTCCTAATACCGTACTTACCCAGTAATCTCATGAGGAATACTGTCTGGGCCGCGGCTAACCTACCCTTACCAGGCGCTCGCTCCTTCCTGGCACCGTCGAATGCCGTGACTTCATCCTTAAATTCCATGATGAGAAGCTCATCATTAACCCTGTAAACCCTCTTTGCCTTACCCTCATATATCAACTCCCCCCCAACCCAATTACCAACCATACATAATCCAAATCTGGCACCGGTTATTTAAGGTTTACTTAATTGATTAAATAAATACCTAGGCAATACCGTGATTAATCCCCTTTATTGTTTAACTAATTATTTTAACAATATGTTTAATTATTTGATTAAACAATTTAAGAATAACAATTATTAAGGGGGGGTACGCAATTAATTTAATTAATTATGATAAGGAGCAAGGTCCTAATCGTGGGTGATGGCGCGAGGGAACATGCCCTGGCCGCAAGACTTAGTTCGAGCGTTCACGAGCCTAGGATAAGCGCGTTGGTAATGCATGAAAATCCTGGAATCAGAAGGATCGTGGAAAAAACGGGCGGTGAGTTAATTAAGTCTAGGCTAGAACCAAGTGGCTTGATCGATGCCGTTAATAGGATTAATCCCGACATCGTGGTTATAGGGCCCGAGGAACCGCAGTTCGCCGGCGTTGCCGATAAGGCTATCGAGCTTGGTATACCCACCTTCGGGGGGGTTCCCAAGCTGTTGGCCATGATAGAACAGAACAAGGCCTTCGCGAGGAACCTAATGTGGAAGTATAGGATACCGGGTAGGATAGCATTTAGGGCGTTTAGGGACATTAACGAGGCAATGCAGTACGTATCCAGTGCAGGTTCTGTCGCGATAAAGCCGGCCAGACAAAGCGGTGGTAAGGGCGTTAGGGTATTCTGGGATAGGCAGGCCTACCTTAGGGACGGCCTTAATAAGGCCAAGACCGCCCAGGTGATCGCAGCGTCAAGTGACGTTAAGGCATACGGCGACATCGATGATTTAATAGTCATCGAAGAGGCGGTGACTGGAGTTGAGTACACGGTCCAAGTGATCACCGACGGTAAATCCATCATAGCCCTACCACCAATCCAGGATCACCCGCATGTGTTTGACCATGACATAGGCCCCCCCGAGTGTGGTGGGATGGGGGCCATAGTCGGTCCAGGACCACACTGCCATTTTTAACCCAGGAAGAGTATGGGGGGGAGAGCATCGAAATAGTGAGGAGAACTTTGGACGCATTACAACGTGAGGTTGGCCTTAGGTACACTGGCGTATTGAGTGGCCAATTCATGCTCACGACGTACGGACCAACACTCATCGAGTACTACAGTAGGTTTGGTGACCCGGAGGTCCTCAATGCATTGGCAATGCTTAACGGCGACTTACTTGAAATCATCGAGGCTGCGGTGGATGGTAGGTTATCAAGCGTCAAGTACTCATTTAGGGAGGGTGTTGTCGTGATCTCGAAGGCCGTGGTGCCCCCTGGGCTACCCGCACAGTAGGGAATTGGCACGTGGAAGAACAATAACCATGGACATGGATAAAATAAGGAAATTGAGTTGTGAGGTTTACTTTGGCTCAGTGGTTGAGGAGGGTGGGCGTTATAAAACCCTGGGTTCCAGGGCTGTCGAGGTACTCGTCGTGGGCAGAACGTATGAGGAGGCCTATGAAAGAGTCGAGAATTGCATAGGCAGTATCAAGTCACCTGATTGGCAATTAATACATAGGCGGGATATAGGGAGTAGGGAATTAATTGAGAAGAGAATCAGGGATGCTGAGCGCGTTAGGGCAGTCTATAGATGGAGAAGAGAACGTGGGCTGGGCAGGGTAAGGATTGATTGGGTACCTGGTGGTGAAATCACTATATACGACTATGCATAAGTGCACTGTTGAATAGAGCCATGCCGCAGTACGTTAAGCACCGTGTGGAGGTGTAATAGGCAAACCATCGGGCTGAACAACAAGTAGGTGCCAAGCCCCCCCACACCTGACCGGCAACAAACCATCATAAACACTTATTCACATAATTCTGCACAACTGTTTTACCCACAATAATTTATCCTCAGGCCCTAGCCCCCCCTCGTTTCGAGCATCAAGGCTAAGGTTAGCACGGCGCCTATCACCGAAGCATACCAAGGAATAGGTAGACCGTGTATGAACCAATAACGAAGAACGTTGGGAATATAAAAGTCGTTACTAGGACGCCGGTCCTACCACCAATTACATTAATTACCGGCCCAATACCTCTAATTTTTGTTGGGAGAGAACCAAAGGTATATCGTTAAAGCTCTCAGGGGGGGTCTCTTAAAATAATGAATATTAGTTTTAACCTTCAAAATATCCGAATATCTAATTTACCCTTTATCTAACCTTAATTAGTGACGCCGCCAACCTAGCCTTCTCCCTGGCCTCCTGCACTGTACTTCCTGTGGCTAGCACGATGCCCATCCTCCTATGCCTATACGTGAAGGGCTTCCCAAATAACCTAACCTGGACTCCAGGTATCCTCAGTGCCTCCTCAAGCCCTACGACCCTAGGTGCCCAGGTCTCGGTATCCGCGAGCACTACGTGAGCCGCAGCCGGTGTTACTAACTTAACCTCAGGCGTTGGTAGCCCAAGGGCGCTTCTCACGTGTATCTGAAACTCGTTTATATCCGTGCTGACCAACGTGACGAGGCCGGTGTCGTGAGGTCTAGGCGCCGCCTCGCTGAATAGTACCCTGCCATCCCTAGTTATGAGTATTTCCACACCGTATATTCCAAGCCCTCCCAACTCATTGACGAGCCTAATGGCGTAATCCCTAGCCTCCTCATTATTTCCTCACTCACCGTGGCTGGGTGCCAGGACTCAACGTAGTAATAAACACCCTCAGGCCTCTGATGCTCTATAGGTAATACCGTGTTAGTCACCACATTATTGCCCAGCAAGTACCTATAGGTTAGTACTGTTAACTCTCTGTCAATCTTCACGTATTCCTCAACCACAACCCTATTACTACCACCCCCCCTCGCATGGGCAAGGGCCTCCTTGAAACCTCGCTCGGCATCGTCATACTTATTGATGAGTACGTGCCCATGCCCGCTGGAACTCATTTCTGGCTTTAGTAGGCATGGGAAGCCCAAGTCCTTGCACGCCCTCTTCACATCCTCAGCACTCTCCGCAAAGAAATACCTAGTGGTTGGTAATTGAAGCTTCTCCGCAGCCAGTCTCCTCAGCTCAATCCTATTCATGCAGATCTTAACGGCCCTGGCGTTGGGCACGACTCTAAAGCCCTCCTCCTCCAGCTCCACAAGGGCGTCAGTGTTTACTGCCTCTATCTCGGCAATAATCGCATCGGGGGGGCCCTCCCTATGCACCAACGCCTTAATGGCGTTTTTATCGAGCATATTAATCACGTACCTCCTATGGGCAACATGCATTGCCGGGGCCATGTCATACCTATCGACAGCTATAACCTCGACACCCATTCGCTGCGCCTCAATGGCCATCTCCTTGCCCAACTCACCGCTACCCAACAGCATTATCTTCTTGGAACCCACAAGTAGTGGTGAACCAATCTCCATCACCAACCACCCACGAGGCTATCCCTAAGACTAAGCCAAAGCTTTAGCCCACCAGGCACGAAACCCCCCCTTGGGGTTAGTACGGCTTCCGCCGACCTCTCTGGGTGCGGCATGAGACCGAGGACGTTGCCCTCGTAATTAACCACACCGGCTATCGAGGCCACTGAGCCGTTTGGGTTCTCGCCATAGTACGTGAAAGCCACCCTGACCTCGTCAACGCCGTCTATGAAGTATCTACCTTCGCCGTGGGCTATGGGCATTGAAACCACCTCATCAAGTGAATATAACTTAGTAAAGGGCGTCTTGATGTCGTTAACCTTGACCCAAACCCACTTGGCTATGAACCTGGGCGGATCGTTGGGTAGTAATGCCCCCCCAGGTAGCAATCCGGCCTCGACGAGTGTTTGAAAGCCATTACATATGCCAAGTACGGGTACACCACCCTCCGCATCCATGATTATTTCCTTCATTGCCCTTGACCTGGCAGCGATTGCGCCAGCCCTTAGCCAATCCCCCCCATAACTAAAGCCCCCCCCGGGTACTATAACGGCATCATATATGCCGTGCCTAAAGTCCTCATGCCAAACCAGCTCAGCGTTGATGCGAACCACGTTCTTAAGAACGTGAATTACGTCTAGGTCACCATTAGTACCTGGAAACCTAATAACAGCCGCCCTAGGCATTCTCAACACCAAGTATTAGCAATCTATGGATCGTTGGGTTAAATATCCTAGCCTTCTCACAAACTTCCCTAACGTAGCTTACGGCCTCTGCATCATCCTTTGCGTCAACGATGAAGCCGAGGTACTTACCGCTGATGACCTTATTAACATTACCAAAACCACTAATTGAAACAAGGTCCTTAAGTATAGTCTCGCCCTCAGGGTCACGAACACCCTTAAGTACAATAGCCGTATGGACCAGGTACTTATTCAATACGTTACCCATTGATTAATTAAATGATTAAAAAATATTTAAAGGTTTCCCTTGAAGAATACCGGTTATTGTTTAATTAATTATTTAAACAATAATTGAGAGCTGATGCACCATTAAATTTATCAAAAACATAATTACTAATGAAATTGAAAATTTAGACGATGACGCTTTAATTTATTACACCGACTCAATGCTTACCCAACGCCAATTCGAGTAAGTACTTATGCATCACCGTTGTCGTTAGTTCTGGGTGGAAGCTGTCGCCAGCATGTGGTCTTCCTTAGCCGCAGCAATGACACCACCCAGCCTTGGGTGCTTAATGCTAGCCAACGCCCTTGCATTTCCCCCCCAAACCCTCACTATGGCTGGCGCCCTAATGAAGACGGCCCTTACCGCGCCAATACCTTCAATAGTTACGTCCGCCTCAAAGGAGTCCCTCTGCCTACCGAAGGCGTTCCTAACCACGGCTATATCCATGACACCGAGTATTGGCTGGCCAGTCTCGCCAACCACGGAGTCCCTGACCTCCCTGGCCATGAATACGGCGCCGGCGCACGTACCCAGCGTCGGTAGTCCATTGATTATTGAGTCCCTAAGCCTATCAAGAAGGCCGTTACGCCTGGCCAATGAGCCTATCGTGGTTGACTCACCGCCTGGTATTACTATGGCATTCAAGCCGCTTAAGTGCTCGGGCTTCTTAACCCTAACGACATCAACGCTGATCTTCAACTCATCCGCCGCCCTCCTAATGGCATACTCGTGCTCCTCAACATCACCCTGCAATGCGAGCACGCCGACCTTCACGCCTAAACACCCCTTACCTGAAGTAATTCCTCAGGCTTCAGGGACTTAACGTCTATACCCATCATTGACGCCTTCTCACTAACCATCCTCTGAGCCTCAACCACCACCTCCGGGTCGTCCCAATACGCAGTAGCTATTACTATGGCCTCAGCCCTCTCCCTCGGGTCCTGGCTCTTAAAGATACCGGAACCTACGAAGACCCCCCCGTCGTTTATTAAGTTTTTATCCAAATATATGTTCTGTCCATCTAGATCAAACCCAGTTATTGATGCTGTAACTGATTGAGGATTTGGTTTATTTATTGTGATAGCGAGCGAGTGTTGTTCGCTCTCTGCATTATTTAATTTGATTTTTGCGTTATAATATATGTGAAGCGATGATAGAGAGTTAGATGTGAGGAGCGGTATTTCGCCAGTCTTTACCTTGCGGATTATGTCAGTAAGGATATCGCTTAATTGAGGAATCCATGTTTTACTAAATTCGTAAAGCTCACCGTACATTGTACGTAGTATGAGTGTTGATGGTATTGCCAATGGCGAATTAACAAACATTAAATTTCTTATGGTGTGTTCGATATGAGAGAGTTGGTCTTGTATTGTATCTAATGATAACAATGATATTCTGTTAACTAGTTCGTTGAATGTTGAATAAAGATAATACTTTATTTCGCTTATCCTCGTCTCTTAAGTCCTCGATTGGGATACACCTCTGACCACGACCTGGGCACTTTGCAACGCAGATTTTTACGTTCATCATTAATAATTTATCCAAATAGATTTATAAACACGTCAGAACCGTCTTACACAATCATTGGAAAAGTAAATAATGCGCCTATTGGGATTTTTGATCAGGGCTTTCCGTTGGGGTTTTGGGTCTTGATCTTAATTGTTTTTCATTGTTAGCATTAGCTTGGTTATGTTTTCCTTGGCTTGGCTCTTGTCGGCTTTAACTTGCGTATTCGGTCCATACCGCCTTTTTAGCGTGTTTGTTCCCAGCCTTCTCGTTGGAGTGCCGTAGCCACGTCGCTGACGCCACCGAACTCAATGGCTGGAGGCTAACCATGGCTAGCTCTCATGAATTCCTAAACAACTCGACAATGAACCTCATGGTTTTGCTTAATGTTACCTCTTGTTCATCAACCTCATCACCGCATGCGTACCTAACCTTGACGGTTTTTGGACTTTCGCTCACTACTACGTAAGTGAGTTTGTACCTCGGCTTAAGGATGCCACTGCTCATTGCCTTTACCTGCTTTATTACCTTGACCTCCTTGTCCATGACTTCCATGTGGTAGTCTCCATGGCACTCCATGTTTATTACCGCGGCGTATATCGGCTGTAGTAGTTTAGAGTATTCTCTGTGTAGGATTACGGCTGCTATGTGGGTGCATATCTCGCTTTTCCTCCTCATTCCCCCAACTGGTCTCGAAGCATGAGCAATAATACCTACCATCCTAAAGCGAACGACGTAGCTTGGGTACTCATCACCAAGCCTCGGGTCTCCACTCACCACCCAAGTGCTCTCGTTAATTTGCCTAACCGAGCCACTCTTAAACCTCCTCAAAGCCCTCCTGACCCACGAGCTCGACTTACCGGGAAACTTAGACCTCAACCTCTCAATCGCCAACTCCTCAATGCCCCCCCTCTCGATCTTCACTGCCAATCACCCTAGACCTAATGATCTGAACCCACGGATTATCCTCAATGCCAATTAGGGAATCGTTGATTAACTCCTCGTGAGCCTCCTTGATCGAGTCCTTAATGGACTCGGTTTTAGCAACCTCATTGTTTAGGTTGGCGTTGGCGATTGATTGGCTCATGCATTGCTTGAGTAATTCCCTGATTTCGTTCATTGCCATGTACGTAGTTAGTAATTGGCGTATTAGGTCGCTCATTGTTGCGTTGCTGACCTCGGATAGCCTCCTCAAAGCCTCATAAACATCCTCCCTAACGCTTATGCACCTAAACCTCATCCAACGATTAGAGAAATCAACTTAAAAGGCGTGAGGCAACGAACCAATGCATTACGGTTAACGACCCAATGCATTATGAAGACTACGGAAGCCACGGTCGAGAGGCACGAACAATGCATTACGGG
>NZ_BBBI01000017.1 GCF_001315985.1 Vulcanisaeta distributa JCM 11216
GGAGGGTGAGTTGCGTGGGCTGCAGGGCCGCGCGGCGGAGAGGGGGGGCCCAGCCACCATATGCTGGGGGGGCGTGAAGGTCAAGGGCTCGAGGAGATTGAAGTGCGGTGAATTGGTTGATGACCCAAGGGTCATTGAGGAAACGATGAGACTAATCAACGAGTTCATGAGAAGGCTTGAGAAACATAGGAACGTGTTGCTGAGTGATGAGACAACGCCATTTGACGAGACAATCAAGGCATTGAGTGAGTGGCTACCAAAGATTGAGGAGGAAGTTAATGAAAATAACGATAAAACCATCACTAACCTGAGGAAAACAACGCTCAAAGCCGGCAGGAAGATACTCAGGTATCTAGATCGAGCAAGGAAGAAGTGGCTAAAGACCTACAGACAAGAACTCGAGGAACTAATTAATAAGCTAAGAAGTGGTGAGACGAAGATAATTATTAGCGGTGAGCCGTTTAATGAGGATAAGAGCTTCGCGGTGCACCTATACGCTAAGCACATAGCGATTAATGCGTCGAGGATGGCAAGCTCGGGTGGTGTAGCAGTATTGCTGCGCTTAACCGGGCTCAGGGGGGGCTTTCGCGTTATCACGCCCAAGCTATTCGGCGAAAACAAGCTAAGGGCCATGCGGTGCGGGCTATTGATGACCGATGGAGCAATCGACAAGAAGGGCTACCCAGAGATGGACACAAACCAGGCGTGGCAAGTCTTTGCCTGGTTAATTACGTGGCCCGGGAGGAACAGCATGTATTTACATGGCGTGGGTCTTAATGACCACGTAAGCATTACGTGGAATTTAATGGCTATTGACCATAAGGGCGTGTTCGAGGACAAAGCCGAGGTTTCCAAGCAAGCCGGTGGGTTAGGCTATGATGACTTCATGGCATTCCTACTGTTTGCGATACTCGGTGATGGTGACATCAGCGCTAGGTGGAAGTCAATTAGGCTTGTAATGGGTAAGTCAAAACGTGAAGTGTGGGGGGGTGAAGTTATCAAGAGACTTGAGGGTCTAGGGTTTAAGGAGAGGAAAAGAAAGCATAAAATAACATACGTAATTAAGTCCTCAAAGGCTGCCGAGTTGGCTAAGAAAATGCTCGACAACCCCTCAACCAAGGCATTGATCGAGGATTTGGGCCTACTGCCAGACGCCGAGAAACTTAAGCGATTAATAACGCTGGTTGGCATGAAGAGTGAGCCGAAGGGTAAGTCATCAGTTGAGGTCGCCGGCATTAGAATGACTGTCAGTGTAAATGGCGTTAGTCGTGTTGAGCTTAGGGTCACACGTAGGGACTATGAGGAAGCCAGAGCCATCCTGGAGAGGTTGAAGGGCGCTGGTTACGAGGAGGTTGACCTGGTTAGGCGGGGTAAGAGGTACGTGGTCTACATGGGCATGGATGCGATAAGGAAGCACCCAGAGCTCGTGACCAAGGTCTGCGAGGTGCTGAGGAGGATGCTCGAGGAGGCAGTTAGCGAGGGCAAGGAAAGGAGGGCAAAGGCAATAACAAAGGCAATGGCAAAACTGAACTGCCCCCCGCCCAAAGCCCACGGGCACGATAAAACCACACACCTGGAGTCCAGGCTCATTGGCGTGGTAATACCGATGGTGAGTGCGGATCGCCTTAGGAAAGGCGTCCAGCAAGTAAACAACGAATAAAATAAGGCCCACACCACCACAACGCATAGAGTCACTAACGAACCCACGAAACTAAAAGCTTAAAATTACCCACGAAATGACAATTACCGGCCGGTAGTCTAGCCTGGAAGGATGCCCAGGGGGGGCTAATGCCCCCGCATAGGCTTGGCGCGCGGGAGACGCATATGCGCCCGAAATCCCGGGTTCAAATCCCGGCCGGTCCACCACAATCAATCCTCAGTCATTATGGAGTTGGCTTTTGTTTATTGCCTTGCTCGATGTCTCTGTGGTTGTTGGGTATTGACCCTATGCTCACTTTATGCTTCGGTGGGTTTTGTCGTAACATTTGTAATAGTACTTTTTGTGTTGGTACTGTTCATGGGTGATTTGGCATACCTAATGATTAAAGGTCCTTAGTGGGTAAGTCTTATTTTTATTGTATTTATGGAGTATCTGTGGTGATGAGTACTGGACCAGGATGACCTAGTGATTGGTAGAACCCGGGCTGAATCTGGGTATGGTTTTTAAGCGATTTAATTCATTCAATGGTTAGTTAATATATGGATCATAAGAAATTGAAAAATTACATACTCATCCAGAACCTCGCTAATGGACTTGCATCACCCTTCATGAGTTTCCTAGCCGCCGTAATAGGTGTGCCTAACGTTGGTATTAGTATTGTTTCGTCGGCATCCTCGTTCTTTAGTGGCGTAGTTCAGTTGCCATTGAGGAGGGTTAGGCGGGTTGAGCAGTTGCTGAAGTTCTCAACGCTGTTGCTTGCCGTTCTATGGTTCATAATGGCATTCATAGCCTATGGTAATCCCATAATGTACTTAATAACTTACGTCTTGATAGCCGGTGTTGGTGGTGCGAATTCGTTTGCGTGGGCATTAATAATGGAGAGATTAAGTAGAGGTAGTAGGGGGGGTTGGGTATTGGCTAATTTTGCGTTTTATGGTTCTATAGGTAGTTTATTGGCTACGTTAATTACGGGCGTCATAGTCGGTAGTAATTATGTGGTAATGCACTATGTGTTCATGACCACGGCATCGCTTATTTTCATTAATGCCATTAATGCGTGGGGGGGCATTGAATCGGCGGACCCTAGCGATCAGGTAATTACCGAGCCGTTATCAATGCTTAGGAGTAATAGGAAATTGACAAGGTTCCTCCTCATCAATACTCTATTCGCCATTGTATGGAGCTTTGCATGGCCGCTCTTCCCATTGGCTCAGGTTTATCTGCTTAATATGAATGTTGAGCAGTTGGCTATTGTTAATGTGATTAGTGGTGTGTCAACCCTAGTCCTGCAGAGATTTGTGGGTAGGTGGTTTGATAGGAATAGGAGGTTGGTAATGTTTCTGGGGGGGAGGTTCTTGCTTGTGACGTTCCCGCTATCGTATGCCTTAGCCAATAATGTTTATGTGATTTACCTGGCAAACACGGGTGGCGGGGGGGTTCACGAACTCTGCCTCTAATGTTGCTATATATCCTTCGTATATGATAATTCCGAGGATAGAAGAACGGCGGTTAGCTGTACAACCTATTCTATGGTGTTGGTACATTGATTGGGTCATTAATAGGCGGTGCATTAGTGACTGTGGTTGCCAACTACGTGGATTTAAAGGATAGTATTAGGTACATGCTGCTTGGCGATGCCACGGCCAGGGCATTAACGGCCATGCTCTACGTGAGTGTTTAGGCGGTTCGGAAGTTTTTTATTGGAGTTTTTAACTTCCGTAGTGAATGTTCACAGTATTTATTGTTGGGACCGCCGGATCAGGAAAGACAACGCTCGTCAGTACCTTTGCTGAGTGGCTTGAGAATAATCAGTACGATGTTGCCATAGTTAATTTGGACCCAGCCGTGGAGTACGTGCTACATACCGGATATAGACATTAGGGATGTGGTTTCGGCTCGGGAATTAATGAGGAAGTATAAGCTTGGTCCTAATGGTTCGATAATAGCCGCCATAGACATGCTTGCTGTTAGGGCCCAGGAAATCAAGAGTCAGATAATGGATATTGGTGCGAATTATGTCCTGATAGACACGCCTGGGCAGATGGAGCTATTTGCATTTAGAAGCGTTGGTTCGGTATTAATTAATAGGTTGAGCATGGATAGGTCGGCCGTGGTCTTCGTAATCGATGCGACGCAGGCGCAGACGCCCAGTGGTTACGTGTCATCGATGCTCCTGGCTCTCTCGACGCAGTTCAGGTTCAACATGCCCCAGGTGAATGTGCTCAATAAGATCGACCTGCTTGATAGATCTGTTATTGATGAAGTACTTGAGTGGGGGGGTGAGGAGACGGACCTACTCAGGGAGGCGCTGATGTCTAACCAGGCCAATAAGTTGGAGACCGACCTAAGCATTAGGTTATCGGACATATTGACGGCCATCGGCACCATTCCAAGGCCAATACCAATAAGCGCAAAGACAGGTGAAGGCCTTGATGCGCTTTATAGAGTCCTCCATAACGTTTATGTTGGAGGTAGTGATTATGATTACCTGGAGTAAAACTCGCCAGTGTTCCTAAGCATTATATAACCAGGCCTAGGCCCTACCTTACTTATCCTACGCATGAACTCTCTAACCGTTGGTTTATTAATGCTTGCCCTGGAAATCACTATGTCAAACTCCTCAAGTGCTATGGGCTTAACGGCGAGGCCCATCGTGAGTGCTTGACCGGCAATGGCTATGCCGTAATCAGCAATCCCCTGGCAACCTTTTCAGTGACCTCTACATGTGTTTTAACAACATCGTTATAGCCCTTCACGACACTCCTTATCTCATCCATACTATATCCAATGTGCTTAGCTATTCCGTTGAGTAGGAGCTCCGTTGCCAGCCTTGTGCCTGAGCCTGGATTCCTATTAACCATCCTTAGCCCTAGTATGTCCGTTAAATCGCTAATGCTTAGGTACGGCCTATGCACAATACCCAGCAGTCTCATGTAACCTCTCATTAGGACAGCATTGTCCCAGGCGCCCAATGAATGCATATAGGGTATGTTGTACTCACCGCTTGTTGGGTCGATTAGGTGAATACCGGCTATGTCGGCCAAGCCATTAATGACCATGCTCAATCCACCCATTGAACCAACCCAATAGGCATCAATGCAGTAACCCTCACTCCTCATTTCGTTAATTATGTCCCTAACTATGCAATCATCGCTCCCGGCGTAGACTGTGTCGCACACGGTGCCGTCGGGGGGGCTCCACACATACCTACTCACTATTGACCTATACGTACTCAGCAATTCCCTGCCTTCCGTAGTTAATGACATGCCTCCTTTATAGCCCCTCCTTGAATTAACGATCTTGATGTCCAACCCACTTTCCAACTTATTAATCAATTCCCAAGCCCTTGAATATGGCAATCCAAGGTCCTTAACCACGGATAGCAAAGAACCCTTTCTCTCAAGGATCTCAAGAAGTCTCGCCGTTAGATCATCCATTAGTACCTTCCCATCTTGTTCAAGGATTATTTCGATTCTAAACCTTGGCTTGTTCACTGTATAGTTAAGTTGTGATTTTCTTAATAAGTGTTTTACTCTTCATCAAATGTAGTAAAATGGTTTATTAATGAGTTAAGAAGAAAGCATATTCCCTACACTATGGTTATCAAAGCCGTAATTCTGGATCTCGACATGACCTTGGTAAATACGTTACCTAAGTTCCTAGGCATATTAAGGGAGTGCGCGGCGAGGTATGGCAAGAACGTGAGTGGCGATATTAATTACCTGCTCAATGTTTATTACAGAGATCCATCATTAAGTGAGATACTTGGTGATTTATCGAGGAATTTCTGGTTCTGGCATGAATGCTGGACATTGTACATAGAGAGGGGGAGAATATGGTGAGGTGTTCCCAGGCGTTCTAAGTTCGCTGAAGACACTGCGTAATATGAATAAGAGGTTAATCATAGCCACCGGTAGGGAATTGGAGTGCCCGCGCATGATGCATGAGTTAAGGTATTACGGTTTCACAGAATTCATAGAGGGGGGGTGCGTGTCACTGGGTGATTTAGGCCCCCCCGGCCATGATAAGCTTGACTTAGTTAAGAGGGCGCTCGGTATCCTCAAATTGCCACCCGGCGATGCTGCCTATGTGACTGACCATCCAAGGGATATCCTGCTGGTTAATGGGTTGGGTACAGTAAATATAGGAGTGTCCACATGGGCTAGGGATTTTCCGACAAAGTTCGTGATTAGAAGCGTGGCTGAGCTACCGGACCTTATTGCTACGCTTGACGGAGTTTACGATTAATTACTATGCCCATTGATACTCCAAGGGCCATTGATATTAAGTAGGCAAGTAATGTGTACCAAGGTATCCCCAGAAGGCCTGGTATTACCGTTACATAATACGGTCCGTAGATACTTCGCATGACGTAATTATTACCGGGGGGGTATTGTACAAACACTTCATAAAGGCCAGGTTCAGAGAATTGTATTGAACTTTTCATATAGTATCCATTAATTGGCACTTCATAGGTATTTACAGTTTTGTTTCCACTTCTAATTACTATTGTTAAGTTTCCACCAACATAGTTAATTGGTATGTCCGTCGTGATATTTATACTAAATGTTTCATAGCCACCTGCTGCAATTAAGTTACTACTTCCGTTAACGTAAAGAGTTAATGGCGCCTTCATCACATTTAGCGCATAAGTTGCGCGGCATCCCTGGTAATTAATGTTTCCAGGCCAGGATACTATTATTGTATAATTACCAGGTAGTTTCGGTATGAAGGTATATGTACCAACTCCAGTTGCATTTATGTACATTGTTCCAATTATTGATGAGGTATTACTTATTACTAATACGTTTAATTGAGCGTTTATGATTACCGGCTTCATTTGACTTAAAATGAATATTTCATGCAATACCTCTGGTGTTCCGTTAATCATTATTGATAATGAACAGGGAGCTTTATTAACAATTATTGTTAGGTTTGCGGAGCTTGGTAGGTAATTGGGCGAGTTTATGTAGTAAATAGTTATTAAATATGTTCCTGCCTGCGGCGGAATCCAAGTCACCTGTGCCGTGCCATTTACTGGGGGTATAACTACCTATTGTTCCCATGGTTGTTGTCCCATTGATTAGGTAACTTATGGTTAGTGTTCCACCTGAAATTGGTGGTGATAACTTTACGTAAATACTAACTGCATTACCGTACGTCACATTGGTACTATTCACATTGGCTATTATATACACGGTGCCTGGCTGCACAATGAAGGTATAATTAATGACGGCCTCCTGAAAATACGTGGTGTTAGTAAACGCTACTGTTAATACATGGGAGCCAGGACTATAATTGGCTTGTAGTAAGTACTGCGCGATCCCATAGTTATTGGTTATTAATGATGTTATGTAATTATTATCAACGTAGATACTTAATTTCTGGTTCTGCAGGGGGGGCCCCACGGGCGTTGTTGCATTTATGGTTATGGGCATGTAATTGCCATAATTAACAGTGCCCTGCATGACTAGATTTAGGTAAACCGGTGTTGATACTACCGTGAAAGTCTCTGTCTCTGTCTCGTTCCAGGTATAGCCTCCAGCATCGGTATATGTTATCCTGAATGTTATTGTTGATGTACCCAGCGAGTACGGGCCCGGGGGGGTTATGGTTATGCCTACGTTTGTTGGGGGGGCTTTACGGTAATTACGCCATTACCAACTGCAGCGTTTACTCCGGTCACGGTTATTAATGCTGAGCTTATTGGTATGGGTGTGCTATTCATTATCTCAAACGTAACTACTTGAGGCATGCCACTATAGAGTCTCGTTGTTGTTGTATTTATGGTTATTCCAGGCACCACTGAGGACACCGTGAAGTAGTATTTAATGGTATAACTTACCGTGGATATTATTAGATTTGCATTATAGTTATTCTCGGGCAACGCCGGTACTGTTATATTAAATGAGTTATTCCCTGGCTGTAATTCCCATAGGCCCTGGATTGAGTAACTTCCAATGCTTAGGGTGTAGGAGACATTGATTGGTATTGATAATTCATCATTTACGCTAATCACTAAGGTGCTATTTACATTAACGCCTGTGTATACATGAGTATAATTACCCACGGACTCCGTGTAGGATCCATAGTACCAAGTGATTCCTGTCACGGTGAATGGGGTCTGCGGATCTATCCCAAGTATCGTAAGTATTGCATGTATTATTAATGCCGTTATCATCATGTCCCTAGTACTCAATGAATTACCCATTTAAAAACACTGCCTGTTTTTAACGAAAAAGGTGCCAGAGTTGTGATTATGCGCGCCTGGGTTTTTAAGGGCGTTAATGTTGCCCGTTACTAATGAGGTATGGGCGGTAGGTTTGCCGTGATAACATTTGGTTGTTGGCTGAATAAGGCGGATAGTGACATAGTGATTACTAGGCTTAGGTCATTGGGCTGGGAGTACACGGAGGATGTGGGGGGGTCTGCTGACGTAGTAATCGTGAATACATGCGCCGTTAGAGAAGAGGCCGAGAGGAATGAGCTTAAGCTCCTGAGGAAGTTGAGCAAGGAGTATCAGGATAAGAGGTTAATCGTTATTGGGTGCTTAACCAAGGTCAGGCCAGCAGCCATAAAGGACGCGGCTCCTAATGCTGTGCTTGTCACATCACATGGGGGGGCTGAGCTTATAGATGAGGCTATGAATGGTAATGCGGATATTTATATCTATGATGATAGACCGGCAAAGTACCTGCCCAATTACTACCCCGAGCTTCATGGGCATAGGTACGTAGTACCAATACAGGTTGGTTGCCTAGGTAATTGTAGTTTCTGCGTTACTAAGATTGGTAGGATGGGTTTCGGCAGGGTGAAGAGTTACGACATAGACGATATAATCAATGCCATTGCCAATGCCGTTAGTAAAGGCGCACGGGAGATTTACCTGACGGGGGGGCAGGAGATTAGTGCTTATGGGCGTGACAGAGGTTATGACCTTGTGGACTTACTTGAGAATATTCTGAGAAAGGTTGGTGGTAGATTCATGATTAGGCTGGGCATGATGGAACCCCTTGAGTTAAGCCGAATAATTGATAGGCTCCTTGATGTTGTGAAGTCCGATTGGCGTGTTTATAGGTTCTTCCACATACCAGTGCAGAGCGGTAGTGATAGGGTGTTGATGCTCATGAGGAGGAAGTACTCAGTTGACCTATTTAGGGACATTGTCACGAGGATTAGGAGGGTCTTTCCCGACGCAACTATTGCCACGGACATTATCGTAGGCTTCCCTGGGGGGGAGACCGATGAGGACTTCTGGGCAAGCGTGAAGCTAATTGAGGAGTTGGGTATTGATAAGGTTAACCTGGCCAGGTATAGCCGTAGGCATTTACTGAGGCTGCGTATATGGAGCAGGTGCCTGAGCAGGTTAAGAAGGAGAGGAGCAAAATAGCCACTGACGTGTTTAACAAGGTCGCCCTAGAGAGGAATAAGATGTTCATTGGCAGGGAGATGTGGGGGTATCGTGAGCGAGATTGACTTCAAGGGTGAGAATTACGTTATTCGTTCATACAATTACAAACCGATCGCCGTGAAGAAGGCCGACATTGGCGCATTCGTGAAGGTTAGGGTCACGGACGCAACACCGCAGAGACTCTTTGGTCAATTACTTGAATCGGAGAGCCTAGGTGTCAGGTATAGGGTTGATTTCAGGATAACAGAGGGCCTTGACCTAATTTCCTAAGCTTAATTTACTCAATCCTTAGCACCTCCATAGGTCTGATCTTCGTTATTGACACTAACGACGGTATTGACGCAATTACCGATGTGGCTATGGCTATTACTAATGAGTATATGTATAGCGTTGGTAGTAATATTACGGGTATTATTATTGGCAGGTTTAGCCTAATCATTATGTACCTGGCCAGGTAGGCACCTGCTATGCCGAGTACTATGCCTATTACCGAGCCTATTATGCTCATTATGAGTATTTCAAGGAGGAATATTAGTATTACCTGGTTATTAGATGCGCCTAACGCCTTTAGAATTCCGATCTCCCTAGTCCTCTCCCTAACATTCATGATGGCGGTATTCGCGACACTAAGTCCAGTGACTATTAGGCTTAGCGCTATTATTATCACGAAGAATAGGTTGACCATGGACAACGCATTAGAGATTGAACCAAGGACAGACTTCTGTTCATAAACATCGGCATTAGGGAAATACTCGCTCAGTGCCGTAGCCAATTGATTAAGGTATTCCGGGTTCTCCTGGGATAGTTTTATGAATATTGCATTAACAAAGCCCTCATCATTTAGGTTATTTTGTAACGTGCCTATTGGCGTCACAATCATGTTCAGCTGAAAACCAAGGAAACCACCAAGTATGCTGCTGAATGTTCCAGTGACCTTGAGGGGTATTATTTCGGAGCCTCCTTGAATACCCGTTAGTACCTGGACATAGATCGTATTGCCAATACTTATGTTATCCTTTTGGGCCAGGGTATCCTGTATTATTGCCTCGCCATCGCTCATGGGTAATGAACCACTATCCATATGTACCTCGAAGTATGAGAAGTACTGGCTGGGTATCCCAATCAAGGTGACGGACTGATCATTAACCTGCGCCGTACTTATTATAATCGCGGGGACTACGTAAGACACGTGAGGAAGCTTTGCAATGACTTGAGCCACGGCCTCAGGTATTGAAACACTTTGTGAATAAACCATTAGGTCCGTGGGTAGTATGTTCTCAACCTCACTGGTTATTGCAACCTTGAAGCCGTAGGTCATGGTCTCAAGCGTTATCATCAACGCCACACTATAAATTATTGCGAGCATTGTTAATATAGCCCTCGTCTTTCTACCACCAAGGTTCCTAATCGACATTGTGAATAAGGTCCTTAAGCTCATGAGCCGGTTTAATACAATTACATGGCCCTTAAAAACGCTTCTAACAAGGATAATCAGCCTTCACCTCCCTCCTCATTTTAAGTATCAGATTGTTGATCCATCATCACATAACTAATTATTAGTATGATGTTGATTATTAATAATCTTTATTATTACGTTACTACGTATCGTGGTACTAAATATTAATTTATTTAAATATATTAGTTTATAAAAGTTTATAAATTAATTACTTTTTATTCTTTCGCATGCATATAGCGTAATTAATAATAATGCTTAAATAGTGGCATTCATGTAGGGCCACGTGCCTAAAAAGATACTTATCCTAGGTGGCGGTGTTGGTGGTGTCGTTGTTGCTAAGAGATTAGCAGAGAGGTTGAGGGGGGGTAGGGTTGATGTAGAGATAACGTTAATAGATGATAAGGATTATTATCTATTGCCACCATTGCTCGTTAATATAGCGCTTGGTGATGTAGAGCCTAAGCAAGCACAATTACCATTCTCATTGCTTGAAAAGAGGGGGGGTGTTAAGTTCGTTAAGGCTAAGGTGACTAAGATAGACCCTGATAATAGAGTCGTAGAGACTGACCAGGGGGGGAAGTTCAATTACGATTACCTACTGGCAAGTCTAGGGGGGGTTGAGAATGACTTCGTTTCATATAACTTAGGCGTTGGTTACCATAACTACACGCTTGATGGTGCATTAAAACTTAAGGAGGCACTAAGATCCTTCACCGGCGGCAGGGTCGTCCTAGTGGCGCCTGAACCAATATATAGGTGCGGTGTTTATCCCTTTGAATTTGCCTGTCAATTAGATACGTTATTTAGGAAGAGGGGTATTAGAGATAGAACAAGTATAACGCTACTCTACCCATTCAATAAGCCTCTAGAACCTTTAGGCCCTGAGGCCGTTAAAATATCTGAAGAAATCGGCGCTAAGAAGGGTGTGGAATGTGTAGGTGGTGTTAAACCGCCAATCACCATTGATGATAAGGAGAAGGTCGTTGTTTTATCTAACGGTGAGAAGTATAAATATGACCTATTGATTGTGACGCCACCAGCAAGGTTACCAAAGCCTTTCGAGGGCACTCCATTGGTTGCTGAGACTCCAACTGGAAAATGGACGGCAATAAATGTGTATACAGGTAGGAGCCTAAAGTATGATGATGTGTACTTACCCGGTGAGCACTCAATGCCGTACGTAGGACTTCCAACGGCAGGTGTTCCCGTACACTTCACGGCATTAGCCAGTGCTAGCGCTATTGCAGGTGAGTTGCTTGGTCAACCCGTTGACCCGGCTCAAATAAACGCTATGACATGCGCCTTGGATTATGGTGATGTTGGTATGATGTTTAACTGTGATATAAAACTGGATTTAAGTAGCAATAAGGCTGCGTGGACAGGTAGTTGCTACAGTATATTAACGTCACCACTTGGTAGGTTGATTAAGGATCTATTTTATAAAACCTGGTTAGCAACAACCATGTGAGGTGGTGACCATGGCGCAGGCACAACAAACACAGGTTGAGAAGAGCCCAGACGAGCAGATCGCAGAGGCTCTCAATGTGCTTGTCCAGAATATTGATGAGATTAGGGGGGTTTGCTTGATCAATTAATCGAACTTAAGCGTAGTGGTGTAATTGATGCACTAATGATAATTGTCAATAGGTTTGAGGAGGTTATACAGTATCTATTCCAGGACCCAGCAATATTTAGGCTGTTGTCCATCTTAGTTGATGGTAGTTTACAGGCAATGAATAAATTGGATACCCAGGACGTACTTAGGTTGAAGGGCTTGATTCAGGATATGGGTGGGTGTCTAGGAAAGAATGTGGATCTAGCAAATGCTAAACCCGTAGGTGGCTTAATGGGGGGGCTTTGGAGGGCGTTAGGGGGGGATAAGGACGTGCAGAGGGGGGGTCTTGGTGTTGCAATGGCGCTTTTGAAGGCGTTGGGCAAGTGTTCGGCTCAGCAACAGGGATAATAATTGCCTAAGGCTGAATTAATTAAATCAAGACTTGGTAAAAAGATTTTTATATATTGACATTAATAGCAGAATAATGAAGGTAAAAGTCAAATTTTTGACTTTACTATATGAAATGACTAAGACGTTAAGGACTGAAATTGAATTGCCTGATGGAGCAACACTACTTGACTTGATAAGAAGGATTGATGACATTATATACCCAGGCTTTTCTAAGGTGATCCTTGACTGTAACAATAGGATTAAGGATAAATTCCTGGTTTTGATTAATGGCAGGTCTCCGGAGTTCCTTAACGGTATTAATACGAGATTATCAGATGGCGATGAGGTCACGTTTTTACCGCACTGTGGTATTGCATAATCAATGCTCTTCCGTATTAAGCTTTTTAAACTAATTCTTGTTGCCAAGATTTGATGAAGGTTCAGGTTAAGTTCTTGGCATCATTATACGACATAACCAAGGTACTTAAGACTGAACTTAACATACCCGATAATGCGACAGTTAAGGATCTTATTCAATTCATTGATAATTCAGTAAGTCCCAACTTCTCAAAGGTCATATTGGATGATAATGGTAAGCTTAAGGATCAATACGTGATCCTGGTTAATGGTAGATCAATAGATTTCCTAAATGGCTTAAGCACGAAGTTATCTAATGGCGATGAGGTAGTATTTCTACCACCTGCTGGTGGAGGCTAAGAGATATTTGTAATTATTTTGCATGCTATGAATTATTTCTATCCTGGTCCTCATTAGAGGTCTCAAGAATCCATGATGGTGTTGATAAAATGGCTACGTAACCACCGAACGTCTGTGTTAGTGTCAGGTTTTCCTCAACGGACTTGGGCATTACGAATAATTCGACGTCTCTTCTTCCCTTAAGCGTTAGTGTTAGGTTCATTATCTCATCCTCACCAACGTCCTCACTAACAACAACCACCTTAGCAATGCCCTTCTTAACTGCGTCCATCACGGAGTCCTTACCATAGATTAGGTACTCGGGTTTCTTAACGGCTAGGTACATTATTTCCTCCATTAATTTCTTAGCCTTGACATACTCGGTCTCCTTAAGTTTATCCTCGGCGTTCCTAATAGCCTCAAGGACACCACCAATGTCCGCGCAGCATGCTGATACGATGGCGATGACCTTATCTCTAATCCTATGGTCAAGTTCACCCTCCTCAAGGAACTCCTCCTTCGTTGGTCCTGGTCCAGCAACAACAATGCCTTTAGGCTTGGTATTTCGGTAAATACCTTATTGGCTCTCTCGGCAACTAACTTGTAGAATGTCTCGGCTAAATGCTCCGTCTGTCTCTTGTACCTAAGGGCTGACTGGCCGCCGGCAGCGTGCTTATTTGGTACGAAGAACTCCACCTTATCAACAATCTCCCAGTAATTACCCCCTCAGCAACGCAATGACAGCCTCACCTCTCTCAATAACTATTATACCGTAGGTATCGCTGCTCTTAACCATGCCCTCAAGTATTTCCGTGTGGAATGAGGTATCGCATATGTACTTGAAGGTTGATACTGGTATTGGCGGTATTATTGCGTGAAAAACCCACTCATAATTGCCTGGATTTATCATGTGGAAGCCTGCGAATATGGCTAGCCCATTCTCTGGGGGCCTTTGAAATACCCTTTATTGAATTTATAATCCTCTCGAGTGCGTCCTGAACATGGGTTCTAGTGGTCTTATCCTTAATATTACTCGCCAATGCCCACTCCTGCCTAAGCATTGATACCACATCAGGTATTGGCCTATTACCGTTGATGTATAGGCTTATGAGCGTCGTTGCATAGCCCCCCCTATACTTCTTGAGTAGGTTTATCATTATTTTCAGTTCCGAGAAATCCTTTATTCCAGGGCATCAACCATACTATGGATGGTAGGGACTATTGCGTTTAAAAGTCTTTTGCTTTTAGTTAAAGCATCTCAATGGCCACAGCCGTAGCGCCGCCGGTCCCATGGCACAACGCAGCCACCCCCCCCTCCTTCCACCTACATGCATTAATGCCGATATTAACGTTGTAACTATCCTGGCGCCACTCGCGCCGAGTGGATGGCCCAGGGCTATTGCGCCTCCGAATATGTTCATCTTATCATAGGGTATACCCAACTCCTTATTCATTAGGACATTAACTACGGCAAAGGCCTCATTAATCTCAAAAACATCAACATCATTAATACTCCAGCCAACCTTACTCAATAGTTTCCTGATCACGTAAATTGGCGCCTCTGGGAATCTCCAGGGCTCGAGCATATGCCATGCATAACCAACAATCCTTGCAATGGGCTTTAAACCAACCTCCTTAGCCTTATCCATGGTGGTTAACAATAGCGCCGCAGCGCCGTCAGACAATTGCGATGAATTCCCAGCTGTATGTAGGCCATTTGGCCCAAAGGCTGGTTTTAACTTAGCCAACTTCTCTAGCTTGTGTCAGGTCTAATGCCCTCATCCCTATCCAGGTAAACCCTCTCCCCCCCATTTACCACGGTATCGATGGCTCAAGCTCGAGGTAGTACTTATTCTCCGTAGCCCTCAAAGCCCTCATGTGGCTCTCATACGCCACCTTATCGAGTTCCTCCCTGGTTATTTCATGTTCCATGGCTACCTTATCGGCTTCCTGACCCATGAGCATCATGTTAGTAGGATCCATCAATCCATCATAAATCATCAAGTCCATGAATTTCAAATCCTTACCAATCAAGTGCTTGATTCCCCACCTAGCCTCATGCGGTAATGCGAGTGGTTGTGTGCTCATTGACTCGGCACCGCCAGCAATTGCCATATTGATATCGCCAACCTTAAGGGCCCTGACGACCTCGATAATTGCCTGCATTCCCGATGAGCAAACCCTATTAACGGTAAATGCGCTGACTTCTATCGGTAATCCAGCAAGTAATGCCGCAAACCTACTGAGGTTCTGTCCCATGCCACCCTGGAGTGTTGATCCAAAGACAACCTCATCAATCAGCTTACCATCAATACCCGTCCTCTTAATCAACGCCTTTATTGCCTCAGCCGCTAGGTAGGGTGTCTTCACGTTCTTAAACGCGCCGCCGAATTTACCAATCGGTGTCCTTACGAAACCCGTAATGACTACTTCCTGGCTCATACACGCTTAATCATTAGCTAAGCAATATTAAGCTTTGTCCATAGTTAATAATTAACATGTGTTTTCAATCATAAGCTAATTTCTATTCAACAGTTAAAAATGCCGTGGGCATCATAAGGATATAACTTAATTACTTTAGTATTAATCGTGGATCCAATGGACATTTTGGAGAAGCTTCATAGCCTCTATGGACGTGAAATCGACGAACAATTAATTAAATACCTAAGTAGGGAAGTTAGCGAGGAGTTTAGGGATGCCGTTATTTACCAAGTATCCACTGGCGGTAAGAGGTTAAGGCCATTAATGACGCTGACGGCCGCAAGGGCCTGCGGCGGTGATTATAAGTACGCACTGCCGGCCGCGGCAATTGTAGAGCTAATACATAATTACTCCCTGATATATGACGACATTATTGACGAGGCATTACTAAGGAGAAATAAGCCAACAGTCAGGGCAAAGTACGGCGATAACGCAGCCATACTAATCGGCATATGGTATAGGGAGCTATTGAGGAGGCCATACTCGAGACCAGGGATCCAATAGCCTTTGCGAGGGAGACGGCGAGTACAATACGCGCCATAGATGAGGGTGAGCGTCTCGATATTTTACTTGAGTATGCAGGGCGCAGAGACCCCCCCTACTTCGCCGAGAATAGGTTGGGGCCTAGGCTATTAGGTAATTGGGAGGCCCTGTATAACACCTACGTGAAGATGATAAGCCTAAAGACAGCCGCCTTAATAAGGACGGCCGCGGTCTTCGGTGCGATGTCCGCCAACGCGCAGCATTGCATAAAACCGCTGTCTGACTATGGCACGTACCTAGGACTCGCCTTCCAGGTGCTAGATGATATATTGGATATATTTGGTGATGTTAGGAAGTTCGGTAAGGAGATTGGTAAGGACATCAAGGAGCATAAGTTGGGTAACGCAGTAGTTGTCATGGCCTTGAGGGAATTAAGTGATAAGGATAGGGAAGAGTTATTGAGTATTCTTGGTAGGGTTACTGTCACGAATGATGACGTTAAAAGGGCTGTGGAGATAATATCTAAGACAAATGCTAGGGATAATGCGTTGAAGATGGCTATGGAATTCGCGGAGAAATCTGAGAGAGCGTTAAGTGAATTGAGTAAGAATGAATTTGTCGATGATCTTAGGGAAATACTGAGATTCACGGTGACTAGAGAATTCTAGTTTTGATACTAACGCATTAAATCAACGGTGTACCCTATATGCTTAATAAGGCTAGGCTTACGGTACTAATTACAGGAGATACGTAATGAATCTATTCATAATAAAGCTCGGAGGTAGCGCAATAAGTGATAAATCAAGACCACTTAGTTATAGGGAGGACTGGGTAAGGAGTTTAGGTAATCTGCTCAATGCAAGGTTGAGGACAGGTGATAGGTTTATACTGATTCACGGAGGCGGTAGCTTCGCTCATCCCCTGGCCCTAGCCTATGGGTTAAGTAAGTACAGGGACTATGACCAGTTAGTGGGTATTTCATTTACGTCTGCAGTACTTAATTACCTAAGTATGAGAGTAACGCTTACATTAGCCTCTGTCGGCTTACCTATTTATCCCTTAAGGACGGGGGGGTCCATCTACATTATAAAGGACGGCAAGCCCCAATTACTGATAGACCCAATGCACATGATAGAGCTGATAAGTAGAGGTGTAATACCCATGCTTTATGGAGATGTTGTGGTAAGCGATGAGGGCTTCTCAATAATTAGCGGTGATGACTTAATGCTTGACCTAGGCGCAAAATTAAGGCCTTCAGCATCGATCTTCCTGACCGATGTACCTGGTATACTTGATACTAATGGTAATGTGGTTAGGGAATTAACCGAGCGATCAGTAATTAATGAGAGGGATGCACGACATATCGATGTAACGGGTGGGCTAATGAGGAAGGTTCGATCTGCAATAGAGCTGGCTAGGTATACAAGGACATACCTATGCGCGATCTGGGATCTGGGATCAATAAGTAGGATCTTTAATAATGAGGAACCGATTAATTGCACGAGGTTTTTGCCCGATTAATTACTCTTCATAAATAATGTATTGCTTAGGTACGTATTATTTAAGAGCTGCGGGCCATATATTATTCCCGAGGCATTTACGTTATCGTGAGGCTTAATAAGTATCAATAATGGGGGGGATAAACATTACTTGCATTGATACCTAGCTTATTTAGCAATTGTAGTAATAATGTTTCATAATTGCCCCAAAATGCCGTTGCGATACTGAAATTCGTAGATCCAAGATTGAAATTACAAAGCTGATTTACGTTATACTCAAATTGCTGAATATCTAATGTTGACGCAGGCCCTGTTGTTGGGGGGGGTAGGGAAATACTACAATTATCACGTTGTATCCATAGTAATGTGTGGCGTTGTAGAGCACGGGCCAAACATTACAGTAGCTGCCGATTAAGCGTGGATAATTCAATATTATGTACATTAGTATGGGTTTCGTATTACTCACATTCGTTATTGAATAGGTATTATTATATGGATTTATCAATTCTGAAAGCATTTCTTCTATAATGTCAGTAGTATTATACTCAGTTGGCCCTGAGATGCGCATCATACCACGTAGGAAAGGATACGCTACGAAAGCAGCCTCTGCAAATATTATTAACGCTAATGATAAATAGAAACGTTTTCCTTTGCGTCTTTGGGTTCTTTTCGTCTTCTTGGGTTTTGCCATGATCGATGTAGGTATCTTATAGTAAATTTATTAGGTTAACTCTCCTCAAGTCCTAAAACTTTATAACCAATTAATTAATGCGTCTCAGTAATGAAGGCGTTGGCATTGCACGGCTTTGGTTCAAGTCCCGAGAAAATAAACTGGCTCACGGGCCCGCTCAAGGCATTAAACCTGGAGGTAATAACGCCAACCTACAGGGATTTTGAGGACGGCCTTAACAAGGTTAGTGAGTTATTGCGGGGAGCAAACGATAGGTATATCCTTGCAGGGCACTCAATGGGTGGTTCAATAGCCTTGCTTGCTGCGTCAACGCTTAGTAATGTTGCCTGTGCAATATCCGTATCAGGGCCGACCGATAGATTAGCACAGATTAGATGGTTGCTCGCGGGCGAGCCTGGTAGTATTAGGCGGAGGACTTATGAGGAGTTAGCAAAGATCGATAGTAGGCAGGTCACGGAGGAATTCCTAATAAAGACCTCGCCAATAAATTACCTAAGGCCCAATTTACCACCAATACTCTTAATACACGGTACTAATGACGAGTTAGTGAATATTAAACAGGTGGAAAATTACTATGAGAGGGCTAAATTCCTTGGTAATGTTATTGAGCTAATACGAGTTGAGGGCATGCCGCATACACCCAGGGGGGGTAAGGATATTAAGGTAATAGCAGGGTCTATTGAAGGCTTTATACGGAAATACTGCATAAATATGATTTAAAAGTAAAGTCTTAGAATGGTGCTAGTCGGCTACGTAGGTTTCTAGGTGTGATTCCTCGTCTATGTACGGTATTTTCACTAACTTATGCCCCCCCTTATGGAGCGGTAATAGAGATTTATGTATCATTGTTTTACAATCAACACACCAGTAAAACTCATCCTCACTACCTTCCTCGTTGAATTCCATGAAGAATGGACATTGCCACTCAGTCATGACTAACCTCATGTAGTATGGGCTATCCTTGTTCATGCAAATGCCGATATTGTCGTGTAACTCATGAAGTCTAAAGTACCTGCAATTAATGCATTTAATCTCCATAATTTCACCCCCCCACTATTTTACTTATAACTAGAATTAATAAATCTGTCGCAAAATGCATAAGCGGTATTTCTCTATTCATGCCTATAGATAATAATGCTTAAATTTTTCATCATAGTTCAAATGTAATATGAAGCTAACAATAGTAAGCGGGAGGGAGGTTGATGAAATGCTTGATAGTACTGACGGTGTTACGGGATTAATAAATGCCATAGCCACAGCCTTTAGGGATTACAGCTCTGGTAAGGTTAGGATGCCCCAAAGAACGGTTATTCACCTTGATAATGACTGGTGGGGGGGTGTCATGCCCTGCGGTGCACGTAACCTTGGATTCTCCGTGAAAATAGTCAATGTTATTGAGAGTAATAAAGTGCGTGGTTTACCAACGACACAGGGAATAGTCGTACTTATGGATGATATTACGGGACAGCCGATGGCAGTCATCAACGGCACGGTATTAACGGCGTGGAGAACCGCGGCCGCGACTGCGGTATCGATTAAGTACCTAGCACAGAGTACGGACAACCTGGCAATAATAGGCGCCGGGTTACAGGCTAGGTACCACGTATTACTACTATCCAGGGCCTTCCCCATTAGGAGAATACTCATATATTCGAGGACGAGAGAGAAGGTTGTTGAATTAGCGAAATTAGCCCAGGGTAGGGGGGGCATTGATGCGGTGGCCACGGACTCAAGCCATGACGCCATTAGGCAGGCCGACGTAGTAATAACGGCAACGACTAGTAGGGAACCCATCATTCACGGGTCATGGCTACACGAGGGCATGCACATAGTGTCAATTGGTGCACCTGAGGTTGATGCCAGGGAGTTGGATGATGATGTTTTACGGAGGGCTTCGGTAATTGTCGTTGATTCACGCATCGCGGTAATGAATGAGACTGGTGATGTAATAATTCCTATGAAAAATGGATTAATTTCTGAAAAGAATTTAATTGAAATTGGTGAGATAATAAGCGGGGTAAGGAATGGTAGGTCCAGGGATATGGACATTACGTTGTTTAAGTCGGTGGGTATTGCGGTTGAGGATCTCGCCGCTGCATCATACATATACGGCTTAGTGAAAAGTAGGAATATAGGCATAACTGTAGAAATATAGGTTTTAATTATATATAAATAACATAACAATTAATGTGCTCTTAAAGTGAAAAATGTTGGTGGAAAAGGTTTATAAAGAAACTTTGTGACACTGATGTTGGTGGTTAACGTGGTGTCTCTCATAACAATTAAGGAGAAGAGTACCGAAGAGATCCTTGAGGATGTCGATATTAAGTACATCCTTAGGTGCATACTTAGGCTTTCACCAACTGAGGTTGAGATTTACTACCTATTGCAGAATAAGGCTAAGGAGCCACTGACCGTGGCTGAAATAGCCAAGGAAATGAATAAGTCAAGAAGCACAATAGAGAGGTCCCTCGTTAAGCTTGTCCAGCTTGGCCTAATCGCCAGAAGGCCGGTGCTGGCTAAGAATGGAGGCTATACATACGTATACTACACAAAGCCGATAGACTATGTCAAGCAGAAACTGTTGCAATTAATTAATGCTTACTATGAGAAATCGAAGCAATTAATTGAGAATCTAACGTCAGCTGCTTTAATTGAGTCATTGAATAGTATGGCTACTGAGGAGGCGCAAAATAATAATTAAATATCAACCATTTATGTTACAATTCATAAATTACCTCATCCTAATCCTAAATCTACCGTTAAATCTCGTAATCCCTCCTCAATCTCGTACATAACAACGTTCATATCCAGTGTTTTATCAACAATCATTATCAGTGCCAACTTACCTATGGATTTCACAATTAATAAGTTCTGTCCAAGTGATATGACTAATTCCGATAGGTTTGCCTCATTCAATACTTTTTTTAAATTAAGCTCAAGGTTCCTAATTGAGGATATTATTAAGGCGCCTAACCATTTAGGGTCAACATTGATATCATCCTTCATCCTTGAGTCTATTGTAAATCCATCCATGGTTACTAGGGCAACGAATTTTATTAAGTCACTTGATTCGAGGATTTCATTTAGCTTCTTTTGTACATGTTCCGTTAATGTCCTCCTTGATGAGGCGCTATTCGTTGATGATAGCACATTTTTTATTTTATGAGATACCCTTTAAATCTTTTATTCATAATGTAAAATACAAGCGTCTAGGTAAATTTATGATAGAAAATATTAAGTACTGTTTTCATTAACTCCTTGTTCGTTAGTTTGGCTACCTTGTTCGCCCTGCGTCTTTAACCATTGTTCAACAATGTCATACCCATAAATTGCCTTAAACATTTCACGCCCTAACTTCGTCATCTTTAATGGGGGGGTCCAGGGTGGGTCAAATATAACATCAATCTCTATATCCTTTGCATCAGGTAATGCTTGCTGTATGGCTGCACCAACCTGGTATGCCAGGTTCTCTGATAATGGGCAACCCACGGCTGTTAGGGTCATTTTTACGTGAACAACCTTATCATTATCCATCGTTACTTCATAAATAAGGCCTAGGTCATAAACATTTATTGGTATTTCAGGGTCGTAGACATTACGTAAGATCTCTATCAACTCCTTAGTCTTATCACCAGGTAGGTTTGTCTTGAATATTGGTTCCTCAACTTCCTCATTGTTTGTCGCGTTCGTTATCTCTTCGTTAGACACTGCCATTATTAATCACCAACAGTGTCACGAAAGCTTACTTATAAACCTATCTAGCTTATTGGTGATAATTACCCGTGGATAGATTGTTATCATTATAGATGGGTTTATAAGCGTTAAGCATGAGTAAGCATGGTGCTTAAGGTACGTAAAGTAGATCCATTAAATCCTGATGAGGCCATAATTAGGGAGGCTAGCGAATATATTAAGCGTGGGCATTTGGTGGCGTTTCCGACGGAGACTGTTTACGGTTTAGGCGCCGATACTTTTAATGGTGAGGCATGCTTAAGAATTTTCAAGGCCAAAGGAAGGCCGCCAGATAACCCACTCATTGTACACATAGCAGATCTAAGTGAACTTTACAGGGTTGCCGTCAATATCCCAGATATTGCGTTACGAGTGGTTAGGAGGGCTTGGCCGGGTCCCTTAACGTTAATTCTACCTAAATCACCCGATGTGCCCAGGGAGGTCACTGGTGGCCGTAATACGGTCGCCGTGAGGTCACCTGCACATCCTGTTGCACTTGCGTTAATTAGGTCGTCTGGAACGCCTATAGCCGCGCCAAGTGCTAATAAGTCGGGTAGACCAAGTCCCACGTTGGCCGAACACGTAATTGAGGACTACGCCGGTGATAACGATATCGAAATGATTCTTCTCGATGCAGGACCTACATTCTTTGGTGTTGAATCTACGATAGTGGACATGACGAGAAACCCACCTGTATTGCTAAGACCAGGTCCATTCACTGTTGAGGAATTAAGATCGTTATTTAATACCGATATAGTGATTCCAGAATTTGCGAGGGGGGGTCTAGGTGAGGCTGATGCCGCCTTGGCACCAGGCACAAAGTATAGGCATTACGCACCACGTACACGATTAATAGTTGTTGAGTGTGAGGATTATGGGTCATTGATTATGTTATTACGCGATACCATTATTGATTATTTAAATAAGAAATTGAAAATAGCATTACTAATAACTAAAGAAACAGCAAATGAATTGATGAAGTACTCCGAGATCAATGAATTACCGATAATAATAATAGGTTATAGGGAGAATCCATACACAATAGCATCATCACTCTTTGATTCATTAAGAAGCCTTGATAAGTTGAATGTGGATCTGGGCATTGCGAGGGCATTGAGGATAGGGGTATTGGGTTGGCCGTAATGAATAGGTTAAGGAAGGCGTCAGGATTTTCCATAGTTAAATGTAAAATGTAGTCAATAAGTGACTCGGCGTTGATTTTCACAAATAAACAATGGCATTTCAATAATGTCTATTGTCAATGATACATTGTGAATAGATTAAAGTTAAAAACGCGTCATTAATGCCAGTAATGGGTGAATTAGATGATCACGATAATAGGTAGCGGGCGTGTTGGCGCAACAACGGCCGCCTTCCTAATGTTCTTCGAGCTAGACAACGAGATCACACTAATAGATGTAATAAAGAATCTGCCTCAGGGCGAGGCTGTTGACTTAAACCATGCGGCTGCCATACTCGGTAAGTCCGTCAGGTTCAAGGGCAGCAATGACTACAAGGACATGGAGGGTAGTGACATTGTAATAGTTACTGCAGGTCTCGCTAGAAAACCTGGAATGACTAGGGAGGAGTTGGCAGCCAAGAACGCAGAGATAGTGGCCTCGGTGGCTGAGCAGATCAGGAGGTACGCACCGAATTCAATAGTCATAATTACCACAAACCCACTTGATGCAATGGTTTACGTACTCTACAAGAAGTTGGGCTTCCCAAGGAATAGGGTCATTGGCTTCAGCGGTGTGCTAGACTCGAACAGGATGGCCTATTACGCTTCTCAATTAATTGGTATAGCGCCTGAATCAATAATACCAGTCGTCCTTGGGCAGCACGGCGAGAACATGTACCCAGTGCCAGAGGCATCGTTTGTGTACGGCAAGCCACTCACTGAGTTTATAACCAAGGAGCAGTACGACGAAATAGTAAAGAAGACAATACAAGCTGGTGCGGAAATAACCAACTTAAGGGGCTTCAGCAGCAATTGGGGTCCAGCGGCTGGTTTGTCGTTAATGGTCGACTCAATAAAGAAGGATAGGAAGAGGGTATTTGAAGCCTCGGTATATCTAGATGGTGAATATGGCGTAAGGGATGTTTTTGCGGAGGTTCCCGTTGTACTTGGTAAGAATGGTGTTGAGAAGATAATAGAGCTGAAACTTAATGACGAGCAGAGAAAGAAGTTCCTAGCAAGTGTTGAGGCAATAAAGAAGAACCTGACGCAAGTACCTCCGCAGTTCTTATCATAAGTGCCCCCCCAACTTTATGATTAAATTAATAAAAATTAAGCTAAGTTATTCATGAATTTTCTAATGTTCTCCCGCAGTGTATTAATAATACTCGATAGTAGTTCCTCATGATATAGCATGTACTTAATGAGGGTTTTTATAGCCGTTTCAGGGTCATTAATATAACTACTTATGAACTCAGGGTCATTAACCAATGCGATGCCATCTCTTACATTTTTTACAAAACCATTGAGTAAGAGCGAAGTATTACCATCCACGCAATCCTTCAATCTTAACATGTTACCTAGCATTCTATCCTCCTTATCTAGGTGGTCCCTTACCGTATTTAGTAATTGGTCATATGCATCGTTTGCACTCCTTGCCCTAATTATTAGTAAGAAAACCATGTAATGTTCAATAACAGCCACCGAGTAAAAGGTCATTACTGCATTAAGCAGATCCTCAATGCACTCCATATTCCTCATTACTAAGGTATCGATAAACCATTATTAATTTAATTATCACTTCTTCGCGCCCTTCTTAACTTCACCAACGACTTCGCCATACATGCTTATTGAGAATTGCTTACCGCATTTGGGACAGGTTATTGAAATACCCATGTTATACCAGGACTCACCCATCTCGACTTCAAATACATGGCCGCAGTATGGGCACTTAGCCCTAATTCTTAACATTCTTTCTGGTACACCGCCAGAGTACTCCCAATCCTCAGGGAACTGCCATTCCTCTCCTTCGCCACTCATCGGCTTGAGCGCTAGTTAGTGAATTAAAAACATTACTATTTACGGGTTACGAATACTAGCCTTTACCGGCCTTCAATGGTCACCCATAACCCCCCCATTGTGGTACGGCTCGATTAGTGTTTTAAATTACCAATCTTTGAAATACATTAGCAATGAGGGTTTGTTCCTTGTTTTCGGGTGGTAAGGACTCAACCTACGCCCTGCACTGGGCCGTGCTTAAGGGCTTCGATGTTGCTTGCCTACTCACGTTAAGGCCTTACCGCGTTGATTCTTGGATGTTTCATTACCCAAATGTCGAGTGGACGAGATACCAAGCAAAAGCCCTGGGTATTCCCCCCCAGGTTATTCACGACACTAGCGGTGTTAAAGACCTCGAGCTTGAGGACTTGAAAAATGCCTTTGAAAGTGTTAAGAGTGAATTTGGGATTAATGGCATAGTGACGGGGGGCTTTATTATCCGATTATCAAAGGATGATGATTAATGTCATCGCCCACGAACTAAACTTAAGGGTTTATTCACCATTATGGAGAAAAAACCAGGTTAATTATTTGAGGGATTTATATAACCATGGTTTTAGGTTCGTATTAACATCGATAAGCACCATGGGTATAAGCCCCCCCAGGTTACTTGGTAAGGTATTAACGCTTAATGATATTGAGGAGCTAATAAGCGCTGCGTTAAAGTACGGTTTCAATCCTGCACTGGAGGGTGGTGAGGGGGGGAGACATTCGTTGTTGATGCACCGTTATTTAGGGAGAGAATAGTTATTGATGATGGCGAGGTTCGTAAGTTGGACCAATACTCATGGATTTACGTAATTAGGTCCTTGCATTTAGAACCAAAGGTTTTAGTTGAGTAATAGCGCGAGATTAATGACCTTAGCATGGGCTATTTACTCAGGAATTGCGATTTTGTATTAACATGGGTCAATGATGAATTAAGGATACTTAATAATGTGGATATAGCGATCGATGACGGATTAATAGTAAATATTGGTACCATAAATGGGGGGGTGAGTTCGAAAGAATTGATTGCTCCGGTCATGTAGCAATGCCTGGACTTGTTAATGCCCATACACACACGCCGATGTCCCTGTTGAGAGGTTTCTATGACGATGCAGAGTTAATGACATGGCTTGATAGGATGTGGAGTGTGGAACGTGAGTTGTCCAGGGATGTTATTACCCTTAGTAGCGAGTTATCGATCATTGAAATGATCATGAATGGCACAACGGCGTTCATAGACATGTACCTCTACCCAGATGCAACAGCGGATGTCGTGTTAAAATATGGGTTAAGGGCTGCCCTGGGTCCTACATTCATAGATACGTTGGCAAACCCTACGTTAGTTGAGAATGAATTAAGGAATTTCATGAGTAGATATGGTTATTCGCAATTGATAAAGCCAATAATCAATGTCCATAGTATCTATGCAGTGGGTAAGGACACGTTACTGAGAATTAGGGAGTTAAGCAATGAGCTTAACTTGCCAGTGCAGATACACGTGTCTGAAACGAGGGATGAGGTTTACGAGGCTAGGAAAAGGTACGGTATGTTTCCTGTGGAATATCTAAACTCACTGGGCCTAGTATCCAACAGGTCCCACCTCGTTCATCTAGGCTGGGTCACTAACTGGGAGTTGAGTATCATAGCCAGGGCTAATGCACGTGTAGTTCATGCACCGACATCAAACATGAAGTTAGCCACTGCGGGTCACTTCCCAATGAGGGAGTTAATGGACGCTGGCGTCATAGTGACGTTAGGCACCGATGGACCAGCTAGTAATAATTCCCTTGATATGTTTAGGGAGATGAAGATGGCGGTACTGCTTCAGAGACATTCATATTGGGATGTGAGTATTAAGGCCCTTCATGCATTTAAGGCGGCGACGCTTAATGGTTACAGATTACTAGGTCTTAATGGTGGTTGCATAAACAGTGGTTGTGTAGCAGATCTGGTGTTACTTGACCTAGGTAGCCCAAGGCTTCAACCCGCTAGGTCTGACAATATCCTATCGAATATTGTCTATTCGGCCGATGGCTCAGACGTGGATATGGTGATCGTTAATGGTAAGGTGATTTATGACAAGTCCAGGGATTATTGGGCATTAAAGGAGCGGGCGAGGATTATTGGAGAGAGACTTAATGACTTTATTAAGAAATTTTTATGACATATAAAGCCTGGCTCATGGAAATGGGTCACTTGGTAGGTGGGCTACAATGACCTTACCCATGCCCTCCCTACTCCATGCCCTACCCATGACCTCCGTATTGAACGCTGACGCCACATTACCAGAGCTATCAATCGCAATCAACCCAATGTTACCTGGACCAAATAACTTGGTGACGTAATCAACAACCTGCCTAACAGCATCATTAATTCTAACGCCGCTCCTAACTAATGTAGCCACCCTAAACGACGCCATGGCTCTAATTATGAACTCCCCCCCAATGCCCGTGGCCGATACAGCACATACGTTATTCTCAGCCCAGTAACCTGCACCTGCTAATGGTGAGTCGCCTACTCTGCCGGGCCACTTAAGTATTGTACCCCCCCGTGGACGTTGCAGCGGCTAGATTGCCGTCCCTATCAATCGCAACAGCGCCAACCGTACCTAGTAAGCCTAATTTCCTGGCGAGGTCTGCGTTCTTCTCGTATCGCGAACGTAAATTCCTAATAAGGGATTTGTACCTATTAATTTTAATTTCGTTAATTAACTCCGTTGATGGCACCCAAAGACCGAATTGCTTAGCCAATTCCTCAGCTCCGTCTCCAGTTATTAATACGTGGTCGGTCCTCTCCATGACAAGCCTGGCGAGTCTTATAGTGTTTATCACGTGCTTGACAGACGCCACAGCCCCCCCCACACTTAAATCCTTACCCCCCCACATTACACCAGCGTCTTGTTCAACCTCACCATATAGGTTCAACACGGAGCCTCTGCCGGCGTCGTAGGATCCATCGAATTCCATGACGGTGACTGCCTCGACAACCATATCCAAGGCATTACCTTTTTTGGCCGCTTCTAGTCCTGCACTTACTGCATTTGATAAACCGCTTAAGTATCTTCGTCTATGTTCCTCATTGGTAAAGTAGCTGAGCCCTCCTGCACCGCCATGTACTGCTATCGTGGCTTTAATGTTCATCAGGTCATGCAGTAATAAGCGTTTATATTATTTATCATGGTATTTATTGTATATTATCAAGTATTATATGAGTAATTCATTAATTTAGGAACATAAACTGATTTTTAGTTAAGGTCAATAACCAATAATGTATGTCGAGTAAATTAACGAAGACTGAGGAATTAGCTGCTAAGCTTTACTTTAATGAGGGATTGAAACCTAAAGAAATAGCGCAGAAGCTTGGCATATCTGTAAATACCGTGTACAAGGCAATATCTAAATACAGGGCTTTCACGAAAAACATAGATCAATCATTAAACCAAGTAAGTAATGATAGGCAAATGAGCAATAGCCCTCAGGTAAGTGATAGTCCATACGTATTGAGTAATTATGGTGGTGTATTTAACGTAAGTCTTTCAATTATTTCAGGTTTACCAGTGCCTCAATCTAAGAATGATTTCTTATATGAAGACACTTATCAAGGTGAATTAATTAAGGAGTTGAAATCCCTCAAGGAATTAATAGGTAAGCTTATTGAGAAGGTTGAGGAATTAGAGAAGAAAAACAGAGATAATAGTTGCCTTCCTAATTTTGAGAAGGGGCAGGATTATGTCATTAGTACTAATGATAAGCAACCTAGTGATGATTCGTTGCCTGAATTCATACGAGACAATCCATGGATTGACGTGATCAAGTCAATACATAGCACCTAACCTTCATTTTTGCTTTTTTCTGGTTTTGTTTCTTTTCTTTCAATTAATATTGAGGAAATGGTTTATAAAAGGTATTTTTAACTTCATTTTGTGAAACAGAACGTACTAACGAGTATACTTTATACTTTAATGGATATTATCACGACTACGGTGTTGTACCTAGTCTTCCCAATAATATCGCCTTACATATTTATGGTATTATTAATCCTGGTAGCTGCGTTATCGGCTTTTAAGAGGTATGGTGTGGTGACGGCTATTATAATAACGTATGTAATATTGGCATTTATAACCACCTTAGGTCGTTCGTTATTACTATTAATACCATTACTACTGCTTACCTACTTAATAACTGAGGCCGGCATCATTAATGACATAGCCGTAATATCATGGACCCTACTCTTCACGCCATTTTACTGGTTATCAATACCTCTTTCAATAGCACCCTCAGTAAAGGGATACGGCATTAGGTCCATTATTATTTTTTCACTATTATCATTACTATACGTAATTGGCGCCGCGTATCAAGGCATTTTATGGCCCCCCCATAACAATGTTTCATGTAACGAATTTAAGCCTTGTCCAAGGTATTGAACAACTTATGTCCGTATCTCCAGGGGGACTTGTCTGCCGTGTTTAAGGAATTAAGTGATGCAGTGCTTTACCTGGTATTCGTAATAATAATTGCGGTACCTACCTTAATAGGTAAATACTTACCAAGATTAAGCATGAATTGGTCAATGAGCACGGAGGTGCACCAAGCTATTATGAATATATTACCACAGTTAATAACAGCATCTCTACTCTACATACCATTAATTGACGGTACATGGAATTACACCATAACACCCTTAATCATTGTTGGTTCACTTATTATTGGACTTGGAACCTACGTGCTTGATATCGCCCAAATAAGGCTTGGCGCTGGATCCCAGGCTATACCACGTGCAAATAAGAAACCACCGATGATAATACCAGTGACTGATGCATCGATGATTATTGAGTATAGTTATTGGGCAAAGAAACTGCCTAAGGACGACATCGACCTCGTTAACACGGTGGCGAATACCCTAACCAAGACCGGGATAGTTGCATTAAATGCATCGTTACCTCAGGATAAGATAGAGATAATCGCCAAGGTACTGTTTGGAGTAATTAGGGCTAAGGGCTTCATAATTAAGGGTGATTTTAACGAATTATCTGATGATATTAACTGGTTCACTAGGACCAATGAGAGATCATTACTTGTATTGATCCCCCCCAATGAGGTAAGTAAGGACCTAGTAACTAAGTTAATTGAGCATAATAAGCACACTAAGCTATACGCATTGATAATAAATGGCAATAGTAATGCCCTAAATAGATTGAGGAAGTACGGTATTGAGGTCGTAAACTACAGCGTGCCTCAGGGCGTTGAGTCAAGGCAGATACAGACTAAGTTCATTGAAGAGGGTAAAACTGAGCAAAGTAGCACTGCTAGGCCTATTAACGTAAGTACCCCAGTAATAATGTAGGCAGGGATAGTCAAGTAATTAGCCAATCAATTGTGGGTACCGAAAGCGGTACAAAATTAGCCAAGGTAGACGGTGAATTAGGTACGGGTAAAGGTACTGGGGTGACAGCCAATCTCTTACAGCCGAAGGAGGTCATCGCCAGGGAGGAGAAGCCTGTCGAGCCACCTAAGCCGCAGGTGCCTACGGAAAAGAAGGAAGCAGTGAAGGAAAAACCCAAGGCAAAGGGTAAGGGCGTTAGCGGCAATGTGGTTATTACGTTGGATCCCGTAGACTTAATAGACATGAATGTAAAATCCAAACTAATTGATTATATTGATTCCTCTATTAGACTGAGAGATATGATGAGTAACCTCGGGCTTAGGTACATAACATCAATACTAATAATAGGCCCGCCTAGGTCGGGAAAGACCGCGTTGATAAATCATGTAGCCAAGCACCTAGGTGTGCAAATAATTAATTATAAAGACCCAAGTATCTCCATTACTGATAATGCGGTGATTCATGTACCAAACCTTGAAAAGGCCATTAATGAGGATTTAAACCATATAACAAGGCTCCTGAATATAGCAAAGGCCAAGCACTTAGTTATTGTATTTGAGAGTAGTAACCCATGGGCCTTAGATCCTAACTTCATTAAGAAGAGTATCGACGCTGTAATACCCGTGTTACCAGCACCTGACGGCTACATTAATGAGATTATTCAAAACAAGCTTAAGGTTAGTAATAATAGAGACCAGGAAATAATTAGAGGCATAATTAAAACATGCCCTGCTGTTGAGGCAATAGAGAAAATAAGGCTTTACATATCCTCTGGGGGGGATAGTGCGAGCATAATTTGTGAGGACATTTTTAGGAAGTACCAGGACTTTACTCAGTCATTAGTGTTTAAATAATTGTATTTATCGGCATTATCACATAATGAGAATTAGGATTGCAACGAGGGGCAGTAGATTATCGCTAATACAGACGGAGATCGTGATGAATATGATAAGAAGAGTTGAGCCTGAGGTACAGTTTGACATAATTGTTGTGAGGACGACAGGTGATGTTATTCAGGATAAACCACTATACGCCATTGGCGTAAAGGGGGGTTTTTGAGAAGGAGGTTAACCTGGCGTTACTGAGGAATGAGGCTGACATAGCCGTACACAGTCTCAAGGACCTACCCAGTGAGATTAGCCCAGGTCTTATAGTTGCGGGTTTCTCACCTAGGGACCCGCCATATGACGTATTGGTTGTCAAAGGTGATTACCCAAGCGATCTGACGGCATTGCCTAGTGGGGGGGCTAGGGTGGGCACGTCAAGTGTTAGGCGCAGGGCATTTCTTCTTAACGTTAGAAGGGACTTATCAATAAGTGTGATTAGGGGTAATGTCGATACGCGAATTAATAAGTTAATCAGGGGGTGATTATGACGCTATTGTGATTGCGGAGGCTGGACTTACGAGGTTAATGAATAACATAGACCAACTTAACATTAAGTACACCCGCATATCCCTTGACCTATTACCTCCAGCGCCTGGACAGGGCATAATAGCGGTAGTCGCCCGTGAAAAGGACACGGACTTAATAGATCTCTTGAATAGGGCTAGTGATCCTAAGGCCAGGTTGAGGCGTTGGCTGAGAGGGCGTTCCTAAGGGCTATTGGTGGGGGCTGCCACGTACCTGTTGGCGGCATAGCGATTTATGAGAGGGATAGTATGGAGTTCATTGCCGGTATGGCTGATTTGAATGGGGGGGAGAGGAAGATTATTGTTAAGTTAAGTGGTTCATCAGCGAACCCTGAGGAACTCGGGATAAATGCAGCGCGTGAGCTACTGAGGCGGTGGAGTGGAAGTGAGGCCGTTGGATCCTAATGGCGAGGAACCTGGGTTTCACTGGATTTCCGGTGAGTTAATATAACCTATCAAGGCGATTTTGAGGAAGGGAATTCACGTATCTTAAGGGTCACTTTACCCTAGTTAGCGCAGTCAATTTAACCTGGGTACTAGGTACGTGACTGATGAGACCAAGGGACTAATGAGGGAGACAACTGGGTAAATTAAGTATGGCGCATTCGTTAGTAAGTGGGCCCTGGAGGGTCGCTTGATTACCTGGCCTTTAATAGGCCTTGAAATGAGGTCATGAGGAGTAGGGTTTAGCAGGATGGGGGGGACAGGCCCTGTAGGGCCTTGGGTGGGCGTAGGCTGGTGGTGCATCATTAAGCGATTATAGGTAACCTAAGAGCCATGGCCATTAAAGACGTGGTTACAGGTATTGCAAGGTTATCCTCCATCCCATAAGCCTCCGCCAATGCGGCGACCACGGTTATTGCTAGGGAGTTGATCAATTGATTCGTGAATAGGAATAGCACTATGGCTAGTGATGCCATGCCCACCAATGCGCCTTCCATGGTGGCATTACTGAAGGGTAGCTTAACCCTGCCAAGGAGTATGCCGCCTATTGCGCTCATTGTGTCGTATACTATAACTGATATTATTCCGTAAATAACGTAATTACCAGTCAATAATTGACTAATCAATACCCCCCCAATGGCGCCCATTAAAATGCCCAGGTAACCACCTCTCCTTTCGTAATCCCTCTCAACGCTCTCAAGTAATTCCTTTACGGTCTTCTCAAGCCTCATTAGTCCATCATCCAAGGTATCTATTGGTATTGCGGAGCCTATTGGCGATTTAATGACTTGCTGCAGTATTGATCTTCTAGCGCTTGTTAGTGCATCTAATAGGACCACCGTGATTATCGGCCTCTTAACCTGGATAACGTATATCACGGAAACGCCTAGGACAATCAACGTGAAGTACAGGGTAGTTGATATACCATAGGCCTCCAGATTAACTATGAATGGTATGATTAGGAATACGGATAACGTGACATGAATCAACTTCCTAAGTGCCATCGCCTTCAGTTGTTCTATCCTGCTCAAGGTCAACACCTACAATATAAATTGTCAGGGGGGGACTCTCCTTCTTTAATCTATCTATGAGTCTTCTATCGAGGTCGATGGCTGCCTTATTCGCCCTAATCATAAGTGTTGCATCATCAATGTAACCACTCCTTCTAATGATTAACCTGCTGCCATTACTTAGGGTTAGCCGTGACGAGCCCATGCCAATAACGTAATCAAAGTAGTCATCAACCACGAATATTGCTATTACGATAGACCCATCCTTCCTTATGACTTCTTTGAGCTCGGGACTTATGTCCAATAAGCCCTTATTAGCTTTAATACCGATTATGCAATCACCCCCCCTGGGTGTTAGGTAATCATCTTTAGTAACCTCTATAGTGGTTCTATGCCTAGCCCTGACATTCACGTGGCCCCAAGCCCTTATTTCATCAACGACTATCTTAACCACGTAAATACTATATCAATAAAGCTTAATTATCTTAATTTCTATGGTATTAGCAATGGATATTGAGGAGAGATTGACATTGATAACCAGGTATCCAACGGAGGAGGTGCTCACGGTTGATGAATTAAGGCAGTACCTCGAGACCGGGGTTAAGTTGAAGCATTACATAGGCTTTGAGATAAGCGGTTACATACACATTGGCACAGGCATTGTAAGCCTATCAAAGGTTGTCGACCTGCAGAGGGCTGGTATTGAGGTTTCCATATTACTAGCCGATATTCATTCATGGCTCAATAATAAACTTGGTGGAGACCTTGAATTAATTAGGAGGGTCGCGAATAGGTACTACGTGGAGACGTTTAAGAAAGTCGTTGAGTTACTCGGCGGTGACCCTGACAATGTGAGGTTCTACATGGCAAGTGACCTGTATCATAATAATGATGAGTACTGGTACCTAATACTCGACCTAGCCAGGATGACTAACCTAGCCGATATTAGGCATAGCCTGACAATACTAGGTAGGAAAATGGGTGAGTCAATACCCATGTCATGGCTCGTTTACCCATTGCTTCAGGTGGCTGACGTCTTCGTGATTGGGTCCCACATTGCGCATGGCGGTATCGACCAGAGGAAGGCCTACGTGCTCGCCAGGGAGGTTGCACTGAAGGTTAGGTTTTACCCATTAACACTCAATAATGAGAAGGTGAAGCCAATAGCCCTATTCCACAGCCTAATACCTGCCCTAAACATCACAGGTAAGGAGTCCAAGGAGGAGCTGAGCGAGATGAAGATGAGTAAGTCATTACCAGACACGGCAATATTCCTACATGACAGCGCTGAGACAATTCGCCAAAAAATACTTAAGGCTTATTGCCCACCTAAGGAGACTCAGACAAACCCAGTGATTGAGTTAGCGCACCTGTTCTCGTTCAGGGAACGTAGGGATAAGCCGTTCATTATTGAGAGGCCGCAGCAATACGGTGGCGGTAGGCTGGAGTTTTGGACATTTGACGAATTAATCAAAGCATATAGCGAGGGTAAGATACACCCACTGGACCTTAAGAATGCCGTTGCTGAAGAGGTTGTTAAATACCTTGAGCCAATAATTAAGTGGTTCCAGGAGGGGGCAGGGCGCCAAGTTGATAGAGGAGATGAGTGGTATAATAAAGGTGACTAGGTAAGGATTACCTCATAACTTCCTTAATTAACCTGTTAATCGAGTTTGGTTCGATTAACGATAATTCATTAATAACGGCGAAAACCGCCTAATAAACGACCAAGGCCTTCTCAATGCAGCTTTTAATATCGCATCAATGTGGTTATCGTAATCCTCAACATCAACCCTCGTTCCACTCATTGATTGCAATACTTCACCTAAGCTCTTATTCATCATCATATGTAGAATATACGACGCCGAGCTTAGTGCTTTTATCCTCTCCCTGACATACCTCCTAAATACAGTATCATAAATAACCAATGAATCACTTATAGAGAGTCCCTCCCTTAAGGCATTGATCATGCTATCGGCAAGCAATCTTGCGCTTAGCATTCCCATTATTATCCCACCCCCCCAGTCATTGGCTTAACGAAGCCCCCCCAGCATCACCTATAACTGCTACATTACCCGCAACAACATGATCTGGAGATCCGCCAATCACAATCTTGCCTCCAAATGGCTTTAAGTGCTCAGCATTGATAACCTTTAGTAGCTCAGTGAATTTAGCCCATACGTTTGCTTCATCAGCTAAACCAATCCTAAACTCGTGGGAACCCTTCGGGACAATCCAGGCGAAGTAGTGCTCAAGCAATTTCCTATCAAAAATAACCACAATCTCATCATCACTCCTTGGCATTAACTTACTTTCTGCAAATGACTTCGTATCGGTTTGTACACCATAAACATAGTTTGGGTTCCATGGAATAACATTCCTCGTCAATGTTAGGCCGGCGCCCTCGGCAATCACGGCCAAGTTAAATGCCTCCTCCCGCGATTTAGTTCTAATAACCCCCCCATTACCTAACTCAATAACCCTTTCACCTAGCAATAACGTGGCACTACCCAGCTCATCAGCGAGGTAATGCTCAAGACCTGGTCTGTCAAGCATTGCTATGGCCCCCCCCTCCTGAAGTCGAAAGTTATGCTATTACCGCCCAAGTCCGTTATCCTTATGTATCGGTAAGTACTTACAATAGGAGGCGATATACCGAGCGTCTCCAGTGAGTTAATATTAACAAGACCTGTGCAATGGGGGGGTGGTACACCGAGCATTTTATCCTCCTCAAAAATCGTTATGTTCATAACCTTGCTCAATTCACGGGCTAGGTAAAGTCCACTGGGTCCTGCGCCAATTATTACGGCATCACTTTTGCTCATTTCAACTAACCTGGATGGAGAAATTAAAATTAATATTTTAGTTCCTTGATTTAAATGACACTTAACTATACCAAGGTTATTGCGGATCCAACGCTTGGTTGGATTAGGCTAACTAATGAGGAGGCTAGGTTTATTGATTCCTGCAGGTATGTGCAAAGGCTACGATATATACATCAACTTGGCTTAACGTTCATGGTTTACCCATCAGCGCACCATAGCAGATTTGAGCATTCACTAGGTACGCTTCAAATAGTGACTTTAATGCTCGAGAAAATGCTAAGGTCTAGCGATGTTAAGGAACTGCTAATTAGCCTTGGTAAGTCTATGGGCCTTGACACCGAGGATGATTTGATAATGCACATGAGAATAGCCGCACTACTGCATGACCTAGGTCATTTACCCTTTTCCCACGTATTTGAGGGCGTTCTTGGTCAGGGTATTGACCCATTGATAAGGAATTGTAGCAGTAGTATCAACGAGGAAATGCTGGGTAAGGTCTTTAAGGGGCCCTTTAAGGAGCATGAGTTAATAACCTACTTCATACTCACGAATAATGATGAGTTTAAGCATGTACTTAAGGAGACGATGCCGAACATTGACTTGCGTATAATAAAGGCGTTATTACATGGTGACATAATAGGTAAGATCGCGGATGTATTACCGCAATACGTAGAAGTTATTGGTTACGAAGATGATGCGTTCCTTAGGTCTCTTAGCGATGAATCAAGACCACTCAATATTCTGAGAGGTTTAATAACGGGAGATCTTGATGCTGACAGGATCGAGTATGTACTTAGGGACTCCTACCTAACGGGGGGCTAGTATTGGCTCCATAATCAGTATTAGTGATGTTGAAAGGATTCTTGATAACATGAAAGTTGTTAAGAGCGGTAGGGATTATTTACTGGCTTTTGACGAGAAGGCCAGGGCCAACCTGGAGGGCTTCATAATTACACGCTTCAACATTTACAAGTTGGTATACCTGCATCATAAGGTTGTTTTATTTAATACATTGGCCAGGAACTTATTGAATGAATTATTAAGGCATTACGACGAGCTCAATGATGATATTAGGAATTACCTATGCCAGCTATACCGTTTCTCAATCGGCTACTTAAAGGGTTATGACATCATGTACGTGATAGATGACTACTTATTATCTATTCTAATGAGAAATAGACAGTACCTCATTAGTAAGATACGTGGTATATCCAAGTACTTAGACCCATTGATAACGAGAAGTACGACATTTAAGGCGCTATGGAAAAGGGACTTCGACTTCATAAATATCATTAATAAGCAGGGTATTGAACTTGCATTAATAAATGACATATTCCCATACCTACTAAGTAAGGTTGAGATTAAGGATAAAGTACTCCAGGTATTCTATGAGGAATTAAGGAGAGACATTAATGAATCACCACTTGAATGCTTGGTAAACTTAACTGATGGTGATCTTGAGTCCTTGGTAATAATAGGATTTAGGACATTTGAACCTGAGGCAAGGCTTAACATAATTCATGGAAACACCTTGGTCAGTATTAATGATATATCCCCCCCATTAGCCGCATCCGTGACGGATGCTTGGAAAAGATCGCCGCACGTATTCGTATTTGTAGATACTGAAAGGCTGAGCAGCGCTTGTCAAGGTATTGACATAAGTATAGTCCTAAATCACCTTAGGGTTTTGGTTATAAAGGCTATGCATGATGCGTTAAGGAGTTTCGGTAACATTATTAGTAAGTATTTCAATAGCCCGTAGGTAATGAAGGCCCTCACTACTTAACGATACCCTACCATTACTGATCTTTATAACATCGAGCAGGTAAATCACATCATCGAGATTTATTGAGTGACCCATATTGTTTAGGTGTTGAGTTATTTTGGATATAAACTCAGGGAATTCATTAATGCTTATATCACCTAGTTTATGAAGCTCCTTAATAACCATTAACTTAAGAATTAATGGGTTTGGAATCTCTCGAGTCATCATCAATATCAATGAATGATAACCCACTTATTAAGCTAATGATTAAAACATTACTTCTGTGCAGACCAAAACTTTTGATTTGCAACTAGAATAAATCCACAGGATACTTACTTATGGGCCTTGAGCTACTTCGGTAATTAATATCGTGTCCTCGATCCTGACACCGCCAATACCCTTGATATATACCCCCCCTGGCTCGACGGTTATTACTTCGTAAGGTTTCAGTTCTTCATCGTTGGAAGGACCTATGGCTGGTCTCTCGTGAACCTCAATACCAACGCCATGGCCAGTGCTATGTATGTAGTATGAGTCAAAGCCGTACTCCGAAAGAACACTTCTCGCAATTAAATCTATCTCCTTAGCCTTAATGCCAGGTCTAACGGAGCTAGAGGCCTTCCTAAAAGCCTCAAGCACGGCTACGGCCATATCCTTTAATTTGTCGTTTACCGGCCCCCCCACCGCAACCGTTCTAGTCATATCTGTGCAATAAAGGTGATATCGAGCACCTACGTCTATAGTCACTAATTCACCCCCCTCCTTATCACCCTATCAGTAAATGCATGATGCGGATACGCACCATTTGGTCCGGAGGCAACAATAGGCCTAAACGCCACGTCTTCAGCGCCCCCCCTGCTTATCATTCCCTGGTACAGCATTGCAGCCACGTCCCTCTCCCTTCTACCTCCAGTCCATTCTTCAGTACATTATCGAGAGCTTCCTCGGTTATTCGTGTAGCCTCCTCAATAAACCTAATCTCATAGTCATCCTTAACCTCCCTTATCCTTAATATGTAATCGTTGATACTCACAATCTTAACGCCAATGGAATTAAGTTCCTTAGCCACTGGTGAGTCTGGGTTATCGATACCAACAATATTGTTGGGTTTAAGACCAACCTCCTTAAGCAGATAATCACCAAGGCCCTTAGACACAAATAATCTCTCACCTTGTATTCTTTGCGGTATCTCAATGGTTGAGTAGCCAATGAGTGTTACCTCCCCATTAACTAGCTCCTGAACTCTCTGAAAATCAAGTCTTGGAACTATTAATGTCGCGTCCATTGACCTATTGATAATAAACATTAGCCGCTGTCAATACCTGTAAAGTACTGAAGGTTTGGGTCATTCACAATAATAATTAAATCGAGACTCAACTCATCAAATAGACCTAGCACTTTCTTTACACGATCCTTGATTAAACCCACGATATTGATGAAAGCTAATACATTTTTAAATTACTTCTCTTTATTCAATATTAATGATTAGCTGGAGCGCGGAGTCTGAGGATGTGTTGATGACTACGTATGTGAATAGGTACTCAGTATTTGGGAAGACCATTGAGACGAGGGTCGTGTACGACAAGGCCATTAATAAGTACAAGTTGAGGTTCATATCAATAAAGCCTATGAATGAGATTGAGGTATCCCTACTCACGATATTAACGCCTCATTTTAAGTTTACCATAGATTACGTCCAGGATAATAACATCGTAATGCTATACCCAAGCCCAGAGGCTGAGTTATATGATGATCTACACGCTGTGAGTACCTACGTTGACTCACTGGTTACACTGCTAATCGAATTATTGAGTTACTCCAATAACCCCCCCTTATTAAGGTCTGAAATAAACTATGAATTGGTATCAAGGAATTGGATACTTGATTTAAGCGAGGAATCAGCAAGTATGTTTAAGGTTTATGACACTAAGGTCGGCATTATTAGGGTGACTGTGGAGCTTGAGCACCGTCAGCTCGAGTTAGGTAGAGTGAAGGTTGATGTATTAATTAGGGCGATAACGACATTAAAGTGCATAGTTGATTCCCTAGTCAATAAGGGGGGTTTAATGCCCAAATAGTTTATGAGGACCTTGGCGTAGCCCACTTGATCGGTGAATTTCCAAGCCTTGGAATACTAACCCTAATAGCCTCAAAAATAGATGAAATGATAAATGACGTAGAAAAATCCTGTTCTTAGGATTGCTTAGATATGACTTACCGTCTGTATGTTTTATTCAAGGAACTAGTTTAATTTATAAATAAGCACGTTGTCTTTAGTGACTTGTATGGTATTAATAACGAATAATTATTACTTAATAGTTTCCGTGGCCCTTATTCAATTTGTAATCTTATCATCATTCATATACCAAATATTTAAGGAATCAAAGAAGCCAATAGATAAGGAGTTAGAAAACACCAAAACCAGTGAATCCTCCACTACGATCAGCCAACTGGAGTTTGATACTATAAGTAGGAATAAGGGAGACATGGTGAATTACAGTGAATCAATAAATGTGAATGAGGACGAAGTGAGGGTCCTATCATACCTATTGAACAGGGGGGGTGGCGATGCGTACCAGGCAGAGATAGCCAGGGAGTTAGGGCTTCCTAAGAGTACCGTTTCCAGGATTATCAGGAGATTACATGATAAGGGGGGGCTAGTAACCGTTAGAAGTTGGTAGGTTTAGTTATGTTCAGGTAACGGATATCGACTACGTAGGTGACATAATCAGTAAATCAGGTCTTGATAAGTCGCGAGAATAGCCTATTAGCGATGTCACTTATTATGTCATTACCTATGACCCCCCCATAAGGTCCCTCACCCATCGTCTTAGCGATTGCGGCGGCATTTGAGAAAATGAATGACCACTCAAGGTCCTCACCCCCCCTACTGAGCATGTACGTTAATGCGCAGGTCATTACATCACCCGCCCCCCCTGTGGGGGGGTCCCTAACGCTAACAATACCATTTGCTGAGATACGAAGTTTATGGCCATTATGCAGTAATACCGACCCATCAGCACCCATGGTGATTACGATAACCTTATTTGGATACTTATCAGCTATGGTATTGAACCCATCCATGGGTACATCATCTATACTGGCTTTAATTACGTCTGCATGCTCGATTATCTTTATGACGTCTTTAATGCTAATACTTGAACTCACATAATTATGCTCATCGAATACCCTGGTAAACCCCCCCTGTAAATCAACACCCACGAATTCAACTCCCTCCTTTATATATTGAAGGGTATCTAGGTCGATTTCCCTAGCTATTGGGTTTACGACAACAGTATCAGGTAGATCGTGTAGATCATCCCTGGAGAAATCGCTGCATTTATGTAATAACCTTAGTTTTCTTGTATTATCGTAATAAGTTATCTCATATGATGTGCTATTGCAACTATTCAGTACCTTAACTCTATCAGTAATTATACCCCCCCTTTCTTTATAATCAACCAGGTATTCATTAAAGTCCTTACCAACCAATGTAATAGGTAATAAGTTAATACCTAATTGACTCAGGTAAAATGAGCAATACGTTGGCGCACCACCAGGTGATTTCCTAATCGATGAACCCCCTCCTTATTATATCAATGGATGCGTGGCCTATCACTCCGAGCATTACACACCGTTTTTAACAGCAGTTAATAAATTATTAGGGATGAAGACATCAAGTAACATCTTAATGGAGTGCCCTATCCTACCAAACCTAGTCTCATTTATGACCCTTGAGGATCGTATTAATGACATTATGACGTTTGTGAAATTGCCAATGCCCTCTATTGTAGATACTAACGATACTCTGGCCTCATCACCACTATTCTCCCTAACTATTATTAAGCCATCATTACTATATATCCTAACCCTACCCCTAATATACTCCCTATACCCAGGGAACTTAACATTGCCATTTGTAATGAGCCTTAAGTAAGCCGTGTAAATCATGAAACTAGACTTTATGTAATTCCTCAGTATAGCATCAACAACACTTAATAACTCGTTCGAGGCATTTCCATGAAAACTAACACCCCTGAGAAATTCCTCGTTAACGCGATACCTTATGTATGACGCCTTACCATCCCTAATACTCAACTCATAGAGCGCTAACTCGCCCCCCCTTAGTAGTGCATAAACTTCAATACTTGATAGGTTGCTCCAAACAATGGGCTCAACGGGCTTGGTCTCTATGTAAGAGCCTTGATAGGGAATCAGCATTATGTAGTTACCGGATTCATTACATGGTGTAATGAAGTCAATATAATTATCCCTATGTATAATGCAGAGCATATCATTGTTTAATCTAAGCGGTAATATTGGATGTTTCCTCATTATTAAAAACTTAGGTAGCACAGCCATTAATCACCACGCATTTAATAGCCTAAAACTCAAAATTCAACAGTATTATTTAACCTTCTTAAGGAAAATGAGTGGTCCGTACTTCTCGAGAATGTCTGCCACCAAACCTAAGACGCCCTCATTCCTACTTGAGAACCCTATCACCCTAACATCCTTATCACTAAGCCTAATGTAATGATCAAGGTCAAACCTAATAATAACCTCCTTGGGTCCAAAGACCACCTTAAACTTAACCTTGTTCTCAGCAAGCTTCTTAACAGCCTCAGCCGTTGTTGATATTTGCTTAGGCGTTGGCTTACCCCTTGGGCTCCTCTTACGTAACTCACTAAGCTCCTTCTTCGTCTCCTCATCCCTTATCTTAACAATTCCCTTAACCTCATCAACCACTATTGAATCACCCTGATAATCAACAACCTCAAAGTTCTCTACATTGTTGACGATGCTTAATAATTCACTTAATGATACCTGCCTTGTCATAGTCATGTTTCCCTATGTAGAGGTACTAGGATTTAAATGTATTACGTGTTAATGTTAATCAAAAATCTCCTATATTTGCTATCATGCGTTGCCAAGTGCCTTACTGCGTCACTTAAACTAAAGAATAAGGCTCCGCACTCCTTACCATCCTTGCCCCCCCTGTACTTACACCTTATGTGAGGTGCATTACCTTCATGAACAATCTCCAGTACAGGCCTTAACTCAGCGGGTATTTCAGGTAACTTTAAATCATTACTCATTATTTCATGAGGGCTTTAATAAGTATTTTAATGCTTCGTTGCCCTATTGGCCCTATTTATTCTTAAACATTTATTAATTAGTTACTTATTGGTTATACGATCTAAATGATCCCACAAAGGGACATTAGGGGGGTATGTTATCGTCAATACCGTATTACAGCTTGAATCCTTACGTTAATAAATGCCCAAGTTGTGGGTCTGTTATGGTTGTTGATGGTGAGTGGGTTAGGGAGGATAGTAGGCATAAGGTTAAGTTAATTGAGAGATCGTTAACATGCCCCCCCAACTGCAAGGTTAGGATAAGACAGTACATATATCTACAGTGACTTGGGTGCTTGGGTTATGTATTCAAATGATGTACAAAGGCTTATTGAAAGGTCTTCAATGTTCATGTTCATATCGGTAATAGCATCATTGCTTTCAGTAATCATGATCATAATAGCGGTTAATTTCCTGTCAATCGACTTACCATCAGCAATAGCAGTGAAATACTTCCAAATACTTACATTTCCCGGATTGAACGCTGTTACTGGACTTACGGCCGCATCATCAATAATGGCTATAGTTGGAGGTTTCATAGTATACATGGCCAGGGCGAGCTTAAACAGGAGAGAGTTTCTTGGGCTGCCCTCAATAATCACGATAAGCCTAGTCCTAATTTTAATAGCGTTGGTATCAGTAATCGGTATATACGTCATTTACCAATCGTACGTCGGCCTTGCCGGTATGATAGGGCCGTTACTCCCCCCGGCACATTCTCGTTAGTAATATCGATAGTACTTCTATTGATTTCATTAATACTTACTTTCCTAGCCCTCACAATGATTAATGAAATAAGGAGGAAGTACTCACCACGTAGAATGAGAAGGCGCCAACCCCCCCCTCCACCCCCCCCACCACCTCCATCACCTCCAGTTTAGGTTAAGTAAAAATTAGTAAAATGTTACGTACATGTTTCTACGCTATAAGACTTATAAATTAATTTAGGTTGGGCACGGTGTATGCCCAATTCAGTCGTTATAATAGGCGATTCGCCAATACCAGACAGGCCAAGCAGGGACTTAATAATCTATGCTAGGGATTCAGGTCTAAATGCAATGTATGTGCCTATTTCACGAATATCAGTTAAGGTTGATAAGGATGGTCCTCTCACGGTTATTAGGGATAGCCGTTTAAGGTTGATGGAGTCTTCCTTAGAAGTCTCGGGGTTCTCATTGACGTTGAGACCTTATTCAGGAGGATGATAACCATGAGGTTAATTGAGGAGAGCGGTACCGTGGTTATCAATCCATTAGATGGGCTACTGAGGACTAGGAATAAGCTTGAGACAACGGTGATACTGAAGAGCAAGGGCTTACCTGTACCTGATACAATAGGCACTGAGGATATACTGTACGCGTACGAGATGGCTAAGAGCATGAGGGACGTGGTAATTAAACCGCTGCAGGGATCAAGGGGTTATGGCGCCGTGAAAATTAGCGATGCAGATATAGCGTTTCAAGTAATGAGGACACTGCTCACATTTAAGAAGCCAATATACCTACAGAAGTACATAGAGAAGCCTAACCGTGATATTAGGGTTATGGTAATTGATGGGGGGGAGGTCTTTGGTTGTATGATTAGGGTTGCCCCCCCAATGGTCAATGGAAAACTAACGTTGCCCAGGGAGCCATCGGTAAGCCCTGCATTAATGTTGATAAGACGGTGATGGAGTTAGCCGTGAAGTCTGTGGAGGCCCTTGACCTGGTCTATGGTGGTGTTGATATTGGTGAGGGTAGGGATGGATACGTAATATTTGAGGTAAATGGATCACCGGATTGGGCTGAGTTAACAGCGGTCACGGGTAAAAACCCAGCAAAGGCTCTCGTGCTTTCCATGATGAGGAGATTAAAGACTTAGGTTTATACTTCGCATAAGATTTATTTTCCAGAGTTTAAGCTAGGGTTCTTAGGTTATGACCAGGTGGTTGATTAAGTGTGATAGATGCGGTATCGAGTCGGTATTTAACGTGGGTTATGATCTAACGAACCTAGGCAGTAAATTATACATTTACTGTGAAAGGTGTAGAAGAAATACTGAACATACGGTGCTTGGTTACTATGATGATGATACAAATGAGTTCGTGCCATTCGAGAAAGCACTATCGTTTAAGTATAAGTCACTATGAAGGTTAAGATGCCTTTAATAGCATTCTTTTTCTAATTCCATTCTTAAGGAGAGTAATTCGGACCTAACCTTCCTTAACTGGTTAAGCAACTCATCAAGTCCTGCCAATTCATTTCTCTCATCATCTCCTAAATCACCAACCACTTGCTTAATCATTAACTCGCTCTTCCTTCTCTCCGCGTTACTAATCTTCCTATCAATCTCAGAGAGTGTATCATTTATTGCGCCAATCTTATCATTACACTGCCTAATCCACTTAACCCTCTCCTTCTCAAGTCTCTCCCTAATATCCCTATACAAGTCCTCCTTAATACCACCCTGAAGGAGCAAGTCGCTGAGTTTGTTTAGTTTATCCATGATATCCCTAAGTCTTTCCCTAATACTATTTACCTCGTTCCTATACATATTAACGAGGCTTGAATACTCATCACCAAATTTCTGAAAAACTACCTTATCTGCTGTGAATATTGCATTGACATCATTAACATTAAACTCCCTGGTACTCCCATCACCTAACCTAACAGTTATAGAGACCGGCCTTAAATCACTCTTACTCAATTTTATACTTATGACGGTGCCAATTACTTTACCATCATTAGTAACGACGGGTTTACCAACATATCTCCTAAACCTCTTCTCTGCTGATTTCGCTGAACTGAAGAATTTAAATACCATCGCTAGGGTGATCAAGCATCAATATAAATATGTATTATTTGGTAAAATACGCGTATTCGAATAGGTATTACAGCTAGCCTTGACCTAGTAAAGCCATTTAATGAGTAATAGTAAACGTACATTTTGCAGAGACTTAAATTAATATTAATTCTAAGTATAAATCCTTGTTTTTGTTTTTCATTTC
>NZ_BBBI01000018.1 GCF_001315985.1 Vulcanisaeta distributa JCM 11216
CGCGTAGGGCGGGTACTGCATCTTAAATATGCCGGCGTTGTCGGCGGCCCAATACGAACAATAAGCACATGTGAACATTATCACCTTCCTCTCAGGCTCCTCAGCCAAGGCAGCCTCAATCTGAGCCATAATGCGTCGTCACTCAAGGCATCAAGTGTTATGGCATCCTGTGGGCATTCAGCCACGCACGCACCGCAGCCCTGGCAGGCGGCTGGTATATGCTCAATCCATTTACCCGGTACACCCCTAATGGCGCCGTATGGACAAGCCTTAATGCAGAGACCGCACTTAGTGCATTTAGACCAATCGAACTTTGGTATGAATGGTTCCTTGGTGACATAGCCCTGGGCAAGCATCATTAACGCCCTTGAGGCAGCTGCATAGCCCTCGGCGATGGCCTCGGCCACATTCTTCGGACCCCCCCTAGCTGCACCGGCTATGAATATTCCTGGGGGGGTCATCGTGTCCACGGGGGGGCCAAGCTTCGGGTGAGCCTCCATCAGGAAGCCCTCCTGATCCTTAGAAAGCCTCAGCACCTTGGAAACCTCGTCTGTATCCTCACTGGGCACCAGACCTATGTTGAGGATTACGTTGTCAAACGGCACCTCAACCTCATCTCCTAACTCGACGTCATGTACTATTAACTTATTGGTATCCATTCTTATGGCCTCGGTTAACTCGGCCTTCCTGGGAATCCTAATGAAGAGCACGCCGGCATCCCTGGCCTTCTTATATAAGTCCTCGACCTCAGGGTCCACGCCCATTATATCCCTGTAAATTAGGACCACGTTCTTACCCTGACTCCTCAACTCAATGGCCTTACTCAAGCCCACGGCACAGCAGTACCTTGAACATCCCCTACCACTGGTTCTAGAACCGACGCAGTTTATTATCGCCACATTCCTACCATCGACGGTTTTCCCACTCTCAAGGTCAAGCGTTGTTAATACCCTTGGATCCTTACCATAGTTAAACTCCATCGGTACGTAGGGCTTGGCTCCCGTAGCCACTATTATTGCGCCAACGTCGAGTTCAACGCCGTTGCTTAGGACTACGTGGAAGTTACCCGTGAAGCCAGACACGTCCTTAATAGTCGTTCCAAGCATGAACTTAACACCAACCTCCCTAGCCTCCTCAACCATCCTATCGAGCAATTTCTTGGACTCAATACCCTCAGGCTCAAGCCTATTCAAACGCCTAAGCATGCCGCCGCATTCATCGGCCTTTTCAACAAGTATTGTCTCAATACCGGCACCAGCTAACCCAGTGGCCGCCGCCAGCCCAGCAGGTCCGCAACCAACAACCAACGCTCTCTTAATCACCGGTAACTTTATTGTCTGTAGCGGCACCATGTGATGAACCTTGCTACGGCCATTCTTATCATGTCCTTGGCCTTCTCTGTGGCTACCTTCCTGTCGTTGTGGACCCAGGTGTCCAGGTTCCTAATGTTCGTCATCTCCACGAGGTAAGGATTAAGACCAGCCCTCCTCGCAGCATCCTGGAAAAACCTCAAATGCGTAACTGGGGGGGAGCATGATGCAACGACGACCCTATTCAGTTTCTTCTCCTTAATTACCTCAGTTATCCTGTCTAATGATGATTTAGCACATGCGAACTGGAGATCCTCTGCATGAACTACGTCGGGCATTTGCTTAGCGGCCTCCACCAACGCAGGAACATCAGCAACACCGGCTATGTTAGTGCCGCAGTGGCATACGAAGACCCCCCCGACCCTAATTGGGTATGGTTCTATGGTCTCCTCATACTTCTCCTCCTCAATCACACCAGGGCTTGCGTACCTAATAGCCTGTATCGCTGCAGCCAAACCAGTAACCACTGACTCTGAAATATCCCTGGGTCCACCCGCTGAGCCAGCAACGAAGATACCAGGTCTCGTTGTTAATGTTGGGTTGGCAGGGTCAGTCCTTACAAAACCAACCCTATCTAGTGAAATACTCAATATCTTACTCAACTTACTCATGTCATTCACAGGCTTTGCAGAGGGTGCTAGGACGACCATGTCATACTCATTTACAACGACCTTCTTATTCCTCGTGTCCTCAAATCTAACGATTATCTTACCATTCCTCTCACCAAGGATTTCAGGCCTGCCCCCCCAAACAATGTTTATACCCTCTTTTAGAGCCCCTGTCGAAGAAACCCTCGAATCCCTTACCGTATGTCCTGACATCATTCATGTACATTATAGTCACGTTTTTAATGCCATGAAGTACCTTGGCATATATACCCTGCTTAAGCAGGTAGGTGCAGCAGAAACCGGAACAATAATCATTATACTTATTATTTCTCGAGCCAACACAGGACACGAGCAATACGTTTTCCGGCTCCTCACCTGTGCTCGGTTTAACAACAACACCACTTGATGGTCCTGATGCATTAACGAGCCTCTCGAATTCCATTGACGTGACCACGTCCATGTACCTACCATAACCATACTCCCCAAGTATGTCGCCCCCCCTCTCTAACTCAAAACCTGTAGACACAATTACGGCAGCGACGTCGCGTTCTATGACCTTGGGCATCATTGTGTATATTATGGCGTTCCTATCGCATGCCTTGGCGCATCTATCGCATGGGAAGTAATTCGGCGGTTTGTTTAGGCAATGATCAATGTCGAGCATGTATATTCCTGGCTCGGCCTGTGGGAATGGTAGGTATATCGCCTTCCTCGCACCAATACCTGCCTCAAACTCACTGGGAACAACCACTGGGCATACATCCTCACATTGACCGCATTTGGTGCAGTCGTCGGTCACGTACCTAGGCTTAACCAATATCCTAGCCTTAAAGTCACCCGGTGATCCCATTAAGTCAAGTAATTCGGCGGGTGCCAGCAATTCGATATTTGGATGTCTCGCAACATCGCTTATTAGTGGTCCTTCTATGCATATGCTGCAGTCGAGTGTTGGGAATGTCTTGTCGAGCATCGCCATCTTACCGCCAATGGCGGGTGACTTCTCAACAAGCGTAACTCTATAACCATGTTAGCCAGGGCAAGGGCAGCCTCAATACCGGCAATACCGCCACCCAGGATTAGAATTCTATTGGTTGGCATGTGATCACCTTAACCCCCCCTGCAGATACTTCCTACCATAATCAAGACCTGCCTGGAATGCCTTTATGTTCATTTCCTGAATCGATGTATCGAGTTTACCAGCCCTTCTTGTTACATTCTTTATTGCGTTGATTATATGGTCCTCCTTTAGTAATGGGTCAAGGACGGCCGTTATAACGCCGACCAAAACAACATTCATTGTTAATCTTCTGCCTGTTACGTTCTCGGCTATTTCAGTTGCAGGTACAGGAATTATTACATAATCACTTGCATTTGTGATTGATGGCTTATAAATCGTATTTTCATAAATGAATATACCACCTCTACGGAGACTCTTAAATTCCAGGTTAAATGCCTGTTGCGTGGTCGCGAGGAATATGTCGGCCTCATCAATGAGTGGGTAATCAACCATCTCCTTAGCTATTATGAGGTCAGCCCTGGACCAGCCACCCCCCCTCTGCTCTGGGCTATACGTTATTGTCAATATTGAGTCAAGACCACCCATTGCGGCCGCCATACCAAGAAGCCTACCAGCAAAGACTATGCCATGGCCGCCAAGCCCCCCCATGAGCCTGATACGTATCTGATCGAACTGTTGTAGCATATTTTTCTATTGATAAATAATCATGAAACCTTAATAAACTTTATTCTAATTTGACAAAAATTATTTTAAATTATACGAAAATATGAGAAAAAAGTTTAAGATTTATGATCACTATCCATACGATATGGGTCTCTCTCTTTTCACAAAATTTCCCAGGATAATCTTCTTCATACTGAAATCAATCTCTAAATCCGCCAGATTCGCATTATGGTCAATCACGGGTCTTTCTCTTAATATCTTCATTAAGTCGACGGCATCACCCATGGCATTTCTATCGGTATAGATAATACAAGGTGATAGCACTTCAATAACGGCGAAGCCCTTAACCTTAAACATCTCAAGGAGGGATTGGTAAAGTTCATTTTGGTGAAGAACCGTCCATCTGGCCACGTACGAGGCGCCCGCAGCGTATGCCAATAATGGCACGTTGAATGGATTCTCGTAATGACCATATGGCGATGTCGTCGTCTTAGCGCCCTTGGGCGTTGTTGGACTGTACTGGCCGCCTGTCATTCCATAGATGAAGTTATTGACTATTATTACGTTAATATCATCATTCCTCCTGGCCGCATGTATGAAGTGGTTACCACCTATGGCGAGGATATCACCATCGCCGCCAACTACTGTCACCTCAAGTTCAGGGTTAGCCATCTTTAACCCAACGGCGAAGGGTATGGCCCTACCGTGGGTTACGTGGTACGCATCTAGTTTTAAGTATCCGCCAAGCCTACCTGTGCAGCCTATGCCCGTGACTATCACGTGCTTCTCAACGGGTATTCCCGAATTCTTTATGGCCCTAGCCAATAATTTAAGTAGTATGCCTAACCCACAACCCGGGCACCAAATGTGCGGTAACCTATCAATCCTTATTAAGTCCTTAATATCCTCATAGGACTTAGGCAGTTCCACCTTAACTCCTGTGGTCGTTACCTCGGCCTCCACACTCATCCTTCAATCACCTTTCTCACGTTATTAATTACATAATCAGGATCTGGAATATAACCAGGGGGGGCGTAAGGTATGTGCTCCACTGGAACACCTCTCGAGAATTCCCTAACCACGTGGTACATCTTACCCATGTTGACCTCAACAGTTACGAACTTCTGAACGCCTCTAGAGGCCAAGTTCTCCACGACCCAGCCTGGGAATGGCCACGCGGTCTTTGGCCTAAGCATACCAACCCTGTAGCCCTGTGCCCTCAGCACCTTTATTGCCCTCCTCACAGAGCCCGATGTTGAACCGTAGGATACAATTACGTACTCCGCATCATCGAGCATATACTCCTCCCACTCGGCTATTTCCTTCTCATTCTCCCTAATCTTACGGACAAGCCTCATCACAAGCTTAAACGATGCATCCCTATCCGTGGTCGGGTATCCCTTATCAGTATGCGTCAATGACTCATTATTAGCCCTATAGCCGGTGCCGGCTATAGCCATTGGCGGTACTAAGTACCTACTGTCGTATGGCAAGTATTGGTCTGGGGGGGGCACCGTGGGCTTCGGCCTCTCCACAATCTCTATCTCATCGAACTCGGGAACCCTAACCTTACCATACATATGCCCAACTAATTGATCAGAGAGTACAATGGCCACAACCCTATACTTCTCAGCCATGTTAATTGCCTTTATTGTAAAGTCAAAGGCCTCCTGAGGATTGGCAGGTAAGTAAGCCACTATCTCATAATCACCATGTGAACCATACTTAGCCTGCAGTATGTCTCCCTGCCCTAATAATGTCGGTATTCCAGTTGATGGGCCTGCCCTCATTACATCAACAATCAGCGCCGGAATCTCGAGCATTGAGCCAAGCCCAATCTCCTCCTGCATCAGTGAGAAGCCTGGACCTGATGTTGCCGTCATCGACTTAACCCCCCCAGCGGCTGATGCCCCCCCAAGCACAGCCATTATACTGCCTATCTCGTCCTCCATCTGGATGAACTTACCACCAACCTGCGGTAGCCTGTACGACATGTACTCCGCAATCTCATTTGACGGGGGGGTTATTGGGTAACCGGCATAGAACCTACAACCCGCCGTTATTGCGCCCTCGGCAACGGCCGTATTACCATCTAGGAAGTGAATGCCAGGCCTTAACAGTTTATCCAAGTCCTTCTTATAGAGTTCAGCACTGTGGGCATGTCTACTCACCCCGTAGTACTTATCGTATGTTATGTACTCCTCAGAAACAACCGTAATTGCGAAGTCTGGGCAAACCTTCTCGCACATTCTACAGGCGACGCAGTCAAGTTCCTTACCCGGCTTAACAACTGGGTAGTGATAGCCCTTGGAATTAACGTCCTTGGACTCCTCAAGGACACCGTTGGGGGGGCAGAACTCAATGCAGAACCTGCAATCCTTACAAAGATCAATATTAACGATAATCTTACCAATCGGCCGTTTCATCTTATGGAGATTTACGAGCCTACGCATTGACCAGACCTCGTCTTGTTGAACCAAAGCCATATCTCCTAAATTCTTTTCATTAGAAATACTTTTAAATCTTTTTTCTTCTTCAATCGTACAATACCCATTGATTTTAACCTTTTGCATGCATTTTTATTCATCTTTATATATTGAATTCATTAGAATATTTCTCATGGGAGTAAGCAAAATGGCTTTTACGGACCAAATTAATATATAAAGTACCAATTTGTTTCATTAATCCAGTGGGTAATCACGATATTGATAGGATCATCCGGGAGAGAATGGAGAGTAGAAGGTTTAGGATAAAGGATATTGATCAATTAAAGACCATCGATGATGTATTTAATCAATACACAATAGATGCCTTGAGAGAACTAATGAATAGGCGTGTTATTGATGAGGTTTATGGCCCAGTTGCGCAGGGTAAGGAGGCCAAGGTAATATGGGCTAAGGCACCCGACGGCACAGACATCGCGCTAAAAATCTTTTATACATCAACGGCACAATTCATTAGGGGGGGTAGGTACAAGTACCTGCTCGGTGATCCACGATTTACAGGCGTTAGGATTACTAATACGAGGAAGCTCGTTGAGTATTGGTGCAGGAAGGAGTTCAGTAATTTAGGTGATGCTTACAACGCGGGTGTCAGGGTGCCCAAGCCAATAACCTTTAATAGGAATATCCTGGTCATGGAGTTCATAAGCTATAGAGGAATAAGCGGTATACCGGCGCCGCTGATCAAGGATGAACCACCTGAAAACCCTGCGGCTGCCTACTTAACAATAATTAAGTATGTGGAGAGAGCATTTATTTTGGGTAAGATAATCCATGCAGACCTAAGCGAGTTTAATATCGTTAATACGGGCAATGAATTAGTAATAATTGATTGGGGGGGTAGTGCCGTAAAGGCAAACCACCCCAATGCAACTGAGTTCTTACTAAGGGATATCGAGAACGTGAATAGGTACTTCAGTAGGGAGTTCCGTATCGAAGTATTCAACAGCAAAGTATTACTCAATACTCTACTGCGTAGATACGAGCATAGGGATAAGGCGATGAGTGACGACGATGACTGGTTATTAATTAATGGTAAGAGATTAATTGATGAGTTATCAGCCAATAATTAGGTGACAACACCGTATACCTAGACAGTAATTTAACATGGCAACTAGGCATTGATGACGCTTCCAATACTGCCCGAACACAAGCCATTTACTTTTCTTTAATTTATAAATGGAGATTTCCTTTCCGTAACATGTTGATTATTGGCTTTTTGGTTCTCTTTTCAATTCACTTACCTAGAGCGACTTAGTAAAAATATTGACTAATGACCTAACATCAAGTACGACGTTGGTCACCACCGACAATATGTGGAATACTTGATTACGTAGGTTAGTTATTGAGTTTTAGTGTCTCTCTCGCCCTGTTTCGTTAATGAATCATTAATTATACGTATTAACTCGCATATTTCCTCGCAAATACTTGATGGTTTTGCATTCGAGTACACATACTCTATTATCATTATAGGTGTCGCATACGTATTGATCCAGAATTCGGCAAAAAACCTTCCATCTCTATCCACCAAATGAACCTCCATATTACTATTATTGCTGAACCTGATCATGTACCTTGACCCATCAGTAAATGACTGTCTCTCCACTGAACTTGCATTACAGGTTCTCATAAGTAAATCAGCCACTAAACCGGCAATACGCATATTCACTAAGTTCCCCTTTTCAATGCCTATTTTTAAACCATGCCATTCCATCCCGATGCAGTACAGAACCAATTCAATTTATGCTAAGTAATTACTTAATTATGATTGTATCATCGTCATCATCACTAGACTGAGACTTAAACATCATAATGAAGAACTTATACAGCGATGATAATTTACCGTTAAGCAAATCCTCGATTAATTGCCATGACGTGGTTAACAATCCAGCGTCGTAGAGCGCAAGTCCAAAACCGAGGTAATGATCACCGATTAATTGCGGGTCTGATATCGTAAGTCCTAGGCCTGCATAGTGAATTATTGATACGTATGTGAAGTATATGAGGGCTATTATGAAGAACGTGATGTAGGTTATCATTAATGCCTTAGCCCTAGAGGTCATCTTGCTAAAGTTTCCCCCCCTTAATTGCTTGATCATCGTTATTGACGATATGACTAGCATGGAAAGCATGAACATGAACACGGGCGTTATCACGAGTATTGTCAAGTCAGCTGTGCCGTAAATCCACAGTTCAGTAAGTACGTAATCCACGGCAACTGCCATGGCCAGGGCAGACACTAGCGACATTATGTATACGTACCGCACATAGTCCTGAATACTGCCCGTATTAACTGACATACTACTCAAGCAATATCATTGTAATATCAATATTTAACCCTATCAATTAAGATCTCGGTTGGTAACGAATGTTTATTAAGGGGGGGTTTAATAATGTGGTGAGGATTAAATGGAGAAGCAACCGTTGGTTATATATCGAAGGGCGTGCCCTAACTGTGGAGGGGGGGATATTACATCAGATAGGTTGGGTGCTGGTTTGCCATGCCATAAGTGTTTACCTGATGTACCAAGGAAAGTAGCGAGTGCCGTTGAGGTATTAAATACATTGGAAAGGCTTGGTACGATAAATAGATTAAGGTCGTTGGCTAACCTGATCAATGAATATAACGAATTCGCCAACATGTTCAGGAGGATAATTGGAACTAACATGTGGGGGGGTGCTCAGAGACTGTGGGCCAGGAGGATAATTAAGGGCAAAAGCTTCGCAATAGTTGCACCAACTGGGAGTGGAAAAACGACCTTCGGCATGGTTGCATCGCTATACATAGTCACTAGAAAGAGGGGGGGGAGGGTATTGATTGTTGTTCCAACGTCGACGTTGGCTTACGACATTCATAGAAGACTAAGTGATTACTCGGCTAAGATAGGCGCCAGTGTTAGGATTGTAATGGCGTCATCAATACTGTCGAAGCAGGAGTTGGCTGAGGCCATGAAGACAATTGAGAATGGTGACTTTGACATATTAATAGTAACCAATGCCTTTCTACCGAGGCACATGGACCTGCTCAGTAGGTATAGGTTCTCGCTTATATTCGTTGATGATGTGGATAGCGTCCTTAAGGCATCCAGCAAAAACATTGATAGGCTGTTGCTACTGCTTGGTATTAATGAGGAGGCGCTCCATAAGGCTTTGACCGTGGTTGACCTAATGAAGAAGCTCAGAAAGGCTATTAGGTTTAGAGCGAGTGAGGAAGAGATTAGTAGGCTTAGGAGGATATTAAGAAATTGAATGCTGAACTAACCAATTACATCAAGAACAATAATATCGGCATACTAATAGCCTCAGGGGCATTAACGAGGATGAGGAGGACAGCCAGGTTATTCCTATTCAGGGAGTTTCTTGGTTTTGAAACCGGCGGTAGGGCTGAGGGGTTAAGAAATGTGGTTGATGTTTACGTAAAGCCCAAGGACTCTTTAATAAGCACGACCGTCGATGTAGTGAAAAGACTAGGCGGTGGGGGGGAATAATTTACGTACCACCAGACCTGAAGGACATTATTGATAAGTTAAGTGAGATGTTAAATAATAATGGGATAAGGGCGGCAACCTACCTAAAGCCAAGTAAGTCCTTACTTAATGACTTTGTTGAGGGTAAAATCGACGTATTAATAGGGCTTGCCACATCCAGGTCATCCCTGGTCAGAGGTATTGACTTACCTCAAAGGGTCACATACGTAGTTTTTGCGGGTATTCCACGCATGAGGTTTAGGTTAAGGCTTGAGGAATTCACGCCAATAAAGTACCTAGTATTTCTATTCTCAATTAGGAATGTCGTCCCTCAATACTTAAGGAATGATATTGATAGGGTCATCGCAAGGCTCAGGAACTTAACTGTACTAAACCAGGAACAAATCAATAACTTATTAAAGGCTATTGAGGAAGGTAAGGAATTAAGTGGGTTCGATAAATACGCGGCCGATGTAATTAAGGAAGCAATAGACCTAGTAAATAAACTGTTAGGTGACCCAAGCACTAGAAGAATGATAGAACAATCAAATGAGGTCGGCCTTGAATATAGGGGGGGTAATGAACTTTATATAATTATTCCTGACGTGACGACGTATATCCAGGGTAGTGGTAGGACCTCAAGGCTCTACGTCGGCGGTGTGTCTTTGGGTTTGTCAGTGTTGATTGTGGATAATGATAAGGTGTTTAATGGCCTAGTCAGGAATCTTAGATATAGACTTGAGGATATTAAGATACAAGACATCAATGAAGTTAATATTGATGATTTAATGAAAAAGATCAGAGATGAGAGGGAGCTGATAAGGAATATAATGCTTGGGAAGATACCCAATCAATTCATCGAGAGGGATCCATTAAGAACCGTCTTTGTCATTGTTGAATCACCGACCAAGGCAAGGACCATTGCTAGTTTCTTTGGAGTGCCCACTAGGAGGGAGGTTGGTCCTTTAATAATCTACGAAGCCACCCTGGGCAACCTGTACCTATTAATAACGGCCACTAAGGGCCACATGTGGGATTTAATACCGGCCAGCCCAGCCGATGTTAAGGAACTAACACCGGCCTTAAGGGCAGGGAAGATCCTTGATTACTATGGAGTGCTCAGGATCGGTAATAATTTCGTGCCAATCTACGGAACAATAAAGAGGTGCCCTGTCGGTGGCGAGGCGTATACCGAGGATGCTGATGTTTGTAAGATTCATGGTGTTAAGCTTGTTGATGCTATGGACATAGTTAATGCGATAAGGGATATAGCCACCGAGGTCGATCAGGTAATGATTGGTACCGACCCGGATGCTGAGGGTGAAAAGATTGCTTGGGATGTCTACATGATGCTGAGGCCCTACGTTAGTAACATTGTTAGGATTGAGTTTCATGAGGTCACTAAGAAGGCTATTATTGACGCAATCACAAATCCAAGAGCCATAAGTCTTAGCATGGTTGGTGCCCAATTGGTGAGGAGGATTGAGGATAGGTGGATTGGGTTTGGGCTTAGTCAGATTGTTCAGGGGGGGAAGTTTAATAGGAGGACATTATCGGCGGGTAGGGTCCAGACTCCAGTCCTTGGTTGGATAATAGAGAGGTATGATGAAAGTAGGAAGGATAAGATATACGCGGTAACCATGACGCTGAGCAATGGTGTAAAGGTTAGGTTAAGCATACCGCCAGATAAGGAGGAACTTATAAAGGCCCTCAAGGCAATGCATAGGAATAAGTCGACAGATGTTGAGATTAAGGTTAAGGTAACTAAGGCAGGTGAAGCTGAGGAGGAATTGAATCCAGCACCACCGTACACAACGGACGCCCTACTTAGGGACTCAGCGAACATACTTGGTTTAAGTGTTGAGCAGACAATGGCCATTGCCCAGGAATTATTCGAGTCAGGGCTTATAACATACCACAGGACCGACAGTACTAGGGTATCCAATGTGGGCATTGGCATTGCTAAGGAGTACATAAGTGATAGGTTTGGAAGTGATTATTTTGTGGGTAGGGCCTGGGGGGGTGGGAAGGAGGTTGGCGCTCATGAGTGCATAAGACCGACTAGGCCCATTGATAGTGATGACCTAAGGAACTTACTTAATACAGGTTTGCTTCAGTTGGCAATTAGGGTTACGGCTAATCACCTTAGGGTTTATGACTTAATCTTTAGGAGATTTATGGCAAGCCAGATGAAGAGCGCCAGGGTTTTGAAGGAGAGGTTTAAGATAAGTCTTTACCTCAATGGCGTAAGTGTTCATGAGGAGGAGGTGGAGAGGGTATCCAAGATATTAGAGCCTGGCTTCACAAAGGTTTGGGGTTACATCGAGGGTAGGGAGTATCAAGAACTTACGCCAGGTGAGTATGATATAACGAGTATTGATTATATTAAGAAGGTGAGCAGGACACCGCCACTTAGGGAGGGTGATATAATTGCTATGATGAGGGAGAGAGGTATTGGTAGACCAAGCACCTACGCTAAGATCGTTGATGTAATACTGAAGAGGCGCTATGCCCTAGTTGTCGGTAGGAGAATTAGGTACGTAGTGCCCACGAACCTTGGCCGCCAGGTTTATAGGTTCCTAACTGAGGAGAATAAGGAGTTTAGTGACTTGGTTAGTGAGGAGAGGACTAGGATTGTCGAGAAGCACATGGATGATGTTGAGGTTGGTGAGAGGGATTACATGGATGTGCTTAATGAGTTATTTAATGAGGCAATAAGTAAGGGCATACTTAAGGAGAACGTTATTAGTTAAACTTAACCACATGAACCAGTCTTGCAGTATGGGTCATCGGTCTCCCCCCCAAGCTCCTCCTGCATCTCCTCCTCAATACTCTCACCGCCATTGCCCTTAATCCTAACCAGCTTATCCTTAAGCGCAGATAAGGAAGTGTAACTAGTCTTTGCCTCGACCTTAGGCTTCGCCTCAACCTTAACCTCCTTAACCTCGACAGTTGGCTTAGCTCCGCGCCCTTAACGCCGGTGTATATTACCTGCACAGACTTACTCTTGTCCCTATACACAGTTATTCCAAAGGCATTGAGTAACCAGGCCAACCTATAGGCCTGCTCAACATCCTCTATGGGAGTATTGCTCGGCATATTAATCGTCTTACTAACGCCTGAGTCATTCCACCTGGCCCAAGTCACCTGCATGTATACGTGCCACTTCCAGTGAATCTCATGAGCCGTCCTAAGCAGGTCAGCCAGTGGGTGATCCCTCGGAAGTATTCCGTACTCCTCGACAAACTTCCTCGTTGATTCATCCAGCGTCTTCGTTTGCATTAACAGCTTGAGTGCAGTGTAGTTATACTCAATGAGCCTCCCAATTGATAAATTCCTAATGTAGGCAATTGCGAAGAGGGGCTCGATGCTTGAGTTCACACCGGCGATTAAGCTCCTGGAACCCTCAGGCGCTATACTCATTATGGATCCATTCCTAATACCCATCATACTAACATCTATCGACAAATCACCATCTAATGCCCTATATCCCTTAAGTACCGTTGCTGAGCCATCAATGATAGCCTTAACCTTCGGATCGTTATAGCCAACGTCAAGGATCTTCATGTACTCATCAACAGCCCCCCCTATCAATGGTGCTGGAGAACTTCTCAAGTCTCTCCCTGTGCTTTGTCCACGGTAGTACGCCCTCAGCCCAATCACTATGCTTATATGCCGGGTAAACACCCTTCTCCTTAGCCAACTCAATACTAGCCCTAACGGCCATCCTGGCTATGAAACTAGCCAATTCATTAGAGACGGCTAATGCCTGTGGTGAGTCGTATCTGAGGCCAAGGGCTATTAGGGTATCGGCAAGGCCGTTAGCACCAAGGCCAATCCTCCTGGTCTCAAGCACCCTCTTCCTAAGTCTTTCATGCGGTAGTTTATTGACGTCAATAACATCATCAAGGAACCTAACCGCCAACTGAACATCCCTCGCCAGAGAGTCCCAGTCAATTTTACCATCATAAACATATTTCACTAAATTAATGCTACCTAAATTACAACTTTCAAAATCATAAAGAGACTCTTCGCTACATGGGTTAGTTGCATTTATGACCTCACCAGGCAACTTCTCATTATTTATGAAGTTAGCCAGGTCCCTATTCCATAATCCCGGATCTCCACTGTCCCATGCAGACTTGACGATCTTGTCCCAAAGCTCCTTGGCATTTATCCTTCTCCAAATCCTTATTTTGCCGGCTTTTATAGCCTCGACACATCCCTCATAGCACTTAACGAACTCCTCACCCCCCCAGGTCTTGTATAGGCATGGGCACTCCCTCGGGTTTATTAGGTAAATGTCCTCGCCCTTGAGTGCCCTCTGCATGAAGTAGTCGTCTATGGTGACACTTATGTTGAAGTTCTGGAGCTGAAGGTCCTTAAGCTCGCCGCTCTTCGAGGTTATGAACTTCTCAATGTCTGGGTGCCACCAGAAGAGCATGCCCATCTGCGCACCACGCCTCTTGCCGCCCTGCTTAATCGTGTCCACCAACGTATCAAAGAGCCTCATGAAACTAAGAGGCCCGGAGGCTATCCCTGTCGTGCTCCTGACAATATCGCCCTCGGGCCTTAACTTCCCGAAGTTATAACCAACACCACCGCCCGATTGGAATATCAATGCGGCGAGTCTCAGGGCATCCATTATGCCAAAGTTGCACTCGGGATCCTCCCTATTCGTATCGCTCTCCCTGGATAGGCAGTCATCAATGGGCACAACGAAGCATGCAGAAAGTTGTCCAAGCCTCGTCATGGCGTTATAGAGCGTTGGTGAGTTGGGCATGAATTTTAGCTGGCTCATCATGTCGTAGAACCTCCTGGCCCACGTTATTGGGTCACCACCGTACTTAAGCTCTGCGTAGGCAACGCCCATCGCAGTCCTCATCACAGGTACTGGGGGGGCGTCTCGAAGAATGTGCCATCAAGTCTCTTCAGTAGGTATCTACTCATTAGCGTCCTAACGCCATTGTAGGTTAGCAATAAGTCCCTGCTGGGGGGGTCGAGGTACTCAGCCAACTCATCAATGTGCTGGGCATACCAAGCACTCATCTCCGAATCCCAAATCCTAAGCTCAAGCCCAATCCTGAACCATGTCTTGAAGCCCTCCCTATACGCATCCTCGAATTTAATTCTGCCCTTATTAATCGCCTTAACGATGTCCTTACCCCCCCAAACCTGCTTATACACGCTCCATAGTAAGTAATTCCTAGCCGCGTCATGCCATCTTAGGTCATCAGTGACCATGTTCAGCATTATCAATTGAATCCTATCTGATAATTCATTGGTTGATATAGTGCCTTTAATATCGAGAGCACCAATGACTAAGTCAGGATCTGGTACACCGGCGAGTTTAAGAGAACTAGCTAGCTTATCTTTTGAGTAGTCCTCGGTACTTCCATTCCTCTTTAGAACCTTTATCTCAATCACCTTACTTGTTATCTCAGTACTTAATGACACATTCCAGATTTTAAATTACTTTATTAATAATGCAAAGAGACAAAATAAGTCAGTATGAACACGCCTGTAAGGAATATATATTATCTTCACCCAACTCTAGAGTATGCTATTAAACCTGAAAGTAATAAAATATCCCTATTGAATCAATACCCGTGTACCTAATCATTGCGTGCCCAAAATGCGGAAATTACTCGGTTGTTCGTGACACGGTTAAAACCCATGAGTGCCCCTATTGTGGCTACTTAATGCGTATTGAGGAAGTGCCAATAATCGCAAGGGCGAGAAATGGCAGGGAGGCTAGGGAAATCATTTTAAAACTGAAAACACCCAGGGAATTACGGAGAAGACCCTAGCACACTAAATCCGGTGTAATGAGCAAATTAATAACCCAATTACCCTCAACCCTATTAAGTCTCAATACCCCCAGAGTATCTGAACTCAACAACCTTAACGTCAGGACTACCCGTAACCAGCAATGAGACCAGGCGGCTGAGGTGTGGTAGGTGGCCCACGATCATTAAATCGTGGTCAAGCCCTGACAACCTTTCAAACCAAATCCTAGGGTCATCATTTGGGTTTAAACCATCAACCTCCCTAACATTGCTAACACCCAAGTACTTAGCAAGGATCTCCGCCGTCTGCCTAGCCCTAGCCTTACCACTATGAACAATCTCAGCGACGGTAATGCCAACACCATTGAGGTACCTGGCAATCCTCTCCGTCTCGAAAACACCCTCTGGAGTTAATCTCCTCTCTGGATCAACCTTCTCGTCAAAAGCCTTACCATGCTGAACAAGGTATAGACTAACCATATTGTAGGTAAGCATAGCCCGGGGGGGCTTATAATCCTATTATTAATGTAAAGCCTATGTGGTGCGGCCGCCGGGATTCGAACCCGGGTTCTGCGGCTCGGAAGGCCGCCATCCTAGACCAGGCTAGACTACGGCCGCGATTTGAGACACGCCACTTTAGGTTTTAAGCTTTTCATTTTCATGCTCTTATTTTAAGTAATTTGTTAAATTAATACTTAGATAATAATATTATTATTGTTAAGATATATCATATTTTTAATGATTATATGTCAATATTATTAAAATACTATTCATTTTGGATCCTCTATTTTTCGATGTTATTTTATGATGATAATGCGCATAAAGAGTAATTGAAATATCACATTTAATTTTTAAGTATTATTGAAAGAATGGTTTAGTTCGGTACAGTATAGAGTTAGGTCTACTTATGCTTGTTCTGTTTTTGTGTTTCGAGTATTTCACTTATTAATTTGCAGGCATTATTTTGATCGTTCTTTGTTACCATTTCCATTAAATCCCATAGCTTTTTATTCATTGTCTCGTTGTTAATTATTACACTTATTAAGTTTCTAAATTCAGTGTTGCTTAATTTCTTTTCTATTTCCCACATTAAATGATCTTTACCAATACGTCTTGCAAGCATTTCTAACGCGTCATATAGTAGATCCAGGTCATTATTCTTTAATGCCTTAATTATCCTTCTGTATATCGGGCATAGTTCCTCTGAGCACTCAATATCGCCAACCCTTAACCTATAAATCCTAGTTTTAGTCTCCTTCACGTAGTCAGTATTGGTTTCATCTATTGTCATTACCACCTTAGAATTATCAATGTACTCACTGTGTACTTCCTCAATCAATGTCACGGCTTCCTCAATATTATTATCTCTAATGGCTTTAAGGACCTTATTAACAAGGCTTCTACCGGCTTCGGGAGTTAGTTCCTTAAGTCTTTTTAGCTAGATTTGCTAATGTACGTTGTGTCAGTTTACTTAGATCCTCAATATCATTTAACGGCGCATTAATACGCTTGGCTATTTGTGTCATGTATATTCTCTTTGAAATTTCCAGCTGTTTTTTCATCTTTGGTATCGTATTATTTACCATACCTACCTCACTAACTCCATAATTAGTAAATTCGCCCTGCAATACCTTGTTCTTGACCATATTCTTTAATTCATTTATGAAGTCATCACTCAATACGGTAATAATGTACCTATGCGCATTTCTCTCACTCATGCCCAAGACACTTGCTAGTTCCTTAGCTATACCCATAACTCCTTCATACCTTCTTAATCCCTCTACACGGCCTCAGCCTTTCTCCAATCCTCCTCAGCAACCTTAAGTACATAGTTTTTAATTAATTCCTTGGCAAACTGTAACTTAACCTCCTTCAGTACCCTGTTCTTGTAGACTATGCATATTGTGGCGGCTATGGCCATTGCCACGTACCTTTCTTCACCGTCAAATTTACCAAGATCCCAAACCTCGGCCCAGACCCTATCGAGTATGTGACCCATGCTTCCTGACAACGTGGATAATGCATTGTATATGCACACATCGGCAATTAAGTAATTGGCATCGTCAAGATGCAACACAAGCATGGGCTGAAGGAGTTTACCACCAACTTTGGCTAGCTCCTCAATGTGTCCTTCGATGATCGTTCTTTCTACCTCACCATGTGGACATGGACATGGGTGCCAATTAGGCACAACGAAATTCTTAATTAAATCCCTGAGCCTCATTTCGTACCTCTCCCTCACTATACCCAGCTTAATGACTATGTCCTTGACTTCCATTAATCTCTTTATTTTGTCTATTAATGCTTTTATAAGGTTAATTTTAGTGATGTCCATGAATTATTTTTTAATAATTTGAGATTTTAACTACGTAATTATTGATAAATATTCTAAATATTATCACCATGTAGAATTGCAATAATGTCCGTAAGCTACGATGACATCAGTGCATTGATGTCATCGCTGTATTAGAAATAATTCATGAGAAACTATGATTATGGAAGGCCATATAGTGTATCGATAATTTTAATGAGTTCCTCCTTACCTAATTCCCTGAGTATATCTTTGACAGTATCTCTATCTAGGGTCTCAAGTAGTACTGCGGTTATGGCGAGCTCTATGAGCGTTCTTCTATAGAAGTGCCTTTTTCTGAATTTAGTTACCCTGCTAATGTCAACGTACTTATTAAGAACATCATTAACATTAACGATATTCTCCAGGCCCCATTCCCTAAGAACCCTGTTTATTTGTACATTAATTAATGAACCAAAGGTCTCATTAAATGCGTTCTCAATAAGCTTCCTGAGACCTGGGTTATACTTAATGCACCCTGGGTCTAGGACACACTCAAGTACCTCATACGGTGTCGGTCTCTTCAGAGGCCATTTACCCTTTAATGATGTGGCAAATGCCACCACTTGCCCTTCATTATATGGTATGCCTGCCTTATCGAGAATTATCTTAAACTCGACAACCCAATTCCTGACCAAGTCTTCAAGGTCCCTGATGCCCTCCACGGGCATAAACGCCCTCTTTATCGCTGCAATACGCCTAAAAGTTCCACTTGCATTGTTCTTTATGGTGATACCATCATAGTATTTCGGTAAAGCTGGGTAGTACTCTGTGCCTTCATAAATTATGTCTGTTACTATGCCGTCTTCGTTGATTACCTCGCCCCTATCGTTCACGAACCTCATTATGCATTAAAAGTGTTATTGTGATTATATAAACTTTTTCACTATGTAGCCTATAATTTTTTGTTTCAGTTTCACATAAAAACCCTTATAAATTATGATTATAACAAGTACATGATGGTATCAAAGGGAATATCAGCATTATTAGTTGCAATAATAATGGCGTTAACAATAATAGCCATTATTGGATTAGTCACAATAAGCATGCCTCTTGTAAAATCCAGCGTAGATAAAATGCATTGGGCAGGGTCTATGGGCGCGTATAAGCCACCAAACCCAATAAATGCGAGTAATGTCATAGAAACTCCGCAAACCGATGGTTATTGCTTATATTCTGTTAGTAATGGCGTGACGTATATTTCATGTCCATCAACACCAATGAACCAAACAACTAATCCCTGACTAGCTTTTAAATATCTCATTAAATATCTAATGATGACATTTGATGAGGTGTTAACGGGAACTATGGGATTCGTACTATCAATGATAATTATAGCGCTGGTACTCGGTGGTGGGCTCTATGGCTACTATGTCTATGTGCACAAGCAGGTTCTCGAGAATTACCTATGGCCTGTGGCCGACGTTGTACCCTATAATAACGGTTATTACCTGGGTGTTGTGAACACAGGCCACGAACCAATCATTATTAAGGAGGTCTTACTAGCCAATGGCGAAATTATTAATGTAAATAGTGGTGCACTGAATCAAAATCAGTGGTGGTTCTATCAAGCAAGTCAACTACCAACGCAGTACTTGCATGCTCAGCTACGGATCCAAGTGTGTGCACGATACTAAGGTTAATGGTTGGGTGGATGATTATACTGGTGCTGGGGGGGATGCGATCACGGTTATCGTGGATGATCCCTATAATGCCACCTGGGTAATTACGTGGAATTACCTAAGTTTCACGGATTTAGGGGGTTGGTTTATGATCACAGGTCCACTATTTCAGTACTACATAGTCGGTGGTTCTAGTTCATCTGTATTTCACATAAATCCACCATATACGCCAATTCAAATAAATATGAAAGCATCGTTAGCTGGAGACCCAATTAATTACTCATGTAGTATCAAACCGTACTATGTAAGCAATACATTCAACACAGGCAGCGTCATAAGATTCGACATTAATTGTACCCAGGTAAATGAGATATGCTTCTCAATACCGATATTATTTGGTAACTTACCACCCTCACAAATATGCTTCCCACCCCCCCAACCTCCCTAACCGTTAAATCATGGACAAATAGAAACACTATGTGGTAAAACCGCCTTATTAGGATATCCCTAGGTATTTCCAATGAATAGGCTAGGTAATTGGTGGTATTACACCGAAACTACGACCAAGGTCTTAATCATAGCATTAATCGCATTATTGATAATGATTATTATTAGTCCTCACCTTGGGCCTCTACAACCAATTGCTAAGGCCTTGGGTCTTGTTGAGATTAGGGAGATTTATAAGACTATAAACAACACTGGCAGTACAGTTTGTACTCCTAAGTACGTAAATCAAGTAACCCCCATTTACATAAACAAGACCATATTCATACCCATGAATAACGTAGTTTCCGGTGAAACCTGGTGGAATTACACGGGTTACCTAATGGGGGGGACTGGGTGGTGTTGGGGGGGTAAGATTTTAGTGATGCATAATGATACGGCTTGGTTTATAACAACGTGGATAATACCCGATTGGTTATTGCAGAAGATGGATTTAACAACATGCGGTACAGGGTGCTATAACTTCTCATTACCATATGGATTAGAATTAATGCGTCCTGTTTACTTACCCATGTACCTACCGATAAATGGATCAACAAGTTTCTTCCCAATTTATGGCATGAGTTACGTCGCAGTTAGTAATGAAACAATGAATTACCCATACCCAGGCTTCACAGTGATTATAATTGGGGATGTCACCGGCCACGGGCCTATCCCCCCCGTGGTTCAGGTCTTAAACATAAGTGGTAATTACGTAATACTCAGTGCATTATCGTTTAATATAACCTTGGCGTTAAACACCACCTACTACGGTTATTTAGCCCTTACCAATTTACCTGCTAATTTCTCCTCGTATATGTCGTACATAGTGCCATGTAGCTTGATATACTTTACATGAATAATTCCCAAGCCGCCCTTGATGTTGCAGTACCATTTGGTGCATACGTTGCCTCAATACATAATTATATGTATTATGGTAAACTAAGTCCAGAGATGGCAACTTATAGAGAGACCTTTGGTTGGTGGGTTTGGCGTTCAGAGGTTATTAATGAACCTTAGCATGAATTGAGGATTGTGGATACATTAATTAAAGCTCAAAGTGGGAATTGCATCGATAATTTAAAGTTCATAAAGATCTACATTAGGTAATTATGAACAGGGTAAGTTGGTCCTGTGGGCTCACGAATTTTTACGTTTAATTTCCCCCCCTTAAAAATAAATTCAATACTTAATTCTGACCAATATGGGTAGGTCAACTAGGGGCGAGTTTAATCTGCTATGGATAGTGGTAACCGTGGTAGGCATAGTGATGGCAATAGTAATACTTTACCTAGTGTATGGTGGTGCAATGAGGTCCTTGGGCATGACTAACTTCCTTAGTGGTCAGGCAACCACTGCTGGTGATCAATTAGTTGTTAACCTGAAAGCTACTGGGGGGGTCGGTACAATAACCATAAACGGTGTTACGCTATATGCAGGAGACAGTGCCGTGACATCTGGCTGCTCACTGAGCTCAGTAACACTTAATGGCAATTCAATATCTACTACACCACCATGGAGTCTTAAGCCTGGCGATACATTATCGCTTATTTACACAGGCTCCAACTGCGCAAGCGTTACATATGTTGATGTGTCCACAAGCACAGGCACTCAACCAATACAGGTAACGTAATGGTACATTGCATTAAAAATCTTAAAAATCGTTATTTCTTGTTCATCAATACCTTTTAAAGTAATTGCGTCATCATTACGATGAACCTTAGAGAAAGTGTTTCGGATTTAGTATTCATTATTAGGGTGCCCATTGAGGGTATTGAATTCGCGGTTAATGAATCTGCGAAACTAAGTAGGACATGGGCTAAGATAGCCACAATACTTAATTCGCTTGGTAATCCATGGATGCTACCCAGGAATTACAGACGTGAATTAGTGGCTTTGGCTAGCACATATTTTTCAGCTGGCTCAGACCCTGGGGGGGTAACCTTCCTAGCCCTGATGAATAAGTATACGTCGCTCCTTAATCAGCAGGTTGAGTTTCAATCCCAGGCCCTAATAGCAGTAACAGTATTAAGTATAATGATTGGCGTCCTATCATTCCTAATAATACTGGGTGTTCCATCTATTGTGGGTGTTCTCGGGATTGCCCTGGTGCCCGTAATACACTACTTCCAGGTTGAGGTCATAAGGTATGATTATAAAGGGCCCAGCGTTGCAGGAATAATAGCAGGCGTAATTAGCTACGTAGTAGGTTATTTCCTGCATTTAGGCATGGATAGATTGGTTATGGTGACATTATTCGGATTTGGGATTGGCTTTGCAATACTTTATTTACCACAGCTTCTTAGATTCATTAGGGACTATGCAGGCTTAGGTTCGAGAGTTCTGAGATCTTTTGGCGAGCTACTTAATTCACCAAGTCCAGAGCCTTTAAGGCCTATAACAATTATTGAAAGGGAGTTAATGCCTCTTTGGGATTATGCGTATTCAGTGGGTGTTCGCGAGTTTGTGGAGAGAATCGTTATGGTGGTTAGTGCATTCATTGATTATGTTAGGCGTTCAATAACGACTGGGTTTATTTACGGCCCCTTCATAACGATTGGCTACGTGTTCATGCTATTCACAACGTACATTCTCTCATCACTAAACGCAGGCGCTGCCCTTGCAAATGTGCCGATGCCCATAACATTTAACATAAGTAATTTATCAACTGCCTTAATAGTATTGGCGGTATCTACGGCTGTGCTCACGGGCAAAGCCATGCACTCAATAGGCCTTGGAATAACTTTGATCCCAGTATTCCTCGCGCCATTAATACCGCTGGTTTGGTGATTGACATGCACGTATCTAAACCTATGGTTATTGGTGAGGAATTAATTAAGCACTACATTATTGAGATCGACGGCGTTAAGACCGATATTGATGTGTATAGGGTTGTTGATCCTCAATACGGTGTTCACGATTATATAGCCTACGTCGTTGATAACGTTCCAGACTGGGCAATAGCATTGCCAATTGAGAAGATAGTTGAGTTAATTAGTTCTGGGATGGAGATTAGGAAGGCCATTGCCAAGGGACTTAAGGAAATTGGGGGTTAAGGCTAGTCAGGATAACGTTACCCTAGCCACCAACCTATTTCTGCGTTGGAATAATCACTATGGTCCTCTTACACCGGTCCTAATGATGGATAACGTGACTGACATATATATAAATAAGGAAGGAAGTAAATTTGGTATTGGTGGTATATACATAGATCACTCAGAACTTGGTCTTGTTAGGGTCATAATTGGTTGGGAACCCTATGAGATTAGGAGGGGTAGGAAGGTTATCAGGATTGTTAGATTTGACTTTAATGGCTTTGTGAATTATATAATGAGAAGGGCAAGCCGTAGAGCAGGAACGCCAATCACGGCCTACAATCCAGTGGCGTCCGTGGTTGATTCCGAGTTTGGTGTTAGGATATCCATTGAGGCCGAGCCTGTAAGTATGGGTTCCATAAGCATTAGGGTTCTGCAGGAGGCCATGGACACTCCCTGAAATGGTGGGTAGGGGGGGCATGATTAATATGGAGGACGCAGCCAGGCTTTGGTTCCTCGCTGAGCATAAGGTCCCAATTCTCATCATTGGACCGATGGGCGCCGGTAAGACAAGCTTCAAAATGCCATTGCCTATATGCTCGTGAATAGACCCATGGCGATAATAATGGATGTCGCCGAGCTCTTTCTACCGTACCATAAGGTCGTAAAGCCCATGTTCGAGAGGGTTTCCTACGCGCATGGTATAAGGAGTATTGATAAGGCTGAGTTAATTAAGCAGGCCCTTAGGAGTGGCGTAGATATAATAGTATTAAATGAGGCCAGATCTAGGGAGGAGTTCAGAGCATTGGCTGAGGCCATAACTCTTGGTCACGGTGCCTTAACCACATTTCACGCAGATAATATCAAGGCTGCGGAGGTTAGGCTTGAAAACTTGGTCTTGAGGCCAAGGACCTCTTGAGCATTGCGGTTGTTGTCGAGTTAGGCATGACCAAGCAATCCAGGTATAATGAGGCAACCAATGTGTATGAGTTAGTCACGCATAGGTTCGTGAAGGCCATGTACAACTTCAATGAATACCTACAAATCCTAAGCAAGACATATGGTGAGGACTACGTAACTAAGCAATTACAGTATAGAAGGGCTTTCCTGACGAGGGCGGTAAGTTCGGAGCTTAATTACGAACAACTAGCTAATTTACTATATGCCTTCTATAAGGACCCGGAAAAATTCATTAAGGACATTGAAGCAATGCCACGTCGCAACCAAGCAACACCGAATCGGTTACGTTAAACAACCAGGAGATCCCGGAGGAGCTACTTAAGCTCGATGATGAATTTACAAATCCTTTTAAGCATGAATTGGAGTGACTATTGATGCTTAAACCTAGGTTTGTCGTAGTGTCATTCTTCAGCGGATTAAAGGGTGGGACTGGAAAGAGCACATTAGCGAGTAATACGGCGATAGCCCTATCACAGGCCCTAAAGAGCAATGTAGTACTTATAGATCTTGGGTTGGACTCCACGGCAACGTCAAGCAGAATACTGGGTATAAACCCAGATAAGTATGGCGCGGTGGATTACGTAAATGGTACTGTAGATAACGTGGACCAATTAATTTCGAGGTCACCAATAATACCAAGCGTCTATGTAATACCGCCCGGCACGCTTAGAACATGGCAACTAAGCATTGACCCAGAGACTGCACAAGCCAGGTTTAATAACCTCATAAATCACTCCGTAATGAAAACAATATCCCAAGTAGTCGTTATCGACCTACCAGCTCACATGGACCAGGCAATAACGATAAATTCCCTCATTCAATCATCAATAATTAACGTAGTCCTGGACTACGCCACATACAGTGACTCTGTGGCCCAGGAAATTGATGAATACTACATACAGCCAATGATAGCAAAGGGCTTTAAGAAAATCATTAATGTGATCCTAAATAAGGCAATACCTGGATTAGATTTAATGGAGTCCAAGATAAGGGGGGGTTTCATCCACAACGGCGAGTTCTTCGTACTGCCCATGAGCCCATAGTTCACTACCTGACATCAACAATGAAGCCCCCTCATCGTATACACGCCAAAGGGTTCCCTTGCAGACTTTAGAATACCCTTTGATAAGTACGTAGATACATTAACCAAGCAAATAAAGACTATACTTACAGGAACCTATTAACAAACCCTTTTAAATAACTACTTATTATTAAGTCAATGAGTAATCCTGTGGATCTTTTCTTAAGTAACGTAAAGAAGGAGAAAGCTGAAGGGCAGATGGGTGCCCGTGAACAAGCCGCGGCGCAGGCTCAACAGACCCCGCAGCCATCGTCAATAGTCACCAGCCAAAATATGCTGAGGACCTTGCTTGAGGAGGTTAAGAAGTTAACGAAGATTGAGAGAGCGATATTGGCGCAGGAAATGTTTGGTACTGACGACGTATTTAGGCAGGTTACAGTTGATGATTGGGTGAAATTGCTCGAGGAGCGCGTGGGCAGTGAATATGCAAATGCCTTTAAGACATGGGTGACTATCATAAGCTGCGGTGGATCAAATGAACGTAGATAGCCAGGATCTGAAGGATTTGAAAAAGATAGATAAGAGGGTTAAGGTTAATGAAGTAAGTAAGGTAAGGCTTAAGGCAAGACCTATTAATGTAAAGGTTACCGCACTGGGTAAGGAAGAACAGAAGCTGGTAAAGAAATGGAGCTCCAAATGCGCCGAACCGCTCAGGGAGTTCTGCACCTCAGTCCTTACCAGACTCCTTACCTACTTCACATCAAAATCAGTCGATAATATACTAAGTGAAGCAACAAGGAAAGGTCTCAGTCTTGAGATCATCCTAATCCTACTTAGCCAATATGACTTGGTAAATAATGACGATACCCTAATTAAGAATTATCTAAACACGGGAAATGTCGATATGAATATTCTCGTAAACATATTATTAAGAAATGGCGTAAATATTAAACCGGAGGAACTTAATCAATTCATCCAAAATAAGGATAAGACGAAAAGGGAAGAAGGCTTAATTTCCAAACTCCTCAAGCATTAATCCTCACCCCCCCTTTGTATCAATCCATTCAGAGCAATACTTACGAAATAATTATTCATTACTGGTAATACCCTACCATTATATACCAGTGCCAGCAGTTATAGAAGAAGCTGTTAAGGCCTGTGAAAATCCGTTAAAAATTATATTTATAGAAATATATCTATATTTTAGTAGGTTATGACTTAGAATAATATAGCATTAATAAATACTTTCATGTATTTATTATTCTAAGCCATACAATATCAGGTAAAATATTTTTAAACTTAGGGGATTAAAATTTAAAAGAGTTGTTTTGAAAGATTAAATCTGAAACTTTATTTATAAATTTAATTCATGCCCTCTGGAGAATTATTGCATAGCCCTGCCCGCCACCGACACAAGCAGTCGCAAGCCCATACTCCTTACCAGTCAATTGCAACTGTCTAGCCAATGTACCGGTTAGCCTGGCACCTGTCGCACCAAGTGGGTGCCCAATAGCTATGGCTCCTCCCCCCCTAGGGTTCACCCTATTTTCATCAATACCTAATTCCTTGATTGCGTTTAACGTAACCACGGCGAAGGCCTCATTTATCTCCCAGAGATCTATATCCTCAACCTTAAGTTTAGCCTTGGCCAACGCCTTCCTCGATGCTGGTACCGGGCCCTCACCCATTATTGATGGGTCGACGGCAGCCCAGCCGAGGGACACTACTCTAGCCAGCGGCTTTAGACCTAATTCCTTAACCATCTTACCCGACATTAAGACGACTAATGACGCGCCAGAGTTAAGTGGTGCTGAGTTGCCAGCCGTTATTATGCCACCCGGCTTAAAGGCTGGTGGCAACTTAGCCAGGGCTTCCAACGACGTGTTTGGCCTAACACTAAGGTCTCTATCAACACAATCTTCTGCCCATCCTTAACAACCTCTATTGGTAGTATCTCATCCTTGAAGTATCCCTCCTCATAGGCCTTTGAAGCAAGTATGTGGCTTCTATAGGACCACCTATCCATCTCCTCCCTGCCTATCTTCTTAAGGGCCGCCAACTTCTCGGCGGTTAGTCCCATAACGTAACCGGTGGCCATGTCGTACATTGCATACTCAGGATTCGTGGCCAGGTCAAGGTGTGGAACTATGTATGGGTTATTGTACATAGGTACCCTCGACATGTGTTCATAACCACCTGCGAAGACTATGTCCGACTGCCCTGTCCATATCTCCATCGTGCCTATGCCTATTGCGTCGAATGATGAGGCGCACTGCATGTCAACAGCCATGGCGGGTATTGTAACCGGGAACTTGGCAAGGAACACCGGTATTCTACCACCCATACTCCAGTTATCACCACCCTGCAATGCGTTGCCAACGATCACGTGGTCAATCTGCTCAGGCTTTATGCCAAGGTCCTGTACAGCCTTAACGAGTAATTTTGAGAATAGGGTCGGGCCGCTTATGTCGTAGAACACGTCGAACTTTGGATCCTCCCTCTTAACCCTTGAGAAGGCAGTCCTCTTGAAATAAACTATGTACGCCTCCCTGTCCTCACCCATACCTATCAAACCAATTAACGCCTTGGTAATTAATATTGCTTATTAACATATAGATTATATAGTGTGCGTCTTAAACAACTCATGTTAGGCATAGGGATTTTATTTCAGAAGAAGGTTCTAACTCGAAATGAGTAGTACTGATGAGGTGATCAAGCTGTTAAGGAATAAGGGACTTAAGGTTACACCACAAAGGGTAGCGATTTTACAACTATTAATGGGTGGCGGTCACTTCACAATGGATAAGGTACTTGATGAACTGAGGAAGATGGAGCCCAACATAAGCATATCCATTGTGTACAATACGTTAAATACCCTCGTCAAGCTAGGTATTTTAAGGTCCTTTGAAGCTGATGGTAAGACTTGGTATGAAATACGTAAGGACCCTCATATCAATGTTATCTGCGAGGATACAGGCCAAATAATAGATGTGAATGCCGATACATCCATGATAGAACGGGAAGTAGGTAAGCTGGGTATAGTGGTCAAGGATTTGAATATAATTATTCGTGGTAATTGCCAAGACTTTCATAATTAGGTTGAAATTGACTGCTTCTGAAAATAAGTTCTAACCCGAAATATTTATTAATTAGCGAACAACAATCGTTCATATAGGGCACAAAGAGAGTTCCAAAGGGTACGAAAACCTATGAAAACCTAAAGGTGGCTTTTCAGGGAGAGTCCATGGCAAATAGAAGGTACCTATACTATGCAAGGATGGCTAGGCAACTGGGGGGGCTTAATGACATAGCCGAGGTCTTCGAGAAGACCGCCAACGCCGAGACAGGGCATGCCTTCGGCCACCTAATGTTCTTAGGCGTTGATCCTGTGGCTGAGATCGAGATAAACACCATAGAAGATGCGTTGAGGGCTTCAATATATGGTGAAACATATGAGTGGACACAGATGTACCCAGGCTTTGCAAGGTAGCTAGGAGGAGGGATTCAATGAAATCGCTGAGTGGCTCGAGGCTGTGGCTAAGGTTGAGAGGTTTCACGCAAATAGATTCAACGAGGCCTTAGAGAAGTACTACAGGACTAAGGGTATTAAACTTTAGGTAAGTTGTGAGGCGTTGATTAAAATGTCAACAAGCGATTTAATCAAAATAATCAACAGAGTCTATTTGCCAAGCGAATATGTGGGTCTTCGAGAGAAGGTATACTCAATTTAATTAGCAATTATAAGTTGCCAAGGTATGTTAAGGTAGATGATAGGGTCACGGTATTATTCGAAGATGCAGCCACGGTATGGTTCCAGATAGAGGAGACAGTATTTCTTGAGGGTGTTGATGATGAGAAGATACTAAATGAGGCTGTGAGGACGTATTTACCCATGATACCTGGCGATAATGAGGTAAGCATGACCCTATTTGTGTATATCTATAACGATAATGAATTACGAAACTTACTACCACTGTATAGGGGTATTGAGAAATAGGTCTTTCTGGAAATCGATGGACAAAGAATTAATGCTGTACCAATATATCCCGAGGATTATGGTCCTAATGTACAGCCAAGGAGTATACATTATTTAAAGTTTCGTGAGGATGGTCTTGACAGGAAAATAAACAACGCCAATGAAGTAAGGCTTGTGGTAACTCACAACATGGTTAATAGATCCGTGAAGTTAACAATAGAGCAGATAAACGCCTTAAGAAACTCGATAAAAAGATCGCAAATTCCCTGGGCCATTTAGAGGGATTAACCTTTCAAATACTCATCAATAGCACGTAGTATGTCATTCGGATCAGCTTTACCCCCTTAAATCCTTCATTAATACCTTCAATAACTTGTCCTTGTCTTTAATATTCAATTCCTTAGCCCTCTCAAAAACGACCTTCTTGACCTCCTCGTAACTCATCCTTGATAAGCCAAGTTCCTTAATTATGGTGTTGATATCCTTATTTGGTTCCTTAGACCAAGCCTTAATTATGTCGGGTACTGCCTCCTTAGTTATCGTATTAATAGCCAACACATTAAACAAGGACTTGAGATGCTCCTCCGTTATGAATGATATATCGACACCATCCCTTTGAAGAGACTTAAGCGTATTGACTAGGGTATTGGCTATTAAAGTTGCCGAAACCTTCCCCTGAAACTCCTCAATTAAATAATCAATTAGGTCGTAATACGGCGATCTAATGACTTGCATTGCCAATTCCCTACTCATGCCATAGCTAACGTACCTACTAACCCTCGACTCAATGGGTTCAGGTATTAATAACTTGGCCTTCTCTATCATCTCAGGCGTAACCCTAATAGGTCTTAAATCGGTCTCTGGGTACATCCTCGCGGCGCCAGGTCTGGGTCTCATGAACTTCGTGGTCCCATCGGGGGGGTTGGCCGCCCTCGTCTCTTCGGGAACTCCATGAAGTGCTTCCTTAATCCTATCGATAATGACATCGACGGCGTCATTTAAGTCCTTATCATTAGTGCCAGCTAGAAGTATGAAGGAATCAACACCGAGCCTTGAAGATACCTTAGAGACTTCCTCAGCCGTTATTCCATAGCCTGGCAATTCATCGCTATGAATAAGTCCAGATAGGCTTGTCCAAACCCTGACCCTATCAGCTAGTTCTGTGCCAAACCTCCTATTTGGTTGAACCTCCTTACCTAGTATACCCCCCCTTAGTCCTGGCGTCTTTATGGCTATGACCTTACCACCACCATCAAGGACTTTCCTAATCAAGTTGGATTTCGTTGATGAGAATATGTCGGTAACGTCGACAAAGTCCTTAACGAACCACTCCTCCTTGACACCTCTCTTGATCAATTCATCACGAATAACCAGTAGGTTTAATTGACGTTGAACCTCATACTCAATAACCTTAGGTATTAGGCTCAAGTCTGGTACACCCTTAATCTCCGTCTTAGCGCCACCCTCGATAGACACGTTCACGTCCTGCCTAACCGTGCCAAGCCCCCTCTTGGCCTTACCAGTCATCTTAATGCTATGACCAATGTAGTAAGCCACCTCCATAACCTCCTGAGGATTATAGGTGAGTACTCCCGTGGATATCTCAATCAGCGGTATACCAAGCCTATCGAGCCTATAAACAACCATGTCACCCCTCTCCTCAATCTTCCTAGCCGCATCCTCCTCAAGGGCTATCGTCTGTATCGGAACCTTATAATCAAAGAACTTGGCCAAACCATCATGAGCAATCAACATAGTCCTCTGGAAACCCGAGGTATTGGACCCATCAATCACGGTCTTCCTCATCACGTAAACCTCATCAAATATCTTGGCATTAAACATCATAGCAACTGCCAACGCAACCTCGAGAGACTCAGGGTCCGGATCATGCGGTGGCTCCTCATCAAGCTCCACGAGACACGTGGTGTCGTAATAACCCTCATAAACGAAGGTCCTATGCTTCCTAAACTCCCAAATGGCCGCCGGATCAACCTCACCAAGCTCACTCATACTAGGCCTCAACCTCCTAACGACCCTGAAGTGGGGGGGCTCATCATTCCTAACGATTGGCGGGCAATTACAGAACAGCTTCCTGCCAGTGTTCAATTGAACATGTATCTCCAGGCCAACCTTAAGCCCAACAGCCCTATAATCAATCGGCATATGCAATCACAACATTACCGCACTTAAATTAATTTATTACTTGTAGAAGCAGGTTCATTAACCACGAAAATTAAACCGTTACGTTATCAAATTTTTTAGATGATATCACTATACATAAAGGCCTTACTAATGAAAATGTTAGATAAAAATATTTTTAAGACTTAATTACCGATATCATTGCGACTATGTTTGAAAGTTTTGGTATAGTTGATATAAGATCCATAAGATTGGTGGTAAAATATACATCTGGGTATAGCTCACATTTGAGTTTTCGCCTGTGTTGTCAGCCAATGGGCCTTGGTATAGAACCACGTTGGAGATATAGAGGAATTGACCGGAACCGCCTGGGTTGAAGTATACGGAACCTCCGCCAGCCCCCCGGCCCAGACCACGTTGAAGTTGTACCAATAATTCGAGTACTGAGACGGAATACTTGTACAGTAAGAATAGGTTTGACCACCACTCGGTACATACATTGACTCGCAAACTTTATTGATTAAGCCATTACTACCAACCTCATATCCAATTCCCCCACTCATAACCTGAGGCAAGGGGGGGCCATGGGACATTTAACACATATGTGTAATTTCTCCATTCCTACTCAATAGATCCGCATGGGAATGCCCAAACCGTGAAGTATAAAATTCCTATGCTTCCAGGTCCTCCTGGGTAGCCGCTCATCACGTAATACTCAACAGCTCCCTGGACCCAATTCCTGGTACTCCCATCAGATGGGCTCTCGCATGCCATGTAATAACCAGGATTGTACTGCAACGTTATATAGGGTTCACCAGTGTAGGTCTGTACAGTCATCGTGTTATTTATAACCGCAGTCACACTAACAAAGCCAGGCGTCACGCCGTTTGTTGTAACCTCATAATTACAACCACCAATTGGTGGTGAGCAGAAATTACTCTGTGCCATTACCGGCTTAGGAAGTACCAATACTATAATCATTAGTATTACTACGACCAACGCAATTGCCGATGTAACAGTAATTTTTAACCCGTCTGCCATTCGCAATCACCCATTGCTTGCATTATTTGCTTGTGGTATTGTTGGTGGTAAGTTTAATATCATGTAGAATGATGGCGCGTATCCGGTAACGATTAGCCTCACGCTAGTTAGTAATCCTTGATTTAATACCTGCGGTAGTTCCTTTATGGGGGGGCTTGTTACGTTGTTAATCATATAAATAGATGGTTCCTCAGTTATGTACCTGCCTTCTACGTAGAATTGCTTAGCTGTTAATACATTGTTTGATGCTCCAAAGCGACCAATCCAATTATTCATTACCATTAACTTAACCTCAGCATCCTCATTAGCCACCTTACACGATGGTAGTGCATAAGGTACTGCTGAGTAGATGACTACGGTTATTGTGTCTCCATTTGTTAAGTTGATCGTTGGGAGGCCGATATCGATAACCGTGTTGACGGCGAACTTGCCCGTGTTATTCACGGCTTTGAGGTATTGCCATAGGTTCATGGTTTATTATCATAGATGTAGGGTTGGTTAACTGCGAAACTCAAGCTATTGATTGGTGATGATGTCGCTTGAAGCGTGATTAACCTACCATTCACATAAACGCCGATTATCATTGCATCATTTAAATTTGGCAGTTTTGAGGAGTCACTTAAGGTCTCATTAATAATGCTAGCTGGGAATGATATGTAAATACCGATATCATTAATACTAACGTTACCATGAACATGATAATGAAGAACAACTATTGAATTATTAGGTAGGATAACATCATCATTATAGCAAGCAAGGCTACCAAAATTAATATAGCTAGGAATCGGGGGGGTTGGAGGGCGGGAAAAATTATGTGTATTACTCGTATTATTAGTTACATTAGTGGTTTTATTTACATTTACTAAATTACCAGCTGCATTGTTAGTTATATACATATGTGAAATGATGAGTAACGAAGCAATTGTTGCAACAATTACAGCTGTTACTAACGTTTTCACCCTGAAGTTCATAATTATTGATTAGATATTAGTATTCAGATTTTTTATTACTTCGGGTGTTCATAAAAAGTGAGTTGAGTACTGCTTAAATTATGCTTAATTGCGGCGCGGACTTCTTAGAACAAATCTAACAGAAGAAGACATTATTCATTTTTCCAATTCTTTTTCATGATCAGTCTCTTATGAAGGTTTATTAGCATTGCAAAGATATGATGGAAATTCTTAAAATTAAATTAATATGATATATAATCTAAGATAGGAATAATGATGGATCACCATAAACAGGTTGGTTTAATTTATACTAATTACGGTCTCCCTATTAATGTTTATTTCAGGGTTTAACCCAGTACTTGCTGACTGTTCAGTACCACTAAACGTGAATTTCATATCCACTGGATTTCCATATGTGGTGACGATTTACTCAGTTAGTGGTATGTCCGCCGTGAATGCCGGAATCGGAGACGTAGGTAGGACCTTCTTCATTACGGAAGGCAAAGCTGTAGACTTATCCTTTGTTAATGAGACCATTCATTACGTATCACCAATACCACCCTTCTTCTATGCAGCTGAGTTAACAGCTGGCTGGAATATGTTGTATATCCGCAAAACGCCACTGAGTACCTGGCCATTTCCCAATCAAGGTCTTGGCTAACATAACTGGGAATAACAATATTTGCGAACTACGGAGCATTTCAATGAACCTGAGCTTAGTACCCATCCTAGTTCATGAAAGATCTGACTGGTTATCCATCATGGGTTTCATGCTTACTCTAGCAAGGTAAAATTAGTGATTTAGATGATGCCAATGCTTTGATACTTAGTGCTGAGGCTGAGTTAAAGGTCGCGGAGGGCAACGCTTATCCCCCCTTAATAATTTAAGGAGGGCATTTAGTTACGTGGTTAAGGCCTTGGCCCTTAAAGAAGGTTTACCGGAGGCTAAGGAGTCGTTGAGGATGGTAAGTGGACGTATCAACAAATAACAAGGGCAGTAATGAGACTTTCAGATGAGATGCCAGTGATTAAGGAGTTATGGCTAAAGCTGAATCAAACAACCGAGATAAATGTTGATGAGGTGATAAATAAAATATAAGGAATTAATTAAATATCGGCATGGGCCCTACTCTAGAGGGTCATCACGCATTAATTGAGTTTCCTCAAAGTCTTTGCTCATTCGTTGTTTTATGCTCGTTCTTATTTCACTCCATCTTTCTCTTCCTTGAGACTTACCTTGCCGTAAACCGTATTAAATACGAGGGATGCCATTATGCCTGTTGCCATGGTGATTATCATGGCCTTTGGCGCACCAATGACCGAGCCCATGAAGGCCCAAATAACGGCACTCACTATCTGTGATGCCGTGAATAATACCCACGCGGATGAGTAAACGATCCCAAACTCACCACGTGGAACCACGGAAATAAGTGTGCTCCCCACCGCCGTGAAGAATGCATTAATGAATATGTTATAGATGAGGTTTACCATGAATAGCAATGGTACTGCAATAACTAGACTCCTAATGAACATGGGTATTATACCGAAGCCTAAACCGATTATTAACGCCATAGTTAGGATTACGTAAATAACCCTTAACCTACTGACCCTAAACCTAGGCGTGAGCATGGAACCTATCGTCGCACCAGCGTAACCGAACAAACTATCAATACCTGCAAGTAGGGCCACGTTGTAGTATAGGGATAATATGCTGTAGCTCAGTACGTCAAGAGATATTATTAATAGGTAGGTGACCGTTACCGTTAAGATTATGGCCCTAAAGCCAATATTCCCCTTAAACAACTCCCCAAACCTAACAAAGCCCCGCCTAATGACTTGGGCATTGGTCCCAGCCGTGACTCTACCGTGGTATTCCATGAGAATTAATGGGGGGGCTAAGGCAATTATGGAGAGAATGGCTGAGGATAGGATCAAGTATTTAGTAATGTGAATGCTTAGGAACAGCAGGTAGCCTGAAACCACCGTTGAAAATACCGAAATCATTGACCTCAATGTATTGTTTAATGACGTATACAGTGTTATCTTCTCATTATCATTACCTAATAAATCCTTAATCAACGCGCTCCTTATGGTCCCCATCATTGTATACAAGCTCATGCCAATAACAATAACTATAAGTACTAACACAAGACTCAGGGTATTAATCCCCATTATAGTCAATATGAGAAAGGCAATTAGGAAAAGCATAGCTATTAAGGCATTATTAATCACTAACGCTCTCCTCTCACGGCCAAATACGTCAATTATTACGCCACTAAATAATCGCGCCATTGACGATAATGCGTAAAGCACGTAGACCAGTGCAACGCCAAAGACACTCATGGTATAAAAACCTAAGATTGTCAACACAAACTGTGAAACATTATACACAATGTTATTAATCACGTTGGAGTAAATAAGTAAAGAGACATCCCTAATGTTTAGGATACTTCGGTACTTACTGAATAGGTCGTTTAATGGTTTAGTCATAGCTCTCCTTACTGGATGCTGGGCATGCCGCCGTTTTTAAGTCATTATTTATGATGCCCTAGCCCATAATAGTAGTTTACCATCAATCGTTAAGGTCCCATCATCGTTTAGTTTACCGATTCTATTAATATCCTCGTAGAGCCTAACCGCACACTTACTCAATGTCCCATCGGGCATTATTACGAATGAGTTAAGCCATGAGGCATAGCATATGTAAGGTGATGGCAACTCAAAGAGCTTTAACCAAGTGACCTCGCGTACTCTCTAACCTCCTCAACGACATCATTATTGACTGTGTGAACTCCATCATTATTTGGGTCGACCTAACCTTGCTATGGACCTTGTGTGTAAGGAGAACCTGTCATCACTTCTCATTGCCTCGGTGAATATTCCTAAGCAGAGACTTAACACTCTTAATATTATGTCCCTAAGATAATTTTTGGCTTTTAATTGGAAATTATCAAATATTTTTTAACTTTAGCTATAATTTGTAATGAAGATTCATATTATTAAGGGCTATGCATTAAATATGTGCTATTAACCTAACTGGATGTAGAGTGAAGTTTTATTAACCCAATTAATGATTATGACTTAATCATGGTACCACCGTTGAAGAAGTAAGTGATTATGTGTGGGAGATACCGAGGGGGTATAAACCGTGCATGAAGGTGCCAGCTAGGATATTTGCTGATGAGACACTGCTTGAGAAGATGAAGACTGACATGACGCTGGAGCAGGCGGCCAACGTTGCGTGCTACCCGGTATTTACAAGTATAGCATTGCACTGCCGGATGCTCATCAGGGCTATGGATTCCCGGTGGGCGGCGTAGCTGCAATGGACATGGAACAAGGCGTAGTAAGCCCCGGAGGAATTGGTTATGATATTAATTGTGGCGTGAGACTTCTTAGAACAAATTTAACAGAAAAGGACGTTAGGCCTAAATTAAGGGAGCTCGTCGACACCATATTCAAGTTAGTCCCCCGCTGGTGTTGGTGAGACTGGGCTTCTTAAGTTGTCCTTTGGTGACTTGGATAAGGTGCTTGATGAGGGTGTTGATTGGGCGTTGTCTAAGGGCTATGGTTGGGGGGGTGATGATAAGAATTTCATTGAGGAGTTTGGGCATTATGAGGGTGCGGACTCGAGTAAGGTTAGTCAGAGGGCTAAGGAGAGGGGGTAAGGATGAGCTTGGTACGACCGGCAGTGGTAATCACTTCATAGAGGTTCAGGTTGTTAATAAGATATTCGATGCTAACTTAGCCAAGAGGCTTGGTATTGAGCAGGAGGGCCAGGTAATGGTCCTAATACACACCGGCAGTAGGGGGGGTCTTGGTCACCAGGTCGCCACTGACTACATAAGGATTGCCGAGAATAAGATGAAGCAGTGGAACCTATTCCTGCCGGATAGGGAGTTAGCTGCAATGCCCCTCACCACTAGGGAGGCCCAGGATTACTTGGCAGCCATGAAGCCGCGGCTAACTATGCGTGGACGAATAGGCAGATAATAACGCATTGGGTTAGGGAGGCCTTCAGGAGGGTCTTTGGTAAGGACTGACAAGCTGGGTCTCGAGATTGTCTACGACGTTGCCCATAACATCGCCAAGATCGAGGATCACGTGGTTGATGATGAGGGCCATGTCAGGAGGGTTCTCGTGCATAGGAAGGGAGCCACTAGGTCGTTCCCAGCAGGTAGGTCGGAGATACCGCCTAAGTATAGGGATATTGGGCAGCCTGTCCTAATACCTGGTAGTATGGGCACTGCATCTTACGTATTGATTGGATTGCCGACCTCGTTCCAAGTGACCTTTGGCACTGCGCCGCATGGGGGGGCAGGTAGGACACTGAGTAGGTCTGCCGCTGTTAGGATGTTGCCTCCGAATAAGGTCAGGGGGGGCGCCTGGAGAGTAGGGGGGGTATCATTGTTAGGTCCGCGGAGAGTGAGATAATATCTGAAGAGGCACCCGAGGCTTATAAGAATGTTGATAAGGTGGCCGAGGTCGCTGAGATAACAGGCATGGCTAAGAGGGTTTCGAGGCACGTGCCGATTGGCGTAGTCAAAGGTTGAACCATTGTAGTTATCTCAGTCATATAGTTGTGTGGTAAATCTTTAAAAAGGCCCTCGTTTCCTATCCCGCGTAATGAGTAGTGATCAAGGAATTACACTGCCCAAGGAAACCGTTACTTACCAAGTTGGTGGTGTAACGATAATTGAGGAGTGCCCAAGGGATTTAAAGACCCTTGATGGTGAACCAATCAAGTTATTCGGTAAGTGGCCCTTTGATAATGTTGTAATCAGAGACCCAGGTCTCAGGAGGTACTTATGCATAAAGCCCATGTACTTACCACACACTGGCGGTAGGTACCAGAAGAGGAAGTTTGGTAAGGCCAAGATACCGGCCATCGAGAGGTTAATGAACCAATTAATGCATCCTGGTAGAAATGCTGGTAAGAAGCATAAGGTCTATAACGTTGTTAAGAGGGCCTTCGAGATGATACACCTGAAGACTGGGCAGAACCCAATACAGGTCTTTGTGGATGCCATAGTGAATGCAGCACCTAGGGAGGAGATTACGAGGGTTGTTTACGGAGGTATCGCATACCCAGTATCAGTCGATGTCTCGCCACTGAGGAGGCTTGACCTTGCCATTAGGTGGATAACCGAGGGTGCCAGGCAGTGCTCCTTCAATAATCCAAAGCCCATTGAGGAGTGCTTGGCCGATGAAATCATCGCGGCCGCGCAGAATGACCAGAAGTCATATGCGATTAGGAAGAAGGACGAGATGGAGAGGGTCGCCGCCAGTGCAGGTGATGAGTTCAATAGTTCTTCACCTTTTAATTAACGCCTAATTTTACTAATCAGCACATGCATTCCCCCCCATCAATAATACTCAATAATCATCCCACCTGCCCAGGAGGAATACTTATTTAACCAATTTATTTCATTAATACCGTAATGTCCATAGCAGAATTAATTTGGGTGGAGAAGTATCGTCCTTCGAGGATTGATGATATTATTGATCAGGAGGAGGTTAAGGAGAGGATTAAGCAGTTCCTGAAGATGGGTAATATGCCCCCCCATATGCTTTTTTACGGTCCTCCTGGTACTGGTAAGACTACGATGGCTCTTGCCATTGCCCGTGAGCTTTATGGTGATGCCTGGCGTGAGAATACCCTAGAGCTTAATGCGAGTGACGAGAGGGGTATAACAACAATCAGGGAGAGAGTTAAGGAGTTCGCAAGAACGGCGCCGATGGGTAAGGCACCGTATAAGTTAATTATTCTTGATGAGGCTGATAACATGACATCGGATGCCCAGCAAGCCCTTAGGAGGATGATGGAGATGTACGCTAACGTGACCAGGTTCATACTCATTGCCAATTACGTGTCTAGGATTATCGACCCAATACAGTCCCGCTGCGCCATGTTTAGGTTCTCACCGCTTCCCAGGGATGCCGTTCTTGGTAGGCTTAGGGAGATTGCTTCGAGGGAGGGTGTTAAGGTTACTGATGAGGCCCTCGAGGCCGTATGGGACATAAGCCAGGGAGACATGAGAAAGGCAATAAACACACTACAAGCCGCAGCGGCTACGGCTAAGGAAATAACGCCCGAGGTCATTTACAAGACTGTTGGTTACATAGAGCCTAAGGACATTGTTGACCTAATTAATACGGCTTTCAGTGGCGACTTTATTAATGCAAGGGACAAACTGAGGACTTTAATGTACGAACACGGTGTATCAGGAACTGAAATACTGAGGGTAATACAAAGGCAAATAATGAGCGGTGCTATTAATGTCCCTGATGAGGCTAAGGTTGAGATCGCCGAGGTTGCCGCTGACATTGATTATAGGCTTACCGAGGGCTCTGATGAGGAAATACAGCTCTCGGCGTTCCTGGCAAGGCTCATGCTAATCGGCAAGAAGTATGGACTAGGAACTAGTAAGGAAGCCAAAGCACCTGCTAAAAAGAGGTGATATTAAATTGTCCAAGAAAATACCGTGGGTTGAGAAGTACCGCCCAAGGAGGCTCTCTGAAGTCGTTAATCAGGAGGAGGCTAAGAAGGCGTTACTTGATTGGATAAATAGCTGGGAGAAGGGTAAGCCGAGCAGGAAGGCTGTAATGCTCGTCGGCCCACCGGGAATCGGTAAGACAACGCTTGCCTATGCCCTGGCTAATGAGAGGGGGGGTTACGAGGTTCTTGAGTTGAATGCAAGTGATGTTAGGACTGGCGAGAGGATTAGGCAAGTAATTGGTAGTTCAATGAAGATGGGTTCGCTCTTCGGCTTTAAAGGTAGGATTATACTCTTCGATGAGGTTGATGGACTAAACGTTAGGGAAGATAGGGGTGGATTAGCAGCTATTGTGGAGTTGATTAGGGAGTCCACGTGGCCCATTATAATGACTGCGAATAACCCATGGGACCCCCCCAAGTTCAGGGAGTTAAGGGACGAGGCTGAGGTTATTCAACTAAAGCCCCCCCTTGGTGAGGAGGATATATTGACAATACTAAGAAGGATATGTAACGCCGAGGGTATTAAGTGTGAGGAGGATGCGCTCAAGCTCATTGCGGTTGCGTCGGGTGGTGATGTTAGGGCTGCAATAAATGATTTACAGGCGGCCGCTGAGGGTAAGAGGGTTCTGACTAGGGATGATGTTACCGTGACTGAGAGAGCCCATCAATTCGACATGTTCAAGATACTCGACAAGGTATTCCATGCAAGGAGATTTGAGGATGCCAGGTCGGTCACGTTCCTACCAAGCTTTGATTGGGAAAGCTATTACCCCCCCTGGGTGCTGGATAACATACCCTCCGTGTATGCGAAGTCCATCGAAGCCGTTAGTGAGGCCCTCGATAACCTATCACTATCTGACGTGGTTAAAGGCAGGATTGCAAAGACACAGGAGTGGGAATTAATGCCATACATGCTTGAGCTCATGACTGTTGGTGTAGCGCTGGTGCGTAATAAGCCTCCCCTCGCTAGGTTCGTTAGGTTAACATTCCCGGAGAGAATTAGGTTGCTGGCTAAGACTAAGGAAATGAGGCAGATGAGGGATGCCCTAATCAATAGGCTTAGGACAGAGCTCCACGTCAGTAGCTCCGAGGTATCTCTATACTACATGCCACTGCTTAGGTTAATGGCCACAAGCGATACCTTCAAGAAAAAGTTACTTGAACGCCTAACGAGGATCATGGGGGGGTACTCACTAGAGAGCGTGGAGAAGACCTTAGGGGGGGTAGGGGTGAGCGCCAGTGGTGAGGGTGAGGGGGGGGCTCAACGTAAGTCGTCGAAAAGATCCGGAGGGTAATTACGTCATGGTCATGGACATGGATTCCTATGAATTATTAAAATCGTCAATAAGTAAGTTAGGTGTAAATGTCGAGTTTATGGGTAATTTGGTGATAATTAGGGATAAGTCCTGGAGCCGTATTAATAAGTTAATAAATACGGCCCGTGAATTAAGCATCAACGTGAACGAGGATTGACCCCCCCCTCTGCTCAGTACTTCTCATGCTCTCCGATGGATTACCTGTCGATAAGCGTATTGTTACATATGCCTTATCAAGGCCTTTCATTATTATTACGAACCTAGTAATTATTATAATGACGGCGGTGGCTAAAACCGCAGTCTCGCTACCCAGCAGCGACTTAAACACCAGGTATATTACGCCACCAAGCATCGCTACTGTTGCGTAGATGTCCCGTCGAAATATCGTGGGAACCTCACCGGCCAGCACATCCCTAATAACGCCGCCGCCTGCGGCCGTCACGGCAGCCATAAGTATCACACCAAGGACATTAAGGCCGTGCTCAACAGCTATCTCAGCACCCACAGCTGAGAAGGTACCAAGGCCAATGGCATCTGCATACATGAGGGCATTCTTGTACTTAGAAATACACGGGTAAAACACGTATGCTATTAATGACGCTATTATCGCGGTTGCCGGGTAGGGTATGTAAACGATGTTCGTCGGTGGAAATATACCAATTAGTACATCCCTAATTATGCCACCTGCAAGGGCCACTGAGGAACCAAGTACGATCCCACCGAGGACGTCCATATCCTTCTCATATGCCTTGAATGCACCTGATGCGGCGAAGGCGATTATCCCAATATAGTTAAATATATTTATTAATAGGTTTACGAAACCCACGGGAGACGAAACCGTAGCAAGTATTTAATTCTAACTATCCATTTACTAACCCTACACCTTTAACTTAAGTGCCCTGCCTAAGAACTATCACGCCTCTGGGATCCTTAATTCTAATAGCCAGTGTTTCCCACAGCACGAAGCCGTGAGCCCCATCCTCAGGGCCTAGGTAATTCAATGCTGTGTCAATGCCCATGGCCACGTCGATGACCGACTGATGGGTAGACAGCAGCAATGCTGTGTCATCCCTTAACTGGGGAATAACTACTACATCCTTAACTAGCGATTTAACCCTCGTTAATTCCATGACACCCGTCTTCTCAACAACCATTAAGAGCTTTGTATACCTGCCAGGGCTTACGAATAATACGTACGGCTCAGGTATATAATTACTATACAGTGCATTAACCGCGCTTGATACTTCATTAACAGCTGAACCCGGCATATCCCATGACGAGACGCCCATTGACTTAACCTTAGGATTACCCAAAATATCACTAAGTATTGTTGAGTCCTCCTCATAACCAAGCCTAATAGCCGCCTGATCAGCGGTTACCGAGTAAACCCCCCCCTCACCCCCCCTGGCTCTGGCGTACTCTACCTGCCTTTGCGAAATTGAGAATTTCACACTTAACTCCTTAAGTGGTATCACGGACCTGGTCGCAGTTATTGGAGTACTGATAATCACCTCATCGAGTGGCACGGCATCGAGCCCAGGACCAACCTCATAAACGGTTAAGTACTTCCTAAACCTCCTTACACCATTGGCAACCTCCCTAATCCTACCCTGTACGTATCTAAGCTCCTCTGGACTTAAGTTTGATGATGAAACTACGTCAGGCGGAGGATCACTGGCATTATTAGTCGAGCCTAACACCTTCTGACCATTGTTAGGGTCATTTACTGGTGCTTTAATGCCCGTTAGCTCACCGACTTCTGCTGAACCGGCCTTTAACTGCTCAACCTGCTCAGGATCATAGGATTTAAGTAACGTGAGAAACTCACCAAGGTGCGTCTTTTCCTCCTTAGCTATGTCCTCAAATACCCTCTTAACCCTCTCATCATCAATAAGCCTGGACAATTGCAGGTATAGGTTTATGGCATCGAGTTCAGCCATAATAGCGAGCCTAAGCGAATCTGCAACCTCACCCTGCGAAAATTTTCTATCCCTAATAACATCTACCGGATTCTTAGAAAACACCATATTTCTTAGCCTTATTTTAAACTACTTAAGTATTTCCATTAAATTAGTGAAATGTTATTCTCAGTGAAAGCTAAACCTAGGACTTATTAATGGCAATCATTTCAATTAATCTGTGAGTAATGCGATTAATGATGTCCTTAAGACCGCATTGAGTAGGACATGCAGTAAATTAGTTTATAGACGAGAATTACCACCAAACCAAAGAGTTATCCCTCGTTTCGTGATATACGATGTTTACGACCCTCCCGAGAATGTTGACGTAATTAGCTATAGATTGAAGGTGACGGGGGGGCTCGTTGAGAATGGGTTTGAAATACCGTATATAGAATTAGTCACGAAAGTACCCTGTGTGGACCTAGTCACTGATTTTCACTGCGTCACTGGTTGGAGCGTGCTAAATGTGGAGTGGAGGGGTATACCAACGAGGTATTTAATGGATATTGCCAGGCCCAGGGGGGGTGACTACGTAATGGCCGTCGGTATCGATGGTTACACCACGAACTTACCATTGAACGCCTTATTTGAGGAAACAACGATAATTGCCTACGCAATGAATGGGAAAATATTGCCTAGGGAACATGGCTTTCCATTGAGGCTTGTCGTGCCGTCACGCTACGGCTGGAAAAGCGCCAAATACCTTAGTGAGTTAATAATCATGGATAGTAACGAGCCTGGTTATTGGGAATCGTTTGGTTATCACGATAATGGCGACCCATGGCTTGAGGAGAGATTTAATGAGAGTGGCCCAGTAACGATGAGGAGGAGGGTTAGGTTCACGAGACCCTGAGTGTGTAGTCCTTACGTGGCCTTGCACGAAGTTATTAATTTCATAAGTTCTGCAATCAATTGTTTCCTTACCTCAGCGTCCTTCGTGGCTGTCTCCTCAACACTACGCCTTTCCCAGGGCCAAATACCTACGTACTGGGGGGGTGGTTCGTAATCCATAAGTCCTCTTAGCGCTTTATTAATTTCCATGAAGTCCATGTCGCAGTTGGCGAGGGCGTAGGCAGCATAGGCTATCAATTCTTCCTTTCTGCCTCGCTTCATGAAGTCATTGATTGCATTTACGAATACATCATCCTCACTGGAAGCGAGTAATGGCGATTCCCTAACGTGTTGCTCATAGATCCTCTCAGCAATCCTCTCGCAATACCTGAAAATGCGGTATAGAGCCTGTAACCAATGATGACCACTACAATGGCCAATAGGATCATCGACATCATGGTTAGGTAACCACTGTATGGTCTTAACTGCGGTATTTGTGCAAACATCGCCATGAGACCCACAACAAAGAGCAGTGCCACAATTGGCCTTGCAACTCTCGATAAGTCACTAGCTAAGGGTTTTAGTGATGGGTGCAGGCTGATGAGAATCGCCACGCCCATCAACGCTGAACCAATTGATGCGTAGAGAAATGGTGTACCAAGCGGTGCGTAGGCTATGGCCATTAGCCAGGCAATTCCATACAGAAGTACTGCAAAGCCTATGTACCTTAGTGATGATTTAATGGGCTCCCCCCCAAAGCCCCCCCTACCATAGTTTATGATCACGGCGCCAACGATGATCACGAATGATGCGGCAAAAATACTTGGGAGCTTGTTGAAGTGTATTACGTATGAGATTATACCCAACGTACCATTCAGGAATAGGTAAGCAAGCACGATTGGCGACACTACACCAACTAATGCGCTGCCAAGTGCTTTAAATGCCGTGCCAGCCCTAGTCATTAAAGTCTCTCCAGTTAACCTAATGGCTAGGTAGATAATGAGTGGTAACAATACTACGTTAATCAACCACTTAATAAATAATGATAGTGATGGCGCATAGCTAGTCATCGATGGACCCAGGGCAAGGACTATTAAGAGTACTGCAATTACAATGCCGATCCTGACCCCCCCGTAGTGCCTACCCAACCTGCGTAGACTCATGCTGGGCACCCCCCCATGACCAATGCATCCCTCAATTTTGTTAATCCACGTATGAAGTCCTCATAGGATTTCCTATCGATATCCACATGACCATACCTAACGGCCTCAAACACCCTGAGACTCACCCAGGACTCACAATTCGCCTCACTCATTAGGCCCCCCCTACTCGCCAACTCCATGCAGACCTCCCTAGGTGTCTTATTCTCAATGCCCTCAAGTCCATGCATTGCCATGTTAGCCCTAAACGCACTCATGATATCCTGCCCATAATCCTCAACAATAAGTATCTTATGAGACTCAGCAATATCATTACCAACCCTAACCCTAATCACGTGACAGCCAGGGCTATGAAATACCAATGCGTTGCCTACGACCTCACCCTCAGGGTGCAGCTCAGGGTATGCGCCATTACTTACCGTGAACGGCAACGGATCATTAACCCTCCAGGTGAGTGGTAAATCCTTATCAATACCGAGGTCGATGAACTTACCACCACCCCCCCAACCCCCCCTAGGGGGGGTACCGGGAGGCCATTAATGGGTAGTTCCATCCTCGGCAACGCCTGCTGCGGCTTCTCCACCGGCTTTGGTCTCGGCACCTCGGTCCTAACCTTTGGCCTCCTCTCAACTCTCCTTTCCCTCCCCCCCTCACTGAGCAATCTAACTCTCATTAGAGAACTCCTTGAACTTATTAATGTAAAGATTAGGAGTATGATTATTATGGCTATGAGGATCCACAGTAGCAGGGTAAGAATATCTTAATTACCACGGTCTTAACAACCTCATTATTCACGGAATTAACGCCATGAAAACCACTGGCAGTCCCACCACTACTTCCGCCG
>NZ_BBBI01000019.1 GCF_001315985.1 Vulcanisaeta distributa JCM 11216
ACGTGTGGTGGGTATTGAAGCTTCAGTATTCCCGTATTGTCGGCTGCGTAGTAGGAGCAGTAGGCGCACGTGAACATTATCACCTTCCTCTCAGGCTCCTCAGCCAAGGCAGCCTCAATCTGAGCCATAATAGCATCATCGCTGAGTAGGTCCATGTCCAATGCACCGTATGGGCACTCACCAACGCATGAACCACAGCCCTGGCACGCGGCAGGGTCTATCTTAACGGGCTTTCCAGGCTCACCCTTAATTGCGCCGTACGGGCAAGCCTTAATGCATAGTAGGCAACCAACGCACTTACTTGGGTCTACCCTGGGTACGGAAACTTCCTTAATTATGTAATCCCTGGTCAATAGAGTTAACGCCCTAGCGGCTGCCGCATAACCCTCCAGAACTGCCTCGCCGAAACCCCCCCTATGAGCCCTAACCGCACCGGCTATGAATATTCCTGGGGTCATTGTGTCCACGGGGCCAAGCTTCGGGTGGGCCTCCATCAGGAAGCCCTCCTGATCCTTAGAAAGCCTCAGCACCTTGGAAACCTCGTCTGAGTTAGGTCTCATGGGCGTGCTGAGCACGACAGAGTCTACGTGGATAGTCACATCCCCGCCAAGCTCCACATCTCTAATCACGCAGTATCATGATCAAGTACTACATAATTCATGACATCGCCATCCCTTGGAACCCTCAATATTGTAACGCCAGCCCTCCTAACCTCCCTATACAAGTCCTCATACTGAGTCCCAACCATCATTACATCCTTAACAACAACGTACACATTCTTACCAGTCCTCCTCAGCGCCAGGGCTGTGTTAAACATTATGGCTTGGCAGTAGGGCTTATTGCATAAGTCAATAAGTAATACATCATTACCGACGCCTAAACCCCCCTATTAACTAGGTCGTGTATAGTCACGATATTAAGCCCATCGCCAGCATTATAATTAACGGCATTGACGGGGCTAGCTCCCGTGGCGACTATTATTGCGCCAACGTCGAGTTCAACGCCGTTGCTTAGGACTACGTGGAAGTTACCCGTGAAGCCCGTAACCTCCTTAACCGTGGTCCCATAATAAACCCTAACCCTGGGGGGGTTCTCGAGAACCCTAATCAATTTATTAACCAACTCCTTAGCCCTGGCGCCCTCCGGTAAGTACTTAATTACGAAGTCATTTAGGTAAGGACCACCGCATCTACCTCCCAACTCAACCACTATTGTTTCAACATCTGCGTTGGCAAGGGCATTAATGGCCGCTAGCCCTGCAGGGCCACATCCAATGACCAGCGCCCTCTTGATGATACCGAGCTTCTCGGGCCTGAAGGGTCTCATGAGCGGTGCCTTGGCTACGGCCATTCTTATCATGTCCTTGGCCTTCTCTGTGGCTACCTTCCTGTCGTTGTGGACCCAGGTGTCCAGGTTCCTAATGTTCGTCATCTCCACGAGGTAAGGATTAAGGCCAGCCCTCCTCGCAGCATCCTGGAAAAACCTAAGGTGTGTCGCTGGGGGGGAGCAGGCCGCCACAATGACCCTGTTAAGGTTATTCTTCTTTATTGAGTCGGCAATCCTATCCAAACCCGCCTTAGAGCAGGCGAAGGGTACATCCTCGGCGTGAACCACGCCAGGCAACTGCCTAGCAGTCTCCACCAACGCAGGAACATCAGCAACACCGGCAATATTCGTACCACAATGACAAACAAAAACACCAATCCTTGGCTTCTCAGTCTCTATGGTCTCACTGAATTCCTCGGTTTCGATAATGGATTTTCTCATGAAGCCCACGGCTTGGGCTGCCGCTGCCAGGCCCATGAGCACCGACTCCGTAATGTCCGTGGGTCCGGAGGCGCTTCCTGCCACGAATATACCTGGTATATTGGTCTCAACAGGGTTTGCGGGGGGGTTCACCTTAATAAAGCCGTACCTATCCAATTCGAGACCTAGCGTATTAGCCAGTTTCTGAAGTTCTTTGGGTGGCTTCATCGTTGGTGCTAAGACAACCATGTCATAATCCTCAACCCTAATCTCCCTACTTCGTGTGTCCTCGTATTTAACCCTTATCGAGCCATTGACGGGACTAATAACTATCGGTCTTCCATGGGATATCCTAACGCCCCCTCTCTATAGCCCTTTGGTACAGGTTTTCGAAGCCCTTGCCGTAGGTCCTGACATCATTCATGTATAGTATTGTGACATCCTCAATACCGTGGTTCTTCGCGTAGATGGCTTGCTTGAGTAGGTACTCGCAGCAGACCTTTGAGCAGTATGGGTTTGCCTTATTTGTTCTTGAGCCAATGCAGGATATGAACAGGACTTTCCTAGGGTGGTTATGGTTGCTTAGCCTAACTACCTCACCTAGTGATGGCCCTGTGGCATTGACGAGTCTCTCAAACTCCATTGCCGTGAGTACGTCCGGGTGCTTACCATAGCCGTACTTACCCAGTACATCGCCATTCTCTATTTCATAACCCGTAGCCACTATGACCGCAGCCACCTCCCTTTCGACTATCCGTGGCATCATCGTGAATAGTATGGTCCTGGGCTCACAGACACTGACGCACCTATTACAGACTATATTTTCAGGGGGGGCTTGTTTAGGCATAGGTCTGGGTCTATGGCGTATATTCCTGGCTCGGCCTGTGGGAATGGTAGGTATATCGCCTTTCTAAGGCCGATACCCGCATTATACTCGCTTGGAGTAGTCATGGGACATACGTTCTCGCATAACCCACATTTCGTACACTCATTAGTCACGTACCTAGGCTTAACCAATATCCTAGCCCTATAACGCCCTGGCTCACCCCCCCTTAACTCTAGTAGTTCTGCCATGGTTAACACCTCTATGTTTTTGTTATTCGACGTATCGCTCATTAGTGGTCCTTCTATGCATATGCTGCAGTCGAGTGTTGGGAATGTCTTGTCGAGCATCGCCATCTTACCGCCAATAGTCGCTGATTTTTCGATGATCGTCACCTTATAGCCCATGTTAGCCAGGGCAAGGGCAGCCTCAATACCAGCAATACCACCGCCAATTACGAGAACGCGATTATTATTTGCGTTATCCTGCGTAGCCTTGATCCCATCAATCTTCGTTAAGTAATCCTTAACTGTTATTTCCTCCTCACGCTCGACATATATCGCATTTGTTGGGCAAACCTTCTCGCATATACCGCATGCCACACAGTCAAATTCCCTGCCAGGCTTAATCCTGACGTAGTGGTAACTTCGGGTTGACCTCCTCCCTCGAGAGCTCCAATATGCCCATTGGACACCTCTTAACGCATAGCTCATCACCAATACACATCTCCGGCGTAATCTTAAGTACCCAATGGCCTCTTTACACGATCAGAATCCAACGCCCTATAACCCACGATTAGTGAGTTATGCCGTGGATTAAAAATTTTGCCTAAGTCAACAATAAAAGATTAATAAGCCAATAGACTAACCTCTAAATTATTAAAAATTATTCATAATAAATAATCACAATTTATAATTAATAATTACCTAGCGTCTACTAAATAATTTACATTAATATTTAAATAAAATCTCATTAAACAAATAATAACCTACTTAAAACTAATTTTTATACACAAGGAATTAAACCTATTTACTCCTCATTAATTGCCTTAAGAAATCACCAACCTTTTCAGCTTGGCTTTTCCTAACCTGCTCAAGTAACTCGCCTAGTCTCGGCGCACCCCTCTGATACTCGGTAACCCATTCCTTAGCGAACTCACCATTCCTAACCCTCTCGGCAGCCTCTCTCATCCTCCTCTTAACATCCTCATTAATTACGTATGGCCCAACCGTTAAGCCACCATACCTAGCCGTCTCACTGACCCCCCCAAGGAGCATCCCAGTGAGCCCCCCCTCTCCCATATCAGATCCATTATTAACTTAGCCTCGTTAATGGCCTCGAAATACGCCACCTCAGGTTGGTAACCAAGCTCCACCATAACCTCAAATCCATACCTCAACAACTGCAGTAACCCACCGACAAGCACATTCTGCTCACCGATCAGGTCGGTCTCCGTCTCCTCAGCGAAGGTTGTCTCTATAACCCCCCCAACCCTAGTGAACCCGTTGGCCTTCGCAATCGCCAACGCAGTCTTTAGGGCATTCCCAGTGAAGTCCTGGTGAACAGCAACCAGCGCCGGGACTCCCCCCCAACCCCCCCTAACGAACTCATCCCTAACGGCCTTACCAGGCGCCTTAGGCGCTATTAGGACCACGTCCACGTCACTCGGCGGCTTTATTAATCCGAACCTAATGTTGAAGCCATGGGCGAAGACCACCGTCATGCCACGCCTAAGGTTTGGCGCAATCTCCGACTCCCAAACACTTGGTTGAACCATGTCGGGCAGTAGCATGGCTATTACATCGGCTTTCTTAACGGCATCACCCACCGGGTAAACCTCAAAGCCCTCCTGCCTAGCCAAGTCAAAGCTCTTGCCAGGCCTAACACCAATAATAACCTTGACGCCACTATCCCTCATGTTAAGGGCCCACGCCCTACCCTGAATGCCATAACCGAGCACAGCAACGACCTTACCCTTGATCACTGATTGATCCGCATCCTTATCTTTATATATCCTAGCCATTACTAACCACCACCTTATTCATGTGTACTTCTTCGGGCATATATTTAACATTTACCACATCGTAAAGCTTATCAAGCTTATTACAAACCCACCTAACCTCATCCTCCTCACCCCCCCTAGCCCTAATTGAGACCTTAATCACCGAGTCACTCATGTCAATATTCACATGCCTAATTGCTATCTTACCTCTCCTGATCACGTTCATGGCCCTAACCACGGCATCGAACGGGTTAACCTCATTACTCATTACGACCTCTATCGAGAAATCACCCTCCATAGCCATCACCTGGGTACCTGAGATCGACCCTGAACCCCCCCTCAGGAAATATGACCTCCTCAAGCCATTTGCCTGAGGGTACGAAGGGCAAAACGAAGTCCCTCTCCCTATCAATGGTTATGTCGACAATCAACGCCTCATTATTCCTAACGGCCCTTGCCACGGTACTCCTCAACTCCTCATAATTACTCGGCCTAACACCCTCTATTCCATAGGCCTCGGCTATCTTCATGAAGTCCGGGTTTACGTTGAAGTCCACGGCAATGATCCTCCTATTATACAGCATTACCTGCCAATGCCTAACGAGCATTAGCGTTGAATTGTCAAATATGGTTACTATCACTGGTAGGTTGTATTCACGGATTAAGGCCAGGTTCTGCATGGTCATTTGGAATGAGCCATCACCGTCAATGTCCAGTACTGGGACATCCGGCCTAGCAATCTTTGCGCCTAGGGCGGCGGGTAATCCGAAGCCCATTGTACCAAGGCCCGCGCTGGTTATGAAGGTTCCAGGTACGTAAACATCCCAATGAAGTTCGCACCACATTTGGTGGCTGCCAACGCCGGTGGCTATTATCGAATGCGGTGGCATCACCTCCCTAAGGACCTTCAGGACCTTCCATGGCGCAAATCCATTAATATCAACCTTGCTCCTATACTCCTCATAACTCTCCTTAATACCCCTTAACCACCTAATGAATGCCTCGTGTCTCCTCTCAAGGGCCTTGGGCACGAGTTTAATCATTGTTGATAACACGGTCTTCGCATCACCGACAATACCAACCTCAGGCTTTACATTCTTACCAATTTCACTTTTATCGATATCGACATGTATTATCTTCCTACCCCCCCTCCTAAACTCGTTGAAGTTGCCCACGGTTCTGTCACTGAACCTTGTGCCGACCGCCAATATTACATCGGCATTTATTATGGCTGCATCGGCCTCAAGCCTACCGTGCATTCCCGAGGCCCCCCCATAACCAGTGGGTGGTTATTTGGCACGCAGTTCTTACCCAGCAGTGTGGTGACTATGGGCATGCCTAGTAACTCGGCGAGGGTTAGGACCTCATTGGTAGCGCCGCTCCAGCATACACCGCCGCCAATGAGCATTACAGGCCTCTCAGCATTAAGAAGTAACTTGAGCGCGTAGGCAATCAGTGATGGGTCTGGCTCTGGGGGGGCTATTTTCCTGGTTATTCGTATGGTCCTTGCCTTAATAACCGCTGGGTCAATCTCCATTAACTGAACATCCCTCGGCAGGTCTATGACCACAGGACCCGGCCTTCCATCAACTGCTATCTCATGAGCAGCCTTATACACGGGCACCAAATCCTCCGGTTTTCTAACCATGAAGGTATGTTTAGTGACAGGCATCGTTGCACCAACAATGTCTGTCTCTTGGAAGGCATCCCTTCCGAAGAATGCCGTTGGTACTTGACCAGTTATTGCAATTAATGGTGATGAGTCCATCATGGCATTGGCAAGCCCAGTCAGCAGATTTGTGGCGCCTGGTCCTGACGTGACGACCACGGTCATGGGCCTCTTCGTGACCCTGCCGTAGGCATCAGCCGCGTGTATTGCGCCCTGCTCATGCCTAAACATATAAACCTTAATATTAGAATTATATAATGCATCAAAGAACGGCATTATCTGCCCACCAATGATACCAAAGACCTCCTTAACACCTATACTCTCCATCTCCCTAACGAGTAGATCAACCGCCCTGGGCATCACCATCACCTGGCACCCTTGATTCATGCGCATGCACCGTATCATTTAACCGTGAGTTTAACCGATCGTTTTCATCCGCATTATACGTAAAGAATAAAACACCTCATCATACATAGGTAAATTTATAAAATATTTAAGCTTTTCCGTCATATAACTAGTGTAATGTGAATTATCAATTATTTATGTTCCTTCTATATCATGGGGAAATGCTTAAATAAAGTATTTTGTTTATAGGAGACGGTGGGTTAGATTGCTCAGGAAAACGTAGTTAGGGCTTCACCGGGGGGGAGTAAATACGTAAGGTTATTAGACACGACACTTAGGGATGGCGAACAAACACCAGGTGTTGCCCTTAAACCTGAGGACAAGCTAAGAATTGCGCTAAAGCTTGAGGAGTTGGGCGTTGACTCTATAGAGGCTGGTTTCCCAATAGTCAGCGAGGGCGAGTTTAAGGCCGTTAAGGCCATAGCCAGGGAGGTGAGCAACTCAGAGGTCATAGCATTGGCGAGGACTAGGAAGGAGGATATAGACAGGGCGATTGATGCCGGCGTTAAGGCAATACACATATTCATAGCCACGTCAGACCTACACATGAAGTATAAGTTGAGGATGAGTAGGGAGGAGGTCGTGGAGGCCGCCGTGAATGCGGTCACCTATGCCAAGTCTCATGGTTTAACCGTGGAGTTTAGCGCGGAGGATGCAACGAGGAGCGACCCCCCCAATTTCCTGGTCAGGGTTTTCCAGGAAGTTGTTAATGCCGGTGCTGATAGACTAGATATTGCGGATACCGTCGGTGTGATGTGGCCGAGCAGAATGGCGTCATTGGTCAGGTTCGTTAGGGATATGGTTAAGGGCAATTACTTACTGAGCGTGCATTGTCACGATGATTTTGGAATGGCTGTGGCAAATAGCGTAGCTGCGATAGAGGCTGGGGGGGCTGACCAAGCGCATGGTACGATAAATGGCGTTGGGGGGGAGAGGGCCGGCAATGCGGCGCTTGAGGAGATAGCTGCTGCTGTGAAATTCCTACTTAATTATAATGTTAATATTAGGTTTGAGAGGGTCAAGGAGGTCTCCGACCTAGTATCGAGGCTGTTTGGAATACCGGTACCGCCGAATAAGGCCATTGTAGGAGCCAACGCCTTTTCTCATGAATCTGGTATTCATGTGCATGGCGTTCTCTCGAACCCCCCCTTTACCTATGAACCAATAGACCCAACAAGTAGGCATGAATAGGAGGATAGTCGTTGGGAAGCACAGCGGTAAGCACTCAATAATATATATACTAAGGTCCATGGGCATTGAACCACGTGATGATATTGTAAATGCAGTGTTAAAGAGAGTTAAGGAGTTGGGTGACATGGGTATTAAGGCTTCAGAGGAGGATATTAAACGCATAATAATGGAGTTGGTTAATTACGGCGCCGACAAGGCAGGTCATTACTAGAAAATAATTTCAAAAATTTATAGTTTAAATATTGATTAATTTTCAAAACACTATTCTCCCTACCTTAAATAAATCATACCTAATAAGCGAGTGGATGCCGATGATCAACAGATCTTAAACCTTAATAAGAATGACCATTGCTGTTCTCAATCCATGCTTATGCCTTTACTAGGTTAATTTCCCAAGTTTCTCAAGTCGGTGTCTTCATGGTTAGGGGCCATTATCCAATTCGATTGATGGCATTTATTAGTAATTTCTATAGTTTAGCAATACATAAAAAATAGGCTATGTAATAGGCCTGATGAGGGTGGCGGTTATTGAGGGTGATGGTGTCGGGCCTGAGGTAACAAGGTCGGCGCTGGAGGTTCTTAAGGCTGTGTCGTCGAAGTTCAGCTTAAGATTGATGTGTCGTATATTGAGGCTGGGGATAACGCTGTTAGGAAGTACGGGGGGGAGGCCTTGCCAGGTAAGTACTGGCGAGTAATAGAGGAATCAGACGCAATACTGAAGGGACCGGTTGGTGAGAGTGCGGGTGAGGTTGTTGTTAAGTTGAGGAGAGGTCTCGACCTATACGCCAATATTAGGCCTGCGAGGAATTACCCAGGGGGGGTTAAGGCGGTGAGGGACGGCGTGGACTTGGTCATTGTGCGTGAAAATACCGAGGACGTTTATGTGAGGGCCGAGTACATGCTTAACAATGACGCCGCAATAGCCCTTAGGGTAATAACCAGGAGAGCGAGTGAACGCATTGCCAGGGTGGCCCTCAACATGGCGAGGGCCAGGCGTAGGAAGGTCACCATAGTGCATAAGGCCAATGTATTGACAGTGTCAGACGGCTTGTTTAGGGATACTGTTAAGGAAGTTGCTGAGGATTACCCGGACATTGTGGTTAATGAGATGTACATAGACTCGGCCGTGATGGACCTGGTCAGGAGACCCCAGGATTTTGACGTGATAGTCACAACAAACTTATACGGCGACATACTCAGTGATTTAGCAGCCTACGTGACTGGTAGTATAGGGCTTGCGCCGTCGGCAAACATAGGCGATAATAAGGCCCTCTTTGAGCCCATACACGGGGGGGCTGCCTTCGACATTGCCGGTAAGGGCATTGCAAACCCAACGGCAATGATGTTGAGTACGGCATGGATGCTCAGGTGGTATGGGGGGGAGAGAACTGGGGGGGATGGTAACTACGTAATGGCTGGTAACGCCATTGAGAATGCCGTTATTAACGCCCTAAACCGAGGAATACACACACCGGACCTTGGTGGTAACTATACCACCGCCTCCTTCACTGTCGAGGTCATTAAACTTATTTAGTATTAATTCGTTAATATCTAAAAATAATATTCACTATTTTCGGCCATAGCATCAATATTTAATATATAATTACATAGATGAATAAGAAATAGCTTATTTACATATTGCTTAGGAATATAAAGCTTAAATATTCCTTACATGAACTTATTTATTGCCCGCGCATATGATATCGCTCGTTAAATACCCAGCAGATTGTGGGATTTTCGGCGTAATTAGACGTGGCGATAACTCAGATAAGGTAAGTGGTGACCTTGTGGTTAAGGCTATAGAGACTATTAAGTTCAGGGGGGGTGCTGGACTGGGTTCGGGCTTCGCCCTGCTTAACCGCGAACCATGGGTCTCAGGATGGGGGGTCTTCGTTAAGGAGGGGTCTATGAAGGGCGCGGTGGATATCATTGAGTCGGTAATGAGGGATAATGGTTTTGGCCCCCCCGTGGACATAAGGGTTAGGAATAAGCTTGGGCCTGTTGTTGACCTGGAGGTTAGGGTACTCAATGGTGCTAGGTTTAATTACGGGGTCATGAATATCGTCAACTACATTAATGACTTGCTGTGGGAGGATAGGGCTGGCAGGGTTTACTACTGGGTGAGCATGTCGACGTGTTTAAGGGTGTTGGTTACCCAGGCGATATAGCTCTATATATGGCATAGAGAAGTATAGCGCAGACCTATGGGTTGCCCATACAAGGTTTCCAACAAACTCGCCGGGCTACCTACCCTATTGGTCACACCCATTTTCGGTGAGTGACATTGCCGTTGTTCATAACGGCGAATTAAGTAGTTATGGTAATCATGTGAACGCCCTACTCTATAAGTACGGCCTTAACTCATTTGTGGGAACCGACAGCGAGGCCGCTGCCTACCTAATGCACTACCTACTTCATTTGCATGGACTTGATATCGAAAGCGCGGTTAAGGCCTTAATTGGTGAGTCACCTAAGTATGTGCATGACAGCAAGGCTTTGTCATTAATTAGGCAGTTTAGGTGGGCCATGCTTGATGGCCCCCCCTTCGCCATTCTAATGGGTATTTATCACAATGATGATGTCTACCTAGTGGCCATGGTGGATAGGTTTAAGCTCAGGCCCATGGTAATAGGCATGGATGATGAGCACTACTACGTGGCCAGTGAGGAGGCCGCCATTAGGGCTGTGGCGCCTGAAGCCCAGGTCTGGACCCTTGAGCCTGGTGGTTATTTCATAGCCTCGTTAAAACACGGCGTTATTTCATGGGGTAGGTCTAGGGAGGAGGTGGATATCTTCTTTACGCGTAGGTTCTTCCCAACCTATGTTGGGAAGGATGCAATAAATGCTGAGGGTCTCAATTATAGGGAGTTAAATGAGGAAATATTGAGAAGGGCATTAAGTGGTGAGAGGGTTATTAGGATCATAAATGTTAGGGGGGGCCAGAGATTCATAGGCGTTAACTTACCAAGGCATAACATAAGGGGGGGTGTCAGGGTAGAGATATACGGCACGCCGGGAAATTCCTTGGCGAATCTAAATAATGGCGTTGAGTTCGTGGTATACGGTAATGCCCAGGACGATGTTGCGGATACAATGCATGGTGGCAGGGTCGTAATACATGGCGATGCAAGGGATGTGCTTGGTCAGGCATTGCAGGGTGGTGAGGTTCTTATTAGGGGGGGTAATGCGGGTAATAGAACTGGCATTCAAATGCGTGAGTACCGTGACAGGAGGCCCTACTTAATAATTGGCGGTAGGGTCGATGATTACCTCGGTGAGTACATGGCTGGCGGTGTGATCATGGTCCTCGGCATTGATGCATTAAATAGGTGTAATGTCCAATTAGTTGGTAAGCACGTGGGTAGCGGCATGGTTGGTGGCAGGATATACATCAGGGGGGGCAAGGTGCCCGAGAATAAGATAGGTTTAACAATACCCTACTCCGAACTCAAGGAATTTCTTGATGCATCTAATGACGAGGGTTTAAGACAGGACGAGACTAATAAATTATTAAATGTACTGATGCGTTCTGAGCATGTTAGGAGGAATAGAATAGAATACAGAGACCTAAATAGCGATGAGATTAAGGAGCTGGAGCCTATATTGCGTAGGTTCACTCAGGAATTCAACCTAGGTGAGTCCATAGTTGATGCTTTGCTCGGTTCAAGGTATACCGTAGTAACGGCTGAGTAGTGGTCTCGATATATATTATTTAAATAAGGATAATATTTATAAATAGGTAATTGATATTTACCTGAATGAATTATATAATTAATATAAGGCCCAGGCAAGTAATTAGTGATTTTATCAGGTTAATGAGTAAGGGGCCCACAAGCGATTACTGGTATAGCGATGTTATTGAGGAGATTAGGGAGATGGCCAAGCACGGTAGACCCATTAGAATATTCAGAAGAGGCGTTAGGAAGTATAGGATACTCGACAACATTAGCTTCGGCATTAATGAAACTAGGTTGACAGGTAACGAAAGGGGGGGCAAGGCCAGCCTCGCTTCGTCCATAGGCGGTATAGAGGTTTCAGCACCCATATACCTGGCCGACATGTCCTTCGGAGCCCTTGCTGGTGTGCCCAACGTAGTCGAGGCCGAGTTGGCCGACGAATTAATGCTCATAAGTGGTACTGGTGAGGGTGGTTTACACCCTGAGGTTGCCAGGCATAAGAGGATATTCGTGCAGTGGGCCTCGGCCAGGTTCGGCGTGGATATAAATACGTTAATGACGGGCATGGGCGTGGTCATTAAGATCGGGCAAGGAGCCAAGCCAGGCATTGGTGGTCACCTACCGGCCTCTAAGGTGACCCAGGTAATATCTCAAGTTAGGAGGATTCCCATTGGCATTGACGCATTATCGCCCGCGCCCCCCCACCATGATATTTACTCCATTGAGGACCTCAAGCAGAGGATTGACGCGCTTAAAGAGGCCACTGGTAAGCCCGTCTTTGTTAAGGTCGCGGCTACCAACTACATACCGTACATAGCGGCCGGCATAGCAAGGATGGGAGCTGATGGTATTATTATTGATGGTCATGGAGCCGGCACGGGGGGGCCACACCACTGGTGGTTAGGGATAATATAGGCATACCCATTGAGTTGGCCGTGGCCTCGGCCGATAAGATGCTTAGGGAGGAGGGGGGGCTCAGGGATAGGGTTACGTTGATAGCCGCCGGTAGGGTTTCCACGGCTGATGACGCCGCGAAGCTCATGGCCCTTGGGGGGGCCGACGCGGTCTCCCTAGGCACGGCATTGCTTATATCCATGGGCTGTGACATGGCCAGGACATGCCATAGGGGGGGCAACTGCCCTGCAGGGATAACGAGTAAGCTCGTTGATGGGACAATAATAGTTGACCATGACTTCGCCCTCAGGTCGTCTAGGAACTTCCTAACGGCATTCATGGAGGAGTTAAGGTTAATCCTAGACAGCCTGGGTATTGATGATGTTAGGAAGCTCGTTGGAAGGAGGGATCTGCTGCAGGGCCGTTGTCTTGATGAGGTAACGGCGAAGGTTCTAGGCATTAATGAAACGCACTGTGACTCAGTTAATGAGAACATCATAAACCCAGGCAATGTTTGGACACCTGATTATTCGATTTATGCGACGCAGCTCGTGAGGACCGGTGACGTGGTCATCGTGAGCATGGGTAGCACCGGGCCGCCGGAGGTCGAGCCCCCCGAAGAGGCTGATTGATTGGTTGAGGTTCGATGGCGCCCAGGTCACGAAACCGGCCATAGACCCATATAGAGAGGACATAGATGTGTCGACAACACTGGCTGGGGGTAAACTGTGGCTTTCTATGCCGGTAATAATTAGGCCACCGAGGACCTGGGACAGGGAGCTCATTAGGGTAGTCAAGTTTGTTGCCAGGGCTAATTCAGTAATGGTGGATCTCGAGGGCATGGATATAGTAGATAACAAGCACCTAATGAGGGTTATGTGGGATACATACATTGAGAGGTTGGGCGCGCTCGTAATAACCAATCCGCAGCAAGTCATGCCTGGCGTTAACGTACCCACATACGTAAGGATTACGGAGGCAGGTGAGGTTAGCAATGCCGTAAATGCACTGGTGAGGAAAAATAATTGGTTTGACGGTGTAATAATAGACATTAATGATGATTATCCAGAGGCGCACTTGGTTAGGCTTGATGTTGAGCTTAGGAGGAGGGGGGGTATTAGAGATAACGTGGACTTATTAATCCACATGCCCAGTATCAGGAGTAGTGGGGGGGATATTATTAAGTTAGTGGCCCTTGGTGCGGATGCGGTAATCATAAGTGGTTTTGTGGAGAGGGCTTTGCATGGTTATGAGGGTATTGAGGACTTTAGGCTTAGGTTTATGAAATTCCTAATCGGTGTTAAGAGGGAGATTGCCCAGCTCCTTGGTGCGGCCGGCATATACTCGCTGCAGTCGGTTGTTGGTAATAGGGAGTTGCTCAGGGCTTTGAGTGGTAGGGTTAGGGACATGCTCATGGTTAAGCTCGCCGGTGAGGACGTGCTCTATAGATGATTAATCGATAAAAATATAGTAAGTAATTCACGCCATGGTAATATTTATAAAAGGGATAACTAGCAAATTGATGCGTGATTAACCAGGAATTTCAGAATTAATGGCCGCAATAACCAGGGCTGAGGAGGACCTTAGCAGGTTAAGGGAGTTGTTGGTTAGGTATGGCGGTAATGCGAGGGTTGTGGACCTCATGCAATTAATACATGAGCCACTACTTCTTAGGCTTATAAATGATGTGTTAGTAAGCAATGATAGGATTGCCTACCTAGGACCTGAGGGTAGTTACTCACACGAGGCTGCCCTTCAATTATTTGGTAAAGATGCAATACTTACTTCCCTTAAGTCAATTGGTGATGTGGTCAAGGGCGTTTATCGGGGGGGCGATTATGGCTTTGGTGTTATACCCATCGAGAATAACCAGGCCGGGGGGGTTGTTGGTGAGTCCATGGAGGCCCTGCTTAGGTGGGGGGGGTCTACGTAAATTACGCCATTGATTATAGGGTAACCCTATGCCTGGTTGTTAATGATGGGAGTGACATAAACGACATTAAGGAGATTTACTCCCACCCACATGCAATTAATGAGGCACTGAACTTCATATCAAAATTAAATGTCTCGGTAAATTATACGCAATCAACTTCAGAGGCCCTGAGGATAATTAAGGGCTTTAGGCACAGGGCCGCGGTGGCCTCTAGAATGGGTGCTGAGCTTCATGGTCTTAAGCCATTGATCTGCGGTATTGAGGACAACCTGAACTACACTAGGTTCTTGGTAATATCAAGGCACATGGGTAGGGTTGGAGATAGGACAATGGCGATATTCTCAGTACCAAATAGACCAGGTTCCCTATTCAACGCCCTTAAGCTTTGCGGACCTTAGCATAAACCTATCAATGATTTACTCAAGGCCTAATAGGGGGGGTAGTCCCTGGAGCTACGATTTCCTACTGGAGACCGAGTGTCAATTAAGCGATGTAAATTGCTCAAGGGCTTTTGATGAATTAAGTAGGGTGGCTGTTTATGTAAAAATGCTGGGTAGTTATCCTGTGGTTAGGTTTTATTAACTGACTAATTCTATATATTTTAACTGACGAATTTATATAAAATAAGTATAACTTATAAGCACCCACTTCACTATTTTTCATTGAGTATGGACCACGTACCAATGAGCATGTGCACCCAACACCCAGATAACGCTCAAGTACCTAATTGGGTTAAGGATAGCGTTATCCAGGGTGATGATGAGATCCACGAGGCATACCTAGCCTACAGCCTATATGGTTGCCATGAGGTCATGTGGGACTTCGAGGGCAAGGATGTTGATATTTACGTGGTCAGGAAACTACTTAGTAGGTACCCCCCCGACTTCTTCAGGAAGCACGTGATTGGTAGAGACGTATACCTAACCCTCAGGTTACCTAATCCCTGGGCTGAGACCACTGAGAAAAAGTTGTTCTCGCAAGCCCTGGAGTTGGTTCCAACGGCCTACGACATTGCCAGGGAGTTTTATGGAGATGATAATGTGAATGGCGTGTTTCAGGTAATACTGCCACTAACGTCGAGGGCGGAGGAGTTGATATTCACGTATAGGTACTACGAAAGGGTTGTGGCCGGTAAGGCTTTCATGGAGTTACTCCCTGGTGTCAAAGTTATGGATGTACTTGGCAGTGTAAAGCCGGGCACAATAGATGTGATACCCCTCATTGAGGATCTGGACTCGATGTTGGGGGGGATTGGCAAGATAATCATTGGTTACTGGAAAGCCATTAGACCGAGTTACCTCAGGGTCTTCATAGCCAGGTCAGACCCAGCGATGAATTACGGCTTAGTACCTGCGGTACTCATGGCAAAGATAGCACTGAGTAAGTCATTGAGTATTGGTAGGGAGCTCGGTCTCGAGGTTTACCCAATAATTGGCGTTGGCCCAACACCATTTAGGGGGGGCACTTAACGCCGTATAACGTGGATAACGTCATTAGGGAGTACCCATGTGTCCATACCTTCACCATACAATCAGCCTTTAGGTATGACTACCCAGAGGGTTCTGTGATTAATGCAGTGTCTAGGCTAAACAATAGGGCACCAGGTAGTGACTGCTTAATTGCGGATTATGGAAAGCTCGTAGGCATTATTAGGAAGTACGTGGTTAACTACCAAAGGGAGGTTGAGGGCTTAGCAAATGCCATAAATAAGGTCTCTAACTATGTACCTAGGAGGAGAGCCAGGAAACTACACATAGGCTTATTCGGCTATAGCAGGGGGTTTAGGGGGCGTAGTCCTTCCCAGGGCAATCACATTCGTCGCAGCGCTTTATTCCCTGGGTATACCGCCCGAGGTGTTGGGGGGGTCTCTACCATTAATGAGTTAAGCGATGCGGAGTACGCAGCGTTGAGTGAGGCCTACGTAAACCTAAGGCATGATCTAAGCGTGGCGGCTAGGTACGTATGCCACGAATGCCTAGACATGCTCACAAAACTGGGTAATGCCTTCGGGATTACCAATGATGTAATTCATATGGTTAGGAAGGACATTGAGACACTTGAGGAAATGGGCATTAGGGCGGGGGGGCCCAGCGACTACGAAAGTAGGAAACATGAGTTGCTGGCGCAGCTGTTAATTAATTCGTTGGCTGAGGGTAGGGAGGATGATACGGTTAAGTACATGGTCGAGATGGCACTAATAAGGCACGCAATAGGCTAAGTCACTAACTTTTCCAGGCAATCACCTTCTAGGCATTCCCTAATCTCCATGGCTACCCTCCTACCAAGGCTTACCGGCCTACCGAAGTACAGCTTGCTGTATTGGCTCCCAATGCCCATGTATATGTTCGTGCCACCACCAATCCTGAGGGCTACATCGAAGACCACTATGTCCAGGTCCGAGGTGACCATTAACTGTAGTGTGAATGGACCAATGACGCCCGGCGGCTCGACCTCCTCAGCGGCCTTCACAAACCTGTCACCCACCTCGAAGAGCCTATTCAACTCGCTCTCCCTAATGGTGGCAGGCTCATGACCAATCTCGATCATCTCCACATCGATGTAATCCCTAATCTCCAACTGCACATCAGCCGTAAGCCTCAGCAGCCCATCGAGGTTTGTCTGAATCCTCCTATCAATGCTTAGGATCTCCACCTCATCCCTAGCGACACTCCTGAAGTAATTAACATTGAAGTGGGCCCCCCCAACAACCAACTCCTCAATCGAAGCCTTACCAAGGTCACCCTCACTCACCACCCCCCCATCACTAACCAACTTCCTAAACTTCCTCCAGAAATCCTCCCTATCCACGGCCACGAAGAACCCCCCCCTCTCAACCCTCTTCCTCGCGTGGGGGCATCTTAACCATCACGGGCCTATCAATATCATCAGGCGAGGAGTAAGTCCTAGGCCTCCTGATGCCAGCCCTATCGAGGATCTTATAATACGTCTTATCCCCCCCAACCCTCTCCTCATACCTAAGCAGGTACCTATTGCCGAATATGGGCACTGGGAATTGGTTCTCGATAGTATCGTAACCCACGTAAACCGAGAAGCTCCTGTTGGGCACGAATATGGCGCTTAACGCCCTCAACTTACTTACGACATCCTCCCTAGCCACATCGGCGTACTTATCGAGTATTAACGGAATATCAACAACCCTCCTAAACCTGAGGTACGCCGTCTCCCTACCCCCCCTCTGGCAGACGGCTATCGTCCTGAACCCCCCCTCGTCCTTAGCCCCCCATCAAAAACATCAAGGGCTGAGTGGCTCGCTATGGCGGCTATGTGAACCGAGTCCACGCCAAGCTTATAATTGCTTAGTAATTCCCCCCCAGCACTATACCTCATGTGACCACCTTCTCCAGTGAGTCCTTCTCGATTGCCATCCTAACCTCCCTGGCAATCCTCCTACCCATGCTCATCGGCTCGCTCCAGTAGAGATACGAGTACGGGCTACCATACACGTACAAATTAGTCCCAGCAACAATCCTCCCAGAGAACTCGAAAATCCTTATATTAGCCTCATCATCAATAACACCCTCCAGGGAGAAAGGCCCAATGGCGCCAGGCGGTAGGCTTCTCCTGGTCTCCTCGGTAAATTTAATGCCGTAATCAAGGACCTTGGGCAACAAGCTCTCCCTGAGCACAAGCGGTATATTACCCACGACTACGAAGGTGGGCTTTAGACCCAACTCCACGATTACGTCCGGCGTTAGCCTCCTCAAGCCATCAATGTTGGTTTCATACCTAATGTCGGCACCCAGTATCTCGACCCTACCCAGTACTGGGCTGTGGAAGTAATGTATGTAGATTGGTACGCCTATCAAGTACTCCTGCACAATGACATCCTTAGGCGTCTTCACCAAGCCTCCCTAACCCTCTCCTCAACACCCCCCCTAACCACTTCCTCGCCAGACCTGGCAATGAAGTAACCCCCCCTACCGCCCTTCGCGCCCGGCAGCTTAACTATCACGGGCCCATCAACATCATCGCCGACTCCGAAGAGCCTCGGTATTGGTATACCGGCTCTCCTGAGGAGGTCCATCTTAGCCCACTGGTCACTCTCAACCCTAAACAGTCTCCTAAGCCCGAAGATGGGCACCTCAATACCCTCGGCGCAATCAAGGCCCACGTACTCCACGTAACTACCGTGAGGCACCAACACGGCATTCAACGACTGGAGCCTCCTAACTACCTCGGGACTACATAGCTCCCTCCAGTTATTGAGGACCACGAAGTGATTAATCAAGTGCCTAAACTGCTCATAGAACCAAAGCCTATCCTTGGGCACGATGGCTACGGTCTCGAAACCCTCGAGCTTGGCCCCCCCGTGGAATATCTGAAGCGATGAGTGGCTGGCCAGCGTGGCTATGGTGACCCTATCCAGGTCATACCTAGCAAGGACCTCACTCATTACCCACCACCCCCCCAATGGGGGATTCGCCCATGAACCTACCGTACAACTCCCTCGAGACGTAGATCGGTAGGTAATCGAAGAATACCAAGTCGTTTAAGGTGTACCAGGGGGGGCCCTCACGCCAAATGCACGCCCTACAAACAACCTCACCACCAACCCTATTAACAAGCCTCTCCAGAGCCCTCATTGTGCTACCCGTCGAAACAACATCATCAAACAAGCACACCCTCCTACCCCCCCTGATAAACTCCACATCCTCACCGGTGAGTACAAGGGTTTGGGGGGGCTCCCTAGTCGTTATTGACTTCACGCTCTCAGTAACGTAACCCCCCCTCATGTAACCCTTAACACTCTTCCTAACAACCACAAACCTACCATGACCGAGGCTCCTAGCCACCTCATAGGCCATGGCAATGGCCTTAGCCTCAGCCGTAACAATGACATCCGGGTCGTATCGCCTCACGGCATTGGCAACCTCACGGCCAGCCCTACCAATGAACTCCACATCACCAAGCACAAGCCAGCATCCGAGGCAATCCATAAGCCATCACCAACGGGCACTATGGGTAAGCTACGCCTAAGGCCAAAGACCTCCAACTCATGAAACGCCTGCCCTCCATAAAACCTAACAAGCCCAGTGCTATTCATGACCCATCAACCTATTAATTAACACTTTTATTTAAAAATTACTTATTAAAAAACCGACATGCATGACGTATTTATTTAAATAATTAATTAAATAAAGCCCCAAATTAACCACACCAGGTAAGGCAAGGAAAACTTAAAAGACGCGAAATAACACATTGAGCGCGGGGCCGTAGTCTAGCCTGGCTAGGATACGTGGGTTCAACCACGCCCGAAGCTCGGCTCGGGATCTAGGGAAGGACGCGAGCCCGAGTGATCCCGGGTTCAAATCCCGCGGCCCCCCCACCACGATTGATGGTTACTCACACGGATAGTCGATACCGAGGCAAGTCACCCTCAATATACCCTGACTAAGTGCTACGTCGGCCATAATACTACTACAGGACTAAATTAAGCCCCCCCACCCCCCCTCATTTGTAACCGCCTTTCACTATTTACGCTACGCAATGTTCAGATTATCAAAATTGAGCCCTCCTTTATTTGTAGAATTACCTCCCCCCCATTATGCGTAATGCCACCGATATGACTGATTAGCGCGCCTCTAAAAGATAAACTTACAACACTGCCTTAACCATACCTATTCCATAGCCGGCCCTGGTTCATTGGATAGGTTGGGCTTTGAAACCAACAGCGAACGCCTCAACGACCTCGCCGACCTACTTGCTCGTTATTCACGGCCTGGCGCTTTGGGAACTTACGAACTTAACACGTCCACAATACTCACGTCATTAATGATCGACGTAATCGCGACAACGGCAATATACGTACTAATTATAACCAAGGAACGCCCAAAGCTCCTGAGCATTAGCCCTAACCAACCACCCCCCCCGCATTAATCATGGACTACGCACCGCCAGGTTCAATCAAGAATTGCCCTAAGGAGGACACCGGGCCCTTGCGAAATACGCACAAAACACCGCGAGGAAGTACCACGGGAAACAACATACAGGGAAATACTGGGTATGTGGTGAGTTTCGAAGGACTGTGAGCCATTATCCAACCAAGGTACAATACACCATGCATGGTGAAAGCACCGTAGGAACAAGTACGTTTTTGTGAAATTGAATATGAACGATGGGACAAGCAATACTGTCTCGTGGGAATCGTGGGAATAAATATGCGTCGTGAACGTTCATGGGGGGGATTAATGTTCCAATGGTGACCATGCGGAGGGCTAGGGTAACACTTATAAAGGACCTAATAAAGTAGCGAGTCGGAAGATTTCAATAGAATATTGAAAGTCATTGCGAATAGGGCTTTTCCCGTGCGTTTCCGCGGAACACCGAAGATTTCAATAGAATATTGAAAGTGGTCTAAAAGAGGTGGCCAGGGCATGACAGTGATATTTGGGCATTAGAAGATTTCAATAGAATATTGAAAGTTTGTCATGGTTAGTGATGCGTTTTCAACCGTGCTTGAACTCTCTAGAAGATTTCAATAGAATATTGAAAGGCGCCAATCAATATGGCTTTTTCGTGTTCCTGGAACCACGATGACGTTGAAGATTTCAATAGAATATTGAAAGTATACTTTCTTACTGACTTATCATTACTTTCAAGAGAAACTTCTATTAGAAGATTTCAATAGAATATTGAAAGCCGTTATATTCGGCAGGTGTACATGCCAGCCAATTGACCACATACGAAGATTTCAATAGAATATTGAAAGCAGGCTACATGTTGGTTTTTCCCTCTCGCAAGAGCGAATACAGAAGATTTCAATAGAATATTGAAAGACAACAAGCAACGGTGGCAACAAAACGCCAAGGAGCGTTAAAACGAAGATTTCAATAGAATATTGAAGGTGACGTACGTGAAACTTAATAAGAAGCAACTAATGGAGTTATCATCGTGAAGATTTCAATAGAATATTGAAAGAAGCATTCGCCAGGCATTTGGATTCACCCTAACAATGCCATATGAAGATTTCAATAGAATATTGAAAGTTGCCTTGATTGGTATTACCTCGCCAGTGAATGGGTCGAAAATAATACGAAGATTTCAATAGAATATTGAAAGAAGCCCCTGGTTTGGGAATACGCCTAGAATACGCGGGTGGGGGGGACGAAGATTTCAATAGAATATTGAAAGAATAGCCCAGGAAAGGCTCACACAAACCATGTAGGAGTCAAGGGCCTGGCTGAAGATTTCAATAGAATATTGAAAGTGCATTCTTGTGATTTATCTTTACTTTTAATTCGCCATCCTTCTGAAGATTTCAATAGAATATTGAAAGACAAACATCATATCTTCAATGTGCGTGTCTACTGCGTCTTTATCTCGAAGATTTCAATAGAATATTGAAAGCATCTGCGTAGATTCCAGGTTCTCGATTTCATCACTTTCCCTATAGAAGATTTCAATAGAATATTGAAAGTAAAGATAATTAGGGCTTTTATTGTGAAAAGCCTGATGGGTAGGTACGAAGATTTCAATAGAATATTGAAAGATTTCGAAAAGGAATTTTCCTTTTATGCGTTGCCCATCCACAGAAGATTTCAATAGAATATTGAAAGATTCGCAATATCGACCCAATCCTGTATGTACTTATTTATTACGTCATACGAAGATTTCAATAGAATATTGAAAGATGTTTAATGGCTGCATTGGTAGTATTGCAATGGAATCAACAAGGAAGATTTCAATAGAATATTGAAAGGTCCCTACGGAGCTTGAGTTTTGAAAAAAGGTTGAGTTGTTGTACTGAAGATTTCAATAGAATATTGAAAGCGGTTGAGTATCATGTATTTGCCATACGTCCTTATTCTCCATAGCGAAGATTTCAATAGAATATTGAAAGTCAATATTCAGGGTCATGGTTATCTTCGTATCACCCTTACTCATACTTAGAAGATTTCAATAGAATTGCATGAGCGCCAAAAAGGCAAAAGCGGGCAAATTCCCTGGGTAAACCCACCCAAGTACCCCCCCATGGAGAGGTTGGCACCGCCGTGACTCACTGACCCAAATACGTAAGTAATACTTAATGGTGCATATAGACAAAAGAAATATAAATACTGTCTTGAGACGAACACAATTGGAATGCTGATAGTTGTTACGAGTGGTTCGAAGGGAGGGACGGGGAAGAGTACGGTTGCCCTTGGCCTATCGGCTATTCTTTCGCTTAGGGGCTTTGGTCATGAGTTGTTTGATTACTCGTGTAGTCTCGGTGTGTGTACTGGCGTTTATTACTACCTTAGTGACTTCGTTGATGGTGTTAATAGGTTGTCTAGGATGGTGAAGGTCAGGCAGGGCTTGCCTCCCCCCCAGGACTATAGCGGCCTCGCCATTGTTGACCTGCCTCCAATGAGTATTGCCCAGCCTGAGTTTGTTGATTTGTTGGGTAGGGCTGACGTGCTCGTTGTTGTTAGTTCCTATGAGCCTGACTCCGTGGTCTCTGCTGAGAGGGTTCTCGAGGCCTACCCAGGCAGTAGGGTTGTTAAGGTTTGTAATAGGGCTTCCATGGAGGGCTGTGGGCATTATCTAAAGGTCACGCCTGAGTCCCCCCCTTCTTCGTGATTGGGGGGGAGCCCACGAACTTCAGGACATTCAGTGAGTTGGTTAATGAGCTTGGCTTCCGGGGGGGTGAGGGTAGGTTTGAGAGGGTTGGTAGGCAGTTCGTGGTTAATGGCGTTAGGGCTAAGCTCGTGGCCCGTTGGGACCCCCCCTACGCCATAATCGGCGTTGAGGTCTCGCAGAAGTGGTACTACGCCTTAATGCCGTATACGAAGCCTATCGAGGAGTTGGTGACAATGGCTAGGAGCCTCATTGGGCCGTTTTACCTCAATAGACTTGGTTTCGCGGATAATGCATTGACTAGGTTGTTTAGGGTTGTTAGGCGTTAAGTGCGCTGTCCCCCCCGGTGCATCGCGGCCTTCACGTCGCCTAACCTTAATTAGGGGGCTTAATTGGTACTGCCACCATGACGGTGTTGCTCACCACGAATGCCACAAACCCCCCTTCGCCACCGCCGAGAGTGCAATTCAGGGCGTTGTTAATGGTGCCGTTGACTTCATGGCCTTTGTGGCGGCCGTGCTTATCTTAATAACCATAGCAGGCCTAAGTCTCATAGGCTTCCTGGCCCTTGTCCAGTCGCTGATTGGTTACTCACTCATTGAGTGGTCTAGTATTAGGCGAATAATTGGTGCGTTGACGGCCATGGGCGTCGTCTTCGTGTTGTTGATGGGCGTATTACCAGCAGTGCTTAACTCAGTTGGTTTGTCAACTGTGGCGGCGGCACTTAATGCGTTCATGGGTATGGTCATGAACCACCTATCATCGCTAGTATAGCTCAGTTACTCGAGAACGACCCTCATCAAATCCCTAATGTAACCCCCCCTTATTTTCTCAGCAACCTCCAGTTGGTTACTTGTTCCTTCCACGTAAGGTATTACGGCAGCTGCATTGTTTATTTTTACGCCTTCCTTGACCATGTTCAAGGCGTAGATTACGTGCTTAACACCAACCCTAGGTATTGACCTCCTTATCAACCCCCCTCCCTCTCCCTGGTTAGTGGCACCAGTAGCTTGTCCGCGGTTTCTACGGCGCCGAGGGTTAGCCCTAAGTTAACCACGCTCATTGTGTCTACCACGAGGTTCTCCACACCGTACTTACTAACCAATGTTTTCTCCAGAGCCTGAGCATCCTCTGCACCTCAGTTGGTGCTACCTCACCTAACTGCCTAAGTTCCAGATACTCCCTGTGCCTTATTGGTATGACTATGTTACCATCCTCACATACATCATGTATTTACCACCACGCACGCTGTCTATTACATCAATCCTAGGGTTCAGGCCCAGGAGTAGGGATAGGGAGCGGTTGTCTGGGCTTAGGTCTATGTATGCCACGTTCTTCGTACTCATCATTAGGGCTAGCGTTATTGTTGTCTTCCCCCCCACGCCACCCACGTTGCCGCTTGTGACCGTTATCACCGTCATAGCCTCCTCCTGAGCTCCTCAAGCTTGTTCAGTAGGTTTTCTATCTCGCCCAGGGTTTTCACGACCTCATTCAACGTGTTTATGTAGTTCTCTATCGTGGGCCTCATCTGCGTGAGTTTGTCTAGGTCATTCTTAATGCTCATTACCTCCTCAATCCTCCTGCTAAGCTCGTCTATGTAGCTCCTCAGGTCCGTCAAATTTTGTTGGTGAGGAATTTGCGGCGGATTATTCGGTTGGGTTGGGTTTTGGGCTAGTCCGAACTCGTCCTTGTCCTCGTTATTTATCGTGAGTTCCTCCTCAATTACTTCGTTATTTGGTAATTTCCTTTTCCTGTCCCCCCCGAGCCTAAACATAATTAATCAATGGGCCTTTGCATTAATTAATTTTACCCTATGGGGGGGACTCACTGCTTATTAAGGGGGGGTTTACCCACGACTTCCCATGGGCTTGTTCCACAGTCGCACCACCGGTGCGATTGATGGTGAGGTCGTGCTCAGTCGTAGGGTCTCTTTTCGTGGTTTCCCAAGTACTGTGACTGTGTACAGCACGGTATGGGGGGGTAGTGGGTGCTTTGTTGATGTTGGTGACCTGGTGCTCCCGGGAGTTGGTTCGTTTGATCTTGAGCGTTTTATTACCCGTCACATGCCCGGGGTTAGAGAGTTGGTCATTAGGGAGGTCTCCAGGGGGGGTTTGGGCTTTGAGGATGCGGTGATTAATGCCCTTAGGATTGAGGCCGGCGCCTACCTTAGGGATGTTGGCGTTGGTGTGTCCAGTGAGGACTTGAATAGGTGGGCGGCGCTCCTGTTTAGGGGTTTGTATGGTTATGGGGCTCTTGAGCCCGTTATGATGGTTGGTGATGAGGTCGGCCTCACGGATATCTACGTGACGCCCAATGCCAGGGTTCACTTTAAGTTGAGTAGCCTCGGTAATTGCCAGTCAAACGTCGTACCCAGCGGCTTTGAGGTTGATTTGCTAATTAATGTGATTGGTGATAGGACTGGGGGTCTACCCAAATTACTACAATCCGTCTGTGGAGACCTACGATAGGGGCCATAGGCCAATGCTTAGGGTTAGTGTTGACTCATTTGACGTGACAGATAGGACAAGGGTGAGTATCAGGGTCTTCCCCCCCACCAGGGCCTGGAAGCTCATTGACATGATTAGGCTAGGCTCAATAGATGCCAGGCTCGCGTCCTACCTGTGGCTTGCCCTCGAGGTCGGTACTCCAATACTCATAATAGGGCCCGCTGGCTCTGGGAAGACGAGCATGTCCGCAGCCTGATGTCGGCCTTGCCGCCCAGCACGGTGATTGCCAAGGTCGAGGACATAGACGAGGTATTACTACCCCCCCAGGAGTTGGTTAGTGATTATGCAGGTAGCGTCATTCCCCCCCTACTCAGTCGTGAGGGCCGTGGGGGGGCCGGTGTTAAGTCTATACCGCTCTTCCAGAGGCTTGTCCATGCGCTTAGGGTTGGTGCTGATTACGTATTTATTAATGAGGTTAGAGGCCCGGAGGACACTAGGGCTTGGCTACACGCAATCATGAGTGGGCAGGTGGGTGGTGCAACCACCATGCATGCTGGCGGTGTTGAGGAGGCTATCGTTAGGCTTAGGGAGTATGGGGGGGTGCCCGTTGACCTGGTTAGGCTGTTGGTTGTGCTCATGGGCAGGTTTGAGGTGGATGGTAAGGTAGTTAGGAGGGTCGTGGGCGTGTGGATTGTGGATGGCGGCAAGCCCGTGGTTGCTTGGGATGGGGGGGCCCTACGTGAGGATGTGTTGATTAGGTTTCTGGGTGGGCATGTTGGTGAGGACTTCGTGGTTAGGGAGGTTAATGATAGGGAGGCGTTCCTTAGGCATTACTCTGGTTTCGAAATTGGCGAGGCCGAGTGGGTTAGGTTGATTGCCCTGTTTCATAGTGCCAGGGGGGGATTGGTAATGCCGAAGGAGGTTAGGACCGATGTTGTTTTTGAGGAGTCCTGACCCTAGCCAGTAATTGCCTAGATAACTCATTGATGTCCATGGGATTTGGGTAACTACTAATTAGGGCCTTCCTGCCGAGGTTAATGGCCTTCCTTACCTCATCATCAGTCGCGCCCAGGTTCCTTAATGCCTGCTCTAGGACCCTTAATCCATTATTCACGTATATCTCCACCGCGTCCCTGCTTGGACTGACGCCCTCGACCTAAGCCTTGGCCTATTGCTTATCCTCATCATTAGCCCCCCCGTGATTTCCTCATCCTCCTCCAGGTACGTGTTCCTCCTACGAAGTAGTCTCATGAATTCACCCAAGCCCTCTCGGCATTTAGTCTCTCAAGTAATGCCGTTAACTCATCAATTGCTTTCCTGAACTGACTTAGCCCGAGTCCTTGACTAGGTAGGGTATTGAGCCTAGACGCCACGCTGCCTCGATGGCGGGGGGGTTCCTAAGTATTTTAACCGTGTTTTTAACCCCAATGTCGAGCCCACCCCTCAGGCTTGATAACTTATTGAGAACTAGTACGTACTCCTTCCCTGGGCTCACGCTAGATGCCTGCTCCAGCGTGTTGCCGAGCCACCCCATGCCGCCGGGTTCGTCAGTGGCCACCAGGGTTATGGCATCGGCATTGCTCACCAGCGCCGTTAGGAGCCCCCCCGGGTTCAGCGTAAATGATAAAGCCGGCGTGTCTATTAGTACGAAGTTGGGCCTAGCCCTGTAACTATTGATTCCCCCCCTAATTAGTGATGAGACCCTCGAGTTTAGTACTGACACGCTTGGTAATCCATTGTATGGGTTTGCAATTGGTGAGGTACCTGGCGGTACGACCTTTATACTGCCCACCGTGCCATCCCCCCCTATGAATGCGGTTGATACCTTGATACTTTTCGTGATGCCCATTAGGTACGTCAATGCCCCCCCATTAACGTTGCTTGGGGGTGTTAACGCCAAGGACTCGGGATGCAGTGGCGTTTGGGTCCAGGTCTACGACCCAAACCCTGTAACCCCCCCTCATTGCCAGTGCGGTGGCTAGGCTCGTAATTATTAATGTCCTGCCAACACCACCCTTACCGCTCAGGAACAGTACTGTTAACATAGCCGTATTATGCGTGACGCCCTATTAAGGCTTTACTGGTTATGTCATTGTCAGGGCTATGTACGTGATTACTAGGGGTACCGTGGTGTATATGCCCGTGGTCACCGAGTCAAGTACGTAACCGCTCATGAACCCTCCCAGGATTATTGTTGGGAGCATTAACTGTAGTATGTAGGCGCCGCCGATTACCTGGGTCGCTAGGAGTCTCGCTATGATTAGTAGGGTCTCCATGAATGATGTCGATATTACGAGCGACGCATAACCAACCCTCCTGGAGTCCATTATTGTGTTTATCACGTGGGATAGTGATGTCACGGCCACGTTAAGCACGTCGGGCCTGCCCATGCCCGTGATTACTATTGTCCTGGTAAACTCATTGATAAATTCCTCAAGCCAATTCCTCGACCGGGCCTGCGTTAGTCTTGGGATCACGGATGCCCTCATTACCTTACTAATCGCTGTGCGCCTCACCCCCCCAGTTAGTGAGTTGAGTTTGTCCATGTACCAGCCAGGCTTAGGCCTAGGAAGGCCGTGGAGAGCGCAATCCATGCAAATGCTATGGACCTCGTCATTATGTATGTGGGTATTGCCGGTACTATAGCGAGACCCAGGCGTTTCAGTAGGTGGTTATCAATTGCCATGAGGCCCGCATCCAAGCTCCAACATAGTAATGCAATCATTGGAGCCGCTGTGGTGTAGGTCATTGCTAGGTATATCGTTGGGTCGATACCCAAGGCTCTGCTTACGAGGACTATAGTCATGGGGGGGTTATGGCTAGGGTAATTATGGTAAGTGTGTCCAGAAGCATTACCAAGTCCCTGTAATCGCCCTTCAACCTGCTAAGGTAATCATCGAGCTCCCTAATTACGTAAAGCACGGCCGTGCCAGGCTCAACACCCAATCTCTCGGCGTTAACCATGGCCTCGAGCACGTTACCAAACCCACCCACGTACTTCGTGATTGGCTCATTCATCATCATGGCAGCCCTGGCAGTTAGTAATCGCCTAATTAATGAGTGATCGAAGCCGAGCCTTTGAGCCTCACTGACCAGCGTGTCTATGACCCTAATCATTGGTTGGGTGAGGAATAACGGGGTTGCCAAGGTTATTAGTAGTGCCTCCTCAAGCCTGGTCCTGAACCAGGGTTTGACCGTGGTTAAGCCCATGCGTCTATGTATAGATAATACTTAATAAGGAATGCCTCTATAGAATTATTATGCCCAGCCGCGGTGAGTTGTCACCGTTGGTTTCAGTCATCATCGCAGCTGTCCTCATCGTCGTTGGCGTGGCTTTAATAATGCTTCTTTACCACGCGCGAAATCCATGAGCCAGCGCGCCCTTAATACCCCTGAGGTTGAGGTTTCAGGCAGCATGTCGGCGTCCACGGGCGTGGTGACAATCAATATCTATAATGCCGGCGCAACGCAGTTGACGATTAGTGGCGTTAAGGTTTATGGGCCAATGGCTCGGTACTCAACTGCTCCTGGAATGGCATTGGCGCCACGGTCATTGCCGGCGGTAATTATGGCTTTGTTGGTCAGTGCGCTGGTGTTGAGCCTGGTGTCACATACACAATCGTTATTACATTGAATGGTACCAGCGGTTCATTGGCTGAACCCCCCCTTACTATAACCGCCTCATAACCTTGCATGTATTTTTCATGGGTTAAAATAATGCTGGCGTCATCATTATTAACGCCTGGCCTGGTTACTGTGAATGGGGGGGCTACCCCCCCGTATTTTGCCCTGCCACTTACTTATTAGTTCGTTTATTCTCCCGACCATTTTCATGCTGGATTGCGTTATTTCGTCTTTGTTGCGTGGCGGGCCTATTTATTCATTATCCATGGGCCCTTTGCATTGCGTGGGTGTGCTCTGGGGGCTTGGCCGAGTACCCTCATTGCATGTCTGGTTAATTCCTCGGGGCCTATGTTCCTTATTAGTCCCTCCACGACGTTGATCCACGCATTAAAGGATTCCTTGCTTGGTGTATTGCAGGTTATTGAGCCTAGGCTCAGTATCTGCGGTTTATATAACTCAGCGAGTTTCCTGGCCTCCCTGGGCACTAGAATTACTATGCCGGGTGTGTTGCAGCCTGGCGTTAGTACCGTCGCGTCGAAGTACTCCTCAAGCCCCCCGAATCCTCTATTATCCATAGCACCGCGTCTATGTCGAGGCTTGGCCGTAGGATTATCCAGGCAATGTCCGTGATCGGCCTCTCGAAGATTAGGTCGAACCCCCCCTTGAAGTTGCTTAGTGCCGTGCACCAGTAATTAATTATGTCAAGGTTGTCTGTGTCCGGGCAGGTTGGGTTATTGTCACTGACCAGGACCTTGACCATCGTTGATCACCCATTTATTGACTGCATTGTCGATTAGTCCGATGAATTCATAATCAATGCGTGCCTTAGTCCAATGGTATGAATCATCAACAGTTAAGTTCCAAATCATCAGTAAAACTATGTTTAGCCCTAAATAAAAGCATTTCGATGGTTAATGACGAGATTTTTAAATAACTTCACCTAATGAGGGGGCAAACCCGCCGGGTATTGACAATACCCACAGTGGCATTAATACCACCGGAAGCGCTTTGTGACGCAATGGTTTCCGCTAGAGATGGGGATGACGACATCACGACTCACCAATGCGCTAGGCCGGTGGGTTTGCTGCCAGTCCTAGTGCCCCCCCTGGCAGGCTCATTCACCACTGGGGGACTGCATTGAGCGTGAGGGAGATTGATTGAGGGTGCCCAGGGTTCGGCTTTCCGGTTCACCAACACTCTATGGTATTTAAGTAACGATTAATTAACCCGCACACTCATCACCGAGGTCCTAACCCTACTCAATGATGGCTCGACCTAGCGGTCAGGTTAATGCTTCCTGTGAGCGATAGGCCCACCCACGATGTGGGCTGGGCTTTGAATAATTGCGCAGTCGCTGGGTAACTTGCTACCGCTTATTATGGATGGCGCATTTACTGCAGCGTCCTGGGTAAGTGCGTTGGCTGGGTCGCGGGCTCTATTGGGCATCAGCTCTGGATAATGGGCGTTAAAGATCATTTAGGTTTTGTTTAATGGAACGAAGTAAACTCACTCCTCTGGTAGTAGTCTCCTTATTATGGCGTAGTATAGCGCCAACGTGAATATTGCCGTGAATATAATCGTCGAGAGGAGCATCGTGTACATGGCGATTAGGGGGCAGCGGTATGAGCGTGTTTAGTAATTGGGTTATTGGTATGCCTGAGCCACCGCTTATGAATAGGTATGGGTACCTGGAGCCGTCGTTAACGTACTCCATGAGCACGAGTATTACCTCCGCCAGTATGCCCGTGCTAATTACGGCCGGCCTGACGACCCTACCCCCCCTCATCACGGCGTAGAAGGCGTATAGGGCCGTGACGCCCAGGGCTATGGTTAGGGCTATGGCCGTATAGAAGGCTGGGTAGAACAGGGCGGTGCCTGGGTCATAACCCAGCAGTGGGCCTGCTATGTTGCTCACTATGTATGGGTCGTACCTCTCGAGCACCGTGAAGTAGTAAGCCCCCCGCGATGGACTGCGGCACGAGTAGGACCAGGCCAGTCCCAAGGGCAATCCTCACGCCTCCGGGTTCATGTTCCTCCTGGTCGCCAATACGGAGGCTGTTACGAAGGCCCCAATGTCCATGGCGCCAATGAGCGTATGCACAATGAGTGGTGGGTATACTGGGTTTGAGAGGGCGGTTAGTGGGTTGGCAGTGGCGTACTGTGGGTAGTCGAGGCCCGCGAAGAAGTACCTGAAGCCCACTGGTACGAGGAGTACGGATATGGCGAGCGATACGCCGATTAGGCTGTGGGTCCTTGGGCCGACCCTACCCCCCCATAGGTGCCAGTAGATGGCTATGAGCGGTATGCTCAGTAGTATGCCGACGAGGGCTATGGCTATTGGGTAGAAGTAAACCCTCGTGAATATCGCAGTCATTGATGGGAAGAGCCCCCCCGCCATGAACACGGTCAGTATCGTGCCCCCCCAAACGCCGCCAAAGAGTTCCGTCACAACCATGAGCCTGAACATGTCCCTGGCAACAGCCTCAAGGCCTGTCCCTGCGTAGGTAGGCAAGGTACCTTGTTATTACCGTGAGTATTGTAGCCCCCCTATTATCACGTTAACGAAGACCAGGTGCATCTCCAGGGCGAAGCCAAGCACGGCGAAGGAGAGTAGGGCGAGGTAACTACTCATGACCACCCACCCCCCCAGCCAACTCCCTAACCCTATCCAGTAGGCTTGGTCTCGTGGCCACGTAATACATGGCCAGGGCCCCCACAACAGCTATCGTAAGTAGTATGGCGACCACGAAGGCCACGAAGCCCGGCGTTATTGCGTCACTCGTTACGACCTCATTCGTGGTTATCAAGCCATAGACCGTCCACGGCTGCCTACCAACCTCCCTCGCGGCCCACCCAGCCGTGGCTGCTATGGCCGATAACACAGCCATTGCCGAGGCCAGGAAGGGCATTACATTGTCGGCGCCTATTAATACGCCCAGTATTTCGTTGTTTATGAAGTCCGTTATTGCCGATAGAATGGGTGCCCTCACGAGGTATGTGAATAGGGCAAGTACTGCGGCTATGGCGAGTAGTATTCCCGCACCAATCATTGTGTAGTAAAACACACTTACTAAAGGCGCCAACGGCTCCAGGGAGAGAACCGCGGCCTCACAGTTCTGGGCCAGTGTCACGTTGGCCAGGGGGGGCCCGAGGTAGCTCAGCATCCCTGGGTCGAGCTCGCCGTAGAGTTGGCCAAAGGTGGTGTTGCCCAGTGTCCTGCATTGGCTTAGGTAGTATTGGAACCCGTAGAGTGGGTGGTATGGGTTGCCGTAGGCGAATAACGCTTCCACGGGGGGGTCGTAGTACTCATACCCATAGACCCCCCCTGGGCCTCCCGTCAGTGTGGTTAGTGCCGTGAATTTGGGTGGTTGGTACGTGACAACCGCATCGCCCATGAAGTGACCAAGGACTATGAGCTCGATGAGGAGTACCACAGCGAGTATCCAGAGGAGGGGGGGCTTTAGTAGCTTGGTGTACTTACTGTCGTGGGTCCTGAAGAACCTAATCGATATAGCCAGGGCCACTGCCCCGACGCCAATTGCGTAGGCTGCAAATAATGTGTGTAGCGTGGTCACTACGGCGTCTGGGTTAACCATGGGTAGCCATGGATTCGTTAGGTATGTACCAACCAGTGATGTGAAGTTTGTGCTTGTTAGGGCGACCGAACCCGTGCCATCTACCGTGTAGTGCAGGAGGAGTGCGGCTAGGTTTAGTGTCGCGGTTAGGTTTGCGGCGTCTGGACCGTAGCTCGGTAGGAATGGGTATAACGCGTGTGGTATCCCGCCCATTCCCCCCCAGGGAACGTTCATCCACGCATTCGCCGTTAGTATGAAGTACCCTGAGAGTGAGCCGAGGAGCCAGGCCGCGATTAATATGCTGAGTGTGTACCTCGCCCTCCATCTGCCTATGGCAATTAGAAAGAGCACCACGAGAACCGCCTCGCCTATGAAGGCTATGGTGGCTTCGTATAGGAGCGGAATGAAGGCTGAGGAGGAGAAGAGTAGTATGCTCGTTGGCCAGATGTCCAGTAGCCCGAACTCCACTATCGTGCCCGTGACGGCGCCGAGGGCGAAGTTCACGGTCCAAACCATGGTCAGTGTCTTGGAGTAATTGAGGAATAATGCGTCGCCAGTCCTGTACACTTAATGAGCCAGGCGAGTATGGCCAGTGGGAAGCCCAGCGTGAATGATACGAAGACCGCGTGTAGGTAAATGCCGATTATGGTCATGACCATTGCGTTACTAACGTTAGTGCTATGCACGTAAATCTCACTAAGCACTCCCAGGGTTGAGTTAGTCATCTAGGTCATGGTATTACCTAGCCCCTTAATTAAAAGTGCTTGGGTATTGGTTATTTCATTATAGTTGGTAGTTTCCAGTTAAATTCAGTGGCGATAGGGCTTGGATTTATTTTGTTATTCAATGTTATTCATCCGAATACGACGTGGCACAACCCCAGCAAAAGTTTTTCTCTACCTAGCTACGTATTACCCGTGAATTACTGGCTTGTCATTGCGAGGGAGAGGGTCTTCATGGGCATTGTCGAGGCGGGCCTGTTCGGTTGCCGTGACCCAGAGTGTGGCTTATTAATGACTAGGGTCAGGCCCGGCACACGCTTGGTGCTATTCGTAAGTGGCTTCGGTTGTAAGTCCTACTGCAAGTCCTTCGTGGGGGGGGTCTTCGAGGTTGTTAGTGATTGGGTTAAGGCTAGTAGGAAGTTGAGTGATTGGTCCCACGTAGTTGAGGTCAAGCCAATAGCCCTGGGTAGGGTTGAGCTTGGAAGAATCGCCAATAAACTATCGTTCACCAGGGGGGGTAGGAGGAGCATTACCGAGGCCCTGCACTCCGTGGATCCATCCAACCCCAGGGCCATGCCGATGCCCGTTGAGGATGCGGAGTTGATAATTAATGAGTTGAGGAGCCAATCAATGCCCAAGCCCGTGATCGAGGTTTTGGGGGGGACTCCAAAGGGCGGTACTAAGGAAGTTGTTGGTGGGGGGGTTGGTTCAACGGGTGTCAAGGCAGGTGCCGAGGTCCAGGGCATTAGCGAGGCGGTGACGTTATTGAAGGAGGCAGCCCAGTTATTTGGTTATTACCCAGTCAGTAACGTGGATGCGGGTGAGTATAGGCTTGACCTTGCCTGGTGGGGGTAATGAGGATGAGTACAAGGATGGATTAGCACCATTAGCCGTCTTTGAGGTTGTTGATAACCCCCCCGAGCAGGCATTGGCTAGGCTTAAGCACGCGAGGGACAAGTGGAGGGGGCGTCAGGCTATACGCCATTGTTGAGGATGAGAATGCCAGGGAGACGCTGGAGAGGGTGTTGAGGGGTTCGTTCCATGAGCTTAGGAGGAGGGTTAAGGTAATACTGCTTAGTGAGCTTAGTGGGCTTGTCCGGGACCTTAGGAATCATGGTGAGTTGGTTAGGGAGTTCGTGATGTTGGATAAGGACTGAAGAACGTCATTGGTTGAACGGTTGATGCCTTCGACTAACCCCGGCCATATTCATAGTCTCGGTCCTCGACATGTACTTCTCACCCAACAATAAACCTAATTGCCGACTCCCACTCATATTAGCCTCCCACTCATCGACCCTGCTCACCAGGCCCCCCCGGGCGGCGCAGTATTTGGCCACGTAACCGACAGAATCGGTGAGGGATTACTAACGCATTATTCATTGGTTTACGCATCAATGATTGAATCCTCGATTACTACCCTAGTGATGGCGTTAATGGCGCTTTTAGGGGTTTGAGGAGCCATACCTCACAATGATTAAGGACACAGTTCAAACCCATAGGGCCACACTCAACGTGAATAGGGAAAAGGGGGGGTCATGGATTAAGGCTAGGTGATTATTACGTAATCATCGACACCCCACCCACTGGTTAAGCCTCTGGGTTTGGCATCACCCTATGGGTGTAACCACGTGAATTAACTAACCCCCTCACCCATGTAGGTTTACGTAGCTGCCAAAGTAGGCTGGGCAGCATGGATTTCACGAGGATGATGCGCCATGGACCATGCATCAGGAAGGAAGATTAGGCGTTCCATAAATACATGGGCTAATCATCAATGCGCAAGCCACCATCCCCTTAGCAACCCAGTTGGTTGCCGAGGGAGAGACTTAGTTCATTAACGCCTTAATCCGCGAACACCTACTCCTCTTTACCTCATAATCAATATTAACCAATAACTCCCACAGAACATCAAGAGCGTCGTCTCCCTTCATGGAACCCACCTTGCCATAGGCAATTACCCTAAACGCCTCATTTATAAAGTCATTTAACGTCTCACGAACCAATCGCCTCTGCCGACTTCGAACCATTCAAGTCTCCACCAGATCATTTTACTTATAAAATTTCCTTTAGTTAAATCATTAATAATAATTATAATTATTTATAATTTATAGACCCCCCCACCCACATCATGTTCAATGAAAATCAATACCACACATACCCACATCCCAGGGGGTTTATTAAATTAAGGGCTTAGTAATCACCGTAGCTCCCAACACTTAGAGCCTAAACATTAAAGGACCCCCCCATACCTATAATTCCCAGCACCCTCCACATAATTAATCACATCAACCAGCAAGTCGACAACACCTAATCACCCACTCATTGCCAATCACAAAGAAATATTAACGGCTGGCCCCCCCAACCAGGACTCAAACCCAGGATTTTCACATGGGCCACACCTTGATTTCGGCTCAGGAGTTTATTGCTGTGTATGCTCCACCACTTGTTATTACGGCCACCGTGGTTACTTAGCCAGTTAATGGGCCGCGGATACCCCCCCTGCCCAGCGTATTCAATGAACCGAGGTTGGTTGGAATGGGTTAATGCAATGACATCAACGATTGCCAGCGCCAGACATGACCGAGGTTAAGAAAAAGCAATGAGCGCAGGCCGAGACTACACATGAATGCGGGTTAGTAACCAAGCGAATCTGAAACCAAACAAAAAGCAGGCAAGGGGGGGGCTAGGAAGAACACAAGCACACCAAAAGCGCAAGCAAATACCAACAAGGCCCCCATTGAGTAGTCTGAGAACCATCGTAATCATTAACATCCCAACTTAGGATCACCCCCCAGGGCAGACAGACTCATAAAACCCGGGAAAAACAACCCCCCCCTTGCCGGGGGGGCGGATTAATGAGCAATTTCTGGAGTAGGTACCTACACCCAAGGCTTGTGAATGCAATTAAGGAGTTCGGCTACCTAGAGCCAACGCCAGTCCAGGAGAGGGCCATACCCAGGGTGCTCAACGGCGCCAATGTCCTAATCACCGCGCCCACGGGAAGCGGCAAGACCGAGGCAGCCATGTTCCCAATAATGAGCAAGATACTGAGTGGGGGGGGCTCGACTGGCGGTGTCGCGGCGATTTACATAACGCCAGCGAGGGCCCTCAATAGGGACGTGAACGTCAGACTCAGGGAAATAGCCAATAGGCTGGGTATAACCACGGCAGTTAGGCACGGCGACACACCGGAGAGCGAGCGTAGGAGGCAGGTTAGGGAACCACCCACGATACTCATAACCACGCCAGAGACACTCCAGGTAATCCTAGTAATGAGGAGTATGAGGAGGGCGCTCAGGAACGTTAGGTGGGTGGTGGTTGATGAACTCCATGAATTGATGAATGACGAGAGGGGGGGCGCCCAACTATCCATAGCCCTGGAGAGGCTCGCGAACATAGCCGGCGAGTACCAGAGGATTGGGCTCTCCGCAACCATCGGAAACACCGAACTAGCCAGCCAATTCCTAGCAGGCGTGGGTAGGCAAGTGGAGGTGGTGAGCGTGGACGTGAGTAGGGAGATGGAGATAAACGTGGAGTACCCAGAGGCCACTGAGGAGGACGTGGGCTTAGCCGAGGACTTAAACACAATGCCCGAAACAGCCGCGAGGCTCAGGAGGATCACCGAAATAGTGAGTGGACATAGAGCAACACTAATTTTCACAAACACAAGGGACGAGGCAGAACTACTGGGGGGGCATAGACTCGGTAGGATGCTCGGCAACAACGCCGTGGGCGTCTACCACGGATCACTAGACAAGGAGGAGAGGGAGGGCCTTGAGGAGGGCCTGAGGAGTGGTAGAGTTAGGACCGTGGTCACCACATCAAGCCTCGAGCTCGGCATCGACATTGGGCACGTAGACGCCGTAATACAGTACTCAAGCCCGAGGCAAGTCACAAAGCTAATCCAGAGGGTCGGCAGGAGCGGGCATAGGCTCGGTAGGAGGGCCGTCGGTTACGTAATTGCCAGGGACACCGACGACTACCTCGAATCCCTCGTAATCGCCAGAAAAGCCCTAAACAACGAGTTGGAGAGGGAGGTTGAGTACCACGAGAAGGCCCTCGACGTACTCCACCACCAGGTCGCCGGCATGGTGATTGAAGCCAAGATAGAGGGCAGGGCATTGACTGTGGGTGATGTCTTGGGCACAGTGAGGAGGGCACACCCATACAGGGAATTAACGCCTGAGGAGCTCATGGACGTCCTGAGGTTCATGGAGGGCAACAGACTCGTCAGGATCAACGAGGACGGAACAATAACCCCAAGGAGGGGGGGACTCCACAGGTACTACTTCGAGAACATCTCCATGATACCAGACCAAAAACACTACAGGGCGAGGGACATGATCACGAACAAGGCAATAGGCGAGCTAGACGAGGAATTCGTGGAAACCACGGAGCCAGGCACACAGATAATACTGGCGGGCAAGCCCTGGAGAATAGTCGGCATAGACCACGAGAAGGGGGGGAGGTAGTCCTAGAACCACTGAACCAAATCCTAAACGCAGTACCCACCTGGATCGGCGAGGAAATACCAGTACCAACCGAGGTAGCCCAAGAAGTATGCAGGCTGAGGGAGGAATTAATAAACGCCATAGCCAACGGCGCAGACCCAGCCACGGCATTGGCAAAATACCCAACGAGGGAGGTCCCTAACCCACTCATCGAGGAACTGAGACAACAGGCAGGTACGGAGGTAACGGAATTCACCAACGCAGTAATCATCGAGTGGAGGGGGGTAGGGATGCCGTGATCCACGCATGCCTAGGCACCAAGGGAAACCAGGCACTAGCCTATACCTCGCCAGGCACATTGGGCAGAGGTATAGGGTCGCCGTGACCTACGTCACAGACCCATACAGGGTCCTCATAACAACACCAATAAGCATACCACCCCCCCAGGCAATAACCGAGGCCCTAAACCAAAGCCCAGACTACGTTGATGAGGAATTGAGAGACGCCATAAGGAGCACCAGGCTGTATAAGTACAGGTTCATACACGTAGCAAGGAGGTTCGGAGTACTGCCGAGGGAGTCCGTGGACGTGAACATCGAGAGGCTGGCAGCCACCCTCAGGGACACCGTCGTGGATAGGGAAGTCATCAGGGAGGTACTCACCGAAAAAATAAACCCAACACCCTTCAAGCAAATAATAAACAAAATCAGGGAGGGAAGCATGAGCGTAAGGATCATCAAAGCCGAGCAATACACACCAACAGCCCAACACATAATAAACCAAGCAAGCAAAGTAGACACCGCAGTCCAGGGAATACCAACAACCACAATACTACAACTACTAAAGAAAAGAATCGAGGAAAGAGAAGTAACACTACTATGCCTAAACTGCGGATGGCACACAACAACCAAGGTCAAGTACATACAAGAACAAGTCAAATGCCCAAGATGCGGAATGAGGCAAATAGCCGTACTGAAGTACGGGGAAGACCCACGAAGAACCTACGAAATAGCCAGGAAAGCAAGGAGAAACCAAAGACTAACAAAGGAGGAACAGGAAAAATGGCAAGAACTAACACAAACAGCACTGGCAGTCCTACAATACGGCAAAAAAGCCATAACAGCCCTAGCAGCACACGGAGTAGGACCAACAACAGCAATAAGAAAAATCCTACCAAAAGCCAAAACAGAACAAGAACTCTACCAACAAATCCTAGAAGCAGAACGACAATACCAACGAACAAAACCCTTCTGGAACGAATAAGTAATACCAAAAACCACGGAGAAAAAACTTATAAAACACAAAAAACAAGGATACCTCCGCACAATGAGTCCCCAACCAAACCACCCGGGAACAGCCCGGGCGGAAGGTTGGGGGATGATCCAACCCCCCCCAACCACACCCAAACCCAACCCCCCCCGAACAAACCCCCCCCATCCCCCCCAAGAAACCGGTTGATCCTGCCGGACCCGACCGCTATCGGGGTGGGGCTAAGCCATGCGAGTCGTACGCCCGGGGACCGCCGGGCGTGGCGCACGGCTCAGTAACACGTGCCTAACCTACCCTCGGGAGGGGGGACAACCCCCCCGGGAAACTGGGGCCAATCCCCCCCCATAGGGGAAGGGCGCTGGAAGGCCCCTTCCCCGAAAGGGGATCACGGTCGATCTACCGTGGTCCGCCCGAGGATGGGGGGGCACGGCCCATCATGGTAGTTGGCGGGGGGGTAACGGCCCGCCAAGCCGAAGACGGGTGGGGGGGGCCGTGAGAGCGGGAGCCCCCGAGATGGGCACTGAGACAAGGGCCCAGGCTACGGGGGGGTGCAGCAGGCGCGAAAACTCCGCAATGCGGGAAACCGTGACGGGGGGGCCACCCCCGAGTGCGCCCGAAGAGGGCGGCTTTTGCCCGGTGCAAAAGCCGGGCGAATAAGCGGGGGGCAAGTCTGGTGTCAGCCGCCGCGGTAATACCAGCCCCCCCGCGAGTGGTCGGGGTGCTTACTGGGCCTAAAGCGCCCGTAGCCGGCCCGGTAAGTCGTCCCTGAAATCCACGGGCTCAACCCGTGGGCCGGGGGGGCGATACTACCGGGCTTGGGGGGGCGGGAGAGGCCGAGGGTACTCCCGGGGGGGTAGGGGGGGCGAAATCCGATAATCCCGGGAGGACCACCAGTGGCGAAGGCGCTCGGCTGGAACGCGCCCGACGGTGAGGGGGGGCGAAAGCTGGGGGGGGAGCAAAGGGGGGGATTAGATACCCCCTGTAGTCCCAGCTGTAAACTATGCGGGCTAGCTGTTGGGCGGGCTTAGAGCCCGCCCAGTGGCGGAGGGAAGCCGTTAAGCCCGCCGCCTGGGGGGGAGTACGGCCGCAAGGCTGAAACTTAAAGGAATTGGCGGGGGGGGCACCACAAGGGGGGGTGAAGCTTGCGGCTTAATTGGAGTCAACGCCGGAAACCTTACCCGGGGGGGCGACAGCAGGATGATGGCCAGGCTAACGACCTTGCCGGACGAGCTGAGAGGAGGTGCATGGCCGTCGTCAGCTCGTGCCGTGAGGTGTCCGGTTAAGTCCGGCAACGAGCGAGA
>NZ_BBBI01000020.1 GCF_001315985.1 Vulcanisaeta distributa JCM 11216
CTGAGGAGTTGAGGAACGGCAGAGCAAGGTATTAATAAGCGGTGAGCCGTTTGACAACAGCAAGTCATTCGCAGCTCACCTATACACGGAGAACCTAACGATTGAGGTGAAGAGGGTGGCTAAGTCGGGTGGTGTGACAATAACAATGAACTTAACTGGGCTCGGAGGTACTCACATCATTACGCCTAAGCTGTTCAGTGATGGCGAGTTGAGGGCGATGCAGTACGGGCTGTTTCTAACCGATGGCTCGGTTAACAAGAGGGGCTACCCAGAGATGGGCACTAACCAGCTTTGGCAAGTCGTGGCTTGGTTAGTGGCTTCGCCCGGAAAGAATCATGTACATATACGTGGCATGGGCATTAATTGCGATGACGTGAGAGCCACGTGGTATTTAAGGGCTAATGACCATAGGGGGCGTGTTCGAGGGTAAGGTCGTGGTTGCCGAGCAGGCTAGCGAACTAAATAACGAGGATTTCATGGCGTTTTTATTATTCGCGGTTTTGGGCGATGGAAACGTAAATGTTGAGGAGAGGAGGATTAGACTCACAATGGGCAAGGCGAAGCGTGAGGCTTGGGGCTACCTAATCGGAAGGTTGAGGAGCCTCGGGTTTAGGGAGTATGATGATAGGCATGCAATTAACTACGAGGTTTGGTCCTCAAAGGCTGTTGACCTCATCAAGAAAATGCTTGACAACCCCTCAATCAAGGCATTGATCGAGGACTTGAGCACCTTGCCAGACGCCGAGAAGCTTAGGCGACTAACAACGCTGGCTAATGCGAAGATCAAGCCAAAAGGCAGGTCATTAGTCGAGGTCGCCGGCATTAAAATGAACATCCGCGTGAATCGAGATGGCTACGTGGAGTTGAGGGTTGAACGCTATGATTATAACGATGCTAAGGAGATTTTAATGAAGTTGAAGAATGCCGGCTACGAGGAGGCTAAACTGAGTAAGCGAGGCAATCACTTCGAGGTCTACATGCGCATGAGCACAATAAAGAAGTATCCCGAACTCACTACCAAAACCTGCGAAGTACTAAGGAAAATGCTCAACGAGGCAGTTAGCGAGGGCAACAAAAAGAGAGCTTGGGAGATAACCAAGGCAATAACAAAACTAAACTGCCCCACCCAAAGCCCACGGGCAAGCAAAACCACAAATCATAACAAGAATTAATAACCTGATGGTGCCCCGGCCGGGACTTGAACCCGGGACCTACCGGTGTCTGTTTGCCGTGGGCTTTTCCGCTGTCGCCCACGGGGGGGCTGACTTCAGCCGGTCGCTCTCCCAGAGCTGAGCTACCGGGGGGGCGTTTTTTGTTCTTCTTGTCGGGGGGGATTTAAGTTTTTTGTCCTGCTTTATGATTTTGGTAGATCGCTTAATTTTCTTGGGTTGGTTTTGGTTGTTATTGATATGTTTGTGTATTTTTGTTACGTGTCTGTGCTTATTTGTGTCATGTTAATATTAGATATCTTATTCTCCTGATTATTCTTATCAGTGTCATAATGACCATTATCTTCTATCCAGCATATTTCTTAGGAACATTATTAATAGAGATTCTGAGGAAAGCTAAGGAGAGTGGTTATCTGTAAGTGAATTGATCTCAGCTTCAGCAGCAAGTCTCCTAAGCCTTTGCCACTTCTCAAAAGAAAGTATATCCAATAAATCTTTCATTAATGGTGGTATCGCTTCAATAATTCTTTTAGTGAGAATTGCTGCATTACCTCTAAATACTATTGTGTCGCCCTCTTCCTTCCAACCATTCAGCTCTTTTAGTACACTTACCCACCACTTACGTTTGGATTTTGCGACAAGGTATATCGCTTTTTCCTTTTCTATTTTCTTAACAGTACCATCGCCTAAGATTCCACCGAATAACGTTAAAAGAATGGTCTTCTCATCATTCGTGTTAAGGACGGCATCTTTTAATGAGCAATACTGCGTCGTGTGTAATCGCATAGTTAATGTGATATTCGTTTTATTTAAGTTAATACTTTGTAATGTTATGTGTATTGAACCAGGATATAACAGAGACCATATTAACCACTGCCAAGGTTGTGTACTTGCCATATATGGGTAGCATTTAATCCTTCCTTCATCAGAATGCGCAAAACCATACCTAATTGGTATTATTTCATTATCATTGAATAATGCTGGCACACTAAGATCAACTCCTCCAAATTCTCTAAATGAAATCTTTAATATACTGCCTTTTCTTAGTTTTTGCTCTCTGAAAACAAAGTTTTCGGTATAGATTGATACTACGGTATTGCTATATTTTATTTGCAATATATTAGAGCGCTCTTCGATATGCTTTATAAGGAAATTCATCCCATCATTAAGATATTGTAAAATATCATTGATTATTTCACTAACCTGCTGTAATTGTGAATTTCTAGCACTGATATTAAGTCTATATCTCCAAAGTTCATTTTTATATTTATTAAATGTATTAATAATATTATCAAGGTTTAAATTTAATCTTTTGATGATTTCTTCTGTTATCTTTTCTTCGTTTAAAGTAACAATCGTATTATTAAATGGCTTAATCAACATCTTACTAGCCTTGTTATTCTCTGGGCTATATAGGCTTCCCGTTATCGAAATCAAATACTAAGGTCATATTACATTATGGTGTATGTTAATTTAGTTCTTAATTTCAGTTGCCTGATCTTAAGGTAAGAAGGTTAATGGGTTCCTACTATTTAACGTATTGTATGTTTTAGCTAGACAATGTTTTAATAATCATTTTGCTTATCCTTGTCCTTATTGCTTCAATCAGTTTCCTTATGTCTACTAGTGCGTCTTCATCGCTTCTGTATATGGAGAGTACTTCCTCTGGGTCTGGCCCGTTGTACTGATACCTATGGAGTTCCAGCGCCAGTAGCGTGTTTGTGTATGTGCCGGGGTGCCTTGTTTCGATTATTCTGGCTATTTCCCTCATCCTAGTGGTTGGTATTAGGGCTATTACATAATCGACCTCCTTAACTACCCTATCCTCAAGCTCGACATCTCTATTAAACACCTTGACCAGTTCATCCCTAGTATCAACGGCTAAGGCCCAAGCAGTGCCTTCCATGCTTGGAACGCCTTACCTGCGGCATTCCTTATGAGCCCAATTCCATGAATTTCTCGGCTAATTCGACCTCGGTGATTGTCTCCTTGATCCTGATCTCCCTGTACCTGTTTAAGTCGATCCAGGGCTTGGCCACTGGATTTAATGCCTAATCAAGCCTTAAATACTTGCCTTAACTCATTAATTTGGTGATTTGGATCTCGAGTGCTGAGTGCCGTGATGAGGCTCGCAAAGATGATCTCCTCATATCCTGCTGGTTACGTAGCCGTATTGCAGCGCCCTCCTGTTTATCCACACGGCGAGCATGGTCAGTGGCACCAGGCTTATCTTTACCGAGAGCTGTGAAGCCATTAGTAGTAGCAGTACGTTGTTTGGTACAACGCCGTAGAAGGCGGTTGGTATGAATACCAGGGTGTCGATGGTCATTGCCACCGGGTCCGAGTAACCAACCCTCCTAAGCACGCCACCCCCTAGCCTACTCACGAGGAATACGTCGTAGGTTTCTGAGATTAGGAAGGCGGTTATTGAGGCTATGGCGATCCTCGCTGATTGACCCATTATGCTCGTGAAGGCACCCTGCAAGTTCCAGAACGGGGGGGCTGGTGGGTACACTATGACCAGCCAGTTTATGATGAATACCAGCGCCTGCAGGTAGGCAGCAATCCTCACAACCCAATAACCAACCCTCCTACCAAACCTAAGCGTTAGGAAGTCGAGCATGGCGACGCTGGCGCTGTATGTGAAGACGCCCATGGGTATCACCAGTGAGTCCACGAAGGCGCCGATCTTCGATGCCGTGTATTGGCTAATTGTGAGGAGGAGCATGTAATTCATCGCGGAAACAGGGAGTAACAAGTCATCCCTACCAAACCTATGCAGTAACCACAGCATTCCGGCGACGGCTATGTACGTTATTAGGGCATAGCCATAAAGCTCAGGCAGGCCTGTCAGGTTATTCAGGATCATACAGGTTATTCCTGACTGGCAGGTATTAAAGCAATACCACAATGCACCAAATTAGGTGCGTTGCTGGGTTTGATTTATTGGGGGGGGATTGATCGGTTGACCTCATCATGATTAATACGGCAATACCCAACGTTTAGATAAACACTTTTATATCCGTGCGGAGGTTAGTTTACTGTTGAGTAATGGAGTCTGTGATTGGTCCGGTCATTGATAGGGCTTTGGATGCTGTGATGAGGAAGGTGGAGAGTGGTAAGAAGTTAACGACTGAGGACTTAGTGGTGCTGATGCTAAGCATGTTCAGGGAGACCAACAGGAGGATTGATGATTTGAATAGAAGGGTTGATACATTGTTCGAAGCGTTCAGTAAGAGGATTGATGCACTGGAGAATGAGATTAATGAGAGGTTCAATGCGTATGATGAGAAAATAGCGGCGCTCGATAAGAAAATAGACGAGAAATTTGCAATGCTGGATAGGAAGATTGATGAGAAATTCACCATATTAGATAGAAAAATTGATGAGAAGTTAGTGAATTGATGAGGAGGATTGATGAGGTGGATGGTAAGGCTGAGTCACGTAGTAGCTCATTAAGTGCTAGTTGATTCGGTAAATGCCAGGATTGACGCAATATATAGTGAGTTGAGTAGGCGTATGAATGAGTTGAGTGATAAGATGGATGCCGGCAATAAGGCGTTGGGCGAGAGAATCGATAGGCTTTATGAGTTGTTGGGCAGGATATACGAGACCCTAATTAAGCAGGCAAGTAATGCGTAAAGTCAATACAGAATCTCCCGTGGATCACAATTACTTCTTGCTGATGAGTCGAGCCTTTAACTCGCTGAGTAGTGGTATTTCCCTGAGCATTTCGTTCGTGACGAAGTCCCAGTAAATACCGCGTGGCTTGGGGGGGTCAACCCTCTTAACCCTAATCACCCTACCTGGAGTGACTATTACATCTACAGGTAAGTCGAAGGGTTCCTTGGGTATCTCATCACTCACCGATTGTAGTTCGTGAACGGTGGTTACCACCGGTGTATCCTCATTAACCTTACCCAGGGCGCTGGCTATTCCCCCCCACTCAATCTCCGCATAACCATGTGACTTACCCAGCCTGCGTCCATTGCTTGGATTGACGGCTACCGAGCCTATTATGACAAGGTCTATGTTAGGCATGTCCCAGGGCTTGATCGGCAAACCCCCCCACTTAAACGCGCCTCTTATGGTCGAAGCCTCGCCGTAGTACTGCCTCGGTATTCTACGCGGATCAAGCATTAGGAAGCCCTCCCTAATCCTAGGCGTGGGCATTATCAGCAACTTCCCATTAATCAACGTTAACTCCCTACACCGGCGTTGTGGGCTGTCAGGGTTTATCTTTACTACACGGGCCTTAACGAACTCGGGAAGCGCGGTCACTAACTCGCAGGCCTTATCCGCACCTACGAAGTTTGGTATCCTGCCATAGACAGGCCTTGGGAATGACGCCACATTCCTCTCCTCAAGCAATCTCCAGATTCGTTCCCTGATTAATTGCTTTGTATCCTTAATGCTCTTGCTCATGATTATTGTTATTTAATTTCCGGCATCTTATTATTTAAGCAATAAAAATTATTTAAGGTATGTTAGCCTGATTATTTTTGTGGCGGCCTCTTTATTTGTTAAGGCATATTTTAAGAAGTGGTCCGTAATCGTGGTCCTGGTTATTCTCTTTATAATTATTGTATATCCAATAAATTATTTAATAGTTAACTCTGCCATTAATATAGTATCTAGTAGGCTTGCGATAGAATTAACAAGATTTGATGAATTAGTGGACTTTAATGTATCACTATCACCTAGTTATGTCATTAGTTATTTAAGGCCTTATGGAATTATAGCATTACCTGGTTCCTATCGATATAATGCATCATTCCTCATAGGTAATCACCTAGTTGTGGGTGCAATACCCTATTATTATGAGGTATGTACTGATTCATTAAATCTCGTAGACCATGTATTAAATGTCTCAGCGGTATTAATTAGCGGTAGTAAGTTATCATATGGCGCTTATGTGGCGAATAACCTGAAAATACCCATTGGTAGTACGGCCTATGTTATGACCATTAATAGGAGTTATGTGGCTGTTCCAGTGGTGGGTTATATCTACTCAACGCCTGCGACTCCCATGATTGTTATATTACCACTTAATTACTGTGGTTATTCATGGTCATACCTTATAGGGAGTAGTGGTCCCTGCGCCCCTATTCAAGTGTCATTACCCAATGCCTCAATGTTTTCCTTTGAGTATGATTGTGAACAAATAGATGAGTACTTGGACTTGATTACGTATTATAGGAATGCCATGTTTGATTTCAATATTGTTAATTATTTTACATTTCTATTTCTAATAATGCTTATACTATCTTATTTCCTTGCTCGAGCCTCTAGAGACATCATTATGGTTAATATTATTCAAGGCAATAATCCATTATTGATAATTAGTATAATTGCATTAGTGCTTTTGGTGATTATGTACGTTTTTACCGTAATTACCTTTATTGTTGAGTACTACATATTGACCTCCTCGCCATCCATCTGGGTATACACAGCGCCTCTCCTTGATGTGTTGCGCTATGTTTCATACGCATTATTAATAATTACTATCTTACCTGCCCTAATAATTATGTGGTCTTTTATCATGATTAGTAGAGTAAGTTTCATAAGCACCTTATTCATGAGGTAATTCTCATGAGTAACGGTGTTCTCGTTAAGCTAGTTAACGTGACTAAGCATCTTTGGGGTTACCCTGTCTTGGCGGGCATTAATTTGGAGGCTTTAGTGGGTAATTTCATTGCGGTGATTAATCCTGGTGGAAATTACATGCTTAGTAAGACCGTGCTTCTGGAAATAATGGCTGGTTTATTGAGGGCTGATGGTGGTTCAGTAATGATATTGGGTGTTGATCTTATGAGAGAATTTAATAAGGCGGTCAAGCTAAGGAGAAGAGATTTAGCTATTGTATTTAGAGACCCAGGCATAACCCTCATTATGACATTAACAAATCTAGAGAACATAATGCTACCACTGCTCCAATTAGGCATGAAAAAGGATGAGGCTAAAGCCATCGCATTAAGTATCGCAAAAAACCTGGGATTAAGTGAAGAGATACTTTACAAATCAACAGGTAAGACAGACACAAATCAACGAAGAATTGTTGCAATAGCTAGGGCATTAGCGTTAAAGCCCAAGGTGTTAATCATTGATGAACCAACAATAAGCAGAAATAAAGAGGCATCAGAAACTATATTAATTAACCTAAGAAAATTCGCGGATGATAATAAAGCAACGGTAATAGTTGCTCACGATAAAACAGCATTACCTTACGCAGATAAACAATACATATTAGCCAACGGAAAATTAATGACAGTGCCATAAAATACTAAACCATTATTTAAGAGCCACAGCATATTACCGCATAGAACTCCTTACCGCCATCATCCATTAACTTCATCAACCTCCACCTGGAGTCACAATCACTTGTCGAGAATACGAAGACACCACCGGGAATATTACCGCCAAAGCCCCCCCAGCCATTAATTAACGGGTACGCCCTAAAACCAAAGGGTACAATAACCGAGTAATCCCTTAATTCGTGCCTCTCATCGACTACCTCAACCACCTTAAACCTCTCCCTACATAAATGCGTACTAAGCTCAACATAATCACCCAAAAACCTGCACTTTCTAGGATATGTCATGAGTGTAATTATTGAAATCGCCGGAATAGGTATAAGAAGAAATATAATTATTAATATAACTAATGGTGGAAGTAGTTCACGTGCAGCTGCAAATATCGTGATACCTAAAGATGCGATTATTGTTAATACAATAATTATTAAGCCCGCCCTACTAAAGCAGATTTTCACGGTATTAAATTAATCAAGGTAAAGCTTATAAATCTTTTTTAAAGAATAATGATGGCTATAGAGGAAAAGTTCCAGAAAGACGTTAATGACTTAATCAGACGTAGGGAATTTTTGAAAATACTTGTGGCAACGTCAGTAATAGCATTACTACCAACCCCAATATTTCTTTGGCTAGTCTTCCAAATCCACAGAATTACTCGGGCCTTGAAATCGATACTAAGATTAGGGATGTGAAATTAATCGATAATGACTTAGTGTTCGTAGATAGCGCCATCACTGTATATAAGGATGGTAAGGAAGTAAATAATGGAATAGTGAGGGCATACGTGCTTCGAACAACTCCATTAATAATGATACCTCCAGCATTATTAATAATAAACGATATTCATAGTACGATAGGTATTGTCGTGGGTTATGATAAATACGTGTTAGTTAAATTACCGCCCAACACACCGGATTACATCATCGTTAATGAATTAATTAAGGAGGCATTAAATATGGGTGCAAATGACGTTATTAGAGTTATCAATATTATAGATAACAAAATGAAAGTAAATAGTACAGGTACGAGTTCGTAAGGCGATGGCTATGTCGACCCTAAACATTAATGGCTTTATGCTCGATGAGGATATCGATGTATTAAGCACGTTTTATACAGTTGCACCCTATATGCTAGTCACTGGGGGGGAAGAACCGCAACAAACAACCTATACCACGCAATTCTACACAACCTATCAGTATTATATCGGGACATCATATGCTGCCGTCCTTAATTTTGGCGGTGCCACTGAGGTTGGTGTTTATCTTTGGGTAGCCTTAGCTATTCTTGTTGTAGTTGCGGAAGTTGTCGTTCTTACTGCATTATGGGTTGGAATGGCTTAACAATGCCATTAAAGCAATGGGGGGGTGATTTATCATGTTAATAAAAACAATAAGGAATTCTTTACTCATAGGTTGTAATTTCGAGTGCCAGCACTGTAGTGTGAATGCGTCGCCGCGCTTGATACCAGAGGTTTTACCTATTGATGTTCTTAAGAAGGTCATTAATGAGACTTATTATGTACCTAGCATACACGTTATTGTATTCACCGGCGGTGAGCCGACGCTGCATCCAAAGCACCTTAGGTTCGGTATTAAATACGCTAGTGAAAAGGGTTTCATAACAAGGCTTGTGACGAATGCCTGGTGGGCTAGGACGTATGATAGGGCTAAGGAGTCCTTAGTAAGTTGAGGAGTTTAGGTCTTCGTGAGTTGAATATCTCCGTTGATGATTTTCACATGGTCTTCCTCAGGAAGTTTAGTGGATTAAATAATGCCATTGATGCGGTTAGGGCTGCGCTGGATTTGGGCTTAACGGTGGTGGTTGGCACAGTCAAGGTTGTAGGCTCCGAAATAACCACTGCACACTTAAGGGAGGTCTTTAAGGATGTTGAGGACAAGGTATTCTTCCAGGAAGACTTCGCTACGCCAATAGATAGGGCTGCAGTGCTTAGGCCCTTGGTTCCGCGGTATAAACTCTCTGAAATAAAGGGTGGGTGTCCGCATGTGGGTACGTTATCGGTGCACCCAGATGGGTCTGTGGCCATTTGTTGTGGTCATGCCGCAATGCCTAATACGGATTATGGCAGGTTCTTCGTTATTGGTAATGTTATTAATGAGGACTTACGTACGATAATCAATAGGTTCTATAGAAATGCCTTTGCTTGGTACCTCTTCGCCAGGGGGGGTCCGCAGTCGTTGTTGGCTAAGTTGAATCCCGACGAGGAAATAGCGAATATATGTGAGGCATGCTACTTATTAGTAACTAGATATAGAGATTCGCTGGTCAAGTTATCATTGAGGAAGAAGGAGCTTTTTAAGGCGCTTTTGAGTAATGGGGGGGATATTGGTGACTTACTATGATGCAGAGCTTCTTCCTGACTTCGTGGGACATATTCAGGCTTGTCATGAGTAATTGGAGTACCCTATTTGTTGTAGCTGTATTGCCGGCGGTGGTGCCGTTGGTAATACTTGTGCTTATATGGAGGTGGGGCGTTAAGCATATTAAAAAACAGGGGGTAATTTGAAGGTCTTTAATAGGGTCATGATCATCAGTGTACTAATTTTAATTATTGTTATTGTAATTACCGTATTCAGCCCATTAATCACGCTACCTGGTAAGTACGGCTACTCCATAGTCAATAACACCCTTACCCTCTATCTACCCACGGGGACGTATACCGTGAACTTAACCGAGGCAAACATATGCGTTGTTAACGTAACGCAGGCCATGAGGATTGAGGGCTTCGCCTACGGCCCACTAGGCATGGGGGCTATTCCTTGTTAATGGCAGGTACATGAATGTGTTCTTCTACGCGCCCGAGGGTCTGCGCTGGATTTACGTGGTTAGGTATGGTCATGAGGTCCTAGGCCTATACGTGCCTGGGCTTCAATTATCAATTAGGTGCGATAATTAATGCGACTAAGCACATTCGGTAACTGGTCATTGTGGTTAATCATTAATGATGCAGTTCTCGAGTCTTAAGAAAGGATTTATATGTACATTCATTAACGAATCTAATATGGGTCAAGCATTAAATGAGGCTGAGGCGAGGAGGCATGCCAAGTTGGCCCTGGAAATGTTTAATGAGGGTTTGGGTTTGTTGGTAAGGGCGATATCGTTCAGGCCAGTGAGAAGTTGTATAAGGCCGTGGAGGAGGCCATTAAGGCATTGGCAATCGCAAGGGCTTGATGAGGCTAGGGAAGCGTTAAGCAGGGGCAGGTGGACCGTAAGCCTACTGGATAAGGCTGCGCGTAGATTGGGAGATACTACATGGAGGGCTTGGGATGCTGCATATTTTCTTCATGTTAATGGTTTTCATGAGGTTAGGATTGACATTGATGAGGTCAGGGCTAGAGTACCGATTATACAAAGCTTAATTGATGAAGTTAAGAGGAGGTTCTCTATTGACGTAAATCTTGATCTTGGGCTGGGGGGGCTTGGGTAATGGCTCAATGGTTTGTTTAGTCATGGTAGGTTTATTAGGCTCCTAGCCATGTTTATGACTGGTTAACCATGCCCTGTGGTTTAAGGGAGTTAATAGTTAAGGTCCTCTCAATACTGGGGGGGACCGTAAGCCTTAGGGAGTTAGCGGATACTATTGGAGCCTCGATCGATGATGTAATGAACTCCGTAAGTGGGTTGATTACCATGGAGGGCAATACCGTTAAGCTCAATGAAGCAGGCCTTAAGGAGGCCCTGGGCGTTGATTGCGAGGCTGAGGCGTATGGCAAGCTCTACGAGTATTATAGGGTTAGGCCACGTAGTCTTGAGAGGGATGTTGCCATTGCTGAGTACGGTTATAAATATGCCGAGCACCTGAACTTCCCTAAAGGCGTCTCTAAGGAGGTTCTCGAGGTGTGTCTTAGGCTGGCTAGGTTTGGTTTTGGGTTCAACGTTGCCGAGCTTGCCCGTAAGTATGGGGGGGGTTAGGGCATTCATTGTTGGGCTTAGGGTTGGTGATTATTGCGGTGCCATTGATGGATTGAGTTACGCGGTGAGGAAGGCTAATTGGATAGGCTGGGGGGGTTACTAACTATATGATGGGTGATTACGCCGAGGCATCCCGTTACTTCCTAAATGTTTTAAATGAATCCGTTAGGCTGCGCGAAGAGTCATTCGCCGCATCATCTATTCATAATTACGTTAAATCGGCAATACTTGGTAACGTGGGTTGCGCTGATTATTCACGGTACCTTGAATCGATAGGTGGTTGGAGTTTATATGATTCGCTTGGGTTTACTCGTCGGTTAATGATAGTGTTATTTTGAGTAAAGTTAGGTTGTTGATGACTGTACTTCTAATTGGAGTTGGTAGGTTTGATGGGGGGGGCATTTAAAATTATTAATGACGGTGGAGGTGGGGGGAGGCTCATAGATTCCTTGAGGAGTTAATCGAACTGCTCCTAAGCAAGAGAGATTTTGTAAGTACTGACTATGTGAGTATGAGGTTATCGATTCTTGGGAATCTCGTCAATCAATTAATTCAACTACTCAAGCTAAGCAGTGACAATCTCATTAATCGTGAACTACGCCCAGTAACTTACGAAGTACTAGTATGTAGGTTGCCTAAGCTATTGTTGGTGCTGTGATTAGTGATGTGATTTATGAACTCTTAAATACTTCCTAATTGTCTAAGGTAGTAATGGCTGGTGGTGGAGGGCAGGGTAGCGATAAGGAGGGGGGGATGATCTACCTTTATCATGGTGTTTCGAGGATTTTTGATGGCTATATAGCGGGTATAGGACTGGGCGTGTTATTGGTCATAATTCTCGTGGCCATTATCCTAGCCAGTGATGATAGTGTTACTGCCCTTATACGTAATTTCGGCATATTTTTCATAGTAGTCGGTGTTATAGGTTTTCCTTTCATTTTATTTTTCATGTATAGAGGCTTTACCTATTTAGCAATGGCGGATAAGGAAAGATACGGCATTGGCGTATTTGGCGCCATTGGTTCATTAACATTAAGCTTAGCCCTCATTCCTGAGGGTGCATCCCTCCTTGTGCTGAGGGCTTCCTACTCAACCTTCCTAGTGATGGCTGTGGCGACGATAATCATTGGCTTCGTATTTGAACTGCTCATGTACGTAGCCCTGTACAGACTTGGCGATTATTTCAGCGTAGGCTACCTAACCGGTGGCATTATTATTTCATTGTTTGCCACCGTACTCTCAGCAATACCTGTGATTGAAATCATAGGGGGGGCATTTTAGGTCTTGTCGGCTTTGTGTTGATTCTCGTGGGCCTTAACGAGGTTAAGAAGAGCCTTGAGAAGATGATTTCCCCTGGATGATTCACAGTGATGGTAATGAATAGTCAAAAATGACCCGTCAATAAATGATACGAGTAGGCTCGCATTAATTTACGGCGGTGTTTCTCGTATCCTAAATGGTACGTACATCGGCCTAGTACTTGGGTGTTGCATATGGCATTATACTACTTAGTTTTAATAACGATAGTGTCGTCCTGGTGAGTCCATTAATTGGTTCATTGTTCAGGGTGAGTAAGTATGTTGGTTTGAATAATTCAATTTCTCAATTAATGAATGAGGTTGTTTCTGGGCATCGTTAAGTATATGGGGAATTTGGTTTTTATAGGGATTTGCTTTTGATATCGACTGTGCCTAATTGGGATAGGGATGTTTGGCTACTTCTTACCTCCAGGGGATTGAGGAGCGTGGCTGGCGGCGCGCTTGGCGTGGTGACGGGGGCTTTACCTGTATTACTACCTGCACCTAACACTAACCGAGATTGGCATTTTCTTTGGCGTTGGTGCATTCACGGCACCCCCCCTCCTTTCGCTATTGTTTGGTAGGTTGGGTGATAAGTACAGTAGGAAGGCGGTTCTATTACTGACGCTTGCCTTCCTGCCGATAGCCACGGCAATACTCCTAATCACTAAGTATTACCCATTGCTCCTACTTGCAGCCGCGTTAGGCGGCTTCGGTACAGCTGGGGGGGCGTTGGCCAGCGGTAGTGTTGGCGCTGTGGCTGCGCCAGTCCAGACGGCGATATTGGCTGATAAGACGGAGGGCATGGATAGGTCAATGGTCTATGCAATATTCAACTTGGTATCTGGAACGGCATCGGCAATTGGGGGGGCATTACTGGCCAACCTTAGCTATCGAGACGTATTTTACGTGGCACTTACGCTATCGGCACTAAGCTATTCATTGTACTACCAATTAAGGAGGAGCATAGACTCAAACATCGAGCCAATGACGATCCAAATGGTAATTCCAAGACCATGACTCAGCAAGTTAGGAGAGATCTAACATACATAAAGAGGTTCGCAATCGTCGGCGCACTAAATGGCACAGCCAGGGACTAATAACGCCATTCCTACCTATAATATTTAAAATGGCCCTCCACGTGAGTAATGGAGTCGTTGGCGACATATTCTTCATCGGCGGTCTCGCAGCAGCCTTCGCATCACTCACGGCGCCAGTCCTCTCGAGGATTTTCGGGCTTAGGGACGCCATAATAATCCCGAGGATAATATCGACAATCGCCTTAATCCTCATACCATTCTCAACAACCCTTTACCTAGCCGCAGTAACGTATGTTGTTTACGTGATGTTTAGGGTATCATCACTGGCTCCGCAGCAAGCCTTAATGATGGAGCTCGTGGGCAGGGGCAGTAGGTCAACGGTCTCTGGGGTTAACCAGGCGGCGCGATTGTTACCATCGGCGACAGCAACGACGGCGGCAGGCCCAATGCTTGACTACCTACCAATCCCCCCCGTACCGTTTACCATAGCCTTCATCGTGAATGTTATAAACATAGCCCTTTACAGGAGGTTCTTCCCCCCCAACCCAAAACCAACGCGTGGAGGAGTAACAGTAATTGAGTAATGTCTAAACAACCTCAGAAGCCCTAACCTCAACACCCAACTCCCTAGCCAACTCAAGAGCCCTCCTCCTAATTACCGGACCAACAATGAGCAACCTCGGCTTCACCTTATTAACCCTCTCGTAGAGGGCTCCCTCCCTATATAGTTCAGCCACGTCACCACGGTCAATACTCGCCTTATACTCAACGAGTATGTGCTCATTATCCCTAACGAGAACATCTACATCAATGACCGAGGGGGTGACCGAATACTACGCCGTCACTGTCGTAGTACGTCCAACGCCTAACCTCATAAACCTTAAGCAGGTCACTGACAAGGTACTTAATGGACTCCCTAAAGGCTTCTTCCGTGAAAAGCCCATATCTATAGCCCAACGCCGTTACTGAGGATGTTAACTTCTCAATGCTAGTCTGCATAACGATTATGACCTCACCATGCCTCCTAACGTCCTCACTCAACGTCTCTACAATCTTCTTAAGCTCATCATGAGATTTAACAAGTGCCTCCACGGCTTTCCTCGTTTCCTCAAAGGACTTACTTAATAATTCCACAGTTTTCCTTAATTCGCCTATCTCCTCGCCCTGCCGGGCAACGATATCCTTCAATTCAGTTAAGGCCTTAACTAGGTTGTCCACTGAGGACTTAAGGTCGCTAATGCCCAATAGTCCCATTACCGCATACCTAAATTCCTCATCCTCCTTAAGTAACCTCAATAGCTCCTTCCTTATATCAAGGTCCATACCCTATTTGAAGTTCGCACCTAATTATTTAAACCTACCATGGCAATGCTTTATTAGGGGGGGTTTGAAGCTTATCCTTAGGATGGTTTCATGGGAACTCGTGTTTAGAGCCTCGGTGTTTATTGCCGAGGAGATGGGCGTTGCCCTGCGTAGGTCAGCCTTCTCACCAAACATACGTGAGAGGATGGATCACAGCTGTGCGATAACGGATTCGGAGGGTAACATTGTGGCTCAGGCGGAGCACATACCGGTGCACCTGGGCTCATTCAGGGTAGGCGTTAAGAACCTACTCAATTGGCTTAGTAATGAGGGTGTCGAGCTTGGACCTGGCGATGCCGTGATTCTCAATGACCCATACATATCCGGTACGCACTTAAATGATGTCATGGTCATGGAACCGATATACGTAGGTAATAGGCTCATTGGCTACGTCGTTAATAAGGCTCACCACGTGGACGTTGGTGGGCCCGTGCCGGGTAGCATTAACCCCCAGCGCTAGGACGATTTATGAAGAGGGTTTGGTAATACCGCCGGTTAAGGTTATGATTAGGGGGGGTGAGTTGCAGCGTGACATACTAAATATAATACTCAGTAACTTCAAGACCCCCCCGGAGACCGCGATTGGTGATATAACGGCTCAACTCGCCGCGAATAGGGTTGGGGTTGCCAGGGTTAGGGAGTTGGTGGAGAAGTACGGTGTTGATAATGTCGTTAATGCGTGGAGGGAGGGTATTGAGTACGGTAGGAAGTTAGCCCTGATGGAGATTGGTAAGTGGCCCAGGGGGGGTGTTTATGATGCGGTTGACTACATGGAGCTTGGTGATGAGCTATTACCAATCAAGGTGTCTATTGAGTTAGGCGGGGGGGAGGGTATTAAGGCCGACTTCGGTGGTACGCATGAACAGGTTGAGGCGCCAATAAACGCTGTTTATGGCGTGACATTCTCAGCAGTATCATTTGTAATAAGATCATTGATACAAAGTGACATACCAACCAACGAGGGCTTCTACAGCGTTATAAGCGTCATGGCGCCCGAGGGCACACTCGTTAACCCAAGGAAGCCCGCACCAGTGAGTGGCGGCAATGTGGAGACGACGCAGAGGATTGCGGACGTGGTCTTTAAGGCATTGGCTAAGGCACTACCTAATAGAGTACCGGCGGCTGGGTCTGGCACTATGATGAATGTAATGATAGGTGGAACATTGCCTAATGGCGGTTATTGGGCATATTATGAAACAATTGGTGGTGGGACTGGCGGTAGACCGGGCAAGCCTGGTGTGAGTGGTGTTCATGTGAACATGACGAATACATTAAATACCCCCATTGAAATCGCCGAGAGACAATACCCACTGCTATTCACGGGTTATAGGATTAGGGAGGGGGGGAGTGGTGGTGATGGGTTGTACCGGGGGGGCGGTGACGGCATTATTAGGTCATTTAAGGTGCTGACTAAGGCGAGGCTATCGATAATGGCTGAGAGGTTTAGGACAAGGCCGTGGGGGGGTCTATGGGGCGGTGGTGATGGAGCGCCAGGTAGGGTCACTATTAGGAGGAGTAATGGTGAGGTCATTAATTTACCGAGTAAGGCAACAATAGACCTGGAGCCAAGTGATGAGGTAATAATTGAAACGCCGGGAGGTGGGGGGGGATACGGCTCAAGAAGGTGATTTTTATTAAATTCTTAGTGAAAAATTGTGTAAATAAAGTAAATGAGTACCAGGGAGTAAATCAATACGCTAATTAGGGGGGGGCCAGGGACTTTTAAGGACGGCAAATTTTCAGATGGAAAAATGGGATGTATGACTTAGCAATTTTCAACCTTGAACAGGCCCTTCAATTATTCTTAAGAGCGAAGATTCTGAGTATGGTGCTCAGTATCCACGGACACGCAGTGTGCGTTATTTACTTAAGTTTTTAAGTGATGATGCACCAAGCGATAAAAGGCAAATTGTAAGTCATAATTCACTGCTCATTATTTCACTACAACCTTAATTAACCCTTCAGCATCCTCCTTCGTATATTCCCTTGGCACATACCTGGCACCAATATAAGCATCCTCAAGCACGCCCAATTCAAATAAATACCTGTCTAATAACTCACTACTTAATTGAGGATGCTAGGAGAAGGCAAGATGTATTTAGGAACCTTGATAAGTACCTTCGTATTATCAAGGAGGTTGTTAGGTCCATAGACCCTGATGCTGAGGTTTACCTATTTGGTTCTGTTGCTGAGAATAGGTATGTACTCTCGAGTGATATCGATGTTTTGGTAATAACCAATGCGGATCCGGGGGGGGATTATTCTCGAGAAGCTGTGGAGGGCAGGTATTGGGCCTCCCTTTGAGGCGCATGTTAGAACGCCGGACAAGCTAGTTTATTATGAGAGGTTTAGTAGGTTGATTAAGATATGATTAGTACATTTTCCAGGTACTACGTAGGCGCGTCCTATGTAGGGGGCTTTGGTTGGTGATGGTGGTTATTAGGGTTGGTGCCCTGGTTTTGTAGGTTAGTTTATTTTGTTTGTTTTCTTAATTAATGGCTCATAATAATTCAATCATTGATAATGTATAGTAGGTTTGGGTTTATTGATAGGCCGCTGAATCCAAGTGGAGTTCCGCCTATTGAGCGTAGGTACTCGCCAGTTGGCTTTGAGGGTGAGCTTGAGAGGGTTAAGGCCGCAATCAATGCCTTCCTTAGGGGGGGTAGTGATAATGTTGCTGTCGTCATCGTTGGGCAGTATGGTTGGGGGGTAAGAGCGAGTTACTCGATGCGGTGGAGGCCGTGGCGCAGGGCCTTGGGCTCAGGGTTCTTAGGCTACCGCTTACCTTCGGTCTTGACATTAACGTGGTCATAAACTCACTGCTTAAGGCGCGCGGCAGCTCTAATGAGCCCCCCCTGCTCCTGCTTATTGACGAGGCTGATGAGGTTAGTAGGGCTGTTGAGCTTAGTAATGCCCTTAGCCCAGCGATGCCAGTAAGGTTAGGGACTTGGTCATTAGGCTTGGCTCGTTAATTAGGGCTTTGATTGAGCCCAGGAATTATAGGGATGTTCTTGGTGTTGATCCCAAGAGGCTTGGCAAGGTTATGATGGTCCTAGCTTTCACACCGCAACTCTACTATAACATACTCAAGAACATGGTGCCCGACGTATTCGACATAACGAGGGGGGGTAGGGTATACATGGAGATAGTGCTTGATGAGAGGATGCCCCTATGGCTCTACGAGGCAATGCTACTGCAGCGCTTCAATGCCTACTCCACGGATGAGAGGCTTGACTTGGTTAGGAAGGGCTTGATAAGTGGCCTTCATCCATTGAGGCGTGAGTACTTGGCCACGCTTTATGAGCTGGTGGCTAACACTGAGGGTGGTAAGGCTTCGCCGAGGGCCTTGGTTAAGTTCACGTCTAAACTCCTGGATATGGTTGTGGAGAGGGGTAAGGAGCTTAATTACGAGTTATTTGAGGAGTTCCTGAAGAGCGAGGTCTCCAACGGTGAGTTGAAGGCATACCTTGACGTGATTAATGAGGGACCTAATGATGAGAGGGGGATCCAGGGTATTTAAGGCATTGTTACTATCAGGCATACCAAGAGGTATTGGTGATTTAAGTTCGGAGCTTGGGTTTGATGTTACATCGTATATCAATGCGATGGTTAAGGCTGGGTTGATTGAGGAGGTTCAGGTCGTTAGGTTTAAGCTTGATAATGATGGATTAGGTAGGGTCAATAATGAGCTGGTTAAGTTAAGCATGGCGCCTATTGAGGGTGATCTTAGGGATATATCGATAAGCTATGGCTCGTATTACACGGCGTATGAGGGTGAGCTCATAATCTACGTGGTATTTCCAGGTAATGCTAAGGTTTCGTCAACCACAAGCATAACTAAGGCATACCAGGTATCGCCCAGGTTACATAGGATGCTCGTTTTTGGTAGGGAACCTGAGGAGGTCATTAGGGCTAAGGAGGAGGTTGGTAAGGCCATAGGCATTGTTAATGCGTTTCGTGAGGACTTGGCAATGGAGATAGTTAGGGCGGCGCTTGGTTCGCAAGTAACGCTTTACCCACTGTCAGGTGCTTTGTTTGGTGTTATTGAGAATCCGCTTGATGTTAGGATTGGTGTTATTGTGAGTATGGATGGGGGGGAACCCAGTCAGCTCATTAAATTGTTGAGTAAGGTTGTTAATGAGGGCGTAATTACGGTTAATGGCCAGGAGAGGGTTATTGACTCGTTATTAGTCATTATAATATCCAGGACTCTACTCACCAATGATATAGTGAAGAATGTTGTTGAGCTCATCAGTAAGTTATCCTGGAAGCTCGTGCTTGGTCCAGCGACTGACTTTACGTACTTCTCCATATTTGGTTCTGATAGGATTGATGAGCTTAGGTCCATAGTAATTGGTTCCAGGCTTGAGAGGTTGGATAGGGTTCCTAGGGAGTACTCGGTCTTTCTCGAGAGGCTTAATGATTATAGGGATGAGGTGTTGGCGTTTAGGGATAGGGTTAGGCAGAGGGTTCTTCAGTACACCATGGCCATTAGGCGTGGCGCTAAGGAGTCAAAGGATGCCGTGATCAGGCATATCGTTGAGGCTTGGGTTAAGGGTGAGGGCCTTGAGGATCAGCCTGAGGTTTTTAGGGATGAGGGTGGTAAGGCTAGGGTTAGTCCTGTTGAGTTGAGCTTCATAAATTACCTAAGGTCATTGGGTAAGCAGAGCTTCACAGTGAAGGAGCTTGAGTACCTCATAAGGAGGTTATACCCAACGCACCTATGGAGGGAGTTTAAGGAGAGCGATTTGATTAAGTTACTAAGTCTTAGGGGATTGTTATTGCCAGTTAATGATAACCTGACTGAGTATGCCCCCCCATACTCGCCCGAACTCGTGCCTAAGGTACTAACCATACTCAGTGAGCATATGGGGAGACTTAGTGAGTCTCTCCGTAAGCCATTATCGATAAGCATTGATGAGTTGAAGATGAGTATTGAGGTTCAACCTGGGATCAATGTTCAGGATAGCGATTGCGAAAGGGCGTTCACATTGTTGAAGGCCGTGCCTGAGACGTCGAGTGAGTTCCTAAGGAGGTACTCATTATTTATGCTATGTATTGATAGGTTGGAGGGCGAGGTTGATCAGAGGCTTGAGGAATTGAATAATGAACTATCCGCATTATCATCATCATTAAATAATATAATTAAGGACCTATCGAACAAATTGGGCAGCGCCAGGAAGGGCATTAATGAGTATTTACCGGCGCTTTCAAACGAAATTGATTCAAGGATTAACAACTTAATCGAGAGGGTTAAGTCATATATCCTGAGACTCAATGGACTTGAGTTGGAGAATATTAAGGAGAGCTTACCAACAATACTCGAGACAATAAACTCCGAGGTTAACGGCATGATTGAGCTAATGAATATCCTGAGGGGTATTGAGGATAGGATTAAGGAGTACGTAGAATTAACGGGCATATTAAGAAATGCATCAGTCATAGTGGGTAAGGGCATCTCCGAAATGGCCATTGAGGACTTCATAAATGACTTGTTACCATTAATAAGGCATGGTTCATTGGACTTATTGAATAATTACTTAAACGAACTAACGCGCATTGTTGAGTTAAGACGCAGGGAGCTTAGTGAGGTCTTGGGCAATGTTAATGCGCTTATTGATAAGTACGCTAGGATAACTGCATGGCTTAAGAAGAGAATCAACAATAAATTAGTTAGTAAGTTATTGGGTGATAGTGTTCCCGAGGTTCCAAGCCCATCACCTGCACTTGACAATGCCAAGTATATCAGCGATGCGATTAGGAACATCGATGAGGTGATTAGCGAGATTGGTAAGGAGCTTAACATACCCAAGGACTTACTCATTAAGGTTGCATCGTTGGGACCTAACGTGGGTATTGACGAAGGGTCCATAGCCAGGGAACTCAATATTGATATCTCCACGGTTAATAAGTACCTGGAGAGTATGTGGAGGGCAGGTCTAATTGATAGAAAGTATGTAACGTGAGGTGGTGCTCATGAAGATTGCGATTCTCGGGCTAGGGAGGAATTGCATACCCAATGAAGTATTTAGTTGCGAAGATACCGACGATGCTACCGTAATCATTGACTTAATCGGCGGTCTTAGGTCCTTGAACGTTAAGGCTCAGTTAGTAGTCTCATCGAACCCTGAACCTCTCGTTCCGGTTAAGAGGCGTGTGGTTGATGAGATTGCGATTGGTAATTCCGTGTTAAGGACTTTAATAGGTCTTGGGGGGGAGCTCGATGGTGATGCCGTTATTAAGGGTGTTAGGGGGGGTGAGGTATTTGGCGTTTCAGTGAGTGGTAAGGTCGTACTCTTCGCAAGGCCATTACTCATTTACCTAGTCCATGACCCTGAACCGCTCATTAACGAGTTGAAGCTCCTGCTTAGTAATGCCCCCCCACCCAGTGTTAGTATTGAGGATGTGGTTAAGGAGTTGGCGTCCTTAATAATTTCTGAGAGACGTAGTAAGAAGGTTTCGCGCACGTTGGCTTACCTGGAGGAGTTTCTTCAAGACGGTGATGTTAGTAGGTTGCCGCCATACATACTCGACTTACTGACTGGCGTTGGTGCTGTGCAGGGTGATAGGGTTAATAGGGAATTGATTGAGAGAATAATAGGCGAGGTGAAGGCCAGGATATACCCGAGGAGGAGCTGAGATGTTTAATGACGTAGTAATAAACATGCTGGAACTCATTGAGACCAGGATAGCCCAAATGAGGGATAGGGCACTTGACCTACTTAATAATGCAGGTAATTTCATCGACCATGTAATCGAGGTGGTGCCAAGCAGGGATTTTACTAAGTTCATAGCCGTTGATTCCGGGTTTACGGAGGTAACGTACCTCGGCTTTAGGATTGCGGTCATTAACATAGCCCTCCTAGTGAATACTGACGGTAGGGGGGGCACATAATAAATAGGTTTGATGCTATACTCGGCGTTTCCAGTGAGGAGTTGGAAAGGATGGCGTTGGATATGGAGGCCCAATACGCGCTGGAGTACTTAAGGCTCTTTCCAGTAGATGTGGTGCTGCTTGATGGTGCGTTGATGGGAAGGAATTACGTGAGTAAGTTTAGTGTCCCATTGATTGGTCATGTTAAGGATGTTAGGAGTAACAGGTATTCGCAGGGGGGGATAGTTGATGGTGGGTTCAGGGACTACGTCAATAAGGCTCTGCAGGTAATGGAGGAGCCCTTGGTAATGCATATGGTTATGGAGACATATAGAGCTAGGAATAAGTCAACAAATGCCCTAATCACTAGGCCTTACGTGGTCGGTAGGGTTGGTGATAGGGAGGTTTATGGATTTTATGTTCAATACCTACCAGCGACGTTACCGATATATACTGAGTACGTGGGCGAGCCCGGCATGATTCAGCACGTGGTATCACGCATAGCCCCATTGTCGACAATGCCGAGGCTTGGTTATCCAGCTCCACTGTACATTGTTGATAGGGTTGCTAAGGTGAATGCGGACTTCAGGGGGGGGATGGTTAGGTTAATAATGGAGAAGTTGGGTGGTGAGGTCTTGAGTGAGTTAAGGGGTATGTACTTAAGGATGGGACTTAACGAGTATGTAAAGAGCAATTGATCAATTAAATTACGCATTTAAGAGTTTCGTACCTAGGTGAAGCATCATCCCGGGTTCAATTCATCACATGATCAGTAGCGTCCTTGACCTAATCACCAAGTAAGGTGCATCATCCCGGGATTTAATTCTTTTTACTTACAATGACCATTAAGCAAATAAAGCATTAAGGGATTTGATTGTTAGATGTTGATTTATATTGTGCGTGCAATGAACGAGCTTAGGAGGTGTCTCTCAATCTATGATGAGTTTGAGTGCTCGGCATATCTTAACAGGACATATGGCACATGGATGGTTAGGCTCAGTAATGATGAGGCTAATGCAATCCTTAACGAAGCATCCAAGGTATGCACGCAGGTTGAGAGCAGCTTCCTCTACTGTATATTCTGCGTTGGTTCGCAGTGCAGTATGGAGCCCTCGGAATCTGTGACTAAGTACATAATTGACTGTCTCGATAAGCTCAACATCAGGCAGGGTGTAAGGGATGCACTGAGGAGTATGCTTAATAAGGCTGTGGAGATTAATTCCGAGGTCGCCTGCACCGGTGAGTAACTAATGCTTAGGCAGGCAATCTTTGGAGGAGTCTTCGATAAATTGCCACAGGACGTTTACAGGAGATGGTTCATCTACCAAATGAGGGTTTCCCAGGCATTATTAATAATCTCCATGGCATCCTTCATAATTGGTTCGGCTGTTTTGGCGTTGAGGTATGGGCGCCTACATGGGGATTTAATGCTCGGCGGCTTGGTATTATTCTACATAGGCATAATGTTCAGCCAGCACCCTGGCTTCACGAGGGTTATGCCAAGCCCGCTTGCGTCAATGCTAATTGGCTTATTAGCCATTGCCTGGTTCGTGATTTACGCATTGGGAATGTGGCTTAGCTGGATAGTGGGCGTTATTCTCGCGCTATACTACGCGCTACTGTTGATTATCAGGGGTGGCTTAGGCAGGAAACCCCCCCTTTACTGGCCCAACACATTCTTCCTGAGCGGTTTGATTAGCTTAATGATTGCCCTATACCTAGGTGGCTTTAGACTGGTGGTATTCCCCCCCGTGGCGTCAATCGTTAGTCTCATGAGGCGTGTTGAGAGTAGGCAAAGGCCCATCTACGCCATTGATGTACCATACGCGGTCCTACTCCCTGTGATGACGTACTACCTCAATAACCCCCCCATAGACCTGGCAATACTTTCGCTACTCACGTTAATAGTCATTGGCGTACCCAGGAAATTCGGACCCGCGTTTAAGACTATATACTCAAGGGCCTACCCAATCGGTTCATCGCTTGGTAGGGCGATGCTAATAATCACCGCAATCCTGGCATTAGTTGGAGTTCCGCTGGGTGATGTCGTTCACGCGCTTTTCATAGGCTTCATAGCCGTAATAATGTCCTCACTCTGCATACCAATGCTTAACCCAGGCATCCTCTGGTTCTCAATGAGGCGCTATGGCATTGCTGGCTTCGAAATACCAACACTCCTCTTCATATCAGCCATATTAAGGGCAATTTATTACCTAGTCGGCCCACAACTAATCGCTGCGTCCCTAATCCTCGTATTCATGGCGTATATCGAGGTCGCGGCATCATACTTAAGCGGTGAGAGGGTTAAGGTGCTTTAACGTAGTTAAGTAGCGCATTCGCTATCAACCTTGCGACCCTAATCGGCTCGGGCCTCTTACCCTCCTTAACAAACTTCCTAATTATTGTCCTAGCCGTCCTATAGTCAATCCCGGTAAACCTCACGTAAACCCTTAAACCACCGGGTAGCAGCATTTCCTTAGGCTTACCCAACTTCTCATAAAGTCTCACCCTCACGTCTGAATCGCTTAGAAACAACTTCCTCAGCGCATTTACGACATCACCCTCAGGCTCCTCGAAGGTCAGGCACATTATGGGCAGGCCCAGTTCATTCGCTAGCCTCTCCAGGTCAATTATGTTGTACCAGGATATTATACAGCCATCGATCATCAACAACTGAATGTCATTCCTATTAAATGACCTGTATAGGCTTATTACGGCATCCGTAGCGTCTAAACCACCGACTGTGGTCCTACCCAGCGATACACCATCAATAACGCCATCACTCCTCATGACAACGCCAACCAATATCGAGTACTTAAGGTCAAGCCTAAAGCTCTCGGCTATACCAAGGGCCCTCACGCCAGGCTTACTAACAAGGGAATCAGTACCCATACTGCTCTAATCACGTAATGTTCCACAGTTTAAATTATAATACTTAACATATACTATGAATTAATTGATTACCGGAGTTACAGGAACAATTTTCATTAAAACATTAATCATTAATTAATTTGAATAGCCAAACTCGGTGCTAAGCTGCGTCGTGCTTAAGCTTAAGGCTGCAGTCATTATGAGCACAATCATTAATGTAAATCCTAATCTATGCATCGTATTCATTAATCACCAGTTAATTTTATCCGATATATTGTGCCTTAAAATGCAATGATTATGGGACATACTAATACAATGTATAATGCACACTTTACTTATTGCAGTAGATGTTCCCTAGGTAGGGCTGTGTCGAATTAATGATTATGCCCACGGGGAATGCCTCGCCACTCACTGAGCCGTAGCTATACTTTATGGGTGTTCCGTAAAACGCCACGTAGTATGCCGAGCCGTAATTGGCGACTAAATTAACTATAGTATTGAAGTAAAAGAATGACGAGGAACCTGGCGGTGGAACCATGAGACCGGCTATGCCAAGGGTCACTAGACCCGCCAGGAACTGATTACCGCCGAATATCGCGGCTATGCTTGAACCAACACTTGGGTAAGCAAGGATTAAACCGGCTATGAATAAGCCCGCCTCTGCAGCTATTCCATATGGGTTGGGATTGAATGTTGATGCAGCCACACTTAGTGAAAAGTAGCAGCCTGATGCCGTACATGTTATACTGGGGCTTGACGTGCATAAACCATTATAGTGATGATTACCGTTACTATCCCTCGAAATGAAGACATAATCATAAACATAGCTTGGGCTAATTAAACTGAACTTAGGCGCTATCTGGCTCATCATGAAGCTCATAATGCCATTACCGAGGTCAATGCCCGGCCATACCCACAGCACATTATTATGTATGGCACCTGGCAGTAGCTGATAACCGCCGTAGCATTAGCATACTCATCAAGCGAATAAGTATAGCCGTTCTGATCGACGTAGTAACCCTCGAACTGTATTAAGGCTAGGGTACCATTGATACCTAGGTAAAGGAAGCCTGGTCCCCTATTGACGTAGTAATAAAGGTTCGGGTATGAGTACGATAATGAGGGACTTGACGAAAATGTGAAATATGCATAGATATTATCAACGTAATTATAGCCATTGTAGCCTCCATAAATAGGTAGATTACTTGAGAACTGTAGTGTTGGACCAACAACCTCAAGCCCAGAGCCCGGAACATTAACAGCTCCATAGAAACCAGAGCTCTTTTGAGCGTAACCGCCTATACTCAGCACTATCCCACCACCAATATTATTACTCCATGCGTCCTCGCCCCAGGCAATCCACAGTATGGGTATTGAACCATTAAATCCAGCGCAGGCACGTGGCTCCCAATAAATAATTCCTGTACCGGCATAGGTTGATGGCGGAGCGGCATTCAGTACATTAGTACTTCCGAGGCAGTTGTATGGTCCCACGAAGCCGTATGGGTCTACTAGGGAATTCATTATTGATGATGCGGCATTCGCAGTGCCATGGCTGTAGACAACCTTTACCGGCTTTACTCTGCTGAAGTATACATTTAGGTTTATTACTATTGATGCATTATTTACTATCCAAGTTGGGCTAAACGGAATTGCCGCCACTACGGTTCTGGTCTCGTTTGTGGACTTGTCAAAGTACGTAATGAATGCGAGCAGAGATGGCCATACCACATCTAGTGTATTTCCATTTAAGACCAAGCCCTTCACGGTCTCCCTGGCTATGTCCATTATCGGCTTCGCTGTTAGACTTATATTTAATGAGCCGACTCCATAATAATAACCTATCGTATAAATATGCCCTTCACCTAGGGCGAATAGGCTGACGGTTAATGGGACTGGATTGCTATTTAAGTACCCACGTATTATGAGTATCGGCCTCCTTGTTGTTATGTTGTAGTAGTAAACCTGATATGTATCGGTACTGATTGCCAGTATTGGCTTGGGGGGGTTCAGCGACTGAGCGAGTGTACTTAATGCGATGAGTATGATAATGGCGGCAATTGATATAGCAAACACCGTTATTGCAATAGTCCTCCTATTGATATTCATGGATATTAAATAATCATTAATTACCAAGAATTTTTTACTTCGGGTGTTCTTAAAAGATAGATCGAGCTGAATTGAATGAGCATTTTTAAATTTAATGGAGTTACACCCTGGGTTTTAGTCCTAACCTTATTAATCCATCCTTGAGTCTCTGCATCTCTGGGTCGCTCAATGGTCTTAGGTATGGTTCCTTAACTGTTCCGAAGTCGTAACGCAGTAGATGCACGAGTTTGTAATATCCATCAACCCCCCCTGGATACTCCTTAATCAACTCCCTAACCCTGGCTATTAAGTCCTGCTTCTCCATGGCTGACTGAAGCTACCGGTCCTGAAGTCATTGAACATTTCTCTCATGACCTCCGGAAGCACGTTGGCCATCGCGAGATACAACCCTTTGCCCCCCCAACCATAAGTGCCGGCAGTATTGTGGAGTCTGCGCCATTGAGCACAGTTATGCCTAGTCTAACGTGGCCCATTATCTGTGTTATGTCGCCAGTACTATCTTTAACACCGGCTATTTTAACACCATCACTGAGTAGCCTCGCTATTAGGTCTGGTGTTACGTTGAAGCCTGTGTTCTGCGGTATGTTGTAGATGAATATTGGTAGCTTCGTTAACTGGGACAGCTTCTCGTAGTACCTCCTCAACGTTTCATAATCTGGTCTATAATAGATTGGTGGTATTGAGGAGATAGCCACTGCGCCATACCTCTCGGCAAGTCTCACCGTCTCCGCCACGTCCTGCCAATCAAATGAGAAGACATGAACCATTAACTGCCTATTCGTATTCCTTGAAATAACCTCCAAGGCCTCTCTCCTCTCCTCAAGTGTTAGGTATGGTCCCTGGCTAGTCGTACCAAATGGGTAGAAACCATCAACGCCAGCCTTCGTTAGTGAGTCAACGTGCCTCGCAAGGGACTCCTCATCCAATTTACCGTTTTTAAAGGGTATTGCCAAGGCTACGAATATTCCCTCCATCGTAGGTATTCGGCATAAAGTCCTTAATAAAACTATTCATAATTAATTGGTTCACTGGACAATCCTCCTCTCATTACCCTCCTTAACAAGCCTAATAGCACTATACCTAACATTAGCCTCCTCGGCCGCTTTCACGATATCATTGACTAAATCCTCTGATTGAGTCGTGATTATTACCTGACCAACCAAGCCTTCACTAACGAACCTGGTTAATAACGCTGCAAAGGCCCTCCTAATGTTTACGTCAACGTAGGGTATTGGTTCATCCATTAGTAGGAAGTCAACATTGTGGTTAGTAGCTCTATAGACACTTAGCAGGAATGAGAGGCTATCGTCAGTCTCTGCCCATCGCTCAACCTGGATATTGTAACCTTCCTACCGCCAGGCCTAATTGCATAGAGTGTGTATTCACTGACTACTCCGACAATGCCCCCTATCCCTAACCGTAACCTCGATACCCGCACCCTCAAGGTCATTGTATGGGTATAGTAGCTTGAATATTGAACCAACGTTGTCCCTAACAATCCTAATCATTTCATCCCTAACCCTGGCCTGAACCTCCCTAATACCAGCCCTAATCCTGACCAACCTGTTGTAGAAGTCCTCGAGGAAGTCAAGTCTCTTCCTGAGCACTGAGGGGGGGTCCTCCTTATCGAAGCCGAGACTTGACAGTGCAAGCTCAAGCCTACTTAGCTCTGCCGAGTCATCACTTAACCTAGCCCTAACCTGGGTCAACCTCTCATCAATATACCTAATTTGGTCTTCAATACTCGTTAAAGCTCTCGTATCAACACCAAGACTACTGAGTTGTTGCCTAAATTCCTCCTCCTGCCGCTTCAGGGAATTAAGTTCCCTATACTTCTTAGGTATGAAATTGCCTTGTCAACATCGTCAATTTCAGCCCTAAACTCGTCAATAAACCTCGTAAGTACCTGAATTCTCCTATCAATATCCCTAATGGTCTTCTCAATAGTCTCAAGCTTCGAGATCACAGCCTCAAACCTAGACCTAACATCACGTGCACGTTCAACGGTGGTCTCGTAATCATTAACGATGGGTAACAAGGTCTCCATATTAGTTAAGGCCTTCTCCAGCTCATTCAGTTTATTTCTCATCTCCTCAATTTCGTCACTACGACCCCCCCTCGATAACTCCTCAATCCTCCTCTTAATGTTTTCATAATCCTCCTCACTCAACGGCCTATTACAGACAGGGCACCTCTCCTCGTGATTACTCAATATGTATTGTAAAACATTTAGTAACGATACTCTAAAGCTTTCCTCGGAACTAAGCTTCTCAAGCCCACTCCTCAACTCCTCAATGTCCTTCCTAACCTTAATTGGTTCACCATACTTATCAACTAATGCCCTATACTCCCTAACCCTGGGTTCCTCCTGGGAAAGCCTTGCCTCCAGCTCCTTAAGTGATGCCTTCAGTGACTCGACCTGGATCTCGAGGTCATTACGGACATTACTAAGGTACTCCCTATCCTCAACCAGCTTATCCTTAAGTTTGGCGAGTTCCTCAAAGGCTTTGTATATATTCTCGCAGCCTCAGCCAGGTTATCATTAGTTATCACTAACTTACTAACCTCATCAGCCTCCTTAACAAGTGCGTACTCCTCAAGCTTCTCAACCAATGAATCCCTAAGTTCCTCAAGCCTAAGCCTAATGCTCGTCTCATTAACCTCCTTAATACCCGCCCTCTCAAGCTCCTGCTCAAGGCTCTCCCTCCTAATCCTAGTAGCGATATAATTACTGTATAACTCCTCAACACCCCCCCTGAAGTTCTTCAGTATTTCCTCCCTCTTTCTCAATAAGTCATTGTAGGCATTACCGAGTTCCTCCTCCTCCTTCCTCAACCTATCAATTTCCTCCCTAAGCTCATTAACCTTCTCCCGCGCCCTCTCGATGGAGCCATACTTAACAATTATTTCAGGAAGCTCCTTAACACTGGCGAGCCTCTGCCTAAGCCTATTAATCAATTCCTCAAGCTGGGACATGGGCAACGACTTATTTAAATTGTCGAGCGCCTCAAGCCCAAACAACTTATCAATGAATAAACTCCTCTTCGTGATATTACCATAGACTAGGGCCTCAAGGGTCCTATGCGTAACTAGTACAAGTCTCTCAAAGTCATCGTCGTCAACGCCCAGGAACTCTATGACTTTAGGATTGACGTCATCACCCTTATACCTAGTGCCGTCAATTATGGCAGTAGGACTCTCCCTTGCAGTTTCGCCAGACCTCTTAAGCTCTCTAACAATCTCGATACCACCAGTAAGCACTAGCCTAACGAGTGAGGAATTCGAATCCTCATTTATTAGGTCAACTAACTTCGAAACCCTCTCCTTAACCTCCAACTGGGTTCCATAGAGCGCATACTCAATCGCCTGAACAATACTTGTCTTGCCAGATCCAACGGGTCCATGAACTATATTAATACCATCATTAAAAACAACCCTATGCTCACCTCTAAACCCCCCCCTGAAGTCCCTAATGATTAACTCATTAATCCTAACCTTCACCCCTCACCCACCTCAACACCAACCTTACTCAACTCCTCATTAATCGCCTTAATAACGCCCCCCCTCCTACCGCCCTCCTTATAAGCCATGTAAAGCTTAATAGCCAATTCAGCATCCTGCCCAAGCCTCTCCCTCAGGAACCTAATTATTAACTCATCAAGCTCACCCATTCCCACCACCTCCTCCTCAACACCTCAATCCACGGATTGTTACTGAGGAAGTCGGGTAACTCATTACTAATTGTCGAGCCCTCCTGCACAGCGGTATTAGGCGTTCTTGTGCCTTGCGGTCCAACACTCTCTAGCCTATTGAGGCGTTCAATTAATTCATTAATTGTTTGTTCAATCCTCATCACCCTATTCCTCAACTCATTAATGTCCTTGGCCAATGGCTGAATGTTGACGCCCGATAAGGAATTCCTCACATCATTAATCGCCTTCTCGAGATCATCAATCCTCTTCTTAATACTTTCATCAACACCCTGCTGTAGCTGTATTGGTATGCTTGGTATTAACTCCTCCACGGCCCTTTCAGGATCACTTGATGATAGGTCATAAATATAAACACCAACCCTGTTACTCCTGAATAATTTACCATTGATTAATCCCCCCCTGGCGCTCTGTGGAAACGCTATATACGCCTTATTGTAATTAAACCTGTTCCTCATGACATTACTAAGCTCATCAATTATGTAGGACTCCGTTGGGAACTCCTCAGTGGATATCCTGAGGTAAACCGTGTTATTACCCTCCATGAGCACGACCTCCCTCTCACTCAATTTATCCACTACCCTGAAACCCCCCCTCTGCAATAGCCACTCCTCAAGAAGCTTCCTTGCAATTTCAATACTCATTATACCTACACATTACTAATTAACAACTCACTTTTTAACCTAATTGAATCATAGGATTAGAATGAAAGGGCCTATTGATGAAGGTAATACCAACCCTCCTTAGTCCTCTCATTCCACTTCACGTTACTGGGCAGCGCATAGCCGTATATAATGGCCCCCTTCCAAACACTGAATTGCGGATCCTTAACGATACTGATACTTAACTTATTAGCTAGGTCTGGAAGTCTCTCTGATACCATTAACCTGATCTTATCCACGCTATTAACAGCCACGTCCTCGAGACCAGGCGGCACAGACCAATTAAATGCACCACCGCTAAGTATTATCGTACTCATTATCTTATCCTGAATCTCCACAGGAACCTTCCTAATACTCGTTATCAACGCCTCAGCTATATCCATCTCGCCATAAAACACCATATCACCAACCGTGGCATCCTCAATCACGAGCCTACCCTGCTGAATATAACTCGTAAACACCTCATGCCTTGGATTGAATATAACCTCGCCAATCAGGAACCTCATCCATGCGGTATCCCTCAATTCAACCTCAACCAGCGGATTAACCCTAACCTTAACCGCAAACCTATCGGGATCCTCCCTAGCCCTCTTAATGGCATCGTCTAGATTCCTCGGCACTAGGCCAACGGCTCTCTTCACGATTTCAACCACGTAATCATCCTTAGCCAAGTCACCATAGCCCGAGTCCTTAAGGACCTCCCTAGTAACCGCATTTGCCTCCGCACCACCCTATTAAGTGCCACGATACCCTCCCTAATCGGCCCATAGCTAATCGGCACGAGCTGTATATTGCCATGCCCAGCCTCAATAACAGTGCAAGTCACTGCCTTTTCGGCGATTGCAACGGCAAAGGTTGATCAATTATGGTCACCGCCTGGAGTAATTTACCGCCAAATTCCTCATTAACCTCCTTATGAACCTCAATCATCCTATCCCTCATGTAGTCAGGCGCCAATGCTGATAAGGCAACCACTAGGAAGAGACCCCCCCTAAAATCAGGTCTCTTAATAAAGTCCGGGTAGAATTGCGAGAAACCGTACCTAGCAAGTTCCTTAATTATCTTCCAGGAATCCTCATCTTCCCTTCTAATAACGCCATCCTTAAGTGGATAACGCAGGTTCCTGATGGCATCCCTAATGGAGCTTAAGTACTTAGGTATGTCATCGCCAACCACGACCCCCCCCTCTCAAGAACCTCCTTAGGCACCAGTAACTTAATGCTCTCTGGTAAATCCCTAAGGAATAATCCACGGCTTTGAATCATGTATGGCCTGTCCTTAAGAGATATTGGACCATACTTAAAATACCCAGTACCGAAGTCCTCCGCATACACGTAGTTAAGCTTATACTTACTCTCATCAATCATGCCGAATCACCAGATCGCCTTTATTGCTACGAACTCATTATTAAACATTATTACGTACGTATCATCAAACGCCTTAACCCTGGGCTCTAAATAATCTCTTAATTTATCCGGCAATGAATTAATGGATCCATTAAGGCAACTGAGCACTTGATCAAGGGCGTCCTTTAAATGCTCACTTGTGGTCTCCACGTAATACATAGCCTGATACTTAATCCCATTATCTATGGCTATGAACTTAAGGTTGAGACTACTTAATATGCACGTTATGAATTTGCGTCCCTCCCTAATAACATCATCCTCATCCTTTACCTCGCCAACCTTACACTCCTGACAGCCCACGTAAGTTTATTAGCAATAAGGTTTATAAGGAGATTGCGCCTCTTGTGACGGGATTATAAGGTGCACAGTATTATGGAGAGTGAGTTAATCCTTGAGGTTAAGGATCTTGGAAACATTGTAGTTAGGTTGGAGCCAGCCCTATCCCCACTGACATACGCCAGGTTAGGTAAGTCATTACCAGCAAGGGCAAATGCGATAAAGTATAGCCAAGTCATACTAATACCACTAGATCTTGGCCTAGTTAGTGAGGGTAAGAGGACTGGCCTAAAGCCATATGAGGTTGGTTATTGGGTTAAAAAAAGGAGTTTAGTAATTGCGTTGGGTAATGTTGACTTAGGCGAGCAAATCAATGTACTTGGTTACGTAATTAATGGTGCCGAACTTCTTAGTAAATTGAATGGTGGCTACTCCATAAAGCTCTCGATTAGGTAACTAGGATTAAGCTTTTAAAGGGTTGGGGAGGTACCGAATACGGCGAAAGAGGTATGAGCACGCAGGAAACCACAATACTAGTGGGTAAAAAACCAACCACAAGCTACGTAATAGCCACGGTAATGAGCTTCAACGCGGGAGCCAAGAAGGTAATACTGAAGGCCAGGGGGGGCGGCGCCATCGCTAGGGCCGTCTCAACGGCAGTAATGATAAGGGATAGGTTCCTACCAAACCAGGTAAGGATAAGCGACATAAAGCTACTGACCGACAAGGTAACTGGGCAGGGAGGAAAGGAAAGGTCCGTTGCAGCAATAGAGATAGTGCTTGAGAGAGTCTAAGGAGATAGAACATCAACGATAACTTCAAAAACTAAATAAATACAATAAATTAATTTATTATTGTTGTATCTCTTCATTGCTATACTTCGTCATTTCAACAAGATAATTCTTAATCTCTTCAAGAAGTGTCACAAGGACAAACAATGCGCTTCTCCTATTAGTGGCTATTAATGGCATTACCTTAACCTCATACGGCGCCTTTAAAATATTCTTAATAGTAAACGTATCTACTGCGGTGGGTATATCCTGCTTGTTCGCGGCAATTATGTGCGGCGTTGATGGGAAGTTCTCCCTAAAGAAGTTATACATGCCCAAGGCCTCCTTAACCCTCTCCTCACTCGAGCTATCAACTATGAACAAGTAACCATGCATGCCCCTGGCAATTATCTTCCACATGAAGCTAAACCTCTCCTGGCCGGGAATGCCGAATAAATGCACGACGAGGTCCTCCCTAACCTTCATCCTACCGTAGTCAAAGGCCACAGTAGTACTTTTCTTGTTATCCATTAGTCCCTTCGTTATAGGTGCCTCGGTATCGATGGGTAATACCTCACTTAGGGTCTTTACGAATGTTGTCTTGCCAGCACCGTAGGGTCCAGCTATTACTATCTTTATGGTCTTCACTGGCATGGTGTTCACCTCATATGGCGGCCTTACTCCTTATGAAGTTAATCACATCTTCAATATCCTTAGGCGTTATCTCAACATTAACAACCTCAACAATCTCTTCCTCGCTGGCGCTAAGTAACTTCCTTAATAAGCCGTATAGCTTGTCAGCGTATTTCTCAAGTATTATCCTGGTGAGGCCTATTGATGCCTCAGAATTAATTATCACCATTATATACCCCACATCCTTAATACTCATTAGTTGAATAATGCCCTCAATACCCTGCATTAGTACGTAATTAATTCCTCCAATAGGTAGTGCCGACACTAGGCCCTTTAGCGACGAGATAAACCTAGGCGCTGCAAGGAATGTACTACTAGTATTAATTAGCATGGTATTTGTGACGTAGGTTATTACCGTGCCATCCTTATCCATAATGTAAACAGCCCTTATTTGATCAGGACTTTCTGAAACTATCCCCCTCAGCTGACAACTTAACCTCATTTATGATTCTTTGAATATCACTATCCACAATGCTTTCTATTTAATATAATTTTTAAGTCTTTCGATTCCATTCATATTGATTAAGACAGTAATAATTTCAAACATCGAAAGAGCATAGGATATATCTAATAAGTTTTTTAAATGCATGATGTGGGTTAATACGGATGATAACAATAAAGGGTTATGTAGTAAGTAAGACTCTGGTTACTGATCCAACCGGCAGTAAAATGATAGCGATACAAATTGTTGAGGAGAGGGAGACGCCAGGCCCAGTCATTACTGGTACTGACGAGACATCGCAAATGATGAGGGACGTGATGCCCCCCCTCGTCCAACAGCTACTTAGATCAATGCCCATGGTTGGCCCATTAATGAGCGGTAAGGTCCCAATACCCAGACTCCTAATTTGGCTTAATGAGGACGAGGCCGAGGCACTGGGTCCCAAGCTGGATGTCGGCGATGCTGTGGAGATTAGGATAGATAATGGCAAAATGGAGTTGGTTAAAATTTAGTGTTATAACTTTACGTCAAATTCCCTACTTAAATCAAGTAAGTCCTTCAGTTTAATCCTCACGTGCTTACCGTTTGGTAGCGTCCTAACGATAATAAACGGGAGCAATCCTCTACGAACCTCCTCAATGGCAATGTCGATTGGGTCATATGTACCCAACTCCTGTGGGTTAATAAGTGGTTGAGCACCCATGGCCAATTGCTTCGCCCTAGACGCCACTATCCTGGCGAGCTCGTACTTAGTTATCCTCGGTGGATATGTCAACTTACCCTTAATCAAGTCATTAACAATGCCCAAAATACCGGCTAATGCATCCTCCTTAAGGATTGAATTTGAGGTTTGATTTGACGATGACATTGAAGAATACGGAAATAAATTTGTTTAAAAATCTAACTTTATGAACGCCAAATTTTTATTATTCAGACTTTGATTCACTCTCCTCGCCACCGCTTTCGGTCTTTGACTTACCGGCACCGCCGGTCTTTGTCTGGGCAGCTGCGACTATGTCGTCGATCCTGAGTATCATTATTGCGGCCTCAGCGGCGCTCCTAATCACGTGGGTCTTAACCAACAGTGGGTCAACAACGTTGATCTTAGTCATATTGGCAATCTTACCACTAAGCACGTCAACACCTGCATCGAATTCACCAGCGTCATGTCTCCTCCTTAGCTCGGCAATAGCGTCCACCGGGTCTAAGCCAGCGGTTAGGGCTAGTATCGTCGGAATGTGTTCAAGAGCCTCTGCAAACTTAAGCACTGCAAGCTGTTCCTTGCCAGGTAACTTCCTACCCCACTCCCTGAGCCTCCTTGCGATCTCCATCTCAAATGCACCACCACCGGGCACTATCTTAGGCTCCCTGTATAGGTCCCTAATTACGTGGAGCGCGTCCTGCATTGACCTCTCAGCCTCATCAAGTATCCTATCCGCTGCACCCCTGAGCAATATTGTTACTGCCCTTGGGTTCGGACACTGCTCAACAAAAACCATCTTCTCCTCACCAACCTTCCTCTCCTCAACAAGCCCAGCAGTACCGAGGTCCTCAGGTCTCATGTCCTTAATGCTGGTGACGATCTTGGCGCCAGTGGCCTTGGCGAGCTTCTCAATGTCGCTTCTCTTAACCCTCCTAACGGCCATAATGCCCTTCTTGGCCAGGTAGTGCTGGGCAACCTCATCAATGCCCTTCTGCGTTATAACGACGTTGGCTCCGATCTCGGCAAGCTTGTCAACGTAGGACTTCAGTATGTTGGACTCCTCCTCGAGGAATGCCTTTATCTGCTGTGGTGATGAGACTGATATCTTCGTGGTCCACTCAGGCTTCTCAATCTCAAGTGGCGCATCTAGGACTGCTATCTTGGCATTAACAACCCTCTTGGGCATTCCTGGGTGAACAACCTCCTTATCAAGCACAATACCCTGGACCAGCTGCGTCTCAAAGAGTGACTGTCCCTTCTTCTTCTCGATCTTAATCCAGTCTAGGTCAAGGTTGTACTTATCACCAACCTTCTCCACGGCTATGGCGGAGGCATCAACGGCGATCTTTGCCAGGTAGTCCCTGGCCTCGGCAACAATCTTACTACTCAGTGAGTTCATTGCAACAAGTGCCAGTTGATTCTTATCCTCGGCATTTATTGGTTTGGCGATTTCGTTGGCGACTTGTATTGCGTAGTCCATGGCCTTCTTATAGCCGTCAATAATTATTGTTGGGTGAATACCCTCATCCAATAACTCCTCAGAGAGTTCCAGCAACCTGCCAGCCAGTACTACGGCCGTTGTCGTTCCATCACCCACCTCTGCGTCCTGGGCCTTGGCAACCTCAATGAGTAACTTAGCGGCCGGGTGTTGAACCTCCATCTCCTTGAGTATTGCGGCTCCATCGCCGGTTATTGTTACGTCACCGAAGGCATCAATGAGCATCTTATCCATTCCCCCCCTGGGCCCCCCCAGGCTCGTTGATAGTATCTCGGCAATTACCTTGGCAGCCATTATGTTGCTCCTCCTGGCATCCGCGCCGGTTGTCCTTTGTGAGCCCTCCTTAAGAACCATCACTGGTACTCCTCCCTTTTGCTGTGTACCGCTGCTCATCGGCGTCTCCGTAAAGCACTTCTATAAAAACCTTTCTCCAAAAAGGCGAGTAAAAAATAAGTACCGCAATAGCTACAGCCAATGTAATGGGATTGGGGGGGCATTTATTAATAATACTTGTGGTTATGTCGTTATTTGTAATACCGTGGGCGGTGGTCAGTTCGTATTCCATGGAGCCGACGCTCGAGGTTGGCGATTTAGTAATAATAGTACCACCAGGTAAATCCTGCGGTTCGCTTCTGGGACATGTGGCTATTTACTATTCGCCAATATACTACGACTATATAGTACATAGGGTAATAGCCATCAAGAATACCCAGGGATGCATATACACCTTTAAGGGTGATGCAAACTCACTATCTGATCCGCCAGTACCATATAATGATGTTGTTGGTGTTGTAGTCTTTGTAATACCTCAGCTGGGTTTTCTAAGCCTTTCATACAGGACCCCCCCCACCGCCGCCTTGTATACCCTAGGGTTCATTATACTGGTTGTAATCCCAGCATACCTACTTGATAGGTAACGATATTTTATGAGGAAAAACGTATTAAGTCTCACGACTCTGGGATTTTAATGGGAGAGGAGGTTCGGGATATAACGACTAAGTTGAGTGGCCGTGAGTACATAAGGGGGGGTAGGGATGGCAGGGTATTCGTGCTTAGGGAGTTTGAGATAACGGATCTAAATAGTGTCGTCATGATAAACAGGAGGGTGCTGCCTGAGAACTACCCAGAGTTTTTCTTCGTGGAGCACTATAGAAGCTTTCCCAAGGCCTTCATAGTGGCTGAGCTTGACGGTGATGTGGTTGGTTACATGATGAACAGGGTCGAGTTTGGTTGGAGCTACATCTGGAAGGGTAAGCCGACTAGGAAGGGTCACGTTATTTCAATTGGCGTATTACCTGAGGCGAGGAGGTTGGGCATTGCGTATAACATGATGATTAGGGGTATGAGGGCTATGAAGCGCTTCTACGGCGCTGAGGAGGTTTACCTTGAGGTTAGGGTTTCCAACACACCCGCCATTAACCTTTATAAGAAGCTGGATTATAGGGTAGTCGACTTAATAAAGGGTTATTATCATGATGGTGAAGATGCCTATATAATGGCTAGGCCGCTCAACAACTTTGAGTGATGATAGGCTTTAATTACTCACCGAACTTCTCGAGCGTACCTAGGTAATTAGCTATGATGTTCATAACATCGATA
>NZ_BBBI01000021.1 GCF_001315985.1 Vulcanisaeta distributa JCM 11216
GGCTCTTAAGGCAATGTCGATAAAGTTCATACTATTGTAATTAAGCCATATGACTGAGGTCTTGACCACGTTGTCTATTTCATGGTAATTCATTTAAGCATTAACGCCTTAATGGGTTAATGGGTTTGATTAGGGATTTGAGGGTTGCCCTAGCCAGTAGGCGACTGTTCAGGAATTGGCTCGTTGCGGGACTTAGGTACTTCCTCATTATGCATGGGTTGGCCAAGGGCCTCATAACCGTTAAATGCGGTAACGCCAGTTATGGGCTGAGCCCAAGCACATACTCACTCATAATTAACGCCCACTATGATGGTTATGTAACCGGGTTTAGATGTGGTGATGCCTTGGAGGTTTTCCTTGGTGATGCCATAAGGCTTGTGGTTAATAAGGATGGCAATGTATTATTCGTAATGCCCGACGGCATTAGGCTCTACGCCGATTACCCGGATTTAACGGTACTCCCAGAGACTTGGCTTTATGATACTCACTTCCTCGGTTTTGATCTCAGTGGTTGGCTTGTTTTTGACGTTGGCGCCTACGTTGGTGATACTCCGCTTTACTTCGCCAGGCGTGGTGCCTTCGTTGTTGCTGTTGAGCCCGTGCCGACCTACTTCAATGCCATGCTCAGGAATCTCGAGCTTAACCCGGAGCTCAAATCCAGAATATTACCAATAAATGCCGCAATCGCTGATAGGGATGGCTACGTGGAGATTGGGTTGGATGGTGAGGTTGATGGTGAGGCATCAATGTTCAAGGGAGGTGTTAAGAGGGTTAGGGTTAGGTCCTTCACACTGGGTTCGTTGCTAAACCATATCAAGAATTTAGGCGTTGATATCAACTCATTTAGGGTTAGGGCTTTGAAGATGGATTGTAAGGGCTGTGAGTGGGACGTTGTCAACAATGAGTTGGATACCCTAAAACTATTCGATGTAATAAAGATCGAGTACAGCACATACCTGAGGAACTACCCAGTGAATGAGTTAATGGGCAGGGTGGAGTCGCTGGGATTCAAATGCAGGAGATATGCGCACAATGAAATAGCCGTGAAAATGGGACTAAACAAGCATGGAACAATAATGTGCATGAGGATATGATTTCATTATTATTTGCAGATAATACTTTTAAGCCATGCATTTAATCATTGGTAATGATTGTTATTGGTTTTAATTGGCCAGGGTGGCATGATCATTCTGTTGCGGTGATTGTTGATGGCGAGTTGGTTTTTGCGAGTGAGGAGGAGAGGTGGACAAGGCACAAGCACTCGCCAGACGAACCACCAATAAATGCCTTGAAGCAAGCCTTCGAATTCCTAAAGAACAAGTATGGGATAAAGCCGAAGGATGTAGATGCGTATGCTGTGAACTTCGACCCAAGTATATTACCTAATAAGCTATATATGCAAGCATTGAGAGGTATTATCATTAATTCTTTGCATTTTGGTTATTTTAGTGGATTTTATGGCTATCTCTCCATAATTGATTGGGTTAGGGCTTTGGTTGGTGCTGGTTTTCGTTTTGTTACTTGGTCTTTAGATAGAGGTACGATTCTAGTTTGGGCTGAGAGGTTTGTTAGGAAGGCTGTTTATGATCTTGGTGAGGAGTTGCCAAGTAGGGTTAGGGTTATTCCTGTTCCTCATCATCTTGCTCATGCTGCTTCGGCCTACTACTTCAGTGGTTTTAACAATGCTACCGTCCTTACCGTTGATGGTAGTGGTGAGTTTGAGTCCACAGTGGTTTGGCGTGTGAGGGATAGTGAGTTTGAGAAAATAGTCTCAATACCGACCTATTACGGATCACTCGGTCTCCTTTACGAGGAGGTTTCCTGGACAATAGGCTATGATCACCTCGAGGGCCCTGGTAAGGTCATGGGTCTTGCACCTTATGGCCAGAAGAGCAAGTACTATGATAAGCTTAGGTCCTACTTCAGGTTCGATGATAAGGATTACCCGTACTACATAAGTGTTGATGGTTCTAGGCCTAGGGTAGTCAAGGGTGATGATGCTATTTATAGGAGGCCTTACCGCCTCATCGCTGAATCTTTGTTTCCTGGTCGTGTTCCTTGGGATCCCCGTGGCGAACTTAATCGTGACGCCACTGATTTGGCTTTTGCTGTTCAGGCCGTGACTGAGGAGGCCATGCTTAGGCTCGCTGAGTGGGCTAAAAGCCACACTGGTGAGCAGAATCTTGCCCTTGCAGGTGGTGTGGCCCTTAATGCTAAGGCCAACATGGCTATTCACTACTCCAAGTTATTCAGCGACTTGTTCATATTCCCAGCAGCGAACGATGCCGGGACCACAGTCGGTGCTGCGGCTTATGTCTATGAGCATGTTCTTGGTGGTAAGATGAGGAGGGGGGAGGCTTAGGACTGTTTACTTGGGGCCTGAGTACAGTGATGATGAGGTGAGGAAGGTTGTTGAGCGTAGTAGGTTCGAGGCTAGGTACATCGGTGATGATGTTAATGAGGTTGCTGACTTGGTGAGTAAGGGCTTTGTTGTTGCTTGGTATCAGGGGCGTGCCGAGCTTGGCCCTAGGGCCCTTGGTAATCGCTCGATTGTTGCTGACCCTAGGAGGCTGATATGTGGAGGTTGGTGAATAACATCAAGGGTCGTGAGTGGTGGAGACCACTGGCTCCTTCATTGCTTCTTGAGGACGCAAGCAAGTACTTCATTGACCCAGTCCCTCACCAATTCATGATACTAATGCTCAAGTACAGGGAGGGAATGAAGGAGGTGGTTCCCGCGGTCTACCACGTTGATGGAACAGCCAGACCACAGACTGTTGCCAAGGACGAAAACCCAACGTGGTACGAACTAATCAAGGCATTCAAGGACCTTACTGGCGAGGGCATTGTACTAAACACAAGCTTTAACCTAGCAGGAGAACCACTAGTCGAGACCCCCCCAAGCGACGCACTAAAATCCTTCGCCTTCGGAGGATTCGACGCCATTTATATGCAAGGATGGCTAATAAGAAAGAGGTGTAGTTAATGAATACGTTTGCATTCAACAAGTTCGTTAGTGCGTATGAGTTCATTAAGTACTTGCATTATTATTTTAATAATGTTCAATTTAGAGGTGGTCCTCAAATTTACTTAGATAATAGGCTCAGGCCTTAGTATGAATATTGAGGAAATTGGATTAATAAAATGTGACGGAAAGGACTAACATAGATGTAGCCCTATTGTTAGGATTGATTCGAGCGCATTAAGCTTAGTAGCTCGCTGTAGATTTTATGGGGATTATGGTATTCCTAGCCTTAATATGTGGTGGCTTGTATTGCTTCGAGGATATTAATTAATGTGTCTGGATAGTCCTGACTCTTTTATCTATACTGTTATTAAGTGATGATCTCTTATTCCACTTAATGGTCTTTTTTAATTGGTTTAGTGCATTCTCAAGTTCGTCATTCCACTTTGTCCTTGTTTTCAGTTCCTCTATTCGTTTTGTTAATTCCTTTATGAGTAGTTTTATGTCGTAGGCAGCTTCCTCCCTGTTTCTGTACTTGCTCATTGCCATGTCCGGGTCCGGCCCATTATACTGATAGTCGTGTAGTTCCAGGGCTGTGTTTGTGGTGAAGGATAACCCTGCATGCCCGATTTCCTCGAGCATTTGTGATAGTGCCTTCATCCTACCCGTCGGTATTCTTGGGATTGCCCTCTCCATCAACCACTTCCTCTCATCCTCGGTCTTAGCCGCTTGAATTAGTTTATCAAGCTCGAGCCTAAGCAAGGCAGCCAAAACGCCCTCCAGGCTGAAAAGCCTTACCAGCCGCATTCCTAACCAAACCCTCGTTAAGGAAGCGCAGGGCTAGACCAGCCTCAACCAAGGCCTCCAGCAGCCTTGCATTGATGTAGTCCTCTGTGGTTGGCTTGGGTAGTGGTTTTTCTAGGGTTTCTGTGTTCATGTTAATTCATTTAGTCGCCATTAGGTTTAAATAACTATGGTTCGACATGGTTGAGGTCCTCATGATGTCTGTAGCGCCCTTTTGATGGCTTCCCTATGGAGTGGTGTCTGCCAGGCCACGTACTTGCCAATGCCCAGCTCGGGATCCCTCTCGGGCGGTGGTTGGTCTATCCAAAACCATGGGTCTCTATCATGGAGGTTATAGAGTATTAGGTTCATCTTAATTAGTTCATTAATTAACTCTCCAGGTGCTTCGGGGGGGCTCCATAACACGTCTGGGTCCTCAACGGCTTCCTTGAGCCAGGTCCTCCACTTGTTGATGAACTGCGGCGTTATGCCCTTCTCCCTAATGAGTTCCCTTACTACGGCATCGACGCTCCAACCAGCCCTGTACAGTCTAAGGAGCATCCTCGGGTTCCCGCCTGTCTCCTGCCAAGCATCGTTAAATGGCGGTTTCCCGCCGGGTATTTGCTCGTAGAGTTTCTCGAATCCCCCCCCTTAGCCATGTTCCAGGTTGGTTTAAATTCAGCCCAATTATGGCGTCCTATTTCGCGTAGGCTTAATCCCTCGCTTGTCGCCACGACTGTTACCACCCTCTCATACTCGACCGGCGGGTGTTCTAGAATGCCTAGGAGGCCCTTAACGTATATTGCTGCCTTGTCAATGCCTATGGCTTGGAAGATGTCGTCGACGATTACCGCCAGTCTACGGGTGCCAGCCTCAAGGGCCTCCCTGGCGATGTCAATAACAGCCCAAATGACCTTACCCCCCCAGGCGAGTTGGCCCATGGCCTCGCGTATTAAGGCTAGAACCTTCTCGCGTAGGTTGGCAACGCCAAGCTCTGCCCTGGCGATGCTTTCCGTGGGATTTATATAAATAATGTCGAAGCCGTAATCCCTAAGCAACTCAATGGACTGTAGGAGCCATGCGGTCTTTCCGCAGCCCTCTGGGCCATAAACCACCTGCACTGGGAATGTGCCCCTCTCAGCCCAATCCCTAACCTGCCCAAGGGCCCTCTCCCTATCAACGAACTCCACCTGCCGATCAGCAAAACTAAGCCTAACCCTCCTCACTATATTAATCCCCCCCTAAGCCTACCTTTTATCCTCTTCCCAACTTAATTAAGGACTCCATGAGCATGCAATGAGCCACAAATCCATCAAGTGCATTGCGTAGGGCTCGGACGCATTAATGCATACTCATAAATATCACTTCCCAATAGGGAAGTAATGATGTTGAAAATCACTTAACAATTAGGTAATTACTAAGAATGCCTAACTACAGGGGTTTAGGCCTTAAACTGTGTTGCTCCCTACATGAGGGAATTTAAGGTATGTGGATTAATTATAGGTCGTTATTAGTATGGCTCTTGCAATGGCTTAGGTGCTTATTCCATATTCGTTAAGTCACTAAATCTATAGGGCCTACTCAACGTGAGGCTTTATCAATGAATTCGCTACCGCAATCCCTGGGGGCCACTTAATGGCTTTTCTTAATTCGTTTAGTGCGTTTTCGAGTTCGTCGTTCCACTTTATCCTTGGCTTTAGGTTCTCGATTCTATTCACTAACTCCTTTATGAGGCCCACCACGGCAACCGCGGCCTCCTCCCTATCCCTGAACTTTGACAAAGCCAGATCCGGGTCTGGCCCGTTGTATTGGTAGTCGTGTAGTTCCAGGGCTGTGCTTGTGGCGAAGTAAATCCCCCCCGCATACCCAATCTCCTCGAGCAATTGCGACAACGCCTTCATCCTCGTTGTTGGAACCCTCGGAACAGCCCTATTGATTAACCAACTCCTCTCCTCATCAGTCTTGGCAACCCTAACCAACCTATCGATCTCGAGTCTCAATAATACAGCTAAAAATGCTCTCCAGGCTTGGAAGCTTTGCCGGCCGCATTCCTAACGAGACCCCCTACCCAGGAATTCGAGGGCGAGTTTAGCCTCAATTAAGGCTTCAAGTAACCTAGCCGCTATATAGTCCTCCGTACTTGGTTTTGGCAGTGGTTTCTCGAGTGCTTCTAAGTCCACGATTAAGCGTGCGTGGATTACTTAAAATACTTAGCTCCGTAATAACAACCCTGTAATTGGGGGGGTTGAAGGTAGGCATGAACCCAGCTTGATAATGGACTAGGGCGCGGATCATGAGGGTAATCGCCTTCGGCAAATCTTAGGGTTTCCCCCCCACCCTGTTAAGCTCATCCTTAAGCTCCCTGAGGGCCTCCTCAAGCTCACCACTCCACCTCACCCTCGGTCTCAACTCCTCAACGCGCCTAACCACCTCATTGACGAGCTCTAAAACCGCCGCTGCGGCTTCCTGCCTATTCCTAAACTTCGATAGCGCCATGTCTGGGTCCGGACCATTGTACTGATAATCGTGTAGGCTTAGGGCCAGTGCTGTGTCGGGTAGTAGGCCGGCGTGCCCAACGTCACTGAGCATCTTAGACAAGCCCATCATCCTACTCGTTGGTACCCGAGGCACAGCCCTATCCATTAACCATTTTCTCTCTTCATCACTATTAGCAACCTTCAATAATTTATCTAATTCAAGCCTAAGCAAGGCTGCTAGAAGGGCTCTCCATGCCTGGAAGCCTTACCGGCTGAGTTCCTAACCAAGCCCCCCCTGCTTAAGAACTCAATGGCGAGCCTAGCCTCGATCAAGGCCTCCAATAGCCTCGCATTCACATAATCCTCAGTGGTTGGTTTAGGTAAAGGCTTCTCAAGGGCTTCGGTATTCACAGTTTAAGGTTGTGATTAACTTCCTTAAATACTTACCTTGCGTTAATGCTTTATACTCTTCAGCCACGTTTAATTCCAGTACCTTAGTTCCTTGATTTATGTCGAGACTGCTGTGTAGGGATTTAGTGATATCATGGTTGAATTATTGTGAGGACTTGAAGGTTAGCGAGGCTTAGCACTAGGGCTGGTGCAGCGTTATTTCTGTTGCCTTAGCTTTGGGTATACGAAGACCACCTTAGCAATCATTGCGTAGTACCTGAGTTTCCAGGCGTACTCAATTAGGTCCCTCCTCTTCGTTTCAAAGCCCTCCTTCTCTATTAAATCTGCGATCTCATTCATCTGCTCGATATCCGCCATCGTGTACTCATTCGGGTCCTTATCAAGTAATTGTTTAAGTTTCTCATAGACCTCCCACGTGTAGTACTTGGTCCTTGGCACCGGTAGTAGTGCCTTCACCATACCCCCCCTGAGGGTCAGCGCCTCCGTCGATGTGAATATGCCCTTGGTCTCCAATGCCGTTATGAGAACCTCGGAGAATTGCGTGAACGCGTTTTCAAGCCTTTCAATCCTAGCTTCAATACTACCAATCCTACTCTCAACCCCATTAATTCTATTCTCAAGCTCATTAATTCTACTTTCAATTCTATTGAACCTATCTTCAATTTGATTAAGCCTTAAATCAACATGGCTAAACCTGGACTCCACCTCCGTGAACTTCCCGCCGAGCCAATAGGCTAGGGATGCCGTTGATGATGCGATGCTCACCACCACGGCGATTATCGTAGCAACATCAACCAAAGCCCACACCTAATTAACAATAGCGTGCTTGATATAAATACCTTATTACGCTTTAAATAATAACGAATTAATCCCAGAATTGGAAATCCTTAAAAGTAAATATTAATGTCAGCATTAGTATGAGGGTCTTAATCACGGGGGGGTGTGGTGGTTACATAGGCACGTTATTAACGCCATACCTAATCAGGAAAGGCTATAACGTTAGGTGTGTTGATAGGTTATTCTTCGGTGATGATGTGCTTAGGCACGTAATTGGCGAGAGGAATTTCGAACTTATTAAGGCGGATACAAGGTCAATAAGTAAGGACGTACTTAACGGTGTTGACGCTGTTGTAGACCTTGCAGCATTGTCCAACGACCCAGCCGGTGAGTTGAACCCTCAGTGGACGCTTGATATTAATTATAGGGCTAGGGCTAGGTTGCTAAGCTTGCCAGTGAGGTTGGTGTCTCTAGGTATGTGCTTGCGTCAAGCTGTAGTGTTTATGGCAGGCAGAGTGGTATTGCTGATGAGAATACCGAGCCGAACCCATTAACGACGTATGCCAAGGCTAACCTGTTGGCTGAGAGGGATGTGCTTCCCCTGGCAAGTAGTAGGTTTACGGTAACGGCACTGAGGTTTGCCACCGTCTATGGACCATCGGTTAGGATGAGGTTCGACCTTGTGATAAATGCCATGACGCTGTCCGCATTCACGGATGGCGTAATTTACGTTGAGGGTGATGGCATGCAGGAAAGACCTCTTGTTCATGTTATGGATGTCGTAAGGGCCATTGGTGCAGTACTCGAGGCACCAAGTGATAAGGTTAATGGTATGGTATTTAATGTGGGCTCTGATGAGCAAAACTTTAGGGTCATTGAAATGGCTAAAATTGTGCAGGGCATAGTTGGTGGTGAGGTCAGGTTCAGGGGGGGTGTGGTTGACGCCAGGAGTTATAGGGTTAGCTTTAGGCGCATTAGGGAAATGCTGAACTTCGCCGTGCTTTATAACGTGGATGATGGCGTTAAGCAGGTATACCATGAATTACTCACTGGTCACTTAAAGCCTGAGGATAGGTGGTTCACGGTTAGGTGGTATAAGAGGCTCCTTGAGCAGAATCCGAAGCTGCTGGATAGTTATTAAGTGGTGCTGATTATACTGTTGCCCTCGCCAAGTATTAAGCTATAATTACCGCTGTTAAGCCTGACCCTTGATTTAGGACCAATAATGCTATCAACGAGTCTAGCCCTACCCAACTCAAGCAATGCATCACTAAGCACCAGTGACCTGCTCACTACCGCCATTTACCAACACGTTGGATTCAACATCGACGTAATGCTCGATTACGGTGTCCTTACCAATTACCGAACCTCTCCCGATATAGGCTGGTCCGTGAACCCTACCCTCAATTACGGCTCCACGTTCCACGATAATCCTACCATTAACCTCACCCCCCCTAACCTCACCCTCAATCCTCGGCTTAACCTCATCAAGCATTAGATAGAGTAGGTCGAGTATGTCCTGGGGGGGTGTTCCCATGTCCTTCCACCAACTATTGGTTACCGAGTAACCAACCTTTTGCCATTATCAATGAACCACTGGATTAGGTCAGTTATCTCATACTCACCCCCCCTCGCCGACGGTTTAAGCGTACTAAAGGCCCTCTCCACATCACTGGAGTCTTTAAATATGTATAGCCCAGTCATAACGAAGCTATTGGGTGGCGGTTCCCTGGGCTTCTCGATAAGCTTCACTATCTTGCCATCCTTAATCACGGCATTACCAAACCGGGTTGGGTCCTTATGCCTGGTTAATACTACGTAGACGTCGTAATCACCCTCCCTGAACTCGCGGATGAACCTATCGAGCCCCCCCTCACCGAAGTAATTATCGCCTAGGTGCACTATTAGCTCACCGTCTGCGCCCTCCTCAATGGCCCTATGAATTGCATGCGCAATACCAAGTCTCTCCCTCTGCTCGGCGTATTTAATGCTCACGCCCATACCCGACCCATCACCGAGAGCCTGCCTAAACAGGAAGCCTAGGTGCCCAACAACCACGTAAATATTACTAATGCCGTTGCTCATTAATCCCTCTATTATCCTCGTGACCAGGGGGGGCTTACCCATTATTGGTATTAATGGCTTTGGTAACGTATACGTTAACGGCCTGAGCCTGGTGCCTTCACCGGCAACGAGAATAACGCCGTTTATAGGCATTAATTACCTCCTTGTGGGATTAATTTTAAAGTATTTAATTTAGGGCTTCATTATTAACATCCATAATATTTAAAATGCCGGGTATGGTTGATTCGTGAATGGTTAAGGAGAGTGCCGTTGTCGCCATTGTGCTTAATTACCTGCCCACTGTGGCCAATTACGCATTGGCGATTGCCTACATAGTTGTTTTGACGAGGTACATACCGCTGACGCAGTACGGTTATTACAATGCATTATTTGCAATAATTAATTCAATAGGTGCCTTGATACCGATACCGGGTATATCAGGCGCGATCGCGAGGGAGGGCGCCATTAAGTATGCCAGGGGCGGTGATGCCAAGCCCTACTTCTCAGCCATGATCCTAATGTCATTGATTATGGCCATCGTCTATGACCTAGTGATTGTCCTGGCCACCCCCCCATTATACATGAGTAATGGCATACCTAGGTGGTTGTTTGGTACTGCGTATATCTATGTGGCCACGGTCTTCATACAATCAATAGCTGGCGCCCTTGGTCTTTATCTATGGTTAGTGGGTAGGGTTGCGTCCCAGGGCATGGGCTCGGCAATCAACATGCTCGTAATGAGGGTGCTCCAGGTGTTGTTAATTATCGCTATGCGTAATGTCTATGCGCTGGCATATCCGTACTCCTGGGCTCATTGGCTCAGTTGCTTTATTATGTGGGCATCGTTAGGGGGGGCTTGGTAGATCCACTACTTGGTATTGACGTGATAAGGCGTGGTGTGAGGGGGGGGTTCCTGGAGTTTGGGTTTCAGTCATGGATACTTGGCTACATGGGTACGCTGAGCTTCAACTTAATTATGTACTTGGTCTACATTTACCTTGGCCCTGGATTTACGGGTATTTACGGACTGGCAGCCGCAATAGCCAATGCCGTGACTGCCCTAGGCCCTGCCGTGTCCACGGTGATGAATAGCAGGTTGTCCCAGGGACTTGGCGTCGGCATTGACGTGGGTAGGGCATTCCGTGAGTACGCAATACCGTCCTTCATAGCCGCGTCACTGCTTGCCCAATTAATAGTCCTCGCGTTACCTGCCCTGCCGATGATGGGCATTATTAGTGGTGAGTACGTTAAGTCAATACCCTACGCCTCCGTATTACTTGGTTATACTCCATTAGCCGTAATAGCCAGTATTTACACGTCCTATTACTGGGTAATTGGCAGGGGGGTTGGTACGCATTGCTGGCAAACGTTGTTGGCCTCGGCCTTGGGGTGCTTGCTTACGTAGTTCTTCACTTCCTTGGGATCTACATGGCCATAGTCAGTAATTACCTAATTTACATGTTGACACTCATAGCCTTTTGGTTCAGTGAACGGTGGAGTGTCAGAAGCATTAATGTGTTGGTTATTGGTTTGTTCCTGATCCTAACCATCGTCTCCTCCTGTGCCGTGCCAATTCCAGATCCGCCAATTACCTGGCCATTGGCTCAATTAATTAGCATGGCCATACTGCTGATGGCCCTCTACCTAGTTAAGCCATTACCCAAGGCCCTAATTAATCAGGTTCCAGGGTTCGCGAGACCATTGATTACGCCTTTTATTAAGACTGAGAGATAAGACTGGCAATCCCCCCCTTCGGTATTTCTATTCCCCCCCATTTGTTGAAGGTTTCCTTGATGCTAACTATCCTGCAGTCGCTTGTTCCGTAGGCACCGCCTAGCCTGTCAATGCCCCCCCTGCAGTAGTCTGGGTGTAGCCTCGGTAGGTTATCCCAAACCCACCTGGCTATTATCGGGAACCTATCAATCAACGAATCAAACATAAGCCAAGCAACAAGCCTAATCTCATGAAACGCACCCAAACCCGTCCTAAGCGGTACGAAGTTCAGGAAGAACTCCCTAGCATTCATCTGAACCCAAACCCTACTGGCCATTGCGTTTGGGAGTAGGTACCTGGCATCCTCGGGCGCTGATCCCTCCCTAGCCTTATGTAGGCCTGCGACATACCGCCTAAATAACCAGTCCACTCACTGGCTAGGCTTGGCGGTAGTACATAGCGTAGCTGCCCCCCCTTTGTGTAATCCACGTACCTCTGGCTCTCCTGCCAGTAACTAGCCACCCTATGTCTAACGAGCTCATGCGTGAACGCCCTACTACCCTCAACAAGCCAACTCGCCCCCATGAACTCAAGGACACTGTGATGCCCATCCCTAAGGAAGCCCGTTATCCTCCTGACCACGAGCTCGGGCCTCTCCCTAACCCTCCTCAGTGAGTCCTCAATGGAGTACGCCCTATAAACAACGTCGGTCATTGCCGCAACCAACTCCTCACTACCCCAGGTAAGCACAAGCTCAACCCTTGGTTTAATTATGCTAACCACATTTACCTTTACCTCCTGCACACTTATAAGCTAGGCATCGAATTAAAACTAAGTAGGAAATAAATTAAGAGGTATTACTACTATTGATACAGCCAGCAGGCAACCTGCCCATTATCGACCATTATTTACTAAGCTTCTCAAGCTCTGCCTTAAACTCCTCGTAAGCCTTCTTAACCTCCTCAACGCTGGCCTCGTCCTCAAGCGTGGTTACATCACCTAATGGTTGCCCAGTGACTACGGCCCTAACGAGTCTCCTCATTATCTTACCGCTTCTAGTCTTTGGAAGCTTCGTTACAAAGAAGATATTGGATAACGTGGCTATTGGCCCCACAAACTCTCTAACAGTGTTATTTAATTCGGCCTTTAATTGCTCAGAGGGTTGGTAACCCTGCTTTAGGACGACGTAGGCCACGGGAACCTCACCCTTAACTGGGTCAGGAACACCAACAACCGCGGCCTCAGCAACAGCCGGGTGCTGTATTAACGCTGATTCAAGTTCATACGTACCAAGCCTGTGGCCAGCCACCTTAATTACCTCATCAGCCCTACCGAGTACCCAGAAGTAACCGTCCTCATCCTTAACTGCGTAATCACCTGCGTAGAACATCCCAGGGAACTTACTCCAGTAGGTCTTGACGTACCTATCTGGGTCTCTCCAGATCGTCAATAGCATTCCGGGCCACGGTCTCCTAATCACTAGGTAACCTCTTTGCCCAGGTTGTATTGGGTTTCCATTATCATCAACAACATCGGCATCAATACCAAGCAATGGTGGTCCGTTAGTACCTGGCTTGAGTGGTACCAGGGCGAGACCTGGTGCGTGGGATATCAGTATGCCTCCCGTCTCTGTCATCCACCAGGTGGAGCCGAAGGGCACCTTCTCCCTACCAGCTAGTTTCCAAAGCCACCTCCAGGCCTCTGGGTTTATTGGCTCGCCAACTGAGTGGATGAGCCTTATCGTGCTAAGGTCATGCCTCTTAACCCAGTCATCACCAAACCTCATGAGCGTCCTTATACCCGTGGGGGGGCTCGTGTACAGTATGGTCGCCCCCCCATACCTCTCCACAATCGCCCACCAACGATCTGGGTTTGGGTAGTCAGGCGCGCCCTCATACATTATCGTTGTCATACCCTCGAGGAGCGGCCCAAACACTATGTAGCTATGCCCAGTTACCCAGCCGATGTCCGCGGTGCAGAAGTGGATGTCATCCTCCCTGGCGTCGAATACCCACTTCATGGTTGCGTGGAGTAGTACCATGTAGCCGCCTGTGTCGTGAACAATGCCCTTGGGCTTACCCGTTGTACCGGACGTGTATAGGATATATAGCGGGTGCTCACTCTCCACAGGCTCTGGCTCAACGTATGTGTTTACCGGTACGTCACGCATTAATTCATGCCACCAGTAGTCCCTGCCCTTAACCATGTTAATGTCATTAAGGCCAACCCTCCTGTAGACAATTACGTTCTTAACCGTGGGTGACTGCTCAAGGGCCTTGTCAACGATTTCCTTAAGCCTAATCACCCTACCACGCCTGTAACCACCGTCAGCCGTTATCACCAGCTTAGCCTCGGCATCATTAAGCCTGTCAGCCAATGCCTGAGCCGTGAATCCGCTGAAGACCACTGTGAATATTACGCCGAGCCTTGCAGCCGCGAGCATCGCTATTGGGAGCTCGGGAATCATTGGTAAGTAAATACCTATGGTATCGCCCTTCTTAAGGCCGAACTTATTTTTAAGTACGTAGCAAGCCTATTAACCTCGCGCCATAGGTCGTAATACGTGAGCTTACGAACCTCAAGTGGATTACCGTTTTGGTCAACCGGCTCACCCTCCCAAATAATGGCCACCTTATTCTTCCTACCACCCTTAACATGCCTATCCAGTGCCAGGTACGACGCGTTCAACCTACCACCAACAAACCACTTATAAAACGGTGGTTGTGGATCAGCGGCAAGTACCTTATCCCAGGGCTTGAACCACTCGAGTTCCCTGGCAATATTTGACCAGAAGGCCTCAATGTCCTTAAGACTCTCCTGGTGAATTCTTTTATATTCCTCGGGATCGACTGCCCTCTCCTTCCCAATCTCGGGGATTATTTTCTCTTTAAAGGGTAGAGCCCATGTAACTGACATACAAGGTAATACTAAGTTATAGAGTTTTATAAGCTTTATCAACAATATATTATTTTATAATAATATAAAACGGCAATATTCAGATATATAATTAATACTAACCAAGTCCTACTAAACATTATTGAACGGACTTCCTACTACTCAGTATGTGCTCCACCTGCCTCTCTATGTAATTCACCGTAAGCCTCACGCTGTTGAACTTCTCATCAATCTCCTTAATCCTAGGCTTAATCTCCTCGTTATAGATCCTCCAGGCCCTGGGCTGAAGCATACGCACTAACTGCGCTGTCCTGTACATGGCAACGATTTCGGTAGGCCTCAATTCCCAGGGAAGTCTCAACTCCTCGAGTCTCCTAGCTCTGACATACTTAGCCCTACCCATTTCAATAGCGTGCACGTGATGGGCAAATAGGTGGAGGAGTGTGTTCATGTCAATTCTGTAATTAATGAGTATTATTGACTCCTCTGGGAAGTACTTACCAGTAATCACTTGGCATTGTTGATCCCTATCCACGTACTCAATGCATTCGTTCGTGGGGGGGTTTACCGTGGCTATCACCTTGGGCTTCTCAATATTCATGCTTTCTGACAGGTTCTCGAGAATCCCCCCCTCGGCACTGCTCTCGATGTCCTCGAGGGGGGGTTTTAGGATTGAATTCTCGATCTCCATAATCACTTGGTTGATGAAGTCCCTACCTGCGGACATGAACCTATTATTATTAATTCCGAGACTTATAAATCCTCCCTAGCCTTTACCTAAAATAGATTAATGCCATGTAATAGAGACCTATGCAAAAAATGCACAGTGTATTATGCCTAAAGTATACCAATACTCATTGACTGCTTGTGAGGTTTGGTGAGTTAACGGTTGACTTAAGGGGGGGTATTGGTTGCCCATACGGCAGTACACTTGCCATACAGAACTTCCGCGATGCGCCGGTGGGCTCCGTGATAACGTTTATACTCGATGATGAGGAGTGCTACCTAACATTGAAGAGGTTATTCCCACTGCTTGGGCAGAGGATCGTCAGGTCTGAGGAGCAGAATAGGGTGTATAAGCTCTCGGTCCTCAAGGTTAGGTTTTTCTAGATTGGGTAATGCATATTAACTTCGTTTAACGCCATACCACGTGTCCTTTGATAAGGCTGGTTACCTGATTGGTAGGAACTTCGTATACCCTGATTATAGGATTCAATTCCCCAGGCACTACGGTTATGCCCTGAGGCACCTAAGGGCTCAAGTAAGGGTTAAGGCTAATGAGAAGGCAATAGAGGGGGGGCTGGCGGAATATAACGTCGATGTACCACTAGGCAGGGACTATATTGAGTTTGATGCCGCCGAGATGAGGATAGTGTCGGTTAAGGTTGATGGACGAGACACCAGGTTTGAGTACGATGGCAGGACGCTGAGGGTATACCTTAGCCCAGGTAGCCACATGGTACAGGTGGGTTACGAAACAAAGCCCAGGAAGGGTCTCTACTTCGTATTGCCAGACGAGCATTACAGGGATAGGGTGCCCATGGTTTGGACGCAGGGTGAGAGTGAGGATAATCATTACTGGATACCAATGCCTGACTACCCAAATGTTAAGTTCACAAGCGAGTTATTAATAATAGTTCCGAAGACCTGGACCGCGGTTTCAAACGGTGTTTTAGTGGAGACTAGGGACCTAGGTAATGAGGTGTTGTGGCACTGGCGGTTGGACAAGCCTCACTCGGCATACCTCGTGGCCCTTGCGGCTGGTGAGTTTGAGGTTGTTAGGGAGGATTGTGATGGAGTAACTATTGAGCACTACGTGCCTAGGGGGTTACGGTGATAGGGCTAGGTTTAGCTTCTATAGGACGTGTGACATGATAAGGTTTTACAGCGAGTACACGGGCGTTAAGTATCCATGGCCCAATTATAAGCATGTTGCCGTTAGTGAATTCATTTATGGCGGTATGGAGAACACCACGGTAACCATAGTCACAGACACCACGCTACACGATGAGCATGCCCACTGCCCAGGGTCCAGGTTCCCATGCCCAGGCATGGAGGACTTCACATCGGATGGCTTGGTCGCCCATGAACTTGCTCACCAGTGGTTTGGTGATTACGTGACGACTAAGGACTGGGCTAATATATGGCTTAACGAGGCCTTTGCCACGTACTTTGAAGCGCTCTATATGGAGCATGCCAAGGGACGTGATGAGTTCCTATACGAGCTTTACCAGAACCTCAGGAATTACCTCAATGAGTACGGCAATAGGTACGCAAGGCCAATAGTCACGAGACTATATAGAGACCCTGAGGAGATGTTTGATAGGCATACGTATGAGAAGGGTAGCCTAGTCCTGCACACCCTCCGTAACCTACTCGGTGATGAAACCTTCAGGAGGGGCATAAATCTGTACCTAACTAGGCATGCCCATGGTAATGCCGATACGGAGGACCTCAGGAAGGCCCTCGAGGAGGTTTCTGGGCAACCGCTTGATTGGTTCTTCACCCAGTTCGTATACTCATCAGGTCACCCCCCCGTTATTAAGTATTCCTGGGGTTATGACCCAGGTAATAAACTTGTTAAACTAAGTATTAGCCAGGCCCAGGGGGGGGATGACTCATACCCAATCTATAGATTACCTCTAGAATTCGAGATTAAGTACCCAAGTGGTAAGGTCGACATATTTAAGTTTGAATTGAGTGAGAGGGAAGCCACGATATACATACCAGCCAGCGAAAGGCCACAGTACATATGCATTGATCCTCAATTCAAGGTAGGCGTTAAGTCCGTGAGCGCCGATAAGGGTGTTGAGGAGGCCATTGCAGAATTAAGTAGTGAAAACATGCCCTGTAGAGCTTGAGCTAGATGCATTGACCAGATGGTAGTACCAGGGCTGTTGAGGGGGGGTTGAGTAGGGCATTGATGAGTGACCCATTCTGGGGGGGTGTCAGAGCTGAGGCCGCCAGGGCACTTGGTAGTAGGTACGGAGGACGCACTCAAGGCGCTACTCAACGCATTGAATAATGAGAAGCACCCAAGGGTTAGGCAAGCCATCGTGGAGGCCCTGGGCAACTTCAAGGGTAATGGGGGGGACGTGGCTAGGGTACTTACGTCAATCCTTGAGAATACATCCGAGAGTTACTACGTCAGGTCAAAGGCCGCCCAATCACTTGGTAAGTTGGGGGGGATGCTTGATTACGTTGGAGAGCTCATTAAGGCCCTCGATTACCCAAGCCATAATTACGTAATAACCCAGGGCGCGCTACAGGGGCTTTCCGAACTGGGCACTGATGAGGCGATTGATACATTAGTTAGGTATACGGAACTCGGTAGGCCAACCCTCGTTAGGATGGTTGCGACCCAATCCCTGGGTAAGTTCGTGGGTGTTAGGAGGGTTTATGATAGGATTAGGGAGTTGCTTAAGGACCCGTATTACAGGGTTAGGTACGCCGCCGTGGCGGCTGTGGAGAGTTCCCTGGACCCGAGGTTCCTGGATGTTCTCGACGAATTAGCCAGTAGGGACTTGGATGGCCGTATAAGGCGTTATGCGAGGGACGTTGCCAGGAAGATTCGGGAGCAAATGCAGAGGGGGTGTTGAGTATGCGAGGTTGAGGGAGGAGATTGAGAGGATTAGGGAGGAGCAGAGGAGGATCATGGATAGGCTGGACAGAATGGAGGCGAAGGGCTAGCCCATGACTTTAGCCACATAGGCTATGTAATTACCTGACTTAGCCAATCTCTCCACAATGTCGTAATTACCATATAGGATCTCCTCAAACCTCGACCTCAACTTCTTCGGCACCACAATCTGCAATAGACCACCGGGTTTGAGGTGGTCCTTCGCCTCGATTATCAATCTCCTATTTAAGTCGAGACCCGCCGTTATTGGTGGGTTTGAAATGATAGTATTAAACCTCTCACCCTGGACTGCGCTGTATAGGTCACTTAGTCGAACTTCCGCATTGTCCACCCTATTAATCTTAATGTTAATGGCTGCTAATTTAACCGCGAGCTTGTTTATGTCGACCATGACTACCCTACCCCCCCTCGGCGCTAGCTTCGCAGCCACAATACCGAGGACCCCCCCATAACCACATCCCATGTCGAGTATGTCCCAATCATTCATTATAACCATGTTCTCAGCCAATAACCTAGTCCCTGCATCCACGTCCTCGTTCGAGAAGACCCCCCCAGGTGCCAGCACAAAGGTTAATGGAAACCCCCCCTAATCACGGTATGGATCCTCCTGACCCTCATCTCCTTAAAGACTGGTTCCCTATCGTAATAATGCATCAATACTCCAAAGACCCTTAGGGGCAAGCCTTTTATCCCTTTCATTGTCTTCAAGAGGAACGGTTTTTAAGCACACCACAGCCGGCAATGGTGATGAGGAAATCACTATTCATTGGTTACCTACTGATTTACGTATTCTCAGCATCATTTAATTACTTCTTCGTGAAATTCGGATTAAGATATGCAACGCCATTGGGCTACATGACGATTAGGTACGCAATAGCCGGGGGGGCCTGCTGGCCATGGCAGCTGCATTAATCAATGGGAAGTACTACGTAATACTGAACAGGGACCTAGCCCTCCTGAGCCTATTCTCATCATTAAGCACGGCGCTTTGGGCCTATGGCCTGGTTTACATAGACCCAGGATCATCAGCCATATTCGGCTACACAATGCCCCTATTTGCAATACCGCTATCGATCATACTAATCCACGAGAGGCCAAGGACTCTTAACGTTATTGGAGCGGTTGTTGGGTTTATTGGCGTTATTATTTATGGTGCGTCCTCGATAATGAGGGGGGGCGTCTCATTAATTGGTGCGTTGCTCACGGTGGTGAATGCCATATTTTGGGCCTTATACAGTATATACTTTAGGAGGTTGGGTAATAATGATGGGTTGATTGTCGTGTCCAACATGTTCATAGTTGGTTCAGTACTACTTGCCGTAATGGGATTATTACTTGATGGTCTCAGGGCGTTCACGAGTATTGAGTGGGTGCTGGATTCATCGATAATTTACTGGGCACCTCCGTGATCGGTGGTGCGGTTCTGTTTCTCGTTTGGTACCTACTTGTTAATTCTATTGGGGTTGCTAACTCAACGCCGTATATATTCACAGTCCCTGCGTTGACACTCGTGCTTAACTACTTAATAATGGGTATTCAACCAACCATACCGGAGATTATCGGCTCAGCCGTAATGTTTATCGGTATTTACCTCGCCTCGACCTAGCCGTGACTCATTGGCGTACTAAAAATTTTTAAGTAATTAGCTTAAGCGGGTTCTTGCATGGCCACATTAACAAGGTCTAAGCAACCGAGGAAGCAGAGGAAGGCGTTATTCAATGCGTCACTCCATGTTAGGCATAGGTTAATGACTGCAAGGCTTAGTGAGGACCTACAGAGGCAGTACGGCGTTAAGAGATTGCCTGTTAGGAAGGGTGATACCGTGCTTATACTCAGGGGGGTGACTTTAAGGGCGTTAGGGGGGGTAAGGTTGTTGATGTTGATTTGAGGAAGATGAGGATTTACGTGGAGAACGCAACCCTGAAGAAACCGAGTGGCGAGACTGTTTATTACCCAATACACCCGTCAAAGGTCATGATTGTTGAGCTAGACACAAGCGATAAGAGGAGGCTTGAGGCCATTGAGAGGGCTAGGAAGCAGCGCGAGGAGTACCTGAAGAAGCTTGAGGAGGCTAAGGAGGCCAGGGCGTTGAGGAAGCCTGAGGTAATCGTCGTTGGTGGTCAGGGCGGTGGCAGTGAGCAGAAGCAACAGTAAGCCTTTAAATGGGGGGGTTCCCCCCCACGGTGATGCCTAATGCCCAGTAGACACTTAAGGCGTTATCAAGCACCTGAGTGGTGGCCGATATCGACGAAGGAGGCCGTGTGGGTTGTTAGGCCGAGCCCTGGACCGCATCCACTGGCTAAGTCATTGCCGCTGGCATTACTCGTTAGGGATGTACTTAGGTACACGAAGACCCTCAGGGAGGCTAGGTACGTAATTGGTAAGGGGGGGGTTGATTAAGGTTGATGGTAGGGTAAGGAGGGATTACAAGTACCCAGTGGGTTTGATGGATATTGTTGAGATAGTACCAACCAATGAGGTTTACCGAATGGTTCCACACCCGACTAAGTTCCTATGGCCAGTACCAATAGGCCAGGAGGAGGCTAGGTATAAGCTTTGTAGGATTGAGAATAAGACAATGGTTAAGGGTGGGCAAATACAGCTTAACCTGCATGATGGCAGGAACCTACAACTACCCTATGAGGAGGGCAGTAAGTACAATACGCTTGACTCAGTACTCATTGACATTAACGAGGATAAGATCGTTGATTATATAAAGCTTGAGCTAGGCTCGCTGGGCTCATTGTTGATGGTAAGAACGTGGGTTACTACGGCAAGATAACCGAGATAATACAGACCTATAGGAAGAGGGAGTCCACTGTGAAGATTGTGACAAGTGATGGCAGGGAGGTCAGGACAATAGTGAATTACCTATTTGCACTGGGTAGGGAAAAGCCCTCAATAACAATAATGCCGCAACAATTAACGCAATCTCAATAAAATTTGACCACGATATTGATACTTGCGGATTTTCTAATGACCCTATTAATTAATGTTTTAGCAATATCAAGCTTTATTCTCTTTACATTATCGTCTCTCTTCACGACCTTGCCTGGATTAAAGCCATAAATCCTAATTTCCCTGGCACCCATGTAATAAGCAAGATAAACAGCCCTGTCGCCATCGGTAAATCCAGGGATCAGTAATGAACAACCCCCCCTAGGCCATACCTGAACCGTAGGTAGTAACTTCCTAACTCTGGACGCGTACTTAGGGTAATGCGTAATGTTATCTCCGTGCGCATGACCAAGCACTAAGCAATTACAATCAATTAGTTCCTCAGGCATGAAGTCAAAGTCCGTAATAGCAATGTCAGGGCTTAGTCCCCAATCACGAAGAAGCCTAACCGAGTAGCCCTCAACCGCGATCAACAGACCATCACCACCAGGCCTTACCTCGGCTGGCGGCATCACTATATTAACCACATCCCACCGGAACTCCCTTAGATCACCTTCATACTTGCAAAAGCTGGGCGCCAGCTCGGCCGCCAGGTAATCACCCTTAAAGTTTAATTGGGGGGGAAGCATTGCCATGTAGTAATTCCTAATTAACAACCACTCCATTGGGTCAAGAACAATGCCGCCACGCATTTTAACCTCAGTGCCTGCATTACATTAGCATGTTTATGCCTACGTCAATACCAATATCCTTAAGCGTTAAGCCATACTTAACCTGTGTAAACTCCCTCCTAAACTCGATAACCTCCTTCCTAACACTACTCGGGTCCTCCCTCCTTATGAGGACCCGCGCCATGAATTCGGCAATAACCCTCATCTCATCCTTACCCATGCCGAACCTAGTCATCTCCTGAACACCAAGCCTAAGTCCACTTGGGTCCCTGAAACCCTTGTCCCAGGGAAGCGCGTTCCTATTTACAATAATATTAGCCTCCTCAAGTAAAGCCGCTGTTTTCGTACCGCCACCAATCTCCGAAACATCGACAAGTACCTGGTGCGTTCTTGTGAAACCCTTGTTCTCAGCAACAACCCTGAAACCCACCGCATGTAATTCCTCTGCCAATGCCCTTGCATTATTAACAACCTGCTCTGCGTATGCCTTACCGAACTTCATCATTTCAATGGCAGTTACGGCAGTAGCGGCATACCTATGATGGTGATAATTAGAGGTTAGCCCAGGGAATACGGCCTTCTGAATCGCCTTAAATAAGTCCTCCCTGTTGGTGAAGATTACGCCGCCTTGGGGGGGTCCAGGGAATGTTTTGTGGGTCGATGATGTCATGACATCAGCGCCCAAGTCAAGTGGATTTGGAAATGCGCCGCCAGCTATTAAGCCAAGCACATGGCTGAGTCATGTAGTAATACCGCATTAACCTCATGAGAGACCTCGAGAAGCTCCCTCACTGGATGTGGAAATAGGTATACAGAACCACCAAGTATCACAATCTTTGGCTTAACTTCCCTAATCAACTTAATGCTCTCATCAACATCAACGTTGAACTCCTCATTATCCCATGGCAAATCCACAACCTTTAACCTGAAAATTCCAGGCGCGCCGGTTGTTTTATGGCTTATATGACCACCTGAGTTAAGTGGTACCGACACTATAGTATCACCGGGTTGCGCCAAGGCTGCATATACGGATGCATTAGCTATAGTTCCAGATATAGGTCTAACATCAACGAACTTGGCATGGAATAACTCACCCATTAGGTTTGCGAGGAGACCTTCAAGCTTATCGATATACTTAGTGCCTTGGTAATACCTACTACCCAACGTACCCTCGGCATACCTGCCCTCCATATCATTTAAGTAAATGTACTCGGCCAGTGGTGACATTACGTTCTCGCTGGGTATGAGGTTTATCGTCTCTAGCCTACGCCACCTGTTATGCACCTTCACTATACTTAATACGTCATTCAGGCTGAGTCCGGGTCTAATGGCATTTACTAAGGTTTAACGATAATCTATTAAAGCTTTAATGCCCTGCCCACTCGGCCTATTCTTAGGGTATTACGGAGCGGTGGATTAATTAATCTCTATAGTATGTATAAACATGATGTCTACTGTTAATAATGACATTAAGTTTCTGGATGTTGTAAAGGCTCTTGAAAGTATTGAAGCAACCACGCAGAGAACCGTGATGGCGAAGCTACTTTCAACACTCCTCAAGAAGACCCCCACCCAACGTTATTGATAAGGTCATCTACTTCATACTCGGCCAGTTAAGACCTGACTGGGAAGGCGTGGAGCTCGGTGTGGCCGAGAAGCTCACCTTTAAGGCCATTTCTAATGCCACAGGGGGGGTATCCGTTAAGCAGGTTGAGGATCTTTACAAGAGACTTGGTGATATTGGCGAGACGGCTAGGAGAATAATGAGTAGTAAGCCTCAGCAGGGTGGTGGTAAGTCAATACTTGAGTTCTTCGGTGGTGGGGGGGGTGGTGAGGAGTTAACGATGGGTAAGGTCTACGATACGTTAATGTCGATAGCCAGGGCGAGCGGTGAGGGTGCCCAGGACACTAAGGTTAAGCTCCTGACATACCTATTCTCGAGGGCTAAGCCTGAGGAGGCTAAGTACATTGCCAGGTTCGTAATTGGTAGGCTGAGGCTTGGTGTTGCTGACATGACAATACTAGATGCCTTGTCCGATGCCTATAAGGTGTCCAGGGACGCCCTGGAGAGGGCTTACCATATTTATCCAGACCTTGGTTATATTGCTAAAATGGTTGCTCAGGAGGGTCAGGATGCCCTGGGTAAGATACACGTAACACCTGGTGTACCAATACAGCCAATGCTTGCGGAGAGATTGAGCACAGCCACCGAAATATTGGCTAAGCTTGGTGGTACCGCAATGGTTGAGTATAAGTATGATGGTGAGAGGGCCCAGGTGCATAAGACCAGGGATGGCGAGGTTAGGATCTTCAGTAGGAGGCTTGAGAATATAACTCATGCATACCCAGACGTTGCTGAATACGTTAAGGAGGCTATCGATGCTAAGGAATTCATTGTTGAGGGTGAAATAATAGCTATTGACCCAGACACGGGTGAGTTTAGACCCTTCCAGGAGTTGATGCATAGGAAGAGGAAGCATGATATTAAGGAGGCTATGAAGGAGTACCCAGTTAATATATTCCTGTTTGATGTCATGTACGTCGATGGTCAGGACCTAACGAACCTACCACTCATTGATAGGAAGAGGAAGTTGCTTGAGATCCTTAAGCCCAGTGAGTATGTTCACTTGGCGACGTGGAGGATAATAAATGATGCTGAGGAACTTGATAAGTTCTTCCATGAGGCTATAAGTGATGGTTGTGAGGGCGTGATGTGTAAGTCCATTAAGGCTGACTCTATTTATGAAATGGGCGCCAGGGGGGGTTGGCTCTGGATTAAGTATAAGCGTGACTACAGGAGTGAGTTGACGGATACCCTGGACCTAGTTGTCGTGGGCGCCTTCTGGGGGGGCCGCGGTAAGAGGGCTGGCACATACGGAGCGCTGCTCATTGCGGCCTATGATCCAAAGACCGATCAGTTCTACACAGTGAGTAAGGTGGGTAGTGGATTCACTGACGAGGATTTAGTAAAGCTTAAGCAGATGCTTGACCCGTATAGGATACCTCATAGGCATCCAAGGGTTGTTTCCAAGATGGAGCCTGACGTGTGGTTCGTGCCTGCCGTGGTCCTTGAAATAATTGGTGCAGAAATAACCCTAAGCCCACTCCATACTTGCTGCATGGGCGCCGTTAGGCCTGACGTTGGTTTGGCCATTAGGTTCCCAAGGTTTACGGGTCGTTATAGGACGGATAAGTCGCCGGAGCAGGCAACGACTGTTGATGAAATACTCGAGATGTATAAGGAGCAGAAGAAGGTAAAGGTTGAGGAGGGTGCCAATCCATAAAATTCATTGCTCACCGCCTTCCTCCTTCAATACCCTTTCTAGCATCCACCTCGCCGCCCTGATTATCTCCCTGAGTCTCTCATCACTCCTGTAATTCTTAATGACCATACTGACCACGTTATCGCCATCAAGCTTAATCTCATAATTAAAGGCCTCCTCACGCCTTAATTGCCCATCCTTAACCAACTTATCATCCTCCTGCTTAAAGCCCTCAAGTATCTTATCCCTGAAGAACCTCCTGAAGGCCGTGTTATCCTTATTGAAGGGCTTTATTGGCTTAATGCTCACCCCCCCATTCTCATAAACCTCGACAGTACCCAATAACTCATTACCAACCCTAGACCTAATCTCCCTGGTCTCCACCAACTTACCAAGGTCCTGCGGCCTACTGACCAGTTCCGTGGCAGGGACTATTGACTGCGACTTAATTATACTGTCAATTACGCTCTTGATCTCATTCAAGAGGTTAAGCTCCTCCTGAAGCTCCTTAATCCTACTGTCCAGTTTATCCCTAAGCTCAAGTAACCTCTTTACATCCACCGCATTATCCACGGTTAAGAATTAATAAGTCCAGTTAATAAAGCTACGCGTGAATAATAAACCAATAGTACTCTCAATAGGTCATTTAAACCTGGACATTTATGTGAAGACTGATGCGATACCAAGGCCCGATGAGTCTGTTGACGCATATGAGACATACATGGGTGGTGGGGGGGGTTCCGCAGCTAATTTCTCAGTTGCCGTGGCTAGGCTTAGACTTGGTTCTAGATTTCTTGGGTCTGTGGGTAATGACCAATTTGGTGATATGTTGATTAAGGAACTGGAGACCGAGGGTGTGGACACAAGGTTCATTAAGCGTATTAGTCATGAGAGGACGGGCACCGTAATAGTCATTGTCGGCCTTGACGGCTCTAAACGAATGATTAGGTACTCAGGAGCTAACCTGGGATTGACGCCCAGCGATGTGGACACTGGCGCTATGAATGGTGTCTCGCATATACACGTTGCCCTTGGTAGGACCGAGATAATCGATGCCTCAAAGCGCATTGCTAGGTCCATGGGATTAACAATATCCGTTGATGGGGGGTACGTCGTTGGCTAAGAAAGGGCTTGATGTGATTAGGGATGTGATGAATGATGTTGATATTTGGTTCATGAATAGCTTTGAAGCAAAGGAACTGGGCCATTCGGAAAATGTTGTCAGGGCCGCGGAGAACATAGCGAGTAAGGTTAGGGTTAGGGAGTTAATAGTTACTCTTGGTCCTCGTGGCGCATTACTTCTTAGGGATGATGAGGTTAAGTACTCGGACGCATTTAAAGTTCCCCCCCTGTGGATACCACAGGCGCTGGTGATACATTCGCAGCCGCCTACGTCGTTGCCTCGATACTCGACCTAGACCCAATAGATAAGCTTGTCTTCGCTAACGCAGCAGCATCGCTTAAGGTCACAAGGAGAGGCGCTAGATCATCGCCTAGGTTAAATGAGGTCGTTGAATTCCTGGAATCCCTCGGTTATGTCAAACTAGCTAATGAGGTAATGAATAGACTTGGATCTACCTAATCAGCTGGTTTAGTAATGGAAAAAACTTATATATGTAAGGAAACTACTGAGTATTAGGGTTAGGGGGGGATTACCGTGTCTAAGGTTAATGTCCAGGTTAAGGTTAAGTATTGTGACGGTACTTGGTGCAATTTCCAGTACTTCAGGTGCGCCAAGAAGGCACTGAAGGTCGTTAGGCAGGGTAATAAGGTCACCACCCAATGCACGTTATTCGGTGGGTCCTGCATTGGTTATAAATGCCAATACGCTGTCTGTGAGGCGCACGTGATGGCTCCTGACGGTAGGTGCCTGCTTGATCTTAGGAATATGGAGGCTAAGGAGAGGGATATTGTTGAGGAGGCTAAGAAACTCGATCAGCAGGCCTCGGTGATTAATAGGCATTTAAAGAAGCTTGGGCTTAAGGACTACATGTAGATCCCAATGATTAGAATAGTAATATTGACGGCCGGATTAGGCGAGAGACTTAGACCCCCCCTTACTTACTTTGTCCCTAAGCCATATTTACCGCTCCGTAGTGGTTTAATAATAGAACGCATAATAAATTGGGTTAGATCACAGGGTTTGGATTATGATGATATAATCATAGTAACTGCATACATGGCCGATAGAGTACTTTCATTATTGAAGGATACGTTGATTGGCGTCAAGTTCGTCGTTGCCGATCAATTACTGGGTACTGCTGGGCAGTTATGGTATGTGCGGGATTTGGTTGATGATAATGATGACGTTGTTGTAATAAATGGTGATGTAATAACCAGTGTATCCCTGGCAAAGGCCTTTGAGTATCACAGGTCGAGTAACGCGGATGTCACAATAATCTCGATTAGGTACAAGATAACCGCTAGGTATGGGGGGGTACTTGATGTGGGTCCCGGTGGTGAGTTCAGGGGTTGGCTTGAGAAACCCACAATTACCTTACCAATAGTTGTTGGTATGTACGTGATGAAGGGTTCATTAATTAGGAGATTGAACAAGGAAAGACTCGATATGAATAAGTACATTGAGAATTTGCAGAAAATGGGCCTAAGAATCATGGTATTCCTATCAGATGGCGATTATGTAGACCTTGGGGGGGTACCTCAGGACTACTTGAATTCATTAGTACCGTGACCATTAATCAATAAATCAATGAACGCAACATATATAAAACAATAAAGTATATGAATTACCAATAATGTCCAGGGCTGTTTGTCCAGGGCTTGAAAGGACCGCAAGTGGTTATGTGTGTACTTATGCACAACGCCCAATTAATCCATTCCAGTGGTATTGCTTTGGCGATTATTTTGAGTGCCCAATATACGTACAGTACATGAAGACAAAAAGTGCGCAAGCAAAGGCTGAGGTCAAACCATCACAAACTGTTCAACCATTACAGCAAGCCCAACAACAGACACAACAGGTAGTTACAGCTCCAGTTACTGTGACTACTACACGTGTTGAGACCACGGGTGACGCTGAGGACGAGTTAATTAGGAATAGCGAGTCAATAATATCAAAGTTCGAGGGCAATGCTAAGGCGCTTAATGATAAGTGGAAGGATTATGAAAACTCCGTGCAAGCAACCAGGCAGAGCTGGGAGTTAGAGAAGGCTAGGCTAAAGAGATACATTATTATTCTTGAGAGAATTCGTAATAAGTATAGTGAGGATCTTAAGGAAATTGAACTCAGGAAGAACATGGGCCTTATTAACGATGATGCCTATAATAAGCTTAGAGACAGTATTCAGAAGAAGCTTGATAAGATTAGCGATAAGCTTAAGGAGCTAAACTCTAGGTATCAGGATGTTGAGACAACAATAACACAGCACTACAAGAGACTTTTGATGACTACGGTAACGCCCGAGGTCAGTAAGCTCAAACTCTCGCTGGCCAAGCTCGAGGAAATGTATAGGGATGGTAAGATTAGTAAGGAGGTTTATGAGAAGCTGAAGGCCGAGATTGAGGGGGGGGTGATATCATGAGCGAGGAAATGCTAAGGATCTATGAGGAACTGTTAAGGCAGATTAATAAGACATATGACAGTTATACAGAACAGGTAAAGCGTTTGAATAGTATGTGGTCTGATTACAAGACCGCGGTTAGTAATGTTAAGAGAAATTGGGACGCCGATAACATATTATTAGCACTTAGGGTAAATGAACTCAAGGCTAGTATTGATTCAATACGCGAAGAACTTGACATGCTTAAGGTTAAGAGGGAACTTGGACTTGTTGATGAAGAGGAGTACTCAAAGTTATCGACTGAATTAACAGATACATTAACAAAACTAACTAATATGTATGATGAAGCTAAGTCTAAAATTGATGAAATTGATAAGGGCATTAAGGAACACTGGTTCAGGTCAATGGATGTAACATCGTTAACCACCGAACAAGTCGATAACATGATTAAGGAGCTTGAGGATAGTAAGGCTAAGGGTGAAGTACCTGAAGATGTATATATCAGGGTTAAGGCGGACCTAGAACTTGTAAGAAGAGTTGTTCAAGCCCTAGCACTAATAAAGACGGAAACAAAATCCTAAACTAACTAAATAATGTTCATTAGATTAAATACTAAATTTATTGAGATTTCATATTTTTATTTAATGCTGAGGAGTTTAGTCTATGTAATTTAACGGCCTCCTTATACGACCTTATTATGCCGTATAGGCCAATTATACCAACCACCGATATCACCAGTAGGAAGCCTATGTCTATTGCGTCTAGGTTTGGTATTGGTATCCCGGTGCTTATTGCCCAGGCATCAATTTGTGGCAGGAATATTATTAATAAGCCAACTAGGGCAAACACGATTCCTCCGTAATAAAGCGTTATTCCCGCTGTCTTCCTACCAACGTACTTAACCTCCTCCTCCGTGAACTTCTTAGCCCTTAGCAAACCGCCAAATATTGCACCAAGTATTATCTGCATTATCATTGTGCCTATACCAAACATTAAGCCAGGCAATGGCGCATACCAAATGCTTGGCATCTGCGGAGCAAGTACAAACGTTATTATAGATGCGTAAGCACCAAAACCGAAGCCTGCTATTAATCCATGGACAATGGTCATCTTTATCGGTACCTCCCTTGGGTGGGCCTCATGAAGCGGTATTCTCCTAGCCTCATTAGTGTGGTGCTGGCGTCCACCAAGCAGTACATCAATTGGTAGGTGGAAGTACCTGCCCTTTAATATGTATGAACCCGCTACCGCCATTACTAAACCAACTACGAAGTAGACTGGCCCATCTAGGTTATACTTCATGTAGAAGTAGGCGAGCCCTACATAACCTAATGTCGTTAAGAGGGCCCTCTGTATTGTGAAGCCCAGTGAGAATAGGAAGCCTGCCTTCATGCCTCCCTTTGTACTATATTCACCAACTGCGTAGCTGAAGGTTATCGGCATGTGTGCTCATCAGGTGTTATTCCATGAAGCATTCCTAGAAACAGGGACACTATTAGTATTTCAATGACGGGTAGTTGGCTTGGCGGGTGCAGCAGGAAGTTTATGTTGAATATTCCAAGCCCAAGCACCACCATGGCTAGTGCAAGCAATACTAGGTTCGCCGATTGTATTAGCCCAATTCCTGTTTTTGGCATCATTAGGGTTACCCTAAAGTTGGGATTAATAAACCCTTCTTCAGCAGTTAGTTTTATAAATTGATATCGGATCAGTTATCGATTTAGAGCATGCCTAAAGATAGGTTAATTAGCAATTCTCGGGATAATGAGGTAGGCATGAGAGGTCTTTACACGTACATGAGTAATGAGAAGACTAGGGTCGCCCTATTCTCATTACTAGCGTCAGTGCTAATAACCGCTATGAACATAATCGCATGGCTACTCACGAATTCCCTCGCAGTCCTTGCAGAGGCCATGCACACATTCCTTGATATTCTCGTAACAACGATAACGTTAATTGCCGTTAATGTAGGCTCCAAGCCTCCCGATAAGGAGCACCCATTTGGCCATGGTAAGGCTGAGAGTATTGGCGGGCTTTTTGGCTCTTTATTCATAATCGTGGCTGGCATACTCATTGGGTATGAAAGTGCTGAGCGCATAATAACTAGGACGCCGTTTAGCCCCGATGTTATTGCCATAATCGTTATGGCAATAGCGATAGCCATTGACGTAAATAGGTCAAGGGCATTAAGGAGGGCAGCGACTAAGTGGAATAGTAGGGCCCTTGAGGCTGATTCTTACCACTTCCTGAGCGATGTAGCCATCGAGGTTTCCGTCGTTGCCCTTATGATCATTGGCCTATTAATGGAGAGATTTAGAGTTGGCTTATTTAATGAGTGGGGGGGTACTACGATTGATGCCTTAGTCGCCTTTGCAATAGTCATTTACTTCTCAATAATTGGTGCACGTATAATGAGGACCTCAATAGATGAGTTAATGGATAGATCCTCTGAGGAACTTACTAATAGGGTCGCTAACATAGCTAAGTCCGTGCAAGGTGTCGTCTCGGTGAAGGACATTAGGGCTAGGAGGATTGGTTCAATAGCGCATATAGAGGTTACAATAGGTGTTTCTGATCATTTAGGCATCGCTGAGGCGCATAGTATTGCTGATAATGTGGAGTCAGCGATAAGGCGTGAGGTTGGCCCATCAATAGTCATGGTCCACGTGGAACCCGAGCTCCGTGAAAAGATAGAGAGGGCGCTCGCCAATGTCGGTGATCCGTTAATTATTAATATTCATGAATTGAACATTATGAGGTCGCAAAGTGGTGCAATAGTTAGTATGCACATGGTTATTAGGGGGGGCGATGCAAAACTAAGCGATGCCGATAAAGCCATAAATGAGGTGAAGAATATCATAAGGCAGATATTACCCAATGCCTTGGTTTGGGTTCACCTTGAGCCTGACATGAAGATAATAAATACGGATGATATAAGAAGAATTGCTGATCTTGTTTGCTCTAAGTATGGTGGGCATGTCGGCGATATTAACGTTATCAATATTGAGGGTGTTAATGCCATACATATTCTTGTGTATTTACCGCAGAATATGAACATTGTTGAGGCACATAATGTGGCCACCGAAATAGAGAGCGAGATAGCTAAAATCTATAGCATGCCTCATCATGTGACTGTTTCGGTACTACCCGATACCAAAGCCTTATAACCTATTGTCTATATCACAAGTATGATCAATGGTGCACAGAAAATTCGTGTTTGTATTCAATAGTATGGATGAGGCGTTAACGTTCATAGAGACAATTACTAATAAGATCAAGAGTAAGGAGCTGCTTATTCGGTACGATGTAGGTAATGGCATTAGGGTTTGGGTTTCAATGCAGGGTGAACCTCATGAAATTGAGCTTTACTCCATGGAGATCAAGCGTGCTTATAATGATATTAAGTTAATGAGAGGTAAATTCGGCGTCCGCACATACGACATTTCACTAATACTTAGTAAGGCCAGACTTAGTGCCGCCATACCCATTGACTTGATAATCGACCTTCTCCACATTAAGGGCATAAATGCCGAGCTAAATGGCTCTAAAATAAGAGTTGTCGGTGATATTAAGCTTGAGGACTTGGTAAATCTCGTTGAAAGAATATCTAATATCTATAATGAGTTAATTAACGTTGATGTATCCGCACAGGCCAAGAGAATAATCACGCTCTATTCATTATTAATGAATATAGATACCAAGGGTAGCATTAGGGATTTACTCGATAAAGGATTACTCTCTAGGTATGGTGATACGGATTTGATCGTGCTTTCCATGGATTATAAGCACGCATTATCTAAACTACAGGAAATTACGGAGAGTAGGAGTAATGCATATTAAGAGGAATGTACTAATACTTGGCATTACGTAATGAGCAATAGTGAATATACCGGGCTTAAGGAATTACTATTGAAGCAGGTAATTCAGCAATACATAATGAATCAATATCCCTGGGGGGATCATAACAAGGCCACTAACACCAATGGCATTAGTTATACTATCAATAGCGTATGCAGTAACGGTTGCAATGCTCATGTTAAGCATGATGCAGATAGCGATGCTGATTAAATATGGTATAGTAAATTTAATGTATATGAGGGTACACGGTAATAGGGTTCATGAACGCGATAAAGCCAATACCGTGCCGGCGCATAAATTACCATTCGTATCCATACTAATACCCATTAAAAATGAGAATATAATGACCATAGAAAGAAGTCTGCAGGCCATAGCATCGCTTAACTACCCTAAGGAATTATTTGAGGTTTTATATATAAGTGATGACCCTGAGTATTACGTAAACAGCCTTACGAAGATAATAATCCCCCCCATGTCACGTAGGCTAGGTATAAATGTTAAGGTACTACGCAGGACAGTTAATAAGGGCTATAAAGGCGGTGCCCTTAATTACGGTATTAAGCATGCCAAGGGCGATGTAATCGCCGTATTTGATGTAGATACAATAATGCCCAGTGATTATCTTCAAAAGGCTGTGATCGCATTATTGAATGGCTATGACGCAGTCACTGCGGTGTGGAGAGGCTATTACACAGTTGATAATTCAGTTTCAAGACTTTTGAAATTCATGTATGACCTGTATAGCGATGTTTTCATAAGGGGTAGATTTCTCGGCAATGGTTTCCCAATAATAACCAGCAATAATTTAGTGATTTGGAGAAAGGTCCTTGACCTTGTTAATGGATTCTGCGAATGCACGGGCGAGGACCTTAACCTTACTATCAAATTAAGGTCAAGGGGGGGGTATAGGATAGGATTAATAGATTCCATTGTTTACAGTGAAGTACCACAGACATACCTAGCATTTAAGAAGCAATTTAGTAGATGGTTATTTAATGGCATTTGGAGCTTAAAGCATGATTTAAAACTAATACTAACATCTAGGGAGGTCACGATTTGGGAAAAGATAGATAGTATACTCTGGATGTTGCAGATCCCAAGTACGTCCTTTGTTCCCTTATCAATACTAATAACAATAGTATTATCAGTAATAGGTGTTTTAATTCCACCAATATCAATAACTCTTCTCGAGATATTAAACACCTCAATCTCAGCGATTTTAGGCATAATCCTACTGCTATTCTTTAAGAAAATGGGCTATAAAACTTGGGATTTTCTGACGAACATGGCAAAGGCAATTTCACTTATGATACTTATTTCATTTCCAATGCTTGTTTACTCAATAGAATCATTAATAACTGATGAGTGGGAATGGATACCAACGCCAAAGGGACCGTCTCCTCACCATATGCGCATAGGTTCGTTTAAAGACTTAGTACATGAACTTTTCGCCATTTTAATTTTGGTAATAGCTATGGTAGTCCTCATTCTCTATAAGCAATTACTAACAACAATATATGTGCTAAGCATAATGTTAATAATGATGTATAGCCTTAGATTTACCATACCACAAAAAGCATTAGTTAAGCAATAGATAATAAGGGGATGCAGGAGCATTACGGTAGGGCATGGATATTATGTATGATGCAATAATAGTCGGTGCTGGACCGGCAGGATCTATTGCAGCCTACGTGGCTTCAAAACTTGGATTTAAGGTACTTATTATTGATAGATTTCGCTTTCCAAGGTTTAAACCCTGCGGTGGAGGATTAACCCAAAAGTCCATTTTATTGCTAAGGAGCCTTGGTCTTGACTTAAATGGTGTAGTTAGGGATGAGTGCCGCAGAGTCGTTGTTATTAATAGTGCAGGTTCTTTCATCCTTACAGACAATGACCCAATAATAACCGTGGTTTCTAGAGACGAATTCGATAATTACCTACTATCCAATGCCCTGGAGCTGGGTACTGATTATATCGTAGATAGGGTGGTTAGTGTTCGTACTAATGGGGGGGACCACGTAAATGTTATTGGCATGGATAACACGTATATTGGTAGATACGTAATAGCGGCTGACGGCGCTAATTCCATAGTTGCCAAGTACCTTGGCAATGACATAAGGAGAAATACAGCAATGGCATTTATGACCATAGCACATGGGAATTACTTTGATAATACATGTGTAATAGATATGACGAGAATTAAGTGGGGGGGCTACTCATGGATATTTCCGAGGGGGGGTGGTGGTGAATATGATGTTGGTATTGGTTCGATACATTGGGATAACTATAGGGCTCAATTAATTAGGTATGTACGTGACGCTGGATTACGGGAAGGGGAAATACGTGGTCACCCTATACCGATTAAATCCCGCGAAAGAATAACCTCTAAGCGCATAGTCCTGGTTGGTGATGCTGGTGGGTTTGCAGATCCAATCACGGGGGGGAGGGCATTTTCTACGCCATGTATAGTGGCGCCTTGGCTGCATTGGCATTAAAGCATTCAAGCAACCCAACTGAGTTCGTAAATAATTACCTGAGGTCCATTAGGCCATTAATTAAAAACTTGTCATTGGCGTATTACTTATCACTGGGCACCTATGGGATTGATCATTTAGTTATGGGAAGGCTCGGCTTGAGCGCATTCTCCGTGGCCAGTACCAGGAATTTAATAAAGAAGGTAATGAAGGGAGGTACTTGGTACTATCAAATGCCAATTTCCATCATTAAATTCTCAATATCGAAGGGACCTCGGTTAATGCTCGAAAAAATACTACACGGATGATTTTTAGATTATCAATAGAGGGTAAAGCCCCCCCGTTATTCCTCAGATTCTTCTTCAAACCCTTCAGTTCCCATTTCCTCAGTGCCCTCTGGCGATTCCTGCGAAGACTCGGCTCCTCCTGTGTAACCTCAGCTACAGCGTATGATCTACCAACCCTCGTTATCTTAACCTTAACCTTATCCCCCCCCGGCTTTGTATTGGGCACGAAGATCACGAAGCCCTTCACCCTGGCTATACCGTCACCTCTCTTAGACGTCTCCACTATGCTTACCTCTATTACATCACCAACATTTACTGGCTTAGGACCCCCCCGTGGACCTCTACCCCCCCTACCTCTTTGAAAGTTTCTCCTTCTCGGTCTTTCGGACTCGGACGTAGTAACCGCCTTACAAGTGATGCTGTGCGAGAACCCCTTTATAAATCATTCTGGTTCAATATATTTAAACCACCTCACTAGTGTAGGCATGTGATGAACACCTCTGATTAGGACTCATGACTGAGCCAAGCCCCCCAGACTGAGTGGTTCATTTCATAATTGCATAAGGTATTACGAAACACCAACGATATTGAGTGATTCGCCATCGAGCAGTATTACATGAGGCTCCGCTGCACTATAAGGACCGGCCCTAGACGTGAATATTGTCAAGACCTTATTCCCATGGTTCCACTTATAACCCCCCCGTGGTGTGTATTCGTGGCCTCGAATAATAATCCTTAACCCACTGCTATTGAGAAAGTTTTCCGTTAATACAGGCCCAAATACGTATGTACCTGGTCCTCTAATAACGTTATGTTCATAGTACTTAACTTCATCTGATGGGTCGTTCCATAACAATTGAAATGTTATTTCATTGCTAGGTATTTCGTCGGGTTTTGGTAATTTGGCTATACTATCAATGCTAATGTTGTTTATGGGCAAGCCTCCATGCACTAGGAAGTACTTATCATTTAGGATGACTGATATGGGCATTGCGCAAATACTTCCTTTAACTTATCATATACGTAATCACCATCATAATGTCCAAACTTTCTTAGTAATTCCGTGTAGAAACCATACTCGTAATTCGTCAACGGTGATTCATGATTACCCCCCCTCAATAATATGGCCTTATGCTCAAGAAAAAGCCTTAACGCAAGGTATAGCGTCTCTATTTGATGCTCGCCCCTATCCACGTAGTCCCCAAGCATTATGTAAATCCACTTGTCCGGTGAATAATTATTTATTATTCGTAGTAGCGTATCCACATCGCCGTGTAGATCACCGATGATCACGGCCTTATCAGCCGTAATCCTGAGCAATGGCTCGTACGTACTAAGTTCACTATATACCCTATCAATATTCTCCTTAAGGAATCCCTTAATTGTTAGGATATCCACGTTATAACGTATTAATATGGAATTTAAATAAGTTATACCTAGGTTCAGGGACTGGTAATCGACGTAGTGACGATCAAAATCAGTTGATAAGTTTTTAAATTTTAATTTCAATCATTAATTAAATGAATGCGCTTGAGATACTAGTGAGGATTAGAAAGATAGTTGAGGATATGGTTAAGGAAACCTTCATAGTAAAGGCGCTTAAGGAAGGCTCAATAATGTCACTCAGCACGGAAGACATTATCAATTTATACCCATATAACGCATACGACTATCGCGTTGATGGCAAGAACATAGATTATATAATTACTGAGGACTCAGTAACACTACTCGCCGACCTTGCCAAGATAAATAATTGGTCTATTGATAACATTAAATATGCAGAATTCAATGACTGCTTGTCAATAAGCGTTAATGAGGGCGTATTATCAGTAACGTGTAAGGATAAAACAATACGTGAGGGAGAGAGGGTTGCGTATGTCGACAAGATGCTAATGAGGAGGTATGGTATTGAAATTAAGTTAAGGAACATTAATGGCGAACAAATAGCACCGCTTGAGAAGTTATTTGAAAGACTAACAAGCATAGATGTGGAGAGCTTAATAACATTACCCATATACTTCGTAATAAACCCAACGCACTTAGGCCTTGATGTCCTAGCTGACACCTACATATACCTCCTGACCAAGGGCTTGAATAGGGTACCCACGAATACTGACGCTGCCGAGTACTTGATAAATAATAATAAATTGAATGACAATTACATAAAGGCGTACGTACTGAAGGAAGATATTGACATGCTTAAGGAGTACTTCGATATCAAAATTAATGAGAAAGGCCATACCACTGAGTATTTAATAAATGGCGAGTATGCCCTTACGGTGTCGACCGTTCAAGGAAGTATTAATCCTAACCTCCTCAAAATAACCTGGATTAATCTAGAAACACTTAAGATTAATGGTATTGGAATAAACCTGATTGACTTAGGAAGCACCAACGTGCTTGATTGCTCAGAGATGCTCATTGAGAAGATGAAGCAGGAATTCCGCGGGATTCTATAGTACTACATTGCCATCATTAAGTACCCTACTTAGCGCCGAATCGTTATTACCACTCAACCTCCTAAAATTCCTTAATACCATACCTGGGGGGGTTCTCATTATTGGTCTAACATAGTCAATACCGATCCTTTGCGCAAAAGCCCTTAGCTCATCATCGCGATACTCAATGGCAACCCTAGACGCTGAACGTAAAAGCATTATTAATGGTTCAAGCATCTCTAAATCATTACTCACTAACAACGGTACTGTTAGTGTGGCAACTATGGTACCATTGAACCCCCCCAATACCTTATTGACGAAGCCCTGGGCAATCTTAGGCACCGCAAATGCGGCATCAATATCATCAACAAGGAATACCCTTGCGTTTGAATCATTATGGCAATCAACAAGCTTTATAGACTTAAGCCCAAGTTCATTGTATGAGTTTACATAGGCCACCGGTATCCCTAACTTCCTTAGTCTATTCATTATCGCCAACAACGCCGTAGTTTTGCCACTACCGCTCTCACCCATTATAACCAAAGCTCTTTCTTTCCTCATTATTTTATCCACGGCCCAATTAATGATCTCCTTAATCGATGCGCCAACCAATGAATCCTCGTTAACCCTTCCACAATTAATTACGTAATCATACATCAATTACCAGTAATTATACGAAATAAAATTATCATATACTTACAATAATCGATAATTCATTAAGAATACATGAATAATATAGTTAGGACGAGAAAAGGTATATCCTATGGATTACTCCATCCGAGACTGACGGTGTCAATAATCACGTTATGTTCAGGCAATATAATAAATGTAATGCCTTCAGCTGGAATTTACCTCATATCTAAAGAACCACCTGCAATTGATGAAGGTTATGAATAGGTTAGATGTTGGTGAGAGTATGTTAGTCGTTGATGATTAAAGTATTGATTTTAACAGGGTAGACCAGCACTACATGGTTCTGGCAGGGTTTTCATAGTGTTGACCTAAGAAAGGTCCTTGCAAAGAAATCATTTAAATAGATCGTATCTTGTGTTAAATCGATGACCCTTAAAATCGCTGTTATTGGGTGCAGGGGGGGTTTTGGCAGGGTTCACCTAAATGCATTGTCGAAGTTACGTAATAGGTATGGGTTGGAGATCTACGTGTTTAGCAGGACTGAAGAGTATGCGAAGGATTGCTATAGGGAGTATGAGGCGAGTGGATACTTTACGAGGTATAGCGATGTACTAAGGTCTAATGTCGATGTTGTGGATCTCGTGGTTAGCCATGATGCGCACATGCCAATGAGTATAGCCGCCCTTGAGGCTGGCAAGCACGTGATGCTTGAGAAGCCTATAGCGAGAACAATCGAGGAGGCCATGAGCATCATAAGCATGGTTAAATCAAGCGGTAAGAAATTCATGGTCCTAGAGAACCATTTCTTCGATACATCAGTGTGGAAGGCCAGGGAGCTAATGAGACAATTGGGCAGGGTCTCAATGATAATAGTTAGGAAGCTTCAGTATAACTCGCCAGGTGGTTGGAGGAGGATTAGGGAGTTAATGGGGGGGGTGGTGGTGGCGCTTATTGGATGGGGGGGGTATTCACTACGG
>NZ_BBBI01000022.1 GCF_001315985.1 Vulcanisaeta distributa JCM 11216
ACAAACAAAAACCCAAAATCAAAACGGGTTTTACCTTTTGTAGTAATTGAGTATTTTCTTTATAGCCTTTGCAGTATCAACGGCGTCTTCCGTGGTGTATAGCGGGCCTATTAAAATCGTTAATACACGCTCAGCAGCCCACTCAGCATTGCGTAATGGTTTATACACAGCCTTCCTTCCATAGTATGGGCAAGTCCATGGGCAGCCCCCCCTACCATGCCCCCCCACCATATTAACTATAATAGGTTCTTTATGAAGTGGTATTGGATATGCAACAGTGGCAGCCTCGATACCTTCAGCTCTTAATGCTTCAACAACCCTATCCCTACTAACCCTGAGCCTCTCTAGGTTCAGGAGTATTTGGAATAAGTGCCATGCATGCCTGATGTATGGCTTTGGACGCGGGAATTGAATAAGGTCATTCTCAATATCCTGCAACTCCTCCATAAGTGCCTTAGCAAATGCCTCCTTACGCCTGATTATCTCCTCAATCCTCCTTAACTGTGAATAACCAAGCGCGGCCTGGAACTCCGTCATTCTATAATTATAACCCAACAACTCATAGTAATACTTCCCGGTCTCACCATGGCTCCTTAATAACCTAGCCCTATTGGCTATCTCCTCATTATTTGTAATCACTGCACCACCTTCACCGGTGGTTATTGTTTTAGTGGGGGGGTAAAAGCTCAATGTGCCGGCATGACCTATGGAACCCACCATCTACCTCTGTAGATGGCTCCAAGGGCTTGGGCAGTATCCTCAATAACGTACAACCCCCCCTTTCACCCGCAATCTTCATTATCTCGTCCATCTCCGCCGGATAACCGGCCAAGTGAACAACGACTATCGCCTTAGTCCTATCAGTAATGGCGTCCTCGATTGATGCTGGGTCAATATTTAACGTTTCCTTATCAATATCTGCGAATATGGGTATTGCGTTTGAGTGGAGTATGGTTGTCGCTGATGCGGCGAAGGTGAATGGTGTCGTAATAACCTCATCGCCTGGACCAACACCAATTGCCTTGAGTGCCACGTGAAGCGCGGTTGTGCCGTTGGAGACGGTTATGGCGTACTTAGCGCTTAAGTACTTAGTCAATTCCTGTTCAAGCATTGTATTCCATTTACCACCAATGGCCGATAACTGCCCTGTTTTAAGAGTGTCAACAACGAGCTTGATGTCTTCATCGGTTATCCAAGGTCTAAAACGAAGAGGTGTGGACCTAATTGGTTTTCCACCTTCAATTGCAGGTAATTCACTCATCCAACGAACTCATAAACTCAAGTCAATTATAAGTATTTACTACCTATGAATCTTAATCCTGACTTTATATAACCGTGCTAGCACCTCCTCAAGGGCCTTTGATTCCTCAGGGAAATTATCAAGTCTAAGGTCCTCACCGGAATTCAAAGCATCATTAACCCATTTGCACTCCTTCGATATCAATACCTCGCCAGTATTCGGATTATACAGTAATGGATACATCCTACAGGCCAGGGGGGGCTTCACCGCATGTATTGTGCATGACCTACCCTCCCTATCATAGAATGGACAATAACCCCCCCTTATCAACCACCTATATACCTTAACCCCCCCATTAATGTTTAATTCACGGTACTTAATATCAAAGCCCCCCCTAGCCCTAGCCAGTCCTTATTCTGGCCAGCTCATCCTCAAACAGTATTGGTCCTCTTTCCTCATTGTCAAAGTAACAGCACTCATCACACCGTAAGCATTGAAAGACCCTCATTTTTATTCACTTGGATTGAGAATATTATTAATAAAGAGCTCCCTTAAGTTCTCAATATCCTCAGGTTTCGGTTTCTTAACAATCTTGAGGTCGGTTATTAAGTAACTGATCAAATCAAGAGATACCTTATCAAATAATGGGACCTGCGTACTTAGTGTGCCAATACTAAAATCTACCATATAAACCCCCCCCTCAATGCCGCCCACCACTGCCTTGTAAGACTCCGCGACGACTATGGTATTCACGTCGAACCTACGTGCAATAACGAATAAGGCCTCTGTGCCAACCTTATTAATGAAGTAACCATCGCTATACAGTCCATCCGCCCCGGAGATCACGTAATTAACATTCCTCATGAAGTACGTAATTGCAGAGTCTGGAATCGGAACTATATTACTTACGTATTTCGAGTAATCCTTAATGGCTTGGGAAATCTCATTGCCCGGCCTGGACTCCATTATATACAACGTATCAATGCACCTGCTCCATCTCGATAAGGCCATATTAACTGCTGAGCTGTAACTAATAGTAATCACCTTTGATCCGCACATAACGGGGAATCTATCCAGTTGGGTCATTAAGTGCTTAGACGATGTTTCGTACCAATACCTCAATTTAGCAATAACATTATTGAGGTCTAAACCGACGCCCAGTGCATGGTCAACTATGTCGGTTAAGTTTATGATAGAGGCCATTCCAGGCCTAACACTCCTTAATTCATTAAGCAACACCCTAATGTCATCAGGACCGAGCCCCCCCTGTTCAACCGCAGACTTAATTACCTCAATGCCCCTCAGGAAGTACCAGGAAGCCCCCCCATGAACCCTATCCTCCCTCAGTTCCCTTAATAGCTCATCAATGCCCATGTCCCAACTAACGGCGGTAGTGGGAGATTAAAAACTATGTCGGTATTGATACGTGATCTGAAGGAAGATATAGAGTAATTATTAGACAGATTACTTAATAAGTCCCTAATTACTGAGCCTCAATGCTATATATAGAGACCCCCCCCGAGTGCATACTCTGTGCTCTGGAGTCCAGGATGCAGGAGATAAAGAAGTTCGGAATTGATGATGTTAATACGTACACTCAAATATCAATGCATATATCTAGCTTGATACCGAGGGGGGGTAGAACACCACTCTTCATAGAATCCTTTGAATTAATAACGAAGATACTAAACAATGATGATCCTCACGCTAATGAGAAGAAGGAGCTTGAAGACACTGCGTCGTTGATAATAAGTAGGATAATTAATGATGCAGGTAATGATATAAGTAGGTACTTTGAAATAGCCGCGGCTGCGAATTCCGTGGATGTTCCAATGAGGGATTACCATTTCGATATTAACGACTTCGTGAATAAACTCCTGGAAGAGGCTGTTTGGCTTAACATATCGAGGGAGAACCTAACTAAGATGTTGGGCAGTATTAAGGATGTGGGTTACGTAGTTGATAATTCAGGGGAGTTTCAAGTGGATATGTTGTTAATTAGGAAGTTGGTAGACCTGGGGCTCAGAGTCACTGTATACGCCAGGGGGCCTGCCCTATGAGGTTGACGTAACGGCGGATTATGTAAAGAGGTTACTAGGCGATAAAGTAAAGGTTGTCTCCACCGGCAACAGGTACCCACCATTTTATAATAGAGGCTTATGGCGTGAATTGGGCAGTCACGAACTGATAATATCTAAGGGTGTTGGTAATTTCGAGGCTTACCTAGAAAGCGAACTAAAGCTAAGGGTATTATTCCTATTCAGGGCCAAATGCGGGCCAATGATCAGATTGCTTAGGGTCCCTAAGAATAGCCCCCCCATTGTTTATTTACGGGGTGGCGAGTAGGTCGTTCTTAAATTAATATATAACTATAGATATATTATTGTATTTTATATATATTTATAGATTATACTTTTATAAGATTAATACCTTAGAATATCCACATTATTATTGACATAAAAATCTTTATAATTATTAATTATTTAGAATTAATATATCGTAAAATTACGCTTGAATTAAGCATTAGGAAAGGTTTATATAATGGTTCATGCCAGGTCACCCGTGAAGTTCGCACTTAAGTGTTCTCCAGGTCAGAAGATTGAGAGGCGTAGTGAGAAGGTTGCCATCATCGGTGCTGGACCAGCGGGCCTTGGTGCGGCTGGTTACTTAATATGCAGGGGTTTTCAGGTTGATGTTTATGACAAGTTGCCGGAGCCTGGTGGATTAATGATCTTTGGAATTCCGGATTACAGGGTTCCCAAGAAGAACGTTAGGGCCGGTGTTAAGGAGTTGATTGAGCTAGGCGTCAACTTCATACTGAAGACTAAGGTGATTGCTGATGAGGAGGAGCATGTCGATGGAGATGACTTCGCGGAAAGCAAGGTTCACCTTGAGAATTTGATCAATAATTATAATGCCGTGTTGATAGCCACGGGAACCTGGAAATCAAGAAACCTCGGCGTGCCCGGCGAGAACCTAAAGGGTGTTTACCTAGCCCTTGACTACCTATATAGGATATACACGAGCGAGCTTGGCTACTTACCCAAGTCAGTTATTTACCCAACAGGTGAGAAGGTGGCGGTTATTGGCGCGGGATTAACGGCTGTTGATGCGGCAATAGAGGCGCAGAGGCAGGGCGCGAAGGAGGTTTATGTGCTCTACAGGAGGACTATAAATGAGGCGCCGGCTGGTAAGGTGGAGATACAGGGATTGATAAAGAGGGGCATAAAGTTCGTGGAGCTTGTTGGCATAACCGAAGTACTTGGTAAGGACCACGTAGAGGCCGTTAAATTGATCAAGATGAAACTCGGCAAACCTGACAAGAGCGGTAGGCCTGCGCCAGAGCCAGTGCCGGGCAGTGAGTACACGATGGATATGGATACGGTGATAGCCGCTGTTGGTGAAATACCAACGCCGCCATTCAAGGACGGTTGTTGCGGCATTAAGTTAACTTCACATGGTACGATAGACATCGATCAGAAGCATAGGACAACGAGGAGGGGGGGCGTTTTCGCAGCTGGTGATGTGGCCACGGGGGGGCCAAGCCTAATAGGCAAGGCACTGAAGAATGGCATTGACGCAGCAATGGCGATTGAGGAATACCTACTAAAGGGTGGATGGAGAGAACAGTAAACAGGTTAGTAGTGATATTTAAATTACCATTACCTATTCATTCGACGTGAAGCTTCTATCCTTCTCATGGAATAACTCGGCTAGGGTTGGCGTATATACTGAAAAAGGGGGGGTCCTAGACCTACCAAGCGCTACATGAGCATTTACGAAACGACGGAGGCGCCGAGCTTCCTCTACGACATGAAGTCCCTCATAAGTAATGGCGAGCCTGCCCTAGCAATGGTTAGGGACTTAGTGAATAAGGCATTGAGAAGTGGCGACACGGCACTATTTAGAGATCCAAACGCAATAACCTGGTTACCGCCAGTGCCAAATCCCGAGAAGATTCTATGCGTCGCCGTTAATTACAGGGCGCATGGTGAGGAAAGCCAGGCAAAACCCCTAGATAGGCCATACTTCTTCCCAAAATTCCCAAATGTCCTCATTGGCCATAATCAACCAATACTCAAGCCCAGGGTCTCAAAGCAGGTTGATTGGGAGGTGGAGTTAGCCCTAATCATTGGTAGGAGGGGGGGTAAGTACATAGACGTTAATAGGGCGCTTGATTACGTCTTTGGCTACTTAATACTGAATGATGTGTCGATGCGTGATTGGCAATTCCCAAGTAAGGAGCTACGGGATGGACTGGATTTACGGCAAGAGCATGGACTCATCAACGCCGGTGGGTCCCTACGTCGTGACTAAAGATGAGGTACAGGACCCACACAACCTTAGGTTAATGCTCAGGGTCAATGGTAATGTGGAGCAGGACGATAATACGAGGGATTTAATATTTAAGATACCCGAACTAATCCACTGGGCGTCCCAGGGCATTACGCTTAAGCCTGGCGACTACATAAGCACCGGGACACCATCAGGTGTCGGCTTCCCAAAGGGTAAATTCCTAAAAAATGGTGACATCGTTGAGGCGGAAATCGAGAAGATAGGCACCCTAAGGAATACAGTCATCGAGGAGTGAATAGCTTAGAAGGATTTATTAAATTACGATATTAAATAAGCAATAATGGGCGGAGACCATAACGCATTGCGTAATGTATTAATCATAATAGGTGTAATCATACTAGGCGTAAGTGCGTATTTACTCTATGGCGCATTAGTCATGGTTAATTATATGGCCTATTACCATTGCATGGGGGGGATGATGTGCGGAATGATGATGTACTACCCATTATTCCTGCCTGTGGCATTATTAACGGTGGGTGCGGTTATGATAATCCTGCCAATAATACTCATAAAACCTGGGGCTACCCAGGGATTAAGCTATGCCACGGAACAGGGAGACGCCTTGGTAAGTAGTTCCATGGTTGGCGGTTCTGATGACTACTATGGTAGGTTTCTAAAACTACTGCCTAAGGCTGAACGCGAGGTCCTCGAGTACGTGATTAAGTCTGGGGGCGAGGTTTTTCAGTACCAAATAATGAAGGACCTAGGCTTGTCAAAGGTCCAGGCCTGGAGGATAGTACGTAGGCTTGAGGAGAAGGCCTAGTCGAGGTCATTAAGGTTAAAGGTAGAAACATAGTGAAACTTAAGGATTTCAAGAGCAATAAGTAATGCCTTTCACGATTTAGCCATGGCATGAACCATGCTCATGGCCTTCATGTTGATGATTACTACCTGATGAGGTCCTCACTAAATTCCTGATTATCCAAACTATTACGAGTATTATGAATATTAGGAATAATATGGCGATTAGGGCACCAATTATCCACCCAAACCATCCAAAGCCAAACCACGGACCAAAACCCCCCCAGCCCCCCCCACCAACCCCCCCCACATACACGGGCAAGGCATTACCACCACCCCCCCCATCATACCGCCCATCCAACCAGGTCCATAGTACGTACCTGGGTATTGAACAGTGGGATATGGGTACGTTGACGTGCTTAAGCCACTACCTGCGGCAATAATCTCTCCATACATACCCTCCTCTGCATGCCCTGGTAGGTGCATAAGTACCAATACGTACCTGGTGCCGTGATCGTGAATGTGTATTCGTAGCCATAGGCATAACCAGCATTATAGTTAGCTGGTGGTAACCACCTCATGAGAAGCATCATTTGAGGGCCCATGCCACCGTACATACCTACGTAGGGCATTACATAGTATGGGTACGGAGGCGGCACCGTAGTAACCACGAAGTTATGGTACATATCATCATCGAGATTAACAAAGATTACATGGACAATAGCGCCTGCAGGCATGACCAGTGTTGGATCTATGAGTCCATAAATGACGAAGACGTCACCATGAACATACGGCGGAGGAGTCGCATTAAACATTCTCTCTGCATCGTTACCCATCATAGCCACGACTAATAAGTTAATATCCCTACTAGTGAATACTATAGTATTGTTATTCGGGTAAACATGGGCATAGCTTGGTACCTCCATAACCTCCCTAATGACTTGGCCTATTGAGTATGTACCATAGGTATAACCACCATAGTAATTACTCGCACCAGGACCTATAGGCAAGGCACCGGGGGGGTAATTACCATAGTAGTAATTATTGTGATAATAAGGCATAATTGCATAAACCAAACCCAGACTAACCACTAAGCCGATGGCGATACCAACCGTAATCCAAATCCAAGTCCTACTCATGCTAATCACGAAGGCGTAGACCTGGTTTCCTGGATAAAAACCCTCTGTGTAACCACCAAGTAAAAATTGGTTTCTCAACCATGTAATTCCATCAATAGCAACATTAAAAACGGTAAGTAACCTGGCCTAAAGATGATTTTTAATTAACTCACTTCCTAATACCTGATGCCAATTCCTCAATAATAGAAATAACCAAGTTCCTAAGTAAATCACCGCTAATGTCGACCCTACTTAACGCGTACTGCACTATATCGTAATAACCACCAACCATAAGCGACGACTGAGTGGCACCAAGCTTGACCAAGGCCGAGACTAGCTCGGGGGCTTACCTGTACCTTCCTAATTACGTTGTCTATTATCCAGGCCCACATGCCCATGAACATGGGCGGCGTAACATTCCTTCTATAATGAATGATGCCACGTAGGCCTGCCATAGCCAATAATCCTCATTAAACGGCCCACTCAAAGTCCTAATCCACCAATCCCTGAGCGTCTTTTCCCTCAGTGGTCTCTCGCCAGGTTGAAAAACAGTGGCTGTGGGGGGGCTGTGGGAAAATAACGTGTCATAGAAACCTTTAACGATATCCTCAGTCATCGACTCGAGCAACGGCCTATACTTCATAATTACCGAGATATCACTATCACTAAACTTGGCTTGCGGTGGTATTTGATTAATTGTGGTGTTAACTATCCTACTTAAGAGCTTACCAATCTCACTACCCTCAATGAAATGAGGCATACATCGTCAATGGCTAGAGTAGAAATATAAATAATGTATGGTATAATCAAGAAATTGAACTAGAAATAGTAAGAGAACTAACTAAGCAATTATTAACATGCTTATCAATGGACTATAATTAATGATCATAATAATTATGTAAAAATAGACATTCACGACAATATTAATGCCATTACCAAAACACAACCTAACCTTTTATCCCGCAGAGATAGGTATCGTGAGCGTAAACTCAACGTGGAGACAACAAGCGTGGTGCCGGGGCCGGGATTTGAACCCGGGCCCCCCCCTTGCGGGGGACAGGATCTCAAGTTTCGCACCGCGGAATCCGCGGACCTGCGCCTTGGACCTGGCTCGGCCACCCCCCCGGCGGGTCAATAAGCCATTAACTGCGATTTAAAGCTTTTCTTTATGGATTACGGCTTCGCTATGGCCTTTTCAGTCTCCAGTTCCCTCTTGAATATTGATAATGCGTAGTCTATGTCGTTAAGTGGTATTCCTAGTAACTCAACCGCTTTCCTGTTGTTTAGGCTACTGTCTTTTGGTCTTCTAGCCCTGTAATTTACGTCAGTGAGTCTTATTGGCTTTATCAATTCCTCACTAAACCCAAAGTGCCTAGCTATGGCTCTTGCGAATTCGTACCTGCTTAATCTCGGTCCAACCACGTGTACCACACCATTGAATTTAGCATCAAGTAACTTTGCAAAGGCCTCACCAATTATCGTATTCAATGTGGGTGACGACCATTGATCGGTTATTGCCGTGACCACCTCACCCCCCCTCGTTAACTTCTCAACTACTGTCTTGCCGAAGTTCGGCCTTCCAGGCCCAGTGCCGTAGATCCAGGCAACCCTGACTATGGAGCCGCCTAGTGCTCTTGTGATTTCCTCCGCGAGGAGCTTCGTTAATCCGTAGTAATTAATGGGCCTTGGCGCATCATCCTCCGAGTACATGCCCCCCCTCTCACCATCGAATACGTAGTCCGTGGATAGGTAATAAATGGCGGCGCCAACCCTATAGGCCGCCGTGAGCAATTCCCTACTTGCCACCACATTAACCTTATAGCAAAGATCCAACTGTTCCTCACACTGATCAACATTGCCTATCGCGGCCATGTGAATAACCACGTCAGGCCTATAATCATTAATTAACCTGGTTGAATCCCTCGTTATGTCAGCCTTAACCATGGTAATGCCAGGTATGTTAATGAGATGCTCATTATAAGTGCCGACAACCTCATACTTACTAGCTAGACTAATGGCTGTTTTGTATCCTGCGATGAACTAACGCCAGTAATTAGCACGATCATCAAGAATAGTCCAGGTTAATGATTTATAAGGAATTCTGATAAAGCATGTGGCATCGCATCATGGTTAAAAATAGAATGAGTTGAGTAAGGTTAATTAAGGCATGAATTATTAGAAATATGGAGGGAGGATTCGAGAGCCGTGGAGCCCACGGCCCGATGAAAAATCACTCCTCCGGAGCGGCCACATCCTACTGTTACTCTATTAATGTCAACTTCATTGTTATTTAATTGTAAGCTGGAAGATTTTGGTACGTTGTTAACTAATGAATTGAATTATAAGGAAAAGTTCATTAATTCATTAAGGGATGGTGAATACGTAATCATACTTAAATTGTGGATAATGGCTTCTCACTATGGAGGTTAGTAAGTGTTAATTTAATGGCTATGTCGGTCGAGGAATGAGTTATTGATAACGAGTACGTTATTAAACACATTGGCAGAAGTGGGGTGTTGCTGGGAAAAGGAGGTGGCGTATTATAGTAGGACTGGCATACATTGATCGTTAAGTACTCTTGGGCTGTGAGGAAGGAATTAAAGCTGTCCGTGATGGTCATTTAATCGTGGCCATGGGAACGTTAGATGCGTATAGGTCAGGGTTACGTAAGTTGGGCATTAAGTTAAATAATGATGCTGTAACCGCAATAGTTGGTTTAATGGTGACGATAGGATTCATGGCATTCATAAGGTTCATTAGACCAATAAACTTATCACTTCATAGGGACGTGGCTGGTATGGCTATCTTCCTAATAACCGCCCTATTCTTCCTATGGCTATTAATATCCTCAATCAGGGAAAAGAGATAGAATTTAGGTATTCTCCGGAATAACAAAGCAATAGGTTCAAGTTAAAAAGAAACCTGCCTGGTATGTTAAGAAAGACAATATAGAGATCCTCCCGGTCATTTTTAGTATTGCAATTTACGATTATTTAATATTATTATCTTAATACAATGTCGTCGTTGCTCATTCGCTAATCTTTTATCTCCCAGGAATTACCTGAAAATAAATTTATTAATAGTACCCTAAATTATTTGGGGGTTCCCCCCCCAAATGTTGTTTAGCATTGAGCCTAAAAGTAGAAGGGAGGATCTCTATAATTTTAATCATGAATTGGAGATGCTCGTAAAATTCCTGAGAGGTTCAAGATTAACGCTAGTCACGGGCCTTAGGAGGACCGGTAAGACTTCGTTGATGAGGGTAGCGCTTAATGAGGCTGGTGTTGACTATATATACCTTGATGTTAGGTTTAGTGCGTATACGAGTTATCGTGACGTGCTCGATCTATTCGTGAAGGCCCTTAACGATCTTCTACGCAGGGAATCCTCAATTATGAATAAAGTAATTAATGCTCTTAAGGGCATTGAGGGTTTAAAGATATCCCTTAACCCACCTGAAATAGCCGTTAAATTTAGAGGTAAGTCACGGGTCAGTATTACTGACCTGCTTATTAGGTTAAATGACATTGGTGAACCAGTGATAATCGCGATTGATGAGGCACAGGAGTTAAGGAAGGTTAATTGGCTTAGGTTTGATAGGTTGTTTGCCTACGTCTTTGATAACCTAACGAATATAGGGCTCGTCCTATCAGGTTCACAAGTTGGCCTTCTCTATAGCTTTCTTGGGCTTCATGATCCAAAGGCGCCACTCTTCGGTAGAGCATACATGGAGGTTAGGACTAGGAGGTTAAGCCCTGACGAATCCTTTGACTTCCTCGAGCGTGGTTTCAACCAATTAGGCATTAATTGCCCTAAGGATGTCCTTGAGAGGGCTGTGGAAGCATTTGATGGGATTATCGGCTGGCTAACGTATTTCGGCTATACATACGCAATGAGGGGTTCTGCGGACTTTGATGAGATTATGAAGGATGCTGTTCAACTGGCGCTAAGTGAGTTACGGAACTTAGTAACCTCACTCAGGAGTAATAGGTATTCGGTAATATTAAGAGCACTGGCTAGGGAGCCGATGCCCTGGAGATTAATCAAGCGTAGGCTTGAGGACTATGAGGGCAGGGAAATAAATGCCGCAACGGTTTCCGAGTTATTAGGCAACTTGGTGAGCCTGGGCATTATCGAGAAGGCTGATGATTATTATAAGATTTCCGACCCAGTGTATAGACTCGCTGCCGAGTACCTGTAAGGGTTTAATACGGGCTGTGATTAAATACCATCGCCATAAATGGACCTAATCAAGTACCTGGAGTTTAAGGAAGAGCTAAGGAATAAGTTGGAGAATGAGTTGAGTGCTGAGTCGATAGAGAGGGCGAGAAGGGACCCACATGCAAGGAGGTATCCAAGGCCATGTGGTATGACGATACACACGGGGATTGGATGCACATACTCATGCACCTACTGCTACATCTATGACATGGGATTTCCACACAAAGCACGACCATACCCACTAAGTGGTAAGGAGTTACTCTATGCATTGACGTTAAATCCATACGTGGTGCTCGGGCCTGGTGGTACGATGCTTGCCATGGGGGGGTCCGTAACCGAGCCATTCCTACCCGAGACCAGGGATAAGGCCCTTGAGTATATAGAGGTTCTTGGTCCATTGGGTAATCCTTTGCAGGTTAGTTCTAAGTCTGTGCTTGGTGATGATTACATAGTTAGGATTAGGGAGTATGCGCCTCGCATTAGCTTTCTCGAGACTGTGGTGTGCCTTAGGGATTGCAGGAGGATAGAACCCCCCCTAGCCCCCCCAGACCCAATGGATAGGCTGAGGTTTGTAGGTAAACTCATCAAGGCGGGGATAAACACATCCCTATTCATAAGACCAATAATACCCAACATAACCGATAGGGATGCCCGTGAAATACTATTAATGGCTAAGGAAATGGGCGTTAAGTCCGTAGTACTTGGTACACTTAGGGTTACCGAAAGCATCTATGAGAGACTCGAATCAATCGGTATTGACCTAAGCCCGAGGTTGCCGAGTAGCAAGCTAGGTAGGGAGCAGGTTCCCATCAGGCTAGGGACTTGAAGGATAAGATCGCCTCGTTGGCTAGGGAAATGGGTTTTAGGGTCTACGAGTCTGCGTGCGGAGCAAATATCGAGGCTGCCGGGTTGGGGTGCTATGCCTGCAGATGGGGGCCATGCGGCGACTTAAGTAGGTTACCCAGTGTTGATGTTGGTGATGTTAATGAGTTCATCAAGTACCTGGGCTACTCCGGGCGTGTTGAGCAGTTGAGGGATAACAAAATCGTTATTAGGCTTGATAAGGGTGACGCGCGTAGGGTCGAGGCGATGCTCAGGGAGTTGCTTAGGCGTGAGGTCGTTATTAGGGGGGGTTTCACGAAGCATCACTGTGTAGGTGGTGTATGTGGCGATTCTGATTAATGTTTTTACACTGCTTTACACTGTAATTTAGTTATTTGGTATTTACTTGTGGTTAAGAAATCATTGATTAGGGTTTATGATGGGCGTATACGCTGGGCTGTGGATTAAGCTTATCCCAGTCATTAATGGAGTCATAACTTTAATACTGAGGTTAATTGGTAGGGCACTTTCCTGAAGGTAGTGACCTTTGCCATAGATAGATAGATATATGCTCAAAGCAAAGTAAATTAACCCATAAAAATATACTATAGTATTGGTATGCAGGAATTACCTAAGCCTTGGTTTGACATTGATGGTTATAGGAGGACGAGACTTCTTGAGGCTAGGTACGAGGCTGAGCTGGCTAGGAGGTTCCTGGATGAGGGGTTGACTAGAAACGCCGCCGGTAAGGCTTACCAAGCGTGGAAGGCCCTCGTAGCCGCCTTCGCTGCGGAGAATAGGGATAAGCTTAGGGACGTATTTAAGGGCGTGGTTAGGTTGAGGGTGATAGGGTAGTTGAGAGGGTTGATTGGATCATTGCCTTAATGCCAAGTAATGCCTTGAAGCATGTGTCGCAGGTAATAGGTGGTGACATTAATATATATACAAACCTGGCAATACTGCTTCATCAATATCAATACAATGGGCCGGATAAGCAGGGAATACTCAGTCAGTATTGGGATGATGAATCAGCCAGAGCCGATATCACCCAGTTATTAAGTGCTATTGATAGGTTATTACGTGAAAAGGGCGTTTAGGCATATTTATCAATCTCGAAACCACCCCCCCTCATTTAAGTACTGTCCCTATCCGCGTGATAAAGGCTTAAATAATACGTGATGTTGCTTTACGGTGTCTTCGTTCAAGTACTCAGACGTTTATAGGGTTGTGTATCCGAGGAGGCATGAGGGTATTTATAAGAACCGTGGCGATAATCCCTGGGTATCAATAAGGATTAGGCAGGGCATTGGTCGCGACCCAAGCAAGTGGTTCTCAAATCAACTAAGGGTTATCGCCGAGGTCAGTAGGGTTTATGGTGATGGTAGGGCAATGCTCGGTACAAGGGGGGGTGATATAGAGGTCTTCAAGGTTGATTTTAGGCTTTTTGACGAGGTTGTGGCTAAGCTCAAGGAGGTCGGTCTCGACCCAAGGGACTCCTGCGGTAATTCCGTTAGGAACCCAATACCATGCACATCCCAATTCTGCCCATACGCCCACGTCAATGCTGAGGCGCTATCAACATTCATAGGCGATTACTTTAGGTATAGGAGTGAGTATGAGCAACCATCACTTCCGCATAGGATTAAGATATCAATATCAGCCTGTGAGAGGGCTTGCGCAGTGCCCGTGGCCCAGGACATAGGCATTGTGGCTAAACCCAACGGTAAATTCGATCTCTACCTAGGTGGTGGTATTGGTGAACATGCCTTCAGCGCTAAATTGGCGTTTATTGATGTTGACGCGGAGGACCTGCTACCAATCTGCGTGGGTGTTGCTGAGGTCCTTAGGAGATCTGGTGAGAGGAGGGGGGGGTTCAAGTGGGTGGTTAAGTTACGTGGTCTTGATAAGGTTAAGGAGGAGGTAATGGCGATTGCCAGGGAGGTCAAGCCCAAGCTACCCAAGCCCCCTGATTTATCGCCTAGGTTCGTTAAATCGAGGATTGTGAAGGTCCCATACCCAACTGGCTGGGTTACTGCCGATGAATTGGTTAAACTGGCTGATGTGGCTGAGAGGTATGGGTTTGGCTATGTATTACTGTTTAACAATCAAAGCGTTTACATACCAGTCCGTGAGGAGGTTAGTAGGATTGAGGAATTGAGTAATTATGAGATTAGGGATCCAGGGCCCATGTATCCTGAGGGCCCAATAACCGTTGCATGCCTAGGGAATGAACTATGTCCGCCGGGCCTAATAGATACCACGGGGCTCGGCCGTAAAATACACGTGCACTTAAGCAAATTCAATGAGTCGATTAGGGTTGGCATTAGTGGGTGCACGCACGACTGTGGTATGTCGTGGGTTTCGGATATTGGGCTTGAACCATTCGGTTCTAGGACTAGGATATTAATAACGATGGGTGGTTTGCCAACGGCATTGGGCTTTGTTATTGGTACGGTTGATCCAGGGGGATGCGGAGCTCGCGGCGCAGGTTCTACTTGACATGTATAGGAGTTCGGGCATTCACGGGGGTTAGGAACTTCGTGACTAAGGTTGGCGTTGATACCATTAGGAGCGAGTTAGCTAGGCGCGTGCCCTCCTTTAAACCGCCAGATAAGGACATCAATGTTGTATTCGGGCCAGACTAACCTACGGGGAATATACTTTAAAGCGCGGTTTACTTGGTTTTTCGGCTTATGATTATTGAGGACTTACCCGCATTGTCAACGGCCATTATCTGGGCCTGGGCGTCAATAATGTATGGGGGGGACTTCATGAAGAAAATGCATCCGCTGGTTGTAAACTTCCTTAGGATGTTCTACGCCTCAGTAATACTCCTAATCCCAGCAATTGCGTTAGGCTTAATTATGGAGCCGTGTGGGGGGGCTCCCTGAGCGGTTTATTATCCCTAGTAATTGGCGACTCACTATACCTATTCTCAATCAATTACTCAGGGGGGGTCTCAATCGCAGCCCCTGTGTCGTACACCTACATCCCACTGACCGTGGTGTTTGCGGTATTTCTAGGCGAGCAGTTAACTATAACGAAATTACTAGCGAGCATACTACTGATACCTGGCGTTTACCTGCTATCCCGTAGTGGTAGTTCGAGGAGGGAGATCAAGGGCTTGTTCCTTGGTCTTGGTGCGGCCCTTGCATGGGCTGCCGGCCAGTCAATGATTAAGGTTGCCGACATAACGGGGGGGCTTAACCCAATCTCCATAGCCTTTACGAGGGTTGCAGCGGCAGGTATTGTACTGCTTGTGATTAATTATTTCATGGGAAATAACATTGCAGGGGGGCCATTAGAGGGACGGTGCGTAGTTACCTGCCCATTATTGCCGTACTTGACCTGGGCCTTGGCGTTGCCCTATTCGCCTTCTCAATGGATTTAATAGGCCTTGGGCTTACCGTGATATTGACGGGCACGATGCCATTAATAGCCCAGCTCATGTCGAGTGCCATGGGTAGGGAGAAATTTAGCGTTGTTAAGTTCCTTGGTGCATTAGTGATAGTAATGGCGATTGTTTTAGTGGTTCTTTAATGATTGTCATGATTAACGACTATATTTGTAATTCTCTAACGCTTATCGCTATATTGGGGGGGAACTTAGCTATTAACTCCCTATCCTCGGTTACCAGCTTTGCATTGAGTTTCATCGTTAGATAAACATAGGACGCGTCATAATAGGTTATGTTCATCCTTCTGGCTAGGTCGATGACATCGCTGTTTAGGCCTATTGGTACGACATTCATAAATCCAATGACATTATTAAATACTTTAAGCAGCAGTTCCACATTTACAGTGGTTAACTTGCTAATTCTCCATAGGTAATTACCAATCTCATAATACGCTAAGTCGATGGTGTATTGATTCCTTAAGGCATTAACTGCCTTATCTGGTTTAAGCTCTACCAGCCTGATAATGGCGCTTGCGTCAAATACGAGGCTCATCTTGAATCACGGTCTGCGCGTATACTTCTTATGACGAAATCATCGCCATAAATCTCGCTAATTTTCCTAAGCTCCTTGGAAGCCTCCTTAAGCAATTCAATTAGTTCCTCATTTTCCCTACGCATTACTTCCTCCTCGAGAGCTTTACGTAAAACCTCAGAAACATTAATACCATACCTCCTAGCCTTCTCAAGAACCTCTCTCCTGACCTTAGTTGATACTGTAACCCAATTACCCACGTTACTACATTATAAATTCCTACCTATAAACATTACTCCATTATTAGTAATACACTTCCCTAACTACCAGTTATTATTAAGTGAGGAGGAAAGAAGACTTTAACATCACCATGATGTTTTAGCGATCTTTTAGCATCAACGCAATTGACATATGACGACATGAGTATTACGGGAGGTGCACAGTCCTAATTATTGTGCCTTGACCCTTTCCCTGAGGTACCTAATCAACTTCTCAATATCCACCCGCGCCATTTCATCATTAACGTACCTACTCAACACGCCCGATGGGTCAGGCCCATTATATTGATACTCATGCAGATCTATCGCCAACTCGGTGTAATAGGCTATATCCTCCCCCATGCCGTGTAGCTAATGTTTGGGCAACGGCCTTCATGAGCGTCGTGGGCATTACGGCTATGACTAAGTCGACGTAATCCACCACCTTACCATTCCTCAACCTCTTCCTACCCTTAAACACATTAATTAATAAGTCCCTACTACCCGACGCTAAGTATGATAAGTACGCCTTCCAAGCCTGAAACGCCTTACCCGCGGCATTCCTGTAAAGGCCCCCTCTTTAGGAATTCCTCAGCCAATTCCACCTCAACAGCAACCTCCTTAGCCCTAGCCTTCGAGATCTCATTCAAGTTAAGCGACACAATTAATGATTTATGACCAAAATTTAAAACTAAATATGTAGGATGTTATGAGTGCTGTTTTTCAATGAGTAGGACTTAAACCTAGCCAATAATCAACCTTGACTTAATATCTTGGTTGTTTCCTCAAGCATTTTATGGACCTTCTTGATTAATGGTTCCACATCATCAATTGCTAATTTAGCCTCATGAAAACCCCCACACATGTAATGAGTAACCTGCGTTCCAACCATCCAATACCCAGTCACCGAGGGTCTTGGATAACCTCGAACAGGCCTTAAGCAGCAGGTGTGTATACCACCTGCCCTCCCTAATTGCCTGTTGGTTTTCAGGCGTGTTATATTTTTCTGCCAATGCCTTAACGATTTCCTCGGCGGCCTTGTACGCCTTCTCACTGGCCTGGATGGCATCACCCTTACTCACGTACTCCCCGGCCTCACTGAGGTATTTCCTGGCCAACTCAAGCCTAAGCCTAATACTCTCCGTTGGATCCCTTAGGTATAGTTGGTTTAAAATCACATCAACGACGCTAATACCAAGCCTCTCCGCAGCCTCAATTACCTCCTTAGGTATCTCCACATATGTTAAACACCTTCCTTACTTTAAATACTAACCGTCTCAATTAACTCCAATTTTTGACAGAGTCAATTTAATTAAATGCATCCTATGATATCAGTTAATACCCTATGGATGGACTCACGAATAAGGACATTGCCGTGCTCATGCACCTAAAGAGGGCCAATGTGGATTACGGTAAGTCAATAGCCATAAACACGGGCATCCCACTTGAGGAGGTTCTGCAGGTACTCGATAAGCTCGAGGCGATGGGCTTGATCGAGAGGGTCAGGGGGGGAGGTAAGACGCTTAAGAGGAGTGTTGCACGTTTCAAGCTTAGTAATGAGGTTCGTAAACACCACGTTTATTACAGGCTTTCGAGACGCGGAGAACTGCTCATTAGAAGTATTAAGAGGAGTAATAGTGTGGGGAAGGACTAATCCTAGTGACGTATTAGGGCATTGAGCGTCCAGTGAATGAGGATAGGACCCTCCTGCCCCCCCTCAATTATCGTGGTAATGTCCTGCTTAACCATGTCGAGATCCAGGTAACGACTTAACACGCCCTCCCTATCCAAACCGTTGTATTGGAACTCATGTATGTCCAGGGCTAACTCAGTCAGTAGTACCACGTCATTGCCGTACTTACGCCCCCCCAGTATCATGGCCACCTTCTTCATGCGTGCCGTGGGCATGATAGCTATTATGAAATCCACGGTCTCAACCCTAATCCTCTCCCTAAGCCTGACGAAACCCTTAAACTCACTCGCCAACTCATTACGGGAATTAGCTGCCAAAACCGCTAGGGTGGCTTTCCATCCCTGGAAGGCCTTGCCAGCGGCATTCCTGTAGAGACCATTCTCTAAGAACTTCTTGCTAATTCGAACTCATAGAGTGCCTCCTTCGCCCTGACCTCCACGTACTTACTTATGTCCTTCCAGGGGGGGTGTACTATGGACTCTATCTAGGCAGCAAATAGTTGCTTTAATTAATGAATATATGCCTTTATTCATGAACTGGCTTCGTAAGATTTATCTGAGCCCGCGCCTTACTTAGTCAATGGTTGAGTACGTATTCAAACCCATTGGTTATGTGGAGAGGGGTTTTCCAAGGCCGGGTGAACCCGAGAAAGATAGGTATGAAACCAGGTATGACTTTATAGGCGTTGTTCGCATTTATGATGAGTATGTCGATGGCCTACGCAGCCTTGAGGAATACTCACACATAATCCTAATTTACGTATTCCATGAGCAGAGAGAGGCGAGACTCAGGGTTAGTTGAAGGGTACGGATAAGGAGGTCGGCGTCTTCGCCACTAGGTACCCCCCCATCAGGCCAAATCCAATTGGTTTGTCGGTGCTCGAGCTCGTGAGGCTTGAACCTCCTAGGCTGTGGTTACGAGGCTTGATGCGTGGACTGGGACTCCCATAATCGATATTAAGCCTTATGATTATTACGATGTTGTTAAGAAGCCGAGGGTCCCCCAGGGAGTTTGAGGATGAGTGGGTAAGGAATTATGTTGAGAAGAGGTATGGCGAGAAGGTTCCATGGTTAGGCCCGTGCCCCCCCTAATGCCTTAAGGGTTATTAATCCCGTACACACCACCTTATCAATGGGCCATGTGTGGGTTAACGCCAAGGTTGGTAATGCTGACTTGAGTAGGGTTGTTGAGGTTAGGGCCTTGGTTGATACCGGCGCCACCTTGACGGTAATACCTAGGTCATTAGCCAACGAACTTGGCCTACGCATTACTGGTAGGTCTAGGGTTGAGACGGGGGGGGCTGGGGGGGGTTATTGAGGTTGATAGGTCTAGGGCGTGGGGTTGAGATTGAGGGTAGGGGGGGTGAGATCGTGCCTGTGCTCGTGTCTGACATAGTCGATAAGGTCTTGATCGGCGTGACGACGCTCGAGGTTCTCGAACTTGAGGTTGACCCAATGACTGGCAAATTGAGGGAACGAACACTACTGCTTTATTAACCCTGGGGGGGCATTAGAATATCGTGGTTTTAGCCTTAAGACCCGTAAGAGTGATTGCAAGGTCCGGAATGTGTTCAAGGCCCAGGAGTAATACTTAACTGCATTGTAGAATCCCTGGGCAAACTCATTGCTAACAACTATGTAATTACCCTTGGGTGTTGGGTCCACCTTAATTGGCATTAGATACTGCCTTATTATGGCCATGGCGCTCGCATTGTCCTGGGGGGGCACGGCATCAAAGCCCAGGTAATGCGCGGTGGTATCCTCATAAATCCTTAGGGTGTATGTTGTGAAGTCAATACTAAAGTAGCTCCCCCATACCCAGTATTGAACCGTAATCCATAAGCCCGTACTTCTAGAAGTAATACTTTCCCATGACCACGTCGTTGTATGTAAATAATACAGTGCCATTCTCAGTAACCACGGCTGCAGGTATTGGCGGTAAGTGTGTAAATGTGTACCATGCCATGACACCGTAGGCCACGTAAACGAGTATCGTAACTACAAGCACAACCCGAGGCCATACCGAGTTGCGCCTAGCCATATAGATCAAGAATTATTTACGTCTTAGTCAATTAATATCGTAATAACCTAAATAGTTTGATGGTATTTGATGATCATGAGTGTTTAGATTTATATTTAATTCCATTTAAATGCAGCCATTCATTTAATAACAAGGGCGCCTTATCGAAGGTGCTGATTATTCAAAGATTAGGATTAATGATAAGGCTTTTATTGAGGAATGACATTACCTTAGACGGAGGTTCACGTTGCCCAAACAACTTAGTAAGCCTTGGAAGGATTTACGGGCGTACATCGAAGCAGGAGGGCTGAGGCATCAGTCGAGGCTAGATTGGCATTGAGGTTGTTGGTTGAGGGTTATACCAGGAACGCCGCCGGCAAGGCATTTCAAGCATTTAAATCGTTGCTTGCAGCATTGGCTGGTGAGAGGAGGGAGGAGCTTCGCGGTAGTGTTAAGAATATTGATAGGGTAATAGCCCACATGCCCACCTCCATTATTCGTGAAGTGGGTAAATTACTTGGTCTTGAGAGGGAATCCCTGATAGCGCTGGCGCTTCATCAGTATCAATATAATGGCACTGATCCTGAGGGTGTCATGAGTATATACCCATCAAGGGACACCGCAACAAAAGACATATGTAACTTATTGAGTAATGTGGCTAGGGTTCTTGGCGATGAATCACTAAAGCAGGAATTAGATAATACATTCAGGTCTTTTCAGATGTAATTTTAAACTTCGATTAGATGCATGAGCTTTTCTAACTGACCATTGGCGTCTCCTCAGGCGCGACTTCGTCAGGCATGAACCTGTTAGTCAATACGTGACCCTTCCTTAAGTGTTCGAGAGCCTCCTCAAGGTTAAAGATTGGGTGTTTACAGTCTATGCAGTATACCCAACCATACGTTGATAATGTTTCCCTTAGTCGATTCTCGGCATCCTTTGAGAAATGACTATGCTTAGCGCCCTCCTCCTTCAGGACTACGCGGTCTTTATAATAACCAAACCACATGTGAATGGCGTGGGGTATGAACTCCTCCTCACCTTCACTCATTGACCTTCTATAGATTAAGGATGTGTTTAAGTTTTTATTAAGAAATTTTTCAATAATTTATTAATAATTTCATAAATTATTTCGAATTATTGCCAGATTTAAGAGAATATTATTCATTATATGATGGATTCTTATGCTAATAATTCTTAAATTATCTATGTCAATTTAAAATAATTAATAATTAACAACTGTATTCTAACTGGTAACTGAAGGACGCTTTTTATACCAGGTGTTGGTGGTTTCCCTGATAGGTATGATGTACGTGGTGGGTGATATTGCATGAATGAGTTGAGGTATATAATCGGTGGCCCTCAGGGCGGTGGTTTGGAGACCACGTCTGAGATACTCTCATGGGCCTTTGCGAGGTCTGGCTATGGCATTATTTCCGATAGGGAGTATTTCTCGAATATTAAGGGTAGGCATAGCTATGTTCATGCCACGGTATCAGCCACAGAATTACCCAAGCACCTTACTTACCCAGTCGATATTGTGGCCGCCATGGATGCCGAGACAGTATTCACGCACTTCAATGACCTTAGGGATGGGGGTTACCTAATCTATAATAGTGATGACGACTCAGTTAATTACGCCAGTATACCCAGCATGGAGAGGGAGTTGAAGGATAGCTGAGTGAGCAGTTTAAGGAGCTTGGCCTAGATGGTACGATTAAGTCCGTGGTTAAGTACCTACAGGGCAGTAGGAAGGCGCGTGTGGTTGCCCTGAGCTTTAAGGAATTGCTCATGGAGATTCAAAAGCGTGAAGGCATCGTCCCATCCCAAGCATCTAGGTACATAAGTACGATACTCGTCGGTGCCGTGGCAGCAATAACCGACATTAGCCAGGAAAGCCTTGACTATAGCCTTAGGAGGAGGTTTACGAGGGAAGACGTCTATAGGCATAATAGGGCTATGGCAGAGATAGTCATTGACCTAGTCAAGAGCCAATTCAGTTCAGAGCTTAAGCTCGACCCTCCGAAAATAGGCATTAAGAGCATCCTCGTGGCCAGCGGCAATGATGCAATAGCAATGGCTAAGGTGGTGGCTGGGGGGGTTAGGTTCCAGGCATACTACCCAATAACGCCGGCCGCTGACGAGAGCTTCACGCTTGAGGAATACGAGACACTTGGTGGTGAGGGTTCAATAATCGTCTTCCAAACAGAGGATGAGCTAGCCGCGATTAACGCAGCCATAGGCGCGCCTTAACCGGCGTCAGGAGCTCAGTAGCAACGAGCGGCCCAGGCTTTGACTTAATGGTTGAGGGCCTTGGGTGGGCGGGCCACAATGAGGTCCCTGTCGTTGTCACGTACTACCAGAGGGGGGGTGGACCAAGCACTGGGCAACCAACCAGGGGGGGCGGCCAAAGCGACTTGCTATCATCGGTATTTGCCTCCCACGGTGAGTACCCGAGGATCGTGCTCGCAAGCGGCGATCATGAGGAGGCATTCTACGACGCAATTGATGCGTTTAATTACGCCGAGATGTACCAGGTACCGGTCATACACCTCGTCGATAAGTTCCTGGCCAACACCATAGCCACGATACCAATGCCGAACCTGGACAACGTTAGGATAACAAGGGGGGGTGCATTAGCACCGAAGGGTCTTAAGGAGTACAAGAGATTTGACTTGTCAAGCTCTATATCGCCAAGGGCATTCTTGGGCGAGTATGTGATGTGGTACACGGGTGATGAGCATGATGAGTACGGGCACATTAACGAGGACCCGATCAATAGGGTTAGAATGATGAATAAGAGGATGAGTAAGCTCGACGTAATAGATAAGGAGATACCCGAGGAGAGGAGGTATTCATACTTCGGCCCTGAGAGGCCAGACGTATTATTGGTTGGTTGGGGGGGATTTGTTAAGGGCACGGCCATGAAGGCCATTGAGGAACTTAATGAAGAAGGGATAAAGGCGGGTTATTACCACATTAGGATGTTCATACCATTCCCAAGAAACTCACTAACGAAGTTCGCCAACGAGGTTGGGACCGCAAACCTAATTGCCGTGGAGCACAACTACATGGCCCAGGCGGCGAAGCTTGCGGCTATGAATACGGGCATCATGATCAACAAGTCAATAGTCAAGTATACGGGGAGGCCTATGTATGTCCATGAGCTCGTGAGTGCTGTTAAAAATGTGATGAGGGGGGGTAGTACGAGGGAGGTGGTGAGCTATGGAGCGTAAGATAAAGCTAACAATAAACGACTACAAGACCAATGTATGGCCAGATTGGTGTCCCGGCTGTGGAAACTTCGGAATACTCTCAGCCATGTATCAACCTTCGCTGATCTGCAGCTCGAGCCTGAGAAGACGGTGGTTGTCTCTGGAATAGGCTGTTCAGGGAAGACCCCCCCGCATTTCATAAACGTGACTGGCGTGCATACACTGCATGGTAGGGCATTACCATATGCTGAGGGCATTAAGCTCGCTAATCCGGACCTAACGGTGGTTGTTAATGTGGGTGATGGAGACCTACTGGGCATTGGGGGCTGCGCATTTCGTGGCCCTGGGTAGGCGTAATGTGGACCTGGTCGTCATAATGCATGACAACACGGTCTACGGCTTAACGAAGGGACAGGCAAGCCCGACATTGGCTAGGAACCTGCAGCCCAAGGCGCTTCCTAAGCCTAACATACAGGATGCGGTTAACCCAATAGGCCTTGCCATTGCCGCTGGCTATACATTCATAGCCAGGGGGGGCTACGCTGCGAGGGTTCAGCACCTAAAGGAGTTGATAAAGAAGGCAATACTCCATAAGGGCGCCGCGTTCATTGATGTCCTACAGCCCTGTGTGACTTATGACAACATACACACGTACGATTACTACAACAAGAGGGTTTATGACCTGCAGGAGGAGGGTTGGGACCCAATGGTTAAGAGCCCTGAGGAGCTTCCACAGAAGGCCGCGCAGGCGTTGGCTAAGTCATATGAGGGTGATGGCAGGATACCAATTGGTATATTCCTGATTAATCCGAATGTGCCCATGTTTGAGGAGAGGTATGCACAGAGATTACCCAATTACCTGAAGGTGCCACCGGTAGGGAACCCATTGAGGTTAACGGTAGGCCTATAATAACTACGGAGAAGTTTAGAAGCATATTCAGTAAATACATAATAGAGCTTAAGTAAGGCCCGGTTACCCAGCGCCTTGATTAACTTAAAATGTTGCGTGTCCGCAATCTTTATATTACTTAAACTATGTTATTTGTTCGATGTCATTATACTACGATTTAGTGCCAACGGGAATCCCTGGGCTTGACGAGGTACTCGGTGGTGGGTTAATTAGGGGGGGTAGGACATACTTAATAAGTGGTGAGACGGGAACAGGTAAGACCCTACTCTCACTATCATTTCTAATAAATGGTATTTATAAATATGGTGAGCCTGGCATTTACGTATCGGTTGATGAGACGTATGACCAATTAATGAATGGTGTTAGGAGGTTTGGTTGGGACCTTGAGGCGCTCAGGGAAAATGGTTATATGGAGATCCTAATACCCGAGATGGACATTATCGAGAAGATTAGGGAGAAGGACCCAATCACCATAGCTAAGTCTCTGGTCTACACAATAGCTGATTATTCAAAGACCCTAAACGCTCAGAGACTTGTTATTGACCCAATAGCGCCTTTGGTCACGCTCGAGAAGGACGTACAAGTGCTTAGGGAGTACATTAGGGCGTTGGTGATGGGTATTGAGAAGGAGGTCGGCGTAACCACAATAATAACTACGGAAATACCGACGGGGGCCAAGGTGATCTCTAGGTATGGGGTTGAGGAGTTTTTAGCGGCTGGCGTATTTGTGATGGGGGGGCTGGCCCAAACAACTGAGGGTGACTTCAAGAGGTACCTATTCATTAGGAAGATGAGGTGGCAGGCGGTGCAACCAACAATACTTGAGGTTGAGATACAGCCGAAGATGGGTATAGTTGTTAAGGGACCACTTAAGGATGTGCATATACCATTCTATGCATTAATGATGTAATTAATAGCGTGGCCGTTCTCTGAAGATAATCTAATTTATTACAGCATTATTTAATTTTTATCTCTAGTTTAGGTATAATGAGGGTGTTGGCTTGAGCAGCCGCCAGGAAGTGGTTACCCAGCTTGCCTGTAGTAGAGGATCACCTGGAGGTTTTTGTTGATAAGCGTGTTAGTGAAATGGAGAAAACGTGAGGCCAAATGCTTAAGGCAATAATATTTTACGGTAGGAAGAGGGCTCATCATGAATGTAATATCTGCGGTCAACCTCGCCCTTTGGAATTATAATAAAGAAAGAAAAATTGAATGAGATCATCATCTATTTCTTTTACCCTCAATGAACTCCACAAGCCATTGATAGGCCACGTCAGGTGGCGCGTGAACTGGTGGATTCTTAAAGGCCCAGGCTGATAGCTGATGAGAGGCCCACTAACTTCCCTATCTAGTGCTAGCTTTACTGTCCTGACTATGTCAATCATCATGCCGGCGTTATTGAATGGGTCGTAGACCTCCAGGTCAACTTTTATCCTGATTGGTACATTTGCGAATCCGCGGGCCTCGATGAACATGTGCGCAATCTTCCTACTGCCGAGGAACCTTATGTAGGCTACCGGCGATATGTATGCGTCGAAGTCCTCGCCCTCAGCCATCTTTTTCACGGCCTCGGTCTTCGTCTTCTCCTTCTGTCCCTTCCTGTACATTAGGTTTAGGAAGTCTGGTGTGCCGCCAACGTTTAGTTGGTACGTGCCTCTATCTTAACGCCCCCTTAAGGCAGTAGCCTAATTATGGATTTGTGAAGTACCGTGGCCCCCCCAGTTGGTTCTGGACATCATCACCAGCAAGTGGTAGTTTGGCTTTTTCGAATTTATCTTGCCATTCCTTCGATGTTGCTATTACTGAGGGCATGGCATTCACGAAGGCAGTCCTACTTCTCAGCGCTGCCTCCGCGTAGGCCTCACTGGCCTTTTGAGCACCTGTTGGTAAGTAATTAATGAGAACATGCGCATTGGTACTCTCCAATTCCCTAACAACATCCTCAACGGAACCCTCGATAACTGGTATAAAGGTGTTCTTTAATTGTTCGGCGATGCCATCAAGTAGAGGGCCAGCCCTTACAATAACACCTAGCTTACCAACCTCAATTACTCTAATTGCATTGTTTGGTTCCGTAAATATCGCCTCACCGATGTCCTTACCAACCTTACGCGAATCAACATCAAAGGCCGCGACGACTCTTATATCCCTTGGTTCGTAAGGCCCAATGCGTGGGAATATAAGTCCCACAGGATTGGGTTCAATCTCGCAGTACTTAAGTCCTTGTACGAAGGCTGACGCCGTATTACCAACGCCAGCTATTGCCACGTTGATGCTCGACTTCATTACCCACGTAATATTAACAGCTATTAATAAAGATTTCTCCCGATCAATTGCCCTTCTCCTTAATAAATTGGCGTCAGAGGTATTGCACCGGCGATGATAAAGCCCATACTAACAATGACAAGTAGTGCGAAGGAAGTAATGCGGCGCGGTCATGTTTAATGTAATTGAATTGCAGTTGCAATAAATCATTAGGATTTTGGCCGCTGATGTTTTATAAATGATGCCGAGTATATTAGGTATAACCGGTCCATTACCTGCTTAGGATGAATTATTTAAGTGGTTCTTCCTAATAATTGTTTAGGGACGCCTATGTTTGTAGCTATTGAGGGCATAGATGGTGTCGGTAAATCAACCGTAATAACCGCACTAAGGAAGAAGCTGGAAAATGATGGTTATAGGGTGTATACCACGGCCGAGCCCAGTCAATCACCCATTGGCAGGTTAATAAGGGATTGGCTTCTCAAGCCAAGGACAAACGTGGTTCATTCATCGATATACGCCCTACTCTTCACGGCAGATAGGGTTCAGCATTACTATGGAGAGATTAAGCCAATGCTTGACAAGGGTTACCTGGTCATTACTGAGCGTTACATGGAATCAACACTGGCGTATCAGGGGGGGCTATGGGGGGGTTACCGCAGGAGTGGTTGATGGAGCTTCATAGATTCGTACCCAAATCCGACCTAACGATAATTCTCGATGCGCCTGTTGATACCGTGGTGAGCAGGTTGAGTAGTAGGCGTGAGCTTGAGGTTTTCGAGGTCGATAAGGAATTCCTTAGTAGGGTTAGGGAGATCCTACTGAGGCGTGCGTCCATGTATAATTACCCAGTTATTAATGCTGATAGGGAGTTGAGACTCGTTGTTGATGATGTTTACGGGTTAATAACTAATGCATTGAGGAGGGTAGCTTAAATAGGCGTAGGTTTAATAATGCCTTGTTATGTCTGTTAGGATGATCGATATTACGAGTAAGGAACCCGTATACAGGGAGGCCATCGCCACGGGCTTCCTGAGGTTGATGAGGACACAATGAACGAGTTAATGAAGACCGGGGTCAGTGGTCTTGGTAATGCGGCGGCCATAGCTAAGGTAGCGGCAATAAACGCCACGAAGACTGCTTGGAAGTACGTACCATTACTCCACCCGGTACCCATCACCTACATCGAGGCTAGGGTACGTTATGAGAAGAATGGTATTAGGATGGCCGTTCTTGCCAGGACAAAGGCCCAGACCGGCATTGAGATGGACACACTATTCGGCCTATTCACTGGCCTACTCGCTGCCTGGAACACAATAAAGGGGTGCAGTAGGACGTGTATGCCTGAGTGGGTCACAAACTTCATGGGTAAGCAGGTACAGACCTGCGGCTCCAGTCGTGTTGATGGCATGTTCGACATCAAGGTCGTCAGTAAGGTTAAGTCTGAGGATGGGGGGGTAGGCCTATCACTAGGTGATTTTGAGGATAATGCAGGTGGCGCGCCTGTTGTCACTATGTTTGACGTTACCACCGAGCCCACGTATTATGGCGAAGCATCGGCTAAGGGCTTCATAAAGCTTAGGGAGGGCACTATCGAATTGATTAGGCAGGGTAAGGTGGAGAAAGGGGGGGATGTGGTGACCGTGGCTAAGGCAGCGTCGATAATGGCCACCAAGAAGACCTGGGAGGTGTTACCCCTCGTACACCTTAACTACATAACCTACGTTAACGCTGATGTCAAGGTTATTGAGGATGGTGTTGAGGTTACCGTGGACACGCGCAATATGTCGAACACGGGCTCCGCTATGGAGGCCGTCTTCGCTGTAGGCGTCGGCCTACTGACTGTTTGGGATATGGTTAAGAAGTATGAGAAGGATGAGAATGGTCAATACCCATATACAGTTATTAAGGAGGTCAGGGTATTAAAGGCCCTAAAAACACCCGCTGTTTAGGCGTAAACCTCACTTATCACCTTCTCAACCTCCTCAACATCCTTAACGGTGTCAACGGACTTCCAATAAACATCCCTATAGATAACGCCCCCCCTAATCCTCCTCTCGCTCGCCAGCTTTGGGAATGCCGTGACCTCAATATCACCCTTTTCAGGCAGGTACTTAAAGATGTCCTTGGTGAAGGCGTAGACACCCGCGTTTATTAGGTAATCAAGCAGTGGCTTCTCCCTGAACTCCGTTATGAAGCCTCATGGTCAACATGGACAATCCCATAGGGGCTCCTCATGGGGGACGAGGGCTATCGTTGAGATGACATTACCATTCAACTGTTCTATTAATGGCTTAATCGATAGGTTCGTTATTATATCGCCATTAAGCACTATGAATACCTCATCCTCAAGGAACTTCATGGCATTCTTAATGGCACCACCCGTACCAAGGGGCTCCTCCTCAACGCTGTAGAATAACCTAACACTGAACCGGGAGCCATCGCCCATGACCTCGAAGACCTTAGTCCTTAGGTAGCCAACGGCGAGGACTATATCCTTAACGCCCTGCCTACTAAGCCACTCAACTTGCCACTGGAGTATTGGTTTACCACCAACCTCAATGAGCGGTTTTGGTCTGTCTAGTGTTAATGGTTGAAGTCTTTTACCGAAGCCGCCAGCCAGGATTAATGCCCTAACCATTAATTATATGGTCTCAGATAGGCATATTAATGCATTAAGTATCATAAACCTGGATTTAAAGTTAAATTTATTAACTTAAACTCTAGGTTTAAGGGGCATATGATCGAGAAGGCATTAGAGTTACTTAGGCAGGGTGAGATAATATTCATTCATGATTCTGACAATAGGGAGAATGAGGTTGACGCGGTGATAAGGGCTGACTATGTAACGCCATCAGTAATTACCTGGATGAGGAAAAATGCCGGGGGTTTGATATGCTTTGTGACTGAGGACTCGATAGGTAGGCAATTAGGTCTTGACTTTATGAGCGATGTATTACGCAAAATAGGCTTTAACGGGCTAGTGAAGAGGCCTGGCTATGGTGATGACCCAGCATTCTCAATATATGTTAACCACGTGAAGACAACAACGGGCATTAGGGATAGGGATAGGGCGCTAACAATCACGAGACTTGCCGATGTGGTTAAGATGATTAGTGAGGGTAAGGTAATGGATGCCCGTAAGGTCTTCTATGAGGAGTTCTACGCACCCGGACATGTACCAATCCTCTTGGGTAGAATTGGACGCAGATTTGGTCATACTGAATTGTCCTTAATGCTTTCAAAAATGGCCGGAATACCGCCAGCGCTAGTAATCGTCGAGATGCTCAGTGATGATGGTGGAGCACTGAGTAAGGATATTGTTAGTGAGATAGCCAATGAATTAGGCACAGCACTTATAAGCGGTGGTGAAATAGTTGATGAAGCCAGGAGGCGTGGAATTATTTAAACGAATAAATTTGAATAATAACATATTTAAACGAATAATCGTATTAACTCACGTATTATTAATATATCTCCCTGCTTGATATTGTTTAATCTCAACTTGTCATAATTATCATAAAATTTGATATTAGTAAAGAAATTATGTGAGATTTAGCGTATTGAGACCGATATATTCGTCCGTTGCATTCCCAAGCGATGTTTTTAAATACTCCCGAATCAATGAACTTATTGACCAATATGGTCACACTGGAGGATCTGGCTAAGAAGGAATATGATGTTGAGGGTAGGAGGTTGAAGCCTACGAAGGTTTGGAAGGTTCAGCCTAAGGGTAGGAAGGGCTTTGTGATGGCGTTGTTCAAGACACCAGACGGAAAGACCGTGAGGAAAGTCATAGCCAAAGTAGACGAACAAGGAAACATAATAACCTAAGACAAAACAACGGCATCAAAAATAAACCCATAAAATTAAAACTATTTTTCTTTTTCTTTCCTGAAAATTAACCAGTATGAATTGTTGGTTGATATTTGTTGGGGATTGTTCAAGACCATGTAATTGCTTAAGTGAGCACCCGTTAGTATTGAATTCAAACCCTGGTATTATTAATGGCGATAGTGTAATAATTGTGGATGAAGAGACGAGGACTCCCTGCTGTGTAGCTACGGCCAGTAATATTAGGTCTTCCAAGGTCGATGAGGGGTCGAGAGTGTATATTTATCTAAAGGATTGCGGTATTCTTAATGAGAATACCATGGATGTAATTGCGAGAATTATAAGGTCTATGACCCCCCCATAGTTAAAATAATAAATGTGAATCAAAATTTATGTAGGTAATGTATTGATTAAATCAAATGAAAAATAAGGTATTTTTCACCTGAAACTAAGTGCTCAGGGCAGATAAGAATACCTAGTGAGGAGGATTACGTTAAGTCAGAATATTAGACTCTAGTCTATTGGGCAGCCGTGACTGAGGTCTTAAGGCCGTGATGGACTCAATGGGACTCTGCGTTTTAATTAATGCACTTTGGACGGTATCGATATACTGTACAGACTTGCCACTGGGAGGAGTGTTACCAATAATGACTTGGTTAAGGTTGGTGTTAGGATTGATACCATAGCCAGGGTTTTGGTACGCTCTAAATGGATGTATCGATCCATGGTCTGAAGCGCCGAGGAAGACGATTAATGGCACGGATGGTCCAAGATCTGGGCGTGAGGAAATAATTAAGGGTAAGGGAGTTCTGCAGGATTAGGAATCGAGATATTGTAACTGGGCTTTCAAGCCGTGAATATCTAAGGGCATTGAGAACCGAATGGATAACAGACTTAAAAGACGAAACCGAAGGATTATTAAGAGGATATAACCCTAATCTCCAGTGCTGAACATTGGCAGTACCGATTAAATGCTAACATGGTTATACTAAAAGTTAATCATAGAGTCATTGTACTTTATGAATCGACTACTTATGGTTAATTCATTGAAGATCCTCGGTCTTTTAAATGGTTTTTATAAAAATAAGCAAATACCGTGGCGGCCCCCCCGGTGGGATTTGAACCCACGACCTACGGCTCCGAAGGACTCTCTCATGTAAATGGCAATAATCATTAATGCGTAAATGATTAGTATCCCGTGGATTGCCCGTGACACATAATCTTTCGATTTTTGATGTGCTTTTCACGTACTATCCTTTTCACGTAAATGAATTTATAAATCGAGACCTACACAATACTTTGGTATTACTCTGAATTTTAGCCCTTAGTGATTCGAAATAGTTAAAATAATTTTTGAGTTAAACGTCTCATTAAATTGGATTTATGCCTTGGAAGATTGAGTTTTAAAGAGCTTATTTTCTAGGGTTCGTGAATTAGTTATTTACTAGTTATTTTAACTCACTGAGAAATAAGAAATAGTAAGCACGCAACATGTGGGAAGCAGTGACATCCGTGCATATGTAGAGGAGTTAAATAAACAGCCCATCGTCCTCGTTGATCTGGAGGCACGAAACGTAACAGCAAATAGAGTAGAGGTGGTGCGTTTCGGTAGAGGTGTTTCGAGGTATATAATTGAGAATGGGCTATTGGGTTCATGGGTTACTGTTAAGGTGCGTTTCAATGATGGTTATGAAATCACCTTCAATGGAAGACTTAGGAAGCATGAAATAAGGCAGGGTGTGTATTTCGTATACGTTAGGTACCCACCGAGACTAAATGTAATGCTCAGTAAGTATCACCTTCAGAGCGTCACGGCTATAATAATGATTAAACCAGGGATGGGGGGGCAAAGAGGGGGGGCTAAGGAGGACGGGGGGGCAGGTAGTGGGGGGGTGCCTAATAATGAGGTGTGAGTGGGGGGGTGTTTTAAAACCAACTAAGCAATTGCTTCTTGAGTCTGTCTTATTGGCTATTTATGAGATTGCGTGGGGGGGTCATAAGCACGATGTTTACTTCACCAGTGATGATGTGCTTAGGCGAATGTGTGCTAACTGCGGTGGGTTGGGCATTAACCACCCAGGCATTGCGAACATCATTCTTAAACTGACCTGGCATGGGCTTGTGGAGGTATTCGACGTTAAGTACCACAGGGATGGTAGGGTTAGGCAGTACGTCTTTAGGATACCCAGGGACTCACCAATGATGAGGTTGATTAAGTCCTCAAAGACCCGTGAGGAGTTCATTGAGAAAATGAAGGAAATTCTTGAGAAGGGTGAGAATCCATGATACGCAACAAGTGGGATAGAGCGGAAAGAAATGATAAGGAACGTACAGAGGTCACTGTTGAGCATAAGAAGGATAAGAGGAAGAAGTACGAATTACTTGGCTCTGTTGGTAAGTACGTAGTGCTTGGCAAGTGGAAGGGAGGTGACATATATCATATTATTGTTAAGGATGATGAGGGCAACATAATAACGGAGGGTGATGTGCACGTCACTGAGGAGAAGGATATAATTGAGACTTTGCGTGTACCTACGAGCATCGCTAGGAAAATAGTTGCGTGGACGGGTGAGGTTGTTTATCCATGCTCGTCAATCTACTACAGGATTATCGAGCTTAGACGTGGCATGGCTATTCGGTTTAAGCCGTGCTCGATAACGGGCTTGATCTATGAAGTCAAGGAGGATGAGAGGGGGTGAAGAAGAGCTAAATCATAAGAAGGATTGGAAGGCACAATTCATTGCTACGATTGCTCATGTTGCTGCGGAGATTTTTGCTAGGAGGAAGATTGCAAAGTACATGATTAGGACGGTAAGGAAATTGGCGTCTATTGTTGGGATGGTAGGAGGTACTACGACTGTGAGCATGAGGCTAAGGCATTCATAACATTAACAAGTAAGATCAATGCATTCCATGAATACGGCATCAAGGTCATTTCGCTATTTAGTGAATTCATAACTCAACTAAAGCACGGCCATCACTTTGAGCATAGTGCTGACCCCCCCATGTCAATTAGCTTTGATAATTACTTATTTGATTGGGAGGAGTTTCTCGCCAAGCCACTCATTTCAAAGATCGGGGATTCTGTAGAGATTAAGCTAGTGCCTGACTTCATGGCGAGGATTGATTGGAGCGCAGTGACAAGGCAGTTTTTGTTCAAGCATAATCCAAAAAGAATAGTGTTTAACTACATACCGCATAAAGTCGATGAGGAGGTACTAAAGGCGTATGTGAATAGACCCGTCACCTATGACGATCTCAAGAACATATTGCAGTCTAAGGCTCCCAGATTGCTTAAGTTCCTCACGGATTGGGTTGATGATAAGTGGCCGTTACTCCTGGAGATCACGGGCTTTTCATTGTATCCACGCTACGAGCCCTCGAAAGCCGTGATGTTGCTTGGCGATGGTGCGAATGGTAAATCGACATTCCTCACGTGGCTTAGGTGCCTGTTGGGAAGCGAGAATGTTTCAAGCATTTCACTGCAGGTTTTGACTGACCCAAGCAATAGATTCGCCGTGGCCGAATTGTATCACAAACTTGCAAACATATACCCGGATCTACCTAGGACGATTGTTAGGGATACGGGCATGTTTAAGGCACTAACTGGCGGCGATGCGATTCAAGCAGAGAGGAAGTTTAGGGATCCATTTGTTTTCGTGAACTACGCAAAGCTAATATTCTCTGCTAACGAGCCACCGATGGTCACGGATCAAACATATGCGTTCTGGCGCAGGTGGATAGTCATCGAGTTCCCACATCAATTCCCCCCCGAGAACCCCCCCAACCTAAAGAAGTGTGACTTCTTGAGTGGAAGGGAGTATGCAGTTTGGGCTGCAGCCTCGATACTGGCGTTTAGGGAGGTATTGAGGAGAGGGAAGTTTAGTTTCGAGGGTACGCATGAAGATGCCAAGCGTGCTTGGTTGGCTAGGGCCGATAGTGTTTACGCCTTCATTGATGCCATGATTCGCGATGGCTACCTAGTCGAGGAGAGCGATGGTCACGTGCCTGCTAATGACCTGTACAACATGTACGTCCTCTGGTGCAAGGACAATGACAGGGATGATGAGGTAGTCAGCAAGCAAATATTCACAGCCAGGATGGAGCAGTACGGCTACAGGAAAGTGACAATACATGGCGAGCGTTATTACAAGGGCTTGAGGCTAGTCAAGCAGTATGGGAGCGAGACAAGCAGTAACGCCAGTGACGTAACAAGCTACACGTAAAAATCTTTACACAAGACAAAATAATCGCAGTCAAATTTCTACCAACATACATTATTTCAGCTAAGTACCTTACCAAGCAGTGACTGCGGTTTTTCACGCTCAATCTACCAAGCAACGTTCAATCACTGAGTTATTTTAAAAAGAGCATGAAGCGCCTAAAAATTAATAATAGGGGGGGTGGGGGGGTACCATACCCAGTCGCACCCATATATAGAATTAAATAGGTTATTTACCTACTCTAGATCTACATATGGGTTCGATTGGGTGCGGTACCTGGGGGGTATTATTAATTTCTGCGCGCACCGAGCTCCTTTTAAAATAACTCAGAAGTTGAAATAGGGACGAGTAAATGATTGAGGGATAACTAATTGAATGGTGGTTAGGTTTTTCGTTAGACTAATAAATAGAGAAAATAAAATATGATACCTGTACTCCCGGTGATGGGAGGGTTACCTACATAAATAAGGCTTTCATAGTCAGTATTGAGCCTGTGGCTTAGTCTTCCCCCCCTCCCTCGCTAGGATCTCCTTAATTAAATCCGGCGCATTCAGTGAGTATGTAACATTCTTACCAGAAATAATGGCCTTAAGCACGCCAATCCTGACCAGGAAATCGAGGTAATCCTTAACGCTCCTCTCAATAGCTGTTTCCTTCTCAATAGCCGACCCTCCAACTCTATCCCTGCACGGCGAAACCCATCTATTGCGCTATCAATAACGCAAATCTTATTAATCACATGCTCCCCCCCTCCCCCCCTCGCCTCACTGCAGAATTTGATTATTCCCTCGAGGATGGCTAGCTTAACCTTCCTAAGCTTCTCATCCCTCCTTAAATCAACGATTAACTCGAGAGCCGGCTCACCAAACCTAGCCACCAACTCGCTGTAGTGGCCATCCCTAAGGCCTGCCCTGTAACCCTCGTAAAAGCCACGCTCATACTCACCCACCAACCCCCCCTTAACAGCCCTCTTAATGAACTCACTGATTGTCAGCCCAAGCTCATCAGCCCTCTTCCTAACATGCTCATAATCGGCCAGGTCAAAGTAAACAACAACCCTTGGGTGAGTCTTAGCCCACCTCTTCATGTAGTCCATTTTTTCTGAGTCCTCCCTTGACTTCCCAACCTGCTTACCCACATTAATACGATATTGACGGCAATATTATATCCCTATCAGGTGCAATACTGGCAGTAATACTGTGATTAAAAAACCAACCGTGAGGCAGGCATGAAACCTATACGGTAAAAACTTGGGTAATTTTTAGTAATTTTAGAAGAGACTTGGCCAGGCCTCACTCTTCCTTAGTCTCATCACTAGTGGATTTATTGATTAATTCCTCATTACCTGCCAACTTATCGAGTAAGTCCTCCGCTCCGATTTCATGTAGGTGGTAAACCAGGTCCACGGTTGACCTAAAGACTTTGATCCTCCCCCCCTTCTCATTATAATCAACCAACACATAAACAAAGCAGCGATCTATGAACAATGCAAACACTGCATACCTGTCATTGCTTAGGTCTGCCTCAACCTCGTCATAGGCAACCCTAACCTGCCTAACCTGCCCCATGCAGATCACCCACTCGTGACCTCCCTAACAGCCCTCTCCAGGTCCTCAACCTCCCTCCTCACCCTCTCAAGGTTTAAACCACGCTGAATCAACAATGCATCAACGCCAGCCCTAATTATCCTCTCCCACGTCAACCTCTCCCCCCCATACCTTATTCTGAAGTAGTCCTTAACCACGTCCACATCATCCTTTAGCCTTTTCGGAACACTAATCGTGATGTTCACCCTCTCACTCATTGCCATCACCCGTACACGTTTATTGAGAGTATTGTCTTTCCCGCATTATTGACGTAATAATAAGTCTCGATTACGCTGTCTTTCTTAACAATGACCAGGCCATCAAGTCTCTGCCTCAAAAACGCATATAAGTCATTGATTATCTTGACCTCACGGTCTTCAACATCAACATATGCCCACTTACCGTCATCCATTTTCGACAGGAAATGCAGACCATCGGCATCAAGGTCAATGCTTCTTTCACCATAGTCCTCAATGACAATGAACGCATTACCGTCAATGAGGGGGCTTAAGCTCATTAAGTATCTCACCACACCTGGGATTCTCACCCACGTCACGGCAGTTTAACCCCCCCACTGCCTCGTTTACCAGGTCGATTATTTTCCCCCCCTGGGTTAACCCCCCCAGGGATTCCCCCCCATTCAGTTTTTGGAACTGCATACTAACTGTTTGTGTAACAACTTGTTTATAAATTTTTTCACTAATTAATACGCTGATTCTCAAATGAAACAGTTAAATACCAGTCTATCAAATAAACCACTGATGCAATTCACCATACTCACTAGTATAAAGCGTAGACCAACGGTGAGTAGGGGGGGGAGGAAGTACACCACGTACTACATATGGCTACCTAAGTCTCTGGGCATTGATTATGAGAAGCTCGTGGGTAAGAAGATAAAGGTCATAATCGAAATACCCGACGAATACCTAAAGGCATAGTCACCACCACATGCAGAATACACTGGGTGAGGTTGCCCGTTCAAAATCAGTGCTAGTTACATGTGGTGTTGATTGGGGGGGTTTTCCCCTTGATCACTGGCAGAGTAGGCATGGTGCGTATTTTAGGTACCAATTCCTAAGCTCCTCATGCCTAGGACTCCAATAATGCTCGATTAGGACCCTGTACTCGCTTGGTGGTGCCCTTCCCTGCAGGGTGTTGACAATGCTCTCTGGTACTCCCCTGCTGATCATCCAGGTTGCGAAGAACTTCCTAAG
>NZ_BBBI01000023.1 GCF_001315985.1 Vulcanisaeta distributa JCM 11216
AGCTATACGAACAAATACTTGGCAGTAAGTTAAGCTTCGAGGAGACTTGGAGGTTGACCGGTGGTAATCCAAGGATCCTGGAGATACTCTACAAGGCTGGTTGGGACGTGGAGACGGTGATCAACGACCTAATCATGAGGAAGAACTTAACATACAACTTCATTAAGAAGTGGCGTGACTACCTTAAAGAGGCAATAAACGACCCAGACCACCTATGGTTCAACGCACCCGAGGAACTAATAAACGAACTAATCAACAGAAACCTAATCCTATACTTCCTACCCGAAAGGAGAGAATCACTATGGGTCGATATCCCACCGCCAGAGAGGGATTTTGAGCTGGGTATTAGTCGTTATGTGGCTTGGCAAAGCCCATTGCATAGGGAGGCGGTTAAGAGGGCGTTGCAGGAGTTGGGGGGGCGATGAGGAGGGTTAGGCTTAGCTTCGCCAATACCCAGGTGGAATTCATAGATAGGGAGCGGGGGGGGCTTAGGAGAATTAAGGACTTGGCTGAGGGGGGGGTATGGCATTGCCCTGGGTCGTTTATGGCCCTGAGGGTTGTGGCAAGACGGCTTGGCTTAAGCAATCCGTGGAGTTGCTTAGGGATTTGGGGGGGTTTGAGGTTATTTACGTAAACCCCCACCGAGTCATCATTCACCATCGAGCTGGGCATTGCGGATTTGAGGGATAGTTGGTGAGCATGGTACGTGAGGCCATGGGCCAATTCACCTGGGGGGGTAGGGTTGTTTGGTCAATCATAGATGTGGCGAGATCTGCCATAGAGGCTGGTACACGTAGGTTAGCCATAATCGTGGATGACGCATTCCAGGCAATTGGACTAGATAAAGCTGCGCTCTACGTCAAGGGCCTACTGGGCATACTTGAGCACCCACCCAAGCCCTACGAGAGGGTAATAGCTATGGCGGCCACAAGCGAGGGCATTAGCCTACGCGAGATCGGTAGGCACCTGTGGTCAACCACCATGCCCATTTGGAACATGGGTGAGGATGGATTTAGGCAATTATATGAGAAACTACCCAGCGAGAGGCCAGGCCCCCCCGACGAGGTTTGGAGATCAACGGGTGGGAATCCAAGGGTTCTCGAGATGCTTTATGAAGCGCGTTGGAATGTTGATAGGGTCATTGAGCGGTTAATCCTGGATAAGAAATTAACGGGTGAATTCGTTAGGCGATGGAGGAGGGAACTGGAGATAGTCCTCAACGACCCGGACTATCTATGGAGTGAGGGACCCGAGGAACTCGCAAATGAGTTAGTAAGCAGAAACCTAGTGGTATTTGGAATACCAGGCAGGGACCCAGAGCTATGGGTTGATGAGCCACCGCCTGGGAGGGATCCGGAGCTTGGTATTGGTAGGTATGTTGCTTGGCAATCACCGCTCCATAGGGAGGCGGTTAGGAGGGCATTACAGGGATTAATGTGAGGAGGATTAGACTGAACTTGGCCCCGGACCTGCAGGTTGAGTTTGCGGATAGGGAGCGAGCCCTTAGTCGTATTAAATACTGGGCTGAGCATGGGATGGGTGTGGTTCAGGTTGTTTATGGTCCGGAGGGTTGTGGGAAGACTGCGTGGCTCCTGCAAGCGATTGAGTTGCTTAGGGATTATGGCTTTGACGTGATATACATTAACCCAATTGAGAGGGATTTCCTCGCGGAGGTAGGTATTGAGGACATTAGGAGGAGACTCATTGAGATTCTCCGTGAGGTGACTGGCGATGCCTGGGCCAGGGCTGCGTGGGCCATCATTGACTTAGTTAAAGAATTGATTAGGGCTGGAAGGAGGAGAATTGCCGTGTTGGCTGATGATGTGTTTCAAGCCATTGGTTTGGATAGGGCCGCGATATATATTAAGGGGGGGTTGCTTGGGTTGATTGAGTATCCGCCGAGGGATTACGATGTTGTGATTACCGTGGCGGCTACGAGTGAGGGTGTTAGTTTGAGGGAGATTGGGCGCCATAGGTGGGCTGATTTACTGGCGATGTGGAACATGTCTAGGGAGGGATTTAGGCAACTCTATGAGCAGATACCCGGCGTTAAGCCGAACTTCGACGAGGTCTGGCGATTAACCGGCGGAAACCCAAAATTACTGGGTAGGCTCTACGAGATTAATTGGAGCGTTGATGATGTGATTAATAGGCTCGTTAGGGGTAAGGAATTGATAAGCTTCATACAATCACTCAATAAAGACGATAGGGAATTGCTCATGAAGGCTTTAGAGGACCCGGACGCACTCATGAGTAGGGAGGGAATACCACTAATGAACAAGTTAGTGGAGCTAAACCTAGTCATTGACAACATATACCCCCCCAGGGATGAAACACTATGGATCGACCAACCACCACCAGATAAGGATTTGGGGCTCGGTATTGGCAAATACGTCGCTTGGCAAAGCCCACTGCACAGAGATGCCGTTAAAAGAACACTGGGGGGGAGTATTGAATGAGGAAGATCAAACTGCCCCCCCTAGCGCAGGAACTACAGGTTGAGTTTGCGGACAGGGATTTGGCCCTCAGGCTTGTTGAGGATTGGGCCGAGAAGGGTACATACCCCCGTACAAGTGGTTTATGGTCCCGAGGGCTGTGGGAAAACCGCATGGCTTAGGCAATCCGCGGAACTACTCAGGGATTTAGGCTTCGACGTGATCTACATTAATCCAATTGAGAGGGATTTCCTCGCGGAGGTAGGTATTGAGGACATTAGGAGGAGACTCATTGAGATTCTCCGTGAAGCCACAGACAATGCATGGATTAAAGCGGCGTGGGCAGTCATCGACTTGACAAGGGAATTAGTTAAGGCTGGCAGAGGAAGAATTGCCGTGCTAATAGACGATGCATTCCAGGCAATTGGCCTGGATAGGGCGGCCACGTATGTTAAGGGGGGGTTGCTTGGGTTGATTGAGCACCCGCCGGAGACCTACGAGAGGATAATAGCCATAGCCGCAACCAGCGAGGGCTTAAGTAGGTGGGAGATTGGTAGGCATAGGTGGGCGAGCCTACTAACAATGTGGAACATGCCCAGGGAGGGCTTCAAGCAATTGTATGACCAGGTACCGGGAAACAAGCCGGGTTTCGAGGAGGTTTGGAAACTAACGGGTGGAAACCCATCACTGCTGGCTAGGCTATACAGGGAGTCCTGGGACACAAACCTAGTAATGAAAAGACTCATTGAGGAAAAGAAAATCACGCCGGAATTCACAAACAAGTGGAGAAAATACCTAGAGGACGCAATCAACGACCCAGACACGCTGTGGAGCCCTGACATACCCGAGGAACTAATCAACGAATTAGTCAGGAGGAACCTAATACTATACCTCATGTCAGATCGAGACACAAGACTATGGATCGATGTTCCGCCGCCGGAGAGGGATCTTGAACTGGGTATTGGCCGTTACGTGGCTTGGCAATCACCACTACATAGGGAAGCAGTGAGGAGAGCGTTGGAGTCACTTAAGCAGTAGGTAATGGCCATGGTTACGGCGCCTAAATGCGTTAATAACCAATGCGGTACAGAGCACTTGTGGATGGTCTTAATCCTGAGGGATATTGACTGTAAATTAACATGGGATTTAAGCGCTATAAACGTGCGGAGAGACTTGATTAAACCCTTTAAAAAGTCATCAATTATTAACAGTGTATGAGGAGACTTACAATTAGAAATATTGGTCCAATTAGTAAGGCCGATATTGAGATAACGCCCTGGGTCGTCATAGTTGGTGGTAACGCCTCGGGAAAAACCATCATATCGACAATTCACTACCTAACCCTCTTCCAATCAACACCGCCAATGCCCTGGAGAATTAACCTAGGCACTATTAAAGCGGGGGGGGTACAGGAGGCTTCAATAAGTGTTAAGGAATTGATAGAGGAAAACCGTGAATTATTCAAGCAATTATTAACCAATGAAATAAGGAGGTTATTCAATACTGATCAACATGGGCTGGTTAAGATAGGTGAGGATGAGGGTAGGATAGGGGGGGTGATTACTGACTCGTTGGTGTTAAACGTCATTATTAATAGGCGGAGTAATACCGTGGACTTTGACGTGAATGGTGATAAGAGGTTGAACGTAATCATCGAATACGCAATGAGCAACTTCACACAATGCATTTCAAGCGGAATTATTGAGGATGGCCAGTACAGGGTCTCAGTCATGGGTAGCAACGCCGACTGCGCGGCACATATAATAGTCCTACGTCCTGAGCCGGGCATTTGGCGATACATGGTCCCCCCCAGCCGCCTTCCTAGCCACCGAGAGGATCGCCATCTTCACCCTACACCCAAGCATTATGAGGCTAATCCTAACTCCGGAACCAGTGACCATAAGCAAACCATTATTAATGGACTTCCTAAGGTGGATCGCGCCCGGCGAGTATAGGGAGGAATTGAGCGGGTTAACAATAACATACCAACCAAGCGCAATAACGATAAAGTCTGATGGAGGTAACATACCGCCATCACTGGTCTCGACCGGGATATACCAAGCATTCGCAATAGAGGCTGTGGCGAGGAACCCCCATAGTGAAGACAATGATCATTGAGGAGCCAGAAATAAACCTACACGCAGATGCCGAAATAAGGATGGCGAAGTACCTAGCCAATATAAGGGATAAGAACATGTTCATAACAACACACAGCGAGTGGATCGTGATGGGCGTAACCCATGAATTAAACAGGCAGGGAAGACTAAGGGATTTAAGAATCTACGAGATTAGGAGCGGCAACGTCGTTGAAGTACCCATTAGGGAGAATGGTGAGGTGGGGACCCTAGAAACAATAACGCCAGTCCGGGAAGAATACCTAGGGAAAATAATTGAGGAGGTCCTCAGTAATGAGCAAGGTAATAACCATTAATGGAAACATCGCATGCGTTAAATACGACTTAATATGCGGCAAGGGCGTAGACGCACTATGCACAGACCACACAAGGGCACCAACAAGCGACAATATATACCTAGTCGAAATCAAGGGCAAGAACCTACTCAACGCGATAAAGAATATTGAGAAGACCCTGAAGAGAGACCCCAACACAGGCTGCGGGCTTGTATTAAAACCCAGAGAAGCATTCATAGTGCATGACGAGGACGCATTCAGGAGCCAGCAGTACGAGTCGTCAAAAATACAATTAATGAAGAAGTACAACCTCAATATACATGAAATACCATTCAATGAAGCCAACAAACACCAAATACTAAGCACAGCATTAACACTAGGCCAATGAAGACTAAGCAGGGCCATGAACTCCTACGCAGTGAAGTACGGACACAGAACCCTCGAAAGCCCATTACCGAAACCAACCAATGAGGATCACGTGACTGCGATCACCGCGGCAAGCCTCACAGGGGGGGAGTTAATGAGTAGGGTTGAGGGCTCAAGCCAAGGGCAAAGTGGAGCGATGAACTAGAGAAGTCTCCCCAACGAACTCAAGAGGGAATTCGGCAAGACGAATGCACCAAGAGATAATGGCAGTAAGGAGGGTTAGGCTTAATTTCGCCAATACCCAGGTGGAGTTCATAGATAGGGAGAGGGCCCTTGAGCAGGTTAGGGAGTGGGCCGAGAGGAGCACATTCCCAGTGCAGGTGATTTATGGCCCGGAGCTGCGGAAAGACCGCATGGCTCCTACAGTCCGTGGAGTTGCTTAAGGAGCTCGGCTTTGACGTGATCTACATCAATGTACCCAACAGGGAGGTTCTCGCCGAGTTCAACATCGCTGATTTAAGGAGTAAATTCATCACACTGGCCAAGGAAGCCATTGCCCAGAACGCCCTTGGTAGGTTGGCATGCTTGCCTTCGACATCGCCAAGGAGCTAATTAAGTTAACGAGGGGGGGCAAGATAGCGGTCATCATAGACGACGCCTTCCAGGTAATTGGAGTCAGGGAGTCAGCCACCTACGTTAAGGCCCTACTGAACCTAATCGAGTACCCGCCTGAGATGTACGAGAGGATAGTAGCAATAGTGGCTACGAGCGAGGGCGTCTCGAGACGCGAGATCGGTAGGCACACGTGGGCCGAGATAATGCCAATGTGGAACATGAGCAGGGAAGGATTCAAACAACTCTACGAACAAGTGCCTGGAGATAAGCCGAGCTTCGACGAAGTATGGAGGTTAACCGGTGGTAACCCAAGGATGCTCGAGGAATTATACGGGGGGGCTAGCTGGAACACTGATAGGGTGATTGAGGGATTCATTAGGGGGGGGAGGGGGGGCATCGACATATTCATTAACTCGTTAAGCAATGACGAGAGGCGCATATTGGTGGAGGCTGTGGATGACCCAGACGCACTACTCACGAGGGAGGGAATACCACTAATGAACAAATTAATAGAACTAAACCTGGCACTCGACATATCAGGCAGGAAGCCATACCTATGGATCGACGAACCACCACCGGAGAAGGACCCGGAACTGGGCATTGGGAAGTACGTAGCCTGGCAGACGCCACTACACAGGGAGGCAGTGAAAAGGGCACTGCAGAGTTGATGTGACGACTCAATCAATCACAAGCCAGCGAGGGTTGGATCATGAGGAGAATTAGGCTGAACCTGGCACCAAACCTGCAAGTCGAGTTCACAGATAGGGAATCGGCCCTCAGGCATGTTGAGGAGTGGATCGACAGGGGTATGAGACTTGTGGAGGTGGTTTATGGCCCCCCCGAGGGCTGTGGGAAGACGGCTTGGCTTCTTCAATCCGTTGAGTTGCTTAAGGATTATGGATTCGATGTAATCTACGTTAACCCTATTGATAAGGAGATTCTTGCCGAAATAGGTACTACTGGCCTTTAGGGAGGAGATTTTGAGACTTGTTAAGGATGCCATCAGTCAAAATGCCTTAGGTAAGTTAGCATGGCTTGCCTTCGACATGGCCAAAGAATTGATCAAGGCAACGAGGGGGGGCAAAATAGCCGTAATCATTGACGACGCCTTCCAAATACTCGGAACGAAGGAGTCGGCTATCTACGTGAAGGCACTACTCAACCTCATTGAGTACCCACCGGCTGAGTACGAGAGGGTGTTAACCATAGTAGCCACCAGCGAGGGATCATCAAGGAGAGAAATAGGCAGACACACATGGGCACACCTAGACATACTGTGGAACATGCCTAAGGAAGGCTTCAAACAACTATACAACCAAATACCGGGAAGTAAACCTGACTTCGACACAGTATGGAGATTAACGGGTGGGAATCCGAGAATGCTAGGTGAGCTAATAGTGAGGGGGGGTTGGGATACTGGGGCTGTAACCGATTGGCTAATTGAATCTAAAACCATCACACAAGGCCTCATAAACAAATGGCGCAGCTTACTCGAGAAGGCCATCGAAGACCCAGACATCTTATGGTCTGATGCACCCGAGGAATTATTAAACGAATTAACTGAACATAACCTAATAATTTACCCGCTATCAGACAGAGACTCAACGGCTTGGGTAGACCAACCACCGCCCGAGAGGGATCCCGAGCTGGGCATTGGCAAGCATGTTGCATGGCAAAGCCCACTCCATAGGGAAGCCATCAAAAGGGCGCTACAGACATCATGAGGACCTCAACCATGTCGAACCATAGTTATTTAAACCTAATGGCGACTAAATGAATTAACATGAACACAGAAACCCTAGAAAAACCACTACCCAAGCCAACCACAGAGGACTACATCAATGCAAGGCTGCTGGAGGCCTTGGTTGAGGCTGGTTTAGCCCTGCGGTTCCTTAATGAGGGTTTGGTTAGGAATGCGGCTGGTAAGGCTTTTCAGGCTTGGAGGGCTTTGCTCGCAGCCTTGCTTAGGCTCGAGCTTGATAAACTAATTCAAGCGGCTAAGACCGAGGATGAGAGGAAGTGGTTGATGGAGAGGGCAGTCCCAAGAATACCAATGAGTAGGATGAAGGCGCTATCACAAATGCTCGAGGAAATCGGGCATCAGGGCATACTGCCGTGGACCGCGGTAGCCCTGGATCTACATGATTATCAATACAATGGGCCAGACCCGGACATGGCAATGAGCAAGTACAGAAACAGGGAGGAGGCAGCTACGACATAAAACTACTCATAAGGGAATTAACGAAACGAATAGAGGAACTGAAAACAAGGATAAGGTGGAACGAAGAACTAGAAAGGGCACTCAAGGAACTCAGGGAAACACAAAATGAGTAAACATAGAAAAGCCCAATCAACCAGAGACCCAACGCCAAGCCGCAGGCACCAGCCATGGCAACCACCACGCACAGGATAATCAACGTTAAGGCAACCAAGGTAAGCAACGGATACGGCATAGCCACAACCATTGATATAACCGCAAGATTCAACAAACCCCAACAAGCAATAGGCATATGCGGCACATGGAACATACAATACAGACCAACACCCTTCAAGGTAATTAAACTCGCACATGCAATAATCAAAGTCGAGGGAAAGGCCATCGAAGTCTACGTAGAGCCCATAGCCGTCATGGTGGCCGACGGCTACATAACACCCACGGGAGAGCCATGCATAGCCACACAGATGGCAACAGGATGAAGCGTCAAGACCTCAACCATAGGCTAGCGGCGTACTGCGGAGGCTTTATATACATATGATTCAGTAACTCCCTGAGGTGTTAAGACAGTGTCAGCACCTGCCATGTTAATGCAGTACCTAGTCCCTAAGCCAATAGGATTAACCATAATCCACGCCCCCTATGATTAAACCAATGGAGGAGTACGTGGGACGCATCGGCATATCCAAGGAACTATTCAGGGAAGTTACCGACGCACTTAATGACATAACCAGGAATGAGGTCTATACTCTACTCAACGCGCAGGACCTAGCCAATACGCTCCTAACCATCCTACCACAATTCACCGTTAAAATAACACAACCATTAATAAAAGCGACCCAGACAATAGCCAACAGCCTAAGCGCAGGTAAGTTAACAGTAAACGAATTAAGAAGCATTGAGGTAAGGATTGGTAGAGAATTAGCTAATGGGCTTAGGTCAACAGGCCACCCACAGGCCGAAGACCTGGTGCAGGTATTATCAACATTAATCGAGCATGACCTCTGGGTTACGGAAGCATTGAGTAGGTACGGCTACGACGGATTAATCAGGAGAATCAACGAAAGGGCACTAAATGAAACCACCGAGGAAACAGCATACCTAATGGCAACCCTACTAACATGGCACTCAGCAACCACAGCCACACTAAACCTAATAAAGGAGTATAAAGAAACCAATAGAGACACACTAACCAAGTGGGCAGCAGCATACGCCGAGGAACTAGATACATACATCGATACACTAGACATGCTAATCAACGACGAAGCATACGAAACACTAAAGGAGGAGAGAATCATAACCTAATGAACCAATGCAGGATAGAATTTACCCGAAAAGCCAAGAGAGAACTAAACAACCTACCCAACGAGACACATAATAGACTCATGACAAGACTAAGCGAACTCTCAACAAACCCAATATGCGAAAAACCCCCCCTAAAGGGAAGACTAAAAGGCATATGCAGAATGAGGATGGGCGACTACAGAATCTTCTACATTATACTACGTGAACCATGCACAATAAAGGTACTTGAAGTAGGAAAGAGGGAAAACATCTACGAAGCCTTAAGATAACCATGAGAATAATCCACGTAGCACCACTATACACACCAGTAATCGGCGGAGTCGAAGACGTAGTCAAACACATAGCCGAACACATGGCCGACAAGGGACACGAGGTCTACGTAATAACCCACAACAGACACAGGACAGGCGGAGTAGGCTCACTACCCAGGGAAGAAATAATCAATGGAGTCCACGTAATTAGGCTCAAACCCACACTAACCTGGAGCCACGGATCCTACAGCCCAGAACTACCAGACGCAATAAGGAGACTAAAGCCCAACGTAATCTAGGCACGCATTTGGAGATGCTGAAGCATATAACGTTAGAGAAGGACGCCGGTAGGAAGCACATCCTCGTTGGGGGGGTATGAGGATATTAATGATATCGCCCACGTACTACCCACACATAGGTGGCGTAGAGTACGTAGTGAAATCAGTAGCCGAGAGACTCGTAAAGATGGGGGGGCATGAAATAACGGTACTGGCAGGGGGGGAACCAGAAATCGAGGGACCCAGAGAGGAGGAGATAAACAGTGTGCGCGTTATAAGATGGCCCACATGGAGCCAGGTAGTGCTTACCACGTGCCTAAAAGGCGAAATGCATTGCAAGAATTTCTCAAGAAGATAGCTGAAACCTACGATGTGGTGCATATACATAATGTGCATTCCATAATTTCTGTCTGGAGTGGCCTGCAATTACTAAACAAAGGCTTCTCCGGTAGACTTGTGGTTACGCCTTATTACCACGGCGCAGGTCATACGCCAGTAAGAAATCTCCTATGGAAACCGTGGAGGTACTACGTGAGAAGACTGCTTAATTCATCCCATGCGATACATACGGTCTCCAAAAAAGAGGCAGAATTAATAAGGAGGGACTTCCGCAGAGAGGCGATACCCATAGAAAATGGGGTGGAAGAACAAATACAGGCACTTAAATGGGACCCGCAACCCTACGTTATGTACAGCGGGAGAATAGAAAAATATAAGAACGTACATAGACTAGCCAAGATCGTGAAGCTTCTAAACGATAAGGGGGGGTATTACCTAGAACTCAGAATTTACGGAAATGGCCCCCCCTACAAAAAGAAGCTAGAAAAAGAGCTGAGGGAAATCCCCCCCATTAAATGGTATATCCAGGACTTCCAGCCATACGAGAGCTACATCAAAACATTATCCAAAGCCACATTATTCGCCCTAATATCAGAAAAGGAGTCATATCCCCCCCAGAGCGTCAACGAGGCAAATGCCATAGGCGTCCCCCCCACGCTTATTGCCAAACCCTGGGGCACAAACTTCAACGATAGAACACGCACCTTAATAATCAACCTAAACGAGACCAATGAAGAAATAGCCGAAAAAACAACCAAATTCCTAAAGGAAGCACCACAGCAGCCAAAATCACAAGTACCAACATGGACCCAGGTAGTTAACAAATACATAAAGGTGTTATACACATGAGCCCAGATACCGTACTCGTAACAGGCGGCGCAGGCTTCATAGGAAGCCACATAGTCGATAAACTAATCAACGAGGGCCACAGGGTAAGAGTCATAGACAACCTCAGCACGGGTAGGACAGAAAACCTAAAACACCTCGAGAACAACCCAAACCTAGAATTCATAAAGGGAGACCTAAAGAACGAGAAAGACACGGAGGAGGCAGTCAAGGGCGTTAACACAGTATTTCACTTCGCAGCAAACCCAGAGGTCAGGGTAAGCACCACAAACCCAAGGACACACTTCGAAGAAAACGTGGTGACAACCTTCAACCTACTGGAAGCCATGAGGAAACTCGGGGGGGTCAGGGAAATCGTCTTTGCATCCTCAAGCTCGGTATACGGCGAGCCCGAGGAAATACCCGTGGGCGAGGAAGCACCCGTGAGGCCGGTCTCAGTCTACGGAGCCAGCAAGGCAGCCTGTGAAAACCTAATCCACGCCTACAGCAGGCTATACGGAATCAAGGCCGTAATACTAAGGTACGCAAACATCATCGGGCCCAGGCTAAGGCACGGAGTAATCTACGACCTACTAATGAAACTCGGCAAGAACACAAGCGAACTCGAGGTCCTCGGCGACGGGACTCAAGTCAGGAGCTACGTATACATCGACGATGCCGTGGAAGCAACAATGCTAGCCTGGAAGAACTCCACAGGCAATTACGAGGTGTATAACGTGGGTAACGAGGACTGGATAACAGTGAACGACATAGTCAAGGCAATACTCAACGAGCTGGGGCTAAGCAACGTGAAAATAATACACAAACCGATCCTACACGGTGTGGGCTGGCCAGGAGATGTAAAGAAAATAACCCTGAGAATAGATAGGCTCAAGGCACTCGGCTTTAGGCTAGGTATAGCTCGATCGAGGCCGTTAAATTAACAATTAGATCGTTGCTGAATATGTTTAATACTTGAGCAGTCGCGCTATGAATTTGTTGCAATTACTTAATCAACCTATTGTACAATACACATTACTACTCTATATAGTATGGATTGTTATATTAATCATAAATGTACTTGTGAAAAGCCAAAGAGGCAAGTCAATAGACAATAAATACGTATTGACGCCACTAATGATGGTTTATATTATTGGTTCAGTAATCTTGGCGGAGAAGGCATTGCTTCACGTATTCCCGATATTTAACTCCATCATATTAGGGTTCACAGCATGGTTAATACTGAGCACGAATATCAGCACTAATAATAACGAGAGAGATAAATTTCTCCTATTGTTCGTTATCTTACTGAATTTAATCCCCTACACAATAGTTAACCTACATAATTCATACCCACTGGGTGATGATGTTAGATTCACAGCAGGTTTTGCAACAGCCATTTCAGAAAACGGTAAGTGGATACCATTTAAGTACCCTGAAAATGATTATTACCAACCATTTGACGCCGAACCAGCACTAACGTACATGATAGCGTCAGTAACGGGAGTCCCTTTAATGAAGGTACCCATTTATTACCTGCTCCTTAAGTACGCGCTATATGTTACATACTTACTAGGCATTTACCTAATAATAATCAATTACCTGCATAACAAGAAGGCCGCGTACCTCGCATTAATCCTCTTCTCAATAACACCGCCCATAAGCCTAACGCAAATAGTGGCGCAGGGCGTATCAATAATACTGGCACTAATGACCGTAGCAATTCTACCAAGAATTGAAGACCCCCCCATAAGCAAGGCCGTATTATTAGGTATAGTTTCGTTCATAGGCGTTGTATTTCACGCAACCTACACCCTGGTTATTCTGGCATTCTTAATACCAATGCTCGTAGGAAATAACGTACTAACGCAAAACACCCTAAGAAACTCACTAATAATACCAACATTAATAGGCATAGGGTACTGGGCATTCACGTACACAGGAATAGCAGTCTTTCAAGGAATACCACCATCAATAACGAACTTCATAAACTTCCTACTAGGCTTAGAAAAACCCTATAGTACGGCCTGGACGCCATGGTACGGCGCCAGTACACAGAAATTCCTCATTTCATGGGCGCTCGTGCCCGCCATGGGGGGGCAGCAATGCTTACGTACTCAATAATTAATGGTATGATCAAGGTAATGAAGCGAAAGAAAGTTGAAATAAACTATGTAGAGGTAATAGGGTTACTAGGCCTTATAGGTACTACACTGAACTTCTTCGCAAGGCAATCAACTTGGCTTGGAGGAAGATACTTCTATTGGCTCTACCTACTAATACTAATATACGTAGTATACCACATCGCCACAAAACTAAAGAACAACATGCTCATAATAATTGCGGCAACACTCGTGATAGGCATAATAGGATTCTACGCAATACAAGACCCAACACACTCAGCAAACACCTTCACTCTAGGCATAGGCTGGGCAGACAACTACTCATGGAAGATCTCGGGTATAGTGGCACAGTTACTACCAACAAACACAGCACTAATAAGCGACCCAAGAATCGGAACCCCACTCTTTTTCTACTCATTCATATATAACATAAACATTTCAGGACCTCAAAAAGGACAACCCTACCTCATAGCAGTGGGCCTAGACAGTATAGGGCAAAGAGTATTCATACCAAGCAACTCATCAGATATCATACTCAAATTCTCAAGAACATATGAAGTGACATATGAACCATAATACCATGAGAACTCTCTACATTTCACATAGCAATTTCTTTGGCAAGCATGAGCTTAATTTCGTTGCTACGCTTGCTGAGTTAAATAATGTCGATACTTTTGAGGCTGGGATTTAGATATGCAGAATCCTAAGTATGATATAAGCATGTTGATTGTGGCTTGGCCCTGTGTTCATAGCGGTGGAGCTGAGAGGTGGTGGTACTACGTAATTAGGGAGTTGGTCAGTGTTAAGGGTTTAAAGGTCGTAGTGGTTATTCCTACTAATCTACGAAGAGGATGCTTTATCTGCCCTGCTAATTTAGGTAGGTATAATAACATAATCGTGAAATACGTGGCATTAAATGGGCTTTATAACTTCGCCAGGACTATTTTGGAGTTATTAAGCGTCATTAAACGCAGTGAGGTTGATTATGTCGTTTCTGGTTATCAAACTCCCTCAATAGTATTGCTGAGTTTAGTACTTAGTGCTTTCACGGGTAGGAAGTGTAGTGTTATGTTTCATAATTCGTTTGGTTGGCTGCCATTTATAAATAATATTGGGTCATTAAGCACAGTCAATAAATTACTTGTCAAATTATATAATATTATTAATAAAATATGTAGATTCATCTACGTTAGCCCAGCAATAAAATATGAACATGAACGTATTGGACTTAATGCACGTAATATCAATAGTTTAATGGGCGCTGCAGTAGAGTTTACGGATTTACCACCATATAGGGATATTCATGAGAGGGATATCGATATAATTCATCTTGCATCAATATCAAAGTTTAAGGGTATTTATGACTTAATTGAGATTCTGCATATAATCAGAGACTATAAGCATGATTTTAACGCCGTAATCATAGGTAGAACATCTAAAGAAGTCGAAAATGAAATTAAAACTTTAATTGAGAAATACAAGCTTAAGGATAACGTAAGATTCCTGGGTTTCGTAGATGGGTATGTAAAATTTGACCTATTAAGTAGGAGTAAGGTTATGATTTATCCTAGTTACAGCGATACATTTGCAATCTCTGTACTTGAATCTCTAAGCGTAGGAACACCGGTTATTGCATATTCAATACCGGCAATAAGTATGAATTATAGAACAAACGCCGTTATTAAGGTAAGAACCGGAGATTGGAACGCCATGGCAAAAGCCGCGGTTGAGTTATTAAATGATCCTGAGAAAATAAGTACTTTATCACATGAAGCAATTAAATTCGCAAAGAGGTATTCGTGGCATAAAATCGCAATTCAATTTCTAAAGGGAGCCATTGAGCAATGAAGGTGTTAATAGTAGCGTCGCCTAATATCAGAGGAAGAGGTGGTCAAATAAGGTCATACTACATACTAAAGCATTTAACAAAATTACTTGTTGATACCTACTTAATCGCTATTGACACACCACGTGATGTAATTAACGAATTAAGGAGAGATAATAATATTAACATAATTAGCGAACAATCATGTAATAAATCTCATATAGATCTTTGCATAGTTAAAATTGCACATACAATCAATGAACTTATAAATAAATTAGATATTGATATTGCAGTATCGCACAGCGAACACCCATTATTTGTATTACCAATATACTTCTCATCAAGGAACCGCGTTCCATGGACCGTCATTGTACAATCGCACATGTATATAAATCCATTACTTAGGTATGGAAAGTATATATCTGTTGCACGCTTTCTAAGGACAAAGGCAGCGTTATGGGCCATGAATAGAACATACGTTCATTTAGTGTCTGATGCAATACAGCACGAGTTAATTAAAGTAAGTTCTGGGTTTAGGCATTACGATGTACTCGACGTACCTATTGGTCTTGAATTCGACTTAATAGATCATTGCCTCAGGTCTAATCAACCTAAAATGTATGACTTAGCATTCATGGGAGTATTATCCACTGAGAAGGGGATCTATGACTTATTGTACATAGTCTATGAAGTAAGTCGTAAGTACAAACCCATTAAGGCATTATTGCTAGGTGACTTCGTCAGTGCAGATCATAGGGATAAATTTATGAGCATTGTGGAAAAATTAGGTCTCAAGAAATCCATTATATTAGCAGGCTTTAAAACAGGCCTTGATAAATATTGTGAATTATCAAGAGCAAGACTCTTTATTTTCCCATCTTACGTCGATGTATACTCAATAAGTATACTGGAGGCTTTGAGCGTGGGTCTTCCCGTAATAACCTGGGACTTACCCTATGCAAGGCAATTCAAAAATGATGCAGTAATAAGAGTAAAAAACCGTAGTGAGTTCGTGAACACCCTCATTACGTTATTAAAGAACCAGGAACATATTGAAAGATTAAGCAATGAAGCAAGGAGATTTACCATAAAGTATACATGGAGCAATGCAGCATATTCAGAATACAAAGCATTTATTAAGACGATTTCGTGGTGGTATAGGCAATGAAACTAAGGTTAAGCCGATTTTTACCGGTATTAGATGCATTAGGATTATTGGATTTAATAATTCGATTTAAGACTAGGGGGGGTTCCTTATTAATCATTATGTACCATGAAATAGAAAGAAATGTATACTACGACATTGGCCTATCTAAGCAGTACTTTGAAAATCAACTGCAATACTTACTTAAGTTAGGATTTAGGATAATGCCACTTTGTGAAGCTCTCGAATTAATAATGAGTAATAAGGGCATTGATAAAGTTGCCGTAATCACATTTGATGATGGCTATAAAGGCGTTTATGAACATGCATTACCAATAATGAAAAAATACGGTGTGAATGGCACTGTATACGTGTCCCCCCCAGGTCTCATAGAGAATAAAATACCAAATTGGGCGTCAGCGATTACCTACGCATTGATGAAAATAAAAACGCCAATTGAACTTAACGCATCATTAGGCACACTAAAGATTAATAATGAGGATGAAAAGACCAAAGCCATAACAACATTAATTAACAATATTCCAAAAATGAATAAAGATGAATTAATGAGTATGATAAAAGTACTTTATAATGATTATTTAGGCGAGGACATTCATAAACTATACTATGAGACCATGCTAACCTTAGACCAAATTAAGGAATTAAGCGAACATGGCTTTGAAATTGGTGGGCATGGCTATTATCACTTAGGCTTACCTTACCTTAATGACCATGAACTTAAGAATGAAATAGAATCATCGAAGGACTTCATAAGCAAGTACAATAATTGCAGCATGAGTACATTCGCCTATCCCTTTGGACTTTATGATTTGAGGGTAATTAATGCCGTAAAGGATGGAGGATTCAGAGCGGCAGTTACGATGAAACCCTACTTAAATGGCATTTCAAAGGTGAATTTATATGAATTAGGCAGATTCACACCATATAGATATGGCTTACTCCATTTATCATCGTTTAAATACCAAGTAATTACTGAACGCTGATGAGCCCGCGTATATTAGCCATATATGAAGGAGATTTTTACACAAGGCACGAATTAGGATTCGTAGCATCATTAGCAACTAAATACGAAGTCACAGTGATAAACCTTGAGAATTCACTCAATAAATTGCAAATCAGTAAATTGACTGTGAAAAGCGATGATATAACTGATGTAACATTAATTAAGGTACCAATTACATACTTAAATAATCAAAACATCATTAATAAAATAAAAGTGCTCATTAAACCTTATGATGCCATAGTAACTAGCGCCCGCAAAGCACTGTTACTCTCTATGCGATTAAGAGACAGTGTTCCATTAATATTACGACTATGGAGCATAAGGGCGAATAAAATAATTGACAACCTAAAACATGGATCTTACAGAGACTTAATGATCTTTATACCTAGCCTGCTAGCCAATACTTACTACATAAATAAGGCAGACCTAACAATAACGGAAGAATACGCAACTTATACATTGGCGAAAAAGATATCAAAAATTACAACCCATAAGCCAGTAATAATGATATATCCACCATATGGCACAATAATAGATAAAACAAGTAACCATGCGAAACAAAAAATAAACAATGACCTACTAAACGAATTAATAGCTTTACTCGAGAAATATAGAAATGAGTACGCCTTAGGAGTTACGATATTAAGGAAAGGCGGCGAGTATTTAAAATTCGAAGCATTACCCCCCCATGCATTAATTTATTACTTAATTGCAAAAAGAAACCCCCCCAACATACCAATATTTATCCTAGGCTCGTCAAGAACAGATTTCATTCAGAAAACCGGAATACCTAAAAATAAAATACCTACCAACATGATTTTCTTAAATGATTACCAAGACAAAATACCTGACTGGCTAATAGAGAGGGTATATAGAGATGCTAAGCTCGTCATTAATTATATATCAAACAGGAGCATATCCAATAGATTGATTGAGGCATTATACTTCGGTAAGCCAATAATAGTGAATAGAATGGCCCAGGTCTTGCATCCTGATTTAGTACATGGAATTCATGTACACATTGTTAATAGGGAAGATGAATACTTCAATGCTATTAGAAGCATATATAGCAATGATCAATACCTCTATGAACTTAGCAAAAACGCTAAAACCACGTATAGACATAGGTTCTCATCGCAAGTAAATATAAGACTATTTAATTACGCTCTATGCCAAGTAATGAAGTAAAGATGAAGCCATTAATATCAATGGCAACATAATATACTAGATTTCTAGGAACTTTAAGAACACAGATGAATCGATGAATTTAGATATACATGAAATTCCTTAACTATGTCTAGAGTATTGATTGTGAGTGAGTTATGGTGGCCTGAGGGTGGGGTGGTGTTTTAGCTACGTATTTAATAACAAGCATTCTTAGGGAAAGCGGTTTTAATATTACGGTTGTTCATGGTGCTCGTAAGCCAGAGGTCATTAGTGGTGTTGATTATATCTATACAGATTTGCTGGCGGTTCGTGATAAGTTTAGATTATGGATTAATTGTATGAGACTTTCTAAAACTAAGAGTTTTCTAAAGCTTCTTAATAACCATGATGTTTTATATATACCCAGGTATTGTTATCCATTAATACCCATAGCTAAGAGGTTAAATAAGAAGGTGCTTGTTCATTTACACGATTATCAACCAATATCCTATAATGCTAATGTTCCAGCTCCTTATGAGGAATTTAAAGGTGAAGGCAGAATAAGGGAATGGGTAATAAATGTAGAAAAAACTAAAGGCTTCAAACGTTATATGGTTGCATCACTTCTTTGGTGGTTGCCTAAGCTTGCGCAAAAATGGCTTATGTACGCAGATACATTAATTTGTGTATCTAAAAGGCAGTGCGATATTATAATGGATTCCATGAATATTATTGATAAAGATAAAGCTATTGTTATATACAACCCGGTTTTCTATAAATACTTTGATAATGTAAAGAAAAATCCGGGAGATATACCAACGTTACTCTATGTGGGAGGTGACGATTTTATTAAGGGATTTAATGTTTTATTACAGGCTATGAAGGAGCTAAGGAGAAACGATAAGAAAATAACGATAATATTAACAAATCATTATAGTCCAGACAGCTTATTAAAATTGAATAGATTAAAAAATGATAGAATTAAAATCAGGATTCTTGGTAGAATTTCCTATATGGAGTTAATAGAGTTACATAAAATTTCAACTGTATTACTGTTTCCATCTATATGGGAGGAGCCTTTACCATATGCCGTTATGGAATCCATGTTTGCTGGGTCAATACCAATAGCCTCTCGGGTTGGTGGTGTTCCTGAAATCGTTGGTGATACGATAGCTGAAAAATTTATGTTTAAGCCTGGCGGTGTGGACGAATTTCTCGATAGGATAAATGCTATTCTTTCATTATCTAAAGAAGATATAATGAATATAAGCTATGATTTAAGAGAAAACGCACGTAAAAAGTTTAGTGAAGATTCTATTAAAAAATCATTAATTAATATGTTTAGTACATAGCATATAAAACATAAGCATGAAGGTTCTCATCACCGGCGGTGCGGGCTTTATCGGCCATAACCTGGCTATCTACCTTGCTGAGAGGGGGGGTTTTGACGTCGCTGTTTGGATAGCCTCGAGAGGTCTACGGGGGGGTTCGCCATCAATAGGCTTAGGGGGGGGCGTGGTATACCCATTGTTAGGGCTGATGTTAGGAACTTCAGCGATTGCGGTGGGTTTGATGTTGTTGTTCATGCTGCTGCCTACGTTAGTGTGCCTGAGTCTGTGAGTAGGCCCGTTGATTATGTTGAGAATAATGTCGTGGGCACGGCTAGGGTTGCACATGAGTGCGGCAGGGCTGGCTCTAGGATTATTTATTTAAGTTCAGCCGCCGTCTACGGAAACCCAGTTAAGTTGCCCATTCCTGAGGACCACCCAATAAACCCACTATCGCCATACGGCTTAAGTAAGTACCTCGGTGAGTTGGTGATCGAGAACTTCAGCCGTGTTTACGGGTTTAGGTACGTGATCCTGAGACTATTCAATGTTTATGGGCCTGGCCAGAACCCGGCCTACGCAGGTGTTATTTCGAGTTTCATTGAGAGGACCTTGAGGGGTGAGCCATTGGTTATTTATGGTGATGGTGAGCAGACTAGGGACTTCATATACGTGAGGGATGTGGCGGAGGTTATATTGAGGATCATTGAGGGTGACTTATTCAGTAATGAAGTTTACAATATTGGGACGGGAAGACCAAAATCAATAAATGAGTTGGCGAAGATAGTAATTAACATTCTTAGTAAAAATGATGTGAGGATTATTCATGAGGAGGAAAGGCCTGGGGGGGACATAAGGCATAGTTACGCAGATGTAAGCAGGTTAGTATCGATTTTTAAAATAACTTTTACATCGTTAAATGAGGGCTTAAGAAACACGCTGAACGATATGAACATAGCGTATTCATGATATGAAATGTTTAATGTCGTCTTCCATTATGGTTACTAATGAGGAGTGATTATGGAGGTTCGCGATTTGAGTAATACATTAATATTTGTGGGCTTGGTAGGTAGTGGTAAATCGACTCAAATAGGTGTGTTAAAGAGATTTATTAGTAAAAATAATTTATGTGTTAGAGATGTGTATTTAAAAACTGTATTTATATTTACGCCTTTATTTCTGAATCTCTTTAGGTATTTTCTTACGAATAGAGGCATTAAGATTATTCATAAGATCGCTGTTGAGCTTGATTTAATTCTTAATGTATTTGTTTTACCGTTACTAAAGGCGTTAAAATGCGTATTTTGTAAAGGGTGCTTAGTCTTAGTTGAGGAGCATTTTCCTGGTAGTATTGTTGATTATTACCATGCATCTTTAATTCTGGGGATAAAAATGTCCTTAATTCGAATACTAATACGTATATTGTATATTCTTTTCAATAGGGATTTGAAGAATGCTATAACCATTATTTTATTCAGTGATTTAAAAACTCTCAAAAACCGTTGGAGGAAAAGGGGGGGGTCTAAGGATGAGGCAGTTACTTACCTTTATGTGCAATTGCTTGTATTTAATGCATGGAATAAGTTGTTCCCTGCAATAAGTATTAATAATTCTGATTTAAGTATTTATGAAACAGCTTTTAATATTATTGTGAACTTGAAAAGACGGAAAGTACTATGAAAGTGCTCATAATTGCTCCTGTTGATTTAAGGTTGCGTGAAGGGACTTCGGCGAGGGTTATAAATATGGTAAAGCATGGTAGTGGGTATGTTGATCATATATATCTGGCATCTAAGGCGTTGAGTAGCGAACTTTCTATTTCTAATTTAACATTTCTTAAAATTTCATACGTTAGACCTTGTTCCTCATACCAATGAGTTACGTGTATGCGGCGTTGAAATCATCCTCATCCTCCTTATTTGCAAGAGTGTTTATAAAGGGTATTAGAGGTATGTTGAAAAATGTTGATATTATTCATGTGCATACACTTGCGGGCTTGCCCCCTGATTCCTAAGAATGACGTACCTGTATTATTAGATCTTCACGGTCTTTTCGAGTTAACCCCTGTGGCTATGGGCTTTTCCTTAAGGGATAAACTTGTTGTTGAGCTTCTCAAGATAATTGAGAAGGTTATCTTAATGAATTTGGATAGTTATGGTGATCAGATCCATATAATTGCTCAGTCTCCTTACATTAAGGAATACATAATCAAGAGGTTTGGGATTCCTGAGCATAAGGTCTTCGTGATACCTGATGGAATTGACTTATCCTTGGTTCCAATTTTTGATGAGACAAGGAGGTTGAAGATTCGTGAGAAATTGAACCTTATAGATAAGTACGTCATAGCATATGCCGGTACGCCTTCGTATTTTCACGGATTTCTAGATTTACTGTATGCATTTAGGTACGTGCATCAAGTTTATGATAAGTCGCATCTTTTATTGATGGTTCCTAACAAAAATATTGTGATAAGTCAATTAAGGAGATATAACATAGATTTATCCTACGTTACTGTATTAGAAAATGTGCGTAAACCATGGTATTACGAAATTCTATACGCCTCCGATGTTCTTGTGCTGCCACATAGAGGAAATACGCAATTTGATTTTATCTATTCTAATAAATTATTGGACTATATAGTGACCGGTAGGTTTATTGTAGGTTATGATTTAATGCCTGTCAGGGATATGCTAGCTAGATATCCATTAAAAATTCTGGCAAAACCGAATAATCCCAAGGCACTAGCAGAGGCTATTCTAGAAGGTCGAGCATTTAGGGATTCTCATGTAGATGGAAGACAATATATTAGGGACTATGAGTGGAGTATCCTTGCAAAAGAGGTCGTTAATGTTTATGATTATTTATTAAAAATTTAGGAAAAGTTATTTAAATTAAATAAGTACTGCATTTATATGCATGAAAATTCTTCAAAAGTAATATCACGCGGCATTATAATCCTTTCTTTTTTAAACTTTATAGGTACCAAATACGTAAAGGCCTCGATAAAATTCACCTTAACATAAGGTGCACAGTATAAGTTTAGAGACTTACCGAAAAGTGAAATAGCCTTCTCGCCTAATTTCAATCCCTCAATAAGTGCGCGATATTTATTATGACCAAGAAGCTTGTATATCCTTCGCTCAACCATTAATATATTGTAAATCCAGGAATATTTATACCTCGTTTCAACAAGATTGCTCAATGCTATGTGAGCTCTATAACCATAATATTCCGAAGACGCACTTATGGTTTTTCCATGGTAATGAATACCGCATGGGATAGGGACGTATTTAACCCTGAATCCCCCTATTCCATAAGGCTAATCCTAGGACGTAATCATCAAAGAACAAAAATGCACTATCTATAAAGGGCCTTCCATGCGGCATTACTTGTCTTACACTGCTTACTCTAGTGACCATATAAGCACCATCAGCATAAGTGACGTAATACTCCTTTACAACATCAGTACATGACTGATCTAAAGCCCCGTGACATATACCGTCAGCAATCCATAGTTCGTTTACCCATCCTCCTGCTGAGTATATTGTTTTTCCGTCTCCGTAGTGTATTAGTCCGCTTGTTGCTGCTATTTTTTCGTCTCCTTCCATGTGTTCGATTAGTTTGGTTAGTGATTGTGGTGTGGCTATTAGGTCGTTGTTTACGAACGCCACGTACCTCGAGTCCGGGTCCCTGGCTTCCCAACCAACATTCATACCACCGGCGTAGCCCAAATTCCTATCATTACGAATTACCTTAACCCTAACGTTGCTCGGCCTACGCTCCTCAACGAACCTCCTAACACGCTCAAAACTACCGTCAGTAGACGCATTATCCACGACTATAAGCTCGTAATCATCAAAATCAAGGTTAAGAAAAGAATCAAGACTCCTAAGAGCAATGTCGATGAAGCCCATACTATTGTAATTAAGCCATATGACTGAGGTCTTGACCACGTTGTCTATTTCATGGTAATTCATTTAAGCATTAACGCCTTAATGGGTTAATGGGTTTGATTAGGGATTTGAGGGTTGCCATGGCCAGTAGGCGTTTATTTAGGAATTGGCTCGTTGCGGGACTTAGGTACTTCCTCATTATGCATGGGTTGGCCAAGGGCCTCATAACCGTTAAATGCAGTAACGCCAGTTATGGGCTGAGCCCAAGCACATACTCATTCATAGTTAATGCTTACTATGATGGCTTTATTAATGGGTTCGTGTGCCGCGATGTTATTGAGGCTTTAATTAACGGTGTGCTCATCTCATTAATCCCTCCAGACTCATTCGCCTTTAATTACCTTGGTAAGCTGATTTATTTTCGTGATTCTACGGGTTTCCTTTTTGATGTTGTTTTTGAGAATTTTCTTGGTGGAGCCTATGATGACTTAAACGTTAGGGATAGGGTTGTGGTTGATGTTGGTGGTGGCGTTGGTGACACAGCCATACTATTCACGCTTAGGGGGAGCCCGTGAAGTCATATCCCTAGAACCACAACCAACACTCTACGAGAGGGCGATGGTTAATTTAAGGATTAATGGGGGGGTTGAGGACAGGGTTAGGCTCCTAAACGCAGCCCTAGCCGAGCAAGATGGTTATGTTGATGCATGCCCAAGTGATGTTAGTGATTACTTTGAATTCAGGCCACAGCCAAATTGTAGGAACCGGTTAGGGTTAGGGCCTACAGCCTTGATTCGTTGATTAGGGAGTTCAACCTCGAAGGCTCGGTTTTGAAGGTTGATTGTGAGGGCTGCGAATACAACACAATAGCCAAGGCCGAACCAAAGGTGCTCAACGCATTCGAGGAAATAATAATCGAATACCACAATGGACCAAAACCAATAATAAAGGCACTGGAGAGAGCAGGACTCAAAACAAAAACAAAACCAATAAGAAGTGCTAAAGTACCAATGGAGAGGCAGGGCTACGTACACGGTACTAAATGATTTACCTCATTTACGTAAACAATCCAAGACCAGAAAAATACATAGTGAAAAACCATCATCCCAATTAACCAACACATTAATGTCAAGGACGAGAGAACTCAACTTGGTACGAGTTGATCAAGGCATTCAAGGACCTGACTGGCGAGGGAATAATACTGAACACATCATTCAACCTAGCAGGAGAACCACTAGTCGAAACACCAAGCGACGCACTGAAATCCTTCGCCCTAGGAGGACTAGACGCAATATACATACAAGGATGGCTAATCAAAAAGAGGTAGGTTAATGACTTTGTGTTAACCCCTTATTTCAGGTGTTTTGGTTTTATGTTCTTGGTTGTGTTGTTGGGTGGTTGAGTGGTTCTGGGTCCCTTATTGCCTTGGCGCTTATTTTCTCAATGCCCTGCCTGGTTGCGTCAACCGTGTTCACGACCTTAGCCATGGTCTTGCCAACCTGATTATTACGGGCTTGCCGTTTATTAGCTGCGATGGTTTTTGCGTCACTCCTCGCCTTGTTTGGTGGGTAGTGTGTGTCGGTGAGGGTTTCTGGGGTACGTGGTGTTGGGGGGGGTTAGTTTGGGGGGGGATTCTTGGTGATGATGGTGCTTGTGGTGGTAATGGGGGGGGTTCGTGGGTAATGGTTAATTGACTCCTACTTAGTTAAGTGCGGTGTCTTTGAGTGGCGTGGGGGGGTTTGAAGGGTTTAAAAGGTTTGGTTGAGGGTTGCTTGGTTTGGTTATGGGTTCTGTGGTTGTTGATGTGTTTGTTCGTGGATCTGGTGGTGGGGGGGTTAGGTTGAGGGCTTTAGTCGACACTGGCTTCTACGGGGGGGATGTCATCGCAATCCCTGGTAGGGTTCAGGGTTTAGGCATGGAGTTTAGGTATGGGAGGGTTAGGAGGTTGTCTGATGGTGGGGGGGTCGTTAAGGTTAGGTATGGTGTTGGTGAGGTTGAGGTTTGGCAGGGCCTTAAGCTACCCATGGGTGTAGACGCAGTACTGGGCGTAACCGCATTGGAGAAGCTTGGGTTTAGGGTGGATCCGAAGACGGGAAAGTTGGAGAAGGTTGAATTGTACCTTCTATAGGCGGGTCTTCCCGGTCTCGTTTGGCATTTTACTGATCTTTCCACGCAACCCCCCCCAACACACTCATCAATAACATACCCTCATGGAGCTCGCACGTGTAGGTCGTGTGTTCCTTAGGCTTGCGTATCTTGGTCTTGCCATATTCGTAAATTGTGAGGTGTTTCTGGGCTTAGTGATTCTCCTTGATGAGCCGGTGTATCGGTGTTGGCTTGCCTTTCCTTGATTTATTTGTGTGTTTCATGGGTGTGTTGGTGGGTGGTTTATGGTGGTTTGGGGTGGGGGGGGTATGGGGTGGTTGGCTTAGTGCTTGCGTTAGGTTTTATAGGTTTGGAGGTGCTTTCTTACTGGTGTCTGTTGATTTGAGGCGGCTTGAGGAGGTTGTGGAGCGGGCCGTGAAGAGGGCTATTGAGGAGTCCCGCAGTGAGGACATGAGGGCGATGGCCGATGCCGTTAAGGCTCTGGCGGATTACGTTAAGTATGGCTTCCAGGAATTCAATAGGAGGTTTGATGAGGTGAGTAGGAGGCTTGAGGGTCATGAGAGGGTTCTCGAGGAGCTCGTTAGGTCTGTTGGCGAGCTTAAGGTTGCCATGGGTTCGCTGGGTGGGAGGTGGGGGGGTCGTGACCTGGAGAGGACGGTCTTAGAACTCTATAGGCATGCCTTGGAGGAGAGGGGGGGTATTGAGCCGGGTAGGGTTGAGAGGTTTGTGTATACTGATGTTGATGGTAGGTACTATAGGCCTGGGGGGGCTAGGCTCGAGATAGATGTATACATACACAATGATAAGACTTACCTAATCGAGGTTAGGTCGCATGCGGGGGGGCTTGAGGATGTTGAGTGGTTGTTTGATAAGGCGAGGATTATTGAGAGGATCCTCAACAGGAGGGTCGAGAAGGTCTTAATGGTGGCTGTGAACATAGACAAGGAGGCCCTAGAGAGGGCTGGGCGATTGGGCATTGACGCCGTATATGGGGGGGCAGTGATTGAGTAGCGACGGGGGGGAAGTTGGTAATTGACGACGCATCAATAGGGGGGGTGCTGGGCCCTGGATTGATTAACCGCTTGGATGGGGGGGATTCTGGGTTGGGTATTGGTTTAGGGTTGCATGGTGGATCTATTGACTGCCTTGGGGGGGCTGTGCCTTGCTGAATTCATCCTTAAGTTCCTTGAGTGCCTTTTCAAGTTCATCACTCCATTTTGTTCTTGGTTTGAGTTCCTCAACCCTTCTTATTAACTCCCCTGTCAGTTTTACTACGGCTGTTGCTGCTTCCTGCCTATCCCTGAACTTGGACAATGCCATGTCTGGGTCTGGGCCGTTGTATTGGTAGTCGTGTAGTTCTAGGGCTGTGCTTGTGGCGAAGTAAATTCCTGCATACCCAATCTCCTCAAGCATTTGCGACAATGCCTTCATCCTCGTTGTTGGTACCCTCGGAACAGCCCTATTCACAAGCCACTTCTTCTCCTCCTCGGTCCTAGCCGCTTGAATTAGTTTATCAATCTCGAGCCTCAGTAATGCAGCTAAAAACGCCCTCCAGGCCTGGAAGCCTTACCGGCCGAGTTCCTGACCAAGCCCCCCCTGCTTAGAAATTCAAGGGCCAGCTTGGCCTCAATTAACGACTCCGATAGTCTTGCATTAACGTAATCCTCAGTGGTTGGTTTGGGCAGTGGTTTCTCTAGGGTTTCTGTGTTCATTCAGTGTTGTTTTGCTTGACCTGTTTAAATACTTGGCGTTAGGTAAGTACTTCGTGGTATGATGACTCATGGTTTTGATGTGTTGGGTTTCTGTAAGTCTTATTAAGGGGGGGTTGTGGTTCTTTGCTTATGTGGGTTTTGTTGTTGAGTTGCCTGAGGTGCTTGTTAGGGAGGTTAGTAGGTTGGGTGTTGATGTTGAGGGCTTCATCATAGACAGTGTGATTGCCAGGCTAAACCTAGACCCGGGCACCGAGCTTGAGGTTCACCTTGAGCTTGCCGAGAGGTTTCTGAGGGAGGGTGTTGAATTGGTCAGCAAGGACCCCGTGCAGGCCAGCGAGAAGCTTTATAAGGCCGCTGAGGAGGCTGTTAAGGCGATGGCCATTGCCTTGGGCCTTGATGAGGCGAGGACTGCCTCTGAGCAGGGTAGGTGGACTGCTGCGTTGTTGTTTAGGGCTGTTGATTCCATAAGTGATAGGCTTGGTAGGGAGGAGGTTAGGCTTTGGTGGGGGGGTAGGGCTTGGTTCTTGCATGTTGAGGGATTTCACGAAGCGAGGTTAGGCCAGAACCAGGTGGGGGGGAGGGACTTGAAGTACGTGGAGGCCCTGGTAAGGCTGGCTCAGGAATGCTGCCGAGAGGCAAGGGGGGGCAAGGCGTGAAAGGGGGGGCGGGCCAGGAAACAAGCAGGCACATAAACCATCCAAGGAAGACGCCACAGTCATATTCACGACAAAACCCCACACCCAGCCATGATCACGAACATCATTAATACGCCGGTTTTAGTGCTACGCCTTGGTTACGGGTGCCGTAAGGTTAAGGGTCTTAATTAGCTCGTGAGTTGGTTTGTTGTTGTGTCGTGTGTTTTGATGGTCTCGTTAATCCTTGGCTTCTCGATTATCGTCGTGGGAGGACGTGGGTGGTATCGCTGAGGTGCGTTTTAGTAGGTATTGCGTGAGGTTGGGTGTGGGTTGTTGGTGATGTATTTTGGCTTCTCTGGTTAAGGAGGAAGGCTTAGATGTATGGTGTTTAAATGCGTTGGGTGAAATAAGTGGTGTCACGTATGCGTAATAAGCGATTGATTAATTATGTCAAGGAGCTCTTTAGGAATGATGTTATGGGTGCTAGGGTAGAGTGTGGTGATCTTCCGAAGTTAGTTGTGGAGTATCTCATCGCTAGGTACTTTGAGAGGTGGGATGCCCAGTTGACGCCGACTAGGGTGATGAAGCTTTTAGCCGCTGCCCTCTTCATTAACCCCCCCAGCACAGGGGGGGATATTGATATTCACGAACTAGCCTATTGCTTCGGGTATAGGATCTATAAGTACCCGGTGTATAGCCAGGTGGTTATGGAGTCGCTGAATGAGTTGAGGAGGGAGGGGGGGCGCATCGCCACAAAGTCTGTGCTTGATATTGACGTGCGTGTACTCATAAGAAAGGGGGGGGAGGAATTGGAGGGGGGGGTGGTGAGGAAATCCTTAAGGACCTGCGTAGGGGGGGGCAGTACGGTGAGTGGGAGGGGGGGCTCATTGAGAGGATTGATGATGTGGTTAAGAAGTACGGCTCCTGGAGCGCCAGGGAGCTTAAGAAATACCTATATGATGTCTTTGCAATGACTCCATCGCTCATTGGGTCTGGTCACGACTTAGTCAAGTACCTTGAGATTGTGAAGAGGGCTAGGGAGGTTGGGAAGAGCATACCGGAGGATAGGCTTTACACCCTAGAGTTATGATTCATCATGTCCACGGCCATAGTCCTTGATGCGAACACGATAATTTACTTCAACAGGCATGAGTATGATTTGCTCAGAAACTTGATTGATTACATTGGGGTTCGTGTCGTATCACCGGCCTTACCAACCCTGGTGCCCATGGCTGAGGTCTTCATCCCTGAGGCCGTGGAGCTTGAATTATTGATGATAAGTGGTTGGGAGTTTGTTTGAGTGTATGGATTGCCATGCATTGTTTAGAGGTGACTTCAGGGTTAGGGCTGGAGGCCGAGGATGTGGCCGTGAAATTCCTCGGCATTGCCCAATATGTGGTGGTACTCATATAGTGAATAGGGGGCGTCGTTATTACTAGGGATGCCGTTGATGTGGTCATTAATGACTTCGTGAACTACCTCACGAACTAACTAAGCACTCAGCACCAGGTTAGCCCAGTTAGGGTGAGACTCGGTGAGCCTAGGGTTAGTGATGCCTTTGGGAATGTGTGGAAGGTATTAACTGGGAATCAGGGGGGGCTCATGAGGTGCAATATCACGCTTGACCTATTAATAACTAAGTCAGCATGCCTATTGACTGGTAATTATCGAAACGTTGATTTACTAACAAGCGATAGAGACAGGAATAACTGCATTAGGAATTATATAAAGGCCCGTAATTGCAAAATCACACTCTTCAACTACGCGGATTATAGGAGACTATACCCCCCCTAACCTGCTCAATGAGTGCCTACTCGCTATTTGGCTGGGTTAGGTACGTACCGACTTTATCATTGCCGGCATCAACGTGTCTCTCGAAACACGCCATGTCTGCGGTATGGCTAAGCGGTAATCTAAAGGTTATACTAACCTCCTCAACGGCCTCGTAAATGTTTACTATTCTCACGAACCTCTGAACACGTTCAATAATGGGTATTGCACATCGGCATTGACCCGACATAACTTAGACACCAACTGCTGTGCTTGAACCTAGGCCAATATACCTCTTCGCCTCCTCGTAAAGCTTCTTATACCTTCTATTCTTCATTAATAATTCATAGGCAAGTCTTTCCTGCTCATTATCGTTCTGCCAAGATTCAACTGCCCTAACAACCTTTTCTACAATGTTCCATCTTTTCTTTTCCAGTGCGTCCTTTAATGTTATCGCAACCACTTTAACGCCTGCAATTGCGCCAATTGCGAAGCCGATGTCGGTTCTAACCATCATTTTATTCTCCATAACGAATTGTCGCTCAGCCTCTTCTCTAGTGGGCATGAGGTAAGGGACCATTGGGGCTTGATAAACCTAGTGTGTATGGTTAAAACACGTGGTGCAGTAGAACTTTCATGCAGTCTGCCCTATTGTCTATGTTCAATTAATTTCATTTACTACTTTCGGATTACTGCCGATATTGCTGGAAGATAAGCGTTTTGTAAGGATTAGAAGCCGTGGATTTCTTGAGGGGGTCGTATTATCATTTAAGTGCAATAATAAGGCTGATTACGTGTGTTTTGGGAGGAGTTACGGCGTCAGTGGGGCGATGGCTTCGTACTATAGGATAAGTCTTGTTGGTGCTGGTTGCCTTATCGAGTAGTGTGAAAGTTTTGCCCTGTTCCAGAGTGGGGGGGTTTAAAAGGGTAGTGGTTATTTTATCTTATATGACTATTAGGGAGGTTAATGATCCAAGTAATACTAGTGTAATGCCTCAGATTACTGATTATGGGCTTGAGGATGTGGTTTACTGGGTACTTAGTGGGCTGGGTGGCTCGGTTGATGGGCTTAAGAAGCTCATGAAGTTATTATTCCTGGTGCAGTATGATGTCGTGAACAGTAGGTTCCTCGGTAAGAGGGCGATTAAGTACCTCTACGGTGGCAAACCCATCACGAGGGCCGAGTTCTACCTATGGTCCTTCGGGCCCATGAGTAACGAGGTCTACAACATAATTGATGAGCTTGAGGATAGTGGCTTCATAAGTACGGAGTTTATTGATAATGTGTTCACTAGGGTTGTGATAAGGGTCTCAGGGGGGGTGGAGGGCCGGGTCACTTCCGGAGGTGGTTGCTAAGAGGGTTGATGAGGTCGTTAATAAGTACGGCAGCCTCAAGGGCTGGGAGTTGGAGAGAATGGTCAAGGAAAGGCTTGGGTTGCTGGTTGAGGGTAAGCTGGAGGATTACATGGGCTTTAGGGTTGATGATTACCTTAGGGAGGAGGGTTTCAAGCTCGTGACCAAGGACCTGGCCCATGGGTAGATCACTGGATTCCTATGAACACCTCATTACTGGTGGTGGGGGGGCTTTAAGGCTTAGGAGGCACGTCAAGAAGCACTCTGGTTTGTCCCTCAGGGAGTATGAGGATTTAATCAGCGCCACGTGTAGCGCATGGCGGGGTGGCCTTGATTGGCTCAGGGCTAGATTTGGTGAGAAGGAGTACAAGGGACACCTTGGGCTCCTTGGCACAGCTTTGGTGACTTGCTACGCAAGGCAAAGGTGTTACGACTACGTCCTGGAACCCCCCCATAGAAGTCCTCAACATAGGCATTCCCCCCCTATCCATCCTAAGGCCTGACATTGCCCTGTTAATTAGGGGGGGTGGCCTTCTCATTATTGAGGATAAGGTGCATCACGAGCCCGTGGTGAGACTAACTAGCCAGGTTGATGAGTTTATCGATAATGGTGGCTTGAGAATATTAAGGGTGCTAAGAAGGTTTAGGGTTTACCTGGGCGTAATCCACATGGTGGAGACTAAGGGCGAGGCTGTGAATCCGCTGGACTTGCCACCGTGGGTTGGGCTATTGAGCTTAACGCCAGGGAAGGCGCAGCGTAATATTTACAATGAGCTAGATGTCGTAATTAATAAAATGATGCATTAATAACAACAGTCCCGGTATTGTTAGGCCCTCAACACGTAGTCTCCATATTATGATCCGTGTTTCTGGCAATATGTTCGTAGGGTTTTGAAGTTGGTGAATCTCACTAGTGTTGGTTTCAATGGGTATTTTATAATCCTTCCAATGAGGGTTTCCTACTTGCTCGTGTGTTTTCTGTGCTTGCAGTTCCCTTATTGCGTCTTCGTTCTTTCTCATGGTTCTGGCAGGACTTTGCGTATGTATCATCTCGTTATAGGTTTATTAAGTGTTGTGATTGGTATTTCTGGTGGGCTTGGTTAAGGCTGGCGTCACGTTAATTGGCGTTAAGGGGGGGTCTAGGAGTGTAATGGCACTAGTTGATACTGGCGCGGCTGTTACGGTGGTGGATAGGGCGTTGGCTGAGGAGGTTGGGGTTACGTACACGGTAGAAAGAGGTCCTTGGTCACGGCGTCTGGGCATAGGATTGAGGGTGAGGTGGCGATTATTAAGGAGCTTTTCATTGAGGGTGAGGTACTTGATTACGAGAGGGTTTTGGTCCTCGAATTGAGTGAGGACGTTAAGGAGACACTTAGGAGTGCTGGCGTGAGTGATTCAGTGATAATTGGCTTAACGACAATCGAGGCCGCAGGTCTAATACCTGACGTAACGACGGGCAAGCTCAGGAAAACCGAAACATTCCTATTCACAACCCATTAACCCAAAGTATACAGCCACCAACGGCGCCCAACCTACTTAATACCCCCCCTCCTCAACTCGTTCAGTGAGTTCTCGAGTTCGTCACTCCACTTTATCCTTGGCTTTAGATTTTCGATTCTATTCGCCAACTCCTTTATGAGGCCCACCACGGCCACCGCGGCCTCCTCCCTATCCCTGAACTTTGACAAAGCCAGATCCGGGTCCGGCCCGTTGTACTGATAGTCATGTAAGTTTAAGGCCCTGTCTGTCCATGCGGATAATCCGTAGTGACCAACCTCCTCAAGCATTTGCGATAGCCTCACCATCCTCGTTGTTGGAACCCTCGGAACAGCCCTATTCACGAGCCACTTCCTCTCCTCCTCGGTCTTAGCCACCTGGAGTAATTTATCGATCTCAAGCCTAAGCAAAGCCGCCAACAAAGCCCTCCAGGCCTGAAACGCCTTACCAGCCGCATTCCTAACCAAACCCCCCCTACCAAGGAACTCGATGGCGAGCTAGCCTCGACCAAGGCCTCAAGCAGTCTAGCCGCTATGTAGTCCTCGCTGGCGGGCTTAGGCAAAGGCCTTTCAAGGGATTCCACATCCACAAACTCATTCGTCTCATCTCTCCCTTAAATACTTATTGAAGGAGGATTCGTTCGAGAGGTTGAGGACTCGGTGTATCTGTACGGCGTTGTCAGGCTTTAGGGCTTTTGATGGAGTAATGGTTAGGGTTGCGTGGTTGTATCATGGTTGGGAGGCACTTATGGTTGAGGATGGGTGATTAGGGCATTTTATTAACGAGATTTTGATTGAGATACGCCCCCCCTTCCTCTCGTATTGTCTCATGTTTTTCTCTTTAACTTATACGAGTTTAAATTAATCAAGTGCTGTTTTGCGGTTGTTGATTATTAGTATGTCATCAGCATGGAGTAGTTAATCCTGGGTTGTATCATCGTTGCATGTTTAATTACAGTATCGTTTTATGGTTTTATCCTTTGTGGTGGGTATTACAGTGATGATCCTAATCCTCTCGCCATTATATTTAATGGATGTGTAGATTATTATGACCGTGACATTGCTGCACTTATTAATGGGCATGCATAGGATACTTTGATTATCCCGGGTTTTTACATACTCTCCATTGCATGCATGTTCTATTGCCTTTATAATCTCCCGCTCAAAATCGTCAATGCAAACCCCACTGGACCTAAGCTCATAGATTCTTAACCGTAGTCTCTGCTCGGCATGAACCGTTAATTCACACATCATTTTATCGCCAGAATACTGACCAATTGAGCACTATACATGGTGAACCAAATTGATCCCTATAGTCTGGGTAGAAGGATATGTTCGTTGGCTTAATTATGACCTCCTTCTCACTCCCATCACCCAATCTAAGCTTTAAAACGCCGTCATTAACCACCTCCATCCTCTCGGCCTTGGCTGGTCGACTCATCACGATGGCTGGGTTACATTGGGGGGGACCTGGTCTTGGCTTATTGGTCTTTGTCGAGACCAGTACGTTTACCCATATTGAGTAGTTATTCTCGTACTTAAGGACCTTAAGCACCACTGGCGTTGCCGTAATCGTTAACTCCTCATCATCAACCAAAGCCCTAATGACCATGGGCTTTATCGAGACTATTTCGAAGTCTAGGTCGAGGTAATTATACATTAATGCCACCTACACCCCCCCATCCTAACTCTACTTATGAAGTGTGCTAGGTCCTTATCCTCGGGCTCGATACTTATGTAGACCAACCTACCCTCCTCATCAACGCCGACGGTCACCAAGGCCAGGCCCTCCTCAGACTTAACTGGCGACTTATCACTGAGGATTATCAACAAATTACCGAACTCCCTATCAATACTCACCTGGATTGGTGGTGAAGTGGGGTAATTACCCAATCCCTGGGCCACGCCACCGGGGGGGTTACCGAGACTAATAGACATACCAAGCAATGAAGCCAGTCAAGAAATAAATACCTTTACCCAATCACTCATGACCTCGGCACTGGCGCCCACGACCTACCCAGGGATACACCGTTGAAAATCCTAGGCCTATGAACGCTGCCTAAGCCATCCCCCCCAGCGTTCTTCTAACGGCCTCCCTATGAAGCGGTGACTGCCAGGCCACGTAACGGCCAATGCCCAGCTCAGAATCCCTCTCGGGTGGTGGGGCGTCGATCCATAGGTTGTCGTCACGCCACTCCGGTATTTCCAGGGCTAGGTTTAGCTCGATTAACCTATTCATTAGTGGTATTCCCTCCCTACTCATGAGTGCGTCCGGGTCCTCCAACGCCCTGGCCAATAGCTCCCTGTCATTAGGCCCAGTGACGTTATGAATTCTCTATGCCCTTTCTACCCATTAATTCCCTCACCACGGCCTCGCTATTCCAGTTATTTTCATAGAGTCTCTCGAGCATTCTCGGGTTCCCACCCGTTACTTTCCAGATTTCCTCGAACTCAGGCTTATCTCCAGGTATTTGTTCGTAGAGTT
>NZ_BBBI01000024.1 GCF_001315985.1 Vulcanisaeta distributa JCM 11216
CTGCCAATGCTCTATCTCGTCGGAAACCTCTATTATCTTGAGACCATCCCTCAACCACTGCACGGCCGCTCCGGTGATGAATATACTACCCTCAAGCGCGTACTTAGCCTTGCCCTCCTCAATGGAGTAGTAAACCGTGGTTAATAGATTTGCCCTAGACCTTACTGGTGCATCCCCCCCAATATTCATTAATATGAAGTTACCAGTGCCGTATGTTGACTTAACCTCACCAACATCAAAACCAACCTGGCCGAACAAAGCAGCCTGCTGATCACCAGCATCACCACAAACAGGTATGCTTACACCGCCTAATAATTGGGAAACCTCCGGGCCCGTATAGCCGTATATCCTTCTATCACTTGATGGCCTTGGTAATGGCAGTATATCCCTAGGTATTTTGCCCTCAATCTCGAGCAATTCATCATCCCAATCAAGCTTATGTATATTAAAGATCATAGTCCTGGACGCATTACTATAATCGGTAACGTGAGCACCACCCCCCCTCTCCGGCGTTAGCACGTCCTTATTGCCCCCCCTGGTCAGGTTCCAAATTATCCAGGTATCTATCGTACCAAAGATAACCTCACCCCCCCTTTTCGCCTTATCCCTAAGCCCAGGTACATTATCAAGAAGCCACCAAATCTTTGTCCCGGAGAAATAAGCGTCAGGAACAAGGCCGGTCCTTTCCTGAATAACACTGTGGTAATTCTGCCTTAGGTAATCCACGAGTTGTGACGTTCTCCTATCCTGCCAGACTATGGCGTTGTGGATTGGTTGTCCATTTCTTGGATCCCAAATGACCGTGGTTTCACGCTGATTGGTGATACCGATTGCCGCTATCTCCCTTGGGTCGACCTTAGTATATTCAAGGACCTCCTTAATCACGAGCCTCGTCTTCTCCCAAATCTCCAATGGGTCATGCTCGACCCAGGCAGGTTTTGGGTAAATCTGTGTATGCTCGTGGTATGCATAGCCTATTATTGAGCCATCTCGAGAAACCAAGGCAGCCCTCGTACCGGTGGTTCCCTGATCTATAACCAAGACAAAACTCTTCTCATGCGCCATGACCTAGTAAATACGCATGCATTATTTAGGGTTTACCCAAGTACTACTTAATAAGTGAGGAATAGTTCGTTAATTTGTGGAGATCGGCCATTTCACGTGGCTACGGACCCACAATGCTAAGTATAACGTATCAAGTAGCGGAGTACTGCCAATACCATTAAACGAAATAGAGGGCCTTGGCGAGGCAGGTGATTTAACTGATGAATTAATGCATATTTACGGCGTTGATAGAGGGAATCTGGCAATCACGCATGGCACTCAGGAGGGCAATTTCGCCGCCTTAACCGCACTTAGGGAATTGGGACTTATCGAACACGTAATTACCGTAATACCCGATTACGAACCAATAAGGGTATTGCCTAAATTCTTACATTTAAGGCAAACGGAATTAAACATTGATGACTCACTGACTGAGTTATTTAATCATATCGAGGCGGGCTCGGCACTCTTCTTCTCAAATCCAAACAACCCACTCGGCATATTCTTGAGCAAGAAGTTGCTTTGGGAGTTAAGTGATGAATTGAGGCGGAAGAGGGCCTACGCCGTTATTGATTCAATATTCCTGGAGTTCGTGGAGAACAATCTCAGGGGCCTACCTATAGAGAACATAATATTCACCTTCAGCACATCGAAATTCTACACAATGAATGAGCTCAAGGTTGGTTGGGTAATCGGTGATAATAAGGTAATAAAGGAGATAAATGGTATAATTGATTTAGTTAGCCCCCTCGTTATTGACCTAAACCTAAGGTACACATCAATACTCCTACGAAACAGGAATTGGGTTAAGGAGAGGAATCTAGGTATTATTGTGCCGAACATCGATACCATGAGGAGGATGATTGATGATGCCCGTGATTACGTCAATATTAGCTACGTCGAGTACATGCCTATATTCTACATGAGAATTAGATGCCAGGGAATCACAGGAAGTGACCTTGCAAGAAAATTGCTAAGTAAGGATGTACTGACAGTGCCTGGGCAATACTTTGGTAAGGATGATGGAGTTAGGGTTGGGTTAGGATCCATTAAGAAGGAGGAATTTGAGAAAGCAATGAAGATCATAACAAGCACCATTCATGAGGAATGCCAGGGAAGATGAGGTATGCCGGGCTCCGTAGCCCGACGGGTACCGATTCACAGGCCCGCGATTCCGCGGGTCTTATCGGCGCGGGGGGGAACCATTGTTCTTAAAGGCAAATATGGTAAATAAGCCTTACCCAGGTAACCGCAGGGTTTGACGCTGTGATACGTTAGTTATTTAAGTAATAGTACTAGGAACCCCCAGAATAATTGCTGTATTAATTATCGCATCATTACTAGTGATAATCATGATAATGATTCAACAATTGATTGTCATAAGCCATAATAAAAACTACGAGATAGACAAGGAAAGGAGGACAAAGGCAATGAAAAACCTAGGCTGTCAATAACCCCCCCACCCAAAGCCCACGGGCAAAACAAACCCCCCCACAAGAATCAACACCATGGTGGTGCGGGGGGTGGGATTTGAACCCACGCAGGCCTTCGCCAACGGGACCTGAACCCGTCCCCCCCTTTGACCTGGCTCGGGCACCCCCCCGCGAGGTAATGCTTCTTTACGGGATTTTTTAACTTTTTAGTTATTTTCCTGGGCATTCTATCCGTGCAAGGAATGCCTCGGTTTTGTATATCCTTCTTCTGTGGTGCTTGTATGTTAGTGGTATTGTTATTATCACCTTGTCCAGCACGTTCATTACGCATCCCCCCCAGGAGTTAACCTTATTGTGTACATAGTCTAGGGTGTTCAGTTTATGTATTGTGTATACCATGTTGCCGTGGTTTATTGCTGTTGCTAGGAACTTAATATCGAGACCCCCCCTCTCTGACTGTATTCCAAAGGGCGGATTTTGAAATACTACGTCGAACCTACCCAGTAATGCCATGTCCCTTACATCACTTGCGATAAAATCCACGTTATTTAATCCATAATCGTTGGCTGATTCCTTGGCTATGGCCAAGGCCTCTGGGTCGATGTCTATGCATATCACCTGCCTAGCACCCATTAATGCCGCGGCTATTGCAAACCTGCCGGTGCCGCATCCCAGATCGAGTATCCTGGCGTTTGTCAGGCGATTCCTCATGTATGCGTCCCAGATGGCTACGGCAACAACGTTTGCATCTGTTATATATTGCTCAAGGTTTAATTTCGGTGATTTATAACCCGGTATACCTTGAATGAGTAGTTCGAGGTCTCGAAGTCTACGAATATCAGCACCTCTGACCATCCTCATTGATCAGCTACCGACGTGTTCATCACATTACCTAATTAGGATTACTCCTCACTATTTAACTCCTCGCCAGTGACTATCCTAGCGGGCTTAGCGATACTTCTAACATGCCTGCTGAAGGCTGCCTCCGCTATGTCGGCCGCCAACGCAACCATTAACTGCCCCCCCTCGTGTATTGAGGCCGTTAGTAACCCACTCAGTCCTACGCAACCCATGTTGGCCAGCTCGAGCATGTTATTAAGCATGTGTTCTCTATCGAGTAGGACCTTCAGGGCATTGTTTATGTTATTGTCCAGGTACGAGTAGACAGCCCTCATTATGTATGTCCAAACATTCCTGAGCTTCTCGCCTATTTCACGCCTACACTGGGTTGCCTGCACCCTCATGAAGGCATTTGATAGCCTGTCCAGGGAATCTGCCGCGTGCTCTAGGTTCTTCACGACTATGGTATCGTCAATGGCCCTCTTCGGGTCCCTGAAGGATAGCTTCTTAATTGTCCTTAGTGCCAGGAAGTATAGCTTGTCCATCTGATCATCAAGCTCGAGCACCTCCTTCAATAGATCCTCCTTGTTTGACTCCAGGTAATCAATGAATTTACCGAACATGGAATTCAGTATATTAGCCATACTATTAATCACCTCATTAAGGTCGACATTAGACTCGCTGGTGGCCACCTTAATTAATACGCTACCATCGCCCTCGAGCATGAGCGAGCCCGGCAGCTTCTTCTCGACGCTTGAGAAGGCCTTCCTAATCACGTCCTTCTGCCCGATAACCTCAACATTATCATAACCCTCAATGTAGCTGGCAATGATTACCCTAGTCGTCTCATCAATCGAGCCGCCGAGCGATATACTAACCTCATTGGTCTCGCCACCGGCCTGCGTAATTGGCTTAACAACGATTACCTTACCCACAAGGCTTATCTCAACAACATCCCCAATACCAACACTAAGCACATCAAGCCATCGCTTAGGCAGTGTGATCCCAATACTCTTCTCACCAATCCTAATAACCCTCCTGTAAATTGAGGACACACATATAGGGTATAACTGGGTATAAAAAACTAAGCCTTAAGTAATATTTCTCTACCCCCCCATATATACCAATCCCCCCCGCTAAATATATAGTTAGCAACAGCTGGGTATTGGAGACCTAAGTAACCAAGATTTATTAAGTACTCAACATAGAGTTAGTATATGCAGAGACCTAGGTTTAGGAAAGTGGCCGTTGGTGGGACCTTTGATACACTGCATACAGGGCACACTGCATTATTATTTACGGCACTTAACTACGGACGCAAGGTACTTGTTGGCGTCACAAGTGATGAGTTCGCCCAAGCCTATAAGACATATAAGGTTAAACCATTGAAGATCAGGTTCCTCAACCTTAGGAGCTTGATTAGGGAGCTGGGCGGCAATGACCGTGATGTGATAATTGACGTTATTAATGACCCATATGGCCCAACGATTGTTGATCCAACCGTGGATGCGATAGTGGTGAGCCTAGAGACATTGCCAAGGGCCATTGAGATTAATAATCTTAGGAGGGAAAGAGGATTACGGCCTCTGTATATTATTGCAGTACCCATAATTAAGGATGGATTCGGTAATAAGGTATCTAGTACATTAATAAGGGATAGGACAGGCACCAGAGAACTAAGTGACTAGGTTTATACTCATGTCCTCAGTCAGGGACTCTATTACTTGGGATATGTATTGACTTAATTGCCTGACGTTTCTTATGGTGCTAGTGTCCATGATCACCCTGCCAGTACCCATCTCCTCAACCCTTAGCGGTACTTGATTAATGTCGTTTATGTTTATGAACCTCCTGACATAGGATAATATGGAGTTCGTGTATATGGTCTTCACGGAACCATCACGCCTATACTCAACCAGGTACTTAGACAGCAGGTACTTAACGAGCCTATAGGTTTCCCAATCCTCCCTGAGCTCTATACCGAGGCCCACACTAATTATGTCTCTATTCAACACTGATATGTACGGTGATGGAGTTAAATCATTAGTTAATAAGTAATTAAGCAATTGACTGGCAACCTTAAGAGCAGAGTCTACGTCCTGCCGGTTAGCCTTGTCCTCAGCATCCTTGTCTGTGTGGTAGACGTCCCAGTAATTATCAAGGCTTGACAATGTCATTGACGGTATACCATTCATTTCAAAATTAAGAGAGTCAAAGTAAGGCTTGGGTAACTCCCACTGCGTACTAATCAGTTGGCTTAATTGCATAGACAAGTCCTCACTCGTGTGTATTACGTACTGCCTACCAACAACGTCTAAGTTAAGCACGGCATACACATTATTAAGCAGGTTTCTCCTTTCGAGGTACTCGACGTACCTAGTGGATCCATAGGCCCAATAGAGACTGGCAAATCCTGGGTTACCAGCCTCCTCGGCCGTAAATGAAATGAAGGTCAAGCCCCCCCTCTTCATAGACGATCTCTCCTTAACCGCATCAAGTAAAATAGAAGCCCCTAAACCAACACCCAGGCAATTGTCTGCATACCCGGTTAACCAATGATCGTGGTGCACGGCTAATATTACCGACTCCTCCTTATTACCCTCAAGATTTGCAATGAGATTATAACCAGTCCCCAATCTAGCCTCCACATCACTCACGAACTCCACCTCCTCACCAACATGCTTACTCAACTCATCACCGACTTCCCTAGATACCGTGAGTGCAGGCATTACAGGTGGTGGCGCCCTATCCCAGGAATAGTCGGGCGTTGCCGTCACCACAATCCTCCTAACAACGCCGGGGGTACCTGTCCCTAAAAATAACTGCTAGGGCGCCCTTCTCCATCGCCCTTATGTATATGTACTTCGCATCATCCATGTCCTCGGGAAAATCCGTAAGCAGTACCTTACCCTCCGAGTCATTTATGTCCATGGTGAGCTTACCCCCCCTATCGGAACCACCCAATGTCAGTGGCATGCTTAACGCCTTAAACTCGTTATTACCGTGCACCACCCTCGAAAACCTATCCCTCCAGACAAGGACACTGACAGGTTGTAATTCATAGGAGAATAATGGATTATCTATTTGGTTTAGGAACCATTCTATGAAGTCGTACTCAGCAACGGATCCGCCCACCAGGTCTGTGTATGATGAGCACTTCTTAGCGATATTAAACGCTATTGTTAATTCAGACACATGGGTTAATGCACAGAGATAAATATAAGTATAGCGTAGTGGTAAAGGGCATGCATGGTCAGCCTAAGGCGTATAACGAGGTATTATAGGCGTTTAATAACCGCAGTGTTGCTCATGGTATTGATTACCTTAATCATCATTAAAGGCCATAACTTTAACATAGACAGAATCTACAGAAAGTCAGCAAAATTCATCGAGAAGTCTGTGAAAAATAGGAGATTATTTCGTTAAGGAGATTGGATACGTATTCGTAATCCCTCCTACGCCTAGCCTTGGCAAATCTCGATTTTAGGGCAGGGTACTCCTTAAGGACTTCCCTAGCTATTATCTTCAGTAATGTCATACCCTCGCTGTTTAATACTCCATCTGAGTAGTAGGTTGAGTACGGGTTTAATAGTTCCTCGATGTATTTAATTAAGGCCTTATTAACCATTTAAGAAAGTCTGCACTTAGCATTATTTATGGTTTCCACGTGATGGCCAGTATTGAGCCTATGAGGAGTAGTATGAAGCCTATGAAGAAGCCATTCGCCATGAATAAGCCGATTATCGCCAGTATTAAAAGCACAATGCCAGTACTGTGCACGGCATTCACATCACTTAACCTACCAAGTCTCAGGGAGAAATACAGAGCTAGTACGCTCACTACGAGACCCACTATTCCTATGACTACGAAGAAAATAGGCGCCAACGGTATTATGGACATCATTGGGTAATAACCAAACCTATGAAACACATAGAAGTGGGGGGGCATCGCCATTAACATCCCCGCAAATATTAGAACCACTATCGAGCTTATCACCATCAATATACTACCTATTAACGAGAGTATGTAGGCAGTACGCGGCGTTACGGATTGCTGACCCATATTAGTGAGAGAATGCACATTACGCTTTAAAAATTATTCTCACAGCATTATGTGAGCTAAGCGTTGTGAATAGTCGTGGCATTATGCTCATCAGTAATTATCAATAATTTACAAAAATTATAAATATGATGGCGTAATGTCTATTAATTAGTCAAAACAATTTTATAATGATGAGAAGTAATATTCCCGATCTTAAGAAAGATGCGATAAAGGCCATGGCTGCACTGACATTAATAGCAATAGCAATGATGCCAGTGATGCCGCATATAATAGGGATAGAATCATATTTAGAGAGCCAGCAAACCGGAAACCCAGCCTGGGCAAGTGCAGGTTATGTTGGGGGAGGCGCCGGGTTTGCTGGAGTAGGAGCCACTTTACTTTATATCGCTATTAATGCTTATATTGCAGGGACATTGCCATTATGGGCAGCTGTAGCTCTTGGTACGGGTGGAGTAGCTCTCATTGGCCTTGGTGTATACATTGCATAGTTCTTATTTAATGTGTGACTATGTATAAGTATAAAATATTAAAAATAAATCCAAATACTTATAAGAAATATCATGCACTCTATGTACCCTTATCTATCATGGGCGCGATCGTTGGGGTTGAGATTTCATGGGCATCAGCATTATTTAGTATTTCTTCCTCAATCTTAATTAAATGGGGGACTTAATTTATATACTTCATTCATGGTTTATTTTATTAATGTAATGTCTATCCTACTCATATTCATAGTATTTGATCTTTTCCGCCTACTGCCATGCCGTGTCTTGCCTGGTCCCTGTAAAGATGCCGTGTATGTCGTGAGTGGCGCCACTAATTTAGGCCAGGCGTTGGTGGTATGGTGCTTAGGATTCCCAATGTGATATTTGTATCGGAGGATATAGCCGGCGACCCCCCCATAGATTATAGGGCTGTCCTGATGCATGAAGAGCATCATATAAGGTGGTCGTTAATTAGGACTATGGTTATTACGATGACCGCCGCGGTACTCGTAATGCCCTTTGATTATTTAATTGCATTATTGACGCTTTACCATCATATCAATGTAATAGAGAGTTACTCACTTACGTTTTTACTTTATGGCAGCTGTATTATGTTCTTTTCAATAACCATTTTAGTGTATCCCATGCTTGATGAGGCGCTTGCGGATCTCGCCGCTTACTACAGCGTTGGTCGTGCCCCCCCATCGGTATTGTTAAGGAGGAAAAGCGTCATGAACGTGAGTGAATTTACCAAGAGGTTTAGGGAGTTTATGTGGCGTGTGAGGGCTCGTTATGGCAAATTAGCATGGTGCCGCTTATCCTAATTTATCCATTTACGTATCTAGGCCTCTCGTTAATAAGCTTTGTACACCCCCCCGACTTTAGGAGATTTATTGTTTCCCGCAATCCATTCTCCTTATTACCTGCTTGGGCTTTGCCTTTACCTGCCTCAGCAATATTAAGTGCGGTTTCCCTATCATTGGCTGTCCAGGTCCTTGGTCCTAGGTTCATCTCCTTACTCCCCTACTCGTTGAATCCTCCTTACTCAGCCACGGTTGTTTACTTCCTTACCTTCGTCGCCTCATTCGGCACTCTAATGCTCTTCGCTATTGTTGGTAAGCCCATTGTTAAGGTCCTTATTAGGCCCATTAGTGATGAGGGTGTTTACTCAATGACTGCTTGGTCTATAGCCTTCTACGCCATGACCTACTCAATAGCCCTCGGACTGCTTAAGCTATTCCTCGACAACCATTATCCGCTATTAATCTTAATAATACCTGCGCCAATCGCTTTCGTGTCCCTAACCCTCTTCTTGATGCCATTACTAAGGTCTGTGGGGGGGCAGTCCCTACTTGTCTCAGCGGCCACCTACATAACCCTCGTAATAGTGTCTCTGGTTGTCCTTGGAATGTTCTTGGTGTTTTACCATGTTTAAGAACATAGTTACTTCCTTCGTATTAGGCGTAATGATGGGCTTACTGCTTGGAGGTCTTGTCTTTAAGGCCTTTGATGCTGTTAGGGTACCAGCGGTATTGCTTAGCATGAGCTTTGAGGTTAGGCTATTCCTGTGGGTGTTGGTGACTAATTCCGCGGCGTTTGCGGCGCTTTACTTAATAAGCCAGTACTCTAGGGGTTACGTAATTGTTTTTATATATGTATACGGAGTCCTGGCTGGATTATTAACTACACCCTACGGGATTGCCGGCCTTGTCTCAATGATTCCACATGGTACCCTGGAATTGTACGCGATGGATAGGGTGGTTAGAATGGCTTCCGAAACCATCACTGTTAGGTATGTAGTAGCTACGGCAATGGTTATTGCGGTTGCGGCGTTTATTGAGGCTTTCGTTGACGTGAGGATCATGTACGTACTATCCTTATTAACTGTGTATTTTTAGAGGAATAATGATTCATCGATGATGCGCATGATTATTCCACTTCCTTACCTATTAATCCCCCTCGCCACTATTAGTCTCATTATGTTTTGGGTTCCCTCAGCGCCAACGTAGTAGCTCAGGGCTCCTAGGAATGCCCTGGCTATTGGGGGGGTCTCCTTGAAGTAACTAACTCCACCAAACCACTTCATGACCTCTAGGCCAACGTCTATCGCGGCCTCCACGGCAAGCATCTTTGCCATGGCCCCCCCTGCATTGGCAATATCGAGTATGGAAACCGAGGAATCACCCCCCCTATAGAACTTGTCCGCAAGCCAGGCAGCCCTATATACCATGAGCCTGGCAGCCTCAAGTCTCGTGCTTAGCTCGGCATATTTGAAGCTTATTGATTGGTATGAGGAGATTGGCTTACCAAAGACAACCCTACTCCTTATCCACTCCCTGCCCTGCTCAAGCATCCAACGGGCAGTCCCAAGGGCCGCGGCGCCAATTAACGTCCTGGCCACATCGAAGCCCTCCATGACTATCTTAAACCCGTTATTTACCTCGCCAAGCACGAATTCGGGATCCACAGGTGCACCATTAAGTCTCAGGTAGCCAGTTGGTATTCCCCCCCTCCTACCCCCCCACTCCTCGTAATCCCTTGTTTCAAATCCCGTGTTAACGACCCCCCCATTCCTCTTGACCATGAATAGCATGGTCGTTATGGCCCTATGCTTAGCCTCGAGCGGTCCCGTCCTCGTTATTGTTACGAAGCCACCACCATAGGGTAGCCTAAGGGCTATTGAAACGCCGGTCACCATGTTCTTCTCACCCGTGAGGAGCCACTTACCGTTAACGAGTTTCGCCTCAGTCCTCTCGCCAGCCACGTCACTACCTCCCTGGGGGGGCTCCGTGGACGCTATACCAATCCAAGCCTCACCCTTGGTTAGCCTTGGCAGGACCTCCTCCTTAACACCATCCTTGGCATAACGCTGAACTATGAAGGGCCAGGCAGTCTCCAGTAGGAAGTATACTGGGACCGCGAGACTCGGGTCTGCGTAGCTAACTCCTCGGCGCTATTGCCGCCATTAGGAAGGAACCCTCCGAACCACCGTATTTAGAACTGAGTGTTAAACCAACTAGGCCATGCTCGGCGAGCCTAGGTATTAAGTCAAGGAGTGAGTACCTGCCCTCGTCAAGATCGACCCAGTGCGGTTTTATGTAACGCTCGCCAAACTCCCTAACCGAATCCCTAAACAGAGCCTCCTCCTTACTGAGATCGAAATCCATTAATGACCAAAATTTAAGTGTGAATAAAAGCATAACCTTATGACCATCATATTAATGAGTACCCATTATGAGAATGCACTAAGAACGAAAGAACTATATATCAGTCATTAAAAATACAATTATGTGAGTGTTTCAGGGTTTGCGGATTTACCATTACATATGGGCCACGTACCACCGTGGCTCTACAGTAGGATGGTTAAGCTTAGCGGGCTTATTGTTGAGTTGCTGGTTGATGAGCACGGTATTAGGGACACCATTAAACTATTTTCTAACCCGCTCTTCTTTCAGGCGTTTAATAATATAATTGGTATGGATTGGGACTCCTCAGGCAGTACCACGATAACCACGGCGGCGCTTAAGGAGGCGTTATCGAAGAAGGACATTGGTATTAAGGTTGTTGGTGGCAAGGGGGGGTTTACGCAATTAATACGCCCGTTGAAATTGAGGAGTTGGGTAGGGTTTGGGATGTTGATGTTGAGAGGCTTAAGCTTATGTCTAGGCTTTCTGCTAAGATTGATAATACGGCGTTGCAGGACGGTTATAGGCTTTATCACCATGCAATGATGATTGGTTCCGATGGTACCTGGGCAATAATTCAACAGGGTATGAATGAGAAGACCCGGTATGCAAGGAGATACCACATTTGGATGGAAAACGATTTACTGAATGAGCCTCACACGGGTATTGTTGGTGTTAAGGGTAATTACGCACTTAACATGGTAAGTAGAATGAGCAGTGATGCCAGGGTAACCATACTTGACCTGGTTCATCAAGACGCTAACAAGGTGATTAAGGACTGGGCATTGGTTAGGGCTATGATGAGGGGCGACTCCACAATACTCACGTACTTAGGTAAGGAACAGCCTAAGTACTATAATCCATACATAAGCGGTGCCTTTAGACCGTACACGGCATCAATAAATGAGGATGCCATTAAAAGGGCGAGGGATGCAAATGACTTTAAGGATCTACTGCTCGTTAGGGGCTTGGGGGGGCCTAGCACGATGCTTGCCCTGGCATTAATAGCGGAGTTAGTCTATAGGGACCGTGTTGATTGGGAGGACCCGGCAAGCATTGATCCAAGAAGGTATACATTCGCGCTTGGTGGTAAGGATGGATCTCCATACCCAGTCAATAGGGAGGTTTATGATGCGGTCATTGATGTAATGCAAGCAATAGTTGATGCGGCGAGAAAGGACAGGGGGGGATTAACCATGTATCTAAAACATTTAGCAAAGGTTGCTAAGCGATGGAATCTACCCACCGACCTGGTGAGACCGACACCACCCTAATTATGAACGAGCCATTAATACTTGAGTTAATTCATCCGTAGTTATCTCATTAATTACAATGCCCATTTTTGTTAGGTTATTAATGACTGCGTTAATGTCCATGTCAGGATACATGATTATTGATAATTTTGACGTCGCTCGATCATACATTAAACTCACGATGCCATCAACGGCCTTGCTCATCGCAATCTCTAGCTCGTTAAAATCCACATCACTTTTGACGCTCACGTTCATTATTACCTTCCTAAGTAATAACCCAACACCTAATGAAAGCACTGACTGCGCAATGTCACTGAAGTTAACATTACTTGTATCGTAGGTTATTACAAGATCATTATTGAAGAACTTCATGAGCAATACCCCCCCGTTCAGCATTGACAATGCATTCATTACCAGATCAAGGCATTCCCTACAGTTAGATTGTACCTTAATAACCCTAGTAACCTCCACGGTATGTCAAGTAATCCAATTAGAATTAATACCATTCTTCTAAATGCTGATCAAGTAATTCATGTGTTTACTCTCAATCAACGCCTCATTAATTAGGTGATGCCTCATGAATCTAATAGACCTATACTTACTGCCACATACTGGGCATCTCCTGGACCTTGGTATCTTACTACACTCACTATGTAAGTGCATGTAAAGCTCTGTCATTGTGTCAAATGACCTTCCACAGAGTTTACATGTTGGCATTGACGATCAAACTACAGGGGGAATTAAAAAGCTTTAACCTCATTCCCTAACGAGGTCTGGGTAATACTCACGAAGAACCCTCTTAATATCGACCCTAGGCGCGAAACTAAATATGGCACTTAGGCTTATTAGGTAGAAACGCTCCTTATCCGAGTTATATAGGTCATACACCTGGGAGAACTTCGCCTTAAACTCCGTGTATTCCCTCTCGTCAATCTCCTTACCCCCCCTTGGGTCATTTGCGAAGTCTATCAACTCCCTAATATCACTACCGAATAACCAGCCATTCACGCCATCCGTTATTAACTCAACTGCGGCGCCATCCCTAGACGCTATGCTCGGCACACCGTTTATTGCGGCCTTCATGAAGCTCGTACCACTGGCCTCCCAGCCGGGGAATGGCGTGAATAGTAGTACGTCAATTCCCTTGAGTATTGTCTTTGCCTTGTTAACGTCATAGTCATGTATATAAACAACGTTTTTGTACTTCCTGTGCAACTCCCTGAATTTCTTCATGTATATTAAGCCGTCCTTATCCATTGGATGTGACTTACCACCTAATACGAAAATAACATCATTAAATTCACCCTCCTCTATTAACCTAGCCATAAAGTGAGGTCTCTTGTACAGCGTCATTCTCCTAACCCACGCGACGATGAATGAGGTGTCATTCAACTCGATGGATTTATACGACCTAATTAGACCCTGCAGCTCCTTCTTTAATCGGGACTTAATGAGGGCGAGGCTCTCCCTCGTTAGTGATCCCCCCCTCTCATAGAGCATCCTTATCTCTGGGTCCATCCACCTATTCAAGTCAACGCCGTTTGTTATGAACCTGGCTTATTAATGAATTGAGGTATTACCTTCCTCATTATGTCGTAGTGCTTCGAAGATACTGTTATCACCTCCCAAGCCATTGCCGCCCCCCCAATGCTCGTTAGGACCACGGGGGGGTCCTCAATAAACCTGTAACCAGTCTCCTCTTCAAAGAGCTTATTTGGGAATGATGGATGCCCCCCCCAGGGACCCGGCGTGTGAATAATGAGCCTATACCTGCCAGGTATTCTCAGTGTTATTGGTACCATGGCCGCGTAAGCCTCCTGAAGGTCTATGTACCTAACATTCTCAAGCCCCACATTCCTCCTAATGAACTCCACGGCACCCCTCGCAAGGAATATGTACTTCAGGAACTTCTCCTCCACACTACCCTCTATGTATATCCTATCCGTCAACCTCAAGGCCCACTCGGGCCCCCTAGGCTCTAGGAATACCGCATGCGCAGAACCTAGGCGATACTCCCACGCATTAACCTCAACATTCTCATTCCTTAGCCTAACCGTGAAGGTATCCACAAGCCTTAATGATTCAAGGAAGGACTTAGGTTGCGGTTGTGGCTTCGGTATTGGATTATCATCCTCACCAAAGTCATAGTCAACATAACCATTCCTATACAGGAGGGTTATCACGTAGTAGTTAAGGCCTAGTGCCGCGGCTCCGTAGAACTTATCGCCCTCAAGAACACCAAGGCCGCCAGCGTATGTATATCCCATGTCCAGCGCTAGGTCAGGCGTTATACTAATTATCGCATTTGAGTAATTATCCATACAATGCCAATAACACAGGACAGTATATTAAAGTAGTACCAATAATGGAAATAGAGCTTGATAGGCCATTCACGAGAAAGCGGTGATTATTAACGATAGTAGTACTAGGGTTATTACCCTCGAAATCTCAAGAATGAAACCGTAAAGGTCACCAACGGCACCTCCAAGCTTTTCTGAAGCGCCGTAAATATTAACACGCTAAGGGCAATGGTCACCAAGGCCACTAATATGCCAATTAATCTCAGCAACAAGTAGGTGATCACTAGGCCTGCAACCAACGTGATAACGATTAAATGGACCCTCTCCTTACTATACCTATCAACTGCCAACCTAAACCCCCCCTGTGGCGAGGCTCCTTACCGACCACACCACAGAGACAGCATGAGGATTTAGACACCACCTCCGCAATGAGTAATGACTGCCATAAGATCCCTATTAAATTAGATATTGATGAGATAGCCAGGACTATCAGCAACACGACCATGGCTATCGATGCAGAGCCCCCCCTATGCGGTCCTTAAGCACCCTTATTCTATCCTCAATTGAACCCCCCCTAACCATCAATGCATCAACTACGTCAGCAAACCCATCAATATGATTAAGCCCCCCCGTCAATACGAGAAGTAGTAAGTACGTAATTGACGCAATAAATAAGCCATTATGTATAAAGAAACCCAGGTAATAACCAAGAAGTCCAGGTAATAACCCCGTTATTGGCGGTATAATTATTATTGCAATCCACGCGTTTATTAATGCCCTTGAAACATCGTGAGAGCCACCAATTGGTATAATTGTGAAGAACGTAATCACGGCCCTCAAATCGTCAATGATATCCCTCATTCCCATTTTAACCCCCCCACCAACTCACCGTAGAATTAATCCATTTAAGCATGTTCAGTAAGGCCTGCGTTATTATCATTAAATCAAACCTCTCGAGCTTCATCATCAATAACCCGCTATCTATCCCAACTAATTAAGTTTATTTGATTAATTCCCTTGATCAGTATCGAAGATAAAACTTTTTATTCCACATCACTGTAGAGGGACGACTAGGTAAGCTATGGTGCCATTGAAATTTATTGAGGATAGTGTCATATTGGCAATTACGTATGGCCTAATAGCTGAGGGGGGGTTGGTAGGATTAATGTACAGCCCTGGGTGGCCATGCTCTTAGGTGCAGCGCTCACTATGGTGCTTGGCATACTCACACCTAGTCAGGCTTTATCCTCCATAAATCTTAATGTTATTCTATTCCTAATCTCACTATTCACGATATCATCAGCACTCGAGGTTAGCGGATTCTTCAGTTATCTGGCGTATAGGTTATTAATTAGCAGCCGTAGCATGAGCAAGTTAATACTCAAGGTGTTTGGGTTATCAGCCCTATTATCACTCGCCCTCTCGAACGACGGCATTGCCGGCTCATTTACACCGGTGATAGTATCTATGAGAAGGCAAGCTAAGATTAGTGTCAAGCCATTACTTTACGCACTGGCCTTTGGTGTAACCATAGGCAGTGTGGCGTTGCCTGTTGGTAACCCACAGAACCTGCTAATTGCTCTAGAGTCAGGTATGCCGAAACCCTTCGTATTATTTGCATTTTATTTATTACCACCAACAATAATTAATATATTGATAACATACCCATTACTGCTCCTGTTATTTCATGGAAGTAATGATGATATCGTAATTAACGAGACAAGGAGACCTGAGGAACTACTTGTCAACAAGAGACTTGCTTATACGGCAATAATAATACTATTAATGCTGATACCACTCTATTTCATAACAGACGTCTTCAACGTAAGCCCATACTTGACCCCCCCCGTGACTCTGACATTCATGGGTGCATCGATAATTTACCTAGTAAGCGGTAGCGATAGGAGAGTTGTTGCTCATAATGTTGACTGGACCACGATACTATTCTTCATGGGATTATTCATAGTTAGCGAGGGAGCTCTTGAGTCAGGCGTACTTAATGTGCTGGCTAATTACCTGCCGCAACCAACGACATTAATAGGAGTCTTTATATCGGGTTTATTCCTTAGTCAAGTCATTAGTAATGTTCCCATGGTGGCGCTTTACATACCATTAATGAAAGAGTTAGGGGGGGTTTTACCGAGTAATTCCGTTATTTGGATTGGTTTGGCCGCGTCGAGTACGATAGCGGGGGGGAACTTAACATTAATTGGTGCTGCGAGCAATGTAATAATCAGCGAAGCCAGCGAGAAAAGGGGGGGTGGTGAGGGCTTTGGTTTTTTGGAGTTCATGAAATACGGTGTCCCTATCACGATTGTGAATACCGTGATTTATTATGCATGGTTAAGTTACGTTCATATACCGATCTAGCTCTGTTTTTTCAATAGTTATTGGACAAAATGTTTTTAAACTATAGTAATGCTGATGTGATGGAGATTGAAATGCGTATCTACGGTATAGCCATATTTGAAGTTAATAAGGACTTCGATGTGGCTATCCTCGATCTCGAGAATTCTGGCTTGCATAGGCTCGAGTATATGGAAATCGACCCAGACCTAGCCACCTACTTAGACATGGCCGAGGAGGAATTTGGAGACACACTTGGTAAGTATAGGACGATTAAGGATTACATCTTTGAGTATGAGAATGAGAGGTTAGTGCTCATTAGGTTCTTCATGCAGGGTAAGCGTGTTATTAAGGTATTACTCGTAAGCCTTAGGGCTGGTACACTTAGGAGCATTGTTAAGAGGCTCGAGAATATTGGTTGGAATAGGCTATTCATGTTCGAGATCAAGAGATTAATGAGGAGCGTTAAGTACACGGATCACTAAGTCGAACATTCATCCAACTCCTTATCAAGGCCTACTAGGAATCCGGTATCAAGCATGTCGAGCCAATCAACAACACCATTAATTGGATCGCCCTTTAATACATGATCAATCACGTACTTAACAATCTCCTGTACGCTCTTACCCGTTGTATCCACTTCAATTACCTTATCCTTACCAAATAGATCAATGGCCATGCTTAGCGATGAACCAACAACCTCGGCAAGCACATTCTCAATAACCTTGCACCGAGGCCAGTTTCTCGTTATTAATCTACGCATTAACTCGGTGGGATTGAGCCTAAGCACTATACACCAATCAATTAATGCCTTATCAATCAAGTTTATGGCTACCGTATCAATTATGTACGAACCCAAATCACTTAGTCTCCTCATAATTAATTCGCGTGCCCTCTTTTCATCAGTTACGTAATTCGTGAGAAGCCTAGGGTCCCATTTAAGGAGTGGCCTTATAACCTCGTTCACATCTATTAATACTGTGTTAAATATCCTAGAAAATTCTGTGGCTACTGTGGTCTTCCCAACACCTGGGGGGGAGCCAGTTATTAATAGCCGAACCATTTTGAACCATCACTATTCATTTCATGCTTAACACGCCTTACATCCCTTGGGAATGGCACCGCATCCCTGATATGATCAAGCCCGCAAACCCACATCACCAGCCTATCAACACCGAGACCAAAACCTGCATGCGGCACCGAGCCGTACCTCCTAAGGTCCAGGTACCAATCATAATCCTCAGGCCTAAGCCCAAACCTCTTAATCTTACTGAGTAATTCCTCATAGTCGTAAATACGCTCCCCCCCACCACCAACAATCTCCCCCCCATAACCCTCCGGTGCAAGTACATCGACGCTCAGTGTTGTCTCCGGCCTACTTGGGTCATTCCTATGGTAGAAGGCCTTAACCTGCTCGGGGAAGTGGTGTAGGAGGATTGGCTTATCGAATTGCATCGTAAGTACCCTCTCCTCATCAGCCCCCCCAATGTCATCGCCCCCCCACTTAATCTTCAGTCCCTTAGACTGGAGGATCTCGATAGCCTCGTCATAACTAACCCTATAGAACGGTGGCTTTACGTTCTCCAGCATCTTCACATCCCTATTCAGCAATTTTAACTCGTCCTGTCTCTCCTCAAGGACCTTATTAACAACATACGTAATCAAGTCCTCAAGTAAGTTGAGCAAGCCGTCAAATTGAAGCCAAGCCTCCTCAGCCTCAGCATGCCAAACTCCGTTAGATGTCTCCTAGTCCTTGAAGGCTCGGCCCTAAAACTGGGCGCTATGGTGTATACCTTCTCCAGGGCATAGATCAGGACCTCTAGGTAGAATTGAGATGACTGGGTTAGGTAAACGTCCTCCCTGTCGAAATACTTAACCGGGAATAAAGTGGAGCCGCCCTCGACAGCCGCCGACACGAACATAGGCCCCTGAACCTCGTAATAACCCCTAGACCTAAAGAACTCATGAATCGCACCAAACACTGTATGCCTAACCCTAAGCACAGCCCACATCCTCCTACTCCTAACCCACAAATGCCTAACATCAAGCAAGTACTCACTATCGGCCTTAGCGGCATCCTCATTTATTGGAAAGGCACCACCAACGTAGTACCAATCAATGCTTTCAACATGAATCTCGGCACCACCTGGCGCCCCTTGGTTCCCTCTTGACAGTACCCGTTAAAACAAGGGATGACTCGATATTCAGCTTAGATGCTATGCTTGATACGTTGGCATCAGCCTTATTAACAACCGCCTGCACTATGCCACTACCATCCCTAACGACCAGAAATATTTTATCCCTCAACTCCCTCTTTCTATAAACCCAACCCCCCCTTATTGTTACCTTAGCACCCTCATTCAGACCAAAGACATCTTTTATACTCATAACCTTACTCCCTATTAAAATGGGTCACGAATATTAAGAACAAACCAACCAGTTATAAAGCTTATCTTTATGGTAATTGCTCGGTGGGTCTTGAGGAATATATTGCATGGACTATTAGTTTTTCGCCATCATTGGGGCACGTCTCATCAACGACCTTACCAACATAGTCCCCAAGTCTATACGGTAATGTCTTAGAGTAACCGCAACGTGGGCACATTAAAACCTCAACATCACCACTAAGTACCAACGGCCCTTTTGATTCGGTTTCTTTAACTTGGGTAAGCATTTCCTTAATTATTTTATAGTACTTATTATTCATTATCAATCCGATTAATAGTGCTACTGCGAAAATTACCAGGCTCACCACCATTATGTAATAGTATTCGAAGAGCACCGCAATAGTAGGTACTGAGCATTTAAATAAATTACTAACTACTGAGCAACACCACCAGTATTACCAACGCCAATGAGTATTACCTCCTCACCCTCCCTAACGCCCTCCCTAATAACCCTCTTTATCCTCTCCACAGCCTCATTAACCGCGCCCTCCACATCCTTAGACATCGTCGACAAAGCCTCAGGCAAACCCATCTTAATTAATATGGCATAAAGTGGTATTCCATACCTACTGGCTGTCCTTTCTATGTTGAACCTCTCAACACCAATACCGCCCATGGCAACGCCAATACCCTCCGCTATAGACCCCCCCGTCTTCTCTCCCTCAAACTTAAGCGCCGCATCCACCGTAATTATCATCCTCGGCTTAACACCAACCCTCTCTATTAAGTATGTTATACCGTCATCAAGCTACCGACGGTCCCTCCAGGACCTTAGCCTTAATAACATAAACCCTCCTACCCTCAAAATCACAAAGCCCTATGTACGTGTCCTTAACATTATGCATTATCTCAGTCACGCTCGAACAACTTCTCATGAATCTATACGCCGTTAAGGGACCGGCGGCATCACCAACTGGTTGCCCCCTTTAGGAACGACGATATTGCGCCATTTAATGCATTAACATACTCCCTAATGATCGGTAATAACATATATACTTGAATCATTAGGTATGGATTCTTATACTTATTGCTTAATTTGTAGTAATGCATGATTACCTTGTATATATAATTCAATTCCCTTAAGCCGTCAATGGCATCAACGACATTCTGAACAAGGGGGGGCCTATCAACATTTGGTAATAAGGACCTTATTGAATACTCAAGCTTCTCGTTATATGATGTTACAAGGAGCTTAAGCGTCCTCATTAATCCCGTGGGTTCGGTGTTCACGGGTTCTATGACAACGAACTCCATGAGGTCCTGTATAGTCTTCTCAATTAAGTTCTTACTTGTTGATTGGGATGAACCGTCTGACTTCAGTAGTTGGTTGATATGGTTGATAACTAAGTTAACGTTATTCGTTATCAACCTACTTAGGCTAGTGAGGAAGTTCCCCCCCACGCTGTATGAGTACCACATTATTGCCATGTAATTCTGGAAGTATGGCGTGAATGATAGTATGATTATTATACCCCCCCAGATTATCCAAAATACTATCGTTGAAATGTAGGAGTTACTTTGGTTGCCTCCAGCCTGTAGCAACACCTGAAGTAAAATGACGAGTATGTTCATCAATTAACAATGATAAGTACTAGTTTTAAAAACATTCTGAGCATGAGCGATCAAAATTGGTAAGGGTGTTAAGGATGTTGTGGCTTCTATTTACAACGGGCGCGTGTAACTTGAAGTGCTCATACTGTGGAGGATCCTTTGAACACATGTTGTGCCCTGGAGGGTAGCTTATGATGTTAATAGGCTGAAACGATTAATCGAGGGAGATGCTGATGCTACTGTGATTTTTTACGGTGGCGAGCCACTGCTTAATCCACGCTTTATAATGTGGGTCATGGATAACATTAAGGCAAGGAGGTTCGGAATCCAAACTAATGGTACCCTCGTTAATTTACTGCCCAGGGATTATTGGAGGAGGATGGACGTAGTTCTACTATCCATTGATGGTAGGGAAAGCGTTACCGACGCCAATAGGGTAGGGGGTGTTTATAGGGCTGTTGTCAATGCGTTCAATTACCTAAGGAATATAGGCATCAAGAGACTTATTGCTAGGATGACTGTTACGGAATCAACGGACATCTATGAAGATGTGACGCACCTGCTGGATCTTGGTTTCGACTATGTTCACTGGCAGTTGAATGTTATATGGACCAGAAAATGGGACGTTATGGCATGGGCCAACAATAATTACCTGCCAGGCATTAAGAAATTGACGGATTTATTCCTAAAGAATGCAGAGAAGGGTAAGGTACTAGGTATAGTGCCGATACTTGGTATATTAAACGCATACTTATTCAAGCCATACGAGGGACCACCCTGCGGTGCAGGTTATAGGGCCGTTGCCGTATCAACCGACGGCAGGGTACTGGCATGCCCAATAGCCGTCAGGGAGAGGTGGGCGGTCCTTGGTGATGTTAATAATGGATTTAGACTAATGGAAATAAGGCTGCCCGAGATGTGCATGAAGTGCGAGTTCAGGCCTTATTGTGGTGGTAGGTGTCTATACGCATTAATGGAAGGTGAGAAGTACTGGGGTAAAGATGGTGTTGAGACCGTGGATTACGTAACCAGGGAAACAATAAGGATAATACTGGCGATAGCGCCTCGGATAAAGGAGCTCATGAATAAAGGCATAATTAACAGTAATGAGTTACTTTACGACCCAGTACTCGACTCGACAGAGGTAATACCATAGGTGCACCTAAAAAATAAAAGGGAAATATAGGAATAATACTACGGCCCCGTAGCTCAGTCAGGAAGAGCGGCGGCCTTCGGAGCCGTAGGTCGTGGGTTCAAATCCCACCGGGGGGGCCGCCAGTTCCTTGTTCAGTTTCTCTTTGATCATTGTCATTATCGTTTACGGTGTCATTGGTGTACATTTACACAAACTTTATATACGTGGGTGATGTAGGTTTTTACGGTGAGTCTGCATGGTTGACTGCTCGTTGTTGGATATTGAGCAGTTAACCCATGAGCAGAGGTTACTAATCCTTAATTATTTATTAAATAGTAAGGGTGTTAGGCCTAGGGACCTTGGCGTCACGAGTAATTACATTAGCATGGTTAGGAGTGGTAGGGCTAGGGTTGGTGATGGCCTCCTATGCTCAATGCTCAAACTCCTAACACCAGAGGAGCTTCAAGCCCTATTGAAGGGTTGGGTTCCGGAGAAAAGGGCCTCCTTGAGTGATGCCCTTAGGGTCATAATCACTGCCAGGGAGGATCCAGAGTTCCGTGAGCAGTTCCTGGCTTTGCTCTCTCGTTACTTGGGTGATTATGTGCAGGCGATTGGTAAGACTTGGCACGTCACGCAGGAAGACCTTGATGCATACACCAAGGCCATGAGGCTTAGGGGGGGTGTTAGGGATAGGACGCTTAGGGATAGGCTTCACTACATTCAGAGGGCCTTGAGTGATTTGGATTGGGTTCTTAGCCCGGAGGGTATTCGTGATTACCTGGCTGAGGTGCTTAGTGAGGATGGGCCTAACGTGGCTAGGCACATATCGGCTAGCCTCAAGTCCTTCATTAAGAATGTACTCCAGCCTAAAGACCCAGGCCTATTCGCAATACTCTACAACTCCTTCAAGACCATTAAGTCAAGGAGCAACAATAAGACC
>NZ_BBBI01000025.1 GCF_001315985.1 Vulcanisaeta distributa JCM 11216
CAGGTGGTGCTGCAAGACCATCAAGCTTAGCGCTATAACCGATGAGATGCTGCGTAGGTTTCCAATGGGTTTTATTAGCGTTGTTGGTCAGAGGGCCTTTGAGTCGTTTCAAAGGGCTAGGTTGCCTAGGGTTTCGGTTAGTAAGTGGGTTACTAAGGATATTGTTGTTGCTCCAATACAGGATTGGACGGCGCTCGAGGTTTGGGGGCTACATATTGCTGAGGAACCTGCCCTATAACAGGGCCTATGAGTATGGCTTTGATAGGCTTGGCTGTGTCATATGCCCGGCGAATGAGTTGGGGGAGTTTGAGGTTGTGCGTGAGAAATACCCCCCCGGTATTTACACGAGGCTTCACGATGTGCTCAAGGAATTCGCAGCTAGCCAGGGGTTGCCAAACGAATTCATTGAGTACGGCCTTTGGCGCTGGAGGAGGGGGTTTACCGGGTGATATCCGTAGTCGGGTTAGGGTGAGTTTCAGGGTTAAGTATCCAGTCAGGTTTAGTGGTGATGGTGGGTCGCTGGTAGTGGATGTTGATAAGCCCATTAACATGGGTACCTTCACGGAGTTCCTAAAGATGCTTGGTTCGGTGGAGGGCACTGATGGTTCATACATTGTGAGAGGTAAGTTTGGGGGGGAGGCCGAGGTCAGGGTTGGGCAGGGTGGTAATAAGGTGCTTATCTCCTCAAACAATAAGGAGTTAAGGGTTCATATTGCGGGCTTTGTGGCTAGGGCGTCGGTATGCGGTGAGTGTAATCTATGCGTTAATTGGTGTCCGACAAAGGCATTGAGGCGTGTTGGTTCGGGGCCTTCATTCATTGTTGATGAGAGTAAGTGCATAAATTGCCTGCTTTGCTCCAAGGCCTGCCCCCTCGGCTCAGTACCTGGTTTATCGCCGTCCTGAGATTCGTGGGGGGGCCTGAGTTTATTGCCTTATTAATTATTTAGTGAGTGTTTTATTGATGGATAGGGAGGAGGCCGTTAAGGCGATTTACCACCTAGTTAATTGGTTGGTTAACCCAAGTGAGGAGTTTAGTACGGTGCTTCAGTACTTGGATGAGTTGTGTATGGAGTTTGGGACTTGCGTTAAGGTTGATGAGCCGACGAGGGTGTCGGTCATGAAGGCGATTATAGAGGTTGTGATGGAGTTGCTTAGTAGGTGCGATAAAAATTAATCCCAGCAATACTCACTTAATCAATGGGTTGGTTGGAGGAGCTTAGGGGGGGTAGGATAGAAATAACGCGGAGAAGGACGTACCTCGATAATGCTGGGGGGCTGGTCCATTAACAAGGGATGCCGCTGAGGCAATTATGAATTTCGTTGATCTATGGCAGGAGGAGGGTGAGCCGTGGGAATTGGCCCTTGACCATATCGTGGAGGCCAAGAGGGTCTTTGCGCAGTTGATTAATGCCCCGTCGTGGCAGAGTATTGCTGCCGTGCCGAGCGCCACGTATGGGTTGAATGCGTTATTATCGGCTATGGAGTTTAGGCCCGGTAGTAACGTGGTCATTAGCCCACTCAATTTCCCAACAGGCGTCTTCTCATTCCATGCCCTCAGGTCCCGTGGCCTAATTAAGGAGGTTAGGATCGCGAGGCCCATTAATGGGTACGTGCCCCCTGGAGGAGTATGAGAAGCTCATTGATGATAATACTGCGGTGGTTTTTGTTGATTATGTTTCCTGGATAACGGGGGGGTATAGGGAGAGGATTAGGGAGATTGCCGAGATTGCGCATGCGAGAGGCGCGGTGTTAATAAGTGATGCATTTCATGCAGTTGGTGTCCTACCAATTGATGTGACTAGGGATGGTGTTGATGTCCTGATTACAGGTTCATATAAATGGTTGCTTGGTCCTCATGGTGCTGGCTTCGTCTATGTTAGTGACGAGTTATTGAATAGCTTAAGCCATCGTTATCGGGTTGGATGGGGGGGATTGATGATAACCAAGTGAGTAGGAGGTTGAGGGGGGGTGAGAAGTTGTTTGAGAGGCCGATAGATATAAGTACGTACATGCCTGCCAGGGATGCTGCAAGGCTTGAGTGGGGGGGTACGTGGCCGATAATAGCGTTTGAGGGGGACCCTGGCGTCCATGAGGTTACTGCTTAGGTATGAGGTGCCTCATAGATTTGAGGAACATACTAGTAGGTTAATTAGGTATTTGGCGGATTCATTAGGGGATTTGGGGGGGTTGAAGGTGACGACGCCACTCGAAAGCCATGCGGCAATACTGACCTTCGAGTACTCAGATCCCTACGGCCTTGCTGAGTTCCTCGGTAGGAATGGTATCGTGGTCTCCCCCCCAAGGCCTGGTACCATCAGGGTGTCACCGCATGGTTATAATACCGTTGATGAGATTGAGAAGTTCATTGAGACCTTGAGAGCGTATATTAGGGCTAGGGCTTAATCAGTGATTTCTTCCTTAATGACCACCAATCCCTCCCATTACTTATTGCTTCTTCGAGTGGGTCCTTAATGCCCAGTTCATTAAATGCCCTCTTCCTGGCCAGCACCCGCTGCATTGGCCGCATGGCACGTCGTAATTATTATGGCAGGACCACGTGTATTCAAAGGGCACGCCCAATTTGAGGCCTAGCCTAACGACTTCGGTCTTGCTCAGCTTCGAGAGCGGCGCTATGACCCTGAGCCCCCCCCTGGCCCTGCCTATGTAGGTACCTATTGTTAGTGCCCTCGAGATTAACCTCCTGAACTCCTTCGATGTGTCTGGGAAGTACTTCGTGTCATCGGCATTATGGCCTGCGACTATCGTGTCTATCCCAAGTACCTCGGCGTAGTATGCGGCGATTGCGTATATTATTGCGTTTCTCGCGGGTATAGTACTTGGGTGGGCACTCCTTAGGTGGCTTGGTCTTTCATTATCATTGCTCCACAGTTCATCAACCTCCCTCATGAATGGTAGATTAACCTCAATCAGTTCCGTATTTGTTAGCCTGGCAAGTTCCCTGGCCGTCTCCTTCTCACGTTCACCCTGCCTGGGTAGTTTATTGATATGGCGATTACGTCGTAACCACGTGACTTGAGTAGGTACAGCGCCACAGCTGAGTCAATACCACCAGAGAGTAATACAATGGCTCTTTTCCTCATTCATTAATGGCCACGCCATTAATGTTAATAAGTAATTTGTGATTGTTCATTGAGGTTATGCATTAAAATTAGGCGTTGTCTCATTAGGTGAGTATGGTTAAGGATAGTGTTGGTGAGGTCATAATTCATTATGCGCTTAATGTTAAGTTTGAGGACCTGGATCAGCAAGTCATTAATGAGGTTAAGCGTAGAGTCCTCGATGGCCTTGGCGTTGCCCTGGCAGCCTTCATGGCGGAGCCCGTTAAGATAGCGAGGAGTATTGCTAAGAATCACCGGTCAAATGTTGAGGCCACGGTATGGGGGGGCACGCTTGATACGTCATCGATTGAGTGGGCTGTATTTACTAATGCGTTAATGGTTAGGTACCTCGACTATAACGATACGTACCTAAGCAAGGAGCCACTCCACCCAAGTGATATGATCCCTGCACTGTTCGCGGCTGCCGAGTATAGGGGGGGATTGAGTGGTAGGGATTTGATAACGGCCATAGCAACGTCGTATGAGATAGGCGTTAGGCTTTGCGATGCAGGTAGTCTTAGGCTTCACGGTTGGGATCACGTCAATTACATAGGAATTGCGGTTACGGCGGGCCTCGCGAAGCTCATGGGCCTTAGTGAGAGTGAGGCCTTGAATGCGTTATCGATAGCCACGGTACCGCATGCGGCCATGAGGCAGTCAAGGGTTGGTGAACTTAGTCACTGGAAGGCGGCGGCAACTGCCAATTCCTCGAGGAATGCCGTGTTCGCGGTGTTACTGGCTAGGGAGGGATTCACGGGGCCGGACGCACCGTTGAAGGGTGAGATGGGTTTCATAAGGCAGTTACTGGCTGGGGGGGAATTTAATGATAAGTTAATACTTGACCTGAGCTCAATACCGAGCCCCAAGAGGATACTGGACACGTACATAAAGCCATACCCAGTGGAGTACCACGCGCAGTCGGCCGTTGATGCGGCTAGGATGATTAGGCAGGAGTATGGAAAGGCCGTTGAGCCTGACGATGTTGAGGCTATAACGATAGACACGTTCAAGGCTGCCTACGACATAATAGTTAAGGACCCCCCCGAGAAGTGGGATCCAAAGACTAAGGAGACTGCGGACCACAGCCTAATGTGGGTGACAGCAGTAGCGCTGCTATACGGTACCGTGGAGCTCTACCACTACAAACCTGAGAACATACGCGACTCCAGGGTGCTTTCATTAATAAGGAAGATGAAGGTTAATGTAGACCCGGAACTGGATAAGTTATATCCGTCGGCGATACCCAATAGGATAACCGTGAAGTTCAGGACGGTAGGGAACTAACAGCCCGTGTAGATCACCCAAGGGGGGGCCATCCAAAGAACCCAATGAGTGATGAGGAGGTTGAGGATAAGTTCAGGAAGTTAACTGATGGTTTATTAACACCGGGTCAAGCAAACGTCGTGATAAATCTCGTGAAGAACCTAGAGAATTTAAAGGATGTTAAACAAATACTTAAGGCTATAGTCATATAAGTGTAATAATAACGGCCCGTGAGACTATTTTAATTCTTAAATCATCATGAAGATTTTCATATAAGTAATGTTCTATTAATATTGCAATACCTTGCCATATAGTGTGGTTGGGTTAATTCATTTTATGGGTATTATTTATTTATAAACAGGATTATGCAAAAATAAAATTATAATTGTCTTCTGTGTTTAGTGTGGCGGAATCATTGATAGGGTATGCCTAATAATTAAGGTTATGCCTTGTGATGCTTGGTGCAATAGTGTGGGTTTGCGGGTCAGGGTATTGTTAATGATTAATAACCTTATGTATAGTATAGAATGCATAAAGTTTAAATTGGCTCTCGTTTCCTAGGCTTTAGATCATGGGTACTAACGATATTGTTAAGTTTGAGGCCTTATCGCCGGCTGAGTTCTTTAGGCGCAATCGAGAGATAGCGGGATTTAGTAACTCAACTAGGGCTGTTTATCAAACGATTAGGGAGCTTGTTGAGAATAGTCTTGACGCGACTGAGACGTTTAAGATACTGCCGAGTATAAAGATCTATATTGATTACGCTGATCAATCGAGGAGTTGGGTCAGTATTTACGTTGAGGATAACGGCATTGGTATACCTGGGGATGAGATACCAAACGTCTTTGGCAGGGTATTCTACAGCAGTAAGTATAGGATTAAGCAGCACAGGGGGGGTATCTTCGGGCTTGGCGCCAAGATGGTTGTGCTATATGCCCAATCGACCACGAATACGCCAATACTCGTTAGGAGTGCGCCGTTGAAGAGTGATGTTATTTATGAGTATCAATTGATGATTGATATTACGAAAAATGAGCCGTGATAGTCTCACAGAGAACGCTGGAGAATAAGTATGGGTGGCATGGCACGGCGATTAAGGTGGTTCTTGAGGGTGACTGGTCAAAGGCTAAGCGGAGGGTTGAGGAGTACCTGAGGAGACTGCCATGGTCGCGCCGTATGCCGAGTTTGTACTTAGGGGGGGCCCAGATGAGGATGACGCCATTAAAATACCTAGGGTAACCACGAAAATGCCTGACCCACCGGAGGAGGGTCTTCCACATCCCAAGAGTGTTGATGTGGAGTTGATAAAGCAATTAATACAGAGGGACCCAAACATGTCACTGCTTGAGTTCCTTGTTGAGAACTTCGATGGTGTTGGTGAGACGATTGCTAAGACATTCCTTGACTTTGTTGGATTACCGCCTGACATGCCCGTGGGTAAGCTTATGAATGATGAATTGGTTAATTTTGTAACGAAGATGAGGGAGTTTAATGGGTGGAGGAGGCCCAGCTGATTGGCTTTCGCCGATTGGTGAGGACATACTTGCCGAGGGTGTTAAGTTTGTGCTTAAGCCTGAGGTTGTGTTTACGGTCACTAGGAAGCCTAGTTCGTACATGGGTAATCCATTCATTGTCGAGGCAGCATTGGCTTGGGGGGGTGGGGCTATCGAGCCCAGTGACAAACCGATTATCTATAGGTTTGCTAATAAGGTTCCGTTGATATACGATGAGGGCAATGATGTTGTTAGGAAGATTGTTGATGAGATCGATTGGACCCAGTACAAGGTTAAGTTCCCGGCTCCCCCCCTAGCCATAGTAGTCCACATATGCTCTACGAAGATACCATACGCAAGTGCGGGTAAGGAGGCGATTGCGAGGTACCCGAGATAGAAAACGAGGTAAGGAACGCAGTTAGGGAGGTCGCCAGGAAGCTTAGGCTGTACATAACGAGAAAGGAAAAGGAGCAGGAATTACTAATGAAGTATGCAATATTCAGCATGTATGCCGAGGAGATCGCCAGCGCCCTCTCCTACGTGAGTAAGGCGGATCTCGATGAACTAAGGAGTAGCATTAACGCATTAATAAGGGAGAGATTAAAGATTAAAAGTCTTGAGGAATTATTGACAAATACTATTAATAATGCCGAGAACGGGAATAATGAGGACGAGGGTGATCAGGATCACGAGCCATCATCATGAACCCTCAGACGCACCAGCAACATCATTATCACCAATAGTCACATTGAATAGTGAGTTTATATGATTATCTCTATATTAATGACCTATTATAAATGATTATTGAATTTATGACCACGCTCATTACTCAGTTCCTTATGAATGGCCATGCTTAATTCGTGGAGAATCTTAATGATTGTTTCATCACCTGAACCCACCCTAAATAAGTGTGTTTTATCTCTCCTCTTATCGCTGTTTCCAAAACCTGAAATCCCAGGGAACCTACCAAGTAATGCCTTGGCGACATCCTCCTCCGTATAGGGCAGTATCATGACGGCCTCCTCATCGCATATGTCGTGCAGGTAATCAACATGCCAAAACCTATTAACGACCTTACCAAGATGCCTAACTATGCGTGCCGCGCATGCATTACCGCATGAACCCACGTACGCGTAAAACCCATCGACTATTGCAAACTTCCTACCCCTGGTAATTACATAGCCACCCCTACACCTGAATAGGACTACATAGCTACGCCACTTCACCATACATAGGTCACATTAATAACGGCGTTCTCCGGTATCTCGCCATTAACTATCGTACCCGCATTCGTTGGTGGATAATACTCAGCCACGTAGCATGTGAAACCGAGGGTGAGTACGTACGTTGAGTTTGGTAGTACTGGGATGATTAATTGACCATACTGACCAGCTTCATAAGTGTATGCCGAGCCCTCGTATGTGTACATCGCGGTCATGGGCATTGAGGGCATTGCCTGGGCCATGACATACACGTAATACGATACTGAACCTTCAATGACTTGAGGATTCGATAACCTATACGTTATCACTAAGTAACCAGGCCCCCCCTTCGTTTCAAAGTAAAGATCCTTAGTTGACTGGAGTGTGTAGCCATTACAACTCGTTATTGATAACGTGGCACTCATGATTAGGTTACTCGCAATAACCTCTTTATGACTTAGTGAGCCCTGGTACTGAATCGAACTTTCATTTGCCATACACTCATTCAGCTTCTGAAGGAGTGCTGTGTACTTAATGAGTAGGTTCGTGTAATTGTTCATTAACTCTTCATACTCAACAGAGTTAACGTATGAACTATCTGCCGTAACACCATTCCTGGCCAGATACAGTGAGTGTATCGAGTACACTAGTACTATTGCGAGCACCAGCGCCAGAATTACCATGCTCAACGTCTTTATACTAGGCACTTGCGTTCATTACTGTGGGGGGGTAAAATAAAAGTTAATTTACCATAACGTGGAGATAGACTTTTATAATCCATAGGTCCTGCAATTATGATTGGCGTGTCGTTACCCAATTACTGCGGTGAACCGGAGGTCCTCATTAAGATACCTAATGAGCAGACCAACCAGAGTGGGGGGGCATACCACCGGAGAAGAGACCCATGGACCTGTACCTCAAGTACGGCTTTGTGGTGATCGATAAGCCAAGGGGACCGACAAGCCACGAGGTGGCTGCCTGGGTTAAGAAAATGCTTAACCTCGATAAGGCTGGTCACTCTGGGACGCTTGATCCAGGGGGGGTTTCGGGTGTATTGCCCATAGCGCTTGGTGAGTCCACAAAGGCAATACCGGCAATAAACACGTTGGATAAGGAGTACATAATGGTCATGAAGCTTCACGGTGATGTTGATGATGAGAAGTTGAGAGCCGTGCTTAGGGAATTCACCGGCGCCATTTATCAAAGGCCACCATTGAGGAGCGCGGTTAAGAGGCAGTTGAGGATTAAGCACGTTTATGAACTTGAGCTTCTTGAGAGGGATGGTAAGTACGTATTGATTAGGATGAATGTGGAGTCTGGGACCTACGCCAGGAAACTTGCCTACGATATCGGCGAGGTATTGGGGGGGGTTGGTGCTAACATGAGGGAGCTTAGGAGGACTAGGGTTGGTTGTTTCACGGAGAAGGAGGCAGTTACACTTCAGGACCTTAAGGATGCGTACATGCTCTACAGGGATTATGGTGTTGAGGACTTGCTCAGGACCTACGTGAAGCCCGTTGAGTACATGGTTAGGCACCTACCCAAGGTCTGGATTAGGGACTCAGCAGTCGATGCTGTATGCCATGGCGCCGCGTTGGCGGTTCCAGGCATTGCTAAGTTAACGAACAATATTAACAAGGGGGGGTCACTTGTGGCAATAATGACACTTAAGAATGAATTGGTCGCCCTTGGTTATGCGGAGATGACTAGTGATGAGATAATGAGGGCGCAGCGAGGAATCGCTGTTAAGACGACCAGGGTGGTCATGAAGAAGGGCACGTACCCACCAATGTGGAAGCGAAGGAATACCGGGGGGGGAAAGGCTGAGGAGAAGCCACAAGGTTCTGAGGGTAAGTCACAGCAATAGTTTTATTACTTCGCTCATGATTAATGCACTGATTGATGAAAGTTGAGGGTCAACTGACCTGGTGAGGAGCAGCGGATCACCTGACTCTTCCTTTCGACATCCGTAATTTAAACAGGAATACGCAATTATGGAGATTAGGCGATTAGGTGGTTGATGATACCGAGATATACCTAGACGAATGCCCCCCCGCATCGCCACTGGGTCATATACTGGCTTTACGGAGTAGTGTCGAGGATAATAACGAACCTCCATACCTAAGCATGGATTCGATAAATGACGTAACCATATACCTAACCCATGCGTGTAATCTCAAATGTAGGCATTGCTATTTATCGGCAGGTAAGCCATTAAGTGGGGAGTTGAATGTTGATGATTGGCTTCACATACTCGATAAACTAAGGGATTTGGAGGTTAAGTACGTGTATTTATTGGGTGGTGAACCGACGTTACTGATTAAGAGGGGTTTATTGAGGATAATAAGTCATGCGAAGGATCTCGGCCTCTACGTATCGATGAGCACCAATGGCACATTGATTAATAGGGAAAACGCGCTTCAACTTAAGAGGGCTGGTCTTGACCAGGTCCAGGTGAGCCTTGATGGTCCAAATCCCGCGGTTAATGACGTGATTAGGGGTTTTGGTAGCTTTAATAAGGCTATCAGGGCTATTAATGTATTTAAGGAGGTTGGTATTGCCGTGTCGCTATCATACACGGTAATTCCTGATAATGCCTATTACGTAACTGACATGGTTAGGCTAACAGAGAGGTTGGGGATCTCCGTGCTCACCTTTATACGTGCTCAGGAATTTGGTAGGGCTCGAGAGAACGGTTTATCACTTAGCGATGAACTGGCGAGGATGGTGATTAATGATTTAATGCGCATTAGACTAACGTCAAGCTGGTCCTAAATGGATTTAGGTTCAGTCTCAGTGATTTATACGAGGTATATAGAAAGTCAAGGGAGAGACTTAATGCCCTTAAAATCATTAATTACTCAACATGCCCTGCAGGCAGGAGTAGGTTCGTAATAGACTCAGACGGTAGTGTCTATGGGTGTGAGCTATTAATGAGTAAGGAGTTCTACGAGGCAATGCGTTGAGGGATGGCCTTAGGGCTATTTGGAGGGATGGCTTTAGGTCCTTTAGGGGGGGTAGGAGGTGTGCGGAAATAAGGCCATGCAGCACTTGCCCAATGATTGACCTATGTAACGCGGGTTGTCCTGCCCGGGCATTTACGGCATTCGGCTCCGTGAATTCGCCTGATCCTTACTGCCCCCCCATCATTAAGGAACTGATTAATAAATCCAGGTAATGATTACTCCCTAATTAAGGAAATGATTGTTGATGTATTCAGGGAGTTGAATAGGGATGTACTTAGCCTAATCAAGAGAGCCTACATGGTGGATCCCATTAGGTATGCCTACCTGTTCTACGACATTACTTACTACCCGGAGTTCACCGAGGCATACCTAAACGTGGTCGGTAATGAGATAATTGGTTACATACTAATATTCAGGGGATTACCACACACGGCGATTCACGTAATCGGCAATGCGCCCATTAACGTACTTAATGAGGTTTCATTAAGCAATCGCCTAGTGATATATGCGGAGGCCGAGCCTAAGTACGTAAACAGCCTAGTCAATAAACTATCCAGTAAGGGCATGGTATCACTATCCAGGGGGGGCATAACAATGATCTGTCAGGGAAGCACATTCAGGGAGTTCGTAATCCACGGTAATGCCGTAGTCCGCAAATTATCAATTAATGACATTGACGAATTCATTAAGATCAAGAGCATTCAGGGAACACAGATAAGTAAGGCTGAGACACTAATTAGGCTGTCATCACCCCCCCACTGGCATTACTACGGCTTATTCATCAATAATGAGTTAGTGGCTATTGCAGGCACGTACCTAAAGCTGCCGGAGGTTTGGATCATCGGTGACGTATTCACGACACCCAACTACAGGAATAGGGGCTTTGCGAAGGCCGTGGTCTCCGCGGTAACTAAAGATGCAATCAATGCCGGCGCTATGGCAATGCTATATGTGGATGAGAATAATATATCCGCCCTGAAGCTTTATAAGGGGGCTTGGTTATTACGCGGTACAGGAGTTCATTATAATAATGTCTAACTTAGCTATAATATAAATATATTATATACTTTTATTTAATATAAACCCTGATTAATAAGCTGAAAAAGTATGGATCCTGAGGTTAAGACCTACCTAATACTGCTTTTAGTGTCTCTGGTCTTAATGATAGGTGGGGGCGCCTTTGCGTCCTATGTCAATTCTGACTTTGGTTTTGTCCACGTGTATCAAATATCAATATATGGTGACCATGGAGCAGTAATAAGTGCCATGCTTTACGTACCTAGTACCGCATCACCAAAGCACCCCCCCGCCCCCCCAGCTGTTTTAGCTGTTAATGGATGGAATAATCAAAAGGAGTTCATGCAGAATGTAGCCATTGAATTAGCGAGGAGAGGATACGTAGTGCTGATAATGGATCCCTACGGACACGGGCTCTCCGGCGGTACCATAGGGCTTTTAATTGCCTATGGGCCTTACGGCACAGTAAGCGCGTTGAAGTACCTGGCATCTCTGCCGATGGTTAATGCCAGTGATATTGGGCTTGTTGGCCACTCCATGGGTGGTTTAGCCATAACCGAGGCTGCCCTGGCCCTTCCAAGCGATTATAGGTCCATGTTTCTCATGGAATCAACGCCGTTTTGGTACGGCTTCTACAGCCTATCACTGGTTAGTCACCTTAAGAACGTGGCCATAGCCTTTGGGCTATACGAGGAGTTAGGGCCACTAATGATGCATGAACCGACGGGTTTTGACGCGCCTAAGTCGCCGTTATTAATGCAGTTCTTCAATACCTCACAACCAGTGGTGCCGAACATGATATATGGATCAATAAGTGATGGAACCGCAAGAATATTGTATCAACCTCCAATAACCCATGCTCAGGCAACTGATGATCCAACAGAGATAGCCGAAGTAATACAGTGGTTCTATCAAACCCTTGGCGCCCCCCCTATTTACATACCGCCATCCAACCAAATATGGCAGTGGAAGGTAGTTGGTACAGGAATAGCACTATTCGGTGCATTCATCTTCCTATTCGCCGCGGGATCCCTACTGCTTAGAGCAGGTGTCTTTAGGTCCCTGGTAAGGCCGGTGCCTGATTACAGGGGGGGATTTACGGGGGGGATTGGTTGGTGGATAAATGCCGTGATAGTAACGGCATTAGGCCCAGCGCTATACATATGGACAAACCTATTCGTTTGGAGTCACTTAACGTCATTTGTGAGCATAGTATTTCCCCAGGTACAGAGCGATGTATACATGTTTTGGGCATTGGTTGTTGGCGGTATAACAATAGTACTCCTCATATTAGATCACTTTGTTTTCCTGAGGAAAAAGGGTGCAACTGCAGTTAATTATGGGCTTTCATGGGGGGGCGATAGAAAAACAACCATAATAAACATAATCAAGGCCTTTGTCTTCGCAGCAATAGTACTATCAGCCCTATACGTAATACTGGCCTTCGTGTTTTATACATTCAATGTGGACTTTAGGTTATGGATCTGGGCCCTGGAACCCATGACCTTTAGAAGGTTTGTGTACTTCTGGGCGTACCTACTACCATTTTCAGTTCTTCTTGTGCCGCTGGCTGTATTGTTTAGCGGATTTATGAGACCAAGAAATGGGGGGGAAGTAGGTATTGGGGCTGAAATGGCCATAAATTCCGTAGTGCTAACCCTGGGCATAATAATTTGGCTAGTCATTGTCTATGGCGAAATATTTGCTGGGCACGCACCTAACCTAAGTGTACTTCCAATATACATGATACCCTTCGTAATACTATGGCCATTAGTTGCTTCATTAGCGACGTTCTACTTTAGAAAGACAGGAAACGCCTATGTTGGCGCATTCCTAGTGACCATGTTCATTGTATGGTATGTAGTCGCCTTTGACTCATTCTAGCACCAGGTACCAACCATCAAAATAAAAATTCAAGCTTACTTTTCCTTAATTAAATTCCTCACGGTGAAATTTTACAAGGTGGATTCCAATTATTGGTGCGGGGGGGGTGGGATTCGAACCCACGCAGGCCTTCGCCAGCGGATCTTGAGTCCGCCCCCTTTGACCTGGCTCGGGCACCCCCCCCGCGAGGTAATGCTTCTTTACGGGATTTTTAAACCTTAAATTATTATGATCGCCATACCACTTATCTATTCCTTGATAACGGCTTCAGGACCCTCCTTGGATTATCATCAACCATTTTCTTTATTGCCTCTTTAGGTATTGGTATACTTAGGAATTCCTGAAGGTTTGCCTTGATATCATAAACGCCAGGTCCTGGATAATCACTTCCGTATATTGATTTATCGCTTATCTCAGTTAGCCTTGGTATGTACTCTAATACCCTCCTGGGCGGTATGCTTGATAGATCAGCCATTATGTTAGGCCTTATCCTTATTAATTGAAATGCCGTAGCCACCCAATTCGGTCTACCCACGTGCGACATTATTATAGTTAGCCTTGGGAAGTCCACCGCAACATCATCAACAAATATTGGGTCACCGTACTTATTCCTAGCCCTTGAGAAGGCGCTTGTGCCGGTGTGTATGTACACTGGTAATCCGTGATCCTCCGCAAATTGATAAACAAGCTCAAGCTGCCTTAAACCACCCTCCTCAGGCCTATAGGCGTTTGGTTTAAGCCACATGTGCGGTGGATGAACCTTAATCGCACTAATCCCTGCCTCGTACTGTCTTTCAAGCCAGTACTTGGTCTCCTCAATAGTTAACTCATTAGCCTCAACGCCGCCTATTACCGCAAACCTATCCGCGTAATCCCTAACGGCATTTATAACCCTCAGCGCGTAATCCTCCTTAACAGTGCCCAGCTTCCTTGCTGGGAAGGCCATAATGCCCACGTAGTCGATGTTTGCATCATCAAGAACCCTAATGACGTCCTTCACACCCATTAGAATCACCTCACGAGGCGCACCCCATTCCCTCATTGCAAAATTCATTAATTCCTCTGTTATTGTTTCCTTAAACACTAAGTGCGTGTGAGCGTCGATGTAACCCATCAATCCATTAACCTGCGTTTATATGTTTATACGTTTTTGCTATATTTAGAGTATGTTTTTATATTCCCGTTAATGCCTTTTGCCTAGTATGAACGAACAATCACTGAGGGAGTTAATTGTCGAGGTCTTTAGGCTCGCATATACCAGGAGGTTAGTAGATTTACTTGGCGGTAACGTAAGCGCCAGATTGAATGGTAATGAAGTTTTGATAACACCGACATCCATGCCGAAGGTACTCATAAAGCCGCAGAGCATTGTTAAGATTAGGCTTGACGGTACCGTAGTGTCCGGCGGTAATCCCAGCAGTGAGTGGAGGATGCACGTGGGCATTTACAGGGTTAGGGATGATGTGAAGTTCGTACTTCACACACATCCACCCAACATATTGGCGTTGACCAAGGCAGGTCTTAAGATCGACCTATCCCTTAGTGAGGCGATTTCCTATGTTGGTGAGATCGCCGAGGTTCCCTACTTAAAGCCAGGTAGTGCTGAGCTTGCGGATGCGGTCAGTAGGGCGATATCTAGGAGGGGGGGTGTTACCGCCGTGGTTCTGAGGAATCATGGATTGGTTACGGTTGGTTCAACGCCATATGAGGCACTCAATAGGGCTGAGGTTCTCGAGAACCTTGCATACATAACCCTGTTCTCTAACTGCCTTGGCAAATGAGTACCTATAAGGTCACTAGCACCTCGACCTCATCGCCATCTTTAAGGCCTAGTTTATCCCTTAGTTTATAGGGTGATATTATCTCTATTGTGTCGAAACCATGGTGGGTCCTCTCAATTAGCAAGACAGCGCCAGGTAGTCCTTGGATCGTCGCCCTAAAGCACTTGACATTCCCGTAAGTCCTAACACCATTGCTAAAGCCCTCTATGTAAATGCCTGGCAATGCGTCTAGGTAAAGCCTGTACTTGATGTATTCAGGCTTTAACTTAACATTAAGGGTTCCAGGGTATGGCTTAAACCCGAGCTTCTCAATGAATTGCTTGACATAACCCTCAAGGCTCATATAAAAGCTGCCCTCACCCAATCCAGAGGTGACACTACCGACAAGCCTAATCACCAGCCTCTCATCAAGGTAATGCCTAATTGTGTCAATCACGAACTGAAGAGCCTCTGAGGCTCTTTGTGTGAACTTAATCGCTAATTGGCCGCTCACCGTGGACTTAATTATTAATCCCTCATCAGTGAGCCTATTTATTATCTTAAATACGTTCTGCGGTGTTGTGCCTATGTCATTGGCAAGCCTCGTTAGGTTTATCGTGACGTAATCCTTATCGTTGATTCCATACTTAACAAGGAGTATTAGGTATGGTATTCTTCGGAGGAGCTTATAATCAATTCCCAATGAAGCACGGCTCATGGAACTCCCCCCCATACACTTCGCATTGGCATAAAGGCACCCATTTATTAACGCTTCCTCCTAAACGTGATGGATAATTTACTGAAAGGATCAGTGTGAGACAGTCTCGTCATTTTTACGGATTCTGCCCGCCTCATCATCTAATTATCCCAGTTTTGGAAAAATAAAAAGGCTTAAGTCTCTCCCAGCGATTCCTCTCCTTCCATGATCTCCTCCTTAACCTCCTGCTCAAGCGTCTTAAGGGCTTCCTGGGCATTATCCGCAGCCTTCCAATAAGCCACCTTACCCCCCCTCTTAATCTCCCTGATCAACCCATCCCTCTGAAGAAGCTTTAACGCGTAAAAGACCTGACTGTGGCTTAGGTTGGTCTTCTTGACGATCTCGTTAGTGGGTAATTCACCCTCCTTAATTAATAATTCCAGGATCTCCTTCTTTCTCTCAACAATCCTAACGGTCTGTTTGCGAGGCATTACGGTGATTTTTAACTGTTTATTTTTAAAGATTAAGATGCCGGCAAAACGATATTACTGAACCACTCTGATTAAGTTCCTAAACCTTAAGTAGAGGGCGTAATCTATGTATGCCTTGTTCTCAAGGTAGTAATTAACCGTTCTTGCCCTACCAACCTTCTCAGGCAGTAGATCCGTGGTAATTAAACTGAAGGCGTTTGATCCAGCGCCGCTCCCGAAGGAGACCATGAGTATCCTGGAGCCAGGCTTAGCATTTTCCAGTATGTTGGCTAATCCTATTAATACTGCGCCATTGTATGTATTGCCTATCCTATCGACCACAATGCCGAGCTTAACCTTCTCAAGGGGTATACCAAGCATTTGAGCAACCCTCACAGGAAACCTTGCGTTTGGTTGATGAAATACTGCGTAGTCAAAGTCACTCGGCTTAAGCCTGTTACCTCCATTAAGGTCTTTGCTGCATTAACAATATGCCTAAAGTAGGCAGGCTCTCCCGTAAATGACTCGCCATGAACCGCATATGGTATGCCATCCCTACGCCAGAAGTCCGGTGTATCTGAGTTGTATGCATGGATATGCTCAATCTCGGCCGCAACACCATCGGACCCTATGATGTAGGCCGCCGCGCCACCAGACACAGTATAGTCGAGGTGGTCCCCCCCCGGCTCTCCATGGCTATGGTCAACACCGACCGCAAGCCCATACTTAATCAAGCCGCTCTTAACAAGGCCTGTCGCATTAACTATGGCGTCTGAGCCGGCCTTGCATGCGAATTCCATGTCGACCGCGAATGACTGCTTCCTCATTCCCAAAGCCTCAATTAGTATTGAGGCTATGGCTTAACCGCGTAAGGCTTCGACTCAGTACCAACAAATACCGAACCCAACTCCCTAGGGTCAATACCCGCCCTCCTCAACGCATTTCTCGAGGCCTCCACCGCCATTGTGACCGCATCCTCATCAGGACCACCAACACTCCTCTCCTCAACCCAATAAAGATCCTTAATCCTAAGCGGATCATCACCCCCCCATACCCTAGCGATCTCCTTTGTGCTTATCCTGAACCTAGGTATGTAGACGCCCCCCATCCAACAATGCCTACCTTGCCCACAGACTGTATTGCTTTATTTCCTTTTAAAATTTAAGGTTCGCAGTCAATTTCTTTTGATGATGATAACTTCATTAATGCACGTATTATCTTCGCTCTTGTCTTCTCATTCTTAGTCTTCCTAAGTTTACTGCAAAGTACCCTACGTATTGCATTTCGTAATTCATCATTCCCAATTATGGCCTTGAATGGTATACTCACAATCGTGTATCCCTTCTTCTGCCTTATGGAGACTTTTTCGTATGCATTCCTTAACTTCTCATAAATCCTTAATGCTCTGATGGAATTCTTCGTTGAAAGTACGAGTCTTAGGTTATTATAGTCTATCGTGAATCTCTCGCCATATATTTCAACCTGTGACTCACCTCGGATATACTTAAACTCCACATTAGAGATCTTCTTTATACCCAACCACTTATCGCTTTCTAATGCGTCCAGGACCTCTCCTAGAATGGGCGGTACAGCATCTAATATGGCCCTTGCTAATTTAACAGCATGGCTGTCGTAAAACGATATATTTGCAACGTTGTTCTTGCTATTTAGATTATATTTAACATTTAATGATTTACTTAATTTCTCAAGTATTGCCTTCCACTCCTCTAACTTTTCTTCTAGCTTTGCTGCGTTTACTGTAATCTCTATCCTCGCCCTTAACCTGTTTCTCCTCAGATACGCATTTGCATAGCCGTCACCCAATATGCTTGTTAATAAAAAGATCAATAACGTCTTTTCATCAAGGCCTTCAGCGATCTTAAGTGCATTTTCTTTATATGATATGTGGTTGTTAGCCGTGAGGGACCACGTTATTGTTACGTCTTCAATGTTTACATTGATTGATTTTATATTTATGTATACATCTCCTGGATAAAGAAGTGCCCAAAATACCGCTTGCCATAGGCGTGTTGTCCTCATCCTGGGTTTATCCTTATTTTCTCCCTCATCTGTATTAGCAAGACCCAGCTTTGCTGCAAGGAGTATTTTAGCGAGTTCTTCGTATTTACTCTTATTTTTCATAAACTCCTTGAAGACGTCTGGTATCCTTATTGTTGTGCCTGGGAAGTCATTAAGTATTTGGACTATAACATCCCTATTCCTAATAATTTCTAAGGTGATGCGGCTTCCACGTACCGTGATTGTTAATGAGCTCTCCGTCCTCCTAACAATTACTTCAGCCCTGCCGTTTATTAAATCTTCGATGACCCCTCTTAATTCATTAGATACTCTATTCCTAATCCAATAATCATCATATTGATATAAGTACTTTAACATCTCATTAAGAATGTCATCAATCACCTTAGCCACCTTATCGTTTATTGTCTTAATTTTATCCCTACTATTGAATATTTTGATTTTCTCCTTATCTAACCACCATGGTACCCATACTCGCCAACGTAATAAACGGTAAAGAACTTCAATAAGTATTATAATAACCTCATTAATCGTCTTTAGATCATTGATCTCCCCCACCGCACTTATACTTAGAATCATCCCTTTCACCCCCCAGCACAATCTGTTTTTCCTAATTAAATCCTCATCAATTTTTAATACATGCAATTTCTAGATCCTGAGCAATACACATCGGTAATTTAATTTTTAAATGATTAATAAGGTCCTCAGGATGATTGTTGATGAACACGAAATATTTTGTGAGATTAGTATGTGCTGTGCAATAATTTAAGTTAAGTATGTGAAATTGAACTTATTAGTAAACGCATGGCATTGAACCAGTGAGTTGGCAAGATGAAGATAATTATATAAGCTGATTTGAGGATTAAGCAGTGAGGATTGGTCATGGGTTCTAATAATGAGGTTAGTCTTAGGGTTGCGGAGGCGAGGACTAGGGATGTTGGTAGGCTCATTGTTAGGATACCGCAGCGTTACATGAGGGTACTCGGTATAGAGCCTGGGGGGGAGTATGTTGAGATAATTGGTAATAAGCGCAGTGCCTATGCCCAGGTATGGCCTGCCTACACCGATGATGAGGATAAGGACTACATAAGGATGGATGGCGTATTAAGCAAAATGCCGGCGTCAGTATTGGTGATGTTGTTAAGGTTAGGAAGGCTAATCTGAGGTCTGCCCAGAGAGTCACGATAGCACCCGTGGGTGAGTACATTAGGGTTGACCCTGATTACTTAAAGAGGGCTTATCTACTTGGTAAGCCCGTTTGGAAGGGCTCGATCATTGAAATACCGTATTACACAGGTTCCATTAGGTTCATGGTCACGAGTGTGACACCAGGGCCAGCCTCCTATGTAGGTATAGACACCGAGGTCCAGGTTAGGGAGGAGCCTGTTAGGGAGATGGAGTTAACAATGCCGAGGGTTACTTGGGAGGACATTGGTGACCTTGAGGAGGCTAAGAGGAAGATTAGGGAATTGATAGAGTTACCGTTGAGACACCCCCCCGAGATATTCAAGCACCTTGGTATTGAGCCTCCTAAAGGCGTTCTCTTAATCGGTCCTCCTGGAACTGGTAAGACCCTGCTCGCTAAGGCAGTTGCCTCAGAGGCCAATGCCTACTTCATATCGATTAATGGCCCTGAAATAATGAGTAAGTATTATGGTGAGTCT
>NZ_BBBI01000026.1 GCF_001315985.1 Vulcanisaeta distributa JCM 11216
CCCGCCTATAATCCGCAGTCCTCTGCGTACACGATACCTGCTGGTGTTTCTGTGGATGTTAACATAGGTAGTTGTGACCTATTCTTCACAGAGCATGAGCACATAGTCTATGACATAAACTGGGATGTCTGGGTCAACTCAAACGGCGCCATGAATAGCTACAGCAGCGGTATATACATACCACCAGCCTACTGGTACAATGAAAATGCCTGGACATCAACAAGCAACGGCTTCTACATAACTCAATACTGCCCCCCCTCGTAACGAATCACCACACTCAAACCACGTGTTAAAACCACATCATTTTCCTTAATCCCCTCCTTTTAAATCAATCATTAGACCTTATTGATGAGCAGTCAAAACCCGGTGAGTAATTTCCTTAGGGGGGGCTTGCTTGGTGGTAGGGATGATCAAAGTAAGGAATTGGGTGTTCAGCCCGTTGTTGATTCTTTGCCTACTCCTCCGCCGAGTCCTCAGTCTCAACCACTGCCTTTCCCCAGTGCTGGTCAGACCATCCTCGAGTCTGTTCTTGCTGAGATTGATAGGTTGTCGAGTATTGAGAGGGCTATAATAGTGACCAAGCTACTAAACAGTGATGAGCCTTTGAGGCGGGTTGGTGTCGAGGACTGGGTTAGGTTGATTGAGGAGAGGGTTGGGAGGGCGTATGCGGAGGCCTTCAGTAGGTGGCTTAGGGCTAGGTGCAACTGCGATGTTGGTGGTAACCAATGAGGTTTCTCAAGAGGGATGGCTTGAGCCAAGTCGAGAGGGAGGTCAAGGAGTTAAGTAAATTGAGACTTAGGATGGTGAAGGTAAAGCCTGTAAAGAGTGGTGATGGGGATTTAACGAGGTTCGTTAATTCATGGTCCATGAGGTGCGCAGAGCCACTTAGGAATTACTGCCACTCAGTCCTCTCGAGGCTGGTCAACTACTTCACACCCGAATCAATCAATGAGCTCTTAAGCGAGGTCCTGGCTCGTGGATTAAGCATTGAGGCTGCCCTGATACTACTTTCGCAGTGTACTCTAATTCATTGCAACGAGTACTCCCTGAGGGAGTACATGGAGACTGGGAGGGTCGAAATTAACCAGTTAATGGGCATCCTAAGCTCACAGGGCATTAAAATAAGCCCAGAGGACCTTAGGGCCATTGTTAATGGTGATTACAGGGTTAATCGGGTTAAGGGCGATGGGTTTTCTTGGTTGCCTAGGTTTGTTAGGCTTCGCCGTTGATTAACCAGCCCCCCCTTTTAAGGCTGTTGATTAGTCAAATCGATGGTTAGAATCGACTCAAGGATTTACCTCGCAATCCTGGTTGGATTAGCCATAATGGGCATAGCTACAAGCCACTGATCCTACTCCTAATCCCTGCATTAATTTACAGAGACTTCAGGGAGTGGCTAATCGAGTCAATACTGAGCCTAGCCTACCCAAACCTGGTTCCTAAACTCGTTTTGGGTGGTGACTATGTCTTTGATGCCAAGAATGGCATTATGCACGTCTTCTACAAAGCAGAGCCGATGCTAGATATTTCTCGACTAACTGGAAGCCAATACGTTGGGTTGTTTGATGAGTTGATTAGGCGATTAAACCTAGGCGTTAATGAGGCTGTTGCCTTCATCAGGCTTGGCAGTGACAGGTTCATTAGGCTTTCGAGGGTTGTAAAGAGCGAGGGTGATCTTCCCGACCTCAACAATTGCTAATCGCCAAGGAAAGCCTGCTTAGGCAGTACTTCATAATCAAGCCCTTGACTAATGACGAGCTTAGGAGACTGGTTGGCTTCCCAACAAAGCCGAGCAGGGCTAGGCTAGTAATTGCGTTGGCAGTGATGCTCTTAGCCTCATACTTATTGTTTAGGGTTTACGGGTTAGTAACCATCGCCGTTGTCTCGGCGATCACGGTTAAGGCATTAAGCAGCTACTCAGTGATTAGGGGTGGTCAGTTAGGCGTACTGAAGAGTAGGCTTGTTTCCTCAAGCAAGATCTACACGATGCCGAGTGATGACGACATTAGGCTGTCGCCTCCGCAGTGGCTAACTACCTACAGAACTACGCATTGATCATATCCGGTAATCCAGAGTTTAGGGCATTGGCATCGAGCAGGGTGGCTAGGGAGTACGAGAGGCTCGTGGTTCAGGAGAGGGGGGCAAGGCACTGCCGGCAGTCAGCAGGTGGCGTGTTGTCTTGGACAGAATAACGCAAAACGCCGAGGAACCGATAAAGGCGTTAATCGCAAGCGATAGGGATTTGCCGGATAGCAACATGGTGATGAGGAGGTCGAGGAGTTTAATGCACCTGTGGGTTTTGCCAACGATTGATGAGCTTAGCCACGACGTGGCGATTGTGCCTGTGTTCCACGGTGGTAAGTTAATCAGCGAATCCTCGAGGGCCCGGGTAAGGCTTGGCCTGGATAGGGAGGGCAGTGAACTAATCATCGACCTAGACGCGTTGCCAAGTGGGCACATGCTCGTTGTTGGGCCAACTGGGATGGGTAAGACGTGGACTGTCTCTACAATCCTACACCGACTAATGAGTAGTGGGATTAAAGCCTTGGTTTTAGACCCACACGGTGAGTACCTAAGAATACAAGGCATCGAGCCAATTGATGTCACTAAGAAGTTCATCAATATTTTTGAATTGGATGGCTTGACGGATGCGGAGAGGATTCATAGGCTAGTCACTGAATTCTCAATACTAGGCATTGACGGTAGGGCATTGCTACCAGACCTAAAGGTGATTTATGGTAACGGCATTCACAGGGACTTCTTTAAGGCGATGGAGTTCCTTAGGTCATCAACGGATGATGACTCCATTGCACTAGCCCTGGATAGGTTGGTGAGTTACCTCAAGGACGCCGAAATCGTGCCAATCGAGGATTTGCTGAGCAACAAGGCCTTGTTGTTTGGTAGCGTTAGGCTTCGCCGGACATAATGGCCTTCCTAATGGGCGTTGTCGCTGACCACGTTTATTCACACGTTATGTCGAGGAGCATTGGTGAGCAGTTGAGGCAATTGCTGGTCATCGACGAGGCTTACTACCTACTGAACTCACCACTGGCTGAGTTGATGGTTAGGGGCCTTAGGAAGTTCGGCCTCGGCACAATATTCATCACCCAGACACTAGGCGGAATATCGAGTGATGTTCTGCAGAACATACCATTGATAATAGTCTTGGGAGGCAATGATGCTACGTAGCATCAATAAGCCAAGCACTACAACTAACAAGCGAAGACATAAAGTGGCTAACAACCGCACTACCACCACACATGCAGGGAACAACAACAAAAGCCCTAATAACCACAGGACCAATAAAAAGACTAGGAACAATAGAACTAGAGCCCCCCCTGGTTAAGGGACCGAGTCAATAAAGCCTAGGCCTACGCCTCCCATGCCGAGACCTCTCATGTACCTCGTGATACCTCTGCATACCTACGGCAATCATCGTTAACCCAGAGCCGATAATTGGGCCTGCAATGCTTGAGAAATTGATGTATGAAGGTAATATCGACAATACCATACCCATGGACATTGCCGAGATGCCAATGGCAATAATGTCCAAGTGATAGCCAAGAGCACCAACCCCATTACTAGTGAAATTGAAGAGAAATAGCATTTGAATGGTTATTAAAAGCATCATTAACAACGTTATAGAGGTTAATATGGTATTAACGTATCTGGGTAGACCAGATACCGTTGTGATCGAGTAAATCATGAAGTACGCCATAAATGCGCCTGTAAAAATTGACTGAATTACCAAAAGGAGGATAGCAACCATGTAGGAGATATTCCTGTAGCAAGACCTCATTATTATTAGAAAGAGAACTGAAATAACTATGATGTATGGACTAATCACTGCAATAATGAAGATAACCAGGGAAAAAGGACCAATGTACGTATCGCTCAAGTGGGTGCTTGATTCATGCAGTAGATATTGGTAGTATAAGCCTGCCGTAATTAGGAGTGATACGAATTGAGGAATTAAAATAATAATGTATATGAAGATATCTCTAAGCATTTTCCAGGGCCTAGAAACTATATTCCCAGTACACAGTTTTGTGGAGATTTCACGTACATACCTCCTTATTCTCCCCCCCAACCACACACCCACATTGATGGATGTATACGCTCACTTAACTGGGCAATTCTTAAAATAACTACTAATAATTACTACGGTAGGCCTTAGGTCGTTCAGCACTACATACATATATATTAGCATTTAGCGCTGTAATTGCTGATGCCTGAGGATTTGGGCGTTGTTTATGAGGCTTTATCGGCGATTGTTGGTGATCACAGAATTGAGGTACTGGCCACGCTATTTCAGCTCACGTCAGCATACTTAATGGCCTACGCCATATATTACGTATGCTACTTTATGCCGTTAATACAAATAGGGTATTACTACGTAAGGTTGTTATGTACGTTAGTCAGCATTATATTAATCGTTACATGTGGATTTCTATTCCTGCATACACACCATAGGTTAACCATTGGGTTGAGGTCTCAATTATTTAGTTATAATATAATCAGCAAGGTTTACAGCCACCTAGTGTCGGGCGGTGTTGATATTCAGGGCGTTGTTAAGAGTGTGCTCAGTGAGTTTCTAAGTGGTGATGCTTGGAGTGTCCTTAAGGGTGTGTTGTTGAGGATTCATGTACCGTACATGGCCGTGTTAACGCTGTCAATACTAATGATTGGTCTCGTATATCCACAACTGTTTAATCCCCCCCACTACCTAGTCATTGCATTAATCATACTCATGCTGTCAAGCATACTTGGTATCGCGGTTGCCATTAATGAGGTTGTTAGGGGGGGAGGTTTGAGGACTGAGGTTGCGAGTGCCACAGCCCAATCACTGCTTATGAACATAGCCAAGTCCCCCCCAATTGCGGGAGCTCTTATTAATGAGGTAGTTAGGAAGTTGAACTCGAGGAGGATGGGCTTAACCCTCCTGGTTCTCGGCATGTTACTAACTCCAGTGGTGATTAGGCCTAGTGAGCCACGGGGGGGTGAGGGTCAAGCCGTGATGGCCCTCGTAATTGAGCACAATGATGACACGAACCAGGGCGAAAGTAAGAATGCGTGCCTGGACATGGTTGCTGATTTGCTTAGGAAGTTGGGGGGGCCAACCTTTATTCAATCAATGACTAGGGATCAAATTGAAGCATTACTACGTGAGTTAGGGTATGAAGAAACGCCAAACTCAATCGATGATAAGACTCCATGTGAGTATAAAGACTCTGAGTTAATGCTGCTGAATTGCCTCGGTTCAAGGATTATTAGAGGCTTCATTAATGCCGCGACAAGGAGTCAAAGCACGTCCGTTAGGGCTAGCGCTGAGGAGTTCACGGCAATATACCTTGTCACGATACGTCTAAGGAATGTGAGGGTTTCAGAGCTATTCGAGTATCATAAAGATCATATTAGAAAGCATGAATACCGCATTAGAGGCCTGCTTTATGAGGTACCGTGTAGTGGTGATTATAGGATTTACGTTATCGTGACCACCAACAATGTGGCACTTAACCTGGCGTTAGCAAGAGCGTTAAGTACGAGTCGTAACACATAGCTCATAGTCAATTTCAACGTGTCACTAAAGGTTAACGTAAGTATTATAAATCAGCCTTATCATAACCTAAATGGTGAGTTTAGGCCGCAGTGATGATTTATTTCACGACTTTAATCAGGAATTGAAGAGACGCATTGAAGGGCCTATCAAGTCGGTTAATGTTGTCCTCGGTCCACCGATCTCAGGTAAGTGCTTCTTCGCGACGCATTACCTTGGTAGTGATGTGCTTGGGTCGATTATTGGGTTCATAAGCCTCAAGCCGACTAAGGCATGTAGTGAGTACAAATCGGTTGAAGAGATTGTTGAAGAGACTAAGGAGGTGAAAAACGAAGAAGAAATCATCGAAAAAATCGTTAAGTTCCTAGTTAATGTTGTATTCCCAGGGGGGGTCAAGAGATTCATTAATACAGTATCGATTGATAAAGCCACCGAGATGCTTAAGGATGCTGGTTTTAGTGATTTCGAGATCGAAGTTTTCAGCGACTACTTTAAGGGCGTCGGTAGAGTTTCTAGGCAATTAATTGAGCAATTAACTTTGTTGAAGAAGAGTTATGGCTCACTCATCATTTACTGGATACCCTGGGATGTTGATGAGAAGTATAGCCTTGATGGGGATGTTAAGAAGGCAGTAGAGTTGATTAAGAAGCACTTCAGGAACGGCATTAGGTGGCTTGGGGGGGTTAAGTACATACCGCCGGGCTAGTGGCTGAGGTTGTTAGGAGAATTAGGGAGGAGGGCCTTGATAAGGCTGAGGAATACGTTAAGAGCCAGGCCAAGGCCTACTATGGTGCTGTTAAGCTGCTGGTTAGTGGGGGGAGAGGGATTTTGAGGTTGAGGGTTTAATAGCCTCGGGAGTCATGAACTTCCTAGAGCAGTTAGCCACTAGCGGCATTAGTAGTGTGTTAAGCACCATTTTAAGTGGGGGGGTTGCATCACTGGTCATGGGCTCGGCTGCGGTGGCCCTGGCGCTCATAGCCATTTACCAACTAACGAGAGAATCCACTAAACACTCACCGGGTGAGTTCATTGAATTAATGAGACACTGGGCCACTCTACACCCATCGCTCAGGAAGATAATAGCATCCAAGATAGCCATACAACTAGGCATAACACCAAGCGAGGCCGAGGATGCAATAAACCAAGTAACGAGACTAAGCGAGGAACAGCTAAGGCAATTAGTAGAGGTAGTACAGAACAGGTTGAGAGAACTCGAGAAGAGGGTTGAGAGACTTGAGGGTAATGTTAGACTTCTTGAGTCCCAGGTTAAGGGTTTCGTGATCTATAGGCTTGGTGACATTGCCGATGGTAAGCTCTACCCAAATATTGAACTTGTTGGTAATGACCTTGGCGTGGTCTCGGAGACCTACGGGAGGGTGGAGGTCAACATCGTTAGGGCCGGCGAATTCGATAAGTACCTGAACCAAGTCATTGATGGGTTGAAAAACGGGTTGGTGGTCCTGACCGGTCCTAAGGGTATTGGCAAGTCCACACTGGCCCTCTACGGCATTTGGGAGTTGCTCAGGAGCGGTGGGTATTATGGCGTGGTTAAGCTTGAGAATATTGGTAATGATGATGTTAGGCTGGCTATTGAGAATTTCCTAGAGACCTACAAGAGGGACTTCATTAATAGCTTCGGCAAGCTGGTGCTCCTCTACGACCCGTCGACAGCGACTGCATACGCAAGCCTGGGTGTGGCGATTAATGTTAGGGATGTTGAGGTTACCTTAAGGCAGTTAATGAAGTTAGCCGATAGGCTTAGTGAGCTCGAAGCATCGCTAATCATTGTCATGCCCAGCGACCTATATAATGGATTAGGCGATAAAGATGTTAAGGAATTCCTCAACAAACACTCCATCAATGTCAACCTGAGGAGTAGTGAATTCATAAAGGCTATAATCAAGGCATATGCAGGGTGCAGTATTAGTGAGGATGTGCTCAACACGATCACTAGCGAGGTTTTGAAATTTAACGAAGGCTATACATTAATTGCAAGGATCATTGGTGAGGGGGGGTTGAGGAGGAGCAACTGCTTGGTCGCTGATATTCAGGCAATGCTTAGAGAAGCCCATGGAGACGCATCGGCATTCCTAATTCGCTGGATCAATGGCTATCTCAGGGGCATACCAATTGATAGGGTTTCCGAGGTGTTAACCATTAGGGAGCAGTTTAAGAATGAGGTTGGACCAGGGGATTACGTAGCAACACCAACACTAATCGAGAAGCTCCTAACTATAGGCAGCAAGGTGAAAGAAGAAGAAGAGGTGAGTCTAATTGAGGAAAGGGCCAACTGGCTGGCTGTAAGGCATGAGGATCTGCTCGAGGACGCAATAACGAGGATTGTAAAGACCGCCATGGGTGAGACGGTTACCGGATCCGAGCACCTGATTAAGGCGTTAAAGCCGTGGAGTAAGTACGGCAAATTCAAGGGCAAGATTAATGAAGTCAGCGATGCTGTCAAGTACATTAATGAGAGGTATGGCAAGGAATTGGGAGAGGAATTCAAGAACATAAGCAGTGATTGCTGGAACGCCATAGTACTGGCGCTCGGTACGACGTGGAATGTCCGTTCACTTAAAGCAGTCATCGAGGGTTTTGAGGGTGTTACTGGTTTAATGCCCATTGTCAACTCGGCGTTAAGGACCATCAGGAGTGTTAACTGCGATGCGGTGAGACTAATGATAATCAACAATGAAATACCACCACTCACTAGGGAATTACTCGGTGTAATAGCTAAGAGCCAGGCAACTTCGTGCTTGACGCACTAGCTAAGGGTAATGTTGACCACGTTAGGAACGCATTTAACGAATTCATTAAGGTTGTCAAGGGAGGTAGGAAGGAGAATAAGAAACTTCATCTCATTGAGCTTATTTATGCGCTTGGCCTAGCGATTTTAACGGCATATGCAGTCAAGAGAGGTATTGAGGGGGGGTACGTGAGTGATGACTGGCTTAAGGCCAAGGCACTTGAGGTCGCCAAATGGGCAATATGGCATATTACGGATCCAAGTTTAATAATTGCTGCGGTTAATTTAATGAGCAACCTAAGCAATTCATCCTTAAACGACTGGGCAGTAATACTGGCTACTGCAACCAACGCATTGATTGATAATGAAAATGAACTAAGCAAGCTAAGTGAATTTATCGATGATTTATGGACTAAGCGCAATAAACTTAGTGACTGGGGGGGTAAAGCCTATCTGATCCGTGCCATGGCAAATACATTAAGGGCGAAGAAAAATGCCGAGCAAGTCTGCACCACTTTTAACAAGATCCTAAACACTATCAATGAAATTAGGAGCGACCCACTTAAAGTACTGAGTAGCGCCATTGCCTACTCAAGACTTGCTTCCGCAGGGGGGGTTGACTGCAGTGTTTACCTTAATATTGACCTTAGGCAGGAGATCAAGAAGTTAATCGAGACTCTCAAAAGTGCGGATCAAGCCTCTTGGCTAAGGGATGAGCAACTCAAGGAGTACCTAAGGCATTACGGCCTTGCAGAGCCTGAGGATGCTTTAAGGAGACTCATAAATGAATCTTTATCAGGCCTTTATTATACCATGGGTAGGTTAAGCATTATTGAGGGTAAGCTAGATGATGTGTTAGAGAACTTTGAAAAGGCTAAGAATATTAGTAAGAGCCTTGAGAATTGGGACAATTACATTACCTCATACAGCAAGCTCGTTAGGGCTAAGGTCCTTAAAGCCAGAAACATCAATGAGCTTATCGATGTTAGTAAGGAGTTTGAGGAGGTTTTCAATGAGGCTGTAGAGAGACTCCCACTAACTGCGGCTGGATTAACAACTCTTGTAGAATTATTAGCTGAATATTTAGTTTATCTAGCCATTGTGGGTGATAAGATTAAGCTTACTGAGTTAACGAGGAATTATGGCTTGTTTCCTCAATACTTACCGCCGAATTACGTGGTAGTTACTGCATTGTTCCTTAAATGGCTCGGCGCAGACGTTAAGGTGCTGAACGCTAAGGAACTTATCAATATGATAAGGAGGAGTCTCGATCCTGTATATATGCTGGCGTTGAGGAGAGTTCTTGGCATTAATGTTAATTGTAGTAAGGAGTGCGGTGAATTGGATGATCCTAATGATGCTAAGATATGTAAGATGGCATGTGCGGCTGCTGGTGGAGATAAGCACGCACTTGAAGAGCTCATGGAATACATAAGAGGGATTAAGCCTGATTTAGCCGATGCATTGGCTAACTTCAGTCCTAGGGCTATTGTGCAGGCTTTGGCGCCAAATGATTCGCTTGGAAGTCTCGCGCTGATCCTTAATGCATTAATAAATAATGATTATGAGTCAGCGAAGGCGATAGCAATGGCTGGTGAGTATTTATACAACAAACCCATCATTAAGGAGTTGTTTGGTGATTTGCGTAGGGCTGTTGATGAGGAGGATGTGGATGGTATTAAGCTTGCCTTGACCAAGCTCTACTACTTCCACGTTTAGTCTTTTTCCGTGGTTGTTGGTTGTCGTATGGCTTGCCGAGCAATTGCTCGTGAGGGAAACCGCCTAATTCATCAATGCGCCCACGGCCCTTTGCCCACTGCTTAATTCGTAGTCCAACTCCACGATCACCTCCCATAGTTCATCCAGTGCCTCCATGCCCAACCTCCCAGCCTGACCATGGCTACTAGCCTGTAGGCCCTATCGAGCAATCGCCTAATGCCGCACTCACTCAACTCCTCAAGAGCCATCAACGGCGAGGTAAATAAACTATTTATAAGCCTTCTATCACGCATTAAGCCACCCCCCCTTATTAAGTCCATGCCTAAGCCACTTGATGGATTTGCTTGGCTACTCAATGGTGATTGAGGGCTTGTTTGTCATCACCTACGGGCTAATTAGGGGTGGTGTTGAGGTTAGGAGACTTGCTTTCGCCGGCTCTGCCTTGGTTCTGGCTTACTTTTTGCCGGGCATCCTCGGCATTGCCCCCCTCCTGATTCTCCCGCATACTTAATGCTTTATCGTGAAATCGAGGGCCTTGTCCGTGGTTGGTCAATTGTTTACTACGCAAGTGCCTACGCAGGCCTCGCCTGGGCAGTCGGCATGACGATACTGAATGCAATCGCCGTGTTATCGACCTTCGGCTTGGTCTCAGTCCCGGTTCAGTACCTGAGTGTTCTTCAAAGCCTGGGCTGGGTCATTGACCCAATCGCCGACTCCATATTCGCAATCATGCACATTGCCCAGGTGATGACTGCCGTGCTCCACACAATCGCTTACCTTGCGTGGTTCAGCTATGTAATCGCCCCCCCGATTGTGGTTGCAATAGCCATTCCACTCATGGTTGTGGATAAAACGAGGGCATCTGGTGTTGCCCTACTCACACTAACGCTGACAATACTATTCACAACGAGTATCGCAGCCAAGGACGCACTGATCACTTCGAGGATTCAATTAATGAATGAGACTGTAACCCTAATGAACTGGCTAAGCCAAAACGCACCAAACACCACCCTAAGGGGCTTCCTAGTCATGAACAGCCAATACCCGTACCTGGTGAGTGGTGCCTTGTACGGAATCAACTACACGGTAATCGACAGGTCAGTAATGCCGATTGAGCACCCAGTCAGTGAATTCACAGCATTCACTGGTTCAGTCACGCCAATAAACGCCTTAGGCGTTCCCGAGATAAGCAACGCAACGTTTCTTTGGCTAGGCATTAGGCCGAGTTCTGAATGCGTATTACTCACCTACATAGGCAATGAGAGCAACTACGAGCCATGCGACCCGCAGTACCTAGTGAGTAATTCAACCTACGCTGAGGTGATTGAGTTTGGAAACCCACCATTCAACGTGGTGACCGCCTCACTGAACGGCTCGATTACCTACACCGGAGCCTGGGAATGGCTTAATCTGCCAAGTCATTACTCAGTGCTTAATGGAAACAACACAGCAACCATAAACTTCACGATTAATGTACCACCGGAGACTGCGTGAACATTACCGAGCCAAGGGCCCCCCCAACGCGTGAGGTTTGCTACCCGGGCACAGCGAGTGCAGTGCTTTGGTTCTTCGCAGGCAATGCAATGATTAGAATGCCAAACAGCGTTGGCAACTCGACGAAGTGCCAATACACAACCTCACCAAGTAACCTCTACAGGGCAGTCAACGTAGAGAGTGAGGAAAATGCGATTAAGGCATTAATCAACAAAATCAATGAGGAGATAAGCATTGGCAAGGACATAACTGGACTTGGCAAGAACCTAAGCCTATTGTTGCCAAACCCATCACCAATCGGCTACAGTCAGGAGGAAATAACGATGACATGCGTTAATTACCTAAACAGTACTGTCCAAGTCACTGGCTCAGTGACTGTGATTGGCAACATAAACAATCCGTGGTTTGGCTTAGACCCAATTGGCTTGTCTCCATCAACCTCATGGGTCATAAACTCAGTAGTCGTTGGTAGTAGCCAATTAATGAGTTTGTGGGGCAGCTTCAACGCCTTGCTGGTTGGCGTTGGCTACTTCGTGCCAAGGTGGCTGGCTGAGTCGGTGGCAGTCTTCGGGCTTTTGGACGCCGGTTTTTGGCTTGTTGGATTCCCAACAATGTTAAGCCCAGCATGGGCCCTCCTCTCAAACGTGATCTACGACCTAAGCCTAATACTGTACCTGAGGATTGCCGGTGTTGGTAGGGTTTTGGGTAGGTTGTTTAGGAGGGCTAGGTCATCGACAGCCTCAAAAATTAGAACCGCTAGGGAAAACATCGCATCAAGTTCATAGAAGCAGGAGGCTTAACAAAGTCGCTAAGCCACTCATGGCCATCCACCATGAATTGGCTAGGTCAGTGATTGCACTGAGTAATTCACTTAGGACTAAGCACCCAGCCTGGGTCAGGCTAAGGCGTTACCTACCTGATTACCGAGACCCAAGCCCATTGGCTAGGCCGGTAAGTGCATTGATGGAGGACGCCAGCGCATACCTAAGGGGTAGAGCCACGCTTTACAGTGAATATGGTAAGCAGGGCTTGGCTAGGCTGGCTATCGCCGGTGCCGGCTTGGCAAGCTTCGTTGTTGATTACCCTAGGTTTAGGAGCCTTGGTGAGAGGGGGTAGGCTTCACGAGGCTGTTAAGCTAAGGTTTAGGCGTGGTGTTGAGGTTGACTTTAGGGCCTACAGCCACGGTGGAGAGGCAAGGAGTGACTTGCCCAGTCACTTAATGACTAAAAGCATTGCCAGGAGGATTAGCGTCAAGAGGGCTGTGGAGGACGTCTTCGCAACGTTGAACATGCCGAGACCATTCGAGGTTAAGGCGGTGAGGGATGAGAGGCTCAAGGGATTAATGAATTCACTGATTAATAAGTACTGGCTTGATGAGGATAAGGACTTGGTTTTGAGGAACTCGAGCCTTGACTCAGCAAGGCTCTTGGCCATAGCCTTAACTCCATACGTTAGGGATCTCCACAGTGAGGCATTTGCTGGCGTTAAGAGGCTTGGTGAGGCTAAGGAGGTGATTAGGGCATTGACTAGGGGGGGAGAGGTGCATAGGCTCATTGAACTAAGCCAGTTGATAGGCGTTGATTATGGGAGGGCTAGGGAATCACTGGACAAGGCCCTGAGCAATAGGGCTAGGGAGTTAATGCCCAAGCACATGAGGGATAGGCAGGTTAGGGAGTTGGCTAGGGAGGATATAAGGAACATCATTGATGCATTGCGTGGTCTTAAGAGTGGAGTGGCC
>NZ_BBBI01000027.1 GCF_001315985.1 Vulcanisaeta distributa JCM 11216
GGTTAGGCGTGTTGCCCAGAGATCAAGGACCGCAGTAACGAGTTACAATCCTGTGGCTAGTGTTGTTGATCCCGAGTTCGGTGTTAGGGTTTCAATAGAGAGCGAGCCAGTGAGCCCAGGCTCAATGAGCATTAGGGTTTTGCCACGCAAACCATGGACGCTTCCCGAGTTGATTAGGCGAGGCATGATCAGCATCGAGACTCGGCCAGGCTCTGGCTACTCGCCGACCACAGGGTCCCAATCCTAATCATTGGACCCATGGGCTCTGGGAAGACAAGCCTACAAAACGCCATCGCGTTCATGCTCGTCACGAGGTCAATGGCGTTGATCATGGACGTGGCCGAGCTCTTCCTACCGCATCACCAAGTTGTGAAGCCGATGCTTGAGCGAATCGCCTATGCCCATGGGATACGCTCAATAGACAAGGCTGAGTTGATTAGGCAGGCCCTTAGGAGTGGTGTGGATATAATCGTCCTGAACGAGGCTAGGAGTGGCGGTGAATTCAAGGCGCTGGCTGAAGCCATAACCCTCGGGCATGGAGCCCTAACCACGTTCCACGCGGAGAATGTTGAAGCCGCAAGGGCTAGGCTTAGGAGTCTCGGCTTCGAGGCTGAGGAGTTGCTGAGGCTCTCGGTGATTGTCGAGGTCTCGATGACTAGGGATGTTAGGTTTAACACCGAAACAGGGGGGGTGTATGAGGTTGTCACGAGGAGGTTTGTTAGGAAAATACACAATGTGGAGCCTACATAAACGCCTTGGTTAGGGACTACGGCCCTGACTACGTAAACAAGCAACTGGAGTTTAGGACTGCCTTCCTAACGAAGGCCGTTAATGCCGGGTTAAGCCACGAGCAGTTAGCCAACTTGCTCTACATCTTCTACAAACAGCCTGAGGCTGTGCTCAAGAGTGTCGACATTACGGCTGAGGTGAATGAAGCGGTTAATAATGAGCAAGCAAAGCCACTGCCACTGCCGGATGAATTGCTAAGCCTCGACTTTGACTCAACCGAGGCTTTTAAAGCTGAGAATGGTGGTAAATGATGCTTAGGCCTAGGTTCGTCATAGCCACATTCTTCAGTGGTTCCAAGGGAGGCACTGGTAAGTCAACACTGGCCGCTAACCTAGCCATAACGATGAGCCAGTCGCTTAGGTCTAACGTATTGTTGATTGACCTTGGCATTGACTCGAGCCAGACGGCATCAAGGACACTGGGCGTTGTTCCGGAGAGGCTTGGCGCACTGGACTTCCTGATTGGGGCTATGAACGACGCCAATCAACTACTGAGTAGGTCTACTTATTTACCCTCAGTCCTCGTTGTACCGCCAGGCAACGTGAGGAGTTACCAACTAACGATCAATGTTAACGAGTCCTTCAATAGGTGGGTTTACCTAATCAACTCCTTGGTGATGAGTACTGGCTCCCAGTTGGTGCTTGTGGACTTGCCGGCAAACGCACCAATGCCAATACTAATACCGGCACTGGTCACGTCGCAAATCATTAACGTGGTCCTTGATCATGCGACGTACAGTGAGTACGTGCTTAGGGAGATTGATGACACGTACATACAGCCAATGATTACTCAACTCAAGTATAGGAAGATAATTAATGTGGTCTTAAACAAGGCATTGCCAGGACTCGACACCATCGAGTCGAGGGTAAGGGGGGGCTTCGCACGTAACGGCGAGGTATTCACAATCCCCATGAGCAATTGCACAGTACCTAACAGCCACCATGAAGCCAGCCATACTATACGAACCAAGGGGGGGATCACTGGCAAGCTTCAAAAAAGCCATAGAGACCATGACCAATGCGTTGACGAGGCAGGTTAAGGCGTTATTAACGGGTTCGATAAGTCTCTCATGATTTTTAAATTATTAAGGCAAGGTCTATACGTAATGCCGTAAGTATACGTGTATGATCAGACTTTACATAAGTACTCAACGGCTGTGCCCAGGCCCTGGCATGCTGGGTGACCCCTACCGTAGGTCAATTCACAATAAGCCCTGGCACTCCTAAGAGTATCACAGTAGTTTCGCTGGACACTCACAATATTTACTACGTAAATATTTTCCTTTTTGATTTCGACCTTTAAAGGAAATGCCAAGACCACGATCTTTTTCTTAATCACTAATTAATAAGGATTTATTACGATTTTCGTGCGTTGTTTCATGCATGGTTTAGGTTTATTAGTTAATGTTATAGTTAACTCTAATGCCATTAATGTCATTGAAGAAGCTTGCGTATTTTGACGAGAACGCAGCCACAAGCTGGGTACCCCCCCATGAAATTGGTAAGAAGTTAGTTAATGAGTTGGTAGGTACGGCTTCTCGGTGGTTAATTATGATGATTTGATTAGGAACGTTAGGGATGCCATTAATGGTAAAGCCGATGAGTACGCAATTGTCTTCGTGAATGATGTCGTGCCATACGAGTTATTCAGTGATGATAAAGATCCAAGGAGATCACTCATAATGCGCTTCATTGATAAGGGAGGCACGGTGGTTTGGATCGGCAACATACCCTTCTGGTATAGGACTAAGCAAGGCAGTAGGGTGAGAGGGAGGGGCTTCGGAATAAGGCGCTACCATTCAAAGCATTCGAAGTATTCACCGTATTCTCATTCTCAAGTATACCACCTAAGGCAATCATTAAGATTAAGAATAGAGAGGTTTCTTGGGTATCCCGAAGACCAATAATCTATCCACCGGAGCTTCAAGTCGAGACCGATAAGCCTTACGAGCTTGAAAAGCTTGATGAGTGTGGTAATGACTATAAGTATATTTACCCAATTACCAAGGTGATTACCGCGAGAGGTAAGGTTTACCCAGCACCACTCAATAATGTTGAATTGAACATTAAGTGGTTGAAGAGCGGTGAAAAAACCCAAATTCAGGGCTTCAATACTTACCTATTCGGCTTCGGTGGAGGAATCACGATTAGAAAAACCCAGCAACAACAACCACTTCGGGTTCGTCGTACAATATCCTACCAGGAGACTACGTCAGCATGGATTGCATGTATCGGCAGAGGCTACTTCATTAGGTTATTCGATGAAGAGTGGGACTCAAGCATTGTTAGTGATAGTGATGTCAAAGATAGAGCATTCGTGATAAACCACTTTATTAAGGGGGTTTCAAGAATGAGGTTGGGCAAAAAGATATTAATCTTCATTCTCCGTGTTATTCTCGGCCATGGATGATGTATTAAGTACGGTTTATGAGGGGGGCGATTAACCATTTAGCCTTTCTCATAATCGTTATAGTCGGTATTTACATCGTTGGCGCTATTTATTCTACCTTGAATACGCCGTGGAAACTCGATATTCTCGATTACGTTCTTCCATGGGCAATAATCATCATGGGCGTATTGGACACTTTATCCATCGTATACGTTTTGATAGAGTTAATTAAGTAGTTTAGTCCATATACAGACAACGATTGGGTCAACCCATGAGGGCCGCCTTAAAAATTAACCACTAAGCCTAATTTGATGAGCAGTCAAAACCCGGTGAATAGTTTCCTTAGGAACTTACTAAATAGGGGTGGTCAGGGTGGTGAGTCGGGTGTTCAGCCTGTTGTTGATTCTTTGCCGACTCCTCCGCCGAGTCCTCAGTCTCAACCACTGCCTTTCCCCCCCAGTGCTGGTCAGACTATCCTCGAGTCTGTTCTTGCTGAGATTGATAGGTTGTCGAGTATTGAGAGGGCTATAATAGTGACTAGGTTGCTCAACAGTGATGAGCCTTTGAGGCGGGTTGGTGCTGAGGACTGGGCCAAATTGATTGAGGAGAGGGTTGGTAAGGCGTATGCGGAGGCCTTCAGTAGGTGGCTTAGGGCTAGGTGCAACTGCGATGTTGGTGGTGATCAATGAGGTTGTTTAGGAGGGATGGCTTGGGTAAAGTCGAGAGGGAGGTTAGGGAGTTGGGCAGTTTGAGGCTTAGGATGGCTAGGGTTAAGCCAATAAGCAACGACGATAGGGAGTTGGTGAGGTTCGTTAATTCCTGGTCCATGAGGTGCGCAGAGCCACTTAGGAATTACTGCCACTCAGTCCTTTCGAGGCTGGTTAGTTACTTCACGCCAGAATCAATCAATGAACTCTTAAGCGAGGTGTTGGTCCGTGGATTGAGCATTGAGACTGCCCTCATAATGCTCTCCCAATGCGACTTACTGCACTGCAACGAGTACTCCCTGAGGGAGTACATGGAGACCGGTAAAGTCGACATTAACCAGTTAATGGGCATCCTAAGCTCGCAGGGCATTAAAATAAGCCCCGAAGACCTTAGAGCCATTGTTAATGGCGATCACAGGGTTAATCAGGCTAGGGGGGGCGATGGGTTTTCTTGGTTGCCTAGGTTTGTTAGGCTTCGCCGTTGATTGGCTAGCCCCCCCTTTTAAGGCTGTTGATTAGTCAAATGGATGGTTAAAATCGACCCAAGGATTTACCTAGCAATCCTGATTGGGATTGCATTAATGGGCATAGCCTACAAGCCACTGATTTTACTACTACTCCCTGCATTAATTTACAGGGACTTCAGGGAGTGGCTCATTGAGTCACTACTAAGCCTAGCCTACCCAAACCTGGCACCCAAGCTAGTTATGGGCGGTGACTACGTGTTTGATGCCAAGAATGGCATCATGCACGTCTTCTACAGGGCAGAGCCGATGCTAGATATAAGCCGATTGACTGGTGCTCAGTACGTTGGGTTGTTTGATGAGTTGATTAGGAGGTTGAACCTAGGCGTTAATGAGGCTGTTGCCTTCATTAGGCTTGGCAGTGACAGGTTCATTAGGCTTTCGAGGGTTATAAAGAGCGAGGGTGAGCTTCCCGACCTCAACAATTGGCTAATCGCCAGGGAAAGCCTGCTTAGGCAGTACTTCATAATCAAGCCCTTGAGTGGCGAGGATTTGAGGAGGCTAATTGGCTTCCCAACAGCATTAAGCAAATCGAGACTGATAATTGCGTTGGCAATCCTAACCCTAGCATCGTACATACTCTTTAGGGTTTATGGGTTAATAACCATCGCCGTGTTAACGGCAATCACGGTTAAGGAATTGAGCAACTACTCAGTGATCAAGGGTGGTCAGTTGGGTGTATTAAAGAATAGGCTTGTTGCTTCAAACAAAGTGTTCACAATGCCGAGCGATGACGACGTTAGGGCAATCGCCTCCGCAGTAGCTAACTACCTACAGAACTACATGCTCGTGGTATCTGGAAACCCAGAGTTTAGGGCCCTTGCCTCAAGCAGGGTGGCTAGGGAGTACGAGAGGCTCGTGGTTCAGGAGAGGGGGGGCAAGGCACTGCCCGCAGTGAGTAGGTGGCGTGTTGTCCTGGATAGGATTACTCAGAATGCCGAGGAGCCAATCAAGCGTTAATCGCAAGCGATAGGGACTTGCCGGATAGCAACATGGTGATGAGGAAATCAAGGAGCCTGATGCATTTGTGGGTTTTGCCTCAAGTTGATGAGCTTAGCCACGACGTGGCGATTGTGCCTGTGTTCCACGGTGGTAAGCTAGTGAGTGAGTCCTCGAGGGCCCGAGTAAGGCTTGGCCTGGATAGGGAGGGAAGTGAACTAATCATCGACCTAGACGCGTTGCCGAGCGGCCACATGCTCGTTGTTGGACCAACCGGGATGGGCAAGACATGGACAGTCTCGACAATCCTCTATCGATTGATGAATTCTGGGATTAGGGCACTCATCCTAGACCCACACGGTGAGTATTTGCGAATACAAGGCATCGAGCCGATTGATGTCACTAAGAGGTTCATTAATATTTTCGAGCTTGATGGTTTGACGGATGCGGAGAGGATTCATAGGCTCCTTGCCGAGTTCAGCCTATTGGGCATTGACGGTAGGGCACTGCTGCCGGACTTAAAGTTGATTTACTCAAATGGCTTGTTCAAGGACTTCTTTAAGGCGATGGAGTTCCTTAGGTCATCAACGGATGATGACTCGGTGGCGCTAGCCTAGACAGGCTAGTGAGTTACTTGAGGGACGCCGAGATTGTGCCAATCGAGGAGTTATTGAACAACAAGGCCTTGTTGTTTAGTCAAGTCAGGGCTAGTCCTGACGTAATGGCTTTCTTGATGGGTGTTGTTGCTGACCATGTTTACAGCCACATTATGTCGAGGAACATTGGTGAGAGACTACAGCAATTACTGATCATCGACGAGGCTTACTACCTACTGAACAGCCCACTAGCCGAGTTGATGGTTAGGGGGGGCTTGAGGAAGTTTGGGCTTGGCACAATATTCGTAACGCAGACGCTTAGTGGTGTAAGCAGTGATGTTTTGCAGAACATACCCTTGATAATAGTCTTGGGAGGAAACGACGCCTACGTAGCCTCAATAAGCCAAGCCCTTCAATTAACGAGCGAGGACATCAAGTGGTTGACAACCGCATTACCACCACACATGCAGGGATTAACCACAAAAGCCCTAATCATGACAGGACCAATAAAAAGACTAGGAACAATAGAACTAGAGCCCCCCCTGGTTAAGGGCTTGAGTCAATGAAATAGGCTTAGCACGATTCCTTAACCAATATACAATCATGTGCTCTCTAACATTTAATGATACCTCTACTTTTCTTTTTCCCAACGCGCACCATCATTTATAAGCCTTACTGCTATGAACTACTAGAGAGCAATACCTCTAATTTGTCAATAATTTTTTCTTTTATTAAATTAATAAGGTTTATAATACGGAAAATGAGAAATAGAATGTTAAGGACCTTATCAATGATACTCAAAAGTAATTGAAAGATATTGGCCAGCTCTCCTAGATTCAAAAATTGAATGTAAAACATAACTGTTAATTTTTATATTTTTCAAATTTTATAAACCTTACGCGCATACCACTGACCTGGCGTAAAGGGTCTTCCCAATGTCCCTGGGGGGGCTTATCATTGCTACCACGTCATTATTCTCGATCTTACGTTTAAGAACGCCGGCAATCCTAATTGGGTCATACTCACCACCCAACGAACCCTGCTGGGCCATAGAATCTACTAAATAACTCGATAAAGGGCTTATAAATTAATATTAGATTTCTTTCAGTGAATGGGGGGGCAGGGCTTCGCTACTGATTTGCTTAGGGACTTTAATGAGGGTAGGGTTAGGGAGTTATTGAATCAATGCGGTAATGTTGGGCGTGTCATAGTCCTTGGTCCTCCATCCTCGGGTAAGTCATTCTTCATCAATAATTACGTGAGGACACACTGCCCTAATGCCGAGGTCCTTGAGTACGTCGCTGGGCTTGTTGAGGAGGCCCCCCCAGTGGGTGGGGGGGGTAGGGAGTCAATGCTTAGGCGCATCATTGACTGGTTCAATAGGTCCTCAGGCAGTGAGGACTTGAATAAACTAGCCAGTGAACTGGGGGGGCTTAGTAATTACTCGGTTAATGAGTTAAGGAGGGTGTTTGGGGGGGATAAGGTCCCCAAGGACTTGGCTGAGCAGTTGAGGGGGGGCTTGAAAAAGAGGGGGGGCTTGCTTGACAGTGCATTAATCACTTACTACTACGTGCCCAGCGACTTAGGGATTGACACCATTAAGAGGATTAATGACATCCTCAGGGATGAGGGTGTTAAGTTCAGTTGGTTGGGTAGGGAGTACGTGCCACCAGCACTAATTAGGTTAGTGGGTGAGTATGGTGAGGGTGAGTTAAGGAGGCAGTTAAGGCTGTATAGGGAGGTTAGTGAGAGGTTGAGCGTAGGTGATGATATTGCCAACTGGATTAGTGGGCACCTGAGGGAGTTTGTGGAGAAGGTCCTTTGGGTGGCTTCATACATAGTCCCCCCCACACCCCCCCTAGACGCGGTCCTAGCCATTGTGGCATCATCAATCTCCTGGGGCGGTGAAAACCCACTGCATGCATTGCTGGGCGTCATTAATGACTGGAACAACCTCAATGAGGGCTTAAGGAGCGTAATAATGCACAACCTAGCCCATAGGCTAGGCATCGACATTAATGTAATTAGGAAACTCTTCAACACCCTGAGTGGGGGGGTTGACCACAGAAAGCTTGAGGAATTAAGCAACGTAATTGGTGAGCTAACCCTAAAGGTTGAGTTGATGGGTAGGAGTGGTGGTAGAATCGAGGTATTCACCAGAGGCGACATGGCGAGGGGCGTTCTCGACGTGTTTAAGCGGGATAACGAGTACATGCTTAATTACGGTACTGGCACCGTTAAGTTGGCGACGACTAGCGGCTACGAGGGCTTGGTGAGTGGGTTGATTGATGAATTTATGAGGAGTAATGTGGTTGTGTTGGTTGGTCCTAGGGGCATTGGCAAGACTGTGCTTGGCTCGTACACTGCGGTTAAGATGCTTGAGGACGGCAAAGTCAGCTACATCATTAGGGTTAGGGACTTAACTAATGAGGACTACATGAAACTGCACTACCTGTGGGTTAGGGCATTCCTCAGCGATTCACTAATCGTTTACGACCCATCACCAATAACGACGTACATGGAGGGTGAAGAGCCTGAGGAAATAACGGGCATAAGCCAGAACATTGAGTGGCTAATTGAACTGAGTAAGTTAAAGGTTAGGCTATTGCTAATCCTGCCAAGCGACCTCTATGAATCACTGACCGATGAGGTAAAGGCGGAGTTATCAAGCCACATAATCAGCCAGGAAGAAATCAGTAAGGCGCTAAGGAATGAGGAGTTCCTAACAGCAGTGATTAAGGCGTACTCAGGGTGTAGTGATGAGGCTGCCCTGAGGAGTCTAGCCAGCGAGGTCTTGAAATTCAATGAGGGGGTATACGCTCATTGCTAGGCTTGTTGGTGAGGAGTTGAGGAGGAGCAACTGCTTGGTCTCTGACGCCCAGGCAATGCTTAGGAAAACCCGCGGAGACGCATCGGCACTTCTAATCCACTGGATCAATGGCTACCTCGGCATTTTTGAAAGAGGTAAACCAATACCAAACAGGATTAAGGCTTTAGCGGAGGTCTTAGCCGTCAGGGAGCCGTTCAAGGCTGATTTAAGCCCTGGCGATTACATAGTAACACCTCTCCTTGTGAAGAGACTTGTAGAGTGGGCTTCGAATGGTTCAATGGGGGGGTTGAGTGATGAGAAGGCCAACTGGCTAGCCGTAAGGCATGAGGATCTGCTTGAGGACGCAATAACGAGAATCGTGAAGACGGCCATGGGCGAGGAAGCTGATGGATCCGAGTACTTGAAGCAGGCATTAGAGCCGTGGAGTAAGTACGGTAGGTTGAAGGGCAAGGTTAATGACATTGAAGATGCGGTCGAGTATATTAATGAGAGGTATGGCAAGGAATTGGGAGAGGAATTCAAGAACATAAGCAGCGATTGCTGGAACGCCATAGTACTGGCACTCGGCACAGCGTGGGCTGATTATCCGCTTAGGGCGATCATCGAGAATATTAAGAAGCCTGGGGGGGATGTTACCGATTTAATGCCTATTGTTAACTCAGCGATACAGTATATTACGAACCCAAATTTGGAGAACAACGGGAACGCTAGCTGTGATGCGGTGAGACTACTGATAATTAACAATGAAATACCACCACTCACTAAGGGATTACTCTATACGTTACTCGTGCTTGACACACTGGCTGAAGGTAAGATTGATTATATAAGAAATGCTTTGAACGAATTCATTAAGGAAATCGAGGATGTGAGGAGAAGAAATAGAGGGCTTTATTTCATTGAAGTTATTTATGTACATGGCTTAGCGGTTTTGACTGTACATGCCGTTAAGAGAGCCATTAGGGAGTATATGAGTGATGACGAGCTTAAGGCCAGAGCACTTGAGACTGCCGGTTGGGCGATATGGAGTATTGGGGATCCGAGTTTGATAATTGCAGTAGTTAATTTAATGAGTAGCTTAAGCAATTCATCCTTAAACGACTGGGCGGTAATACTGGCTGCTGCAACTAGTGCATTGATTGATAATGAAAATGAACTAAGCGAGCTAAGTGAATTTATTGATGATTTATGGGCTAAGCGTAATGGACTTAGTGATTGGGGGGGTAAGGCCTACTTAATCAATGCCATGGTAGATACGTTAAGGACGAAGGAAAATGCCGAGCAGATCTGCGAAATTTTTAAGAAAGAAATCCTAAATGCAATTAATGGAATTGGGAGCGATCCACTTAGGGTGTTGAGTAAAGCCCACGCATACTCAAGACTTGCCATCTTTGAAGTTGACTGCGGTATTAGCCTTGAGCAGGAGATCGTGAAATTAATTAAGACTCTCGAGAACGCTGATCAAGCCGCTTGGCTAAGGGATGAGCAATTCGTTGAGTACCTAAGGCATTACAGCCTTGAAAAACCCGAGGATGCCTTAAGGAGACTCATAAATGAATATTTATCAGGTCTTTACCATGCCATGGGTAAGTTGAGCGTCGATAATGCTGATTTAGACAATGCATTAAAATACTTCGAGAAGGCTATGAATATTAATAAGGGCTTTGGGCTTTGGTTTAACTACATTGTCTCATATAACACGCTCGTTAGGGCTAGGGTCCTTAAAGCTGGTAACATCAATGAGTTTATTGACGTTAGTAGGGAGTTTGGGGGGGATGTCTTCAATGAGGCCCTGAAGAGATTTTCGCCAACCGTGGCCGGATTAACAGTTCTTGCATCATCATTATTAGCTGAATACTTGGTTTACCTAGCCATTGTGGGTGATAAGGCTAGGTTTACTGAGTTAATGAGAAGTCGTGATTGGCTGCTTCAATACTTACCACCGGATGTTAAGACGGTCACGGTGCTGCTCCTTAAATGGCTGGGCGCCGACGTTGAGGTGCCGAATGCTGAGGAGCTTATCAATGCAATGATGATAGACCTCAATCCCGAGTTCCTGCCGGCGTTGAGGAGGGTTCTTGGCATTGGCGTTGACTGCGGTGAGGAGTGCGGTGAATTGGGTAATCCCAATGATGTTGAGATGTGCAACACGGCATGCGCGGCTGCCGGTGGAAATAAGTACGCGCTTAAAAAGCTCATGGAATACGTAAGAAGAGAGTTTAAGCCTTTGACCAGTGCGCTGGCTAACTTCAGCCCTAGAGCCATTGTGCAGGCATTGGCACTAATGCATACACTTGGAATGCTCGCGCTAATCCTTAATGCATTGTTGAGTAAGGACTATGAGTCAGCGAAGGCAATAGTAACTGTCAGTGAATATTTACTCAGCAAGTCTATCGGTAAGGAGTTGTTTGGTGATTTACGTAGGGCAATTGATGAGGGGGGGGATGTGGATGGTATTAAGCTCGCCTTGGCCAAGCTCTACTACTTATGGATTTAGTCTTTTTTCCGCGGTTGTTGATTGCCGTATGGTTTTGCCGAGCAATTGCTCGTGAGGGGGGGACCGCCTAATTCATCAATGCACCCACGGCCCTTTGCCCACTGCTTAGTTCGTAGTCCAACTCCACGATTACCTCCCATAGTTCATCCAGCGCCTCTATGCCCAACCTCCCAGCCTGACCATGGCTACTAGCCTGTAGGCCCTATCGAGCAATCGCCTAATACTGCATTCACTCAGCTCCTCAAGAGCCATCAACGGTAAGGTAAATAAACTATTTATAAGCCCTTCTATCACGCATCAAGCCACCCCCCCTTATTAAGTCCATGCCTAAGCCGTTTGATGGATTTGCTTGGTTATGCCCTAGTCATCGAGGGCTTGTTGGTCATCATCTACGGGCTAATTAAGGGTGGTGTTGAGGTTAGGCGTTTGGTGCTCGCTGGCTCTGCCTTGGTTCTGGCTTACTTTTTGCCGGGCGTCCTCGGCATTGCCCCCCCTCCTGGCTCACCAGCCTACCTAGTGCTTTACCGCGAGGTTGAGGGTTTGGTGAGGGGGGGTTGGTCAATTGTTTACTACGCAAGTGCCTACGCAGGCCTTGCCTGGGCAATCGGCATGACTGTTTTGAATGCCATTGCCGTGTTTTCCACCTTCGGCTTGGTCTCAGTCCCGGTTCAGTACTTGAGTGTTCTTCAGGACCTTGGTTGGGTGATTGACCCCCCCATTGCGGATTCAGTATTCGCAATCATGCATGTTTCTCAAGTCATGACTGCCGTGCTCCACACAATTGCTTACCTCGCGTGGTTCAGCTATGCAGTTGCGCCACTGATAATCGCCATGGCGATTCCATTGATGGTTGTGGATAGGACTAGGGCATCTGGCATAGCCCTACTCACCCTAACGCTGACCATGTTGTTCACAACAACAATCGCAGCCAAGGACGCATTAATCACCACAAAGCTACAGCTCATGAATGAGACCGTAGCCCTAATGAATTGGCTAAGCCAAAATGCACCGAATGCATCGTTCAGGGGGGGCTTCCTAGTCATGAACAGCCAATACCCATACCTGGTGAGTGGTGCCTTGTACGGAATCAACTACACGGTAATCGGCAGGTCGGTAATGCCGATTGAGTACCCAGTGGCCACATTCACCGTGTTCACTGGTTCAGTCACGCCAATAAACGCCTTAGGCGTTCCCGAGATAAGCAACGCAACGTTTCTTTGGCTAAGCATTAGGCCGAGTTTTGAATGCGTGCTTTTAACGTACATCAACAACAAAA
>NZ_BBBI01000028.1 GCF_001315985.1 Vulcanisaeta distributa JCM 11216
GCCTATAATCCGCAGTCCTCTGCGTACACGATACCCGCTGGTGTTTCTGTGGATGTTAACATAGGTAGTTGTGACCTATTCTTCACAGAGCATGAGCACATAGTCTATGACATAAACTGGGATGTCTGGGTTAACGCTAACGGCGCCATGAGCTCCAGCTCCTTTGGCGTATCAATCCCACCGCCAGCCTACTGGTACAATGAAAACGCCTGGACATCAACAAGCAATGGCTTCTACATAACTCAATACTGCCCCTGGTAATGAATCACCACACCCAAACCACGTGTCAAAACCACATCATTTTCCTTAATCCCCCCCTCCTTTTAAATCAATCAATAATCACTATTGATGAGCAGCCAAAACCCGGTGAGTAATTTCCTTAGGGGGGCTTGCTTGGTGGTAGGGATGATCAAGGCAAGGAATTGGGTGCCCAGCCCGTTGTTGATTCCTTGCCAACTCCTCCGCCGAGTCCTCAGTCTCAACCACTGCCTTTTATGCCCAGTGCTGGTCAGACCATTCTTGAGTCTGTTCTTGCTGAGATTGATAGGTTGTCGAGTATTGAGAGGGCTATCATCGTGACCAAGCTACTCAACAGTGATGAGCCTTTGAGACAAGTCAATCCAGGGGGGGATTGGGTCAAGTTGATTGAGGAGAGGGTTGGTAAGCCATACGCCGAGGCCTTCAGTAGGTGGCTTAGGGCTAGGTGCAACTGCGATGTTGGTGGTGATCAATGAGGTTGTTTAGGAGGGATGGCTTGCATCAAGTCGAGAGGGAGGTTAGGGAGTTGGGTAGTTTGAGGCTTAGGATGGCTAGGGTTAAGCCAATCAAAAGCGGTGATGGGGGGGAGTTAACGAGGTTCGTTAATTCATGGTCAATTAAATGCGTTGAGCCACTTAGGAATTACTGCCACTCAGTCCTTTCGAGGCTGGTTAGTTACTTCACGCCAGAATCAATCAATGAACTCTTAAGCGAGGTGTTGGTCCGTGGATTAAGCATTGAGGTTGCCCTGATACTACTCTCCCAATGTAACTTGATTCATTGCAATGAATACCTCATTAGGGATTACCTTGAGACTGGTAGGGTCGAAATTAACCAGTTAATGGGCATCCTAAGCTCGCAGGGCATTAAGATAAGCCAGAGGACCTTAGGGCCATTGTTAATGGTGATTACAGGGTTAATCGGGTTAAGGGCGATGGGTTTTCTTGGTTGCCTAGGTTTGTTAGGCTTCGCCGTTGATTAACCAGCCCCTTTTAAGGCTGTTAATCAATCAAATCGATGGTTAAAGTCGACTCCAAGGTGTATATCGCAATCCTGATTGGGATTGCATTAATGGGCATAGCATACAAGCTACTAATCCTACTCCTAATCCCAGCATTAATTTACAGGGACTTCAGGGAGTGGCTCATTGAGTCAATACTGAGCCTTGTCTACCCAAACCTGGCACCCAAACTCATTTTGGGCGGTGACTATGTTTTTGATGCCAAGAATGGCATCATGCATGTCTTCTACAAAGCCGAGCCAATGCTAGATATAAGCCGATTAACTGGCAGTCAGTACGTTGGCTTGTTTGATGAGTTGATTAGGAGGTTGAATCTAGGCACTAATGAGGCTGTTGCCTTCATTAGGCTTGGCGGTGACAGGTTCATTAGGCTATCTAGGGTTACAAGGAACGAGAATGAGCTTCCCGACCTCAGTAATTGGCTAATCGCCAGGGAGGGCTTGCTTAGGCAGTACTTCATGATCAAGCCCTTGAGTGGCGAGGATTTGAGGAGGCTAGTCGGCTTCCCAACAACGCCGAGCAAAACAAGGCTTGTGATCGCGTTGGCAATCCTAACCCTAGCCTCATACGTACTATTCAAGATCTACGGCTTAATAGTCATCGCCGTCATCTCGGCGGTCACGGTTAAGGCATTGAGCAATTACTCAGTGATCAAGGGTGGTCAGTTGAGCCTACTGAGGAGTAGGCTTGTCTCCACGAGCAAGGTCTACACGATGCCGAGTGATGACGACATTAGGGCAGTCGCCTCCGCAGTGGCTAACTACCTAAGCAACTACATGCTCGTGGTGTCTGGCAATCCAGAGTTTAGGGCTTTGGCATCGAGCAGGGTGGCTAGGGAGTACGAGAAATTAGTTGTCCAAGAGAGGGGGGGCAAGGCACTGCCGGCAGTGAGTAGGTGGCGTGTTGTTCTCGATAGGATTACTCAGAATGCCGAGGAGCCAATCAAGGCATTGATAGTTAGCGACAAGGAATTGCCAGATAGCAACATGGTGATGAGGAAATCAAGGAGCTTAATGCATTTGTGGGTTTTGCCTCAAATTGATGAGCTTAGCCACGACGTGGCGATTGTGCCTGTGTTCCACGGTGGCAAATTAATCAGCGAATCCTCGAGGGCCCGAGTAAGGCTTGGCCTGGATAGGGAGGGAAGTGAACTAATCATCGACCTAGACGCATTGCCAAGTGGGCACATGCTTGTCATCGGACCAACCGGGATGGGCAAGACATGGACAGTCTCGACAATCCTACACAGACTAATAAGTAGTGGGATTAAAGCCTTGATTCTAGACCCACACGGTGAGTACTTACGAATACAAGGCATTGAGCCAATTGATGTCACTAAGAAGTTCATCAATATTTTCGAGCTTGATGGTTTGACGGATGCGGAGAGGATTCATAGGCTAATCACTGAATTCTCAATACTAGGCATTGACGGTAGGGCACTACTGCCAGACTTGAAGTTGATCTACAGCAACGGCATTCACAGGGACTTCTTCAAGTCCATTGAATTTCTGAGGTCATCAACGGATGATGACTCAGTGGCGCTGGCACTTGATAGGTTGGTGAGTTACTTGAGGGACGCCGAGATTGTGCCTATTGAGGAGTTATTGAACAACAAGGCACTGCTGTTTAGCCAAGTTAGGGCTAGCCCGGACGTGATGGCTTTCTTAATGGGTGTTGTTGCTGACCACGTCTACTCGCATGTGATGAGTAGGGGGGGCATTGGTGAGCAGTTGAGGCAATTGCTGGTGATTGACGAGGCTTACTACGTGCTTAACAGCCCACTGGCTGAGTTGATGGTTAGGGGGGGCTTGAGGAAGTTTGGGCTTGGGACGATATTCGTAACTCAGACCTTAAGTGGTGTAAGCAGTGATGTTTTGCAGAACATACCCCCCCTGATTATTGTGCTTGGAGGAAACGATGCATACGTAGCCTCAATAAGTCAAGCACTGCAACTAACCAGTGAAGACATCAAGTGGTTGACAACCGCACTACCACCACACATGCAGGGATTAACCACAAAAGCCCTAATAACCACAGGACCAATAAAAAGACTAGGAGTAATAGAGCTAGAGCCATCAATAAAGGATCGGTCTTAGTAATTGTCTTGAGTAGTTTATTGCCCATGTTGAAGCCATCGATTTAGAAATATATTTCGCAGCGCATAAACATCCTCAGGTAGGTATGAGTAGGCGGAGAGTTAAGGATCCCATGGATGCCCTTATCTGGAATTTGCTCAATGAGTATGGCATTAATGGCCCAATGAGGATTACGTATTATAACTTTGCCAGAGAACTTATCGCCACGCTTAGGCGCAGATCCTCCACGAATACGTTAATGAATATTACTAAGAAATACCTAGAGGAATATGGTGCCGACTCAGAGGTGATGATGCGTATAGTCAAGGCGCTCAACAATTATTTGCAATTATCAAGTACCTACCTGAACTATGCGTGAAAAGTAAATTTAATAGGTCAATGAATGCAGGTATAGATGGAGGATCCTCCGAGACTGAGATAAGGTATCCTAAGGAATTGACTGATGAAAATAGGCTAGGTTGTTAAAGCTTACTTAGTTCATGAACCCACGTCATTACTCACGGAACCGCTTATGGAAAAACTAACCAATGATTTATCGTATATGTTATGTAATTTCATTAGGGCTATTGTTAAGGCAGGCGTAGTAAGCTAGTGAGTAAATGTGAAGATACTTAATGTCGGGGATGTTGAGAAGGAGTGCGAGGGGCTTTACTACCTCCTTTACGGCTTAAGCCTACTCCATAAACGTAAGTTCATTGTAAGGGAATATGAGTATAAAGCTCTCGGAACTGAAACTATCAATCAATGATGAGTGCCTTAATGGCAGGAACGTTAAAATAGCATAAAATGAGGAAATCATCAATTACGGAACTAAAAGGAGTTGTAGGACCCTCGATGGTAATGGTAGAGCCCTGTATTGGGCGTATAAGAAGTGCCAAAAGGCTTATGATTGCGAAAAGGCTGAGGTACAGGCGTATGTAGGCACGGACATTCAAAATTGCAATAATCGGTATAACGCACCTCATTCAGGGGGGGCTGAGGAATGACATAGCGAATAGATTTTTGTAAAAACTTGGCAATTGCAAAGAGCCCAGCATTAAGACCTTTCATATTAGCCGATTGCTTTAAATAATGATTATTTTATCTGCTGAATTTATTAATTTTGGAAAATAAAATAACTTAGGTTCGATAAATGAGTAATTCAATTGCTGAACAATCTAGGGACTGCAATACGCTGAAGAGGGAGGTTGAGGAGTTTATTGGTGGTTTTGACCTCGGGGAGCTCCATTAAGGAGGTGGTTAGGACTATTGGTGAGGGCTTGATCACTAGGTTGGTGGATTCGGTTGTTCCAGGTCTTGGGACTGCCGCTAGGGTGTTGATGGCGTTTGCATGGTCGTTGAGGGAAAGGTCTGAGGTCCGAAGGTTCATAAAATTCATGATTAAGTGGAGGGAGTTAAGTGGGGGGCTGGCTGTGAGTCGGTTAAGGCTGAGGTCGCCGGTAAGATTGCCAAGGACTTAGGACTGGGTGAGACTGAGGTCAGGAAGACCCTAGACTCACTGGCCGGGCTTAAGGACGAGGAACTTGAGGGGGGGTTAATCAATAGGCTGGTTGACGAAGTCAAGCAAATTAAGGATAGGGTTGAGACCCTCGAGGGCTTAGCCGGGATTTACAGGAAGCCCGAGGATTTGGGTATTGAGTTTAGGGGTGATGTGACTTACATAGTCTTTGGTAATGTTAGGTACCCATTCATCGACCAGGTAAGTTCGGGAAACTGGGTAGTGTGGTGAATGAGTTAGAGGGGGGGGTTGTTAAGGATGTTGTTGAGAGTGGTGGGCTCCTAATCATCTATGGTCCACACGGCATTGGTAAGAGCACGCTCGTGAGGTACGTACTGGCCAAGATACTTAGGGAGAGTGGGATAAAGGCTGTCATTGACCTGAACGGTAGGAGCAGTAGGGAGGTATCTGGAATCCTCGCCACAGCTGATGGGCTTAGATACACATTGCTCTACGACCATCGACGCCGATGGTTTATGAGGTTGGTGTTGTTCGTAAACCCAAGCACCATGTGCATCCTGGCATCATTAACATGGTTGAGGAGATGATCAACCAAGCCACGATAAAGACTGGCGAACTCCAATATAGAGTGCCGGTAATCATCATAATACCCAAGGCCATCTACGACTCACTCAGCGAGGAATTGAAGAGGAGTGTAAAGAGCATTGAATTGAACCTATCGAATGAGGAATTCCTAGCGGCTGTGATTAAGGCGTACTCAGGGTGTAGTGATGAGACCGCCTTGAGGAGTTTAGCCAGCGAGGTTTTGAAATTCAATGAGGGATACACGCTCATTGCTAGGCTTGTTGGTGAGGAGTTGAGGAGGAGCAACTGCTTGGTCTCTGACGCCCAGGCAATGCTTAAGAAGACCCATGGAGACGCATCGGCATTCCTAATCCACTGGATCAACGACTACCTCGGCATTTTTGAAAGAGGTAAACCAATACCAAACAGGATTAGGGCCCTAGCCGAGGTCTTAGCCGTCAGGGAGCCGTTCAAGGCTGATTTAAGCCCTGGCGATTACATAGCAACGCCATACTTCATGGATAGGCTGGTCTACTGGACTTCGAATAGCTCGGAGGGGTTAAGTGATGAGCAAGCCAATTGGCTGGTCGTAAAGCATGAGGATTTGCTTGAGGATGCAATAACGATGATCGTGAAGGCTACGAAGGAAACGAAGGCTACCGAACCTGAGTGCCCGAGTAAGGCGTTGGAACCATGGAGTGAGTACGGTAAGTTCAAGGGCGAGATTAATAACGTTAACGATGCGATCAAGTACATTAATGAGAGGTATAGCAAGGAATTAGGAGAGGAATTCAAGAACATAAGCAGTGATTGCTGGAACGCCCTAATACTGGTGCTTGGCTCAGCGTGGATTGCCTATTCACTTGAAGAGATCATTGAGTATTCTGAGGGTGTTACTGGTTTAATGCCCATTGTTAACTCGGCGTTAAAAGTCATCAGGAACGGTGATTGCAATGCGGTGAGGTTACTGATAATTAATAACAAAATGCCACTACTCACTTGGGAATTACTCTATGCGCCAGCTATGGGCTTAAGCAGCTTCGTGCTTGATGCACTGGCCGAGGGCAGGATTAACCATGTTAGGAATGCATTTAACGAATTCATTAATGCTGTCGAGGAGGGTAGGAAGAAGAATAGAGGGCTTTATCCAATTGAGGGTATTTACGCGTTTGGCTTAGCGGTTTTGACGGCATACGCAGACAAGAGAGGTATTAAGGAGTACGCGAGTGATGATGGCTTAAGGCCAAGGCACTTGAGGTCGCCACTTGGGCGATACAGCATATTACGAATCCAGTTTCGATAATTTATACAGTTGATTTAATGAGCAACCTAAGCGATTCATCCTTAAACGACTGGGCAGTAATTCTAGCTGCTGCAACTAATGCATTGATTGATAATAAAATTGATAATGAAAATGAACTAAGCGAGCTAAGTGAATTTATCGATGATTTATGGGCTAAGCGTAATAGACTTAATGACTGGGGGGGTAGAGCTTACCTAATCGATGCCATGGTAAATACGTTATGGGTGAAGAAATTTATCGAGCCCGAGCAGGTTTGCAAGATTTTTAAGGAAAAAATCCTAAATGCAATCAATGGAATTAGGAGTAATCCACTTAGGGTGTTGAGTAGCGCCATTGCCTACTCAAGACTTGCCTCCGTTGGGGGGGCTGATTGCGGTATTGACCTTAAGCAGGAGATCACTGAGTTAATTAAGACCCTCGAGGGTGCTGATCAAGCCGCTTGGCTAAGGGATGAGCAGCTCATAGAGTACTTAAGGCGTTACGGCCTTGTAAAGCCTGAGGATGCTTTAAGGAGACTCATAAATGAAGATTTATCACACCTCTACCACGCCATAGGCAAGTTAAGTGTTGATAATGCTGATTTAGACGATGCAATAGAGAACTTCGAGAAGGCTAGGAATGACAGTAAAGACCTTGAGGATTGGCCTAATTACATTATCTCATACGGCAAGCTCGTTAGGGCTAAGGTGCTTAGATCTAGCAGCATCGATGAGTTTATCAGAGTCGGTAAGGAGTTTGGGGGATGTTTTTAATGAGGCTCTGGATAATCTTGAGCCAAATGCGGCTGGATTAACGGCTCTTGCATCATCATTAGTCAGGTATTTGGTTTATCTAGCCATTGTGGGTGATAAGGCTAGGTTTACCGAGTTAATGGGGGAATTATGATTGGTTGCTTCAATACTTATCGCCGGATAATAAGGTAGTCACGATGTTATTCCTTAAATGGCTCGGCATGGACGTTGAGGCGCCAAAAGCCGAGGAGCTTATCAATGCAATAAGGAGTAGTCTCGATCCCATATTTCTGCCAGCGTTGAGGAGGGTTCTCGGCATTAATGTCGACTGCCGTAAGGAGTGCAGTAGATTGAGTAATGCTGAGATATGTAATATGGCATGCACGGCTGCGGATGGAGATAAGCACGCACTCAAAGAGCTCATAGAATTCATAAGAGGGATTAAGCCTGATTTAGCCGATGCATTGGCTAACTTCAGCCCTAGAGCCATTGTGCAGGCGTTGGCGCCAAAAAGCTCACTTGGAATGCTCGCACTAATCCTTAATGCATTGTTAAGTAATGACTATGAGTCAGCGAAGGCAATAGCGATAGTTGGAGAATACGCATCTAATGTGCGGATTCTTAAACAGTTGTTTGGTGATTTGCATAAGGCAATCGATGAGGGGGGGAATGTGGATGGTATTAAGCTTGCCCTGGCCAAGCTCTATTACTTGCAGGTTTAGTCTTTTTCCGTGGTTGTCGATTGCCGTATGGCTTGCCGAGTAATTGCTCGTGAGGAGACCGCCTAATTCATCAATGAACCCACGGCCCTTTGCCCACTGCTTAATTCGTAGTCTAACTCCACGATTACCTCCCATAGCTCGTCCAGCGCCTCTATGCCCAACTTACCAGCCTGATCATGCTACTAGCCTGTAGGCCCTATCGAGCAATCGCCTAATACTGCACCCACTCAACTCCTCAATAACCATCAACGGCGAGGTAAATAAACTATTTATAAGCCTTCTATCACGCATCAAGCCACCCCCCCTTATTAAATACATGCCTAAGCCGTTTGATGGATTTACTTGGTTACTCAATGGCCATTGAGGGTTTAATCGTGATTATCTACGGGCTAATTAAGGGTGGCATCGAGGTTAAGAGACTTGTGCTCGCAGGCTTCGCCCTTGTCCTCGCCTATTTTCTGCCGGGCATCCTCGGTATTGTCCCTCCTGGCTCTCCTGCTACCTAGTGCTTTACCGCGAGGTTGAGGGTTTGGTGAGGGGGGGTTGGTCAATTGTTTACTACGCAAGTGCCTACGCCGGTCTCGCCTGGGCAGTCGGCATGACGGTACTGAACGCCATTGCCGTGTTGTCAACGTTTGGGCTTGTCTCTGTGCCGATTCAGTACCTGAGTGTTCTTCAAAACCTTGGTTGGGTGATTGACCCAATCGCCGACTCAATATTCGCCGTTATGCATGTTGCCCAGGTGATGACTGCTGTGCTCCACACAATTGCTTACTTGGCTTGGTTCAGCTATGCAGTTGCGCCGCTGATAATCGCTATCGCGATTCCGTTGATGGTTGTGGATAGAACGAGGGCTTCTGGTGTGGCTTTATTTATCTTAACACTGACGATACTATTCACAACGAGTATTGCAGCCAAGGACGCGTTGATAACCACAAAGCTACAGCTAATGAACGAGACTGTAGCCCTAATGAATTGGTTAAGCCAAAATGCACCAAACACCACCCTAAGGGGGGGCTTCCTAGTCATGAACAGCCAATACCCATACCTAGTGAGTGGCGTTCTATACGGAATCAACTACACGGCGATTGGCAAATCAGTGGTGCCCATCGAGTACCCAGTCAGTGAATTCACCGCATTCACCAAGTCAGTGACTCCGGTGAACGCCTTTGGTGTTCCAGTGATTAAAAACGCCACATTCCTCTGGCTAGGCATTAGGCCGAGCATTAACTGCGTGTTGCTCACCTACATAGGCAATGAGAGCAATTACGAGCCATGCGACTCACGGCAATACCTAACAAGCAACACTACCTACGCCGAAGTAATCGAGTTTGGAAACCCACCATTCAATGTAGTAACGGCTTCACTGAATGGCTCAATCGTCTACACTGGAGCCTGGAAGTGGCTTAATCCGCCAAGCAAGTACTCAGTGCTTAATGGGAACAACACAGCAGTCATAAACTTCACCATTGATGTACCCCCGGAGCACTGCATCAACGTGACTGAGGCAAGGGCCCCCCCAACGCATGAGGTTTGCTACCCAGGCACAGCGAGTGCCGTGCTTTGGTTCTTCGCAAGCAATTCATTAATCAACATGCCAACCAGCGTTGGCAACTCAACGACGTGCCAATACACAACCTCACCAAGCAGCCTGTACAAAACCGTCGACATAGGGGGTGAGGAAAATGCGATTAAGGCATTAATCAACAAACTCAATGAGGAAATAAGCATTGGCAAGGACATAACTGGACTTGGCAGGAACTTAAGCTTGGCGTTGCCAAGCCCATCGCCAATCGGCTACAGTCAGGAGGAGGTAACGATGACATGCATTAATTACCTAAACGAGTCAGTGCCAGTCACTGGCTCAGTGACTGTTATTGGCAACATAAACAATCCGTGGTTTGGTTTAGACCCAATTGGCTTGTCTCCATCAACCTCATGGGTCATAAACTCAGTAGTCGTTGGTAGTAGTCAATTAATGAGTTTGTGGGGGGGCAGCTTCAACGGCTTGTTGATCGGCATTGGCTACTTCGTGCCAAGTGGCTGGCTGAGTCGGTGGCAGTCTTCGGGCTTTTGGACGCTGGCTTCTGGCTGGTCGGCTTCCCAACAATGTTAAGCCCAGCATGGGCCCTCCTCTCAAACGTCATTTATGACCTAAGCTTAATCCTCTACCTTAGGATTGCTGGTGTTGGTAGGGTTTTGGGTAGGTTGTTTAGGAGGGCTAGGTCATCGACAGCCTCAAAAATTAGGACTGCCAGGGAAAACATGGCATCTAGGGTTCATAGAAGCAGGAGGCTTGGTAGAGTCGTTAAGCCCATGATGGTTATTCACCATGAATTGGCTAAGTCAGTGATTACACTGAGCAATTCGCTTAGGATTAGGCACCCGGCCTGGAGGAGGTTAAGGCGCTACTTACCTGATTACCGAGACCCAAGCCCATTGGCTAGGCCGGTAAGTGCATTTATGGAGGACGCCAGCGCATACCTAGGGAGTAGAGCCACACTTTACAGTGAATCCGGTAGGCGTGGATTGGCTAGGCTGACAATCGCAGGTGCTGGCTTGGCAAGCTTCATCCTCGAGTACCCTAGGTTTAGGAGCCTTGGTGAGAGGGGGGGTAGGCTTCACGAGATCGTTAAGCTTAAGTTCAGAAGGGGGGGCGTCGAGGTTGACTTTAGGGCCTACAGCCACGGTGGTGAGGTCAGAAGCGACTCGCCAACCCACTTATTGACTAAGTCCTTGTCTAGGAGGTTGAGTGTCAAGGAGACTGTGAGGGCGTCTTCGGAACACTGAACATGCCAAAGCCCTTTGAAACGAAGGCAACCAAAGACCCGAGGCTCAGGGGCTTGATGGAGTCTTTGGTTAGTAAGTACTGGCTTGATGCGGGCAAGGGCTTGGTTTTGAAGAACTCGAGGCTTGACTCCGCAAGGCTCTTAGCCGTGGCGTTGACACCATACGTTAGGGATCTCCATAGGAGTGCCCAAGTGGGCATTAGGAGGCTGAGTGAGGCTAAGGAGGTGATTAGGGCATTGACTAGGGGAGAGGTGCATAGGCTCATCGAGCTTAGTCAATTAATGGGCGTTGATCATGAGAAAGCAAGGGAATCGCTGGACAAGGCCCTTGGCGGTAGGGCTAGGGCTTTACTAACCAAGCACATGAGGGATAGGCAGGTTAGGGAT
>NZ_BBBI01000029.1 GCF_001315985.1 Vulcanisaeta distributa JCM 11216
ATTACTAGGCTATTGTTTGGTAGGCTTGGTAATTCATTAATGGTTATGGGCTTGATCAGTGATTGATTAATGCCAATACTAGTCAGTCCTTGAATGAGTGTTGTTGGTCCGACTACGTAGATTGGCGTGTTTATGCCTATCGGTGCCGGCCCATTAACTGTGCCGAGACTCGCCCTATTAATTGTCTTAGGCCCATTAACGATGTGCAGTGCAAGCACGAGCGCCAAAGCCAGGGCGACAACCACAGACAAAGCCACCAAAAGCCTTAACCCAAACTCCATAACCACCAGTTCTCTCTAATTCACGGGACTTTTTTCTAACTCCGGCTGTTCAGAAAAAGTGAGCCGAGCAGAATTGAGTGGGGGGGCTGGTCTCACACCACACTCGCCAAGCCAATGAGTAACGCCTTTTTATCCACGGCATCGATTGGTGACTTGGCGATAAATATTAAGTCGGCAATCAACTCCCTAGTGTTCATCAACAAGGCTAGTCAACGAGCCTTATAAGGGTGTACAGGGCACAGGACTCAGTAAAGGCAATCAATGTACGCTTGCGTGCATTAACTATAGCCATTCACGGCAAACCACCCACAACCAAAAATACTGGGGGGGAGTATGCGCGATTTCATGCTCTCTATTTTGCAATGTATTAAGTGCCGTTGAGGTGGGCTTGGTGTTTAGAGGTGGAAATACCGTGAGGACAAATACGATTCACAAGAGTCAGGAGCAGAAAGACGTACCAACGAGGACCAAGAAAACAATGAGGAAAACTTGAAAAGAGGCAAATAAAACAACGAAACAGAGGATTTCAATAGAATATTGAGGGGTCAAGCCCCCCCGTGAACCATAGCCCTGGTTGGATGTTCCTAGAGGATTTTAATGGAGTATTGAGTGGGTGAAGTGGTTGGCTTGTTCTCGTTAGGTCATAGCACTCCGCTTGAAGCCTGACTTATCTTAATTAATAGCAATGTTGGTATTTTGTATTGTAATGAATGTTGACTAGGTCTTTTTCGTCGCGCATCATTTAAATGTGATGTTTCTGGCTTTTCACGGTCTTTTCACGGGTACTTCCTTAAATACATCTGCGTTTTTAAATTCATTGATGAGGTTCCCAATATTCCTTACTGTGGGAATTGCCCTACTGGTTATTATGGGTGTTGCCGTTTTGCATGCTCAGGGTGTCGGTTCCTCCATTGGCGTTAATGGGAATGTTAATGCCTCAGGTCTCACTGCATCCTACTACATCCACTTAATTATGGCTGAGCGCTGGGTTGAGGCTTTGAATGCAAGTGGCATTAACTCTACATCGGTGATTGAGTTAATTAATGAGGCCGAGTCCTATGCAAATGCTGGTAATTACCTAAGCGCCATTACCACGTTGAATAATGCAATTAATTTGGCCTCTCAATTAATGGTTGGCGGTCATGTTAATGAAACGCAGACAATACTCGGTGGCTATACCTCACTGGCATCTACTATGAATAATACGGTGGTTAATAATTTACTGAGTAATGAAAGCCTTGCTAACTTCACGTTAAGGATTCTCTCCGTATTGGGTAGGTACGGTAATGCCTCTCATTTAGTTATCATGGGCATGATCATACTAAGCAATGAAGAGGGGGGGAGCCTCTATTCTCACGTACCACCCAGCGCCTTCCTAGGTCTAAATACCGCGGTGAATATACTGAATATGACCTTCGATGAGTTGATGGGTGCTGGCCTTAATTCAACAGTCAAGCAATTAATAATACTGAAGGCTGAGGTGATGGCAATTTCATTGCTAACCCCCCCACCAAACGTAAGAGTTCACGTATTACCTCAGGCGGTTGGGCAATACCTAGCACCGTTGAGTGAAAATGCTTCGGTGGCTGCGGCGCAATTGTCTGAGTTGCTAAATATGACGATATCAATACCGCCGCAGTTAATGCAGTGTATGGGTAATATCAATGAGACGTTAATACCGTTGGTGAATGAGTCACTGAGTGGACCGGAGGTCTATGCCCTAACTAGCGATTTCATTAATAACTACACCAACTGTCTATGGCAAGTGAGGGAGTTCATTAATGAGGTAAATACTACGCATATCATAATTACCAGGTTCATGGGTATTGCTGGGGGGGAATTGAATAATTCCGGGCTGTCGAATTTAACCCCCTACATTCTCAATGAGTATTTCCAGTGCAGGTCAAAATTAATTAATGCCTTCAGTAGTGGTAATGCCACATTAATAAGGCAGGTACTTGATCAATGTAGGTATGAAGTGCATAATTATGAGAATGAGACCTACTACACCATTTGGGTTATGAATTTAACGAGGAATTATCTATCGTATGTTAACTCCACCATTTGGGGGGGCTTAGCGAAGCAGCATGGGATTGGTGGTGTAATGCCCACGTTATGCTACGTGAAGCTCAACGGTAACGTTATTGGTAATATAACCCTAATAATTAAGGAGATGCTCAACGGCACAATAACACCGGTGGAAGCCCAGACCCTAATAAATGAGTATCTAGAGAATATTACTAATTCAACGCCATCATTAGTCGCCGGTTGCCTTGGAATACCCGTGGGGCCGCACACCTACGTACCAATGATTAACTGGACAGGCCCAGGTAATTGGACGACCATAAAGTACCCCCCCAGTGCAGTTGGTGAATTAGCAATAAACCCCCCCAATGGGAGTGCTGAATTGATGATAAACGTGACGAACCCAACACAGGAAAGCCTATACATAAGTGGGTTCAGTATTGGCAGGTTGGCATGCACATTCTCGAGCCCGGTAGAGGTTAATGCCAATTCCCAGGGTACCCTCAGGCTTGACCTAGCCATTGGCAGTAATGAGGTCACCAGCGTAACAGGCCTGGGCGCATCGGGAGGCGTCGTGGTTTCCCAGGGAACTAACGTGAATTGTATTGGGTATCTACCGACCATGTTTATGCCGTCGATACTCAACGGTGAGTTATACCTAAGTAATGGTATGTGGATAACACTCTTTATAACAGTAAGCGCGGGGGGGACCAATACATCGCTTAATTACGGTTGGGGGGGTAATTGGTGATATTTAATACACTCAGTCGATATATGAATTGTTCAATCCCATAGAAACCACGGGTTTGTTCCTATCAACACCGAATAACTTAGCTATTAATGGGCATTTAGCCCTGAATAGGAAGATTACGTTGTTGAGTTTAGGTTTCCTCTCCATGAATGACTCAAGGTTATCAAGCCCCCCCTTAGAAATAATTAAGTCATAGTTAACTAACTCCATCACCACGTCATCGTACCAAAAGGCCGAGTAATTACCAGGTAATGCCCTAACCTCAAAGTCTCTGGCGAAGTTAGTGACGTAGTCATAAGTGACGTCGACTTCATACGGCCTACTCCTCGCATACACTACGACTCTAGCACCCATTGAGGATAACCTCCTAATGAGTAGCAAGTCAAACTGAAACTCGCCAGCATTATCAACTAGGTAGGCAATACTCCCTGCATGGCTAAGCCTACTCCTTAGGTCCTCGGGATTAGTACCTAGCCAGGTTGGTTCCTCAAGTATGTTCCTCACAAAATCATCGATGCTAAAGTCGTAACCCCTCATTGGTATATCGACGGAGTTCGCAGAGGCTGCGAGCTTCACATAATTAATAACATCATCGCCAAGGCCTAACCTACTAATTAACTCACCTGCGGCTTTCTCGAGCATGGATTTTTCATCACCATGCGGATCAGCCATGCCAAGGTATCTGGTTAAACGGTTAAATGACTCAATAAACACTGTTGCCCTGCCCAGGGGTGATAGGTCCATCACAACCCTGCCCAGATCAGAGAATGACCTAACGTCATTGATACCAAGCCTTCTTAATTCGCCGAACCTGGACTCGAGCGCACAGAGTAGGCAATCGCTAATGCTTACATACCACGGTTTTCGCATAAGCATTGCAGTCCGTGATTGACGCGGGACATTAAATAATAAATATTGCGTGCCGTGTTAAGTAAAATTAATACTCTATGTTTTATGAACTTGATGGTATAACGAAATGACCAAACCACCTGATGCACCTATTGATATAAACATCACCGACTAAATGCCTTTTCCCAGTTTATTACCGTTAATTTTAAACCTCATGAGACTTCTTATCGAAACGTTACTTTACCTACCTTAAATTGACCACTGACTACTATTATTTTATGTGCGGGGAATGCTATGATAACTATTCATGGTAATTGTTAAAAAATAGGAGCAACACAATTAATGCGTGTTTTCAGATAATATTAACATTGATTTCATTAAAAGTAAGGTTAGGGCTATTGTTGGTGAGATTCTTAGTTATTACTCTGGTAAGGAGGAGGTTATTAGGAAGATCTTGGCCGCGGTGCTGGCTGGCGGTCACGTGCTCCTTGAGGATAAGCCTGGCGTTGGTAAGACCTTCCTAGCAAAGCTCATGGCTAAGGTCCTGGGCCTGCAATTCTCGAGGATCCAATTCACGCCTGATCTACTGCCCAGTGACATCATCGGCACTAAGGTTTGGAGGCCGAGTGAGGGTAGGTTCGTGGCCATGATGGGGGGCCCATATTTGCAAACTTCATCCTAGCAGACGAGATCAATAGGGCACCACCTAAGACCCAGGCAGCGCTCCTCGAGGCTATGGAGGAGCTCCAGGTAACGATTGAAGGCGAGACGTATAGGTTGCCTCAACCATTCATCGTTATTGCGACCCAGAACCCAATTGAGTACGAGGGAACCTACCCACTGCCCGAGGCCCAGATGGACAGGTTCATGCTTAAGATGAGCCTTGGTTACCCGAGCGAGCCGAGGAGAGCGAGTTGTTGAGTAGGAGGGTTAAGTGGATGACTGATGACCCAACCGGCTATGCAAACACCGTCACGAATGCCAACGAATTACTCGCCATTAGGCAATTCATTGAGGCTAAGGTTAGGGTTGATCAGGACATCATTAAGTACATACTCGCCTTCAGGGTGATTAGGGATGATGAGAGGGTGGCCGCCGGCCCAAGCCCAAGGGGTTTGTTATCGCTTTTGAGGATTGCTAGGGCTATCGCGGTGATTGATGGTAGGGACTACGTAATACCTGACGATGTGAAGTCCGTGGCTCCGGACGTGCTTGGGCATAGGATTGTGCTAAAGCCCGAGTACGCGATTGAGGGTGAGGTGACTGGTAGGGACATAGTCCTTGAGTACCTGGGTAAGATACCCGTGCCCAAGTGATCATTATGGTTAAAGAGATAGTGAAATCGTACTACCTACTTCTGGCAATACCCGTTTTTGTGGCCATAATAGCTCTCATAGACACAGCAAGGGAATTACTAATGACTATTATATTCTCGGTGCTTATGGTATTCCTGGCTCTGGCCACAGATACGAAGCCCGCCATAACCATGAGCATTGACCTATCAAAGACCAGGGTGTTCGCCGGAGATGATGTTGAGGCTTTGGTTAAGGTGAGGGTCAGGGGGGGTGGATTTGGGCTCGTTTCCATAGCCATGCCGCCAGCCTCATATGGAGACTCGAGGAGGTATAGGGAGGGATTCGATGTTATTAATGGTAAGGCAGCCCAAATAATCTTTAAGGGCTTTAGGGATGTCGATAGGGAGTTCAAGTTCAGGATTAAGGCATTGAAGAGGGGGGGTGTGTATGATTTCGGTCGCATTAGGTATACCTATCACCACCTCTTTGGTCTTAGGATCATTGAGGATGAGGTTGATGAGGGCATTAGGCTTGTGGTTATGCCTAGGTACAGGGTCATCAGGAGGGGGGGTGTTGGCAGGATTAAGCCTTCCACGGTTACGCCTAGGGTGACCCCGAATAGGCTTGGCCCTCATTCAACGGATTTCATGGACATTAGGGAGTACGTACCAGGCGACCCATTCAAGTTCATTAATTGGAAGGCCACGGCCAGGTCCATAGAGGGTAAACTAATGGTTAATAATTATGAGAGGGAGGGTCTCAGGAACGTGATATTCCTAGTGGATCTAGGCCCGTGGATGAGGCTCGGTTACCCACACGAGAACCCCCCCTCGAGTTCGGGGGGGCATCCCTGGTCCTCTCCCTCACTAAGGTCCTGCTTAGGTATGGCTATAACGTAGGTCTCTGGACTATGCCGCCAAGCGACGTCTATGTAATGCCCTCCTCAGGCCAGACCCAGTTCTACAGAGTACTGAGTGCGTTACTTAGGATCGAGCATGTGGAGGAGCCCAAGTACGAGTTCGCAGACCCTGCGCTGCTGAGGATTATCATGGAGACAAGGCCAATACTAATCGTCATTACTAACATAGCCAGTAAGGACGTGGTCGCAGCCCTCAGGAAGTCCCTATGTGTGGGGGCAGGGCGGCAGATGTAGGTTATTGGGTAAGGCATTGGTTATTGATGTGTCCCACGGCTCTGTGATAATGAGGGAAAAACTTGGTGATTATGAGGTTGTGCCGTGTATTGGACGTATGAGCACCAGGGCTAGGCTGTACAGGGCGTTACCTAAGGGCGTGCTTGTCGTACCCTGGGACCCGGTTTGTGAAAACGTGGGTTTGGCCGTGGCGAGACTCATGCCCAGGGTGAGGTGGTTGTCATGAGGGCAGTATCCGCAGTACTGGCCCTATTGCTCCCTCTGACGCCATTCATGGTCTTCATGACCATGACTGATTACTCGAGGCTCTTTATCTACGTATTCATGGGCATAACCGTGGTCATCGGTGTGGTGGGGGGGCTTGTCAGGGGGGGTAAGGGCTTGGGTAGGGCTGGTTTGTTCTCGGCATTTTCATCAATGGCCCTTTTAGCCTTCGCCATGGGTTATATACCGTACACAACAGGTATTGCGTTAGGGGGCCGTGAGTGAGTCAACCCTTAAGTGGCTTGCCCTATCGATAACCCTATCCATCTATGCGTACTTCCTCGGGAGTGTCTACGAGGCAAGTAACAGGATTGCTAAGAGGATGAGGGAGTTGGGCTACGGCGTTGAGGGGTTTAGGGAGTTGGACGTGACGAATGCCGTGGTGATTGGCGTTGGCGCCCTGCTGCTTGGAGTCTCCTTCGTGATTACTCTGTTAATGGAGGTATTGAGGATCATTAGTTTAGCGCCAATAATGGCGTTACTGATATTCATCATGGTATACCTAATAGCCATGGTAATAGCGAGGATACATAGGGGGGGTGAGGGCTATGAGCATTAAGATAACGTTGAGTGACCTGGGGTTTATGGATTTATTTAAGGCATTTATTGCCTGGACCATAGTACTCCTAATTGTGGCTATAATAATTAATCTCCTGGTGGGGACGCAATATGCCACGTTTATACAGGAGGATCCACTTAAGGCCGCTAGGGACTTTGCCGAGGCCTTTGTAACGGTAGTCAACCCATCAGCCCATCCATCAACCTTTACCAAGATAGTCGGTAGATATGGCATCTCGCCAATATTATTCTTTGCATTATCGGCTGTTGTTAATTCGATATTATTCACAATTTTTGGATTAGCTCTACTGTCTGGTTTAAGGTTGTGGTTTGGCATACATACTATTTGGAAAAGCCCTAGGTCAATCCTCGGCCTCATTGCGTTGGCCGGTGCATCGTTATCATTAATTGGACCTGTGTTAGCATTAATTGGTTTAGTATTACTACTTGTCACTGATGTTACTCCGGTTGTTAATCAGGGGATGGTATTAACATTGAACTCACCCTTCATTTACATGGCTCTTCCATTTCCATGGCCAATAACGATAGGCACATTTTTATGGATTCTCGGTATCGGCATCATTGGGGGGGCCCTCCTGTTAATTCTTCTCATTAGGAACAAAGATTTCCTTGGCAGTGCATTTATGGCAATATTAATAATTGGGTCAGTACTATCAATTATTGGGATGTTACTGATAGGATTCATGTTAATGTTAATTGCCAGCGGACTTGTGGTACTAACAAAGGTGGGTGTTGCCGTATGAACTCAAGAACAGCTGCAATAATCTTTCTGGTAATCGTGCTCATAATTACCTGGATTCTAATGAGCTCAATAACGCCATTGATAATCAAGACCAGTGGGTCTAAGTCAAATAACGTGGTGAATATAGTGAGCGTCAGTAAATCGCAAATGCCAGGTATTGGGCTTGGGACTGGGTTATTCGGCTCAGGCTTCGGCATTAATGGTTTAGGCACTGGATTATTTGGTAGCGGCTTTGGTTTCTCAGGTATTGGTTTCGGACTTCACGGTTTTGGAGGGTTTGGAACGTTGACCATGCTCTTCATAAACGAACCAATAATAAGTCCATTACCGCCACATATTACACAACCCGCCATATCGCTTACATTTAGTAATGCGCTAATGATATCTCCAGTATTTCCTTGGTCAACAATTATGGAACAGCCAGTCAATATGGGTAGTGAAGGCGGTGGTGGAGGAGGTGGCGGTGGGGGTGGCGGA
>NZ_BBBI01000030.1 GCF_001315985.1 Vulcanisaeta distributa JCM 11216
CGAATAAACGAAAACATTGAACGATTATGGCAGGAAAACAAGAGAATAAATGAGAACATAGAGAGGCTTTGGGAGGAGAACAATAGGATTTGGCAGGAGATTAGGAGACTAGCCGACAACCAGGAAAAACTATGGCAGGAGACGAGGAGTATTAGGCGTGAGCTTTCTGGCATTTCTAGGACTGTTGGGGCCTTGGTTGAGCGTGATGCTAGGCATTACCTGCCAGTTGGGTTAGGGAGAGGTTTGGCATTAATGTCGATAGGCTTAGGAGGGTTAGGATTGAGGGTGTTGGCGAGTTTGATGGTTATGCAGAGGTCAATAATAAGGTGGTGGCCGTCGAGGTTAAGGCAACGCTTAGGCTTAGGGATGTCGAGAACTTTGCGGATAAGGTGGGTAAGTTGAGGAACACTAAGGCTGGTAGGGAGATTATTGCCGTCGTAGCCTACGTGAATGAGACAAGGGACACAGATAAGGCCATAGAGCTTGCGAGGGCTAACGGCATTAAGGTCGTTAAGCACCACGGTGAGGACGACTTCGAGGAACTCACTTAGCCACTAACTGCCCTGTGTAGTTTACGAACCACTCAATAAGCGGTAAGTCAACCCTCACTTGGTCAATGCCATACTTACCCTCGTGAAAACCCCATACATGTAGGTCATACGCCCTTGACCAAGCATCAACAATTCTCGACTCACCCAACCTACTGCTTAACGTCCTGGCTGCCCTACCAATTAGGTGAGTGAACCACCTATCCTCCTTAATGGCCTCTTGATACTCAGGTGTATTGAATTTCTCGGCCAACGCCTTAATGCACTCCTCAACGGCCTTATATAACTTCTCACTAGCTTGGACTGCATCACCTCTGTCAATGTATTCCTTGGCTTCACTTAAGTACTTACCTGCGAGTTCAAGCCTCGCCTTAGCCAGTTCACCAGGGTCTAGCTTCATCGCATTCATTAACGCATACATCACGAGATCCTCGATGTCAAAGCCCCTCTCCTGAACCTTCTCGTAAATAATCCTCGGCAACTCAAGTGAAACAACCATTACTCATACCACGTATTACTGACTTAAAAACCTTCAGGGCGGTCATAGGATCTTCCTAACCAACTCGGCAAGCCTATCAACGAACTTATCGAAGGTTATGTCCCTAACCCTATCCAGGCTCTTTATTGAGTAATTACTCCACGCCCTGGAATCCGTCAGAAGCTTAACCAAGGCATTAACCGCCTCGTCGGCATTTTCATAACTAAGTCCAACCTCACCATTCAAGGCCAAGTCACTCCAGGCACCGCCGGATTTATGCACGACGACGGGCAAGCCCCCCCTTGCCATGGCCTCTGCAACCGCAATGCCCCCCCAATGCTCATTAACCGTCGCATGAAAGAAAACCCTCGATTCATCGAGTAGTTTTATCATTTCCGGCCTCGGTACATTCTTCATAAGAATCACATCCGCATTGGAAATATGCGATGCATCCATTCCAACCCTTAGGTCTCTTCTAAATGAAATATTCATTAGATAGTCATAGTAGGACTCGGATGTCCTTGTTCCGGTACTGCCCATGATTATGACCTTAGCTTGAGGAATCTCCTTAATTAGCTTGGGTGCTATATTCTCTAAAACCCAGTGATAACGCTTTTCCTCAGCATATCTACCCACCATGACCACGTACGGTCTTCGCTCATCAAAGGGCTTATTATTACTCGTTATGGGTGAGTTGGGTGGTAATGGTGGGTTAAGGACTATGGGATCCTCATTAAACGCCATCCTTATTATTGACGCGGTCCAGTGAGAGTTTGTGAGGACAGCGGTGGAGACTTGAAATGGGTTTTCCCTGGCGAATTTATCAAATAACCTTGAGTATAGCCATGCATATATATTCAGTGGAAACCTTGTGTATCTCTCGGCCATATATTGATCCTCAGTATAATAATAGCCGAGACCTGCGTATTTTCGCCTAAAGGATAGATCAAGTGGGAAGTGTATGTACTCGATCAGTTTAATGTTTCTTCTCCTTAGATCATTTATTAGCGGTTTATAGGTTGGCGAGTCAATAAAGATAATACCAGGATTATAACGCCTTAAGGCAATCTTGACGGGATACCAAACCAACAACCTCATGTATAAGCCAAAGGACCTTAATCTAATGCCCATCGAAATGTAGGGGGGGTAACTAGAGATGTCAATCCCGAACCACTCAAGGTATTTCCTTGGCTCAAAGTCTGATAATGATGTAAGCACAGGCTGGTAACCAGCCCTGGCCATGGCATGAGCTATTGACGCCATCACCAACTCCCCTCCACCTGGCTATCCCAAAAATGGTGAGCAATTACTGAATGCATACTCCTTAATCTATTTAAATCGCCCAAAGCCCAATTTTAAATGCATAATGTGCCATGACATAGCAATAGGCGTTTTAGGAAAGAACAGTGCCTGGATCCTGAAGTACAGCATGCAATCATTAAGGAGTGCTGTTCAGACTCTACGAAGTATGGGCATTAATGCCGAGGTTATTTACGTAGACGGTGGGTCAACCGACAACTCAAAGGAGATCATTAAGGATGCGCTGGGCAGCGCTGTAAGGATAATCGATGCACCTGGTACAAATATTCCCGAGGCACGTAACATAGTGGTTAAGGATACATCAAGTGAGTGCGTAATGTATTGGGATAGCGACATAATAGCACCTCCATACATACCGATAACGCTAATAAAGGCTAATAGACCAATAGTATCCACAATTAGGAGAGATATTTACGTAAACTCAAATGAGGAAATACAGAAGATACTAAATGATGCCATGGATACGAAGCCCAAGGAATTAATAATGAAGGAGGTACCCTTCACGGTATTTGGCGTAAACCTAATCAGAAGAGAGGTTTTTGGAAAAGTTGGATTATTTGATGAGCGGTTGACGCAAGCCGAGGATAGGGACTTTGGGCTTAGAGCCATGTGCCATGGCTATAAGTCATACCTCATAGAAAGTGAGGTCGTGTACGACATTAACAGGAGACTTAAGAGTGAAGTCCCCCCCATAACAACATCATTGAGACAGTACGTCAGGGGGATTCACAAAAAGGCGGCAATATATGCATACACAGGCTCTAAAAGACAGAAGTACTTAGGTGGCGCATTCATAACCCTGCACGCACTTACAATAACCTCCCTCTTCCTAGCGCCGCCGCTATCCATGATTGAGCTAGCGCCATTACTTTACCAGGTGCTTAAATATGGATCACGTAAAGGAATTGAAATGTGGATAAAGTCCCTGGTGTTTTACACAATGCTCGGGCTCGTGTACCCAGTAATTAAATTTAGCAACATATGCGACATACTAAGTAGTTGGTGATCGCCATGAGTGAAGACATGGCGTACGTTACTAGGTTCAACCCGGCAATATTTCCGAGACCACTGTTTATGAAAAAGGCAATCCCTGAATTAAACATATATTTACTAAGCATAAGACAAACAATACTTAACAAAGCATCGAATCAACAATTAATGGGTAGTACCGATGGTATTAAAGAAGAGAGAGTGGTAGTATCAAAACGAGCAGGCACTATTCATAAATTACTTAATGCATTAAGGAAGGAGGACCCATTAAAAATAATAGAGCCGTGTTATAGACAGGATAGAAGTTATGATGGATATTCAATAGTCGAAGAGACAGTCTATGGAACTTTATTCTTCAGAAAACTACGTGAGAAGTACGTTATCATTAAAAACACAGTAGGTGCCCCCCCAGCAGCCATCAGCAGCGGGAAGAACGTAATAATTGACTTAATGGATCTATGGCACTGCGACCGGGATTACGTAATATTCAACTCCATCGATACATATGTACTTAGAAGGGCTAAGTGCGTCATTGCTTGGTCGAAGGCTATAGCTGCGTTACTACGTAGATTATTACCAGGGCAATGCATAGAATATCTACCGTTTGGTATAGACCTAGACCTTATGGATCCCTTAAAGGTATCGCCTAAATTATTATTTGAGAAGTACCCGAACCTCGATGGAAAGGTAATCATAGGATATAGTGGCGGTGGGGGGGAGAGGTATCACGGTATTGATAAATTAGTACAAGCATTCTCGTTAATAGAGAAATTAAACAAAGACGAGATTTACTTAGTAATCCAGACATGGGGTCAAAACCAAAGGATTAGGGCATTGCTTAAGAAGCATGGAGTAAGACACTATGAGTTAATACCTAGCACGTCATTTAACGACCCGTTAAGGTTATCGATGCTCAGGGCTAGTAATATACTTGTCTTAACGGCTTCTGAATCACCCGGTGTATACCTAGCCGAAAGATCAACAATGTTCCATTACATGGCCAGCGGAAATGCCGTAGTGGCTGAGAAAACGCCAGGAACGCTGGGGGGGTATTAAGGCATATGGAAACTGCATACATGTTTAGGTTTAATGATGTTGAGGATCTCGTTAATGGTATACTACTCCTGATCAGTGATAATGGTTTAATGAGGAAATTGGGTATGAGTGTGAGATACGAGTTAGAAACTAAGTATTCGTGGAATAATGCATTAAAAATTAAAGTGAGGGAAGTATTAAATAAGGTAATGAGTAACTAGGATTATGAGTAACCCTGGAGTAATCGCATACGTAACTGGCTTTAACATAAACACATACCCTAGACCGCTGTTCATCAAGCATGCATTAGGGGATTCTCTGAAACTTTATAGGTTAAGAACGATAATTGGTTATCTATATGGCAAGGATGAATTAACAGACATGAATACCGGTATAGAAGGCATTGTTGAGAATCAGGTTAATAGTGCCTTACGTGCTGGGAAGAACATGATTTATATGTTACCAAGGATGCGTAATTGTGCGCGAATAGATAGGGTAGATGAATTTACGGCATTACTAATAGAGTCCTTGTATATGCCATTCTTTGAAAAGGTACATGAGAAGACGGTAATAGTCCTGAATACGGTGGGCGCATTCGCCGCCATGAAGATGGGTAAGAGGGTTATTATTGATTTAATGGATTTGTGGTCGTGCGACCCTGAGGGGTTACGTATGAATGCCCTTGATTATTATGTGCTTAGGAGGGCGTGGCAAGTTTGGGCCTGGTCGAAGGCGATAACGGCATTGCTTAGGAGAATCGGTATAAGTAATGTGAAGTATGTGCCCTTCGGCATAGACTTAAGTCAATTCGACCCGATGAAGGTACCAACTAGTATATTCTTCGAGAAATATAAGGATCTTGAGGGTAAAGTGCTCATTGGTTATAGTGGTGGCATGTGGTTTGTGAATGGTGAGGAAAGAATCGGCGTTGAGAAAATAATACGCGCATTCAAACTTATTGAGGATAAGGTTAAAGGTGATGCTGTTTTAGTGATGCAAACATCCAGGTCCATAATACCAGTAATCAGGAGATACGGTATTAGGAATTACGTGTACATCAGCCAGACGAAATTTAATGACCCATTTAGGCTATCATTGCTCCATGCATTGGACATTAAGGTATTAACAGCCACGAAATACCTACCGGTATACTTAGCTGAGAGGACTACAATGTTCCAGTACATGGCGAGTGGCGGTGCAATAATAGCCGAGAAAACACCAGGCACATTAGGCGTCCTAAAACACATGCACAATGCATACATGGTGAACTTAAACGATGTAAACGCAATGGCCCAGGCAATGTTTGAGCTCACCAATGATAAGAAGCTGAGGACCAACTTGGGTAATAACGCAAGAAGAGACGTGGAGACAAGGTATAGCATAGATGCAATATCCCACGACGTAAGGAGTTACCTGGACCTTTGAGCCACCTTATTTATTGCGTCCTCGTATACCTTATCCATATTCCAGTACCTTCAACATCCCCCCCTGCCTATTGGGGGGGTGATTCACCGTTCCTTAACCCAATTAATGACCTCATCCCTGACCCTGTTTAGCTCAATTGTATGCACTGGGTAACAGTACTCATGAAGCCAGTACTTAGTAAAGAGGAAATCATCTCGCTGGTAATACCCAGATTCATCAAGTCCCTAGGGGGGGCCTTATTAACTAGCCAATCCTCCTTCACAGCCTCCTATCCATATATTGCGATTTTAAGGAGTAGTGAGGATTTATCCCTTGGGCGTGTTCTGCGGGCTTATTATAGTCCATTTTCTCGATAACTTAATTACATACTCGGGCGCGTTCATGTATGCGACAAGTTCGTTAAGCGGTATTGAACTAGCGATGCTCTTAGCCTTAATTTCATCATTTATAACCCACTCATCCCCCCCAACCTTCTTAAGGCTCTTAATGGCGTAGCACTTGAGAGCCCTATACCGAGTGATTGAACCTCCCTAAGCGCACTACTGTATAGGGTCTGAATACCGCCAATGCTTGGGTAATAAAACACTGCTTGCTCCCTATAACCAACGATAGCTATCCCCATCGCCGACTTAACCACATCTCTCCAGTCAGGTATTGGAAGCCTACCCGGCGTATAGACCCAGTCAACATCAATCTCCCTCAAATCCCTTTTCCAAATCTTCCTATTGTAGGGACCAAGTACTTCCTGGCAATCCAATTACCAAAGAACCCATGTATCCACTCATCAAGGTTACTAGGCCTCCAATCAACTGCGCGATTCATCTGGGCCTCTAGGAAAGCATGAGGGTTTGCATCATCGAGTCTAACCTATGTGTTTACCAGGAGATGTTCAAGAATATTCCTTGATAGGATCTCCTTATTGCCCGAGAATATTACGTGGCTACTGCCAACATCAAAGGTAAAGCCATTAACAATCTCACTCCTCAATAAACGGGCCGATGCATTGAATAGCACCCAAAAACGAAGTAAATGGGTAAGTCATCAACGAAGACGCCAATATCAACAATTTCATAATCATTAATATAAACCATATCGTACATAAAGTGATAGGTCATGGTAATTAGGGCTTATTATATGAACATTGTCATCATTAATTCTACAATCATTAATCATTTTACTATACTAAGTTCTTTCCTCGCAGTAATCTCAATACAAACACAATTAGCAATAAACAAACTCTAACTAAAGTACTTCTTATCGATGTATCCCTCTTGGTTTAGTAATGCGTGCATTATTCCCAACCCAAATGGTTTCAAGAACCTCTTAAATCCATCATGAAATATTATCCTTAAACCCCAATGTAGTAATTGGCGTAGGTATATGCGTGAGTGCATTCTCCTCTCCCTAAATAGTATTGTTGAGTTTCTTACCATGTAGTAGTATCTCCATGGTGGTTCATAGTGTATAAAATCCTTTCCGTGGATTTTCGATAGTATTGGCGACCATATTTTAGTACCCAGCTCATGCTCAACCAATTTACAGTTTATACTGAGTGTTAGGTATCCCTGTTCCCTCACCTTTGCGTATAGGTCGTGGTCCGCCTGGTCCAGGAAAAAGTTAGTTCTGCAGCACGTCTTCATGGCTATATCACTCCTGATCAACGTCCCCGAGAAAGCCTCGTAGAGTACTTCATAGACCCTACAATCATTACCCCATGAACCAAGCTTAATCAAGCCAACCCTATCCCTAACGGGCTTAGGCAGTCCCTCGTAAATGCTTAATGCCCTCTTTACAGTGTCGTTAAGCACTATGGTGTCATCATCAAGGAATAGTAGCCAGTCAGGGTTGAAGTGGTTCACGGCATAACGAACACCCCTCATTAAGGCGTAGGCAATGCCAGAATTAAAACTAAGCCTAATCAAATCACAACCACGCACACCACGGCACAAACCCTCAATCTCACCAACATTCCTCGAACCATTATCAACAACGACAACACGAAAAACCTGCCCAATAATAGAATCAAGGACGAGTGTAAGTCTCGTGATGTCGGGATTGTGAGAAACAACGATGGCGGTAATTCTCGTCATGGCATTTATGAACGAAAATCCTTTATAAAGGTAACCACGACAATAAGGTAATGACTAGGGCCTCTGTTGTTTGGCTTAATTTTAATAGTATGGGCTTTATTGACATTGCTCTTAGGAGTC
>NZ_BBBI01000031.1 GCF_001315985.1 Vulcanisaeta distributa JCM 11216
GATTAGGCGTGTGGCTCAGAGGGCTAGGACTGCAATAACGAGTTACAGCCCGGTGGCGTCTGTCGTTGATCCCGAGTTCGGTGTTAGGGTTAGCATTGAGTCTGAGCCGGTGAGCCCAGGCTCAATGAGCATTAGGGTTTTGCCCAGGAAGCCATGGACGCTTCCCGAGTTGATTAGGCGAGGCATGATCAACATCGAGGACTCGGCTAGGTTGTGGCTACTCGCCGACCACAGGGTCCCGATCCTGATAATCGGCCCAATGGGCTCTGGAAAGACTAGCCTACAAAACGCCATCGCCTACATGCTAGTCACGAGGTCCATGGCGTTGATCATGGATGTTGCGGAGTTATTCCTGCCGTTTCACCAGGTGGTTAAGCCAATGCTTGAGCGGGTAGCCTACGCCCACGGCATACGCTCAATAGACAAGGCCGAGTTGATTAGGCAAGCCCTTAGGAGTGGTGTGGACGTAATAGTCCTAAACGAGGCTAGGAGTGGCAGTGAGTTCAAGGCATTGGCTGAGGCAGTAACCCTCGGTCACGGTGCATTGACCACATTCCACGCCGAAAACATTGAAGCAGCAAGGGCTAGGCTTAGGAGCCTCGGCTTCGAGGCTGAGGAGTTACTGAGCTCTCGGTGATTGTCGAGGTTGGCATGAGTAGGGATGTTAGGTTTAACACCGAAACAGGGGTGTATGAGGTTGTCACTAGGAGGTTTGTTAGGAAAATACACAACACGGAGCCCTACATAAACGCCTTAATCAGGGACTACGGTGTTGACTACGTAAATAGGCAGTTGGGGGTTTAGGACTGCCTTCCTAACGAAGGCAGTCAACGCAGGCTTAAACCACGAGCAACTAGCCAACCTACTCTACATCTTCTACAAGCAACCTGAGGCCGTACTCAAGAGCGTCGACATTACGGCTGAGGTGAGTAATGAGACTATTAATGAGCAAGCAAAGCCACTGCCCCTACCAGATGAATTGCTTAGCCTCGATTCCGAGTTTGAGCCTTATAAAGCTGAGAAGGGTGTTGGTTGATGCTTAGGCCCAGGTTCGTCATAGCCACATTCTTCAGTGGTTCCAAGGGAGGCACTGGTAAGTCAACACTAGCCGCTAACCTAGCCATAACGATGAGCCAGTCGCTTAGGTCTAACGTATTGTTGATTGACCTTGGCATTGACTCGAGCCAGACGGCCAGTAGGACACTGGGCGTTGTTCCGGAGAGGCTTGGCGCACTGGACTTCCTAATTGGCTCGATCAACGACGTCAATCAACTACTTAGTAGGTCTACTTACATGCCCTCAGTCCTCGTTGTACCACCAGGCAACGTCAAGTCTTACCAACTAACGATCAATGTTAACGAATCCTTCAACAGGTGGGTTTACATGGTTAATTCTATTGTTATGGCTACCGGCTCCCAGTTGGTGCTTGTGGACTTACCGGCCAACGCACCAATGCCGGTCTTGATACCGGCGCTGGTCACGTCGCAAATCATTAACGTGGTCCTAGACCACGCAACGTACAGCGAGTACGTGCTTAGGGAGATCGACGACACGTACATACAGCCAATGATTACTCAACTCAAGTACAGGAAGGTAATAAACGTGGTCCTAAACAAGGCACTACCAGGACTCGACACCATCGAGTCAAGGGTAAGGGGGGGCTTCGCACGCAACGGCGAGGTCTTCACAGTACCAATGAGCCCCATTGCACAGTACCTAACGGCAACCATGAAGCCAGCAATACTCTACGAACCAAAGGGATCACTAACACAATTCAAAAAAGCCATTGAGACCATGACCAACGCACTAACGAGGCAGGTGAAGGTGTTGCTTACGGGGGGGTCAATAAGCCTATCATGAATTTACGGGTTATTAATCACTAAATAAATATTGTTTTAACTAGAATCATAACCATGGGCTATAGAATAGCTTAACGTAACGGTGCTTTATACTGCATTCATTACTTGTTAACGTATTAATTGGCTTTCTAATGTATTGAGTGGTCTTTATCGGATGTTGACTACTATGACCTCCTAAACGATCCTTAAGCCCATTCCCGTAAACATTATTATTAATGTTAATGTTAATTATTATTGTGATATTGCACTGCGTAATACTGTTTCCCTCGATATTGTTTCTTCGTTCGTACCCAAAACTTATTGGTGGTATTATTACCATCATGTACTGTCATGTTAAAGTTACTAATAAGGATTTAGTACGTGAACCCCCCCGAGAAGGGCTATCTAGCTCCACTCAACTATTAATTCTGTGACTAAGTAGTAATCAATCCCTTAATCCCTAATAAATCACTCTCCCTTTTAAATCAATCATTAGACCCTATTGATGAGCAGTCAAAACCCAGTGAGTAACTTCCTCAGGGGGGGCTTGCTTGGTGGTAGGGATGATCAATCGAGTGCCCAGCCCAAGCCCGTTGTTGATTCCTTGCCTACTCCTCCACCGCCTAGCCAAGGCCAGCCCCTGCCTTTCCCCAGTGCTGGTCAGACCATCCTCGAGTCTGTTCTTGCTGAGATTGATAGGTTGTCGAGTATTGATAGGGCTATAATAGTGACCAAGCTACTAAACAGTGATGAGCCTTTGAGGCGGGTTGGTGCCGAGGACTGGGCTAAATTGATTGAGGAGAGGGTTGGCAAGCCATACGCCGAGGCCTTCAGTAGGTGGCTTAGGGCTAGGTGCAACTGCGGAGCTGGTGAAAACCAATGAGGTTGTTTAGGAGGGATGGCTTGCATCAAGTCGAGAGGGAGATTAGGGAGTTGGGCAGTTTAAGGCTTAGGATGGCTAGGGTTAAGCCGGTAAAAAGCGGTGATGGGGGATTTAACGAGGTTCGTTAATTCCTGGTCCATGAGGTGCGCAGAGCCACTTAGGAATTACTGCCACGCAGTCCTTTCGAGGCTGGTCAACTACTTCACACCTGAATCAATCAATGAGCTCTTAAGCGAGGTTGTTGCTAGGGGGTTGAGCATTGAGGCTGCATTAATACTACTTTCGCAGTGTAATCTAATTCATTGCAACGAGTACTCCCTGAGGGAGTACATGGAGACCGGTAAAGTCGAAATTAACCAGTTAATGGGCATCCTACAGAGTGAGGGTGTTAAAGTAAGCCCCCCCGAAGACCTTGGGGCCATTGTTAATGGTGATTACAGGGTTAATCAGACCAGGGGGGCGATGGGTTTTCTTGGTTGCCTAGGTTTGTTAGGCTTCGCCGTTGATTGGCTAGCCCCCCCTTTTAAGGCTGTTAATTAGTCAAATCGATGGTTAAAATCGACTCCAAGGTATACATCGCAATCCTAATTGGATTAGCCATAATGGGCATGGCCTACAAGCCACTGATTTTGCTCCTAATCCCAGCACTGGCCTACAGAGACTTTAGGGAATGGCTCATTGAGTCAATACTAAGCCTCACCTACCAAACCTGGCACCCAAGCTAGTTATGGGCGGTGACTACGTCTTTGATGCCAGGAACGGCATCATGCATGTTTTCTACAAGGCAGAGCCAATGCTAGATATAAGCCGATTAACTGGCAGTCAGTACGTTGGCTTGTTTGATGAGCTCATTAGGAGGTTGAATCTAGGCGTTAATGAGGCTGTTGCCTTCATTAGGCTTGGCAATGACAGGTTCATTAGGCTTTCAAGAGCCGTTAAAGGCGAAAATGAACTTCCCGACTTCAGCAATTGGCTTGGTGCCAAGGAAAGCCTGCTTAGGCAGTACTTCATAATCAAGCCATTGGGTGGCGAGGACTTGAGGAGGCTAGTCGGCTTCCCAACAGCATTAAGCAAATCGAGGCTGATAATTGCGTTGGCAATCCTAACCCTAGCCTCATACCTACTGTTTAGGATTTACGGGTTAATAATCATCGCCGTGTTAACGGCGGTCGCTGTTAAGGCATTGAGCAACTACTCCGTGATCAGGGGTGGTCAATTAAGCCTACTGAGGAGTAGGCTTGTTGCTTCGAGTAAGATCTACACAATGCCTAGTGATGACGACATACGTGCAGTCGCGTCTGCAGTGGCTAATTACCTACAGAACTACATGCTCGTGGTGTCCGGAAACCCGGAGTTTAGGGCGTTGGCCTCAAGTAGGGTGGCTAGGGAGTACGAGAGGCTTGTTGTTCAGGAGAGGGGGGGCAAGGCACTGCCGGCAGTGAGTAGGTGGCGTGTTGTCTTGGATAGGATTACGCAAAACGCCGAGGAGCCGATCAGGGCGTTAATCGCAAGCGATAGGGATTTGCCGGACAGCAACATGGTGATGAGGAGGTCGAGGAGTTTAATGCATTTGTGGGCTTTGCCTCAAATTGATGAGTTGAGTCATGACATTGCGATTGTGCCTGTATTCCACGGTGGTAAGTTAATCAGCGAGTCCTCGAGGGCCCGAGTAAGGCTTGGCCTGGATAGGGAGGGCAGCGAACTAATCATCGACCTGGACGCATTGCCCTCCGGCCACATGCTCGTCATCGGGCCAACTGGGATGGGTAAGACTTGGACTGTCTCTACAATACTGCATAGGTTGATGAGTAGTGGGATTAAAGCCTTGGTTCTAGACCCACACGGTGAGTACCTGAGGATACAAGGCATTGAGCCGATTGATGTCACTAAGAAGTTTATCAATATTTTTGAATTAGATGGTTTGACGGATGCGGAGAGGATTCATAGGCTAGTCACTGAATTCTCAATACTGGGCATTGACGGAAAGGCACTACTGCCGGACTTGAGGTTGATTTATGGTAACGGCATTCACAGGGACTTCTTTAAGGCGATGGAGTTCCTTAGGTCATCAACGGATGATGACGCCATTGCACTAGCCCTAGACAGGCTAGTGAGTTACCTCAAGGACGCAGAGATTGTGCCGGTTGAGGAGTTATTGAGCAACAAGGCGCTGTTGTTTAGCAGCGTTAGGGCTAGCCCTGACGTGATGGCCTTCCTAATGGGTGTTGTCGCTGACCACGTTTATTCACACGTGATGAGTAGGGGGGGCGTTGGCGAGAGGCTACAGCAATTGCTGGTTATTGACGAGGCTTATTACGTGTTGAATAGCCCGCTGGCTGAGTTGATGGTTAGAGGCTTAAGGAAGTTTGGGCTTGGCACAATATTCGTAACGCAGACGCTTAGTGGTGTAAGCAGTGATGTTTTGCAGAACATACCGTTGATAATAGTCTTGGGTGGAAACGACGCATACGTAGCCTCAATAAGCCAAGCACTACAACTAACAAGTGAAGACATAAAGTGGTTGACAACCGCACTACCACCACACATGCAGGGATTAACCACAAAAGCCCTAATAATCACAGGACCAATAAAGAGGCTAGGCGTAATAGAACTAGAGCCTTAGTTAAGGGACTGAGTCAATAAAGCCTAGGCCTACGCCTCGCACGCCGAGACCTCACACGCTCCTCATGATATCTCTGCAGGCCCGTCGCAATCAACGTTAACCCAGAGCCATTAATTGGACCTGCAATGGCCGAGAAGTTAATAGTGCTACTAGGTGGTTGCATAAGCGCTATCGCCATCCCCCCCATGGTCATTGTTGAGATCCCCCCCACAGCCACCATGACCAAGTCCTCCGAAACAATAATGACCTCTCCCATCGAAAAAATAACGAGAAGAACAATAATTATTAAAGTAATCACTAAAAGAAGGTAATTAAAAATAAAATTAACGATAAATGGTTGTTTAATACTTAATAAGTGGAATAGGTATGGGATCATGTTGGCGAATAGCATTAAGTAAATGAATAGGAGGGTCAGATACATGCCCGCCACGGGTGAGCCAACGATAATGAACGCCATCCAACTTGCCCCCCCATCAATACGATGCAATTGCTCAAGCACGTGACGCCGCTTTGACAGTAAATAAATATGACCAGCTAAGGTAATAATTAAGAATAGAGCGAACATGTAAAAATAGGGTAATGGTGGGGGGGGTTTAGTAAGTATACTGTATGGAAATTGAGGTAAGTAGTAGTAATATATTAAAAATGCTGCGATTGCCGTGAGAATCTGTGATATGAAAAATAATGATATGAACCTCTCTATACGAGGCTGTCTCCTCGACCCAATACTCATATTATTATTTAATAAGTATTGAGTGCGCCCCCCCTTATTAAGTTCATGCTTAAGTTGTTCGATGGATTTGCTTGGTTATGCCTAATCATCGAGGGCTTAATCGTGATTATCTACGGGTTGGTTAGGGGGGGAGGCGTTGAGGTTAGGCGTTTGGTGCTCGCTGGCTCTGCCCTTGTCCTCGCCTATTTTCTGCCGGGCATCCTCGGCATTGCCCCCCCTCCCGGCTCACCAGCCTACCTAGTGCTTTACCGCGAGGTCGAGGGTTTGGTGAGGGATTGGTCAATTGTTTACTACGCAAGTGCCTACGCAGGCCTTGCCTGGGCTGTTGGTATGACTGTTTTGAATGCCATTGCCGTGTTTTCCACCTTCGGCTTGGTCTCAGTCCCGGTTCAGTACCTGAGTGTTCTTCAGGATCTTGGTTGGGTGATTGACCCAATTGCGGATTCGGTATTCGCAATCATGCATGTTGCCCAGGTAATGACTGCCGTGCTTCACACAATCGCTTACCTGGCTTGGTTCAGCTACGCAATTGCCCCCCCATTGATAATTGCTATCGCGATTCCATTGATGGTTGTGGATAGGACTAGGGCATCTGGCGTTGCCCTACTCACCCTAACGCTGACCATATTGTTCACAACGAGTATTGCGGCAAAGGACGCGTTGATAGTCTCTAGGCTACAGCTCATGAATGAGACTGTAGCCCTAATGAATTGGCTGAGCCAAAACGCGCCAAATGCATCGTTCAGGGGCTTCCTAGTCATGAACAGCCAATACCCATACCTGGTGAGTGGTGCCTTGTACGGAATCAACTACACGGTAATCGGCAGGTCGGTAATGCCGATTGAGTACCCAGTGGCCACATTCACCGTGTTCACTGGTTCAGTCACGCCAATAAACGCCTTAGGCGTTCCCGAGATAAGCAACGCAACGTTTCTTTGGCTAGGCATTAGGCCGAGTTTTGAATGCGTATTACTCACCTACATAGGCAATGAGA
>NZ_BBBI01000032.1 GCF_001315985.1 Vulcanisaeta distributa JCM 11216
CGACGACAGCACCTGCAGGTTAATTAAGGAGCTCCTTAATGCCCTGAGGAGGAATCCCAATGACGTGGAGTTAATGAACACCTTACTAGGCATTGTTAGGGCTTACGAGGTTGATAAGTCAACCATAAGGCTCATTAACGAACTACTGAGGGCCATTGCCTCGAGGGATTTAAGGGGGGGTATTTGCGAGCTTATGAACGAATTCATAATCAATACATACAACAAACTCCCGAGGGAGGTTAGGAACGTTGTTAAGGTTGAGACGATTGACTGCGCTCGGTACCCAACACCCGATGAGGTTAATGAGCTCCTAAACCGCCTTAATAACCAGGTCTAATCAACGGGTTTGATGAGTACTCCACTGCCATCCCTCGGTGTTCTTGGCATTGGCTTGTTTGGTGGTATTGCGGCTTCGGTGTTGATTCACGGCTTTGTTAAGTACCTCCACGGACCAACCCCCGAGGTTAGGAGGGAGGGCTTTGACGAGGTTGTGGACGTGGTAGTCGGCTCAGTGATGCTTGGCACCCTCTACACACTACTGCTCATTTCCAACTTCTTACCCATCCTCATCCACGGCATTGCATCCTCAATACCCATCAACAACTCAACATCACTGAGTAATTACCTACAGTACCGACAACCCGCAGTCACTCCTCAAGTGGGGCTACTCAACAGCCCTCAAGTACTTCGATGACGTGACAAGCTTCTACGCAACCTTCTGGGGGGGCACAGTGCTGGCGTTGAACCTAGTCCCTGTCACGAGCCCATTATCGTGGTACCTGCAACAAAGCACTTGGTACCTCCAGACAATGATCACGTACACAATCATAAACCTAGGCTTCATCTACGCCCTAAACCTCATAGCCTATAACACCTTGTGGCTAATGCCGATGGGCGTTGGCTTCATGATCGTTAGGCAGACTAGGTCAGTGGGCACATTCATTGTGTCGCTACTAATCATTGCTAGCATCGTTGGACCACTGCTCAGTGCATACACAATAGCCTCACTAACCGAGCCACTCAGGCAACTTGGCGCCATTGGTTGGAGTGATGTGGCTGGCTCACTAAGGCTCATTATAAACCAGGGCTATGGGCAGGCCTTAGCCATGCAGACCTTCGACGTAACGGTGGACATAGCCCTGGCAATGGCTCTGGCAGCCAGCTACGGCCTGTATAGGATATTCGACGAGGCAATTGTTGATGTACTCCCCCCCTTATAAACCAGCCAACTGGCTTTGTTGATGGGCTTGCCAATACACGTTGTGCTTCAGACCGGGAATGTGACTGCGATAAACGCCACTAACGTGGTTAACGAGGTTGTTAACGCGGTTGTCTCCCCAGTATTCAAGGCACTACTCGCGATTGGTGGCTTGGCCTTCCTGATTGGGATTGGGATGATTCTGTACAACGTTGTTGAGTACATAGTGCACCCAACATCATTCGGACGCTCAGGCGCGTTGAGCGAGGTCTTCGGGCACCACAAGAGGATAATCGGCGGTGCCCTGGGCATTTGGCTTAGTATATTCCTAATATTCTTCATAGCCGGCTTGTTGACAAACCCAACGAGTGCCGTTAGCACGGCTTCAAGCGAGGCTACGTGGATTTTGACCCAAATGTTTGAGAACCTAGCCAAGTACGTGGGAATGGCAATCGGAAGCCCAACATAAAACCACCCCCTTTAAAACAAGCCATGAAATCAAGTTGGTGGTTTATCATGCTTCTAGAGGGTTAACCTCTGTAACCACCGCCGTTATAATGGCTCTAGCCATTGCAGCGGTGATAGCGTTAGTGGTTATAAGCACGCCATTGGCCAAGTCCATTGTTGATAAGAACCACTGGAGTGGTGAGATGGGGGGGTTTACGAGCCACCAAGGCCAATAAACTCGTCAGTGGGCTTAAACAAGCCTACCCTGGATGCTACTGCCTAGCCTACACGGTGGTTGTTGATGGCTACAACGTCACTTACGTTTCATGCCCATCAACGGCTATGAACAGCACAGCCACTTAACAACCACCTTAAAAATTAATCAGTAAGTCCATTTGATGGAGTCCATTGAGGAGGTTTTCACGGGGACAATTGGCTTTGTAATAGCCATGGCGATAATAGGCCTAGCCCTAGGCCTAGCGGTCTACGGATACTACGCCTACGTACAAAACCAGGTACTGGCTAATTACCTATGGCCAGTGGTCGACGTTGTCCCCTATGGGAGTGGCTACTACGTGGCCGTGATCAACACGGGCCACGAGCCATTCTTCATCAAAACCATATTCTTCAGTGATGGCAGTCACTTAAACGTTGAGTCCAGGGTGCTTCACCACAACGAGGCCTGGTTCTATGAGGTTAGTGAACTGCCTAGTGCGGTCATGGTTTGCTCAGCGGTTAAGCCCAGCGTCTGCGTGATCGCCAAGTCCAGTGGTTGGTCCTTGATTGTCTGGCCAAGCCCATTGATTGTGAGCGTGGTTGATGGCCCAAGCGCCGCGTGGCTCATAACATGGCCAAACGGAACGGCCAACGGCTATTCAACGGCATCATTCAAAATCTACGCAACCGGACCAACAACACTCAACGCCTACGTGACCGGAGTCCCACAGGGCTACGAAACGTGTAGCATAACGCCGAGCCAAACAACGGCAAGCCCAGGGCAATCAGTGACATTCCAAGTAACATGCCAAACACCACCAAGCAACTGGGGGGGCTCAGGCAACAACCAACCACCAAACAACGGCATCAATATCAATCTAAAACAACCACCAAGCAACAAAACGGGGGCCAACACAACCAATTAACGGTAATGGCAATGGTAACGGAAATGGGGGGGGAGGTTCCGGCAGCTGTACTATTGTAATAGTCGTGAACTGGTTCTGTCCTGCCCCCCCACCAGGTCTTGGCTCATCATCTCCACCGAGCATTAATTTACCAGGATCATCGTGGCAGAATTGGCAAGGTTAATTAATTGAAATCATTGTTTTAATTTTTAAAATTCTCTCTTTTGCTTTTTGCATTATGAGGACATTACTAATTCCCATAACACAGCAAAATTGTAGCCGAAGGTGTATAGGGTTGTGTTTGTGAGCATATTACCGCTGGCGCCCCCCTGCCTCAGCAGCCCATTGTGAGACTGGGTATGGTAGCATGACTTCCTCGGCTTGGCTTGGCGTGAGTGGGCCCACTATGGCGAGGTCGCACGGGCCTGTTAGGGTTATTTTACCGTTTGGTGCGTAGTAGAAGTACAGTGCGTACGTTGCGTTTCCCCCCCTAAGCTCCACGCCATTCCTCAGCGTGAACGTATTATTCTGTGGGTTGTAATACGTCACATTAAGCACATATAGGAATGCAGCGATGTACTGCCCATTCAATGGATTTAGGTGAGTTATTGCATCATAAAAGTACTTGCCATTCCCGTACTCAAGCGCCGCAAGCAAGCTGCTACTCTTGGTTGGGGGGGGTAGTTGGGTGGTTATGCCAATCCATGGGACGCATGCGGTGAAGTTCTTCACCACATAAACGCTTGACCCTGGTGGGCATAGTGCTGCTGTTGCGTTATCCCCCCCAAAGCCATCTGCCTGGGCAGCCGCCTGGGCGGCCTTCTGCGGTATCACCACAACCCCCCCCACCACCCACGCCGTGCCGTTGTTCAGCACCACCATCTTGGCATAGCAAATGGCCAAGTCATCCATTGGATTCACGGGAACACTCACATAAACAGGCACCGTCTGATTCACGTACTTAACAATTGTTTGGTTCACGTACCTAACCACTGTCTGGTTCACATACACTGTGTGGTTCACTGGCACGTAAATCGTCTGCACCTGCACCAACCCAAGGGACTTATCTATCGCTTGCAGAGGTTTAATATGTGGGCTAATGATTATTATTGCCAGTATGATTATTGCTGCAATCCCAATTATCGTTATTGCCTTGGTTATTTTCCCGGTGTACTCCCACCAACTCCAGAACTCAAAGCCCAACCCCCCCATCAATAACGCCTCGCGAATGAGTTAATAAGCATGGCTTCGCACCAGCCCTTAAAAACAAGTCAATAAGCAATTTCGATGAGTTCCAAGCCGGTGAGTGTGGTTGGTAGGTCTAGGAGGGGGGGTGAGTTCAACGTGCTTTGGTTGGTAGTGACTCTCGTGGGCATGGTCATGGCTTGGTGATTATGTACTTGGTTTACGGAGGTGTGAATAGGTCGTTGGGCACAGCCAATGCGCCGATGATAACTGCAACAGCGTCGAGTGGGAACCTATTCATCAACATCAAGGATGCCGGCGTTGGTAATCTAAGGATTGAGAGCATAATCCTCTATGCGGGGGGGCAGGGCCAAGCAAGTTGCTCAGTGGCCACCTACTACCTAGATGGCAATCAAGTCAGTGGCTTGCCGATAACGCTTAAGCCGGGCCGGACGCTAACAATAGCCTACTCAAGCTGCAACCTATCGACAGATGAGGTAACGAGCGTAGCCGTAATAACCAGTAGCGGGACATACACGGCAACAGTCTCGTAACAACCTCAAAAATTAGAAGAATCAAAATCAAAAACACTGGTTCTCGACTCCCAACCCAAGACGCTAAGGGCAGGCAAAGAACCACCCCCCCACGACTTCAACCCATCAAAAGTACCACCAACAATAAACCCAATACCCATTGAAATCCCCCCCTGACTCACAACTACGAAGAGGACAAAACAAACATGTTCATTAATATCCCTCAATTTTCAATATTCTATCGAAATCTTCCCCAAGAAATACATTTGGACGATAATCATGCCGCGCTGACCTCTCTTTCAATATTCTATTGAAATCCTCGTACGCACAAGAGATTCCAATCTATAAGCGTGGTGTTAAGATAGGCTTTCAATATTCTATTGAAATCCTCATTGCGAGAGCGGGATAGAGGACTGTGCACATAGGAGGTGGGAGTGCGAACACTTTCAATATTCTATTGAAATCCTCTTGCATAATGCGTAGGGTATCATCAGTGAACCCAGAGGCCTTTCAATATTCTATTGAAATCCTCAACATCTTCGACTTGCTTGATGGTGCCATTATCCAGTTAATCGTGAGCTTTCAATATTCTATTGAAATCCTCGTTGATGTTACCATATATGACGGAAACGAGAAAATATTGATTAGCCTAACTTTCAATATTCTATTGAAATCCTCATATGTTATTCACAAAGAAGGATTTAAGCAGGTTTGTAAAGATCTTTCAATATTCTATTGAAATCCTCCCAATAATAAACTCAATCCCATTCCTCAGGCTTTTTGACTACACCACAAATCTTTCAATATTCTATTGAAATCCTCGTAAACTTTACAACGGTGCTGGTGTCATATTAAAGGTGGAAATCCTTTCAATATTCTATTGAAATCCTCCGGCTCGCTACTTTATTTGTTTCTTTTTAAGTTTTTCCTTCCTTGTTTTCTTGGCCTTCGTTGGTACATCTTTCTACTCTTAATTCTTACGGTTTGTGCTTGTTCTAACGATCCTTTGGGGAAATTGAATTGTTGTTCCCACGGAATTTCTGCTTCTAAACACCGAGCCTGTTCCAACGGTGCCTAATGCTTTGTTAAATGGGGAGTGTGCACGGAGTCATGCAAACTCCACGGCTTTGTCTGTGATGCGGTGGCTCGTTGTTTGTGGTTGTGCTTTGTGCATGTTAACGTGCATTAATTGCTTATTGCATTGTCTCGTGCCCTGCACTCCCCCCCTTTTAAGTCATTGATTATGCGTTAATGATGGATGTTAGGGAGTTGGTTGCTGACTTGGTCTTCATTGTTAGGTCTCCGGTGGATGGCATTGACAATGCGGTTGGTGAGAGTGCTAAGTTGAGTGGGGCTTGGAGGAGGGTAGCCACTGTTTTGAGGGCATTCAACAACCCATGGGTTTTGCCGAGGAGTCATAGGCGTGAGCTCATTAGCATTGCTAGTTCATACTTCATCGCTGGTAGTGACCCATCGATAACGTTCCTAGCCCTAATGAGCAAGTTCAGTAATTGGCTTAATCAGCAGTTGGATTGGCAGTCGAAGGCATTGACCGCGGTTATAGTCATTGCAATCATGCTCGGCGTGGCATCCTTCATGACTATCCTAGGTGCACCACCAACAATCTCGCTGATTGGTATAGCCCTAATACCAATAATTCATTATTACCAGGTTGAGCTTGTTAGGTATGACTACGTTAAGCCAGCCATCGCTGGCTTGGTTGGTGGCTTTATCGCTACGCACTGGGTAGTTACCTAATTAGCCTTTATGGTTTAAGGCTTGTGTTCGCGGTGGCGATAGGCTCAGGCCTAGGCTTCACCACCCTATACATCCCGCAGTTCATAAACTTCATAAGGAACTACCTTGGGCTGCCCCCCCAGAGGGTTTTGAACACATTCAATGAGTTACTCACAATACCAAACCCGCAGCCGCCTAGGCCGGTCACGATTGTTGAGCGTGAGCTTAGGCCGCTTTGGGATTACGCGTACAGTGTCGGCGTTAGGGAGTTTGTGGAGAGGGTCAACATACTCGTTGACTCAATGATAGACTTCATTAGGCGCTCAGTAACCACCGGCTTCATCTATGGGCCTTTGTTTCGGTTGGCTACGCATTCATGGTATTCACGGCGTACATCCTAGCTGGAATACACGCAGTTACTATGACTGGCATTAATTTGCCCATTGCATTAAACCCACAGTTGATAAACTCAACACTGATCCCACTGGCGATTGCCACTTCAATCCTAACCGGCAAATCCATGCACAGCATTGGGCTTGGAATCTCCTTAATACCAATCTACCTAACCCCGCTAATCCCACTCATTTGGTGATTAGTGATGCATATTTCGAGGCCGAAGGTGATTAGCCAAGGCTTGGTGAGGAACTACACAATCGAGTTCGGCGGGATTAAAACCGACATCGAGGTTCACCTCATTCAGGCCAGCCAGTACGGCGTCCACGACTACGTGGCTTACGTAATCGACGAACTACCAGATTGGGTAGTTGCACTGCCACTTGATAGAATCGTTGATTGGTTTGGCTCGGGAA
>NZ_BBBI01000033.1 GCF_001315985.1 Vulcanisaeta distributa JCM 11216
GGGGTATGTGGTCTACAACCCCCCCTCAGACATGACCATTAGGGCCACAGCCAAGGCACTAACCCTTATAAGGCGTTTGAGCGTTAACAATGATGCCCTGGGGGAAGGAGGCAAGGCCAGGTTAATCCGTGGGTTAGTCAAGCCAACCAAGTGGGCTTGGTTAGCGATCCATGTAGGCCTGGCATTAGGGATTTGATTAATGATCCTGCTGGGCATCTCTTTCACTTCATGGTTTTTGATGAGACCCACGCCCTCATCTTCGGCTCAATAGGCACCGGTAAGACCACACTGATCAAGAATGCCCTCTCTAACGTGCCGTGTGGCTACACGATTGTTGTGTTTGATGTTGCTGGTACTTACGAGGGATTCACTGACTACCACGCTCCTTACCCCCTTCAACCCGCTGGATTACTTAAATGATGTCGAGGCTCTTGACGTCATTGAGGAGGTTTTGACCATGAGGTTCCCCAGGCTCCCATACGTCATGACCCCCCCGCCATGGAGTTCATGTTCATGAAATCACTCAACGAATTAAGCGGTAAATCAATTGATGAGCAGGATAGCAAGCCTGCACAGCAGGCTGTTGATGAGGTCTCTATTGGCAAGTTGATTAAGTACCTGGAGGGTCAGGTAAACAGTGGTGCCTTTGCGAGGGAGGATGAGGTTAACAGTGCTAGGGGGGGTCTCATACGTAGGCTCACCTACCTAAACCACTGGGTCTTCAGCAAGACCCACCCAATCATTAATCGCTTAATCAACGGAGAGTTAGTAGGCAAGTCAGTGGGTATTGACCTGAGTTGGTTGTCGCCTATTCAGAGGTGGTTCTACGTGCTCTCACTATTGGCCGTGCTCAACTCAATGCAGGCCAGGAACTTGATCCTAGTGATTGATGAGGCTCATTTGTACTTCAGGCTTGGTGAGTCGACACTGACAACGAGCGTTAGGGTCGGTAGGAACTACAACCGCTACTTCGCGTTGATTACTCAATCACCGTTTGACATACCTAGGGAGTTCATTTCGATGAATAAGTTGTTTGTTGAATTCCCCGTGCTCTACTTCAGCCCAGAGAACGTGATCTTCAGGGAACCAGGCTTCAAGGCACACTACGGTAGGGACGCATATTACAATGCGGAGAAGACCTGGACAGCAATACCGCCAGCCCACTGGGAGAGGCCTCTAACGGCCATAATGCACCTACACGTAACGAATAAGCAATTGAGGAGTGAGCACAGGGAACCATACAACCTAATAACCATTGAGGTTGACCCGGAGGTAAAGCCAAGAACAAGCACGACCACGCTTAGGAGGTGCGCCGAGGCTCAAGGCATTAGGCTCGAGGTCATTAGGGAGTATGGGTTTGTTGAGGCTAGGATGCTCGAGAGGCTTGGGGGGGGTGTTTGGGAATGCATTGGGAGGCCCTAGCATTTTTCATAGAGCCTAGGGAGTTAATACTCGGTGATTACGCAATCATTGGTTACGCAACTGCCGAGATAGGCGATTGCAACGTCTCGATTAAGAGTCTCGAGTACGTTAGAGCCGGCGTTGATGCCTTGGTTAAGGCTGTTAACCAGGGCATTAAGTTGCATACTGCTTACCCATCAATGTACATGGATGTTGTTAATTACTTCCTGAGGAGGCTTGGTGTCCCTAGGTACGCGTATAAGGTCGTGAATGCGGATCCGATGGCAACGCCCTTTAGGGCAGTCACTGATGCCGATGTGGTTAGGAACATTGCCTACCTACACGGTGTGCTTTGGATTGTGGCTAGGAACTGGCTAAGGATGGGAAAGCCAAAGACATCACACGCAATACACGGCATACTACTCAAGTCAGGATACAACGCAGACAAGGCACTGGCGGATAGGTACAGAGGGCCAGTGCCATGCAAAATCAAGCTAGCCTAACCCCCCCGCCCTTATTAATTCATTATATTATTTTTATTGGAGGTTGTGAGCCCCCCCTGACCAAACCACCCGGGGGTGAGCCTGGGCGGGTGGTTGGGGGGGGTGATTCAAGGTGGCTGGGCTCTCCGCAGTCTTGGCGCGGTCCTGGGTGTAATGGCTATGGGGCCAAGTACCTAGGTAGGGCTTTGCCTCTGCTTAGGCGTTTCATTGCCGAGGAACTGCCTAGGCTTAAGTTGAATGTTAGGGACAGTAATGGCCTTTACAAGTTCACTACGGCTACCCTCAGGAGGTACTTGGCTAGACACCTCGGTGAGGACAAGGCTTATGGAGCCTTGATCGCCATAGTCACTGGGCATTTGATGGCCGAGTTGGCTAGGAACGGCTACGAGATCGTCTATAGGCGCAAGGGCACGTACATAGTCAGGAGGGTGGGTGGTGATGGCAAGCAGTGATGATGACTTCATGAGGGTTAAGGAGTACGTTGATAAGAGGCTTGAGGAGTTTAGGGATGAACTCCTCGACTACCTAGACTCCGTGAGGTCCAGAGATATTGAGAGGGTTAGGAAGGAGTTGGTTAAACTCCTCGTTGGGGGGGAAATCGAGGATTTGAGGAGGCAGTTGCTCAGTGAGGTTGGTTCGAGAAGCAACATAGACGATGTGGTTAGGAGGATTGATGAGCTTGGCAAAGAAATCAACGAGCTTAGGCGATTAATCAGTAGTCAATCTAATCAGTCCAGCGTTGTTGATTTTGTTAGGCGTGAGGTTGAGGGTGTTGAGAATAGGCTTAGGTGGTTCATAATCGACAAAATAAACGAGGTCGAGCTCAAGAGGAGGAGGAATAGCGCCAGGAAGGCGGTAATACTACTCCTAGGCATTGCCGTTGGCACAGCAGTGATTATTGCATTGGCTTTCGAATTGGCCCCATGGTTGATACCGCTGATCATAATCGCCGTTGCGGTGCTCCTGAGGAGGTGATTGTATGGCTGAGTTGAGGATTGATCAATTGGATGTGGCGAGTAAATTGCTGGCTTTGCTCGGTGAGCGTGGTGTCGCTGGCTTGCAGGCACCGACCGGCTGGGGTAAGTCCTTCGTTGCCTCATTCGTGATTAAGAGCCTTGGCGGCAAGTGGGTTTGGACCTCGAGCCTAATCAATGCCTTGGTTCAAGCCGGTAATGCGTTGAGGGTGTTCGGTGTTAGGCAGTTCCTATCGACTGGTAGGGAGAGGCTTTGCCTTAGGGGGGGCTTTAGGCACAGCGACTTCATTATTCGTAAGCCATGCGGATTCTGCCAATTCAACAAGCCAGTGCCCAAGCCACTGGTTAAGGCATTAACCAACGCCTCGGACTACACCGAGGTTAAGGAAATAGCCGAGCAAGGCCAAGTATGCCCATACAATGTGCAGGAGGCTTTAATCAAGGAATTGATTAGTGAGTTTGAGGACCTAGTCGTTTTGATGAATTACTCAAGGCTCGGTAAGTTCGTTAAGAGGTTTAATGGCGTTGTTATTGACGAGGCTCACAACGCGGTGATTCCGAGGGTAGTCTCAATACCGAGGAGGAGTATTGAGGTCCTGCTCGATAGGCTTGGGATTGAGGATGTTGATGTTAGGAATGCCGAGCTAGTTAAAGGCGTCTTGAGTGAGCTACTCCTAACAATAGCCATGGATGGCGAGGCCAGCGAGTTAATCAGCCTCGATGACCTCGTGTCGCTCATTGAGTCTTCAATCGTTTACTTTGACGATAGTTCAGACTCATTGGTTGGCGTCAAGTTCGAGGGACTTGAACTGCCAAGCGACAAGAAGGTGTTGCTGATGTCAGCAACGCTGCCACCCTCAGTGCTGAGCTCGATACCCGTCGTCAAGGTCGAGCCTAATCGAGTAATCAAGGCTGTGGTTGGTGACCTAGTCATGACGACTGAGAACATTGATAGGCTTGGGGGCGAGGTCACCAAGAGGCTTAGTGAATTGCTCAGTGATGGTTTGCCGACTGTGGTATTCACTACATCGAGTAAGGAGGTTTTCCTCGAAAACGCGGTCTACGAGGATGAGATTAGGAGGATGATGTCTGTAAAAGAAACCTCGTGCTCAGGTTCTTCGGCAAATACGCCGAGGGCGTAAGGCTTAACTGCTACAGGCGGGTAGTGCTCCTAACACTGCCCTTATTGCCAAGCAATGTCATGAGGCGCCTGGAGGCTAGGGGGGGCTTGAAGGCAATTGACTTGGTCGTTATGAAGAGCGTCCAAGCAATAGGCAGGTTACTACCAAATGAAAACGAAGTCGAGGTCATCCTATTCGACAAGCGCTTCAAGCGTTACTGCAGTGATTTGATGAACTACGGAATCCAATGCATTGATAAGAACAGCAATAAGCAGTCAACCCGGGCTGACCCGCCCAAGCCAGCTGGGTCGGGGGGGTTGGCTTGGGGGGGTGGGGGGGATGAAGCCCGGGCGGGTTGATGTCCACGGCACGAACGGAACACTGAAGATGGGACGACGTGCTGACACTGCCCGGGCCGACCCACCCCCCCGGCCCCCCCAAGGACCCGGTTTGGCTAAAGGGGCTTAATAAACTCATCGCCTTCGATGCCAAGGCCCGGTTGACTGCCCCCCCTACCAGCCTTGGGTGGGGGGCTGGGTTGGGGTGGGTGATGCCCGGGCCTGATGTGTGGGAACTCAGTTGATTTGTGAAAGGAACCCACGCACTGAGCCCGGGCGGACCGCCCCCGCCCAGTCATTGGCTGAGGCTGGTTGGGGGGGTTAATAAATGCATCGCCTTTGATGCCCTTAACCGCCTTATAAAGTGGGTTGCCTAAGTTGATTAGTGGTGATGAGCCCCTGAGGTAGATCGCCTGGGGGGGTTTGCCCGGGCGAATTCCTCGGGGGGGGTGATTCAAGGTGCCCGTGGGCTGGGTATAGGGGGGGTTAGTATGAATGCGTGGGTTGAGTCCATTAGGCTTGCTGGTTTACTACTTAGGCGCCTTCGTGAATTTAATGAGCGTGGTGTTAGGGCTTTCTTCACCAGGGGGGGTTGCCGTAAGTTTGATGTCTCTAATTGGCGGTTTGACGGCAAAGCCATCAAGTGCCTTAGGACTTGGTACATCAGGGCATTGGTGAGTGTGGCCTCGGTGCTACACCCGTTAGTCAAGGCTTATGGGGGGGTTAAGTACGTGGAGTCTATTGTCGAGGAGGTCGATGTGACGAGGGTCGATGTTAGGGAGAATTTGCTGAGCGACCTAGCGAGGCTCATTTACGAAACTGCCCTAAGCCGTGTTAAGGATGAGGCATTGGGTGATGCGAATGATGAATTCATCATTTCGAGGGTTGTCAACGCCGGTATCGGCGACCTAACGGCTCAAATAAGTAGGGTTGAGGAGTTAATGAGGAAGTGCAGGGATGGTAAAGTCGTCCTCGAGGGTGAGGAAATCGACTGCCAAGAACTGTGGCTCTACAACGCCGAACTAAGGCAAGTACTGAGCGAGCTACAGAGGCTGGCCAGGAAGTACAACGTGAGTATTGAACCAAGCAGATTGCCATGGTGGCTACTCGAGGATTAAACGCTTTTGCCCACCCTCCCTCTCTGTCTCTCCCCTCCTCCCCCAATCCCTCTCGAGCCGGTGGCTCCCCTGGTGAGGGGGGGGCTCCCGGCTCATGAGGGGGGGTGCTGTGGGGGGGGCTTGGGATCACGAGCACCGGGATTCCGATGGTGCCGGGGGGGGTGTCGTTCCTCGGCTGGTGATGGGGGGGCTTGAGATCCAAAGAACCAACCGAGGAAACGACGGGAGGGAAGGCAGGAAGGGAGGAGGCGGGCAATGCCTAAGCTAGCAAGACATCCAGCAGCCCCTAGGCAGAAATGACCAATATTCTATTGTTGACGGATAAAGCAAAGAATGTTGTTCAAGCAATTGCTGAAACAAGCGATCAATGGGTAAACCAAGCAACGTAGGAAATAAGTAAGTAGATCCTAGGGAGTTGCAGAATAATTAACTAGCAACCGCATCAAGGCATTGATGCAATAGGT
>NZ_BBBI01000034.1 GCF_001315985.1 Vulcanisaeta distributa JCM 11216
CAAAAAGCATATATAAGGTAAAATTGTCTAAATGAGGATAATTTTGGAGAGCCACACTCTGCGTCGAGAATATGAAGCTTGTGGTCAATATAATTATGTAGATATTCTCCTTTATGGCCTTCCCTATTGTTTCTTCAGTATTCATCGCAGGCTTTTTAATAGTAGTATCATAAAAATCATGCAATTCTCGTATAATTGTATAAGTGATTAATATGAAGGGGATTATGAAAATCATTACCATTTGAAAATAACTATATGAGTATATAGAGATTATATTCATAGAACTAAATAACCAATCGTCATTAGAATTATTAGTAATAAATGCATTAAGGCTAACGTTTCTTACTATGAACCACTCAAAGTTAACCGTATAGTAAGGCCCAAAGACATTATGTTCCTCAGTTATTTGAATCCACTGGGGTTTCATGATGGTTCCTTGAATATTTAATTGAAGCTGTGTATAGTTATAAACAACTAACCCTGGAGCTAATAGGTAGAAATTACTAGAGTTAAGATATTCTATCTTGTTACTTAATAGGAGCCAGAACACATTACCATCAGTTAAATATACATCAAGTTGAGTTATTTTTCCATCCTTTATATCTCGTATCAATGTCCTGAGAAATGTGGTTATATTTATAAAGGATTCGTTTGGTTCAGTAGTATAAATGCCATTAAGGATATAGTAAGGAAGAAGAATACTAGGAAGAAGTCCTTGGGGGGGATATGAGAAGGTATAAGTTTCGGTTATTAACATTTGTGGAAAAGCGTTAAAGTTAGCATTACAGGTACTTACATAACCTACAATTATACTCTGTGTATCATTACATTTAGTTATATCTTCAGATGAGGAATACGGATAATATGGATAGTAATAATAATAAATGGCATATATTTTATTATTCTCCTGAAACGCTATTATTACATAAAGACTATTATACCCACCATTTAGATTAATGGATTTTGGGAATAAAAAGATCAAAAGGGTATTATTTAGATCAAAGGGATTGCTCGTATTATATGGATAGTGCTCGCTAATCTCCAGCCATATACTGGATGGTAATGAAAATAATAGTATAACGGTAAACGCAATAATTACTAGCACTATAACGATAGCAATCATCAATGGCATTGTTGGTCTACTATGCCTTACATTTACTGAACCACTAACATTGTTCATAACATAATTTAATGTAACATTGTTTTTTAAATTTACCGTTATGGTATTGATGATTTTCCGCTATCCTGGCATTTCTGTATAACATCTCCAGGGTTATCTCCGTGGATAGGTTCATCCTCCTCATTATCTATATGGTGATCCTGCCCTAATCTGTTTTGGGAATTTCGCAATACATGTGCCTTATCATTATTCAACGTAGATATCCCTAGTTAGGCATTACAATGATGAGTTAGGAAACACCGAGGTCTAGCCCCCCCTTATAAGCCGCTGTATTTAGTATCAGCGTGACTAGGAGGAGGGCTGACTCGATTGAGTCCGAGCTCTCGAGGCTTGTTGAGCTCGGCTTTAGTAGGCAGACTGTTGATAGGCTAATCAATGCCGGCGTCAATAGCCTTAGGCAAATCCTCCTCTTCAACGCTGAGGAGCTTCAGGAACTGCTTGGTTCGCCAGACACCGATTTGCCTAGGCGATTAATCAACACTGCTAGGGAGTTACTAGCCGAAGCCCCCCCATCCGCGGTCACTGCTAGGGAGAGGATTGAGGCAATCAGCAAAATGCCGGTACTGGGACTGGCGTCGAGGGCTTGGACCAAGCCATTGGTGGTCTACGCTTCGGCGCGAGTCATGAATTCGCCGGTGAGTTTGGTGCTGGGAAGACGATAATGGCCCTGCAGGTGGCGATTGCCAGCATTTCGCAGTTCGGCTTTAGGGTGGTTTACATAGACACTGAGAAGACGATTGACCAGTACCTTGGTTCTAACCTAATCAGGAACATGGCCAGTAGGTTCAACGTTGACTACAACCAGGCAATCAGCGATTACCTACTCGTCTTTAACCCAGCAACGGTTGATGACCTAGAGGACTTCATAAAACTGAGGCTCACAGACCTAGTCATAAGCGGCAACGCCAGGGTGGTGATTGTCGACTCAATAACTGCACTGTACAGAGCCAGTTCAGGGGGGGTAGGGAGAAGTTGGCCGAGAGGCAGCAACGCCTACACTACGTACTCGACTGGCTTAGGCGCTTAACAATTAGGCTTGGTGTTTTGGTTGTCTACACTAACCAGGTCATGACCAGCCCCCCCACGGGGGGGTACATAGAGGTTAAGATGCCCGTTGGTGGCAATGTACTAGCCCACACAGTCAACGCAAGGTGGTTAATGACGAGGGCTAGTAAGAGCAAGGGCGAGGGATTAATGAAGGCGCTGGATGTCCCAGGCCTGGCCCCGGGCTTTGAGGTCAAGTACTCAATAGGTGATGATGGACTGCATTGAGCTTGGGATTGAATGAATTGATTAACTCAACGTATTTACTTTGCCGATTTTCAACAATTTATAATTATTAATTGATGAAAAATCAGTGCCTTATTAGGTCCAGTGGGGGGGTTAGTGGTTAAATGAGTCAAACCGGTGATGTTGGGCTGAGGGGGGGCTTTGTGGTTGTTAATGATGATGGGTTCCCAGTGGATGCCCTCAGTGGACTTGTGCTTAGGGATTACGTAATCGAAGGCACCGAGGAGAGGCCGGTTAAGACAGACCCAAGGGCCAGGGATAATACACTAATCAATACAAGGCCGAAAGTTTCACCCAACCCTAAAATAGAGCTACTCAAGAGATTTAGAGCCGACATGGTGGGTGATGCTGATAGGGTCAGGGGGGGTGTTGTGGATGTGATTAATGAGTTAACGGAAGCCGTGATGAGGGTCTTCATTAATCGTGGATTCAACGTCCATAAGTCCCAGGTGCGTAAACTCGTTGATGTGCTCATGGCTAGGTGGGGGGGTGAGGGATCCTCGAGGCTGTTGAGGGTCCTCGACTGCGTGTTGGATGTGGCGTGCGTGGGTTACCTGGGTGAGAGGTCGATTGTTGAGGGTGCCATTGCTGAGGTGTTTGGTAAGGATTGGCTGGTTAAGCAATTCATTGAACGGGCGATTAATGAGTGGAATGCCCAGGGAGTCCTCAGCATCGACGATGCCTACCGAGCCTACATTGAGGTCAGTAGGATGGCTAGGGTGGTGGGTAGGAACTACCCAACCAAGACCCTAATCGACCTGGCAATAACCTACCTAATACTCATAAATGCCGGCGAGGAGGACACGAGGAACTACCTAAGCATAATGGGTAGGGAGGAACTACTTGAAAAGCTCAGGGAGTTAATGCTCGGAACACGGTAATGCATACTTCAAGTGTGGAGTCGAGCCCCTCTCACGAGCCCCACGATCTCACCTAAGGTGAGATCGTGGGACCTCGTCAACTTTGTAAAAACAGCAATTAGTTCTTCTACAACTGAGTCCCGTGCACGGCACGTGGGGGAACCCTCGAGGAAGGTAGCCTTATAAACCGCTCTACTCCCCCCCTTTATTAAATGGTCTCTGCCGGTGTTGCTCAGGAGGTTGGTAGGGTTGTTGAGAGGCTTGGGCTTAGGGTTGTGGGTAGGTATAGTCATAGGTTGATTGACGTTGTTAGGGATTACGTACTGCCCAACTGGCACCCATGCCCATGCAGCCACACGCCTGAGGAGAGGGTTGTCGTTGAGGGGGGGCACATTGAGGACCTAGCCATCCGCGGAGTCGCCCTCCTAAACCCCGTGGTTGTTGCCGCGGTACTGGGCGTTAAGGTCATCCTGGCGCCGACGTGCGTTGCTGAGGCGGCGTTGGTCATGCTCAATGAAGGGGGGGGAGGGATGTGCTCGAGAGGGCTCAGGTCGAGGTTTGGGACCTCGGTGAGTTCAGTGAGCCATTCCTAGCCAAGGCAGCCGCCGCCTTATTGTGCATAGTCTACGGCGGTAGGAGGCATAGTGAGGTTAGGCTTAGCTTCGTTGAGGATTACCTAAAGCACTTGGTCCTCGACATAGCCGGGAGGTACAGTAAGGATGAGGCGCTCAATTTCATTGAGGGGCTTGAGCAAAGGAGGGACGTGATGGTACTCGTCGATGAGTTGGCGAGGATAACCGGGTTGAGTAGGCAGAGTATTCATAGGTACCTATCCGCCGTGCTTAGCGATCAATTCATTAAGGAACTGAGGGAGTTGGTGAGGAACTCAGACGACGTTAGGGCGATTATCGAGAACATGAGGAGGTCGAGGGGGGGAGGTGAGGCTTGGCCCATGGCCAGGCTATACATAAACACAATATCAAGTAAGCTGGGCATGAGCACCAACGACCTGAAACCACTGGCCACATTGAGTAAGAGGAGCCTTGAGGCGCTGGCTAGGGTCGTTGTGGAGCTCGTCAATAGGGGGGGTAATGAGGGTGGCGCCAGGGACTTGGTGATTAAGGTGCTGAGGTACCTCGAGGTTGGTGAGGTTGATAGGGCTGTGGAGTTGATAAGCGAGAGGTATGGCGAGGTGATTGAGGCGAGGAGACCAAACCCCATTGAGCACGCCCCCTAGGGATTCAACGCCAAGGCCAGGCGTGGTTATTAATGACGCGGAGCATCCCATTGATGGCGCAAGCCCGCAGGGCAGTGGCGGGGGGGGAGTCGTTAAGGAGGTGGGTAGTGAGGCTGGGAGTGCGAGGCTGGGCGTAGTGCGTCGTTTAGGGGTAAGTTTGAGTTTGTGTGTGGTGGTGAGGTCTGTGGTTTGTTTAGGGAGTTGTCTAGGGCTTCGCTTAATGGTGATGATTCCCTGATGCTTAGGGTTTTGCTCACCCTAGCCTCGAGGTATGCCGAGAGGGTTGGCAGTGAGGCGTTGGGGGATTTCCTGAGCGCATTGGTTGGGCGCGTCAATGACACCGAGTTAGTTAAGGCATTGCAAAGGCTCACCGAGGGGGGGATAGGCTCATTATTAAGTACGTGGCTGAGCTAATGAGCGTTGATGGTGAGGTCCTCGGTGTGCTAAGCCAAATTAAGGATGATGTCAAGGAGTTACTAAGGGCTGTTAAGGAGGGCGGTGTGGGTGAGGTTTGTGAGGCTATTCAGTACTTAATTGCTGACTTAATGAGTTCATTGCCGAGGAGGGTTGGGGACTCGGTAAGCGTGAGGGTTAGCTGCGCCTAACAACCCCCCCTTATTAAGGGGGTTAATCAACGAATTTGATGAGCCTGCCATCCCTCGGTGTTTTGGGTGTTGGCTTGTTTGGTGGTATTGCGGCTTCGGTGTTGATTCACGGCTTTGTTAAGTACCTCCACGGCCCAACGCCTGAGGTTAGGAGGGAGGGCATTGACGAGGTTGTGGACGTGGTAGTCGGCTCAGTGATGCTTGGCACCCTCTACACACTACTACTCATCTCCAACTTCTTACCCATCCTCATCCACGGCATTGCATCCTCAATACCCATCAACAACTCAACATCACTGAGTAATTACCTGCCTACTACCAACAACCCGCAGTTGTTGCTTAGGTGGGGGGGCTACTCAACAGCCCTCAGGTACTTCAGTGATGTGACAAGCTTCTACGCAACCTTCTGGTACACAGTACTGGCGTTGAACCTAGTCCCTGTCACGAGCCCACTCAGTTGGTACCTGCAACAAAGCACTTGGTACCTCCAGACAATGATCA
>NZ_BBBI01000035.1 GCF_001315985.1 Vulcanisaeta distributa JCM 11216
AGGACTAGGCTATTGTTTGGTAGGCTTGGTAATTCATTAATGGTTATTGGCTTGATCAGTGATTGATTAATGCCTAATCCCATCAACTCCTGAACAAGCGTTGAAGGACCAACTACGTAGATCGGCGTGTTTATGCTAACCGGTGTTGGTTCATTAACTGTGCCGAGACTCGCCCTATTAATTGTCATAGGCCCATTAACAACGTGCAGTGCAAGCACGAGCGCCAAAGCCAGGGCGACAACCACAGACAAAGCCACCACCAAAAGCCTTAACCCAAACCCCCCCATAACCACCAGTTCTCTCTAATTCACGGGACTTTTTTCTAACTCCGGCTGTTCAGAAAAAGTGAGCCGAGTGGGGGGGTTGAATAAGCCTGGAGCGTTAGGTCACGCTCACTGAGCCGGTGAGTAGTGCCTTCACCTGCCTTGTCATGGCGTTGGTCATGGTCTCTATGGCCTTCTTGAATTGTGTTAGTGATCCCTTTGGTTCGTATAGGATTGCCGGCTTCATGGTTGCCGTTAGGTACTGTGCAATTGGGCTCATGGGGGGGATTGTGAAGACCTCGCCGTTGCGTGCGAAGCCCCCCCTTACCCTCGACTCGATGGTGTCGAGTCCTGGCAGTGCCTTGTTTAGGACCACATTAATTATCTTCCTGTACCTGAGTTGAGTAATCATTGGCTGTATGTACGTGTCGTCGATTTCCTTAATGACGTACTCGCTGTACGTTGCGTGGTCTAGGACGATGTTTATTATCTGCGAGGTGACTAGTGCGGGTATTAGGATTGGCGTTGGTGCGTTGGCTGGTAAGTCAACAAGCACCAACTGGGAGCCAGTAGCCATGACTAGGGAGTTGATTAAGTAAACCCATCTGTTGAACAACTCATTGACGTTAATCGTTAGTTGATAACTCCTTACGTTGCCTGGCGGTACAACGAGGACTGAGGGTAAATAAGTAGACCTACTAAGTAGTTGATTGGCGTCGTTGATCGAGCCAATTAGGAAGTCCAGTGCGCCAAGCCTCTCCGGCACAATGCCCAGTGTCCTACTGGCCGTCTGGCTCGAGTCTATCCCGAGGTCAATCAATAGGACGTTAGACCTAAGCGACTGACTCATTGCTATTGCCAAGTTAGCGGCTAGTGTTGATTTGCCAGTGCCTCCCTTCGAGCCACTGAAGAATGTGGCTATGACGAACCTAGGCCTAAGCATCAATCAACACCCTTCTCAGCTTTAAAAGCCTCGGTTGAGTCAAAGTCGAGGCTCAACAAATCATCCGGCAGTGGCAGTGGCTTGACTTGCTCATTATTAACAGCCTCGTTCACCTCAGCCGTAATGTCGACACTCTTGAGTACGGCCTCAGGCTGTTTGTAGAAGATGTAGAGCAGATTGGCTAGTTGCTCGTGGCTTAAGCCCGCGTTGACTGCCTTCGTTAGGAAGGCAGTCCTAAACCCCAACTGCCTATTTACGTAGTCAACACCGTAATCCCTAACCAAGGCGTTTATGTATGGCTCGGCGTTGTGTATTTTCCCAACAAACCTCCTAGTAACAACCTCATACACCCCCCCTGTTTCGGGGTTAAACCTAACATCCCTAGTCATCGAGACCTCGACAATCACCGAGAGCCTCAGCAACTCCTCAGCCTCGAAGCCGAGGCTCCTAAGCCTAGCCCTTGCTGCTTCAATGTTTTCGGCGTGGAACGTGGTTAAGGCTCCATGCCCGAGTGTTATGGCCTCAGCCAATGCCTTGAATTCACCGCCACTCCTAGCCTCGTTCAAGACAATGATATCCACACCACTCCTGAGGGCCTGCCTAATGAGCTCGGCCTTGTCAATACTCCTAATTCCATGGGCGTAGGCTATTCGCTCAAGCATTGGCTTAACCACCTGGTGATGCGGTAGGAAGAGCTCGGCCACGTCCATAATCAACGCCATTGACCTCGTGACTAGCATAAACGCAATGGCGTTCTGTAGCTAGTCTTTCCAGAGCCATTGGGCCGATTATCAAGATCGGGATCCTGTGGTCGGCGAGTAGCCAGAGCTTAGCCGAGTCCTCGATGTTGATCATGCCTCGCCTAATCAACTCGGGTAGTGTCCATGGTTTGCGTGGCAAGACCCTAATGCTCATTGAGCCTGGGCTCACTGGCTCAGCCTCAATGCTGACCCTAACGCCGAACTCGGGATCCACAACACTAGCCACTGGGCTGTAACTCGTTACTGCAGTCCTAGCCCTCTGAGCCACGCGCCTAATCAAGTAATCAACGAATGAATTAAGGTCAAAGGTTATGGTCTTAATCACCTTCTTTCCCTTCTTTAGTTCGAATGGCTCCCAGCCGATGATTACCTGAACCCTACCGAGCAGTGAGTGCTCCATGTAGATCCCGCCGAGGCCGTACTTCGTATTGGCCTTGTTTATGTGTATGTCAGTCACATCATCCATCAATAGGACTGGGGTCAACGCCCCCCCGTAGTAGTTGAACCACCTACTGAATACCCTAACAGCCAAGTCAATGTTCTCCCCCCCACTCGGCTTTATCCCTATTGACTTCAAGCCCCCCCTCTCGACAGCCCTCTCTAGCTTGGCGCCACTCCCGAACCAATCAACGATTCTATCCAGTGGCAGGGCAACTACCCACTCTGGTAGTTCGTCGATTACGTATGCCACGTAGTCGTGGACACCGTATTGGCTAGCCTGAATAAGGTGAACCTCGATGTCGGTTTTAATGCCGCCGAACTCGACTGTGTAGTTCTTGACCAATCCCTGGCTAACCACCTTAGGCCTCGAAATATGCATCACTAATCACCAAATGAGTGGTATCAACGGGGGGTTAGATAGATTGGTATTAAGGAGATTCCAAGCCCAATGCTGTGCATGGACTTGCCGGTCAAAACCGAAGTGGCAATCGCCAGTGGGATCAGTGTTGAGTTGATTAATTGTGGGTTTAGGGTAATGGGCAAATTAATGCCAGTCATAGTAACTGCGTGAATCCCGGTTAGTACGTATGCGGTGAATAGCATGAATGCGTAGCCCACACCAACAAAGGGCCCATAGACAAAGCCGGTGGTTACTGAGCGCCTGATGAAGTCTATCATTGAGTCAACGAGTATGTTCACCCTCTCCACAAACTCCCTAACACCAACCGAGTAGGCGTAGTCCCAGAGTGGCTTAAGCTCACGCTCAACAATCGTGACCGGCCTAGGCGGCTGCGGGTTTGGTATTGTGAGTAACTCATTGAATGAGTTCAGTACCCTTTGTGGTAGTCCTAGGTAGTTCCTAGTGAAGTTTATGAACTGCGGTATGTATAGGGTGGAGAAGCCTAGGCTCGAGCCCATTGCGGTTATAAACACAAGCCTTAAGGCACTTAGGCCCATTAGGTAACTACCCAGTGAGTAGGCAATAAAGCCACCCATTAAGCCGGCGATGGTTGGCTTAACGTAGTCATACCTAACAAGCTCAACCTGGTAGTAATGAATTATTGGCACTAGGCTAAGCCGACTAGTGAGATTGTTGGTGGTGCACCGAGTATTGCCATGAAGGATGCCACGCCGAGCATGATTGCAATGACTATAACCGCGGTCAAGGCCTTCGACTGCCAATCCAACTGCTGATTAAGCCAGTTGCTGAACTTGCTCATGAGTGCAAGGAACGTTATTGATGGGTCACTACCGGCGATGAAGTAGGAACTTGCAATGCTAATTAATTCCCTCCTGTAACTCCTTGGCAGTACCCATGGGTTGTTGAAGACCCTCAAAACAGTGGCTACCCTACGCCAAGCCCTACTAAGCCTAGCCGACTCACTAACAGCATTGTCAATCCCATCAACTGGTGACCTAACAATGAAGACCAAGTCAGCAACCAACTCCCTAACATCCATCAAAGAGACAAGACAATGAACTTTTAAGGGGTACAGGACACGAGACGAGGCAAAGGCAATCAATGCACGCTCACGTGCATTAACCACAGCCACCCACGTTGAATAACCCACAATCAATAAAGCCGGGGAGTGTGCATGATATCATGCACTTTCTCCATTTTACAAAGCACTAAGTATCGTTGGAACAGGCTCGGTTTTGCAAAGTTGAAATACCGTGGAAACAAAAATTCAATCCCCAATAAAGACCGTGTGAACAAACACGAAACGTAAGCATTAGAAGCAGAAAGATGTCCCAACGAAGGCCAAGAAAACAAGGAGGAAAAACTTAAAAAGAGCCAAATAAAGTAGCGATCCTGAGGATTTCAATAGAATATTGAAAGCGTTAATTCAGGGTTTGGCGCCTACGGAAGCAGCAGTGGCGCGCCATTCACAGAGGATTTCAATAGAATATTGAAAGTGAGGTTACGGTCACTGATGACGTCATTGGTGTGCATGCAAAGAGGCGTGGGAGGATTTCAATAGAATATTGAAAGATTGCGGAACTATGATATAATCACCAAAAGCATAATTATCAGAGAGGATTTCAATAGAATATTGAAAGCAAGTGGTAGTACTCCCTTGCCTATTATCTCCCCCCATACTTTCCAATATGAGGATTTCAATAGAATATTGAAAGGGTGAAATTGTTAACTTGGACTCCCTCTGTATTAAGACATTGAGGATTTCAATAGAATATTGAAAGTCCCTCTTCATCCTGCTTATATTCAACATTCTATTTCTAATACCACGAGGATTTCAATAGAATATTGAGGGGGGGTGGTCTTCTTGTCGTTGATTAAGGCTTGGTTGGTCGGGAGGATTTTAATGGGGGGGTTTTGTCCTTGGTGTCTTGGGTTGGGTGAGAATCGAGAACCAGTGTTTTTGATCTTGGGTTTGATTTTTTGAGGTTGTTATGAGACTGTTGCTGTGTATGTTCCTGAGCTCGTTATTACGGCTATGCTCGTTACCTCATCTGTTGATGGGTTGCAACTCGAGTAGGTTATGGTGAGCGTTTGGCCTGGCTTGAGGGTTATCGGCAAGCCACTGCTTAACTGCTGACCGTCTAGGTAGTAAGTGGCTACTGAACAACTTGCCTGGCTTTGACCTGCGTATAGGATTATGCTCTCAATCCTTAGGTTGCCGACGCCAGCGTCCTTGATGTTCACGAATAGGTTTCCACTCGATGTTGTTGCGGTGATCATTGGTGCGTTAGCGGTGTTTAGCGACCTATTCACTCCCCCCGTAGATTAGGTACATTATTGCCAATGCCATGACTATGCCCACGAGGGTCACTATCAACCAAAGCACGTTGAACTCGCCACGCCTAGACCTCCAAGCCTTACTCCTCGTTCTTGCCCCCCCTGGCTCATCGAAAATGCATCTTGACTTGTTTTAAGGGGGTCTTACCAGTAGCCCTGTGTGTATGTGCACTTGACGTGTATTGTCAAGTCTGTGTTTGGTGTTGCGATTAGTATGTAGGTGAATGTCCATGGGGGGGTGCTGTATGGGCTTGTGTTGCTTGATATGAGTATTGGCTGGATGCTTGGATTGATTTCTAGGCTGCAGCTCATTTGCGGAACACTGTAGTTGTAGGTCACCTCAATGAGTATTGGCCCGTAGGTGAATATGTCCTTGGTGGCATAACCACTGAAGTACGCACCCCCCCACTCATTAAGTCCAATGGAGCCACTGACGCCCCCCCTGTTAT
>NZ_BBBI01000036.1 GCF_001315985.1 Vulcanisaeta distributa JCM 11216
GTCTACAACCCCTCAGACATGACCATTAGGCCACAGCCAAGGCACTAACCCTTATAAGGCGTTTGAGCGGTAACAATGATGCCCTGGGGGGGAAGGAGGCAAGGCCAGGTTAATCCGTGGGTTAGTCAAGCCAACCAAGTGGGCTTGGTTAGCGATCCATGTAGGCCTGGCATTAGGGATTTGATTAATGATCCTGCTGGGCACCTCTTTCACTTCATGGTTTTTGATGAGACTCATGCATTGATATTCGGCTCGATAGGCACCGGTAAGACCACACTGATCAAGAATGCCCTAGCCAACATACCGTGTGGCTACACCGTGGTTGTGTTTGATGTTGCCGGTACTTACGAGGGCTTCACTGACTACCACGCTCCTTACCCCCCCTTCAACCCGCTGGATTTCCTAGGCGATGTGGAGGCTCTTGACGTGATTGAGGAGGTTTTGACGATGAGGTTCCCCCCCAGGCTCCCATACGTCATGACTCCGGCTATGGAGTTCATGTTCATGAAGTCACTCAACGAGTTAAGCGGTAAATCAATTAATGAGCGAGACAGCAAGCCTGCAGTGCAGGCTAACCCTAGTCAAGCCATTGGTAAGGCTGTTAATGAGGTCTCCATTGGTGAATTAATCAAGTACCTGGAGGATCAGGTTAATAGCGGTGCCTTTGCGAGGGAGGATGAGGTTAACTCGGCTAGGGGGGGGTTGATTAGGAGGTTGACTTACCTAAACCACTGGGTCTTCGGCAAGACCCACCCAATCATTAACAGACTAATCAACGGAGAGTTGGTAGGCAAGTCAATTGGGATTGACCTCAGTTGGTTGTCGCCTATTCAGCGTTGGTTCTACGTACTATCACTACTAGCCGTGCTTAACGCAGTTCAAGCAAGGAACTTGATTTTAGTCATTGATGAGGCTCATTTGTACTTCAGGCTTGGTGAGTCGACACTGACAACGAGCGTTAGGGTCGGTAGGAATTACAACCGCTACTTCGCGTTGATTACTCAATCACCGTTTGACATACCTAGGGAGTTCATTTCGATGAATAAGTTGTTTGTTGAATTCCCAGTGCTCTACTTCAGCCCTGAGAACGTGGTCTTCAGGGAGCCAGGCTTCAAGGCACACTACGGTAGGGACACATACTACAACGCAGAGAAGACCTGGACAGCAATACCACCACCCACTGGGAGAAGCCACTAACCGCAATAATGCACTTACACGTAACGAATAAGCAATTGAGGAGTGAGCATAGGGAACCATACAACCTAATAACCATTGAGGTTGATCCAGAGGTTAAGCCAAGAACAAGCACGACCACGCTTAGGGGGGGTTGTTTGGGTGCTTTTGGTGTTCCTGTTGAGGTTGTTAGGAGGCATGGTTTTGAGGAGCAGGCCTTCAACAAACTGCTTAGGGGGGGTGTTTGGGAATGCATTGGGAAGCCCTAGCGTTTCATGGGGGGGAGCCTAGGGCATTCATAACAGGGGGGGCGAGGTCATAATCGGCGTTGTTACTGCCGAGATAGGCGAGTGCGACGTCTCGATAAAGAGCCTTGAGTGCGTTAGGGCGGGCGTTGATGCCTTGGCCAAGGCCGTCAAGCAAGGCTTTAGGTTATTCACTGCGTACCCATCAATGTACATGGCATCAATAACCTACTTCCTAGCGAGACTAGGCATCCCAAGGCACATGCTGAAGTACGTGAATGCAGACCCAAGGGCAATGCCCTTCAGGGCGTTTAGCGATGCCGATGTGGTTAGGAACATTGCCTACCTTCACGTGGTTAAGGAAATAGCCCTCAGGGGTAGACTGCACATGGGCACGAGGAGGACCGCATACACAGTACACAGACTACTAATGGAGTCAGGATACAACGCAGACAAGGAAATGGCAAACAGATACAGAGGACCAACACCATGCAAAATCAAGCTATCTTAGCCGATGGCGAGTCAGCATGAATTGCGTAATAACCATTACTTACTACGCCACAAAGATGCGCAAAACGGCAAAAACAATTGAACACAACAAAAAATTAAAAATAACAATTAACAGAGAAAACAATCGCTAGATACACGATCAATGCATGGCAAAGTTATGGTAAGCCCACGCACAAAACCACAAAACCTATTTATTAACCAACTAGACACTTATCCTATAAACAACATTCTTTAAAACGTAATATCAAGCATGAACATTGTCGTACGAGGAAATATTTAAAAGTTAGTTCTTAATACCTGTTTTGACGGACAAAAACAGGCGGAATCAAGCCCGGCCCGCCGGAACAGCTTGGTCCCTTTTCGTCACGTGTCAGCTAGCCTGACCTCATCAAGCCCGGCGGGGGGGCCGGGCTATTCTGGTAATGATTTTGGAGGATTTAAAAAACTTGCCGAACAATCAAGAATATATTATTTTCATATATACAATATTCTAGTGATGCACTAGTATTACTCTAAGTATTATTAATATTTAAGTGCGTAGACGTATACGTACTCTACTCATTGTTACTCCCCCCTTATTAATTCATTATGTTATTTTTATTGAGGAGTGATGAGCCCCCCCTGACCAAACCACCCCCCCAGGTTCGCTGGGGGCGGGGTGGTTGGGGGTGATCCAGGTGGCTGGGTCCTCCGCAGTCTTGGTGCGGTCCTGCGCGTGGTGGCTGTGGGGGGGCCAAGTACGTTGATAGGCTTTGCCGTTGCTTAGGCGTTTCATTGCCGAGGAACTGCCTAGGCTTAGGTTGAATGTTAGGGACAGTAATGGCTTGTATAAGTTCACTACGAATGCCTTGAGGAGGTACTTGGCTAGGCACCTCGGTGAAGACAAGGCTTATGGTGCCTTAATCGCCATAGTCACTGGGCATTTGATGGCCGAGTTGGTTAGAAACGGCTACGAGATCGTCTATAGGCGCAAGGCACGTACATCGTCAGGAGGGTTTGTGGCTATGGCGAGTGATGACGTGCTCACCCAAATCAAGGAGTACGTGGATAAAAGGCTTGAGGAGTTTAGGGATGAATTACTTGATTACCTTGACTCCGTGAAGGCGAGGGACCTAGAAAAGGTTAGGAGGGAGTTGGTTAGACTCCTCGTTAGGGAGGTTGAGGATTTGAGGAGGCAGTTGCTCAGTGAGGTTGGTTCGAGGAACGACATTGATGTTATTGCTAGGAGACTCGACGAGCTTAGCAGAGAAATCAATGAGCTTAGGCAATTAATCAGTAATCAACCTAGCGTTGTTGATTTTGTTAGGCGTGAGGTTGAGGGTGTGGAGAGGCGGTTAAGGTGGTTAGTCATTGACAAGATCAACGAGGTCGAGACTAGGCGTAGGAGGAGCAGCGCCAAGAAGGCGGTAATACTACTCCTAGCATTGCCGTTGGCATAGCCGTGGTTGTTGCACTTGCCTTTGAATTAGCTCCATGGCTGATACCTCTGATCATAATAGTCGTTGCGGTGCTCCTGAGGAGGTGATTGTATGGCTGAGCTGAGGATTGACCAGTTGGATGTGGCGAGTAAATTGCTGGCTTTGCTCAGTGAGCGCGGTGTCGCTGGCTTGCAGGCACCTACTGGTTGGGGGGGTAAGTCCTTCGTGGCTGCTTACTTAATTAGGCAGTTGGGCGGTAGGTGGGTTTGGGCGTCAAGCCTAATCAATGCCTTGGTTCAAGCCGGTAATGCGTTGAGGGTGTTTGGTGTTAGGCATTTCCTAAGCACTGGTAGGGAGAGGCTTTGCCTTAGGGGGGGCTTTAGGCACAGTGACTTCATTATTCGTAAGCCATGCGGATTCTGCCAATTCAATAAGCCAGTGCCCAAGCCACTGGTTAAGGCATTAATCAACGCCGTTGATTACGGCGATGTTAGGGAAACCGCCGAACAAAGCCAGTTATGCCCATACAATGTGCAGGAGGCTTTAATCAAGGAATTGATTAGTGAATTCAGTGACCTAGTCATTTTGATGAATTACTCAAGGCTTGGTAAGTACGTCAAGAGGTTTGATGGCGTTGTGATTGACGAGGCTCATAATGCCGTAATACCGAAGATAGTCACTGTGCCGAGGAGGAGTATTGAGGTACTGCTCGATAGGCTTGGGATTGAGGGTGTTGATGTTAGGAATGCCGAACTCGTTAGGGGAGTTCTTGGTGAGCTACTCCTAACAATAACCATTGACAGTGAGGCCAGTGAGTTGATCAGCCTCGATGACTTGGTGTCGCTCATCGAGTCCTCAATCGCTTACTTCGATGATAGTTCAGACTCATTGGTTGGTGTCAAGTTCGAGGGGTTGGAATTGCCGAGCGGCAAGAGGGTGTTGCTGATGTCAGCAACACTACCACCATCAATACTGAGCTCGATACCCGTCGTCAAGGTTGAGCCTAACCGAGTAATCAAGGCTGTGGTTGGTGACTTGGTGATGACGACTGAGAACATTGATAGGCTTGGGAGTGAGGTCACTAGGCGAATCAATGAATTGCTTAGTGATGGTTTGCCGACAGTCATATTCACTACATCGAGTAAGGAGGTTTTCCTTGAAAACGTGGTTTATGAGGATGAGATTAGGAGGGAGGACTTGTGTAGGAGGAACCTCGTGCTTAGGTTCTTTGGCAAGTACGCCGAGGGCGTTAGGTTGAATTGCTACAGGCGAGTCATCCTACTAACACTGCCCTTACTGCCAAGCAATGTCATGAGGCGTTTGGAGGCTAGGGGGGGCTTAAAGGCAGTTGACCTAGTGGTTATGAAGAGCGTCCAAGCAATAGGTAGGTTGCTACCAAGCGAAAACGACATTGAAGTCGTCTTGTTCGACAAGCGCTTCAAGAAGTACTGCGGTGATTTTATGAACTACGGAATCCAATGCATTGATAAGAACAGCAATAAGCAGTCAAACCCGGGCTGACCCTCCCCAAAGCCAATCGGGTGGGGGGGTTGGCTTGGAGTGGGGGGGATGAAGCCCGGGGGGGAGCTTGATGAGGGGGGGCAAGCAACAGAACCCTGAAGAACCGCGTGCAAACTGTTCCCCCTGGCCGACCCACCCCGGCCCCAAGGACCGGTTTGGCTAAAGGGGGGGCTTAATAAAGGCATCGCCTTCGATGCCGAGACCCGGGTTGACTGCCCCTACCAGCCTTGGGTGGGGGGGGCTGGGTTGGGGGGGGTGGGGGGGGTGATGCCCGGGTCCTGATGTGTGGGAACTCAGTTGATTTGTGAAAGGAACCCACGCACTGAGCCCGGGCGGACCACCCCCCGCCCAGTCATTGACTGGGGGGGCTGGTTGGGGGGGTTAATAAATGCATCGCCTTCGATGCCCTTAACCGCCTTATTAAGTGAGTTGCCTAAGTTGATTAGTGGTGATGAGCCCCCCCTGACCAAACCACCCGGGGGGGATTGCCTGGGTGGGTGGTTGGGGGGGGTGATTCAAGGTGCCCGTGGGCTGGGTAG
>NZ_BBBI01000037.1 GCF_001315985.1 Vulcanisaeta distributa JCM 11216
TGCGTACTTCAGTGGTTATGCCACCAAGGACATATTCACATACGGGCCGATAATCATTGAGGTGACCTACAGCTACAGCGTCCCACAAATGAGCTGTAGTCTGGAGGTTAGCCCGAATGTACAGCCAATACTCATATCAAGCAACATAAGCCCATACAGCACCCCCCCATGGACATTCACCTACATACTAATCGCAACACCAAACACGGACTTGACAATACACGTCAAGTGCACATACGCACAGGGCTACTGGTAAGACCCCCCCCTTAAAAACAAGTCAATAGGCACTATTGATGAGTTCCAAGCCAGTGAGTGTGGTTGGTAGGTCTAGGAGGGGGGGTGAGTTCAACGTGCTTTGGTTGGTAGTGACTCTCGTGGGCATAGTCATGGCCTTGGCAATAATGTACCTAATCTACGGGGGAGTAAATAGGTCGTTGGGCACAGCCAATGCGCCGATGATAACTGCAACAGCGTCGAGTGGGAACCTATTCATCAACATCAAGGATGCTGGCGTTGGGAATCTAAGGATTGATGGAGTAATCCTCTATGCTGGGCAGGGCCAAGCAAGTTGCTCAGTGGCCACCTACTACCTAGATGGTCAGCAGTTGAGTAGTGGCTTGCCGATAACGTTGAAGCCAGGCCAGACACTCACCATAGCCTACTCAAACTGCAACCCATCGACAGATGAGGTAACGAGCATAGCCGTAATAACGAGCTCAGGAACATACACAGCAACAGTCTCATAACAACCTCAAAAAATCAAACCCAAGATCAAAAACACTGGTTCTCGATTCTCACCCAACCCAAGACGCTAAGGACAGGCAAAAACCCATTAAAATCCTCCCGACCAACCAAGCCTTAATCAACGACAAGAAGACCACCCCCCCTCAATACTCTATTGAAATCTTCGAAGCTTATAGACAGAGAGTTACCCGAGTTTGTGGAGATTATCCTTTCAATATTCTATTGAAATCTTCTCTATTACCACTTCGTATAATTTTTCGGGGACCTGTACGGCTAGGACCACGCAACTTTCAATATTCTATTGAAATCCTCGAAAACGTATGCTGACTATAGAGTATTAGACGAGAAAGGAGCAATCGCTACTTTCAATATTCTATTGAAATCCTCTAAGGACATCAATATGTACAAAGCCATTCCTCATTTTTATAGAAAACTTTCAATATTCTATTGAAATCCTCACAGAATTTTGCAAGAACGATAAGTGTACACCCTTGGCAGAAGCTTTCAATATTCTATTGAAATCCTCGTGTGTAAATCCTTCGTAATACATTTGTTCACGGGTCGTTTTTCTTTCAATATTCTATTGAAATCCTCCGGTGTATGATGTTCCGTTTATCGAAATGTAACACGTGCCGTTGCTTTCAATATTCTATTGAAATCCTCGAGTATGGTGTTGAGCTTGCCCCCAAGGCTTATTAGTAGGGGGGGTATCTTTCAATATTCTATTGAAATCCTCATTCGTGACGGATAGTTTTTGGGTTGCGTAACGCAACGTGATTAGTAATGAGTCACTTTCAATATTCTATTGAAATCCTCTCTAATCAGGAAGAAGAAGGCGAGGAGTGCATCCGCAGTTTTTGTGACTTTCAATATTCTATTGAAATCCTCCTCAGTACCTCGTCAGCGTAGTTGCCCTCTATCCATGGGCTTATTATCTTTCAATATTCTATTGAAATCCTCACTAATCACTAGCGAACAGCCCTGCATCCCCCCCTTCAACCTCGGGGCCTTTCAATATTCTATTGAAATCCTCCCAGTTTCTACAGGAGCGCCATTGAGAGGTTGCTTGGTGGCGCCTTTCAATATTCTATTGAAATCCTCTGTTTCGTTGCTTTATTTGTTTCTTTTTAAGTTTTTCCTCCTTGGTGTTTTGGTTTTCGTTGTAACACCTTTCTGCTCCTGATTCTTACGACTCGTTCTTGTTCTCACGATTCTTTGGGGGGGAATTGAATTGTTGTTCCCACGGTATTTCAATTTTTCAAAACCGAGCCTGTTCCTACGGTGCTTAATACATTGTAAAACGGAGAGTGTGCACGGAGTCATGCAAACTCCACGGCTTTGTCTGTGATGCGGTGACTCGTTGTTTGTGGTTGTGGTTAATGCACGTGAGCGTGCATTGGTTGCCTTTGTCTCGCCTTGATTCCTGCACTCCCTTTTAAGTCATTGATTATGCATTGTTGATGGATGTTAGGGAGCTTGTTGCTGACTTGGTCTTCATCGTTAGGTCTCCGGTGGATGGCATTGACAATGCGGTTGGTGAGAGTGCTAAGTTGAGTGGGGGGGTAGGTGTAAACCTGGAATTTAGGTTGCAGATGGAAACTGAGATAGCCAGGATCTTTTACCGGGAAGTCGAGGTTGTGCCGGCGTGGATTGCGTGCATAGGTGATGGGTTCTTCATTAGGCTACTTGATGATTACTGGGATAGGGACATAATCAGTGATGGAGACATCAAGGATAGGGCACTCGTGATAAACCACTATATCGAGGAGATTTCAAAAATAAGATTAAGCAAGAGTCATTAGAACAATCGCTTGGTTTATTCTCAGCCATAGACTACGCACTCAGCATGGTTTAACTGATGATTGACGAGGCTTACTACGTGTTGAACTCACTGCTGGCTGAGTTGATGGTTATGGGCTTGAGGAGGTTAAGCTGGGCAAGCGGGGGCTCGCAAGCAAGGTCTGTGAGGTACTTAGAAGAATGCTTAATGATGTATTGAGTGAAGGCAATGTTAAGATGACGAAGAAAATAATCAAGGCAACAGCGAAACTAAACTGCCCTGCCCAGGGCCACAAATCCATAAAGGAAACCCTGTTGGAGCCCCCCCGGCGGATTCGAACCCGGGAAGATTGGGTGTCTGCGTCTGGAATTGGATGCGCTGCAGCCCAACGCCTTAGGCCGCTCGGCCACCGGGGCATTATTATGTGCTTGCACGGGAGATTTAAGCCTTTCGGTAAGTTCAGTATTAGATTAAGCTGATTGTGTGAATTAGTAAATACTTGTTTCAGTCAAGGCTGAATTCATCACTTGTCAGGGCAGGGGGGGTTTCACCATCAGTGATTTAGTGCGGTGGTTCCCATTTAAATTATTACTTGATTTTGTTTATTAATTCATTCCTTATTTCCTTACCAAGTTTCATGAGTGTACCCCATGCAGCGAGTACGCCCGTGGCCGCCGCCACGTTTATGCCCCTGGAAAGCCCTGCTCCGTCTCCTGCCGCGAATACGCCATCCACGGTGGTCTCCATGAACCTATTAACTACGGCCCTCATGCTGTAGTACTTAATCTCCGGTGCGTAGAGTAGGGTGTACTTTGAGGCTAGTCCAGGTATTACGTTGTCAACCCTGTGGAGAAACTCCATTAGGTTATCGAGCACCCTATGCGGCAGCGCCATGCCAATGTCGCCTGGCGTCACGATTTTCATGGTGGGTTCAATGACGTTTCTCCTGATCCTATCCCACGTGGATCTCCTACCATCCTCGAGATCACCAAGTCTCTGGATTATTGGCCTACCGCCGCCTAATTTCGTGGCTAGCCTCGCAATTGACTTGCCGTACTCAATCGTGTCCTCCATTGGGTCCGTGAGCCTAATTGACGTCAGTAATGCGAAGTTCGTGTTGTTGCTCCTCTTATCCACGTAGGTCTCTCCATTAACGCCAACCGTACCATCGTCATACCTCTCCATGACCACGAAACCCCCCCCTGGGTTAACGCAGAATGTCCTGACCTTGTCATCGTGGGACTTCGTGTACATTATGATCTTTGGGTCCATGTATAGGTTGGTCACTGGGTCCATGACGTACTTGGGGGGGACCTCAACCCTAACGCCAACATCAAGTGGGTTAGGCATTAACTCGATGCCCAACCTCCTCGCCTCATCCCTAAACCACTCGGCCCCAGCCTGCCGGGCGCATGATTATGGTCTTAGCCTCGATAATGCCCCCTCCTGGTCTTCAGTATGAAGTGCCCGTTACTCTTCTCGACATGCTCAACCGCGGTACCGATGGCGAATTTAATGCCGGCCTCGGTTAGGTAAGATACGAAGTTCTCAATGACCCTTGTGGAGCCATCAGTACCAATATGCCTCTGTCTAATGGGCACGAGTTGGGCACCAACCCGAGCCAGCGACCTCTGATACTCCTCGAAGGTAGGTCCCTTGGGCTCGAAAACCCTGTCCTGAGGTGCCCCCCCAAACTTCAGGAATACATTATCGATATAGTCAATGAGTAGGTTAGCTGAGTTCCAACTATTTAGGAGTTCCTGGAGATCACCACCAATGTCAGGCCTTAGATTAATGATGCCACTACTGAATAGCCCCCGCACCGCCGATGCCATGGGTTATGTGGCACGGCACGCACACGCACTTCCCAATCCTGGCCAAGGGGGGGCAATGTCTCTGCCTAGCATGTAGCCCTTATCAATCAATATAACACTAACGTCCCTCGCATTCTCCACAATCTCATATGCCGCAAACAGGCCTGCTGGGCCGCCGCCTACTATGGCTACGTCGTAGATCACGGGCCCATCACCTCACGCCTCATGTCGATCATGTCCATGGAATCCTCCCCCCCAGTCCCTATCAACGTGATTGGGACCCTCAACGCCTCACTGACATTCTCAAGCCACCTCCTTGCCTCAACAGGTAGGTCAGCCCACCTCCTTCTGCCGCGGGCGTCTGGGAATAATGCGTCGAACTTCGTAATGGCTATTTGAGTCGGCCTATTAAGCATGACAGCCCTCCTGGCGAGGTCCATGTTAAATGGTGCGGCGCGCCTGGGCCTGCCCGTGACCGTGCCCCTCTCAGCCCAACCCCCCTGGCAATGACCTCCTCCATACTCAACTCACCGGGTAATTCACCAGCCCCAACCCTAGTCACGTATGCCTTAAACACAAGGACAATGTCGCTAACGAGTCTCGGGCTAACCCCAACCTCACTAATCACGCCGGCTGCCGTGGTGTCCCTGGAGGTTACGAACGGGTATGTGCCGTGGTAAAGGCTTAGGAACGTTCCCTGCGTACCCTCAACAATCACCTCACCACCCTATCCAACTCCTCATTAACCTCCCTACTAACGTCAGTTATGAAGTCCCTGAGCTCGGGGGGGAAGTCCTTGGCAGTCTTTAGAACCCTCAGTATCCTATCAACCATTGCCGCACCACGCCCTGACCCGTTGAACCCAATGACCTTCATCAACGTACTCGATTACTCCTCCTCCACTCATCCACGTGC
>NZ_BBBI01000038.1 GCF_001315985.1 Vulcanisaeta distributa JCM 11216
CCGGCTTACTGACCAACCCAACGAGTGCCGTTAGCACGGCTTCAAGCGAGGCTACGTGGATCCTAACCCAAATGTTTGAAAACCTAGCCAAGTACGTGGGAATGGCAATCGGGAGTCCCACGTAAAACCACCCCCTTAAAAGTCAAGTGATTAAAAACGAGTGGTGGTTTGTCATGGCTTCTAGAGGAATAACCTCTGTAACCACCGCCGTTATAATGGCTCTAGCAATCATTGCCATCATCGGCTTAATCGTGATCAGCACACCACTGGCCAGGTCAATCGTTGATAGGACCAACTGGGCCGGCTTAATGGGTAGTTACGAGCCACCAAAGCCAATAAACTCATCAATTGGTTTTGGCGAGCCGGCTCTAGACGGCTACTGCCTAGCCTACACGGTGGTTGTTAATGGCTACAACATCACCTACTACTCATGCCCATCAACGGCTATGAACAGCACAGCCACTTAACAACCACCTTAAAAATTAATCAGTAAGTCCATTTGATGGAGTCCATTGAGGAGGTTTTCACGGGGGACAATTGGCTTTGTAATAGCCATGGCTATAATGAGCCTAGCCCTAGGACTAGCAGTCTACGGATACTACGCCTACACACAAAACCAGGTACTGGCCAACTACCTATGGCCTGTGGTTGATGTTGTTCCTTACAAAAACGGGTACTACGTGGCTGTGATTAATACTGGTCATGAGCCATTCTTCATCAAAACCATATTCCTAAGCGATGGCTCACGCATAAACGTTGAGTCCAGGGTGCTTCACCACAACGATGCTTGGTTCTACGTAGTCGATAAGCTGCCCAGCGCAGTCATGGTTTGCTCAGCGGTTAAGCCCTCCGTTTGCGTGATCGCCAAGGCCGGTGTTGGTCCTTGATTGTCTGGCCAAGCCCATTGATTGTGAGCGTGGTTGATAACCCAGGCGCCGAGTGGCTCATAACCTGGCCGAACGGAACGGCTAACGGCTACTCAACAACCACATTCAAAATCTACGCGACTGGACCAACAACACTCAACGCCTACGTGACCGGAGTCCCGCCGGGCTATGAGACGTGTAGCATAACGCCGAGCCAAGCAACGGCGAGCCCGGGGGCAGTCAGTGACGTTCCAAGTGACGTGCACAGCACCACAAAACAACTGGGGGGGCTCAGGCAACAACCAACCACCAAGCAACAACACGGGACAACCACCGGGAAATAACACGGGGGGGCAACCGCCAGGCAATGGCAATGGCGGCGGGGGGGGTAATAACTGCTCGTACCAGATATCGATTAGTTATTCGGGTAGTACCAGCGGTGATAGTGGCAGTGGCACGGCGACCATAAGTTGGTCGCTGACCTGCCCCTACAACGGCACTGGCTCCGCCACTTGGAGTGGCTCGGCAGGTGGAAGCCCTAGCACCTACATAATTATTAAAGCCAAGGTATCATCATCCGTAGCATCCGACCAAAACAGCGCATCCATATCGATAAGTTGCCCATCACCACCACCTGGATGGTACGCCTACGTAATTGCGCATGGCGGTGATAGTGGGACCGGGCCAATAACAAGTGGTAGTGGGTCGTTCGAAGTAACTTGGCAATGCGTAGATGGATTTAATGGACCTCCTGGCGTTTGACCTTTGCAATTACGGCTTAAAACCATAAGTTCAAAATTAAAAATTTGACTCGATTTTAACTTTCCAATAGGTTTTAACCGGTATAGCCTGGCTGCCTCCAGACCCAGAAGCCCATGTATACGTCGTTGGGCACGTAAAATCCATAGACCTTAACGCCGGACTCCCTAAGGAGTTCAATGTAGTCCCTGGGCAGTGTTATGTATAGCGCAGCCTGCGGGTTTGGTGCGTAAACCACGTTTAGCGTGCACTCCGGGCCCGGCACAGCGTAGAATATTGGGGCTGACATCGCGTAGTACTGGCTCTCATTCACATTTATGAGGCTGTAGAGCGTCATGAAGCCGTAGTACGTGGTGTTGATCTGCGGTATCGTGAGGTTGAAGTACCCTGGGAATGACCAGTTAATGCCGCCGCCAACCACTGGATAGCTGATTCCAGAGGCTAATGGCTGGAATGGCACGACCTCCTCAAACGCCGTGGAGTTCAGCCTAACGATTTTGGCGTTGAGCATAAGCATCGATATTGGAAAACCAATAACATCGCCGCATATCGCCACGTAGTAATTGCCGAGGATTGTGTCATTATTCCAGTAGCACGGCGTGAAGGCCACAATGCTCATGGGCTTCGGCTCAAGGCCTACGAATGAGGAGACCAGGTACTTAACGGTTATTTCGGCGTAGCCATTGCTACTGTTATAATGGCCAATAATGGGTATGCCACTGCTTAGGTTTAGGAAGGCTTGGCTAAGCACTGGGTTATTCATTAGGTAGTCCCTGGGTATGAGCCATATGTAGACAAGCCACGCAGTACCATTGGGCAGTATCACAAAATCGCCACTGCAATTGCCAGCCAACTGGCTAAGGTAAGATGGACCACTCACCACATACTTAACCACCGTCTGGTTTACGTACTTGACGATTGTTTGGTTTACGTAAACCGTGTGGTTCATTGGCACGTAATTCGTCTGCACCTGAACCAACCCAAGGGACTTATCTATTGTTTGTAGTGGTTTAACATGTGGGCTGGCTATTATTATTGCCAGCATTATTATTGCTGCTAAGCCTATTATCGTCACTGCCTTGGTTATTTTCCCAGTGTACTCCCACCAACTCCAGAACTCAAAGCCCAACCCCCCCATCAATAACGCCTCGCGAATGAGTTAATAAGCATGGCTTCGCACCAGCCCTTAAAAACAAGTCAATAAGCAATTTCGATGAGTTCCAAGCCGGTGAGTGTGGTTGGTAGGTCTAGGCGTGGCGAATTCAACGTACTCTGGCTAATAACGACGCTTGTAGGCATAGTCATGGCATTGGCAATAATGTACCTGGTTTACGGGGGGGGAGTGAATAGGTCGTTAGGCACAGCCAATGCGCCGATGATAACTGCAACAGCGTCGAGTGGAAACCTATTCGTGAATATTAAGGATGCTGGCGTTGGCAACCTAAGGATTGATGGAGTAATCCTCTATGCCAGCCAAAGCCAAGCAAGTTGCTCAGTGGCCACCTACTACCTAGACGGCCAGCAGTTAAGCAGTGGCTTGCCGATAACCCTCAAGCCAGGCCAGACACTCACCATAGCCTACTCAAGCTGCAACCCATCAACGGATGAGGTAACGAGCGTAGCCGTGATAACCAGTAGTGGGACATACACGGCAACAGTCTCATAACAACCTCAAAAAATCAAACCCAAAAATCAAAAACACTGATTCTCGACTCCCAACCCAACCCAAGACGCTAAGGACAGGCAAAACCAACAAAAATCCTCCTGACCAGCCAACCAGGCCTTAATCAACGACAAGAAGACCACCCCCCCTCAATATTCTATTGAAATCCTCACAGCCAATTCCAGCGTCCACACTGAGCGAGAGGATTGCCAAGTTCTTTCAATATTCTATTGAAATCCTCTGTATGGCGCGACATGCCAGAAGAGACGATGAGAGTAATTATTGACTTTCAATATTCTATTGAAATCTTCTACAAAATAACCACGGAATTAATCAAGGTCGTCGTGGACAAACTTTCAATATTCTATTGAAATCTTCGGTACTGGTTCGTTGTAAGGAATTACGATGCGTTTTTCGCTAGATACTTTCAATATTCTATTGAAATCCTCTTAATCAGCGTCTTGTTCTCCGCATTCGTGGTTGGGTTCACCGAGCTTTCAATATTCTATTGAAATCCTCTGAAGACTCTGATGAATGCGGAGGTCATTAACCCAACGATTAATGACCCTTTCAATATTCTATTGAAATCCTCCGACACCACCCCGCAGGCTCGCCCTCCTCCTTTGAGGTCTCGATTAAATACTTTCAATATTCTATTGAAATCCTCCAATGCTCCAAGCTTCTTATTGAATGCATTGAATAGTATGTTGAATCTTTCAATATTCTATTGAAATCCTCGGGATAATCTAACAGGTTCTCTGTGTTACGCGATATGTGGCAACTTTCAATATTCTATTGAAATCCTCTACTAACAATGGCGAGCTTGATTGGGATTGCTACCTATCCGACTTTCAATATTCTATTGAAATCCTCCCAGAAGCCATTACTACGCAATGGCGGTACCCCCCCAAGGAGCTTGGAACTTTCAATATTCTATTGAAATCCTCCGAGTCATGGACTCCAATTGGCATTGTACTACCACTTGCTAAGGGATTATTATCTTTCAATATTCTATTGAAATCCTCTGGCTCGCTACTTTATTTGGCTCTTTTTAAGTTTTTCCTCCTTGTTTCCTTGGCCCTCGTTGGTACATCTTTCTGCTTCTAATGCTTACGTTTCGTTTTTGTTCTCACGATTCTTTGGGGAAATTGAATTCTTGTTCCCACGAAATTTCAACCCCCCCTAAACACCGAGCCTGTTCCTACGGTGCTTAGTGCTTTGTAAAACGTGGGGTGTGCATGAGATCGTACACACTCCTTGATTACGCCATTGGTGTGGTGGCTCGTTGTTTGTGGTTGTGCTTTGTGCATGTTAACGTGCATTAATTGCTTATTGCATTGTCTCGTGCCCTGCACTCCCTTTTAAGGTATTGATTATGCATTGTTGATGGATGTTAGGGAGCTTGTTGCTGACTTGGTCTTCATTGTTAGGTCTCCGGTGGATGGAATTGACAGTGCGGTTGGTGAGAGTGCTAAGTTGAGTGGGGCTTGGCGTAGAATCGCCACTGTTTTGAGGGCATTCAACAACCCGTGGGTTTTGCCTAGGAGTCATAGGCGTGAGCTAATCAGCATAGCCAACTCCTACTTCATTGCTGGTTCAGACCCATCAATAACGTTCCTAGCCCTAATGAGT
>NZ_BBBI01000039.1 GCF_001315985.1 Vulcanisaeta distributa JCM 11216
ACCGGTTAGGCAATTCAGCATTGCCGAGCCGACAGAGGCTAGGTTAGGCAATGACGCCATCAACGCCATTGAGGTCCTCACCAAGGACCTGGGCGGTGTAGCCACACTCAAGGCATTGAGTGAATTGGTTGGTCATGAGGCTGTGCTTAAAGCCCTATTCATGGGCTACGCAGTCTACAACCCAAGCGACCTAACCATTAGGGCCACAGCCAAGGCACTAACCCTTATAAGGCGTTTGGGCGGTAGCAGTGATGCCTTGGGTGGGGGGGAGGCAAAACAAGGTTGATCCACGGATTAACCAACAAGCCAATCAAATGGCTTAACGCCTCAAGACCCATGCAAGCCTAGCCTTAGGGATTTGATTAATGATCCTGCTGGGCACCTCTTCCACTTCATGGTTCTTGATGAGACCCATGCATTGATCTTCGGCTCAATAGGCACTGGGAAGACTACACTCATTAAGAATGCACTAGCCAACGTGCCGTGTGGTTACACGGTTGTTGTGTTTGATGTCGCAGGCACTTACGAGGGTTTCACTGACTACCACGCTCCGTACCCGTTTAATCCGCTGGATTTCTTGAGTGATGTGGAGGCTCTTGACGTCATTGAGGAGGTGCTGACGATGAGGTTCCCCCCCAGGCTTCCTTACGTGATGACTCCGGCTATGGAGTTCATGTTCATGAAGTCACTCAATGAGTTGGGTGGTGAATCAATTAATGAGCGAGACAGCAAGCCTGCGCAGCAGGCAAACTCTAGTCAAGCCATTGGTAAGGCTGTTGATGGGGTTTCTATTGGTGAATTAATCAAGTACCTGGAGGATCAGGTTAATAGCGGCGCCTTTGCGAGGGAGGATGAGGTTAACAGTGCTAGGGGCCTCATACGTAGGCTCACCTACCTAAACCACTGGGTCTTCAGCAAGACCCACCCAATCATTAATCGCTTAATCAACGGCGAGTTAGTCGGCAAGTCAGTGGGTATTGACCTTAGTTGGTTGTCGCCGATACAGCGTTGGTTCTACGTGCTCTCGCTATTGGCAGTGCTCAATTCAATGCAGGCCAGGAACTTGATCCTAGTGATTGATGAGGCTCATTTGTACTTCAGGCTTGGTGAGTCAACACTAACAACGAGCGTTAGAATCGGTAGGAACTACAACAGGTACTTCGCCCTAATAACGCAAAGCCCATTCGATATACCGCGTGAATTCATTTCGATGAATAAGTTGTTTGTTGAGTTCCCAGTGCTTTACTTCAGCCCAGAGAACGTGGTATTCAGGGAACCAGGCTTCAAGGCACACTACGTAGGGACGCCTACTACAACGCGGAGAAGACCTGGACAGCAATACCACCACCCCCCCACTGGGAGAGGCCTCTAACGGCCATAATGCACCTACACGTAACAAATAGGCAATTGAGGAGTGAGCACAGGGAACCATACAACCTAATAACCATTGAGGTTGACCCGGAGGTTAAGCCAAGAACAAGCACGACCACGCTTAGGAAGTGCGCCGAGGAGTTCGGGGGGGTGAAGCTCGAGGTCATTAGGGAGGGTGGCTTCAAGAGGCCCAAGTACGACCAACTCCTCGAGGGTGTTTGGGAATGCATTGGGAAGCCCTAACCTTCTACATAGAGCCTAGGGAGTTAATACTCGGTGGCTACGCAATCATTGGCGTGGTCACAGCCGAGATAAGTGACTGCAGTGTTGAGGTTAAGGGCATTGAGCATGCCAAAGCCGGCGTCGACGCGCTGATCAAGGCCGTCAAGCAAGGCTTTAAGTTGCATACTGCGTACCCGTCAATGTACATGGACTCGGTGATGTACTTCCTAGGTAGGCTAGGTATCCCAAGGCTCAGCCTTAGGGTTGTGGATGCAGACCCGAGGGCAATGCCCTTCAGGGCGTTTAACGATGTTGATGTGGTTAGGAACATTGCTTACCTTCACGTGGTTAAGGAAATAGCCCTCAGGGGGTAAACTGCACATGGGCACGAGGAGGACCGCATACACAGTACACAAGCTACTAATGGAGTCAGGCTACAACGCGGATGAGAAAATGGCGGATAGGTACAGAGGGCCAGTGCCATGCAAAGTAAGGCTGGCTTAACCCATTGTTAACCCCCCCACCCCCCCTTATTAATTCAATATTGTATTATTTCTAGTGGGGAGTGATGAGCCCCCCCTGACCAAACCACCCTGGGTTCGCTGGGGGGGCGGGTGGTTGGGGGGGGTGATCCAGGTGGCTGGGCTCTCCGCAGTCTTGGCGCGGTCCTGCGCATAGTGGCTATGGGGCTAAGTACCTAGGTAGGGCTTTGCCGTTGCTTAGGCGTTTCATTGCCGAGGAACTGCCTAGGCTTAAGTTGAATGTTAGGGGTGGTGATGGCCTTTACAAGTTCACTACGGCTACCCTCAGGAGGTACTTGGCTAGGCACTTGGGTGAGGATGAGGCTTACGGTGCCTTGATCGCCATAGTCACTGGGCATTTGATGGCCGAATTGGCTAGAAACGGTTACGAAGTTGTTTATCACCGTAAGGGCGTATACATCGTTAGGAGGGTGGGTGGTGATGGCAAGCAGTGATGACGTGCTCGCCCAAATCAAGGATTACGTTGATAAGAGGCTCACTGAGTTTAGGGATGAATTGCTTGATTACCTTGACTCCGTGAAGGCGAGGGACTTGGAGAGGGTTAAGAAAGAGGTAATTAAACTCCTCGTTGGGGAGGTTGAGGAGTTAAAGAAGCAACTACTGAGTGAGGTCGAGTCGAGGGGTGACATAGGCGATGTGGTTAGGAGGATTGATGAGCTTGGTAGGGAAATAAGCGAGCTTAGGCGGTTAATCAGTAGTCAATCCAATCAACAAAGCATTGTTGACATTGTTAGGCGTGAGGTCGAGGGTGTTGAGAATAGGCTTAGGTGGTTCATAATTGACAAAATAAACGAGGCTGAGACCAAGAGGAGGAGGAACAGCGCCAGGAGGGCTGTGCTAACGCTCCTAGGCATTGCAGTCGGCATAGCCGTGGTTATTGCATTGGCTTTCGAATTGGCTCCTTGGCTGATACCACTAATCATAATCATCGTTGCGGTGCTCCTGAGGAGGTGATTGTATGGCTGTGCTGAGAGGTGATCAATTGGAGGTTGCCAATAGGTTGTTGGCTTTACTCAGTGAGCGTGGTGTCGCTGGTTTGCAGGCACCCACTGGTTGGGGTAAGAGCTTTGTTGCCTCATTCGTAATTAAGAGCCTTGGCGGCAAGTGGGTTTGGACCTCGAGCCTAATCAATGCCCTAACACAAGCATCAAGGGCTTTGAGGGAGTTTGGTGTTAGGTACTTCCTAAGCACTGGTAGGGAGAGGCTTTGCCTTAGGGGCTTTAGGCACAGCGACTTCATTATTCGTAAGCCATGCGGATTCTGCCAATTCAACAAGCCAGTGCCCAAGCCACTGGTTAAGGCATTAATCAACGCCGTTGATTACGGCGATGTTAGGGAAACCGCAGAACAAAGCCAACTGTGCCCATACAGCCTTCAGGAGGCTTTAATCAAGGAATTGATTAGTGAGCATGAGGACCTAGTCGTTTTGATGAATTACTCAAGGCTCGGTAAGTTCGCTAGGAAATTCAATGGCGTCATCATTGACGAGGCTCATAATGCCGTAATACCAAGGATAGTCTCAATACCGAGGAGGAGTATTGAGGTCTTGTTCAATAGGCTTGGTGTTGAGGGTGTTGATGCCAAAAACGCCGAGCTAGTTAAAGGCGTCTTGAGTGAGCTACTCCTAACAATAGCCATGGATGGCGAGACTAACGAGCTAATCAGCCTCGATGACTTGGTGGCAATCATCGAGTCCTCAATAGCTTACTTTGACCTAGACAGCGACTCGTTGATCGGCGTCAAGTTCGAGGGATTGGAACTACCAAGCGACAAGAGGGTGTTGCTGATGTCAGCAACACTGCCACCATCAATACTGAGCTCAATGCTTGTCGTCAAGGTTGAGCCTAATCGAGTGATTAGGGCTGTGGTTGGTGACTTGGTGATGACTGCTGAGAATCTGGAGAGGCTTAGGGGGGGTGAGGTCACTAGGCGAATCAATGAGTTGCTCAGTGATGGTTTGCCGACTGTGGTATTCACTACATCGAGTAAGGAGGTTTTCCTCGAAAACGCGGTCTACGAGGATGAGTTGAGGAGGGATGATGTTTGTAGGAGGAACCTAGTGCTTAGGTTCTTCGGTAAGTACGCCGAGGGCGTTAGGTTGAATTGCTACAAACGAGTCATCCTACTAACACTGCCCTTACTGCCAAGCAACGTCATGAGGCGCCTGGAGGTAGGGGACTAAAGGCAGTTGACCTAGTGGTTATTAAGAGCGTCCAGGCAATAGGTAGGTTACTGCCGAGCGAAAACGACATTGAAGTCATATTGTTTGATAAACGCTTCAAGCGTTACTGCAGTGATTTGATGAACTACGGAATCCAATGCATTAACGCCAAGAAGCCAAACCCGGGCTGACCCTCCCCCCCAAAGCCAACCGGGTGGGGGTTGGCTTGGTGGGGGATGAAGCCCGGGGGAGCTTGATGAAGGGGGCAAGCAACAGAACCCTGAAGAGCGGCTTCGCAACTGTTCCCTTGGCCGACCCACCCCCCCGGCCCCCCCTAGAACCCGGTTGGCTAAAGGGGCTTAATAAAGGTATTGCCTTCGATGCCAAGGCCCGGGTTGACTGCCCCCCCTGACCAGCCTTGGGTGGGGCTGGGTTGGGGGTGGGTGATGCCCGGTCCTGATGTGGATACGAGACGCGGAACCCTGAAGAACTATCCTTGGACTGAGCCCGGGCGGACCACCCCCCCCGCCCAGTCATTGGCTGAGGCTGGTTGGGGG
>NZ_BBBI01000040.1 GCF_001315985.1 Vulcanisaeta distributa JCM 11216
CCTCAGCCCCCCCCGATACTGGCGGTGTTTACTTTGTACCGGCATTCACCGGGCTTGGTGCGCCGTATTGGGACCAGTATGCCCGTGGTCTCATAATAGGCATTACGCGTGGAACGGAGAGGAAGCACATCGCCAGGGCTGTCCTTGAGGCAATAGCGTATCTAAATAGGGATGTTCTCGAGGCTATGATTAATGATACGGGAATTAAGATACCGAGGATTAAGGTCGATGGTGGCGCAGCCAGGAATAACTTCCTAATGCAGTTCCAGGCAGACATAACGGGTATTGAGGTTTGGAGACCAGTAATATTCGAAACAACGTCATTGGGTGCAGGTTACCTGGCAGGATTAGCCGTGGGCCTCTGGAAGAACCTAGATGAAATTGCAAGGAACTGGAAATTAGACAGGGTATTTAAACCAAGGATGGACGTGGAAACGAGGGAACGATTGTATAAGGGTTGGAGAGCAGCTGTACAGAGAGCCTTGGGTTGGGCTAGGGAGATTCCGTGGGCATATGGATTATAGATTATTAAATACAGAGAATAGAATGATAAATATACATAATAAATAGCCATAGCAAGAACTAGAGCGTTAAGTATTCATTCAAGACTTAATAATCCCAGGTATTGAGGAGCGTCAGTAATGTTTAATTACTTTAATCATTTTAGGTTAAAACGACAAGGATATGGTTTTGGTCTTTGGCCATAGGGGTGCCATGGGTTATGCCCCCCCTGAGAATACGTTGCCGTCATTTAGGATGGCCATTGACATGGGCGTTGATGGTGTTGAGCTTGATGTTCACATGACTAGGGATGGCGAGGTTGTGGTTATTCATGATTTCACGGTTGATAGGACAACAAATGGTAGGGGGTTTTATTAAGGACTTGACTCTAGCTGAGATTAAGAAGCTCGATGCCAGTGCCAGGTTTGGTGGTAAGTGGCGTGACGTTAGGGTGCCAACGCTTGAGGAGGTGTTTAGGGAGTTTGGTAGGAGGGTTAAGTATAAGGTTGAGATCAAGCGTGGTAGTGATTATTACCCTGGCATTGAGGGTAAGGTTATTGATTTAATTAGGCGATACAATGTTGACGCACAAATAATTTCCTTTGACTTTGATGCTCTGAGTAATGTTAGGGCTATTGATAGGGATGTGGAGATTGGTGTAATATTTGTTGGCAGGGTTTCCTGGTTTATCGACACCGCTAAGAAACTAAATGCGCAATGGCTACATGCATCTCATGATTTAATTGATAGAAAGGGCATCGAGATGGCACATAGGCTCGGGCTGAAGGTCGGTGCCTGGACTGTGAATGATGAGGAAGAGGCGAGGCGCCTCGTTGACATGGGTGTTGACGATATTACAAGTAATTATCCAGATAGGGTTATACGCAGTGTTAAGGTTGGTAAGGTGATTTAGCATGGAGTTTGATGTGGCTATAATCGGCGGTGGAGTTAATGGGGGGGTATTCACGGCATTGGACCTTGCACTTAGGGGGGGATTGAAGGTAGTACTCCTCGAGAAAGGAGTCATTGGTGGCGGCACATCGGGTAAGATGCATGGTCTGTTACATAGTGGTGCTAGGTACGTGGTTACTGACCCAAAGGCCGCGGTTGAGTGCGCGGAGGAGAATAAAATCATTGCCAGGATAGCCCCCTCACGCGGTTGATGATACTGGCGGTTATTTCGTGGCGGTCACCAAGGATGACCTGGACTTCCAGGAAGAGTTCATTAGTGGTTTAAGGAGGGCTAACATCGATTATAGAATCATCGATACTAGGGATGCGGTTAGGGAGGAACCTAACCTAAACCCTGAGGTTAAGGCTGTAATTGAGGTTCCCGATAAGGTCGTGTACGCGAGGGAATTATTAATTAGCGCAGCTATTTCTGCCTACATAGAGGGTGCGTTGGTTATTCAAAATGCCGAGGTCGTAGGCTTTAATATTAATGGTGATGAAATAACAAGCGCGGTGGTTAGGGATGGGGCTAAAGGCGATATTAAACGTGTGGATGCAAAGATCTTCGTTAACGCAGCAGGTCCCTGGGCTGGGCGCGTCGCTGGTATGGCCGGTATAAACGTTGATATCATGCCAACAATGGGTGTTATGGTCGTTTATAGGCATAGGCTTGCGAGGAGGGTCATTAATAGGATGAGACCCCCATCCGATGGTGATATACTCGTGCCTTATGGCCACGTATCGATTATGGGGGGGACGACCGCCGTCATTGTGGATGATCCTGACAATCTAACGATAAGTAAGGACGATATTGAGTTCCTAACATCTGAGGGTTCCCAAATGGTCCCTGCATTGGCTAGGGAACCAGTTATTAGGGCTTATGCATCGGTTAGGCTTGATAAGTATGCCGGGGGGGGTTACAGGGAGGGAGGCGACTAGGGACTTCATGGTAGTGAGGCATGAGAGACCAAAGAATCTGGTTTCGGTAATTGGTGGTAAATTTACAACGGGTAGGTTGGTTGGAGAGAGGTTGGCGGATGAAGTTTCGAAGTTTCTAGGCGTTAGTAAGGCATCAAGGACTAAGGAACACACGCTATTTGGAGCCAATCCAAGTTCTGATATTAAGGATTTGGATCAAGGAACAACATCAATAGTTAAGTCCTTCGAGGGAACTATTGATGAGGAGAGGGGGGGCTTAATTGCATCATTAACGTTAATTCTGCACCACATAGTCCAAAGGAGTAGGTCATTGATTGGGTGGTCTCCATGAGTAGTGAATTGCGTTATAATGGGTCATTCACTGTTAATAAGGCGCCCGGTGACGTGATGGGCTTCATTACGGACTTGCCTAGGGCGATCACCTGCATACCTAATATAATCAACCACGAGATAATTGATAAGGAGAAGGTCAGGGCCAGGTTTAGGGTTGACCTTGGTAACGAGGTCCCAATTGCTGAGTTGAGGAGAATAACTACCGACGCAGTTGTGGAGCTGATTGGGCGGTCAGGAAATGAGGTTAAGTACAGGGTTGATGGTAGGGCTGCGGGTAGCGCAATAAGTATATTATTGACAATAAGAGTTAATGCAACAGGTAGTGGTTCCCAAATTGATTGGGATGCTACGGCAAGCCTGGGTAGGCTTCTTCAATTGGTGGGTAGGTTTGTGAACATTGATTCCCTGGTTAGAAGGATCTCCGAGGACACTATCCATGGATTTATAGAATGCTTGTCAAAGTAAGTAATTTATTTATTTTATATCCTTAAAAGCATGCAATGAAGCGTCAATTATGCCTCAGAGGGTTGAGGAGAAGATTCGGCTTGGTACAGGTATTAATGTGTATTATAGGTGTTGGTTGGCTGATAAGCCGTTGGGCCTTGTAATTGGGGTTCACGGCTTCGCAGAGCACAGTGGTAGGTATAATGACTTCGGTAATTACCTATCAAGTAACGGATACTCACTATGCATGCAGGACCTGAGGGGTCATGGATTGACGGCAAGCCCTAAGGACCTTGGTTACGTGGATAGCTTCGACCTATTTCTAAATGATCTCGAGGACTTCATAGAGGCCATGCTTAAGAAGACGGGCTTTGACTCAGTATTCCTATTTGGGCACTCAATGGGTGGCTTAATAGTCCTTCATTACTTAGGTAGGATTGGCAAGGGTGTGCGTACCGCCATAACAAGTGGCGCGGCGGCGATTGTAAGCGTAAGTGCTGGTTCCTGGTTCATGCTATCGTTGCTAAACGCATTATCACCAAGGTATAGGTTAAACCTACCAATAAATCCTGAATTCCTGACGCATGATAAGAAGGTCGTAGAGGAGTACGTGAACGATCCACTCGTCTTTAAGAAGCCCACGGTAAGGATACTGCATGAGCTCGTTAAGGCATCAAGGGAGGTGTGGAAGTACATTGATAACATATCGGTACCCATAATGATGATGCATGGTGGTGAGGACAAGGTAGTACCGCCAAGGGCCACACAGGAGGTATTCAGTAAATTAAGGGTTAGTGATAAGGTGATGAGGATCTACGATGGTATGTACCACGAAATACTAAATGAATTGAATAAGAAGGCGGTTTATGAGGACGTGCTAAACTGGTTGAAAGCCCATACTTAACTCACCGCAGTTTTTATACGAGTCTAATACGGCCTTCAAATCACGTAGTGCAATCTCAGGTGGCATTGGGACATCGGTATTATTAAGCACTGATTGAATGAAGAGCTCAATCTCCCTCTCAACAGTATTAACCTTCTCGACAACCACCTTATCCTGCCTACCATCAATACTTATTAGTAAATCGCCGTACGGCTTACCAGGGACACGACTACCTGGATCCTCCATTATGAAGCCGTGCTCGCCATAGATCTCGAAGGCCGGTGCCCTATCACCGCCTGGCGACGACCAGGAATAAAGCAGGACACCCACAGCGCCACTCCTGAACCTAAATATTGATACACTAATGTCCTCACCCTCAAGCCCAGCAAAGCCGTGCGCACATACCGACTTAACCTCCGTATAATCACCACCAAGGTTTAACAGAGTATCAACGTAGTGAATACCCATCAATAAGCGCACCACCACCCATTAACTCCCTAATCCTCCTC
>NZ_BBBI01000041.1 GCF_001315985.1 Vulcanisaeta distributa JCM 11216
GCCTCCACGAACCTCCTACTTATGCCAATGACCTCGACCTTCTCATTAAACTCCGTGGTGTCCCTAACCTCATCAATCCTTGGGATCCTAACCAACCTCCTAACAACCTCATCAAAAACAAACACCCTGTTGACATCAAACACACTGCTGTGTATCGCGACATCAACACCCAAAGCCCTCAACTGAGCCAGTGCGTCGGTTAGCCTAGGCCATAAATCACTGTAGAACTCAACATTCACCCTCAATGAGGATGCCAAGGCCAAGCCAATAATCGTTGATAACGGCTCGATGATAGGCATCGGGGGGGCTGAGTATAATGAGTTCCTAAGCTCATCAGCGTTGAACTCGCTCGTGAATTCAACGCTTGCTGGGAATGCGAAGCCGCAGTCCTCAAAAACCTCGCTCAAAGAATCGAGGTGACCCGAGTCACAGTTAATGCCGAGCTCACGAAAAACCCTATTAATCAATGCTTTACTCAATGCATTTAGCTTGGCGTTGGGCACGCCATTGAGTGCCTTGCGTCGCCACCAAGCCTGAAGGTTAATCCGGCGTTGATTCCCCCGTAATCAAGCCTACCAAGATGAGCCTAAGCATCATTAATTAGTGCCTCAGCCTATTAAGCCAGCCAAGACCAAGCCAGGCGAATTGGTCGTTAGCAACCTGCCCATTACTAACCACAGTATTTTTAGCAAAATTACTGGCAAATGGAAGGCTTGACTTCCATTGGCTTGGTTTACTAACTGTTATTGTTGGGTTCCAGTACTGGGCTGGTATTAAGGTTGGCTTCCCATTGGGCAGGGTAGTGACTGCCTGGACTATGACAAAGTCTGTGTAGTAAATCTGGGCATTCATGCTTATCTTTGCATCATAATGATTGTGAAATGCTTCTGAACTGGAATAAGTTGGAACATATGTATATTCCTTCCCTGTGATGTCCATTGTGGCGTCAACTGAGAATGAACCTCCCCAACCAGGCACATTCTGGTACTCGGGGGGGCCATTGGTCGCTGGTTGGGCCTCCTGGAAGTAGGGGGGGTGCTCCTCCACTGAGATTGTCACATTCCCAATAAAAACATCATCTGCCTCAATGTCTGAAGATGATATTGGAATATATGATGCTGGGAAATTCGCATACCAGTAATCATATGGTTTATTGTATTGGTCTAGGTAATACCAACCAACCCCCCCAGTATTATTTATTGGTTCTAAATACCAAAGGTATAATGTGACCTCACTCCAGGGGCCATAATTATATTCAGAACCAGGTGATAATACATAACCACTATCAGCGAGCAGTTTATCAGGGTAGTAAAGGAGGCCATTCTCATTAGTGTATGAGCATGTGTCTGTGCCCTGTGCAGTTTGTGAATTACCACTCAATACTAGGTACTGACCATTAAAGGGGGGGTAATAAGAACCAAGGGGGGGTGCTTTATTGTATAGGAATGTGAAGTACATAGTACTACCACAACCACCGCCAGTTACAGTCACTGGCTGGTTTGTACCACCCTCAATTGGGATGGGTTGGACAGGGCCTATTGTGACTGTATATGGTGGTGTGTATGTTAGGCATGCAATACCACCATAGTACAGTACAGTACTACCAAATAATGAATCCTCACCACCGCAGAATTGGTACTGTTGGAACTGCCCACTCCAGTTAAACCATAGGTACCTATAGTCATATCGGCTGGGGGGGATGGTGAAATTCCAACCCTGGAATTGAGGTGTTAAGTCCATCTTGAAGTATATTGGGTACCATTGAGACCCTGCTTGAGCATGTGTAATCATTGCAATCCCAATAATGCCTAGGATTAGCAAGGCTGCAATCCTAGGGAGGATCCAAGGCAGTGAAAGCCTCATGTTAGTGAGGCCCTTTTTAAAGAACAGGACTAATTAGCATTAATGATTCAATAAGAAAGGACAAGAATTTTGAGGATCAAAGAATTGAACATGATTTTAAAACCAAGGATTAAATCAAGGAGTGAAGGAACATACATAAGGTGTTGGATTGTATACTACAATGTAATCCACGCTCATGTTAGTATAAGCCTGGATTGAAATTGGGTTTGGAATACCAACCTCTTCATAGTAACCAACTGGGTTTCTAAATATTGATTGCCAGCAGTTGGATGATCCCTCATAACTACCACCTGGTAGTGTTATGTTTATTGTAGTACCAAATGGTATGTTATTAAAGACTAAGGTAGCATTATTCCCATTTATCATTACCTGGCTTGGGGGGGTTGGTGTTATGTTCATTGCCTTGAGGGTCTCCTCAACCATTGCTTGAGTAAATGGACTAGTGACATTGTACAACTCCCAACTCCAACCAGTGTATGGATTAGTCCAATTATAGAATGATAGTGTTACTACTACCTCCTTTGGTGATTGGATTTCACTCATGATTCCCTGGTAGGCTGGGGGGGTGTTATTGGCATAGGCATTGACCTTGATCACCACATACTTAAGGGTTGAGGATAGGTAGATTATGTTCATTAAATGCTCTGTATTTGGGATGAGGCCCTCAATAACCCAGCAGGCATTGCTTGGTATTGGGCCACCAGATAGGGAGAGGTGGAAGAGTGGGGGGGTGTTCAGTGGTGGGTTGAAGCTTATGAAGTTGAACGCATGATTATCATAGGTCATCAACCCTCATACACCAAACTCCCATTGTGGTAAATCACAATAAAGTACTTATCCACAATTGCGTAGTTCTGCATGTTATCAATAGTCGCATTACTTGGGAGTGGGGTCATACTCACTGGGTTTATGATGAATGTCCAATTACCAAGGCAGTATGGGTTAAAGTGGTACAGAGTCCACGTATACCCACCCACATTTGTGTAATTCACTGGCTCAGCAACCATGCTAAACCCAATGAATGGGACTATAATGGTGACAAAACCATTGTCAGCCCAACCACTTGATAAGGCATACTCCTCACTACCTGGCAGCAATACCTGCATTACATACACAGTGCTCATGTTCAAACTACCAATCATGTACTCATTAGCAAGCACTTGATTTGGTGGTATTGTGTACTTAATAACATACGTCATGTTGTACTCCAGGTTGGAAGGCACGCCATTGGTGGCAATGATGGTTGTACCATTACTACTGACCTGATTCATTTGAGAGAGCAATTTAGCAAATGCATTACCAACCTCACGTGGGTATATGTAGTGCTGGTAAATGTACTGGTAGGCAAAGTAGGCAATCACACCAAGGACTATCACCACCCCCCCAAGGGCAATACCCAACCTCCTCCCCCCCAACCCATACTAAACACCCCCCCATTTCCAACCACCCCCCCTGCGGTGGTTTTAAATGATTACGTTGGTGATGTGTCGAGGATTAAAACCCTCAAGCCATTAATCAAAGCCTCGGTGATGATTATTGCCTCGATTAGGTTTGTTGCCTTAATGCCAAGCTCAGCATCCCTGAGTTCATTGGCGATTTTGCTTAGTGAGTCTCTTAGGGACTTCACAGAGAACCTAAGCAGTTGAGTCCTAAGGTCAATGTTCCCGCTGTAGTTCAGGGCATTCAATGCATTGTTAACTGCGTTTAAGGCGTTTTCGTAAATCAATAACGCCCTCCTCAACTCACCAACCTCCTTGCCTAGCCTCTCAGCCTCACCAACCCTACCGTTACCCATTAAATCACTTAATCGAGCATCCATGTCCTTGAGCTTATTCCTCAACTCATCAACCTTCTTGTTAGGTTATTTGCTAGGTTCCTCAACAACGCCTCAGCCTCACTGACTGCGTAGTGCCTGACCTGGCTTAAAACATCAATCGCAAGCCTCGGAGGCATGTACCTAGCCAGCAAATTCCTAAGTCCATCATCACTTATTGAACTAACACTCACGAACTCATCCCTAGCATCCCTGGCACTCGCCAGCACCAACCTCCACAAATCCCTATGAAACTCCCTAAACACCTCGCTGTTTGGCTTAGCCACTGAAGCCTTGATAGCCAAGTCCCTGGCTACCTCCTCGACAGCCTCGATTTCGATGAATCCATCCTCGTAGAGTGCCCTCAATGCCCTGGCCAGTGCCTTGAGCTCGCCGGGCTCAATGCCTAATTTACCGTACTCCTCACTGAATGACTGCCACTCAACTGCCTTGTTGAGGTTTATGCCAAGCTCACTGAGTAGCTCGAGCAGGGCGACAAGCGGTTGCCTGCGCACTGAGTCGGCGTAGTCGATAAGCCCAATCAATGAGGACCTGCCACCACTGCTTAGTCTCTCAATGACCTCGTCCCTAGCCGTGACTGCCAGGTGAAGCTTAACGACAGAGTCAACAAGCAGGTCATTCCTCGCTATTGATGCAATCCTCGGGAAAACCTCACTGAAGGTTTTACCGCCTGTTAATGCATCAAAGCCCTGCCTAATCAACCTGCTTAACTCCCTCATGAACCCCCCCTCGAATTCCCTAGACCCCCCCTTGATTTGTTCCTTAGCCCACTCTCCGTAATTCACA
>NZ_BBBI01000042.1 GCF_001315985.1 Vulcanisaeta distributa JCM 11216
AATCCAGAGGTTAAGCCAAGAACAAACACGACCACGCTTAGGAAGTGCGCAGAGGCTCAAGGCATTAGGCTCGAGGTCATTAGGGAGGGTGGCTTCAAGAGGCCCAAGTACGACCAACTCCTCGAGGGTGTTTGGGAATGCATTGGGAGGCCTTGATCTTCCACATAGAGCCTAGGAGCCTAATACTCGGTGGCTACGCAATCATTGGCTACGCAACTGCGAGATAGGCGATTGCGACGTCTCGATTAAGGGTCTCGAGTACGTTAGGACAAGCATTGATGCCTTGATTAAAGCCGTTAACCAGGGCTTTAAGCTGCATACTGCGTACCCATCCATGTACATGGACTCAGTGATGTACTTCCTAGGTAGGCTAGGCATCCCAAGGCTCAGCCTTAGGGTTGTGGATGCAGACCCAAGGGCAATGCCCTTCAAGGCAGTCACTGATGCCGATGTGGTTAGGAACATTGCCTACCTACACGTGGTTAAGGAGATAGCCTCAGGGGTAAACTGCACATGGGCACGAGGAGGACCGCATACACAGTACACAGGCTACTAATGGAGTCAGGCTACAACGCAGACAAGGAAATGGCAAAGAGACACAGAGGACCAATGCCATGCAAAATCAAGCTAACCTAGGTATCACATGAGTTCTTAAGCAATAAGTTTAAAAATACCGTAGAAATAGCGTCATATATGGCTTCTCGCTTAATAAATTGGTTACGGAGGCATCCAAACATTATCACCGGTATTATGATTGCAATACTTATATTAACACTTGTAATGATAGTGTTTAGCTTTAGCGTAATCCTGCCATCACTGCATACCTACACTAATGGGCTCATTGCCCTTGCTAAAAGTGAAGTCTTATACCCGGAAGTAGCTAAGGCACTAGCTAAGGTATGCCCTAACATAACCATGCTAATAACGCCCACGCAGATTAATTTCACGGCATTATTAAAATGCATTGAAAAGGCAATATCTAATAACACGCAAATTAGAACCGATTTTATACAATTAATTAATTATCAATATGACATATCAAACTTCGAATCAATGCCGTCAAACCTAGCGTTTCAATACTCGTTTTTTACCATAGTAATTATTGTCCTATACGTAATTAATGCATACTTATTTAGGCTTGGCTTAGACATGCCAGGCTCTGGATATCGCCAGGCGATAATTGGAGTCATGGACTTAGTAATTGTTCTTCTTATCTTTCTACCAATTTATTTCTTTATTTCAACAGGGTCTATATCATCACTCCTCGGAACGATATTGCAGTATTATAATGCTACCAGCAGTATAAATTATATCCCTACTTATGTTGAGGATACCACATTCATCTTAGACATATTTATGATGGTTGTGGCGATCGTCATTGAATGGAGCGCCATTAGAGATATTAGGCTTGTTGGCGATAGGAGCGTGCTAATGCTAGATAGATTAGAATTCATCATTGCCAGGGGGGGCTTGGGTTAGCAACCATAATCATGGTTGTAATATCCTTCACCTTAATCTCGGGACTGACGTACATGGCATACTCACAGTACGTTTTTCCAAGATACTTAACATTTACACAGAACTTCATGTCAACAATACTTACGTTAACGATAATAACACTATTTCTAAACGTACTCATACACTTCAGAAGATTAGTAATTGGAAACACCCAGGGAGGTAAAAGAAAGCGAAAAACAACACGTTTCTCCTAATCATAATTTTATTTAATAAAAGGAACCACCACAAGAAACTCAACTGTAAACTGCCCCCCCTTATTAATTCAAGTTAATTATTTCTAGTGGAGGTGATGAGCCCCTGAGGTATATCGCCTGGGGGGGTTTGCCCGGGCGAATTCCTCGGGGGGGTGATCCAGGTGGCTGGGCCTCCCGCATTGGCGCGGCCCTGGGCGTAATGGCTGTGGGGGGGCCAAGTACCTAAGTAGGGCTTTGCCGTTACTGCGTAGGTTCATTGTCGAGGAACTGCCTAGGCTCAAGTTGAATGTTAGGGACAGTAATGACCTTTACAAGTTCACTACGGCTACCCTCAGGAGGTACTTGGCTAGGCACTTGGGTGAGGACAAGGCTTACGGAGCCTTGATTGCCTTGGTCACCAGCTACCTAGTGGCCGAGTTAGTTAGGAACGGCTACGAAATCGTCTATAGGCGCAAGGGCACGTACATAGTCAGGAGGGTGGGTGGTGATGGCAAGCAGTGATGACGTGCTCGCCCAAATCAAGGATTACGTCGATAGGAGACTCGAGGAGTTTAGGGATGAACTCCTCGACTACCTAGACTCCGTGAGGTCCAGAGATATTGAGAGGGTTAAGAAAGAGGTAATTAAGATCCTCGTTAGGGAGATCGAGGATTTGAGAAGGCAGCTGCTTAACGAGGCTAGGTCAGGCAGTATTGATGATGTGGTTAGGAGGATTGATGAGCTTGACAAAGAAATCAACGAGCTTAGGCGGTTAATCAGTAGTCAATCCAATCAACAAAGCATTGTTGACATTGTTAGGCGTGAGGTCGAGGGTGTTGAGAATAGGCTTAGGTGGTTCATAATCGATAAGATAAACGAGGCTGAGCTCAAGAGAAGGAGAAGCAGTGCCCGGAGGGCTGTGCTAACGCTCCTAGGCATTGTGTCGGCATTGCGGTGATTGCTGCATTGGCCTTTGAATTAGCCCCCCCATGGTTGATACCCCTAATCATAATCGTCGTTGCGGTGCTCCTGAGGAGGTGATTGTATGGCTGAGCTGAGGAGTGATCAATTGGAGGTTGCTAATAGGTTGTTGGCTTTACTCAGTGAGCGTGACGTCGCTGGATTACAGGCACCCACTGGTTGGGGTAAGAGCTTTGTTGTCTCGTTCGTAATTAAGAGCCTTGGCGGCAGGTGGGTTTGGGCATCAAGCCTAATCAATGCCTTAACCCAAGCAGGCAGTGCGTTGAGGGTGTTTGGTGTTAGGTATTTCCTATCGACTGGTAGGGAGAGGCTTTGCCTGAAAAACTATAGGCACAGCGACTTCATTATTCGTAAGCCATGCGGATTCTGCCAATTCAATAAGCTTGTCCCCCCCCAGTCGTTAATTAAGTCCTTAATCAAAGCCTCGGACTACACCGAGGTTAGGGAGTTGGGTGAGACCAATCAATTGTGCCCATACAGTGTTCAGGAATCCCTAATCAAGGAATTGGTTAACGAGTTCAAGGACTTGGTTGTTTTGATGAATTACTCGAGGCTCGGTAAGTTCGTCAAGAGGTTCAATGGCGTTGTGGTTGATGAGGCTCACAACGCGGTGATTCCGAGGGTTGTCTCAATACCGAGGAGGAGTATTGAGGTCTTGTTTGATAGGCTCGGCATGGAGGGCGTTGATGCCAAAAACGCCGAATTAGTCAAAGGCGTCTTGAGTGAGCTACTCCTAACAATAGCCATTGACAGCGAGGTCAATGAGTTAGTTAGTCTCGATGACTTGGTGGCGTTCATTGAGTCTTCAATCGTTTACTTCGATGATTCCACGGACTCATTGGTTGGCGTCAAGTTCGAGGGATTGGAATTGCCAAGCGACAAGAGGGTGTTGCTGATGTCAGCGACACTGCCGCCATCAATACTGAGCTCAATACCCACCGTCAAGGTCGAGCACAATCAAGTCATTAAGGCCAGTTGGTGACTTGGTCATGACGGCTGAGAACATTGATAGGCTTAGGGGGGGCGAGGTCACCAAGAGACTTGGTGAGTTGCTCAGTGATGGTTTGCCAACGGTCATATTCACGACATCGAGTAAGGAGGTTTTCCTCGAAAACGCGGTCTACGAGGATGAGATTAGGAGGGATGATGTTTGTAGGAGGAACCTGGTGCTTAGGTTCTTCGGTAAGTACGCCGAGGGCGTTAGGTTGAATTGCTACAGGCGAGTAGTGCTCCTAACACTCCCGCTTTTGCCAAGCAATGTGATGAGGCGTTTGGAGACTAGGGGGCTTGAAGGCAATTGACTTGGTCGTTATGAAGAGCGTCCAAGCAATAGGCAGGCTACTGCCAAGCGAGGACAACATCGAGGTCATCTTGTTCGATAAACGCTTCAAGCGTTACTGCAGTGATTTGATGAACTACGGAATCCAATGCATTAACGCCAAGAAGCCAAACCCGGGCTGACTCG
>NZ_BBBI01000043.1 GCF_001315985.1 Vulcanisaeta distributa JCM 11216
GATGATGCCGTGGGTGGTTCCACGGTGGATGAGTTTAAACCCCGCTGGTTGGGGGGGGTTCCCGGCGGGGGGGCCATAAGGAGGGAGGAGGGTGAGCAGCCTAAGCTGCCTAGGCTACCTAGGTTGCGTGTGCAGGACCGCGTCGACGCGGAGGGGGGGGCCCAGCCACCATATGCTGGGGGGGAGTTGGGTCTAGAGGTAGGAGCTCAAATGCGGTGAGCCAGTTAATGACCCGAGGGTTGTTGAGGAGGTTAATAGGCTAATCAATGAGTTCCTCAATAGGGTTGAGAAACATAGGGGCGTGTTGCTGAGTGGTGAGAACACGCCGTTTGACGAGTCAATTAAGGCATTGAGTGATTGGCTACAAAAGATTGAGGAGGAGATTAAGGAAAGCAACGACAAAAACATAGCCAACCTGAGGAGGACAATGCTTAAAGTCGGCAGGAAAATGCTGATGCTCGCAGAACAAGCCAGGGAAAAATGGCTCAAGACCTACAGGCAAGAGCTCGAGGAGTTGATTGAGAGTTTAAGGAGCGGCAGAGCCAAGGTAATCATTAGCGGTGACCCATTTAATGAGGACAGGAGCTTCGTGGTGCACCTATACACGGAGAACCTAACGATTAATGTGGCGAGGGTAGCCAAGTCGGGTAGTATAACGATAGAAATGGCATTCACTGGTCTCAGGGGGGGCACTCACATAGCCGTGCCAAAGCTATTCGACGAGAACAAGCTAAGGGCTATGCAGTACGGGCTATTGCTGACCGACGGCTCGATTCATAAGAGGGGGGGCTATCCAGTGATGGGTACTAACCAGCTCTGGCAAGCCATCGCCTGGCTATTGGCTTGGCCTGGGAGAAACCACATGTACGTAGATGGCGTGGGCATCAATGGCAATGACGTGGGCATTGCGTGGAAATTAATGGCTATTGACCACAAGGATGAGGTTAGGAGCAAAGCCGAGGTTGCTGGGGAGGTCGGCAAATTGAGCAGTGATGACTTCGTGATCTTCTTGTTGTTCGCTGTGCTTGGCGATGGTGATGTGGATGTTGAGGAGAAGTTTGTTAGGCTCCACATGGGCGAGTCGAAGCGTGAATTGTGGGGGCAGCATAATCGAGAGGTTGAGGAGCCTCGGGTTCAGGGAGAGGGATAGGAGACATAATGTAACGTATATGATTTGGGCTTCGAGGGCTGTCGATCTTATTAGGAAAATGCTTGGTGATTCATTAATCAAGGCTTTGATTGAGGACTTGAGCGCCTTGCCTGATGCGGATAAGCTTAGGCGATTAATAACGCTGGCGAACATGAGGGTTAAGCCCCCCCTGGGTAGGTCATCGATCGAGGTCGCCGGCATTAAGATGCATGTGCATGTGTGTAATAACGGCTTCGTGGAGTTGATGGCTAGTCGTTATGATTATAATGACGCCGTGGAGGTTTTGACGAGGCTGAAGAACGCAGGTTATGAGGAGGTTAAGCTGGGTAGGCGGGGGGGCGATAGGTACGTGGTCTACATGGGCATAAAAGCAATCAGGAAACACCCAGAGCTTGTTACCAAGGTCTGTGAGGTGCTTAGGAGGATGCTCGAGGAGACGGTTAACGAGGGTAAGGAAAGGAGGATGAAGGCAATAACAAAGGCAATGACGAGCCTAGGCTGTCAATAACCCCCCGCCCAGGGCCCACGGGCAAAACAAAACCACACACCTGGCACTGCCTGGCGAAGTCCCTCAGCCTCTCCTCATCACCATCCCTATAGGCTGCGTACAACTCATTAATCGCCTTGTAAAGAACCTTAAAGTGCTTAACGGCCTCACTGACGTTCCCCCCCGTACCCGCCTCACCCTTAGACCTTATCATCGACGCACCCTCACTAATCCTCCTAAGTGCCTCGCACAACTCACGGCATCCATTGACGAAGGGCACGGTGAACAACCACTTATTGATGTGGTGCTGCTCATCAACCGGCGTAAGCACCTCAGACTCATCTATTAAATCAACACCCACCTGCTCAAGAATAAAGCCTCATAGTAATGGCCAATCCTCACCTTTGCAGAAACCGGTATTGTTACGTGCCTCATCACATCCTCAATAACCTTGACATCAGCCATCCTAGCCACGCCACCTGCCTTACGCACATCGTAGGGCAACTTATCAAGGACCATTACGCCAACGGCACCTGCCTCCTCAGCAATTTGAGCCTGCTCTACATTGGTCACGTCCATTATGACCCCATTCCTAAGCATTGATGGGAAGCCAACCTTAACCTTCACCGTGCCGGTAACAATGCCATCCACCTCATAAGGCCTAGGCCAGCTAAATCCCCCCCTCTCCCTAAGCCTATCCCTCAACTCCAGCATACCGTAGAAGAAGTCCCTGAGCTTCTCGAGATACTCGAAGGCGGGTGATACCGACATCGGGGGGGATTAGCCTGCTTGGGATTATTTATGATTTGTTAAACGTTTAATAACGTAGTGAGTGACGTTTATTATCATTATTTAACGCTTTAATAAACCCCTTAACTTATTTATTAATTTAAGAACGTATTCCCTATGCACCTCATACTCGTCCCTCGTCATGAAATTATGGTAAAAATTTGCATGTAAACGCTCGGCGGCTCCAAAATAAAGTAATAGTTACTTTGTCTCTTTAAATAATTTTAAATAATTTGCTGATTAACACGTCATAATCCCTATGGCTATAGTGCTCCCAACCCCTCAACTCGGCAACTGCCTTAAGCAGGGCCACAACGGCACCCCAAAGTTTTTCGCTTGCCTGGACTAAGTCGCCCTTGGCATACTCATCATCACTATGTCTAAGTAGTTCTTCATGAATTTTTAGGTAAATGTCAACCCTATCCTTAGGATCAAGTCTCTGAGCCAGTAAATCAGCCAGAAATAACTCTACGGCAACATCCCTCTTCCTACTCTCCTCATTGATAAACATAAGCAGTTCCTCCACGTGATTAATTATTACGTGATTCCCTTAAAAAGGGGTTTGTAGGCTATGTTCAATAAAAGCTTAATAATAAGATAATAAGTTAGTTATTAATGGCTAAGACAATAATCGAGGAGGTTAGGGAAGGTAGAATTCCAGATGAGGTTAGGGCTGTGGCTAGGCGTGAAGGTGTTAATGAGTATAAACTAGCCAAGAGGATAGCCAGCGGCAGAGCCATAATTATTAGGAACATTAAATTACCCGACAAGGCTAGCGCTGTTGGCCTAGGGTTAACGACTAAGGTTAACGTTAATATAGGCACGTCAAGCGAGGTCGTGAGTCTCGAGACCGAGCTTGAGAAGGTTAGGATCGCCAATAAGTGGGGGGGCGATACGCTGATGGACCTATCGACAAGTGGCGACCTAGATGAGATACGTAGGGTAATAATTAAGGAGTCTAGGTTACCCGTGGGGGGGGACAGTACCGACTTACCAAGCATTCATAGACTCGTTTAAGAGGAAGGGCGGTGGGGGGGCCTATTTCGCTGAGGATGAGCTCTTCGATGTTGTCGAGAAGCATTTAAGGGATGGCGTCGCC
>NZ_BBBI01000044.1 GCF_001315985.1 Vulcanisaeta distributa JCM 11216
TTTGTTCATCTACGGCTTTGCCTCGCCCAGCAAGCCAGTCACTGTTGGACCTGGCTCAGTCGCCCTAGTCCTGAGGGGCTTGGTAATCGTGGCATCAACAATGCTAGGGAATTCGGTGTGAGGGAGTTGCAAATCAACCCGGGCGACGTACTCATTAAGGGTAGGGTTAGGAGACAGTTCTGCTGGGACAACAACTTCATATGGCCGCCAGAGAACGCCGAGTCACTCATTGCCCTTGTGGACTCTGGCTATGCGCTCGTAATCGAGCGATTAAGCAAGGCACCGAACGTAGTCAAGATGTACCGTAGGCTCGTTAGTCAAGGCTTGATTAGAGCCGACACAATACTGAACATCCAAGCGTCAGTATCAATAACACCGACGTTGATCGGGATAATCGAGGTTAGGGAGGTCGGTAGAGGAAAGCCGTTTTGGAGAATGCCGAGGCCTTGCCTTGCTGGGCAGTACGTGAACAACGCCCTGATTAGGCTTGGCGTTAGGGTTGTTTGACTCGCGATGCGCAATGCTTAATTCACCCACACAGAGGCAATAAGCAATGGGTAGGGCAGTCCTCATTGGCATTGCGGTTGCCGTTGTGATCATTGCTGCCGTGGTGGCCACCTTATTCCTAACCCACCCACTCACTCCAAGACCATCGATCACGTACATAAGCATCAACGCACCGTACGTGTTCTTAGTACCCAGTAATGGGTTGTTTGAGCTGTTCTACTACGATTCCCAGGGTAATTTGCACGTAGTTGGCACGTACAATGCCTCAAGCAGCACGCTTTATCAGGCAATCAACGTGATCAACTCATTTAATCAAAAATACATGGGAACAGCAATCAACGGCCAATCATTCACACCACTGAGCTACATGGTTGTTATCGGCAACTCAACTGGTACTGTTCAAATACCCGTGCAGGGAAACACAATACTATTGGATAAAGTTAATCCGGGATATTGGACAATTGTTGTAAGTGATCCAAGTGACTTAAACAAACTAGCATATGCATTGGATGTGGGATACAAGGAGGCAGCAAAAGTATCAGGAACATCAAACCTATGGTACACACAACCAACAGGAACAATACTACAAGAAACAATGAACCTACAACAATACTCCGCAAATCCACATTTTGGTGGAGGATATATAATGATTATGAATAATGGAACATTAGTACCATATGGAATCATGGCTTGGATCAATAATTATGGTTATGGTCTAAATTTGCAGTTTATAGTACAGGGAGCTACCACAGGCTATAGTTAATTTTTTAAGGTACGACTAATTCATACGGAACTCCAAAAGTAGCAGCAATCCAATTCAAATACATATAACCAGCTCCGCCTCCAGAACCTGTAGATATGAACAAATAGGGCTGATTTTGATAATTGTTTGTGTCTTCGACAATATAATTTATAGGAATATTTTCATAAATTTCGCTATATCCAAAGGTTCCATTAATAAATTCTGAAGATAGTAGCAGAGGTGCTTGATACTTATTTGGTGCTCTCTGATATTCTGCTTCAAATGCTGTTTGGTATGCGTTTTGGTAGCTTATTGCTAGGTATGTTGATGGTGGTAATGGTTCCAATGCGTATGCATTCAAACCATTGACATATTCCTGTGGCGGTTGATTATTGTAAATGTTTCCATTAACCATGAAGTAAACATCCAATTCACCTGGATTACCCGTATCATTACTAAACCAATAATATGTATGAAATACTCCATGGTACGCATGATTCGGATTGCTTCATTGACCCAATGAGGCAGGTGGTGCATGATCAGTGGTTTCTGCATACCACTCCATGCTGTTTGTTTAGGATGGGTAAGGGCGATGCAGCAATTTAAACCCCCCCACGTAGTAATGGTTTAATGGCGTCTCTTGAGGGGTCAACCACAGCCAAAGCCCATGGCTGGCTCAAGGACCAACCACACCTGACTAATGAATTACGTGGTGCGTGGAATAATTGCCAAACACACGGGCTTGGGTGAGTATCTGCCTTCACCGTGACGACCCGTGGATCCCACGAAACCTATCTTCACATAGGTAAAGCCCCCCCATTAAACACTGGGCAAAAAACGCGGTTACGACATACGAAGAACTTTAAAAAATTGTTTCGTGGGATTGCCCGAGGGCAATGCCAATAATTGACTGAAGACACAAAGTGAAAAGACCTCCGGGTGGTGGCAGTGGGTTTTTGGAAGTAATGCAGTTCACGGGAAAAACAACCGTGAGCGCTTTTCCCGTGGGTCACGGGGGGGGCTTCGCAACCACGGTTACCGAGCCAGCGTGAAACACCGCCCTACCCCCACCACGATACGGCTTATAAGGCTGCCTCACTCGAGGGTTCCCCCCCCACGTGCGTGCACGGGATTCACCTGTAGAAGGCCTAATCGCGGGCTTTACAAAGTTGACGAGGACTCACGATGACACCTTAGGTGTCATCGTGGGGGGGCTCGTGAGAGGGGCTCGACTCCACACTTGAAGTATGCATTACCGGCTTTGAGGCATGGTTTAAATAACGTGGCATGATTTAAAAATACGAGGCACGGCTCGTGGAGTCCCCCCCGTGAGATCGTGCGCACCAACCGTGGCGGTGCGCACGGTGGAGTCTCGTGTGGGTAATGCTTTAATAGGGTTTTAAATACCGTGCTTCTCGAGGCTTATTTTAAATCCTTTTAAAAGGGAGGGTATTCGGCGTGTGCTCGATAGGACCTCATTAATGAGCTTAGGAACACTGTGGGAAAAGTCTCTGAGTAATGGCGGTGAGGAGATGAAAGAGGGTATAGCCCACGATGCAAACAATCGTGAGCGCTTGCAACGCAACTCCCTGAGTTCACTCGAAGACGTTGATCGCAACAACGCAGAACAATATTCTACCCAACAACGACTCGCTAAGCCCCTTCGCGCTTTAAGAACCGACTTAAATATCGAGGCACGTATTTATAAGGCTGAATCCACGGTAAAGCCCACGCAAGATCGTTTCAGCACTCACGGCTGCTGAAACGAGGAGTAAAGTTTAAGTGGGGTTTTAAATACCGCGGTCTCGGACAACCAAGGCACCAGCCCTTATAAAGCATTTAGCCGGTAACAGTGATGCCCTGGGGAAGGAGACAAGGCGTGGGTTCGGTGAACCAGGTTAATCCGTGGGTTAACCAGCGAGCCGGTGAAGCTGGCTTGACGCCTCAAGACCCGTGCAAGCCTAGTCTTAGGGATTTGATTAATGATCCTGCTGGGCATCTCTTCCACTTCATGGTTCTTGATGAGACTCACGCCCTGATCTTCGGCAGTATCGGCACCGGTAAGACCACACTGATCAAGAATGCACTAGCCAACGTGCCGTGTGGCTACACTGTGGTTGTCTTCGATGTTGCTGGTACTTACGAGGGCTTCACTGATTACCACGCTCCTT
>NZ_BBBI01000045.1 GCF_001315985.1 Vulcanisaeta distributa JCM 11216
TAAAAAGCATATATAAGGTAAAATTGTCTAAATGAGGATAATTTTGGAGAGCCACACTCTGTGTCGAGAATATGAAGCTTGTGGTCAATATAATTATGTAGATATTCTCCTTTATGGCCTTCCCTATTGTTTCTTCAGTATTCATCGCAGGCTTTTTAATGGCAGCATCATAAAAATCGTATAATTCTCGCGTGATCGTATAAGTGATTAATATGAAGGGGATTACGAAAATCATCACCATTTGGAAATAACTATACGAATACATGGAGATTATGCTCATAGAACTAAATAACCAATCATCATTGGAATTATTGGTAATAATTGCATTAAGGCTTACGTTTCTTACTATGAACCATTCAAAACTGATTGTATAATAAGGCCCAAAGACATTATGTTCCTCAGTTATTTGAATCCACTGGGGTTTCATGATGGCCCCCCCTTGAATATTCAATTGAAGCCCTGCATAGTAAACAGTGAATCCTGGAGCTAATAAGTAAGTATTACTAAAGTTGAGATATTCTACCTTATTACTTGATAGGAGCCAGAATGTATTACCATCCGTTAAGTACGCATTAAGTCGGGTTATTTCTCCATCCTTTATACCCTGTATCAGTGCCTTAAGGAATGTTGTTATATTTATGAAGGATTCGTTTAGTTCATTATTATAAATGCCATAAAGGATATAGTAAGGAAGAAGAATACTAGAAGGTCCCTGGGGATATGAGAAGGTATAAATTTCGGTTGTTAACATTTGCGGAAAAGCGTTAAAGTTGGCATTACAAATACTTACATAACCTGCAATTATGCTTTGCGTATCATTACATTTAGTTACATCAGATAGGGAATACGGATAATATGGATAGTAATAATAATGAAGGACATACACTGTATTATTTTCCTGGAACGCTATTATTACATAAAGACTATTATACCCACCATTTAGATTAATGGATTTTGGGAACAAAAAGATCAAAAGGGTATTATTTAGATCAAAGGGATTGCTCGTATTATATGGATAGTGCTCGCTAATCTCCAGCCATATACTGGATGGTAATGAAAATAATAGTATAACGGTAAACGCAATAATTACTAGCACTATAACGATAGCAATCATCAATGGCATTGTTGGTCTACTACGCCTTACATTTACTGAACCACTAACATTGTTCATAACATAATTTAAGCATAATTTAATGTAACATTGTTTTTAAAATTTACTGTTATGGTATTGATGATTTTCCGCTATCCTGGCATTTCTGTATAACATCTCCAGGGTTATCTCCGTGAATAGGTTCATCCTCCTCATTATCTATATGGTGATCCTGCCCTAATCTGTTTTGGGAATTTCGCAATACATGTGCCTTATCATTATCCAACGTAGATATCCCTAGTTAGGCATTACAATGATGAGTTAGGAAACACCGAGGTCTAGCCCCTTATAAGCCGCTGTATTTAGTATCAGCGTGACTAGGAGGAGAGCTGATTCGATTAGTGAGTCTAGCGAGCTCTCGAGGCTTGTTGAGTTTGGCTTCTCGAGACAGACTGTTGATAGGCTAGTCAACGCCGGCGTTAGGAGCCTTAGGCACGTTCTGTTGTTCAATGCCGAGGAGCTTCAGGAACTGCTTGGCTCGCCGGACACCGATTTGCCTAAGCGATTAATCAACACGGCTAGGGAGTTGCTTGCTGAAGCCCCATCCGCGGTTACTGCTAGGGAGAGGATTGAGGTAATTAGCAAAATGCCAATACTGAGGACTGGCGTCGATGGCTTGGACCAAGCCATTGGTGGTCTACGCTTCGGCGCGAGTCATGAATTCGCCGGTGAGTTTGGTGCTGGGAAGACGATAATGGCCCTGCAGGTGGCGATTGCCAGCATTTCACAGTTCGGCTTTAGGGTGGTTTACATAGACACTGAGAAGACGATTGACCAGTACCTATCGAGTCAGTTACTCAGGAACATGTGCAGTAGGTTCAACGTTGATTACGACCAGGCAATCAATGACTACCTACTCGTCTTTAACCCAGCAACGGTTGATGACCTAGAGGACTTCATTAAGCTTAGGCTGACCGACTTGGTAATAAACAGCAATGCAAGGGTGGTGATTGTCGATTCCATCACAGCCCTATACAGGGCTCAGTTCAGGGGGGGTAGGGAGAAGTTGGCAGAGAGGCAGCAGAGGCTGCACTACGTCCTTGATTGGCTTAGGCGCTTAACAATTAGGCTTGGTGTACTGGTCGTCTACACTAACCAGGTCATGACCAGCCCAACAGGATTCATAGAAGTCAAACTACCGGTTGGAGGCAATGTGCTAGCCCACACAGTGAACGCAAGGTGGCTAATGACAAGGGCTAGTAAGGGCAAGGGCGAGGGGGGGTAATGAAGGCACTGGATGTTCCAGGGCTGGCCCCTGGCTTCGAAATAAGGTACTCAATAACTGATGATGGACTGCATTGATTAACCTCAATAATTTATTTAATCCACGTTGGTGCCTTATTAATCGTATTGTGTAGAAAGAATTGATGAACCAAGCCGGTGAGGTTGGGAGACCAAGGCTTGCGGTAAATGATGAGGGGTACCTCGTTGACCTAGCCACCGGCTTTGTCCTCGGTGAGTACGCACCAATCGAGGGTACGGAACTACTCCCGGCGAGGGCGGGGGGGTCAGTAATACACTAATTAATACAAGGTCGAAAGTTTCACCCAAGTCTCAAATAGTTGAGTTGGTTAGGGGGGGATTTAGAGCCGACATGGTCATTGGCGTTAGGGATAGGGGGGGTAGGGGGGGGTTTGCCAGGGAGGTTGATGGGTTGGTTAGTGATGTCATGAGGGTATTCATTAACCACGGCGTTAGGGTTCATGAGGGTCAGGTGAGGGATTTCGTGGCTAAGGCACTAAAGGCCTGGGGGGGTGGGAGGCCCACCGACTTGGTTAGGGTTTTGGATAGGGTCCTAGACGTAAACAGTAATGAGTACCTTGAGGAGAGGAGGACAATCACCGAGGCGCTGGGCGAGGTCTTTGGTCGCGAATGGTTGATAAGGCACTACATAGGGCAGGTGCTGAGGGAGTGGGGGGGTTTGAGTGGTGTGGATGAGGTCATAAGTGTTGATGAGGTTGTGAGGGCTTATGAGGATGTTAGGCTTATGGCTAAGGCGGCTAGGAAGAATTACTACACAAAGACCCTCATTGAGTTAGCCATAGTAAAGCTACTCCTCATGAGTGATGGTGAGGACTCCGTAAGGAAATTCTTAAGGAGTGAGGGGGGGAGGGAGGAGTTACTGAGCAGGTTCATGGAGTTAATGAATGCCTCAGGGCCATGATCATTTTACTTATTAATCATGGAGTCCCTAGAACGGTGATGGAATAGTCACGATGAAACAGGAGTATCCCGTTTCATCGTGGATCGTTACCGTGTCT
>NZ_BBBI01000046.1 GCF_001315985.1 Vulcanisaeta distributa JCM 11216
TTGAAGAGTTGAGGAACAGCAGAGCCAAGGTATTAATAAGCGGTGAGCCGTTTAACGAGGACAAGAGTTTCGTGGTGCACCTATACACGGAGAACCTAACGATTAAAGTGGTTAGGGTGGCTAAGTCGGGGAACATAACAATAACAATGAACTTAACCGGTCTCAGGGGGGGCTTCCACGTAGTCGTGCCTAAGTTGTTCAGTGATGGCAAGTTGAGGGCGATGCGGTACGGGCTTTTATTGACCGACGGCTCAATTGACAAGGAGGGCTACCCAGTGATGGCTACTACTCAGCTCTGGCAGATCGTGGCTTGGCTAATGGCTTGGTCTAGGAGGAACTACATTTGCGTGTATGGTGTGAATCTCAATGAGAACGACGTAACCGTTACATGGTTTTTAAGTGCTGTCGACCATAAGAATAAAGTCAAGAGTAAGGTTAAGGCTGCCAAGAAGGTCCTTAGGCTTGATGATGATGAGTTCGCGACATTTATATTGTTTGCTGTTCTCGGTGATGGCAGCGTCGATGTTAAGTGGAAGAATGTTAGGCTTGCGATTGGTGGTTCGAAGTATGAACTATGGAGGGACATTGTCGGGAGGATAATGAACCTCGGCTTCAGGGATTATGATAGCAAAGTTGTTAAACGGTATGGGATTAATAGCTCCAAGGCTGTTGAGCTTGCCAAGAGGTGGCTCAGTGACGTGTTAATCAGGTCGATGATTGAGGACCTCAGCCAATTGCCCGATGCTGGGAAGCTTAGGAACCTAATGATGTTGGCTAATATGGATGTTAAGTCTCGAGGTAAGTCTTCAATTGAGGTTATTGATGGTGTGAAGATGCACATACACATGGGTAAAAGTGGTTATGCGGAGCTTAGGATTGACCGTAAAAGGCTTGAGGATGCCATGGCAGTTCAGGAAGCACTAAAAAGGGCGGGCTACAACGCCAAGCTAACCCAGCGAGGCAAGAGGTTTGTGGTCTACATAGGCCAGGACGAAATCAAGAAACATCCAAAGCTTATTGTCAAGACCTGTGAGATACTGAGAAAAATGCATGAGGAAGCAATGAACGAGGGTAAGGCGAGGAGGATGAAGACAATAACTAAGGCAATGAAGAAGCTAAACTGCCCCCGCCCAGGGCCCACGGGCCTAAGCCCACAAAATAAATCCCTACTCATTATTGGTGCTACTGCGGTCTAATCATTCAATATGTCCGCTGGCGCAGCCATTGGCCATTCTGGCGCCAAATAGGACTAGGTAGGCGCCTATGAATGAGGCGAGAGCCTGAGCCTGGTGTGTTACCAAACCTATTTCTCCATATGTGCGGTGTCCATGGCTTGAATCCCATGAATCTCTTTGTTATGAACACTGATGATATTAAGCCGCCAAGGAACGTCCCGAGGTCGGATAGTGGTTCCCAACCAATCTCACTAAATGGCTTATCAACGGGTACTCCATTAACAATCTTTAATCCACCAAATAACTGGAAGTATGGTAAGCTCGCAGCCCAGCGTGGGTCTATGAAGTATAGTATCTGAGACCAAATCCATGCGTATGTAGTTGATTCACCAAATATCTGCCTGAGCACAATCACGGCAACAGCCACAAGCGTGAAGTCAAACGCCAGTGCAAATATTATCCTCGATGAACGGGGGGGCTGCTGAACGGAGACAGCCTCAATGACATAATCAGGTATTTTTGGGTAATCCTCCTTAAACTCACTAATCTCATCCTCAAGTGGCATCACCTCCTTAGTTTTACCGGTTAGGTGAAGTACGCATGCCTTACCGCCCTGCCTCCTTGGTATGAATAACCACATACTAATCATTAATAAGCCAAATATTACAGCCACGATCAACTCATCAACCTTAGTGGTTAAGCCGAACAATGTGGGCCACGTTATTGGGCCAAAGTTAAGTATGTCCCAGAAGAAGTACCTCGCCTGCCCAAAGATTAATGACCAAGTCAATGCACCTAGTAAGCCTCCAATCACGGCATACACAGCATCCCTCCTACCCTGACCAAGCGCTATCCATATAGTTCCTGGGAAGTAGCCAGCGACGGCCACGCCAACGCCAAATAATAAGCCTCCAATGACCACACCGGGTACAAAGAAAGCCTTGATACCCCAATGTAGTACGGGAACGAATAGGTTAAGTGCATAGAGAAGAATTGCGCCAAGTCCTATGACCAATCCGAAACATACCATTAATAGTCTATCTTTCAGAGTTATTGCCTTAATTATGACATCAGGGTTCGGAAAGTCCCAAATTTCCAAGGGAATCGATAATAGTATTCCTGCAAAGATGCCGACCCACAGCGGCGCAAGAGTTACGTGATATACTAATTGCATAACGACACCACCAACAAGCATTGCTAAGGCACCTATCAAAAGTATTGATGCCACCACCCACATTGGTCTGAGGCTTGCAGCGCCAACCTGTATTTTCAGGGGGGTTTGCTGCCCATGTTGGTCATAAAATCGAATTTTTGGTTATATTTAAATACTCTTATTTCAGGATTTTGACATTTCGTATTATTAGGTCGTTATTCATAATGATAGAAGTATTTTAATAGCCCCTATCTACGTTCAAGTCAATGCCAACGTTTAAGTTAGTACTTAGTGATCCAATGAGTGGGAGAGCTAAGCAGTTTGAGGTTAAGGACCCAGTTGCCCAGAGACTTGTGGGTTTGAGGATTGGTGATGAGGTTGATGGTGGGGGTGATTAAGGAGGTCTTTGAGTTGCCGCCTGGTTTTAGGATTAGGATTACGGGTGGTAGTGGTATTGATGGCGCCCCCCCAATGCTACCAAACATTGAGGGTGCTGTTAAGAAGTACCTGCTAATGAGCGAGGGCATTGGTTATCACCCCCCCGAGAAGCGTGGTATGAGGAAGAGGAAGCTCGTTAGAGGCAATACAATAAGTGATCAAGTTGTCCAGGTCAACGCGGTCCTCATTTATCCAAAGGATTGGAAGGAGGGTCCCATCATACCACTTGGCGATAAGGAAGTTCAGAAGCTTAGTGGTGGTGCTGAGCAGAAGGCTGAGGAGAAGCAATGATTTTTGTCCTTATTGTCTAAACCTTAGCGATAATTCTTAACAATCTTTTGTAATCTTTCAGTGATTTAATTCTGTAATTCAAGAGGATAGTAATGATGCTAAGATCCCGTAATTGATACGGACTTTATAAATGAAAATATATCCTTATATGTTTGTCTTACTTCTTGTTTTTGTTTC
>NZ_BBBI01000047.1 GCF_001315985.1 Vulcanisaeta distributa JCM 11216
CGCTCAGTAACCACTGGCTTTGTCTATGGGCCCTTTGTTTCGGTTGGCTACGCATTCATGGTATTCACGGCGTACATCCTAGCTGGAATACACGCAGTTACTATGACTGGCATTAATTTGCCCATTGCATTAAACCCACAGTTGATAAACTCAACACTGATCCCACTGGCGATTGCCACTTCAATCCTAACCGGCAAGTCCATGCACAGCATTGGGCTTGGAATCTCCTTAATACCAATCTACCTAACCCCCCCGCTGATACCACTCATTTGGTGACTTGCAATGCACGCCTCGAGCCTAAGGTGATTAGCCAGGGATTGGTCAAGCACTACACAATCGAGTTCGGCGGGATTAAAACCGACATCGAGGTTCATTTAATACAGGCTAGCCAGTACGGCGTCCATGACTACGTGGCATACGTCATTGACGAACTACCCGACTGGGTAGTGGCGCTACCCCCCCTCGATAGAATCGTTGATTGGTTCGGGAGTGGCGCCAAGCTGGAGAGGGCTGTCGAGAGGGGCTTGAAGTCAATAGGAATAAAGCCGAGTAGGGAGAGCATTGACTTGGCTGTTAGGGTATTCAATAGGTGGTTCAACTACTACGGAGCGTTGACCCCCCCAGTCCTACTTATGGATGACGTGACGGACATACACATAAACAAGGTCAACACAAAGTACGGCCTCGGCGGAATCTACATAGAGCATGCCTTATTGGGTAGGGTTCAGGTAATCATCGGCTGGGAACCCTACGAATTAAGGAAGGGTAGGAGGGTGATTAAGACAGTGAGTTTTGACCTTAACTCATTCGTTGATTACTTGATTAGGCGTGTTGCCCAGAGATCAAGGACTGCGGTGACCAGCTACAATCCAGTGGCGTCTGTCGTGGATCCCGAGTTCGGTGTTAGGGTTAGCATTGAGGCTGAGCCTGTTAGCCCAGGCTCAATGAGCATTAGGGTTTTGCCCAGGAAGTCATGGACACTACCCGAGTTGATTAGGCGAGGCATGATTAGCATCGAGGACTCGGCTAGGCTCTGGCTACTCGCCGACCACAGGGTCCCGATCCTGATAATTGGGCCCATGGGTAGTGGGAAGACCAGCCTACAAAACGCCATCGCCTACATGCTCGTCACTAGGTCCATGGCGTTGATCATGGACGTAGCCGAGCTCTTCCTGCCGTTTCACCAAGTCGTGAAGCCAATGCTTGAGCGGGTAGCCTACGCCCATGGAATTAGGAGTATTGACAAGGCTGAGTTGATTAGGCAAGCCCTCAGGAGTGGTGTGGATATCATCGTTTTGAACGAGGCTAGGAGTGGCGGTGAGTTCAAGGCATTGGCTGAGGCGATTACACTCGGTCACGGTGCCTTGACCACGTTCCACGCCGAAAACATTGAAGCGGCTAGGGCTAGGCTTAGGGGGGGCCTCGGCTTCGAGGTTGAGGAGTTGCTGAGGCTCTCGGTGATTGTTGAGGTCTCGATGAGTAGGGATGTTAGGTTTAACACCGAAACAGGGGGGGTGTATGAGGTTGTCACGAGGAGGTTTGTTAGGAAAATACACAACACAGAGCCCTACATGAACGCCTTAATCAGGGATTACGGCGTTGATTACGTAAATAGGCAGTTGGGGGGGTTTAGGATTGCCTTCCTAACGAAGGCAGTCAACGCGGGCTTAAGCCACGAGCAACTAGCCAACCTACTTTACGTGTTTTACAAACAGCCTGAGGCTGTGCTCAAGAGTGTCGACATTACGGCTGAGGTGAGTGAGGCTATTAGTGAGCAGGCAAAGCCTCTGCCACTGCCGGATGAATTGCTTAGCCTCGACTCCGAGTTTGAGCCTTATAAAGCTGGGAATGGTGGTAGATGATGCTTAGGCCTAGGTTCGTCATAGCCACATTCTTCAGTGGCTCGAAGGGAGGCACTGGTAAGTCAACACTAGCCGCTAACTTGGCAATAGCAATGAGTCAGTCGCTTAGGTCTAACGTCCTATTGATTGACCTCGGGATAGACTCGAGCCAGACGGCCAGTAGGACACTGGGCATTGTGCCGGAGAGGCTTGGCGCACTGGACTTCCTGATTGGCTCGATCAACGACGTTAATCAGTTACTTAGTAGGTCTACTTATTTACCCTCAGTCCTCGTTGTACCGCCAGGCAACGTGAGGAGTTATCAACTAACGATTAATGTTAACGAATCCTTCAATAGGTGGGTTTACCTAATCAACTCCTTGGTGATGAGTACTGGATCACAGTTGGTGCTTGTGGACTTACCAGCCAACGCACCAACGCCAATACTAATACCCGCACTGGTCACGTCGCAAATCATTAACGTGGTTCTAGACCACGCAACGTACAGCGAGTACGTAATCAAGGAAATCGACGACACGTACATACAGCCAATGATTACTCAACTCAAGTATAGGAAGATAATTAATGTGGTCTTAAACAAGGCACTGCCAGGACTCGACACCATCGAGTCGAGGGTAAGGGGCTTCGCCCATAATGGTGAGGTCTTCACAATCCCCCCCATGAGCCCAATTGCACAGTACCTAACGGCAACCATGAAGCCAGCCATACTATACGAACCAAAGGGATCACTGGCAAACTTCAAAAAAGCCATAGAGACCATGACCAACACCATGACAAGGCAGGTAAAGGCATTACTCACCGGCTCAGTGAGCGTGACCTAACGCTCCAGGCTTATTCAACCCCCCCACTCGACTCACTTTCCCTGAACAGCCGGAGTAAAAAAAAAGTCCCATGAATTAGAGAGAACCGATGACTATGGGTTTTAGATCAAGGCTTTTGGTAATGGCTTTGTCCGTGGTTGTCGCCCTGGCTTTAGCGTTTGCGCTTGCACTACACATCGTTAATAAGCCCGGGGGGGTTAAAACCACAAACCCCGTTGGCCAGGCGAGTCTCGCCACAGTCAATGAACCAACACCGGTTAGCATAAACACGCCAATTTACGTTGTTGGTTCTTCAATGCTTGTTCAAAGGCTGACTAGCGTGGGCATTAATCAATCACTGATCAAGCCCATAACCATTAATGAATTACCAAGCCTACCAAACAATAGCCTAGTAATCATTGATTGGTCTGTGATTGGGCCTGGCCTCATAATCAATGGGGGGGTGGTTTGGTTCACGTGAATGTGAACTCAACAAACTTCAAACTAATTAGGGAGTTGATTGGGCGTGGTGACTTCGTGGTAATCCACGGAAACTCCAG
>NZ_BBBI01000048.1 GCF_001315985.1 Vulcanisaeta distributa JCM 11216
AGACCCGGAGGTTAAGCCAAAGATGGGCACGACGACTCTCAGGGGGGGTTGTTTGGGTGCTTTTGGTGTTCCTGTTGAGGTTGTTAGGAGGCATGGTTTTGAGGAGCAGGCCTTCAACAAACTGCTTAGGGGGGGTGTTTGGGAATGCATTGGGAAGCCCTAGCGTTTCATGGGGGGGAGCCTAGGGCATTCATAACAGGGGGGGGTGAGGTCATAATCGGCTACGTTACTGCCGAGATAGGCGAGTGCGAGGTCTCGATAAAGAGCCTTGAGTGCGTTAGGGCGGGCGTTGATGCCTTGGCCAAGGCCGTTAACCAGGGCTTTAAGTTATTCACTGCGTACCCATCAATGTACATGGCGTCAATAACCTACTTCCTAGCGAGGCTAGGCGTCCCAAGGCACATGCTGAAGTACGTGAACGCAGACCCGAGGGCAATGCCCTTCAGGCATTTAACGACGCCGATGTGGTTAGGAACATTGCCTACCTACACGTGGTTAAGGAAATAGCCCTCAGGGGTAGACTACACATGGGTACGAGGAGGACCGCATACACAGTACACAGGCTACTAATGGAGTCAGGATACAACGCAGACAAGGAAATGGCAAAGAGACACAGAGGACCAGTGCCATGCAAAGTAAGGCTAGCCTAGGTATCACACGAATTCCTAAGCAATGAGTTTAAATAATAATGTAAACACATAGAGACGGTGCGTGAGGCACTAAGGGGGGGCTTAGGTCTTAGAAGACTCGTGATTCTCGCATTTATAACGTTTATTTTATTAATACTTTCATTAGTAACTAATGTTTTGGCTTTTATATTTCTTTTTAAAAACTATGTGTATCTTATTTTCAATGTCATAAAATATCTTAATGAGGCCGTAAGTACCAGTGTTATCAATAGTTCCGCCATTGCCGTAGTGTGCAATGAATCTGCAATCTGTAGTATTTGTGGTAACTGCACGTTGCCGAATAAGGCGGTTACGAATTTTAATTATGCGATGCTTGCATACCTTCTTACTCCAATCTCATACTTTATGTTCTTTTTATTTTACATACTCTACCTGCACTCAGTGAGGGCATTACTAACGTATGAGGAATCTGATAGGGATGTCGTATTATCGCAAAGACCATGGAGTATTGCTCACGCATTCCATGTAGATGCGTTTGGATTGCTCATTATAGAGTGGGGGGGGTTCATAGTCTCTCAAGCCTTTTTCATAGCGTTATTTATTATTGGCTATCCTATGAGTATATTTCCGAGTTATGAGTATGATGCCTTATGCAGGGTATTTCCTTGCTCGGAGCTTCCGTCGGTCATTGAGGCTGTGCTATTCGGTGTAGAGATTACCTTAGTCATTATTGCCGTGCTTATTGAGAGGGGGGGTGAGTATGAGGTTGAGGAGCTCTGTAGGGAGGGGGGGTCGGGAAAGGAAAATGTGCTTGAGCGTATCAATAAATTCCTTAGTAGGTTTGGGCTTCATAGGTTTGAGGTTTACGCTGTGAGGATTTTGAGGATAGTCGTGATAATAATGATCTTGATTTCAATACCGCTGAGTATTGGTTTGATGATACCCGCATTCATAAGTAGGGCAGCACTTAGCGTATACCTATCCGCAACCTTCATGATGTTCGCAGTAATATTACTGGCTGGCGTAATTATGTTTATCCTAGAAATGTTCGTACGAGTAAGGGTTCACGAACTTTGCCGTAGCAGGCCAACAAAGCCTGAAACGCTAGAGAATCGCTTGGGTTTGTTTTAATCTTCTTGATTTTTTACGTTCTATCTTATCATCTGTGTTATCACCTATAATAGCCTTTATGATTAGCATCATCGTCGCTGTCGTTATTACCATATCCTTGTTTTACATCATTCATTGATCATGTTTTTACAAAGTCTCGTCGAATCCCGCCCCCTTATTAATTCAAATTGTATTATTTTTATTGGGGGGGAGTGATGAGCCCTGAGGTAGATCGCCTGGGCTTGGCCCGGGCGAATTCCTCGGGGGGGGTGATTCAACTGGCCCGTGGGCTGGGTATAGGGGGGGTTAGTATGAACTCTTGGAGCGAGTCCATTAGGCTTGCTGGTTTACTACTTAGGCGCCTTCGTGAATTTAATGAGCGTGGTGTTAGGGCTTTCTTCACCAGGGATTGCCGTAGATTCGATTCCTCGAATTGGCGGTTTGATGAAAGAGCCATCAAGTGCCTTAGGACTTGGTACATCAGGGCCTTGGTGAGTGTGGCCTCGGTGCTACACCCGCTGGTTAAGGCTTATGGGGTTAGTACGTGGAGTCTATTGTCGAGGAGGTCGATGTGACGAGGGTTGATGTTAGGGAGAATTTGCTGAGTGACCTAGCGAGGCTCATCTACGAGGCGGTCCTGAGCCATGCTGGGAGTAAGGCATTGAGTGATGCAAATGATGAATTCATCATTTCGAGGGTTGTCAACGCCGGTATCGGCGACCTAACGGCTCAAATAAGTAGGGTTGAGGAGTTGATGAGGAAGTGCAGGGATGGTAAAGTCGTCCTCGAGGGTGAGGAGGTCGACTGCCAAGAACTGTGGCTGTATGAGGCAGAGCTTAGGCAAATCCTAAGCGAACTACTGAGACTAGCCAGGAAGTACAACGTGAACGCCGAAACAAGCAGATTGCCATGGTGGCTACTCGAGGATTAAACGCACTCGCCCACCCCCCCTCCCTCCCTGCCACACCCCCCCTCCTCCCCCCCGCTCCTCTCGAGCAAAGAGCCGGTGGCCCCCCTCGTAGGGGGGGCTCCCGGCGTGTGTGGGCTTGGTGCAGTAGGATGGCTCCAAGTCAATGCCCGAAGGCTGGGGGGGGCGCCGCCTCGGCTGGTGGCAATTGAGTAGGATGGCTCCCGAACCACCACCGAGGACCGGCAGGAGGGAAGGCAGGGAGGGAAGAGTGGGCAAGGCCCAAGCAACAAGCTAGCAAGTTGCCCAGCAAACCCTAGGCAAAAACAACCAAGATTCTATTGTTGACGGATAAGGCAAATAATATTGTTCAAGCAAATGCTGAAACAAGTGATCAATGGGTAAACCAAGCAACGTAGGAAAATAGTAAGTCAAACCCCAGGGGGGGTTTGCTAAATAAATGACTACCAAAAGCATCAAGGCATTGATGCAATAGGTATTTAAGGCTGTGGAGTGGAGAGAAAAACGCCCTCCATACCCGGTCCCTGGAGTCCGG
>NZ_BBBI01000049.1 GCF_001315985.1 Vulcanisaeta distributa JCM 11216
CACGAGCGTTCGCTAGGCCCGGGTTTCCCCCCTGCGCCCCCCCTTGCGTTCAAGGGCGCAGTCAGCCCGGCATTTGGCCTTACCCTCTACGGCGGAGTTCTGACCCGCCTGAGCCGAGCTTTGGGCACCCCTGATATCCTTTCAGGGGGGGTGTGCCGCCCCAGCCGAACTGCCCACCCGCCGCTGTCCCCCCGGGTGCTACCCGGGGGGTTAGGGGGGGTGCGGGAGGAAGTGGGTGGTGTTTCATTGGCGCATCCGCGCGGCCCGGAGACCGCGCTTCATCGCTCCCACCTACACTATGCACCCCCCCTCCCGCACCCAACGACGGGCTGCAGTAAAGCTCCACAGGGTCTTCTCGCCCCCCCGTCGGGGGGGGTCCCAGGACTCTGCACCCGGAGGTGGGTTCGCCGGGCCCCCCCGGGCCGGGACAGTGGGGACCTCGTTGATCCATTCATGCACGCCGGAACTTACCCGGCAAGGCATTTGGCTACCTTAAGAGGGTCAGAGTTACCCCCGGCCTTCAGCGGCGCTTCGCCCGGTTGAACCCGGGTTTCACGTACCGCCAGTGGCCAGGATTCAGCCCCCCCGTACACACCCTTACGGGCTAGCGGGGGGACCTATGTTTTTGTTAAACAGTCAGGTCCCCCCCTTGTCACTGCGACCCACGGCTCCAGTGGTAACCACCAGAGCCGCGGGCACCCCCCCTTCTCCCGAAGTTACAGGGCCAATTTGCCGAGTTCCCTGGCCCGGGGTCACCCGAGCCGCCTTGGGCTTCTCACCCAGGAACACCTGTGTCGGTTCTCGGTACGGTCGTGGGGGGCTCGCTCCCCCCCACCCCCCCTTTTCATGGGCCCCCCCGGGAGTCGGGTGGACCGGGCTCAAGGCCCGGCTATTCCCGCCTTCAGCCGGTTCTCGCCATTACGGCACTCCCCCCCGGCCTTCAGCGGTTAAGCGGGGTATTCCCCCCCCGCCCACCCTATCCCGAGGCGTCGGGGGTGGGGCCTGCGTTGCCGCGAGGCCTACCCCCCCACGGCACGGGAATATTAACCCGTTTCCCTTTCGGCGGGTACCAATTAGGCCCCCCCGCCTTAGGACCGGCTAACCCATGGCTGATTGTCGTTGCCATGGAACCCTTGTCCTTTCCGGCGGAGGGGGGGGTTCCCACCCCCCCTCTTCGCTGCTACTACCACCGGGATCTGCATCGGCCACGGGTCCACCGGACCTCACGGCCCGACTTCCGCCCCCCCATGGCCGCGCCCCCCCCTACCCCCCCACGCGGACCAACGGTCCGCGGGCCGGAGTCTCGGCGGCGGGCTTGAGTCCCTAGACATCTTCGGGGCCCCCCCCGCCTCAGCGGGTAAGGTGTTACCCACTTCTTAGCCGATGGCTGCTTCTAGGCCCACGGCCCCCCCGCTGTCTTGGGCGGGGGGGGACACCCTTCTAGGTTGACACTTAGCCCGCACTTAGGGGCCTTAACCCCCCCGGTCTGGGTTGTTTCCCTCTCGGCCCTCAGGCTTACCCCCCCGAGGAACCCGCCTCCCCCCCCTTCTTCGGAGCCCACGGGTTCGGAGTTTGACCGGGGGGGACCGGGGCCTTTCGGCCCCCCCTGCATCCCCCCCGATCAGTGCTCTACCCCCCCGTGGGCTTCCTCCAGGGAGGCCGGGCTGGGACCCGCTTCGGGGGGAACCAGCTATCACCGGGCTTGGTTGGTCTTTTGCCCCCCCTAGCCCCCCCAGGTCATGGGAACGAATTGCACATCAGAACCCTTTCGGGCCTCCACGGGGCTTTCGCCCCCCCGCTTCACCCTGCCCAGGGCTAGATCGCCCGGTTTCGGGTCTCCCGCCCGTGACTACGGGCCCATTAAGACCCAGCCCCCCCTCACGGGGGTCACCCCCCCGCTACGGGCTTTTCGGTTTCCCTACGCCTTCGGGGGGGCTTAACCCCCCCCTTAGGCTCGCCACGGGCGGGAACTCCCCCCCGGCCCGTGTTTCTAGACGGAAGGGGCGACCCTGGACCCTCCCCCCCTCGTACTCCCGGGTTCACCCCCCCGGTTTCCTTCGGGGGGGAAGGGCACCCTTTCGGGCCGCCCCTCCTTTAGCCGCCCGGTTTCAGGCTCTTTTCACTCCCCCCCTTTCGGGGGGGTTCTTTTCAGCTTTCCCTCACGGTACTAGTGCGCTATCGGTCTCGGGACGTGCTTAGCCTTGGGGGGGGCCAGTGGCCCCCTGCTTCCCACGCCAAAACCAAGGCGTGGTACTCCGGGACGCCGGGACTCCGCCAGGCGGCCTTTAGCCTACGGGGGGGCTATCACCCTCTACGGCGGGGGGGCTTTCCAGCCCACTTCGGCTAGGCCGCCCCCCCGGCGGTACCCGGGCCCTCAACCCCCCCACATCTCCCCCCCACGGTTATCCCGCGGGGGGGATTTGGTTTGGGCTAACCCCCCCTTTCGGTCGCCCCCCCTACTCAGGGGGTCCCTGTTGGTTTCCCTTCCTCCCCCCCTACTAAGATGTTTCCGTTCGGGGGGGGTTCCCGCTCCGAGGAAAACCCCGGAGCGCCCAGGCCTATTCGGCCCGGGCAGGAGGCCCCATTCGGGAATCCCGGGTTCAAAGGCTGCCTGCGCCTACCCCGGGCTTATCGCAGCTTGCCACGCCCTTCCTCGGCGCCCGAGCCGAGCCATCCACCGGGCGGCTTGCTGGTGCGGGTGGTGGTTTGGTCAGGTGGGTACCACCCAACCCCCCCCTTTGAACACCCCCCCATCCCCCCCAGAGGAGGTGATCCGGCCGCAGGTTCCCCCCCTACGGCCACCTTGTTACGACTTCGCCCCCCCCTCGGGAGCCCCCCCCAACTCGTCCTCCCCCCCTCCCCCCCCAGGGGTTACCCTGGAGAGAAGAGGCCTCGTT
>NZ_BBBI01000050.1 GCF_001315985.1 Vulcanisaeta distributa JCM 11216
CGTGAATTACGGAGAGTGGGCTAAGGAACAAATCAAGGGATCTAGGGAGTTTGAGGGGTTTCATGAAAGAACTCAGTAGGTTGCTTAAGTACGGTGCTGATGCACTTGTTGGTGGTAAAGCCTTCAGTGAGGTTTTTCCGAGGATTGCATCAATAGCGAGGAACGACTTGCTTGTTGACTCTGTCGTTAAGCTTCACCTGGCAGTCACAGCCAGGGATGAGGTAATTGAGAGGCTGAGCAGTGGTGGCAGGTCCTCATTGATTGGGCTTATCGACTACGCGGACTCGGTGCGCAGGCAACCGCTTGTTGCCCTGCTCGAGCTACTCAGTGAGCTTGGCATAAACCTCAACAAGGCAGTTGAGTGGCAGTCATTCAGTGAGGAGTACGGTAAATTAGGCATTGAGCCCAGCGAGCTCAAGGCACTGGCCAGGGCATTGAGGGCACTCTACGAGGATGGATTCATCAACATCGAGGCTGTCGAGAAGGTAGCCAAGGACTTGGCCATCAAGGCTTCAGCGGCTAAGCCAAACAGCGAGGTCTTTAGGGAGTTCCATAGGGATTTGTGGAGGTTGGTGTTAATGAGCGCTAGAAACGCTAGGGATGAGTTCATAAGTGTTGATTTGATTGGCAACAATAGGCTTGGGAATTTACTGAGTAGGTACATGCCTCCGAGGTTGGTGATTGATATTTTGAGCCAGGTCAGGCACTACGCAGTCAGTGAGGCTGAGGCGTTGTTGAGGAACCTAGCAAATAGCCTAGGCAAGAAGGTTGATGAGTTGAGGAGTAAGCTTAAGGACATGGAGGCTAGGTTAAGCGACTTAATCGGCAACGGCAGTCTCAGCGAGGCTGAGAGGCTGAGCAAGGAGGTTGGTGAGTTGAGGAGGGCTTTGACGCTTTACGAAAACGCCTTGAATACAGTCAGCAATGCCTTAAACGCATTGAGTTACGGCGAGAACATAGACCTAAGGATTCAGTTGCTTAGGTCCTCTGTGAAGTCCCTAAGAGACTCACTAAGCAAGATCGCTGGTGAACTCAGGGATGCTGAGTTGGGCATTAAGGCGGCAAACCTAATCGAGGCGATAGTCATCACCGAGGCTTTGATTAATGGCTTGGGGGGGAGGTACGTAAACCAGCCTAATAAGTGATTAATTCGCCTTAAACGATGCTTAGGCTCATTTTGGGTAGGCTTGATTACGGGGGGGGAATCAACACTGGCGTGACCTTCAGGCTTGGCGACGCAAGGCACTCAATGGCGTGCCTGACGCCAAGCTCAATGCCCTATCCAAGGCATTGATTAATAGGGTCTTTCGCGAGCTTGGCATTAACTGCGACTCGAGCCACCTCGATTTTTTGAGCCAGGTTTTTGAGGACTGCGGCTTCGCATTCCCAGCAAGCGTTGAGTTCACGAGCGAGTTCAATGCCGATGAGCTTAGGAATTCATTATACTCAGCCCCCCCGATGCCAATCATTGAGCCGTTATCAACAATAATCGGCCTCGCCCTCGCATCCTCACTGAGGGTAAACACCGAGTTCTACAGTGATTTATGGCCTAGGCTAACCGATGCGTTGGCTCAGTTGAGGGCTTTGGGTATTGACGTCGCTGTGCACAGCAGTGTTTTTGATGTTAATAGGGTTTTTGTTTTTGATGAGGTTGTTAGGAGACTAATTAGGTTGCCTAGGATTGATGAGCTTAGGGATACCACGGAGTTCGGCAGTAAGATCGAGGTCATTGGATTGAGTAGGAGGTTCATAGAGGCACCGGTTAGGCAATTCAGCATTGCCGAGCCGACAGAGGCTAGGTTAGGCAATGACGTGGTCAATGCGGTCGAGGTCCTCACCAAGGACTTGGGTGGCGTAGCCACACTCAAGGCCTTGAGTGAATTGGTTGGTCATGAAGCAGTGCTAAAGGCACTGTCAATGGGGGGGTATGTAGTCTACAACCCCCCCTCAGACATGACCATTAGAGCCACAACCAAGGCACTAACCCTTATAAGGCGTTTGAGCGTTAACAATGATGCCCTGGGGAAGGAGGCAAAACGTGGGTTCAGTGAACCAAGTTAATCCGTGGATTAACCAACAAGCCAATCAAATGGGCTTAACGCCTCAAGACCCGTGTAAGCTGAGCGTTAAGGATTTGATTAATGACCCGGCTGGGCACCTCTTTCACTTCATGGTTCTTGATGAGACTCATGCATTGATCTTCGGCTCGATAGGCACTGGGAAGACCACACTGATTAAGAATGCACTCTCCAACGTGCCGTGTGGTTACGCGGTTGTTGTGTTTGATGTTGCTGGTACTTACGAGGGATTCACTGACTACCACGCTCCCT
>NZ_BBBI01000051.1 GCF_001315985.1 Vulcanisaeta distributa JCM 11216
CCATCTCTAGAATTCTACGTACAAACGCCACTCATTACGATATACATTAAGCCCTTCCTAGCAATACCCATAAACGTGGCACTTGCTTTTTTGGTGCTATTTCCATACATATTCATAATAATACTATTCGCATTACTCATTGGTATATACTATGTTGATATTCGTAGAATTACCGCATCCTTTAAGAATTTGATTCGTAAAGGTACGCATTAACTATTAAATTAAACTCAATCTTTAGCCATAATAATTGGATGTTTACTTCATGGTTAATGGAAGCATTTACAATAATCAATTACCTCAGGAACCTGTGAATAATTTAAATGCATATGCATTGGAACCTTTACCACCATCAACATACCTAGCAATAAGCTACCAAAACGCATACCAAACAGCATTTGAAGCAGAAGGAAACGCTATACCACCTAGATACTTGCAACAATTAATATATAATCCACCAGTCGAATTTTTACCATCACTTTTTATTAATGGAACTTTTGGTTATACTGAACAATATAAAAGTTATAGTGCAATAAACTATTTAATCGAAGATTCGAGTAATTATCAAAGTCAACCTTATTTATACGTTTCGGCAGGATCTGGTGGAGGAAGTGGATATATGTACTTAGACTGGGTTATAGCTACATTTGGAGTTCCTTATGAATTAATTATATCTTAAAAATAGTTAACTATATGTGTTCATTTGTGCTTGAGCGACAAATATAAGATTTATACCATAGCCATGCTGATTTGTACTACCCATATATGCCCATGGTATTAATGTTCCGTTGTTCATTATTAATATTTTTCCTCCAAAAAACCAAGGATTTGACGAATATTGTTGTAGATTCATTGTTTCTTGTGCTATTGTTCCTACTCCAGGTTGGTACCATACATTTGAGTATCCAGATAAATGTGCTGCCTCCTTATACCCTACATCCAGTGCGTATGTTAGTTTGTTTAAGTCATTGGAATCACTCACTACTACTGTCCAGTATCCTGGATTAATTTTATCCAGTAGTATTACGTTGCCTTGTACGGGTATTTGGACTGTTCCTGTTGAGTTACCAATAACAACCATGTAGCCCAGTGGTATGAATTGCTGACCATTAATTGTTGTCCCCCCCATGTTTTGTTGATTGAAGGAGTTGATCACGTTGATTGCCTGATAAAGCGTGCTGCTTGAGGCATTGTACGTGCCAACTACGTGGAGGTTACCACTCGAGTCGTAGTAAAACAGCTCAAACAACCCATTACTGGGTACTAAGAACACGTACGGTGCGTTGATGCTTATGTACGTGATTGATGGTCTTGGAGTGAGTGGGTGTGTTAGGAGTAAGGTGGCCACCACGGCAACAACAATGATTACAACAGCTACTACGACGCCGATAATGACTGCCCTACTCATTGCCTATTGCCTCTGTGTGGGTGAATTAAGCATTGCGCATTGGCGAGTCAAACAACCCTAACGCCAAGCCTAATCAGGGCGTTGTTTATGTACTGCCCAGCAAGGCATGGCCTCGGCATTCTCCAGAACGGCTTTCCTCTGCCTATTTCCCTAACCTCGATTATCCCCCCCACCAGCGTTGGCGTTGTTGATACCGACGCTTGGATGTTCAGTACCGTGTCGGCTCTAATCAAGCCTTGACTAACGAGCCTGCGGTACATCCTAACGATGTTCGGAGCCTCGCTCAATCGCTCAATGACTAAGGCATAGCCAGAGTCCACAAGGGCGATTAGTGACTCGGCGTTCTCAGGTGGCCAAATGAAGTTGTTGTCCCAGCAGAACTGCCTCCTAACCCTACCCTTAATGAGTACGTCACCTGGCTTATCCGCAACTCCCTCACACCGAACTCCCTAGGCATTGCCGAAGCCACGATCACCAAGCCCCCTCAGGACTAGGGCAACGGAGCCAGTGCCAACAGCGACTGGCTTGCTGGGCGAGGCAAAGCCGTAGATGAACAAC
>NZ_BBBI01000052.1 GCF_001315985.1 Vulcanisaeta distributa JCM 11216
CTCCCTAACCTGCCTATCCCTCATGTGCCTGGGCATTAACTCCCTAGCCCTATTGCCCAGGGCCTTGTCCAGTGATTCCCTAGCCCTCTCGTGATCAAAGCCCATTAACTGGCTTAGCTCGATGAGCCTATGGAGTTCGCCGTTGATTAGGGCATTGATTAAACCCCCCCTAGCCTCACTCAGCCTCCTAATTCCCACTTGGGCACCACTATGGAGATCCCTAACGTATGGTGTTAACACCACGGCCAAGAGCCTTGCGGAGTCAAGGCTTGAGTTCCTCAAAACTAAGTCCTTGCCCGCATCAAGCCAGTACTTACTAACCAGTGACTCCATTAATTCCCTGAGCCTCTCATCCCTAGCCGTCTTTGTTTCAAATGGCTTTGGCATGCTTAAAGATGCGAAGACGTCCTCCACAGCCCTCTTGATGCCAATCCTCCTAGCCAAGGACTTAGTCAATAAGTGAGCTGGCGAGTCGTTTCTAGCCTCGCGCCGTGGCTGTACGCCCTAAAGTCAACCTCGACACCCTTTCTGAACTTAAGCTTGGCAGTCTCGTGAAGCTTACCCCCCCTCTCACCAAGGCTCCTAACCCTAGGGTACTCGAGGATGAAGCTTGCCAAGCCAGCACCGGCAATAGCCAGCCTAGCCAATCCACGCCTACCGGATTCACTGTAGAGTGTGGCTTTACTCCTTAGGTATGCGCTGGCGTCCTCCATCAATGCATTTATCGGCCTAGCCAATGGGCTTGGGTCTCTATAGTCGGGTAAATAACGCCTTAACCTCCTCCAGGCCGGGTGCTTGATCCTAAGCGAATTACTCAGTGTAATCACTGACTTAGCCAATTCATGGTGGATGGCCATGAGTGGCTTAGCGACCCTACCAAGCCTCCTGCTTCTATGAAGCCTCGAGACAATGCCCTCCCTGGCAGTCCTAATTTTTGAGGCTGTCGATGACCTAGCCCTCCTAAACAACCTACCCAAAACCCTACCAACACCGGCAATCCTCAGGTACAGTATTAGGCTTAGGTCATAAATCACATTTGAGAGCAAAGCCCATGCTGGGCTCATTAGGGTTGGGAATCCAACCAACCAAAAGCCCGCGTCTAAAAGCCCGAAGATGGCTACCGACTCAGCGAGCCACCTTGGCACGAAGTACCCAATGCCAACCAGCAAGCCGTTGAAGTAGCCCCCCCACAAACTCATTAATTGACTACTACCAACGACTACTGAGTTTATGACCCATGAGGTTGATGGGGACAAGCCAATTGTGTCTAAACCAAACCACGGATTGTTTATGTTGCCAATAACAGTCACCGAGCCGGTGACTTGGACAGTACTGTTTAGGTAGTTGACGCATGTCATCGCTACCTCCTCCTGACTGTAGCCGATTGGTGATGGGCTTGGCAACGCCAAGCTTAAGTTCCTGCCAAGTCCAGTGATGTTTCTGCCCATGGCGATTTCCTCATTGAGCTTATTCACTAAGCTCCTAATAGCATCCTCCTCACCTTTGATATTAACTACCTCATAGAGGCTACTTGGTGAGGTTGTGTATTGGCACTTCGTTGAGTTGCCAATATTGGTTGGCATGTTGATAACTGCGTCACTGGCGAAGAGCCAGAGCACTGCACTCGCTGTGCCTGGGTAGCAAACCTCATGCGTTGGGGGGGCCCTTGGCTCGGTAATGTTAATGCAGTGCTCCGGTGGTACATTAATGGTGAAGTTTATGGCTGCTGTGTTGTTTCCACTAAGCACTGAGTAGTTGCTCGGCGGATTAAGCCAAGCCCACGCGCCGGTGTAGGCAATTGAGCCGTTTAATGAGGCTGTTAATACATTAAACGGTGGGTTTCCAAACTCGATTACCTCAGCATAGGTTGCATTACTTGTTAGGTACTGCGGGTCGCATGGTTCGTAGTTGC
>NZ_BBBI01000053.1 GCF_001315985.1 Vulcanisaeta distributa JCM 11216
CCCCCCCCAAAGCCAATCGGGTGGGGTTGGCTTGGGTGGGGATGAAGCCCGGGGAGCTTGATGAAGGGGCAAGCAACAGAACCCTGAAGAGCGGCTTCGCAACTGTTCCCTTGGCCGACCCACCCCCCCGGCCCCCCCTAGAACCCGGTTGGCTAAAGGGGGGGCTTAATAAAGGTATTGCCTTCGATGCCAAGGCCCGGGTTGACTGCCCCTGACCAGCCTTGGGTGGGGGGGGCTGGGTTGGGGGGGGTGGGGGGGTGATGCCCGGGCCTGATGTGGATGCGAGACGCGGAGCACTGAAGAGCTATCCTTGGACTGAGCCCGGGCGGACCACCCCCCGCCCAGTCATTGGCTGAGGCTGGTTGGGGGGGTTAATAAACTCATCGCCTCGAGTGCTCTGGTGCCTTATAAAGGTGAGTTGCTTAAGTGATTAGTGGTGATGAGCCCCCCCTGAGGTAGATCGCCTGGGCTTGGCCCGGGCGAATTCCTTGGGGGGGGTGATTCAAATGGCCCGTGGGCTGGGCATAGGGGGGGTTAGTATGAACTCTTGGAACGAGTCCATTAGGCTTGCCAATGCGTTGCTCAAGCGCCTTCGTGAATTTAATGAGCGTGGCGTTAGGGCATTCTTCACTAGGGATTGTGTGAGGTTTGATGTCTCGAATTGGCGATTTGACGGCAAGGCCATCAAGTGCTTGAGAACTTGGTACATCAGGGCTTTGGTGAGTGTAGCCTCAATAATCCACCCATTAGTCAAGGCTTATGGGGGTTAGGGCCGTGGAGTTGATCATTGAGGAAGTCGATGTATCAAGGGTCGATGTTAGGGAGAATTTGCTGAGTGACCTAGCGAGGCTCGTCTACGAGGCGGCTCTAAGCCATGCTGGGAGTGAGACATTGGGTAATGCGAATGATGAATTCATCATTTCGAGGGTTGTCAACGCCGGTATCGGCGATTTAATGGCTCAGATCGGTAGGGTTGAGGAGTTGATGAGGAAATGCAGGGTGGTAAAGTCGTCCTCGAGGGTGAGGAGGTCGACTGCCAAGAGTTGTGGCTCTACAACGCCGAACTGAGGCAGGTATTGAATGAACTACAGAAGCTAGCCAGGAAGTACAACGTGAGTATTGAACCAAGCAGGTTACCATGGTGGCTACCCGAGGATTAAACACATAAGCATCAAAACGACCCACGCCCTCGTTGACTCTCCCCCCCTCCTCCCCCCCTCCCCCCCACTCCTTTGCGAACAAAGAGCCGGAGGCTCCCCCCCTGGTGAGGGGGGGGCTCCCGGCTCATGAGGGGGGGTGCTGTGGGGGGGACGATAGATCCAAGCACCGGGAACCGAAGGCGCCGGGGGGGGTGCCGACCTGGGTTGCAATGTGGACGATAGATCAAGCCAGAAAACCCAGGGAAGGCGGGGGGGGATGGGCGGGAGAGCCAACGAGGGCAGGACGAGCTAGCAAGCTGGGAAATTGCCCAGCAACCCCCCCTAGGCAGAAACAACCAAGATTCTATTGTTGACGGATAAAGCAAAGAATGTTGTTAAAGCAAGTAATGAAACAATTGTTTAATGAGTAAGCCGAGCAACGTAGGAAATAAGTAAGTAGATCCTAGGGAATTGCAGAACAATTAACTAGCAACTGCATCAAGGCATTGATGCAATAAGTATTTAAGGAGGGGGGGTGGCGAAAGAGAAAAACGCCCTCCATACCCGGTCACCCCGAGGGGGGGTTTTGGCCCTGCGTGGGGGGGTGAACCCCCACGTGGGGGGGCACCTACATCCTGGCTTTCTTTCCTTGATTTGTTAATCATTCTTCTCGGTCCAGGTGGGTGGTGAGGCCCC
>NZ_BBBI01000054.1 GCF_001315985.1 Vulcanisaeta distributa JCM 11216
CAATCAACCTCAAACTTAAGCTTAAATGACCTATCGCTAGCATCGATGTTGCCCAACGTATTGAGCACCGCACCATCACCCCCCCTGGAATCCTCACTATTAACCATAGCCCTGGCAAGCCCCCCTCAGACCTCATCGTTAATGCCACATTGGAGTTGGAGGGGGCTGGCCATTGAATCCTTAACCACAAGCCCATTACTGCCTAGCGTGGATTTCGACCCGAGAACCTCCTCACGCCACTTAACCAACTCGAGCATGGCGCCGTGGACGTCACCCACATTAATGAGCTTTCTAAGCCTCATTATGAGTGACGCGGCATCACCAGCCTACCCCCCCTCCCAACCAACTCCTTAACGACCCCCCCTTAAGCTCATAAAGTCCATCTCGACCCAACAACCTCAAGTCCTCAATATCCCCCCCTTATCAAGGCCCAGGTCTTTGCGATCTGCATTATTGCGAGCTTAATCGTTACTCCAACACCCTCAGCCTCATTGAGTGATCTTAGGACCTCGACTGGGCCCTTAACATTTGCGGCCAGCATTTTGAGCTCGTTAATGAATTTCTCATCACCCACGGCATCGACGATGTAGTTGTAAATCATCCTCTCACTAAGTCTCACGACCTCAGCCACCTCGAGGGCGAGCCTCATCAAGTCCTCACGCCCCCCCTCAAGCCTCTTGATGAACTCCTCAGCCGCGGCCCTACCCTGCCTCGCAACCTCCACCACCCTATACACTAGGTAGCTCCTCACAAATGTGGATTTAACATCCACGTACCTCCTACCCTCATACGCAATGCACAGCAATGAGGCTATGGCCTGAACCAGGTAAAGCCTATCACCGAAGTCCCCCCCCAAATCCCACACCTCGACCTGAACCCCCCCTCGAGCACGTCACCCCCCCTACCCTCACTGAGTATTGCCAGGGCGGCCTCGAAGATGCACGTTGGCGCCAGTATTATTGGGATGCTGGAGACCCTACCGACTAGGGCTGGTCTCAGTAACGTGCCTCCACGCCTGGCTAGGTCCATTATGTGGCGCTCTGTGGTTGCCCTCTCCTCACTCCCATGCGTGCATGGGCAGGGATGGTCCTTAAGCATCACGTACTGCCTAACCAAGTCGGAGAGCTTAATCACGCCCTTACCCACAACCCTCAGCCCCCCCAGGTCATTAACAACCTCAGCAGTGGCAACGCCCCTTCTAACCATTTAAAAGGAGTAATCAACTAGGCTTAAAAGACCACCTTCTCCGCTGTGGGTCCATGAACACCTTTGCGGTAACCCACGATTCACGGCATCAACAACCTTTGGATTATTTTTCACGAGACTTTACAAATGTCCACGT
>NZ_BBBI01000055.1 GCF_001315985.1 Vulcanisaeta distributa JCM 11216
CCCCAACACCAACCCAGGCCAAACCACCCACAGCCCATGGGTCAACAATGAAGGTTACATTAACCCAGCCGGAGCCCGGCGGTGCGTCATCGATTAAAGCCCAACCACTGGCTTTGGCAATGATGCAAACGCTGGGCTTAATGGCTGAGCAAACCATGACTGCACTAGGCAGTTCACTAACCTCATAGAACCAGGCCTCGCTGTGGTGAAGCACCCTGGACTCAACGTTTAAGTGACTGCCATCACTGAAGAATATGGTTTTGACGAAGAATGGCTCGTGACCAGTGTTGATCACGGCCACGTAGTAGCCACCTTTGTAGGGGGGGACAACGTCGACCACTGGCCATAGGTAGTTGGCCAGTACTTGATTCTGCACGTATTGGTAGTATCCGTAGAGTACACCACCAATGACCAAGCCCATCACAGCCATAGCCATTACAAAGCCGATTACCCCCCCGGTGAATACCTCTTCAAAGCCCATCAAATGAATTAATTAACTGGCTTTTAAGGTGGTTGTTGAGCGGCTGTGTTATTCGCAATTATTGAAGGGCATGAGTAATACGTAACGTTGTAATAACCATTACTCACGCTATAAACGAGGCAGTAACCATCTAGAGCCGGCTCGCCAAACCCAATCGACGAGTTTATTGGCTTTGGTGGCTCGTAACTACCCATTAAGCTGGCCCAGTTGGTCCTATCAACGATTGACCTAGCCAGTGGTGTGCTGATCACGATTAAGCCAATGATGGCAATGATTGCTAAAGCCATTATAACGGCGGTAGCCACAGAGGTTAATCCACCGGATTTCATGACAAACCACCAACCTGATTTCATGGCTAGTTTTAAAGGGGGGGTGGTGGCTTTAAACTACGTCGGGCTCCCGATTGCCATTCCTAGGTAGTTCATTAGGTTTTTGAACATTTGGATCAGTACGTACGTGGCCTCACTGGCCGGGCTCGCATTGGACACCCCCCCAATTATTGAGGCTATTAGGAAGATTATGTAGATGCTGAGCCAAATGCCTAGGGCACCACCAATGATCCTCTTGTGGTGCCCGAAGACCTCGCTCAGTGCGCCGCTCCTGCCGAAGCTCGTTGGGTGCACTATGTACTCAACAACGTTGTACAGAATCATCCCAATCCCAATTAGGAAGGCTAGCCCGCCAATTGCCAGTAATGCCTTGAATACCGGCGAGACTATTGCGTTAACAACCTCATTAACGACCTTGGTGGCGTTTATCGCAGTCACATTCCCAGCCTGAAGCACAACGTGTATTGGTAGGCTCATCAACAAAGCCAGTTGGCT
>NZ_BBBI01000056.1 GCF_001315985.1 Vulcanisaeta distributa JCM 11216
TTGGGCCGTGAAGTCCTTAAGCCACTCCTTGAGGCGTTTAGGGACGATGCCAAGGCAATTGAGGTGATTAACAACTGGTGGGTTAGGCATGTCAACCGCATAAACGAGGCGTTAAGTAGCGGGGGGGCAAGTAGTGATGATTTGATGATCATCAATAGGCTTAGCATTAGAGAACTCACTAAAGCCCTGAAGCCCTTCGTCAATGCCAGGTACAGGGATGCCCTCATCATGAGGGCTTGGGATTCGGCTGTTAGGGAGGCCTTGCCGACGGCAGTCGGCGAGTTCCTTAGAGGCATTAACTATGGGGGGGGATGGGCTAAGGAGCAGGTCAGGGGGGGGTCTAGGGAGTTTAATGCCTTCATTAGGGAGTTTGGTGGGTTGCTTAAGTACGGTGCTGATGCCCTTGTTGGTGGTAAAGCCTTCAGTGAGGTTTTCCCGAGGATTGCATCAATAGCGAGGAACGACTTGCTTGTCGACTCTGTGGTTAAGCTTCACTTGGTCGTAACGGCTAGGGATGAGGTAATTGAGAGGCTAAGCAGTGGTGGCAGGTCCTCATTGATTGGGCTTATCGACTACGCGGATTCAATGCGCAGGCAACCGCTTGTCGCCCTGCTCGAGCTACTCAGTGAGCTTGGGGGGGTTAACTTCAACGAAGCCATTGAGTGGCAGTCATTCAGTGAGGAGTACGGTAAATTAGGCATTGAGCCCGGCGAGCTCAAGGCACTGGCCAGGGCATTGAGGGCGTTGTACGAGGATGGATTCATCAACATCGAGGCTGTCGAGGGCATCGCCAAGGACTTGGCTATCAAGGCTTCAGTGGCCAAGCCAAACAGTGAGGTGTTTAGGGAGTTTCATAGGGATTTGTGGAGGTTGGTGCTGGCGAGTGCCAGGGATGCTAGGAATGAGTTCGTGAGTGTTGGCTCGATGGGTGATGATGGGCTTAGGAATTTGCTAAGTAGGTATATGCCACCTAAGCTGGCAATCAACCTACTGGGCCAAGTCAGGCACTACGCAGTCAGTGAGGCTGAGGCGTTGTTGAGGAACCTAGCAAATAGCCTAGGCAAGAAGGTTGATGAGTTGAGGAATAAACTCAAGGACATGGAGGCTAGGTTAAGCGACTTGATCGGCAAC
>NZ_BBBI01000057.1 GCF_001315985.1 Vulcanisaeta distributa JCM 11216
GGCAGTCTCAGCGAGGCTGAGAGGTTAAGCAAGGAGGTTGGTGAGTTGAGGAGGGCTTTGACGCTTTACGAAAACGCCTTGAATACAGTCAGCAATGCCTTAAACGCATTGAGTTACGGCGAGAACATAGACCTAAGGATTCAGTTGCTTAGGTCCTCTGTGAAGTCCCTAAGAGACTCACTAAGCAGAATCACCAATGAACTCAGGGATGCGGAGTTGGGCATTAAGGCTTCTAACCTAATCGAGGCGATAGTCATCACCGAGGCTTTGATTAATGGCTTGGGGGGGAGGTACGTAAACCAGCCTAATAAGTGATTAATTCGTTTTAAATGATGCTTAGGCTCATTTTGGGTAGCTTGATTACGGGGGGATCAACGCCGGATTGACCTTCAGGCTTGGCAATGCAAGGCACTCAATGGCGTGCCTGATGCTAAGCTCAATGCCTTGGGTAAAGCCCTAATCAATAGGGTCTTCCGTGAGTTAAACATTAACTGCGACTCGAGCCACCTCGATTTTTTGAGCCAGGTCCTTGAGGACTGCGGCTTCGCATTCCCAGCAAGTGTTGAATTCACGAGCGAGTTCAATGTCGATGATTTGAAAAACTCATTATACTCGGCGCCGATACCAACCATTGAGCCTATAAGTACGGTGATTGGCTTGGCCCTTGCATCCTCACTGAGGGTAAACACCGAGTTCTACTCGGATTTATGGCCTAGGCTAACCGACGCACTGGCTCAGTTGAGGGCTTTGGGCATTGATGTCGTGATACACAGTAGCGTGTTTGATGTCAACAAGGTGTTTGTTTTTGATGAGGTTGTTAGGAGGTTGGTTAGGATCCCAAGGATTGATGAGGTTAGGGACACCACGGAGTTTAATGAGAAGGTCGAGGTCATTGGCTTGAGTAGGAGGTTCGTGGAGGCTCCGGTTAGGAGCTTCAGCATTGCGGAGCCAATCGAGGCTAGGTTAGGCAATGACGTCATCAACGCCATTGAGGTCCTCACCAAGGACTTGGGTGGTGTGGCTACCCTCAAGGCATTGAGTGAATTGGTTGGTCATGAGGCCGTGCTTAAAGCCCTATCCATGGGCTACGCA
>NZ_BBBI01000058.1 GCF_001315985.1 Vulcanisaeta distributa JCM 11216
CAGGCTTACTGACCAACCCAACGAGTGCCGTTAGCACGGCTTCAAGCGAGGCTACGTGGATCCTAACCCAAATGTTTGAAAACCTAGCCAAGTACGTGGGAATGGCCATCGGGAGTCCCACGTAAAACCACCCCCCCTTAAAAGTCAAGTGATTAAAAACGAGTGGTGGTTTGTCATGGCTTCTAGAGGAATAACCTCTGTAACCACCGCCGTTATAATGGCTCTAGCAATAATTGCCGTCATCGGCTTAATCGTGATCAGCACACCACTGGCTAGGTCAATTATTGATAGGACCAACTGGGCCAGCTTAATGGGTAGTTACGAGCCACCAAAGCCAATAAACTCATCAATGGGTTTTGGCGAGCCTACCTTGGACGGCTATTGCCTTGTTTATAGCGTGAGTAATGGTTATTACAACGTTACGTATTACTCATGCCCATCGATGGCTATGAACACCACAGCCACTCAACAACCACCTTAAAAGCCAATCAATTAATCCATTTGATGGGCTTTGAAGAGGTAATCACCGGGACTATTGGCTTTGCAATGGCTATGGCTATGATGGGCTTGGTCATTGGTGGTGTACTCTACGGATACTACCAATACGTGCAGAGCCAGGTGCTGGCCAACTACCTATGGCCAGTGATTGACGTTGTCCCCCCCTACAAGGGTGGCTACTACATGGCCGTGATCAACACTGGTCACGAGCCATTCTTCGTCAAGGCAATCTTCCTAAGCGGTGGCGGTCACTTGGACGTTAAGTCCAAGGTGCTTTATCGCAACGATGCTTGGTTCTATGAGGTTAGTGAACTGCCTAGTGCTGTCATGGTTTGCTCAGCCATTAAGCCCTCAGTTTGCGTAATCGCCAAAGCCAGCGGTTGGGCTTTAATTAATGATGCACCGCCGGGCTCCGGCTGGGTTAATGTGACCTTCATTGTTGATCCATGGGCTGTGGGTGGTTTGGCCTGGGTTGGTGTTGGGGGGGGTAACAAGGGCGTTAGTGGATACATTGGACTTAATGAGTGGGGGGG
>NZ_BBBI01000059.1 GCF_001315985.1 Vulcanisaeta distributa JCM 11216
ACCCCCCCTTCAACCCGCTGGATTTCTTGAGTGATGTGGAGGCTCTTGACGTTATTGAGGAGGTGCTGACAATGAGGTTCCCCCCCAGGCTCCCATACGTCATGACTCCGGCTATGGAGTTCATGTTCATGAAGTCACTCAATGAATTAAGCAGTAAATCAATTAATGAGCAAGAAAGCAAGCCCGCAACGCGGGCTGTTAATGAGGTCTCCATTGGTGAATTAATCAAGTACCTGGAGGATCAGGTTAGTAGCGGTGCCTTTGCGAGGGAGGATGAGGTTAACAGTGCTAGGGGGGGATTGATTAGGAGGTTGACCTACCTAAACCACTGGGTCTTCAGCAAGACCCACCCAATCATTAATCGCTTAATCAACGGTGAGTTGATTGGTAAGTCAGTGGGCATTGACTTGAGTTGGTTGTCGCCTATTCAGCGTTGGTTCTACGTACTATCACTCCTAGCCGTGCTCAACTCTGTCCAGGCCAGGAACTTGATTTTAGTCATTGATGAGGCTCATTTGTACTTCAGGCTTGGTGAGAGTACCCTAACAACGAGTGTTAGGGTCGGTAGGAACTACAACAGGTACTTCGCGTTGATTACCCAAAGCCCATTCGATATACCGCGTGAGTTCATTAGCATGAATAAGTTGTTTGTTGAATTCCCAGTGCTCTACTTCAGCCCGGAGAACGTGGTCTTCAGGGAGCCGGGCTTCAAGGCCCACTACGGTAGGGACGCATACTACAATGCGGAGAAGACCTGGACAGCAATACCGCCAGCCCACTGGGAGAGGCCACTAACCGCAATAATGCACCTACACGTAACCAATAGGCAATTGAGGAGTGAGCACAGGGAACCATACAACCTAATAACCATTGAGGT
>NZ_BBBI01000060.1 GCF_001315985.1 Vulcanisaeta distributa JCM 11216
AGGGCCCATGTACGCCGCGCCCCAGCTGTCCACGGCTAAGGTGTTCTGTTGCATATTCGCTGTTTGTGATGGCTCCATTATCCAGGTATTGTTTATCGCCTCACCTATAGCCGCAACCCCCCCAGCTGGGTTTAGTATGATTTGATCCCCCCCAGGGCATGTGATGGTCACAGTCTGGGTCGCCGAGGATGAGGCTGAGGGTCCATTTGTCGAATAACCTACGGTTAAGCCAATGCTGTAGCTTGTGGTGCATGTCTGGGATCCAGGCTCCTGACCTCCACTATCCGTCCAATACCCCGGGTTATAACCATTGCCGCTACCCGCTATGTACGTTACATCAAGGGGGGGTAGTTGGGATGCGCTGATCTGGCCATTCTCATATTCATAGACTAGGTATGATGCAACTGCGTCCTGGAACGCCTTTAAATAATTAATTGAAGTCCCTGAGCCGGGGGGGACGTAGTTAATGTAGTTGTAGAGCTCAGCCCAACTAACGGCTGCGCCGTCCCAATCCTCATCAATTGTTGTGGACCACGTGAGACAGAAGTCTGCTTGAGCATCGCCGTGTGAGTCAGTATAGTTTTGCTGGCCATACACAATTGCGTAAGCCGTACTACTAATCTGCGTGGGCGTATTCTGAGGAATACTGTATTCCTGCGCCAACGCCTCACATGGATCCTCAGGATCGGCCAGTGGTTGTTTCGTTATTATTGG
>NZ_BBBI01000061.1 GCF_001315985.1 Vulcanisaeta distributa JCM 11216
CCCAGGGGGGGGTTGCTAGACAATTAACTACTCAATGCATTGCTGATTGGGAGCAATAAGTATTTAAGGCTGTGGAGCAAAGGAAAAGGCGCCTACCATAGGGATCCCCACTCGAGGGGGGGTTTGGCCCCACCGTGGGGGGGTTGATCCCCACGTGGGGGGGCACCTACCATCCTGGCTTTCTTTCCTTGATTTATTCATTGTTCTTCTCGGTCCAGGTGGGTGGTGAGGCCCCACGTGGGGGGGTGGGCACTCAGCCAACCCGGGTGTCCGATAGGGGGGGCTGAATGGTCCCGTGTAGGGCTACCGGGCTCTGGCTGGGGGGGAGGGAACCCCGCGTGGGGGGGTCAAATCCCTTGGGGGGGATCCCTATGGGGTAGGAGGAGCGGATCAGGATCAACCCCCGATGATGCCGTGGGGGGGTTGAACCCCACGGTGGATGAGTTTAAACCCCGCTGGTTGGGGGGGGTTCCCGGCGGGGGGGGCCACTGGGAGCGGGGGGGAGGGTGAGTCGAGCAAGCCGCCTAGGCTACCTAGGTTGCGTGAGCTGCAGGACGCGCCGACGCGGAGAGGGGGGGCCCAGCCACCATATGCTGGGGGGGG
>NZ_BBBI01000062.1 GCF_001315985.1 Vulcanisaeta distributa JCM 11216
CCCCAGCATATGGTGGCTGGGCCCCTCTCCGCGTCGGCGCGGTCCTGCAGCTCACGCAACCTAGGTAGCCTAGGCGGCTTGCTCGACTCACCCTCCCGCTCCCAGTGGCCCCGCCGGGAACCCCCAACCAGCGGGGGGGTTTAAACTCATCCACCGTGGGGGGGGTTCAACCCCACGGCATCATCGGGGGGGGTTGATCCTGATCCGCTCCTCCTACCATAGGGATCCCCAAGGGATTTGACCCCACGCGGGGGGGGTTCCCTCCCCAGCCAGAGCCGGTAGCTACACGGGACCATTCAGCCCCTATCGGACACCCGGGTTGGCTGAGTGCCCACCCCACGTGGGGGGGCCTCACCACCCACCTGGACCGAGAAGAACAATGAATAAATCAAGGAAAGAAAGCCAGGATGGGTAGGTGCCCCACGTGGGGGGGGATCAACCCCACGGTGGGGGGGCCAAACCCCTCGAGTGGGGGGGATCCCTATGGGTAGGCGCCTTTTCCTTTGCTCCACAGCCTTAAATACTTATTGCTCCCAATCAGCAATGCATTGAGTAGTTAATTGTCTAGCAACCCCCTGGGGGGGG
>NZ_BBBI01000063.1 GCF_001315985.1 Vulcanisaeta distributa JCM 11216
GAGTCAACAAGTATGTTCACCCTCTCCACAAACTCCCTAACGCCGACACTGTACGCGTAATCCCAAAGTGGCCTAAGCTCACGCTCAACAATTGTGACTGGCCTAGGCGGCTGCGGGTTTGGTATGGTGAGTAAGTCATTAAATGAATTCAAAACCCTCTGGGGCAAGCCAATGTAATTCCTAGTGAATTTAATGAACTGCGGGATGTAGAGGGTTGCGAAGCCTAGGCTTGAGCCCATTGCGGTTACAAACGCGAGCCTTAAGGCACTTAGGCCCATTAGGTAACTACCCAGTGCGTAGGCGATAAAGCCACCAACCAAGCCAGCGATGGCTGGCTTAACGTAGTCATACCTAACAAGCTCAACCTGGTAATAATGAATTATTGGCGTTAGGGCTATACCAATCAGCGAGATTGTTGGTGGTGCACCTAGGATAGTCATGAAGGATGCCACGCCGAGCATGATTGCAATGACTATAACCGCGGTCAAGGCCTTCGACTGCCAATCCAATTGCTGACCAAGCCAGTTACTGAACTT
>NZ_BBBI01000064.1 GCF_001315985.1 Vulcanisaeta distributa JCM 11216
ATTTAAGGCTGTGGGGGGGTGGAGAGAAAAGCGCCTCCCGTGCATATCCCGTACCCGAGGGGGGGTTTTGGCCCCACCGTGGGGGGGTTGATCCCCACGTGGGGGGGCACCTACATCCTGGCTTATTTTCTCCTTCTTGGCTTGTTTTTCCTCCTTAACTTCCTGCCAGGTGGGTGGTGAGGCCCCACGGTGGGGGGGTTGAGTACCAGTCATCCCGGGTGTCCGATAGGGGGGCGTTTAGTCCCGTGTAGGGCTACCGGGCTCTGGCTGGGGGGGAAGGGCCCCACGGTGGGGGGGTAAAAATCCCTTGAAGGTGCGGGATATGCACGGGGGGGGAAGGGGGGGCAAAACGAGGTCAACCCCCGATGATGCCGTGGGGGGGTTTAACCCCACGGTGGATGAGTTTAAACCCCGCTGGTTGGGGGGGGTTCCCGGCGGGGGGGCCATAAGGAGGGAGGAGGGTGAGCAGCCTAAGCCGCAGGGCCGCGTCGACGCGGAGAGGGGGGG
>NZ_BBBI01000065.1 GCF_001315985.1 Vulcanisaeta distributa JCM 11216
TTATTCTCCTCCCATAGCCTATTCACGTCAACCCTAAGAGCCTCGTAACCCTCACGGAGTGACTTGACCTCCTGCCAAAGCCTTTCAATGTTTTCATTAATCCTCCTAACCTCCTGCCATAGTTTGTTGTTTTCCTCCCATAGTTTGTTTATGTCGGTTCTCATGGCATCCTGACCCTCCCTTAAGGCCTTTGTCTCCTGCCACAACTTATTATTCTCCTCCCAAAGCCTCTCCTGGCCCTCCCTCAAAGCCTTAATCTCCTCCCAAATCTTGTTGTTCTCCTGCCAAAGCCTGTTCTGATCCTCCCTCAAAGCCCTAACCTCCTGCCAAAGCTTTTCCTGACCCTCGGCGAGTCTTTGGACGGTCTTGGTCAACTCATTAATGGCATTGATTAATTGCTTAATCGATGATTGAACATCAGTAATACCCAAAAGCCCCCCATCACAGCAAGCCTAAACTCCTCATCCTCCCTCAACAAACGCAAAAAATCACCACGAAAAGACATTT